>NZ_FOQG01000010.1 GCF_900113685.1 Nocardioides psychrotolerans
CCGACGCACTCATCGCCCTCGCAATGCTCAACCTCGGCGGACACCGCCCCGCACTCCCCGGCCGAGCACCCCCCAGCCCACCATGACCCACGGATAAGTCACAAGAGCCGCAATGTTGCAACACCGCATGCAACATCGCGCCGACTCGGCACTCAGGCGGACGGGTCGAGCCACCACGGGCTGGTGTAGGCGATGCCGAGGTCGTTGCCCGGGTGACCGGCCGGTCCAGGGGTGGCGTTGCGCTGGCTCGGGTCGGCGACGCGCAGGAGGAGCCAGTCGCCGTCGGCCAGGTCCACGGGCACCTTCAGCTCGACCACGGGCCCGACACGGAACGGTACGACGTCCACGACGGTGGGCACGTCGGTCCCCGGTCGCAGCACCTGGACGTCGAGGCGACGACCGACCCAGGACTCGTCGCGCGCCAGGTCGAGCCGCACCTTCACGACGCCGTTGCGCAGCGGCAGCACGCCGCCCATGCGGACCGGGCGACCACCGCGCGGCTGGGCCGTCGCGTCGATCCGCAGGCCCGACGTACGCGTGGCGAAGAAGCGGCGGGCCCGCATCGCGCGCTTCACACCGCGGCGGCTGTGCTCCTGGACCCAGAGACCGGTGCGGCCCTTGCCCTCGGGCTCGCCCCAGTCGGTGCCGTGCTCGTCGGTGACGCCGGCGATGCCCGTGCGCCACCCGGCGTTCAGGCAGGCGACCAGGGGCGAGGACCGATCGTCGGCGAAGCCCTCGAAGAGGTAGTCGTCCTCGCGGTTGAACATCTCGAGTGACACGACCCGGTCGCGCACCCGGCGGTCGAAGGTGAACTCCTGGAAACGGAGCGGCTCGCGGCCCGGGTGGTTGAAGCCGGCCAGGCCGCCGGCGCCACCGTCGAGCACCAGGCCGGGCTCACGCCGCAGCCAGTCGAGCAACGGCTGCATGACGCCCGCCTGGAGGACGTCGACGTAGTGCTCGGTGAACCACACGTTGACGTGCCCGATGAGCGGCTCGGACCACTCGAAGCCGCGGATCGCGGTGAAGCGGCCGTCGTCGTCCGCCCGGTCGGCGAAGCGCTGGGTGTGCGCCCAGTCCTCGGGGGTGATGCCGGCGACCTGCTTGTACTCCGGGGGCAGCAGCCCGCTCAGCACGTCGCCGAGGACGTTGTCGGAGAGCGTGGCATGGTCGGTGAGCGCGGCCACGTCGAGGCCAGCGTTGCGCATCGACGCGAAGGCCAGCGCCGGGTCGCCGTCCCCGTCGGACACCAAGGTGTGGTTGTGCAGGTCGGCGTGCACGAGGCGGGTGCCGGTGGAGATGCGCGAGCGGCGAGCGGCGCCGACGGTCGGGGTGGTGGATGCAGACGCGATCGCGCCGGTGTGGGGGAGCAGGCTCCCGGCCATGAGCAGCCCCGCGCCCGCGGTCAGAGCGCGACGGCCGAGCGCTGTCGGAGGCAGGGCCCCGGGCGTGGGGCGCGGCGTCGCTGGACGGTGGTGGTCAGGAGCCCCGTGGTTCTCGCACATGCCAGGTCCAACGAGGGGTCGACGCCGAGGCTAGGGACGCAGGGATGAACGGTCGGTGACGAGCCGACGCGAGAGCGGTCAGCGCAGGACCAGGTAGGCCGAGATGACCCCGGGGAGCACGCCCAGCAGCAACCACGGCGAGACCAGTGACTTGCGGTGGATGGCCAGACCGGCGGCCACGCCGATCACGCCGAAGGCGCCGGCCAGCACGCTCAGTCCGATGCCTGCGGACCGGGCGTCCTCGTCGACGTACTGAGCGAAGATCGCGAGCCCGGCCGCGAGGTGGCCGATTGTCGTCACGACGAGGACCGACATCACCCACGTCTGCACCCACTGGACCCGGGCGGCCGCCCCCGGGTCAGGGGCCCTGCGTGGAGCGTCGGGGTCCATCAGGTGCTTGGCACGACGGACGGGCTGCTCCTGGGTCATGCTTCGAACGTACGCCCCGGCGGTGCTGCTCGTGGCGGCGGGAGGGCGGCCAGTAGGTTGGAGTCATGATCGCGCTGCCGAGCCACGGGTTCGTGGTGCTGTCGATGCCCAAGTGCGCGTCGACCTCCATCGTCAACGCCCTCAGCGGCAAGGCCGACGTCGTGCTGCGCGGGCACCCCCGGCTCAAGCACATGAACTGTCGCCAGTTCCACACGCGGATGGTGCCGATCCTGCGCAACGCGGGCTACCAGCGCAAGGACTACGAGGTGGTCTCGCTCTTCCGGGAGCCGGTCGAGTGGCTCGAGTCGTGGTGGCGCTACCGCTCGCGTCCCGCTGTGGTGACGGAGAACCCCGACAAGTACACCGGCGAGATGAGCTTCGAGCACTTCGCCGAGCGCTACATCGCCGGCGACCAGACCATCACCGGCAAGGTCGGGCGCCCTGCCCGTTTCGTGGCGCTGAGCAACGACCTCGACCTCGGCGTCGACCGGATCTTCGCGCTCGACCGGCCCGAGGCCTGGCAGACCTGGATCGTGGACAAGATGGACGGCACCGTCAAGATCGGCACCGCCAACGTCTCCACGGAGCGCCGCGAGCCGGACCTCACCGCCGACACCCGCGCGTCGCTCGTCGACTTCTTCGCGCCCGAGTACGACATCTGGGCGCGGTTGCAGGACACCGGTTCGTGGGCGCCGGAGAAGGGTTACGTGCCCGGGTCCTGAGGTCCGGTCACCCTGGCCACGACCTCAGACGAGGTACGACGACCCGCGGCGCAGCTCCTCGACGGCGCGCAGGACGATCCGGTCGATCAGCTCCTCGCACGTGGGGAGGTCGTCGATCACGCCCACGACCTGGCCGGAGGCGAGCACACCCGCCCCGGTGTCCCCGTCGACGAGACCGGCCTTGAGCATCACCGGCGTGTTGGCGGCGAGCGTCATCTGGGCCAGGGTGCGGCCCTGGGTCTTCTTCATCGCCCGGCCGTCCTTGGCCAGCTCGAGCCACGACATCCCGCTGGTCTGCTTGAACTCCAGGGTGCGCTTGAGCGTGGGACCCAGCCGCTTCACTGCGCTGGTCTCCTCGAGCTCGCTGACCAGGTCGGTGCGCAGCATCCGGTGGGGCATGCCGTCGACCTTGGCGGTCACGACGGTGCCGTTGAGGTCGTAGCCCAGGTAGAGCTCCTTGACCGCCTGGGGGACTGCGCTGTCCTGGGTGAGCAGGAAGCGCGTGCCCATGCCGACGCCGGCGGCGCCGTAGGAGAGGGCGGCCGCGAGGCCGCGGCCGTCGAAGAAGCCGCCGGCGGCGACGACAGGGATGTCGCTCCCCGCACTCCTCAGGGCGTCCAGCACCGTCGGGAGCAGCAGGGTGGTCGGGACCGAGCCGGTGTGGCCGCCGCCCTCGCCGCCCTGGATCATCACGGCGTCGGCGCCCCACGCTGCAACCTTCTCGGCGTGGCGCGCAGCCCCGACCGAGGGCATCACGACCAGGCCGTGGTCCTTGAGCTTGGCGATCAGGTCCTGCTTGGGTGCGAGGGCGAAGCTGGCCACGCGCACGCCGTGCTTGATCAGCAGGTCGCACCGCTCGCCTGCGTCTCCCGCGTCGGCGCGCAGGTTGACGCCGAAGGGCTGGTCGGTGCGGGCCTTGACCTCGAGGATCGCCTTCTCGAGCTCCTCGTAGGTCATCGTCGCCGAGGCCAGGATGCCGAGCCCGCCGGCGTTGGCCGTGCCGCTCACGAGTCGGGGGCCGGAGACCCAGCCCATGCCGGTCTGCACGACGGGGTGGCGGACGCCGACCAGCTCGGTCAGTGGCGTCCTGAGCTGCTGCTCGATCACGGGGTCTCCTTCGACGTGGGCTCCGGGACCTCACGGTGGCGCAGCGCCCTGGGGTCGAGCACCTCGCGGATGATGATCAGCTCCTCCGTCGTGGGCAGCCGCGTCTCCGGCACGTCGTCAGGGACGTGGAGGTCGAAGCCGGTCGCCTCGCGCACCTCGTCGACGCTGACGCCCGGGTGCACGCTGAGCAGCCGCACGGTGTCGTCGGTCCCCTTGACGTCGAAGACGCCGAGGTTGCTGACGATGCGGTGGATGTCGTGGTAGCGCGCGGCCGCAGGACCGGCCGCCTTGGCGCGGGCCGGACCCACGCCCGAGACGATGTCGACGCTCTCGACGAAGACCCGGGGGGAGTGCTTGGGCACCCAGTAGGACGTCCGGTTGTTGACGGTGTTGCCAGGCGCCCCGCGGGAGCCGAGCAGCTGCCGGGTGGGTCGGGCGAAGTCCCCGATGGCGGAGATGTTCTGGTTGCCGTGGCGGTCGACCTGGGTCGCGCCCATCATCACGTGGCGCTTGCCGTAGGCCACCACGTCGAAGACCTTGCGGAACGGGATCCAGCCCTCGACCACGTCGCCCTTCGCGAAGAGGGGCGGGACGTCGGCCAGGAAGAGCGACTCGCCGTCGGAGATCACGAGGTCGGGGTTGCTGGTCAGCTTGGCCAGACGCACGCCGAGCATCGGCAGCATGCCCATCGGGCTGGCGAAGATCTCGCCGTCGTCCTTGAACGCGTCGGCGATCGCCGCGGCGCAGACGTCCGCTCGCGTCGCCCCTTCAGCTGCAGAGCTCATGCCTGCTCCTCCTGGAACTGCTGGACGGCTGCCTGGTAGGCCGCTTCGTCGCCGGACAGGAAGCGCTCCTCGAACGCCGCCCACGCCTCGTCGTCCGCAGCCGCGGCGGCATAGGCCTTCTGGAACTTCTCGTCACGTTCGTAGTCGGGTGTGCACGTCGTGAAGTGCGCACCGTGGGGGGTCTCGACCACGCCGGTGACCATCATCCGGCTCAGCAGCAGGCGCTGGACCGGGGTGTCGACGGTCAGGCCCGCGGTGTCCACGACCTGCTCGACGCTGACGAAGGCCCGGTCGGCCGCCATGCAGAAGAGGTCGTCGAAGTAGGGGTCGGGGCCGAGGTACGTCGCATTGCCGTGCTTGTCCGCACGGTTGAGGTGGACCAGGGCGACGTCGAGACGGAGAGCCGGGACGGCGACGAGCTCTTCGCGCTGACCGTCGGGATCGTCGTACGGGCTGGTGACGGTGGTGATCCACGGATTGTTGACGAGCACGTCCGAGCCGAGGCCCGCGCGCATCGGCAGGAAGGGCAGTCGCTGGGCGGCGGCGCGCAGCCCGGTCTGGAACATGCCCTCGTCGAGCTCGACGACCTCGGGGATCGTGCCTGCCTGACGGGCCCTCTGGAAGTGGGGCTCCAGCGGCACCGAGTCGAGGGAGACGAACGCGTAGACCAGCCGGCGGACCTTGCCGGCCCGCAGGAGCAGGCCGACGTCGGCGCCGCCCCAGCTGACGATGGTCAGGTCCGTCAGCTCCGAGCGCAGGATCGCGCGGACCAGCGCCATCGGCTTGCGCCGCGGGCCCCAGCCGCCGATGCCGATGGTCATGCCGTCCCTGAGCTCACCGACGACCTCGTCGATGCTCATCCGCTTGTCGCGGGGTCCCTTGCTCACGCGTCCTCCGTCGATCGGGCCGACTCCGGTGATCGAGCCGACTCCGTTGATCGGGCCGACTCCGTTGATCGGGCCGGTCGAGAGCCCTTGTCCGTGCCTGCGAACTCGTTACGCAGCTCGTCGCTGACGCCCATGAGGTTGAGCTCCATCGTGAAGCCCTGCTCGAAGCGGTAGCTCTTGTTGACGTCGATCGGATCGATCCCGTTGAGGGCCTCCTTGGCCGCGCGGATGACCCGGGTGTCCTTGGCGGTGATCTCGCCCGCGACCTTCAGCGCGGCATCGTCGAGCTGGTCACGGGGGACCACCTCGAGGACCGAGCCGTGCTGGACCAGCTCACGGGCAGTGATCGTGCGTGCCGTGAAGTAGAGGGTGCGCATCAGGTGCTGGGGGACCAGGCGGGCCATGTGGGTGGCCGCGCCCAGCGCGCCCTGGTTGACCTCGGGGACACCGAAGAACGCGTCGTCACTGGCGATCACGCAGTCGGCGTTGCCGACCAGGCCGACACCGCCGCCGAGGCAGAAGCCGTTGACGGCCGCGATGACGGGGACCGAGCACTCATAGACCGCCTTGAACGCGGCGAAGCAGCCCTTGTTGGCGCCGATGAGGGCCTCGAACCCCGTCGTGCTCTGCATCTCCTTGATGTCGACCCCGGCGTTGAAGCCGCGGCCTTCGGCGCGCAGGACCACTACGTGCGTGGCCATGTCCCTGCTCGCCTCGTCCATCGCGGCAGCGACGTCGAACCAGCCCTGCACGGTCAGGGCGTTGACCGGGGGGTGGCTCATCGTGACGACGCGGATCCCGTCGTCTCGGAGCTCGGAGGTGATGGCCATCGTGCCTCTTCCGTGGGTGGTGCCTAACAAACCTAACGCTTGCTTGGTATCCTACCAGCATGGCGCTCTCGATGGACCTCTCCGCACGGGTCGTGCTCGTGACCGGTGGCACGCAGGGGATCGGGCTCGGCATCACCCGCGCGTTCCTCGAGGCGGGGGCGACGGTCGTGACGTGCAGCCGCTCGGCGGTGACTCCCGTGCCGGGGTCCACGCACCGCGTGTGCGACGTCCGGGACCCGGTGGCCGTGGAGGCACTCGTGGCCGGCGTCGTCGCCGACCACGGACGGCTCGACGTGCTGGTCAACAACGCTGGGGGTGCGCCCTATGCGTTGGCGGCCGATGCCTCGTCCCGCTTCCACGACAAGGTCGTGGGCCTCAACCTGCTCGGCCCGCTCGCGTGCGCCCAGGCGGCCAACGCGGTGATGCAGCAGCAGGAGACCGGCGGCTCGATCGTCAACATCTCCTCGATCTCGGCCACGCGTCCCTCGCCGGGCACGGCGGCGTACGGCGCCGCGAAGGCCGGTGTCGACTCCTTGACCACGTCGCTGGCGATCGAGTGGGCACCGCGGGTGCGGATGAACTCCATCGACGTGGGGCTGTGCCGCACGGAGAACACCGACGACCACTACGGCGGGGACGCCGGGGTGGCCGCCATCGAGGCCACCATCCCGCTCGGGCGGATGGCCCGGCCCGAGGAGGTCGGCCACGTGGCGGTCTTCCTGGCCAGTGACCTGGCCTCCTACGTCTCCGGCGCGCGCGTCGCGTGCCACGGCGGGGGCGAGCCCCCGATCTTCCTGTCCGCAGCAACCCCAGCAGCAACCCCAGCAGCAACCAAGGAGTCCTGAGTGAGCACCCTTCTCGAAGGCCGCGTCGCGATCGTCACCGGAGCCGGACGGGGGATCGGCCGCGCCCACGCGCTCGAGCTGGCTCGGCACGGGGCGGTCGTGGTCGTCAACGACTACGGCGTCTCGTTGGCCGGTGAGGGCACCGGTGACTCGCCGGCACATGAGGTGGTCGCCGAGATCGAAGCGATGGGCGGCCGGGCGGTCGCGAACGGCGCCGACGTCGCCGACTTCGAGCAGGCCGCAGCAATGGTGCAGCTGGCGATCTCGAGCTTCGGCGGCCTCGACGTCCTGGTCAACAATGCCGGTTTCGTGCGCGACCGGATGCTCGTCAACACCTCCGAGGAGGAGTGGGATGCAGTGATCCGGGTGCACCTGAAGGGTCACTTCGCGCCGTTGCGCCACGCCGGTGCCTACTGGCGGGCAGAGGCCAAGGAGGGGCGCCAGCGTGCCGCGCGCGTCATCAACACCTCGTCCGGAGCCGGGCTCCAAGGCTCGGTCGGCCAGGCGACGTACTCCGCCGCCAAGGCCGGCATTGCGGGTCTCACGTTGGTCGCGGCGCAGGAGATGGGCCGCTACGGCGTCACCGTCAACGCGATCGCTCCCGTGGCGCGCACCCGGATGACCGAGGGTGCCTTCGACACCTCCGCCATGGCCGTGCCCGAGGACAACTCGCCCATCGTCGCCTGGCTCGCCTCGGTGGAGTCAGCCGACGTCACGGGTCGGATGATCGAGATCGACGGCAGCAAGGTCACCGTCGAGAACGGCTGGGCGCACGGCCCCTCCCGCGACCTCGGCACCCGCTGGGAGGCCGCCGCAGTCGGGCCCGCCCTACGTGACCTGCTTGCTGCTGCTCCGGCGCCGGAGGCCGTCTACGGGGCCTGAGGGGCAGGCGTCCCGGGTGCATGAGTACCCGGATGTCCGGGGACCCTGTCACTTGAGGGGTGTTGCAACACCCCTCAAGTGACAGACTCGCGCGCCCAGTCCCTCCGCGCGCCTGGTGAACGCAGTCTCAGACCGACATCAGTCGTGGCCTAGGACTTAGGAGGGCCCAGGAGCGGTTCCTAGCGTCGAGGCCAAGACCTCGCGGTGGCTCGGCTCAACCTCGTTCGTCCTCGTCTGCCTGCTGGTCTCCGTGATACAGATCCGGGTCTGGACGGGCTCCGAGCACTGGTGGGCCCCTCGTGCGGCCAGGACGAGCTGGTCCTCGGGCTGACGTCGTCGGCGGCCCACCGCGCCGAAGTCGAGTTCCTCGACGACGTCTGGGACGACCGGTGAGGAGCAGGACACCGCAACGTCGTCCTGGCGACGTCGGGGCGTCGGTCGCCGGATGGCTGACGGACAGGTCTGGTCCCTAACGTCGAGGAACGACAGGGCCGCACAGCGGCCGGTGCTTCGTCGTCCCAGGAGATCCATGTCGCCCCGACCCGGTTGGCGCTTCCTCCTCGCGACCGTCTCGTGCGCGGTCGTCCTCATCGGCAACGCCGTCGTTCCTGCGCCGGCAGCTGCCCCCGCAGCCGCGCCCACCAGGTCGGTGGGGACGGTGCACGCCCCGCCGAGCGCCTCGTCGAGCGCCTCGCCGAGCGCCCCGCCGAGCATGCCGGCCTTGCGCACCCGCGCGGTGCTCGACCGCCCGGGGGAGCAGCGGGTCCGCTCGCTGCTGACCTCCCACCTGCGGCAGGCGCCACCGGGTGCAGTGGTGCGGGGGGTGGTGTGGACCTACAGCAGCACGGTCATGACCCAGGCGCTGCTCGATGCCGCCCGGCGAGGCGTCCGGGTGCGGGTCCTCGTCGGCGGCATCTCGTGCGCCGAGCCGACGTTCCGCGCCCTCGCGGCCGGGCTCCCGGCGAAGTCCTGGGCGCGCTGCGTGCGCGGCTCGGCCCGCAGTGGCGACTCGTTCGACGGCCAGGAGTCCAACCTCCACCAGAAGTCGTGGACCTTCTCCGGGGTGGGGGGCGAGCGCTGGGTGAGCGTGGTGACGACGGCCAACGCCACCGACGTCGCCGGGAGCGACCAGTACAACGACGTGCTCCAGCTCGTCGGTCACCGCCGGCTCTACCAGGCCCTGGGGCGGGTCTTCGAGCAGCAGGCACGGGACCGGCCGGTGCTGCGCCCCTACCGTCACGTCGAGCTCGGGGGCGGGGTCGCGGCGACGTTCATGCCCTGGACCTCACCGTCCCAGCACGACCCGGTCGTCGAGAGGATCCGCTCGCTGCCCGGTGCTGGCTCCACGATCCGGGTCGCCCAGTCCAACTGGCAGGACCCGCGCGGGCTCCGTATCGCCCGCGCCCTCGTCGATCGGCGTCGTGCGGGGGCGGACGTCGCCGCCGTGGTCAGCTCCCCCTTCGGCCCGCGGGTGGGCGCCGTGCTGCGGGAGGGCGGCGTACGCGTCGAGAGCGCGTGGTTCGGACCGCACCGCTACAGCCACCTGAAGTTCCTCGCTGTGGCGTACGACGGGGCGCACGGCCGCATGGAGCGGGTCTGGACCGGGTCGGAGAACTGGTGGTCACCCTCCCGGGGGCACGACGAGCTCGTGGTCCGTGTCGACGGCCGGTCGGCCTACGTGACGTATGCCGGGTTCTTCGACCAGCTGTGGCGGGAGGCCAGGGCGGCGCGCCTCAGATCCGCTCGATGACCGTGGCGGTGGCCATGGCGCCGCCGGCACACATGGAGATCAGCGCCGTCGACTGGTCGCGGCGCTCGAGCTCGTGGAGGGCGGTGGTGATCAGCCGGGTGCCCGTGGAGCCGACCGGGTGACCCAGGGCGATGGCGCCGCCGTTGACGTTGACCCTGTCGAGGTCGACGTGGTGCTGGCCGGCCCACGAGAGGACGACGGAGGCGAAGGCCTCGTTGACCTCGAAGAGGTCGAAGTCGGAGATGGCCATGCCGGTGCGATCGAGGATCCGCTGGGTCGCGTCGATGGGGCCGTCGAGGTGGTAGTAGGGATCGGAGCCGACCAAGCAGTGGTTGACGATCCGGGCGCGCGGGGTCAGGCCGAGGGAGCGGGCCTTGTCCTCGTCCATGATCAGGACGGCCGAGGCGCCGTCGGAGATCTGGGAGGACGTTCCGGCCGTGTGGAGCCCGTCGGGCAGGACCGACCGCAGCGCGGCAAGGCCCTCGAGCGTGGTGTCGCGCAGGCCCTGGTCGGTGTCGACGAGGCGGCTCTCGCCGGTCGGGGCGCCCTCGGCGTCGAGCACGGGAGCCTCGATCGCGGCGATCTCCCGCTTGAAGCGGCCCTCGTCGACCGCGATGCGAGCCTTCTGCTGGGAGGCCAGGCCGAAGGCCTCGAGGTCGGCGCGGGTGATGCCGCGGTTGCGGGCGATGCGGTCGGCCGCCTCGAACTGGTTGGGCATGTCGATCGACCAGTCGTCCGGACGCGGGTCGCCCATGCCCGGCGGGACGTTGGCTCCCAGCGGGATGCGTGACATCGACTCGATACCGCAGGCGATGCCGACGTCGATGGTGCCGGCGGAGATCATGTCGTGGACCAGGTGGGCCGACTGCTGACCCGAGCCGCACTGGGCGTCGACCGCTGTCGCCCCTGTGTGCTGCGGCAGCCCGGCGTGCAGCCAGGCCCGCCTGATCATGTCGTTGGACTGCTCGCCGGCCTGGGTGACGCAGCCGCCCACGACCTGCTCGACCAGCATCGGGTCGACCCCGGCCCGCTCGAGGACCTGGCGCTGCGCGAAGCCGAGCAGCGTGGCGGGGTGGATCCCGGCCAGCCAGCCCTTGCGCTTGCCCAGGGGAGTGCGGACGGCGTCGACGATCACAGGGGTACCCATACAAGCAAACTAGAACACGTTCTTGTTCAACGGCAAGGCGGGTGGTGGTCGTCGTCTCAGATCTGGGCACGAATCGTTGACGAAAGCCTTTCCGGATATACCGAGAGTATGTAGTCTCAGTGGGGTAGAACGTGTTCCAGAACCGAGAGGGCAACTGCTGTGACAACGACCGACGTCATCCCCGAGGGCTTCGACTTCACCGACCCGGACGTCAACTGGGCCGCCATCCCGCACGACGAGTTCCTGGCGCTGCGTCAGAAGGCGCCGGTCCACTGGATCGAGCAGCCCGAGACCTCGCGCCACGGCATGGAGGGGGGCACCGGCTACTGGGCCATCTCGAAGCACGCCGACGTGTCCGCGATCTCCAAGGACAGCAAGAACTTCGGCACCGCCGAGAACGGCGCGATCATCCGCTTCCAGGAGGGGATGCTGCGCGAGCAGGTCGAGATCCAGCGCGTCATGCTCATCAACCAGGACCCGCCGGAGCACACCTCCACCCGGCAGATCGTCTCCCGCGGCTTCACCCCGCGCGCCATCAACGCCCTCGAGGAGCTGATGGAGCAGCGCGCCGCCCAGATCGTCCAGGACGCCGTCGCCCGCGGCTCCGGCAACTTCGTCGAGGAGGTCGCCGCCGAGCTGCCCCTGCAGGCGATCGCCGACCTGCTCGGCGTGCCCCAGGAGGACCGCCGCAAGCTGTTCGACTGGTCCAACCAGATGCTCGCCAACGAGGACCCCGACTACGCCGGCGAGCCCGACGTCGCCGCGGCGGAGATCCTCGGCTACGCCATGGCCATGGCCGCGGACCGCAAGGCCAACCCGCGCGACGACATCGTCACCAAGCTCGTGCACGCCGACAAGGAGGGGCGCGGCCTCACCGACGACGAGTTCGGCTTCTTCGTCATCATCCTCACCGTCGCCGGCAACGAGACGACCCGCAACGCCATCACGCACGGCATGAACGCCTTCCTCGACAACCCGGACCAGTGGGAGCTGTGGAAGAAGGAGCGCCCCGAGACGATGATCGACGAGGTCATCCGCTGGGCCACGCCCGTCATCTCCTTCCAGCGCACCGCCCACCACGACGTGCAGGTCGGCGACGTGACCGTCAAGAAGGGCCAGCGGGTGGGGCTCTTCTACGCCAGCGCCAACTTCGACGACGACGTCTTCGAGGACCCGCACCGCTTCGACATCACCCGCGCGGACAACCCCCACGTCGCCTTCGGCGGCCACGGCGCGCACTACTGCATCGGCGCCAACCTGGCCCGCCAGGAAGTCCGGCTGATCTTCAACGCCCTCGCCGACCACGCACCCGACATCACCAAGCTCGAGGAGCCCAAGCGGCTGCGTCACGGGTGGATCAACGGCATCAAGGAGCTGCAGGTCAAGTACGCCTGATCCACTCCGCTCGTACGACGACGCCCCGGCCTGCGCGGTAGGGCGTCAGTCGCGCGCGGTAAGGACGAGCGGCCCGTCCTCGGTGATCGCGACCGTGTGCTCCATGTGGGCGCCGCGGGAGCCGTCGTTGCTCTTGATCGTCCAGCCGTCGGGGTCGATGTGGATCTCGTCGGTGGTGTGGAGGAACCACGGCTCGATCGCGATCACCAGGCCGGGCTTGAGCTTGAGGCCACGCCCCGCGCGGCCGTCGTTCGCGATGTGGGGGTCGCCGTGCATGGTGCGGCCGACCCCGTGGCCGCCGAACTGCAGGTTGACCAGGAGGCCGGCGGCACGGGCCACGTCGCCGATCGCGGCGGAGATGTCACCGAGCCGGTTGCCCGGGGCGGCGGCGGCGATGCCGGCGGCGAGCGCCTGGTCGGTGGTCTCGATCAGGTCGAGGTCCTCCTGGCGCGCCGTGCCGACGACCTTCGAGTAGGCGGAGTCAGCGACCCAGCCGTCGACGCTGCACGCGAAGTCGACCGAGAGCAGGTCGCCGTCGGCCAGGACGTAGTCGTGGGGGAGCCCGTGCAGCACCGCGTCGTTGACCGAGGTGCACAGCACCTTGCCGAAGGGCATGGCGCCGAACGAGGGGTGGTAGTCGATGTAGCAGGACTCGGCGCCCTGCTCGCGGATCATCTGGTGGGCGAGCGCGTCGAGCTTGAGCAGGTTGACACCGACGTCGGCCTTCTCGGCGAGCGCGGTGATGACCGAGGCGACGAAGCGTCCGGCGGGACGCATCTGCTCGATCTGGGTGGGGGTGCGGAACTCGATCACGCACCGAGCCTACGGACCTGCCTAGGATCACCGACATGCACCTGGCTCTCGGCACGATGTATTTCGGCACCCGCACCGACGAGCCCACCTCGTTCGCGCTCCTGGACCGGTTCGTGGCGGCCGGCGGGCGCCTCCTCGACACGGCTGACTGCTACGCCTTCTGGGAGTCCCCGACCGGCCACGGTGGCCAGAGCGAAGCCGTCCTCGGCCGCTGGCTGGCGGCCAACCCCGGGCTCCGCGACGAGCTCGTCATCGCGACCAAGGTCGGGGTCGAGCCCCTTGACGCGGGCGGCAGCGAGGGACTCTCGGCGCCGGTGATCGCCAGGGCGGCCGAGCAGAGCCGGGAGCGGCTGGGGGTCGACGTGATCGACCTCTTGTGGGCGCACGGTGAGGACCGGTCGGTCGACCTCGCCGAGACGGTCGCAGCCTTCGGGGCGCTGGTCGCCGCGGGCGCCGTACGACGCCTGGGGGTGTCCAACCACCCCACCTGGCGGGTGGAGCAGGCCCGACGGCTCGCCGCCGACCAGGGGGTCGAGCCGTTCACGGCGCTCCAGCTGACGACGTCGTACGTCGAGCCCCGGCCCTTCGCGTCCGTCCCCGGCAAGGACCATCGCTTCGGCTTCGTCTCGGAGGAGACGATCGACTACCTGCAGACCCACGCGGAGGTGGACCTGTGGGTCTACAGCCCGCTGGTCCAAGGCTCCTTCGACCGGGCCGACCGCCCGTTCCCGGAGGTGTACGACCACCCCGGCACCACCGTGCGGCTCGCGGCCCTGGGCAGCATCGCCGAGCAGAAGGGCGTCGCCGCCTCGCAGGTCGTGCTCGCGCAGCTGGCGACCTGGAGCGTGCCGATCATCGGCGTGAGCAGCATCGAGCAGCTCGACTCCGCGATGGCCGCCGCGGAGCTGCTGCTGGACGACGACGACCTCGCCGCGCTCGACGTCCGCCGCTGAGCCGAGGCGCCGCACGCTCGACGCATGACGGACCTCGTCGCACGCTCCTGAGCCAGCTGGTGGGCTTCAGCTGGTGGGCTTGTCGGCTCCCACGACCCACATGGCGAAGAACTGAGAGCCGCCGCCGTAGGCGTGGCCCAACGCCTTGCGGGCGCCGTCGATCTGGTGCTCGCCGGCCGCGCCGCGCACCTGGAGGGCCGCCTCGCCGAAGCGGAGCATGCCCGAGGCGCCGATCGGGTTGGACGAGAGAACCCCTCCGGAGCAGTTGACCGGGATCCGGCCGGTCATCGCGGTCTCACCCGACTCGGTCAGCTTCCAGCCACCACCCTCGTCGGCGAAGCCGAGAGACTCCAGCCACATCGGCTCGAACCACGAGAACGGCACATACAGCTCGGCCATGTCGATCTCGTCGATCGGGCTGGTGATGCCGGCCTGCTTCCAGAGGTGGGCCGCGGCATTGCGGGAGGCCTGCGGGTTGACCTGGTCGCGCTCGGCGGCCGAGGTCGACTCCGAGCGCATCGCCGTGGCGTGGATCCAGGCTGGGTTCGGTGAGGCGGCAGCGGTGTCCTCATCCACGATCACCATCGCGCAGGCGCCGTCGGAGGACGGGCACGTCTCGTCGTAGCGGATCGGGTCCCACAGCATCGTCGAGGCGAGCACCGACTCCACGGTCGTGCCCTCGTTGTGCAGGTGCGCGTAGGGATTCTTGAGCGCGTTGTTGCGGTCCTTGGCGGCCACGATCGCGCCGACGTGGGTCGGCGCTCCGGAGCGACGGATGTAGGAGCGCACGTGCGGCGCGAAGTAGCCGCCCGCGCCGGCGTGCACGGGCATGTTGAACGGCAGCGGGATCGAGAGCGCCCACATGGCGTTGGACTCCGACTGCTTCTCGTAGGCCACCGTCAGCACCCGCTTGTGCACGCCCGACTGCACGAGCGACGCGGCGACGATCGCGGTCGAGCCGCCGACCGAGCCGGCCGTGTGGACGCGCAGCAACGGTTTGCCGGCCGCGCCGAGCGACTCGGCGAGGAACAGCTCGGGCATCATCACCCCCTCGAACAGGTCGGGCGCCTTGCCCACGACGATCGCGTCGATGTCGTCGAGGCTCATGTCGGCGTCGACGAGTGCCCGGTCGATCGCCTCGCGACACAGGCCCGCCATCGACAGGTCCTCGCGCTTGGCGCGGTGGTGGGTCTGGCCGATGCCGACCACGGCTGCAGGCTGCTTGCCCATCAGGCTCCGCCCTTTCCGGTGCTTGATTCGAGGACACACAGCAGGTTCTGCTGGAGGGCGGCGCCGGAGGTCGCGTGAGCGACGCCCTTGTCGATCTCGCCGGACCAGATCCGGCGAGCCGTCTCGCCGATGCGGATGCCACCGGCGGAGAACATCGGGTTGCCGCTCAGCGGGCCGCCCGACGGGTTGATCCGCACGTCGTCGGCCAGGCCTAGCTCGCGGCTCAGGATGAGCTCCTGGTGGCTGAACGGCGCGTGCAGCTCGGCGACCTCGACCCCGTCGAGGTCGAGCTGGGCAGCCGCGTTGGCCGCGCTGGGCGCGCGCGTCAGGTCGCGCGTGCTCATGCTGGCCGAGTCGGTGAAGTGGGAGATCCCGGTGATCCAGGCCGGCTTGTCGCGCACTCCGAAGGCCCTGTCGCCGGCGGCCAGCACGATCGCGGCCGCGCCGTCGGTGACCGGGGCGCAGTCGTGCTTGCGCAACGGGTCGGCGTACATGGGCCGGGCGAGCAGCTCGTCGACGGAGGAGCCTCCCTTGCGCAGCGCGTAGTCGTTGGCCTCCGCGTCGGTGAGCGAGCGGTTGACCACCTCGGCCATCGCCCGCTCGTCCCACAGCCCGGCGTCGAGGCCCGCGCGGGCCTGGAGGCCGGCGAGCGACACGGTGTCGGGCCACAGCGGCATCATCGTGTAGGGGTCGAGCTGGAGGGCGAGCGTGCGGCGCAGGACGCCGGCCGAGCTCTTGCCGAAGGCGTAGACCAGGGCAGTGTCGACCTCACCGGTCTGGATCTTGATCCAGGCCTCGTACATCGCCCAGGCCAGGTCCATCTCGACGTGGGACTCGTTGACCGGCGGGTCGACGCCGATCGTGTCGACCGCCTGCACGAACGAGAAGGCACGCCCGGCGAGGTAGTCGGAGGAGCCCGAGCACCAGAAGCCCACGTCGTGGCGCGTCCAGCCGGTCTGCTCGTAGCACTCGGTCATCAGCGGGACCAGCATCTCCACGCAGGTCGGGGACCCGTCGAAGTCAGGCATCTGTCGCTGGGCAAAGCCCACGACGGCAACGTCTCTCATGTTCTCGCCCTCAGAGGTGGTTCTTGTAGGTGTCGTAGTCCGCGTCCGGGTCACCGGTGGGCGCGAAGTGGTCGATGTTCTCGAGCGAGTAGGTCCACTCCTCGCTCGGCTTCCAGACCGCCTTGACCCGCGTGCCCATCCGGACCTCGTCGGCCGGTACGCCCAGGATCAGGTGGAGCAGGGCGATGTCGGCGCCGTCGAGCAGCACGTAGGCCGACACGTAGGGCGGGGCGATTTTCTGGCCGAGGAACGGCACGTTCACGATGCAGAACGTCGTGATCGTGCCCTCTCCGGTGAGCTCGATCTCGCCCTCGGTCGGAGTCCCATCGGTCGGGCAGGCGCTGCGCGGCGGCACGTAGACCTTGTCGCAGGTCGGGCAGCGCTGGCCGAGCAGCCGGCCCTCGTGCAGGCCGCGGTAGAAGGTCGACTCCTCCGGGGACGCGGCGTAGACGTAGTCGAGCGAGACGGTGGTGACGACACCGGTGACCAGGTCGTCCTCGAGGATCCCGCCGCCGGCGGGTCGCGCGGTCGACTCGTCGCCGAGCGGCTCGAAGCACGCGATGTCGTTGATGTGACCGACCCGCTCCGCGGCCCAGCGGACCTGCACGCGCATCCCGGTGCTGATCTCGTCGGGAGAGGCCACGTCGACGGCGTGGAAGAGCGGCCGGGTCGCGCCGTCGAGCGTGACGAGGGCGAAGGCGAAAGGCCGGTCGAAGGGCTGGCCGGCCACCGGTTCGGGCACCCAGGTCCAGGACGTGACGGTGCCGACGGGGGAGACCTCGACGAAGTCGGTGGTCTGCACGTGCGTGACCGGGTCGTACTCCAGCGGAGGCACGACGACCTCGCCGGCCGACGTACGGCCTGCGACGAGCACGCCGTCACGGAGCCCGGTGAGGAAGCGGCCGACGACGGGCCCGGTCGATCTGGTGTAGTCGAACGCGACCGTCACGGGCGCTGACAAGGTGCGGTTCATGGCCGAAAGTGAAACACGTTCTAGATTTCACGGCAAGCATTCTGCGAAGGTGTTCGCATGAAACTTGGTTTACAGCTGGGCTACTGGGGCGCGCAGCCACCGACGGGCACCGCGGAGCTGGTCGCGGCCGCCGAGGAGGCAGGGTTCGACGCCATCTTCACCGCCGAGGCGTGGGGATCGGACGCGTTCACGCCCCTGGCGTGGTGGGGTCGCGAGACCTCCCGCGTGCGGCTCGGGACCTCGATCGTGCAGATGTCGGGCCGGTCCCCGACGTCGATCGCGATGCACGCGCTGACCCTCGACCATCTCAGCGGCGGCCGGGTCGTGCTGGGCATGGGCGTGAGCGGTCCGCAGGTCGTGGAGGGGTGGTACGGCCAGCCGTTCTCCAAGCCGCTGGCCCGCACCCGTGAGGTCGTCGACATCATCCGCCAGGTCCTCGCCCGCGAGGACAAGGTCACCAACGACGGCCCCCACTACCCGCTGCCCTACGACGGTCCGGGTGCGACCGGGCTCGGCAAGCCGCTCAAGCCGATCGTGCACCCGCTGCGGGCCGACATCCCGATCTGGCTCGGCGCCGAGGGCCCCAAGAACGTTGCCCAGACCGCCGAGATCGCCGACGGCTGGATCCCGATCTTCTACACGCCCACGTCGGCCGGGATGTATCAGCCGTGGCTCGACGAGGGCTTTGCCCGCACGGGTGCGCGCCGCACCCGCGACGACTTCGAGATCGCTGCGACCTGTCACGTCCAGATCGTCGCGAACGCCACCGAGAAGCAGGCCGTGATCGACACCATGAAGCCCGTCGTGGCGCTCTACATGGGCGGCATGGGCGCCAAGGAGCAGAACTTCCACAAGATGGTCTTCGAGCGGATGGGCTACGGCGAGACGGCCGACCAGGTCCAGGAGCTCTTCCTCGGGGGGAAGAAGGACGAGGCGACCGCCCTCATCCCCGACGAGCTTGTCGACGACATGCACATCATCGGCACCGCCGGCGAGGTCAAGGAGCGCGCCGCCCAGTGGGAGGAGACCGGCGTGACCACGCTGCTGCTCAGCTGCCGCTCGGTCGAGGAGCTGTGCACGATCGCGGAGGTCCTGGCCTAGGCTGTGCCCGTGGTCGAGCGCAACGTCCTGGGTGGTGAGCTGGAGGAGTGCGGCACCGATCCCATGACAGGCTTCTTCCGCGACGGGTGCTGCACCACCGGTCCCGAGGACCAGGGCAGCCACACCATCTGCGCCGTGGCCACCGCCGAGTTCCTCGAGCACCAGCGCAGCATCGGCAACGACCTGTCGACGCCCATGCCGCTCTACGGCTTCCCCGGCCTCCGGCCGGGTGACCGTTGGTGCGTCACCGCGGTGAACTGGGCCCGCGCCCACGCCGACGGCGTCGCCGCCCCGGTCGTCCTCGCCGCCACCAACGAGGCGGTGCTCCGGCTCGTGCCCCTGGCCACCCTGCAGCAGCACGCCGTCGACGTACCGGGCGACCTCAGCGGTCTCGACCTCTAGACCCGGGCTGAGCTGAGCCGCCGGGCGCCTGAGGATGATCCACAGAGGTGGACCTCGGGATCGCCGACCTCAGCCAGGTGGCCACCGCCCTGGCCGGCTCCGCGCGCACCCGCCGCCACACGGTCGAGACCCAGACACCGACCGGGCACACCTACCGATCGCGTGCGCCTGCGCCGCTTGGCCATGTCGAGCTCGACATCCTCGCCTCACCGGTCGAGAAGATCCTCATCGCCTGAGCGGCCCGATGGGCGGACTCACTCTTGGGGGCCGGCTTCCGTTCGAGCCAGGCGCTCGCGACTCAGATGCCGAACCGGCTTGCCGAGCGACGCCGCGTAGGCAATCTCTCGTCGGGTCGACTCACCTACGTAGCCGCCTGGATCCACGTTGTACACCTCGTCAGCCATGCGAATCTTGTGGAAGTGCACGCCGCCGAGCCGCTCCTTCAGGTCCGAGCTGTCGGCTGTCCAGTCGTAGTCCGGCAGATCGGGGAGGCTGAACATTCCGAGGCTGATCACAACGCACCCTTCCATCGTGAGCCGCTGGCTGACCTCCGCGAACTCAGCCTCAAACTTGGTCGAGCCGCAGAGCGTGATGACCTTCGCCTCGCCCTCGGCCGACTGCGGCGCCTGCTGGTCCTCCATGAGGTTCATGATCGGTGAACGGCAGGACGAGTGTTTCGCCGCCCCCTGGAGGTCCGCTCGTGCCGCAATCAGCGAGCCGGTGTCGCAGCGGACTGCGTAGTCGGACGTACTCAATCGTCCGCACCCACTTTCCTTCCGCCTGAAGCCGGTGCGCGGGAGGCCAATGCGTACGTCCGACTACGCGACCCGGCGGCGGGTAGGGCGGCGACGAGGCTAAGCAGGTCGTGACGCCATGGCGTCACCAACATGGGGGACGTCACGCGGCACGTGCTTGAGTTAGTCCATGAACAAGATCGTCGATGTCGACTACCTCGTGATCGGAGCCGGGGCCAGCGGCATGGCCTTCACCGATGCCCTCATCGACCACTGCGATGCCCGCGTCGCGCTCGTGGACCGCCGGGCGCAGGTCGGCGGCCACTGGCGCGGCGCCTATCCCTTCGTCCGGCTGCACCAGGCCTCCACGTTCTACGGCGTCGCGTCGACCCTCCTGGGCGGCGGGCGGCTCCAGCAGGACGGACCCGAGGCCGGGCTGCACGAGCGCGCCGACCAGGCGACCATCTGTGCCTACTACGACGACGTGCTCGCCACGCGGATGGTCGGGCCGGGGCGCGTCGAGCTGTTCCCGGGCTGCGACTACACCGGCGGGCGCGGGGTCGTCTCGGGGGAGACCGGGGAGCGCTTCGAGGTCCCGGAGAACTGCCGGGTCGTGGACGCGCGCTACCTCGCGCCCGAGATCCCCGCCGAGACACCGCCCCGCTTCGTCGTCGGCGACGGAGCGACGGTCATCCCGGTCAACGACCTGGTCGGGTGGGAAGGCGCCCCGAGCCAGTACGTCGTGGTCGGTTCGGGCAAGACCGCCACCGACGCGGTGGTGTGGCTGCTCGGGCAGGACGTCGACCCCGACGCGATCTGCTGGGTCCGCCCCCGCGACCCGTGGATGCTCAACCGTGCTCACGTGCAGCCCGATCCGGCCGTCTACCTCGCCATGGTCGCCGAGATGATGCGTCTGGCGGCGGACGCCACGTCGCTGGATAGCCTGTTCCTCCACCTGGAGGACGCCGGGATCATGCTGCGGGTCGACACGTCGCTCACCCCCACGATGGCCAAGGCTCCGACGCTCGGCGCGTGGGAGCTCGAGCTGCTCCGCACGATCGAGGACGTCGTACGACGGGGGCACATCACGAGCGTTCGTCGCGGTCGCATCGACTTCACCGAGGGGTCGGTGGCCGTCGCCGACGACGCGCTGGTCGTCAACTGCGCCGCCGACGGGCTGAGGAACCCGCCCCGGCTGCCGATCTGGACGCCGGAGGCCCTCACGCTGCAGCCGATCCGCGCGGGCTTCCCGTGCTTCGGCGCGGCGCTGGCCGGCTACGTCGAGGCGACCCGGGACGACGACGCGGAGAAGAACCGGCTCTGCCCGCCGTCGTCCTACGGCAACTCGCTCGTCGACTGGGCCCGGATGAACGTGCTCGGCACGCGCGCGGCGGCTGCCTTCGGCGCCGAGCCCGACATCAAGGCGTGGGCGGACGGTGTCGCGCTCAACCCCGCGCGGGTCGCGCCGGACCACCCCGGCTCCGCCGCGCTGGACGACGCGCGCGCTCGCCTTGCCGAGCACACGGGCCCCGGCCTCGAGCGACTGGCGGTGCTCGGCGGCCTCGAGGGCCCCGCGTAGGCTCCGGCTCTCGACGACAGCGGGAGATGGGGCAGCGACATGGTGGCAAGCAGGTCGGCTCGCGAGCGCAAGGCCCGGGCCGAGGCCGGTCCGCTGGCGAGCGTCAAGATCGACGTCGACGGGAGCCAGCAGTTCATCTACAAGATCGGCTGCACCGAGTGCGTCGCCAAGGCACCCGCGAAGTGGTCGGCCTACCGCGCCGGCGAGGACAACGGCTACATGGCCGCGATGGACCGCTGGACCTTCCACCTCACCCAGAAGCACCCGGGCGCGGAGGCGCCCTGCCTGGCCTACCTCGACGCCGCCCAGCAGCGCCTCCACGAGCGACGCGAGGGCTCGCTCGACTCGTGAGCGCCGAGCCCGAGCGCCCCGAGCGCCCCGAGAGCCCCGAGCTGTCGAACCCGTAGGCGTCCGCTCGTGGCCGTTGCCCATTCCTAGAACACGTTCTAGTGTGCTCGCGTGACCGACACAGACACCGACACGATGCGCACCGGCACCCACAACGGCAACCTGATGGTCGCGGCGCTGAAGCGCCACCGCGACAAGGACGTCATGTACCTCGGCGACACCACGCTCAAGGGCGGTGAGGTCGCCGACCAGATGAGTCGCTACGTCCAGGCGTTCGAGGCGCTGGGGGCGGGGACGGGCACGTCCGCGGCGTTGCTCGCGCTCAACCGGCCCGAGGTGCTGTTCATCCTGGGAGCCGGGCAGACGCAGGGCTTCCGGCGCACGTCGCTGCACCCGCTCGGCTCGGCCGACGACCACGCCTACGTCATCAACGACGCCGGCATCACGACGCTGATCATCGACCCCTACTTCACCGAGCGCGCGCTCGCGCTGTTGGAGAAGTGCCCGGGCCTCACGCAGGTGCTGACGATCGGGCCCGTCCCGGACGAGCTCGCACACATCGGCACGGACCTCGTGGCCGCCGCCGCGTCGTACGACGCCGTGCTGCTGACCGCGAAGGTCCTCCCGCCCGACCACATCGTCTCGATCACCTACACCGGCGGCACCACCGGCAAGCCCAAGGGCGTGATCGGAACGTCGGCTGCGATGTCGACGATGACGCAGGTCCAGCTCGCCGAGTGGGAGTGGCCGGAGAACCCGCGCTTCCTGATGTGCACGCCGCTCTCGCACGCGGGCGCGGCGTTCTTCGTGCCGACGGTGATCAAGGGCGGGTCGCTCTACGTGCTCTCGCGCTTCGACCCCGCCGAGGTGCTGAAGACGATCGAGGAGCAGAGGATCACGGCCACGATGTTGGTGCCGTCCATGCTCTACGCGCTGATGGACCACCCCGACTCCCACACCCGCGACCTGTCGTCGCTCGAGACCGTCTACTACGGGGCCTCAGCGATCAACCCGGTCCGGCTCAAGGAGGCGATCGACCGCTTCGGGCCGATCTTCGCGCAGTACTACGGGCAGTCCGAGGCGCCGATGGTGATCACCTACCTCGCCAAGGAGGACCACGTGACCGGAGGCGACAGTCGGCTGTCGTCGTGCGGCCGCCCCAGTGCCTTCATCCGTACGGCGCTGCTCGGCGAGGACGGCCAGCCGGTCCCGGTGGGGGAGCCGGGCGAGATCTGCGTGTCGGGGTCGCTGCTGGCCGGCGGCTACTGGAACCTGCCCGAGGAGACCGCCGAGACGTTCCGCGACGGCTGGATGCACACCGGCGACGTGGCGCGCGAGGACGAGGACGGGTTCTGGTACATCGTGGACCGGACCAAGGACATGATCGTGACCGGCGGCTTCAACGTCTTCCCGCGCGAGGTCGAGGACGTCGTTGCCGAGCACCCGGCGATCGCGCAGGTCGGCGTGATCGGCACGCCCGACGAGAAGTGGGGCGAGGCCGTGACTGCCATCGTCGTCCTCCGCCCGGGCTTCGAGCTGTCCGACGAGGTGGACGCCGAGATCAAGCAGATGGTCAAGGACCGCAAGGGCGCCGTGCAGTCACCCAAGCAGATCATCGCGACCGACGCGCTGCCACTGACCGGGCTCGGCAAGCCGGACAAGAAGGCGCTGCGCGCGACCTACTGGACCGGCGAGCGCTCCGTAGGTTGAGGGGGTCGGTGGAGACCCGAGGTCAGCGCTCGCCCCGCAGTCGGTCCCAGACGAGGTCGGGAACCTCAGCTGTTCGTGAACCGGGGGGCCCGCTTCTCCGCGAACGCCCGCGGGCCCTCCTTGGCGTCGTTCGAGGCGAAGACAGCGGCACCGACCCGGGCGTCGTCCTGCCAGCAGTCGTCCTCGTGCTTGCCCTCGGAGTCACGCATCGTCCTCAGGATCGACTGGACTGCGATCGGCCCGTTGGCGGCGATCAGGTCGGCGATCTCGTGCGCCTTCTCCAGGGCGGTGCCGTCGGGGACGACGTGGCCGATCAGGCCGACCTCCTTGGCCTCGGGCGCCTTCATCTGACGTCCGGTGAGCAGCAGCTCGGCGGCCACCGTGTAGGGCAGCTGCCGGATCAGGCGCACGGCCGAGCCGCCCATCGGGTAGAGGCTCCACCGCGCCTCGGCCACGCCGAAGCGCGCCGACTCGCCGGCGACCCGGATGTCGGTGCCCTGGAGGATCTCGGTGCCGCCGGCGATCGCCGGGCCCTCGACCGCGGCGATGAGCGGCTTGGTCAGCCGGAAGCCCTTGAGGAGTCCCTTGATGACCGACGGGTCGTACTCCCCGGACTCGAAGCTCTCCGACGGCGGCCTCTTCGACATCGACTTGAGGTCCGCGCCGGCGCAGAAGTAGCCGCCCGCGCCGGTGAGGATGCAGACCCGGATCGAGTCGTCGGAGTTCACCCGGTCCCACGCGTCGCTCATGATCTGGAGCATCTCCCCGGAGAGCGCGTTGCGCGACTCCGGACGGTTCATCGTGACCACGAGCTTGTGGCCGATCTGCTCGACGAGGCAGTGGGGCGCCTCGGCAGGTGCGTCAGTGGGGGTGTCGGCGGGTGCGTCGGTGGTGGCATCGGTGCTGGTCATGGCGTGAGGCTAGCGAAAAACAAGAACGTGTTCTAGTCTCGCCGCGTGGCCCACAACATCGCTGACCTCTTCGAACACGCCGTCGACGCCGCGCCCGACAAGCCCGCACTGCGGGTGGGGGACCGGACCGTCACCTATGTCGAGCTGGAGCGCGAGGCCAACCGTCTCGCGCACTACCTCCAGGCCCAGGGCGTCCAGCCGGGGGACCATGTCGCCATCTACGCGAAGAACAGCGTGGAGCACGTCGTCGCGGTGCTGGCCATCGTCAAGATCCGCGCGGTCAACATCAACGTCAACTACCGCTACGTCGAGGGCGAGCTCAACTACCTCTTCGAGAACGCCGACGTCGTCGCGCTCATCCACGAGCGCAGCTACGCCCCGCTCGTCGCGGCCTGCGCGCCGAAGCACGAGCAGCTGAAGACGTTCGTGGTCATCCCCGACATCCTCGAGCCCGAGGACTCCAGCGCCGACGTCTCAGGCCTGATCGCGGGCTACGGCGGGGTGCTGCTGACCGACGCGCTGGCCGACCAGAGCGACGAGCGCGACTTCGGGCCGCGCAGCAACGACGACCTGCACATCATCTACACCGGCGGCACGACCGGCTTCCCCAAGGGCGTCATGTGGCGCCACGAGGACTTCTGGCGCGTCCTCGGCGGCGGCATCGACTTCTACACCGGCGAGCCGCTCTCGGAGATGGACCAGTCCGAGCAGGCCAAGCTCGAGGGTCGCATGACCACCTTCCCACTCAGTCCGCTGATGCACGGTGGCGCCCAGGCGGGGTTGCTGATGCACCTCTTCGCCGGCCACCTGACGGTGCTCGAGCCGAAGTTCGACGCGCAGCGCACCTGGGAGGTCATCGAGCGTGAAGGTGTCCAGCTGATCTTCATGACTGGCGATGCGATGGCGCGTCCGCTGATCGAGGAGTTCGAGCGCAAGGCCGCGACCGGCACGCCGTACGACGGGTCGAGCCTCTTCGCGATCTCCAGCAGCGCCGCGATCTTCAGCCCCCCGATCAAGAAGCGGTGGATGGCCGCCTTCCCCAACAGCATCTTCACCGACTCGGTCGGCGCCTCGGAGACCGGTTTCCAGGGCATGGGCATGCAGGACAAGGACTCGATCAGCAGTGACGGGCCCGTCGTCGGGCTCGGTCCGGCCAGCGTCGTGATCGGCGACGACGGGCACGTGCTCGACCTGGCGACCAACGTGGGCAGGATCGGTCGGCTCGGTCGCGGCGGCTCGGTGCCGGTCGGCTACTACAAGGACCCCGAGAAGTCGGCCAAGACGTTCCTGCAGATCGACGGCGAGCGTTACTCCGTGCCCGGTGACTTCGCGCGCATCGAGACCGACGGGCGCGTCACGCTGCTCGGGCGCGGCTCCAACTGCGTCAACACCGGCGGCGAGAAGGTCTATCCCGAGGAGGTCGAGATGGCGATCAAGGGCCACCCCGGCGTCTACGACTGTCTCGTGGTCGGACTGCCCGACGAGAAGTACGGCCAGACCGTGGCCGCCGTGGTCCAGCCGCGGGAGGACCACACCGTCACGCTCGAGGACCTGCGCGAGTTCCTCCGTGGGTCGCTGTCCGGCTACAAGCTGCCGCGCGCGTTGACGATCGTCCACGAGATCCCGCGCAATGCCACGGGCAAGGCGCAGTACCCCAAGGCCAAGGAGCTGGCGCTCAGCGGCCAGACCGAAGGAGCAGGTGCCTGATGCGTAGCCCGCTGTGCGATGCCTTCGGCATCGACTACCCCATCTTCGCCTTCACC
Organism: Nocardioides psychrotolerans; assembly: GCF_900113685.1. Taxonomy (GTDB): domain Bacteria; phylum Actinomycetota; class Actinomycetes; order Propionibacteriales; family Nocardioidaceae; genus Nocardioides; species Nocardioides psychrotolerans. The sequence goes on from NZ_FOQG01000010.1 coordinate 25,866, forward strand.
CCCTCCGAGCACGTCGCGGCCGCGGTCTCGCGCGCCGGCGGGCTCGGGGTCCTCGGCTGCGTGCGGTTCAACGACACCGAGGAGCTCGAGCGGGTCCTGACCTGGCTCGACGACAACACCGACGACAAGCCCTACGGCGTCGACATCGTGATGCCGATGAAGATCCCGACCGAGGGCACGTCGGTGGACCTGAAGGCGATGATCCCCGACGAGCACATCTCGTTCGTGGAGCGGACCCTGCTCCAGCTCGGAGTGCCGCCATTGCCCGAGGGCGAGGGGCGCGAGGGCGTGCTCGGCTGGCTGCACTCGATCGCCCGCTCCCACCTCGACGTGGCGCTGAAGCACCGACCGGTGTTCATCGCCAACGCCCTGGGCTCGCCGCCCAAGGACGTCATCGACAAGTGCCACGAGCACGGGATCAAGATCGGCGCGCTCGCCGGCGCCGCCAAGCACGCGCTCAGCCACGTCGAGAACGGCGTGGACATCATCATCGCCCAGGGCTACGAGGCCGGTGGCCACACCGGCGAGGTGGCCAGCATGGTGCTGACCCCCGACGTCGTCGACGCAGTCGGGCCCGACGTACCCGTCCTCGGAGCGGGTGGCATCGGCTCCGGCCGCCAGATCGCGGCTTCGATGGCGCTGGGTGCGCAGGGCGTGTGGATGGGGTCACTGTGGCTCGGCACCGAGGAGTACCGCGGCATGGGCAACAACAGCGAGGCCTGGGAGACCGCCTTCACGCGCGCCACGAGCAGCGACACCGTGCGAACCCGCGTCTACACCGGCAAGCCTGCCCGCCTGCTCAAGACCAAGTGGACCGAAGCGTGGGCCGAGGACGGTGCGCCGTCGCCGCTGCCCATGCCCCTGCAGAACCTGCTGGTCGCCGAGGCACACAACCGCATCAGCGCCGCCAACGACCCCGACGTCATCTCCATGCCCGTCGGCCAGATCGTCGGCCGGATGAACGAGGTGCGGCCGGTCGCCGAGGTCATGGCCGACCTGGTCAGCGAGTTCGAGGAGACCGTCCGCAGGCTGGACAAGATCTCGGGGTGACATGACGCCGAAGGGCGCGGATCGTTGAGGATGGCATGGTGACGACAGACACAGCCGCTGCTCCCGCGACGCCCGCCCGCGCCACCGCCGTACGACGGCTGCTCGTCGCCGGGGTCAGCCTCGCTGCCTGCTTCTCGGGGCTGTCCGTCGCGGGGCTGCTCAGTGCGGAGTCCTCGCCGTTCCCGCCGGCCGTGCCGGAGGCGACGTGCGGCCCCGGCGCCCGCCCGGAGACCGATATCCAGGGCCGGGTGCCCACCCGCGACTACGACAGCGGTCGCGTCCGCCGGGGTTACCAGTGCAACACCCGCCAGGTCTCCCACGAGGGGGCGACCGGAGGCTTCAAGGTGCTGCGCTACACCGACAGGACCGGTCGCACCTGCGCGTACTACGACTCCACGAGGCTCTTCCCGCTCGACGCGCCGTTCCAGGTGCAGTCCGGTTTCGGCGTGGTCGTGCTCGACATGAGCGACCCGTCGCGTCCGCGCCGGACCGCCACCCTGACCTCGCCGGCGATGCTGAGCCCCCACGAGTCGCTGCTGATCAACGACCGCCGCGGGCTGATGGGCGCCGTGCTCGGCAACGCCTCGACCAACGCCGGCATCCTCGACCTCTACGACGTGCGCACCGACTGCCGTCGCCCGCGGCTGCTCTCCTCGACGCCGGCCGCGGTGCTGGGTCACGAGAGCGGCTGGTCGCCCGACGGTCGCACCTTCTACGCCTCCAGCACCGTCGGGCAGACGCTGGTCGCCATCGACGTCACCGACCCGTTGCTGCCGCGGCCGGTCTTCACCCAGCTCGGCGTCAACTACCACGGCATGCGGCTCTCGCCCGATGGCCGCACGATGTATGCCGCCAACATCGGCAACGACGTCTCCGACGGCACCTTCCCCGGGCAGGGGCTGCGCGTCATCGACGTCAGCGAGATCCAGGACCGGGTGCCGAACCCATCCGTGACGGTCCTCTCCGACCTGGTCTGGCGCGAGGCGTCGATCCCGCAGGTCTCCCAGCCGTTCCGTCGCGGCAAGCGCAGCTATCTGCTCCAGGTCGACGAGTTCGCCAACTTCGGCCTCACCGACTTTGCCGGCGCCGAGGTCGGCGCCGCGCGGATCATCGACGTCACCGACCCGCGCCGCCCCCTCGTCGTCTCCAACCTGCGTCTCGCCGTCCACCAGCCCGCCGGTCGCCGCAAGGCGTTCAACGACCCGGGCGCGAGCAGCCCGGTCGGCGGCTACGCCGGTCACTACTGCTCGGCGCCCTACCGGCAGGACCCGAAGGTGGTCGCCTGCTCGATGATCGGCTCTGGCCTGCGGATCTTCGACATCCGAGACCTGAAGCACCCGCGCGAGCTCGGCTACTTCAACCGGCCGGTCCAGAGCGCGATCCCGATCAAGACCGGCGCCAACGCGCTGTCCCAGCCGGCGTGGGACGTCAAGCGCCGCTCGGTCTGGTACACCGACGGCAACTCCGGCTTCTACGTCGTCAAGCTGACCAACGGCACCGGGCGGCTGCTCCAGCGCTGACCTACTGGTACGGCGTCGTGCGGGCGACCGCGAGCGCGCGGGCCAGGTCGAAGGGGTGGCTCTGCTGGTGCAGCCAGGGGCGTCCGGTCCAGACGAACCCGTCCACGTGCTCGGCGGCGAGCGCGCGCACCCGTGCGGGCAGTCCCCAGGCGGGGGAGCCGACGTCGGCGGTCGGCGGGATCCCTAGCGTGACGCACCGCAGACCGGCCGGGGTGCGGCACGTGGCCGCGTCGTCGAACGGCCTGCCCCGCGGGTCGGCTGCCCATTGCGCGTGGGTGAAGGGTCGACCGTTCTGGGTCGTGTCGACGACGAAGTGCTTGCCCGGGAGTCCGCGGGCGGCCAGCCCCGCGACCACCTCGGCGCCGTAGGAGACCTGCGACGACGTCGCGTCGTAGTGCGTGGTGTTCAGCGCGAAGCCGCGCACGTGCTCGACGCCGAGGTCGACGAGCAGTTGGACGGCATCGTCGACGTGCAGCCAGTCGGCGGCGCCGGCATCGAGGTAGACGTGCGTGTTCGGCAACGCGGCGAACGTGCGCGCGGCCCACGCGACGAGTTGCGACGGGACCTTCGAGCCGCGCGGCGCGCACCGCGCGAACGGCCCGTCCGGCTGCAGCACCATGAGGGTGTGGGTCTCGCCGAGAGCGGAGGCGAAGCGGTTGATCCAGCGGCGGTAGCTGGCCTTCTCGGCCCTGGTAGGCAACCGCGTGCAGGCCTCCTGCTCCCACGGCATGACCCGGAAGACGGTCATCGGCACGAGCACCTCGGGGTCACCGCCGGTCGCCGTCGCCACGTAGTCGCGCACCTTGTCGGCGATCGTGTCGTCGCTGATCCAGTCGCCGAACCACTTGCTCTTCGGCTGCAGCGCGATCTTCGCGAGCAGCGTCTTCCGCTGACCGGTCGCCCGCTCGTAGGGCTCCCACACCAGCTCGGCCGCTCCGCGGTAGACGCCCCACGCCCTGCCCGCCAGGGGGTTGTCGGCGGAGGTGGTGGAGGTGGTGGAGGTGGGGGCGGCGGTCGTCGTGCCGACCTCCTGGTCGGGGGCCACCGCGGCCAGGGCAGCCAGCAGCGCCAGTGAGAGAACGAGTCGGCACAGCACTCGACCACGGTAGGGAACCAGGCCCCGCTCGCGCATGGGTCAATCGGCTGATCTCGGCTGGTCCCCCCGGCGGCACGACGTTCTGCCGGAGGTCGTTCCTGGGGTGGTCAAACGTGTGGCCACCTGGGGGAGAGTGCTCTTGCGGACGGTGGTCGAGGTTCCCGCGGCCTCGGGATCGACCAACGAGCAGGCGTCAGACCACGGCGTACGACGTGCCCCGAGGCTCACGCATCCACACGACGTCGCCGTCGGCCGAGGCGCCCTCCGCGCTGAGCTGTCGCTTGAGGACCTTGTTGGTGGCGGTGCGGGGGAGGGTGTCGACGATCCGGACATAGCGCGGCCAGGCCTTGGGCGACAGGTCCTCCTGCTCGGCGAGGAACGCCTCGAGCCCCACGGGATCGAGGGGCGACCGCAGGTCGACCGCGGCCATGACCTGGTCACCGACGGACTCGTCGGGCACGGCGTAGACCGCGGCCTCGGAGATCGCGGGGTGACGCAGCAGGATCCGCTCGATGGGGGCGGCACCGAGGTTCTCCCCGTCGACGCGGAGCCAGTCGGCGGTGCGGCCGGCGAAGTAGACGAAGCCGTCGGCGTCGCGGTAGGCGAGGTCTCCGGACCAGTACATCCCGGCGCGCATCCGCTCGGCCTCGGCGTCGGGGTCCTTGTAGTAGCCCGAGAACGCGCCCGCGCCCTGGGTGTTGACCAGCTCACCGGTCGCCTGCTCGGCGTTGAGCAGCTCACCGCTCGCTCCGAACAGGGCGTCGACGGTCTCCTCCATCGACTCCGAGTGCAGCACCTTGACGCCGTCGAGCGGCAGGCCGAGGCTGCCGGGCGGCATCTCGGGCACGCGCTGGACGACCACGGCGTTCTCGGTGGAGGAGTAGGAGTCGACGACCAGGCAGCCGAAGCGCTTGCCGAAGGCCTCGATGTCCCGGTCGTTGGCCTCGTTGCCGAAGACGATCTGCAGCGGGTTGTCGGCGTCGTCGGGCTGCTCGGGCGTGCCCATGACGTAGGTCAGCGGCTTGCCGACGTAGTTGGCGTAGGTGGCGCCGTAGCGGCGCACGTCGGCCAGGAAGCCCGACGCGCTGAACTTCGGCGCCAGCGCGATCGTCGTGCCCGACGCGAGCGCCGGGCCCCAACCGGCCATGATCGCGTTGGAGTGGAACATCGGCATCGAGAGGTAGGCCGTGTGCGCAGGGCCGAGCCCGAACCGGTCGGACAGGAACAGTCCCGGGAACGCGATCTTGACCTGGGTCACGTTGACGGCCTTGGGATTGCCCGACGTGCCGGAGGTGAAGATCAGCATCATCAGCGTCTCCATCGTGACTTCGACGTCCGGCACCGGAGCCTCCGCGTGCGATGACAGCAGCGCCGCCCACTCCGGTGAGTCGACGCGCAGCACCGGGACGGTCACGTCCTCCAGCAGCCCGGCGTGGGACGCGTCGGTGACGACGACCTGGCAGTCCGAGCGACGCACGTCGTCGGCGAGCGCAGGGCCGCGGCGGGTGGTGTTCAGCCCGACCACGACATGGCCGCCGAGCGCGGCGCCGCCGAGCAGGAACGCGAACTCCGGGGTGTTGTCGAGCAGCACGCCGACGTGGGGCGGGGCGCCGGCCACCAGCAGCGAGGCCATCACCGCCGACCGCACGCAGGACTCCTGGACCACCTCGTCCCAGGTCCAGCAGTCGTCCCCGGACAACAGTCCGGGGTGGTTCTCCCCCCGTCGTGCCAACAGCTGGTTGCGGACCGTGATCTCGTCGCTCATCAGACCGGCTCGGAGGCGAGCACCTTCCCGATGGCCAGCGCCTGCTCGGTCGCCCCGCCGAAGAGGAACTCGAAGCGCTTGGCCGTGGTGAAGTAGCGGTGCGCCTCGCCGTCGAGGTCGATGCCGACGCCGCCGTGCACGTGCACCGTGGTGTGCGCCAGTCGGTGGCCCGCGTCGGCGGCCCAGAGCTTGGCCGTGGCGACCTCGACCTCGGCCGGCAGACCCTCGGAGAGACGCCAGGCGGCGTGCCAGAGCGTCAGACGCTGACCGAGCACGTCGATGTAGCCGTCGGCGAGACGCTGCGAGACGGCCTGGAAGGTGCCGATCGGGCGGCCGAACTGCTCACGCGTCTTCGCGTACGACGCGGTCAGGGCGAGCGCACCCTGCGTGACGCCGAGCTGCTCGGCGACCGAGCACACGGTCAGCAGCTGGCCGAGACGCTGCGCGGCCTCCCCGTTGATGGGCGCGTCCGCCGTCCCGAGCAGCTCGGCGGGGGCCGAGGTCAGGTCGACGCGGGCCACGACGTCGCCGTCGCTGGTGCGCTGCGCGACGCGCTCGACACCGGTCGTCGTGGGGTCGATGAGGAACACCCCGACGCCTTCGGGCGTGGTGGCGGTGACCAGGAGCAGGTCGGCGCTGGTCCCGGCCCGGACGATCGCCTTGGAGCCCGACAGGGTCCAGGCGTGCCCGCTCACGGTGGCGGTCAGGGTGGCGGTCACGGTCGGACGAGCGGGCAGGTGCGTGCGCTCCTCGGCGACCGCGGCTGTCAGGACGGTCACGCCCGACGCGGCCCCCGGCAGCCAGGCCGCCTGCTGCTCGGGGGTGCCGCGCTCGGCGAGCAGGAGGGCGGCGGCACCGTGCACCGCGAGGGGGACAGGGGCGACCGTGCGACCGACCTCGACGAGGACGCGGCACAGCTCGACCAGGCCCAGCCCGGCGCCGCCGTGCTGCTCGGGGACGGCGAGCGAGAGCAGGCCGGCCGAGGCCAGCTCGGCCCAGAGCGGGCGGTCGAAGCGGTCGCCGTCGGCCTCGACCTGCTTGAGCCGGTCAAGGCCGGTCTTGTCGGTGAGGATCTCGGCGGCGAGCGCCGCGGCCTCGTCCTGCTCGGGGGTGAAGGTGAAGTCCATGGTGTGGGTCCTGTCCTCGTCAGCGCTTGGCGGCGGGCAGGCCGAGGCCGACGTAGCCGATGATGTCGCGCTGGATCTCGTTGGTGCCGCCGCCGAAGGTCATGACGAGGGCGCTGCGGTGGAAGCGCTCGAGGCGTCCGGCGAGCACGGCGCCCTCGGAGGAGCCGGTGATGCCGGCGTTGGGACCCACGACCTCCATGAGGGAGCGGTAGACGTCGGTGGCGAGCTCGGAGCCGTAGATCTTGGTGGCCGACGCCTCGGCGGGGGAGAGTGGCACGCCGGCGTCGGCATCGGCCGCGAGCTTCCAGTTGATCAGCGTGAGCATCTCGATCCGGGCGTGCGCACGGCCGAGGGCGATCTGCACCCACTCGGAGTCGATGACCCGCTGGCCGTCGGGGTTCTTGGTCTGCTGCGCCCACTCGCGCACCAGCTTGAGCGACTGGGTCAGCGGCGCGGACGACGTGAGGGCCACGCGCTCGGCGTTGAGCTGGTTGGTCATCAGCGACCAGCCGCCGTTGAGGTCGCCGACGAGGTTGCCGGCAGGGACGCGGACGTCCTCGTAGTAGGTGGCGCTCGTGCCCACACCGGCCACGGTGTGGACCGGTGTGTAGGAGAAGCCCTCCGCGCCGGCCGGGACCATGATCATCGAGAGGCCCTTGTGGCGGGGGAGGTCGGCGTCGGTGCGGCAGGCCAGCCAGATCCAGTCGGCGTACTGGATCAGCGAGGTCCACATCTTCTGGCCGTTGATGACCCACTCGTCGCCCTCGCGGACGGCACGCGTCGTGAGCGAGGCGAGGTCGGTGCCCGAGGCGGGCTCTGAGTAGCCGATCGAGAAGTGCAGCTCGCCGGCGAGGATCTTGGGGAGGAAGAACTCCTTCTGCTCCTCGGTGCCGTAGCGCATGATCGTCGGCCCGACGGTGTTGAGGGTCAGGTAGGGGATCGGCACGCCGAAGTCGGCGGCCACGTCGGTGAAGATCAGCTGCTCGATCATCGAGCGGGCCTGGCCGCCGTACTCCTGGGGCCAGCCGATGCCGAGCCAGCCGTCGGTGCCGAGCTGGCGGATGACCTCCTTGTAGACCCCGGCCTCGCCGAACTCGCCGGTGGCCGAGGCCAGCCTGGCGCGTCGCTCGGGCGTCACCAGGGCTTCGAAGTACTCCTTGAGCTCTTCCTTGAGCCGGACGTGCTCGGGGTTCAGTGCGACGTGCATCGGTCTTCTCCTCGCCGGGCGGTCGGTGGCCCCATGACCACATGACCAAAACTATAACGTGTTCTTGTTTTGGTGTCAGGAGGCGCCGAGGTGCCGCTGGAGGAAGCGCACCTGGTGCTCGACGACCGCGTCGAACCATTGCTTGCCGGGCCACACGTCGAAGTGGTCGCACGGGTAGTGGCGCACCTCGGCGCGCCCCTTGAACGCCGCCTTCATGGCGGCGTGCGGGGGAGCGCTGCGGTCGAAGTCCGCGACCTGCACGAGCATCGGGCAGGTCACCTGCGCGGCGAGCTTGCCCGGGCGATGTCCGCCCAGCTCCAGCCCTACTGCGGCGTCGACCTCGTTGACCCAGGTCGGCCCCGCGATCGAGAGGTAGTCCTCGTAGAGGCCGTCCAGGGTGAGCGCGGCGAGCTCCCCGGGCCGCCCGACCACCGGCATCGTGACGGCCGCCTTGCCGCGCCCACTCGCGACCTTGCTGCGTACGCCGGCAGCGGTGGACCGCAGGATGGCGGACGGCTTGTGCGACTTGAGCGCGTGACGACCCGCGGCGATCCCGTCCACGAGTGGCGTGAGCGACACGACGGCCGCCACGTCGTCGCGACCTGCGGCGGCGGCGATGACGTGACCGCCGGCCAGCGACACGCCCCAGAGGACGATCCGTGACGGGTCGACACCGGGCAGCGCGGCGGCCGCGGTCATCGCGGCGCGGTAGTCGGCGAGCTGGTCGGCCATCGACACCCGCTGGCGTGGGGACCCCTCGCTCGCCCCGAAGCCCCGGTAGTCGAAGGCCAGCACGTCGAGCCCCGCGTCGGCGAGACGTCGCGCGAAGGGCTCCAGGCCGGAGTCCTTGGTGCCCGCCAGCCCATGGGCCATCACGACGACGGGACGCCCGGCCGGCGCCGCGAAGGCGTCGCCCTCTCCCTCGCTCTGCCCCGGGAAGTGCCAGGCGTCGCAGGCCGTGCCCTGGGAGTCGAAGCGGACGGTGGTGTGGACGCTCATGGCGTGGTCCTTCCGTAGATGGTGCGGAGCCAGATCTCGACGACCGCCGCCTGGATCTGGGGACGCGTGAGGGCGCCACCGAGGGCGAGCCGCTCGAGCATCCGGTCGTTGAGGTCGAGCAGGACGGCGGCGACGCTCGTGGCGTCGACGCCGTCGGGGGCGCGGCCCCCGGAGCGCTCGGCCACGATCATCGCCGCGACGGGGGCGACGAACGAGTGCCGGTCGCTGTCCCACAGCTCGCGGACCGCGGGGCTGGTGGCCTTCGCGTCGAGCATGGCGCGAAAGACGTGCTGGTGGCTCTCCCAGGCGTCGAAGAGGCCGTTGATGGTGGCGGCGATGTTGTCCTGCGGAGTCGCGTCGCCGGAGAGCTCGCCGGTGGCGACGAAGGCCTCGTCGTACATCTCCTCCATGAGGGCGGCGACCGCTGCCTGCTTGTTCTCGAAGTAGAAGTAGAACGCCGAGCGGGTCACCCCGGCGCGACGGGAGATCTCGGCGATGTTGATCGAGTCGAGCGTGCCCTCCTCGGGGCTGTGCTCGCGCAGGATCTCGTCGAGCGACTCCAGCAGGGCCGTGCGGCGCGCATCCCCACGCTGCGCCGTCCTCATCCGAGGACCCGGGCCCGTTCGAGACCGGCCGGGATCTCCTTGGTCCGCATGTCGTGCTCGTAGAGGAAGTAGTCGACCTGCTGGGTGTGCCGCGGTCGGTCGAGCACGTGGCCGGTGTACTTCTGCTGGTCGGCGACGATCACCCGCTCCATCTCGTCCACCGCGGGCAGCCGGTAGCGGCCGGCGGCGTAGGCCGCGAGCAGTCGCGCCTGGGACTCGACGAACGGGAAGAGCGTGGGCGTCGCCTGGGCGAAGCCCATGAACACCAGGTCGTCGATGCCGGGCTTGAACATCCGCTTGAAGAGCGGGATCGCGTTGTCGGGCGCGCTGATGAACTCGGGGTCGAAGAACGGGAAGGTGATGTTGTAGCCGGTGGCGTAGACGATGATGTCGAAGTCGCTGCTGGTGCCGTCCTCGAAGTGGACGGTCTCCCCGTCGAGGCGGGCGACGTTCCCCTTCGGCGTGATGTCGCCCGAGCCGAGGCGCAGCGGGAGCTCGACCGACTGGGTCGGGTGTGCCTCGAAGAACTTGTGGTTCGGCTTGGGCAGGCCATAGAGCTCGGGGTTGGACCCGGCCATGAACTGCATCTTCTGGAGGAACTTGCGCTGCCAGGCCAGCGGGAGGTACGGCGTGGTCACGTAGTACTTGTCGGCCGGCAGCCCGCCGGTGTACTTCGGCACGATCCAGGCGCTCGAGCGCGTCGAGAGGGTCAACTCGTTCTGCAGCGACTTGCTCGAGAGCTCGACCGCGATGTCGGCGGCTGAGTTGCCGAGCCCGACGACCAGGATCCGCTTCTTCGTGAAGTCCAGCGGGTCGCTCGGGTCGATGTAGTGGTGGGAGTGGATCGACTCGCCGGTGAACTCGCCGGGGAAGTCGGCCATCCGCGGGTCCCAGTGGTGACCGTTGGCCACGACGAGGAGATCGAAGTGCCGCGTGGCGCCGGCCTGGTCGAGGATCTCCCAGCCGACGTCGGGCAGCCGCGTCGCACTGGTCACGCCGTTGCGGAACTCGATGCGCTCCTGGAGGTCGAACGCGGCGGCGTAGGACTCGAGGTAGGCCTTGATCTGGGTGTGGTGCGGGAAGTCGGGGTAGTCGTGCGGCATCGGGAAGTCCTTGAAGGACAGCCGGTGCTTCGAGGTGTCGATGTGCAGCGACCGATAGGCGCTGCTGTGACCGTTGGGGTTGCCGAAGGCCCAGTTGCCGCCGATCCGGTCGGAGCTCTCGAAGCAGGTGTAGTCGATGCCGTAGTCGCCGAGCATCTTGTTGGAGGTGAGTCCGCTGATGCCGGCGCCGATCACGGCGGTGGTGGGTCCGGGCATGCTGCTTGCCTTTCGCAGTGGCCCTCGTCGGGGGCTTGCCACGAGGTGTGACGCACGGCACGCTAGGCCCACAATTGACACGCGTCAACTCTGAGTCAGCTACGGGGGAGGTCCGCATGGACACACAGATCGAGGACCGAGCACGGATCGCCGTCGTGATCGGCGGTGCTTCCGGGATCGGCGCGGCGATCGCGGTGGCGCTGGGCGACGACGGCTGCATCGTGGTCGTGGCGGACCTGGCCACGACGCCGGCCGTCGACATCACCGACGAGGCGTCCGTGGAGGCGTTGCTCGCGGGCGTGCTGGCCGAGCACGGACGGGTGGACGTGGTCGTCAACAGCGCCGGCGTGAGCACGTTGGGGCTGCTCACCGAGCTGGACGCAGCGGAGTTCCGTCGCGTGATCGACGTCAACCTGACCGGCGCCTTCCTGGTGCTCAAGCACGCGGGGCGCGTGGTCGCCGACGGGGGAGCGGTGATCTCGCTGACCTCGCTCAACGCCCGCCAGCCCGGCACCGGGATGGGTGCCTACTGTGCCGCGAAGGCCGGGCTCGCCATGTTGACCGAGGTCGCAGCCCTCGAGCTCGGCGCCCGCGGCGTGCGGGTCAACGCGATCTCGCCGGGGCTGGTGATCACGCCGCTGACCGCGCCGGCCATGGACATCGCCGGCATCGAGGACGACTACCTCGAGAACACGCCCCTGGGGCGTGCCGGCCTGCCCGAGGAGGTCGCCGAGGCGGCCGTCTACCTGGCCAAGGCCCGGTGGCTGACCGGCGAGGTGCTCGACCTCAACGGGGGAGCTCACCTGCGGCGCTACCCCGACATCCACGGGCACGTCATGAGGGCCTTCGGATGAGCGGGCTCGACTTCGCCGGCAGGCAGGCGATCGTCACCGGTGGCGGCTCCGGGATCGGCGCCGCGCTGTGCCAGGCGCTCGTCGCGGCCGGTGCCCACGTCGTCGTCGCCGACCTCGACGGCGCCGCCGCACGTCGTACGACGCAGCGCGTCGTGGGCCCCGGCAGTGCCCGCGCCGTCGTGCTCGACGTGACCGACGCGGCGGCCGTGCAGGCGGTCGTCGACGATGTCGTGGCCCGGGCCGGACGCCTCGACCTGATGTTCAACAACGCCGGGATCTCGCTGGGCGGCGAGACCGAGGAGCTGACCCTCGAGCACTGGAGCTCGATCATCGACGTCAACATTCGCGGGGTCGTCCACGGGGTGGCAGCGGCCTACCCCCTGATGGTGCGCCAGGGCGTCGGCGGTGCGTGGGGCGGGCACATCGTCAACACCGCCTCGATGGGCGGGCTCATGGCTGCGGGCCTGCTCACCAGCTATGTCATGACCAAGCACGCGGTGGTCGGGCTCTCGCTGGCGTTGCGCTCCGAGGGAGCCGCCAAGGGGGTCGGCGTGACGGTGGTCTGCCCGTCGGCGGTCGACACCCCGATCCTCGACAAGGGGGCCGTGGGTCGATTCCACGGGCGCGACTACTTCCTCAAGGGCCAGGGGGTCCGGCATCCGCACGACCCGGCCCGCCTGGCCGACGAGGTGCTCGCGGCAGTGGCCAAGGGGCGCGGGATCCTGGTGGCGCCGCGCACGGCACGGATCACGTGGCTGGTCGGACGGCTCGCGCCACGGCTGACCCAACGGATGTCGATCGGCTTCGTGGCCAAGCAGCGCGCGATGCAGGCCGCCCGCGCCGAGGAGGCAGGCAGGCTGGCCTCCGGCCCGCAAAAACTATAACCTGTTCTTGTTTTGCAGCAGCGGACGCAGCAGACCACAGGAGAGGCACACCATGAGTGACACCCGGTTCCTCGACCAGGGCGCACCGCCCGAGCGCTTCGCGCGCGGCTGGCACTGCCTGGGCCTGGCCAAGGACTTCGCCGACGGCAAGCCGCACGGCATCGACGGCTTCGGCGGCAAGCTCGTGGTCTGGCAGGACACGCAGGGCAACCTCAACGTGCTCGACGGCTACTGCCGCCACATGGGGGGCGACCTGACCCAGGGCGCGGTCAAGGGCGACGAGATCGCCTGCCCGTTCCACGACTGGCGCTGGGGCGGCGACGGCAAGTGCAAGGCCATCCCCTACGCCCGGCGAGTGCCGCTGCGTGCCCGCACCCAGAAGTACCCCGCGGTCGTGCGCAACGGCCAGCTCATGGTCTGGCACGACGTCGAGGGCTCCGAGGCCGACCACGACGTCCTGCCGCCGGAGCTGGCCGGAGTCGGCACGGAGGCCTACACCGACTGGACCTGGGAGGTCCTCGACGTCCCGTCCGCGCACTGTCGCGAGATCATCGACAACGTGGTCGACATGGCGCACTTCTTCTACATCCACTTCGCCTTCCCGACGAACTTCCGCAACGTCTTCGAGGGCCACGTTGCCACCCAGTTCATGGAGTCGACCGGACGCCCCGACATGGACGGCGCGGGCTACGGCGACGAGGGGCTGGTGCTGAAGTCGGAGGCCAGCTACTTCGGGCCGTCGTACATGATCAACTGGCTCCACGTGGACTACAAGGGCTTCGAGACCGAGGTCATCCTGATCAACTGCCACGTGCCGACGGGGCCCAACTCCTTCAAGCTGCAGTACGCCCTGTGCGTGAAGAAGCCCGAGGGCGTCGACGACGCCACGGCCGATTACATCGGCAAGCGCTACTCCGAGACCTTCAAGGAAGGTTTCGAGCAGGACGTTCACATCTGGCTCAACAAGGCGCCCGTGCAGAACCCGCTGCTCTGCGAGGAGGACGGGCCGGTCTACCAGCTCCGTCGGTGGTACGAGCAGTTCTACGTGGACAAGGCCGACGTGACGCCGGAGATGACCGACCGCTTCGAGTTCGAGGTCGACACGACCAAGGCCAACGAGTACTGGCGCGAGGAGGTCGCGCGGAACCTCGCGAAGAAGGCCGAGGAAGACGCGGCGACCCCCGAGACCGCCGACGCCTGATGGCGAGCTTCATCCCCTCCAGCGCCGACACGTTGGAGGACATGCTTCTCTACACCCAGGCACGGCTGACCCAGGTCGCCTGCCTGGACTGCCTGGCCAGCGTCGGGGTCAAGAAGAACAGCGAGCACCACACCTCGATCCAGTGGAACGCCGCGGCGCTGGAGGCGTGCCCGGAGTTCGCCAGGTGGGACGCCTCACCGCTGGGGCGCGAGATCCACCAGGGTTGTGCCCGCCTGGTCGCCAGCATCGATGCCGCGGTGCGCGAGGGCCACATCGACATCGGCGCTGAGGACGGTTACTGAACCACCCATGGACACCGCATCCTTCGAGCTCACGGTCAGCGAGGTCGTCGAGGAGACGGCCGACGCGCACTCGATCACCTTCACGGTGCCCGAGGACCACGCCGAGCTCTTCGACTTCAAGCCGGGCCAGTTCCTGACCGTCGCCGTCCCCAGCGACCAGACCGGCGTGGCCGCACGCTGCTACTCGCTCTCCAGCAGCCCACTGACCCGGGCCGGGGGCCTCACCATCACCGTTAAGCGCACGGCCGAGGGTTACGCGTCCAACTGGATCTGCGACCACCTGCGCCAGGGCGACACCATGCGGGTGCTGCCGCCGAGCGGCATCTTCACGCCGGCCTCCCTCGACGCCGACCTGCTGCTCCTGGCCGGCGGGAGCGGCATCACGCCGATCCTCTCGATCACCCGCACGGCGCTGGCCCAGGGGAGTGGCCGCGTCGTGGTCTTCTACGCCAACCGCGACGAGCGCTCGGTCATCTTCTCAGCCGTGCTCACCCGGCTCGCCACCGAGCATCCCGACCGACTCCAGGTCGTCCACTGGCTCGAGTCGGTCCAGGGCCTGCCCACGGGTGAGCAGATGAAGGCATTCGTGGCGCGCTACCCGGCCCACGACGCGTTCGTCTGCGGGCCGGCTCCCTTCATGAAGATGACCACGACGGCACTCAAGGAGCTGGCGGTGCCGCGCGAGCGTCGTCACCAGGAGAAGTTCGTCTCGCTCGGGGGCAACCCTTTCGGCGACCTGCACGACGTGGAGGTCGCCGAGTCCGAGATCGCGGCTGCGGAGTCCGACGAGCAGGACGCGGCCGCCGACGCGGCGGCCGCCGCGCGGGCGCCGGTGCGGCTCGAGGTGGAGCTCGACGGCGAGCAGCACTGCTTCGATGACTGGGACCCGGGCACGAAGATGCTGGACCACCTCGAGGCCAAGGGCGTCAGGGCGCCGTTCTCCTGCCGCGAAGGGGAGTGCTCGGCCTGCGCCGTGCGCCTGCTGGAGGGCGAGGTCACGCTGCTCCACAACGACGTTCTCGACGCCGAGGACCTCGCCGAGGGCATCCGTCTGGCGTGCCAGGCGGTGCCGGTGACCGACTCCGTCAAGGTCACCTACAGCTAGAGCCTCTGGTCAGAGGCTCCCGTGGTGTCGTCTCTGGCTCGTCACGCTGGCTCGGCGGCGCTCGCGAGCAGGTCGTGCAGTCGCCGAAGCCCGTCGCGGATGCGCGTCTTGGCCGTGCCCAGCGGGATCTGAAGGAGCCGCGAGACCTCCGTGTGGGTGAGCCCGCCGAAGTAGGCCAGCTCGATGGCACGCCGCTGCCCGGGCGACAGCGTGGCCAGGGCCGCGTGTACCCGCTGGCCCTCCAGCGACGTGTGGACGGCCGCCGCCGTCTCGTCGTACGCCGTCCGGACGTCGAGCCCCACGTCGGCGGTGTCGCGACGACGCGACGACTCGCTGGCGCGCACCCGGTCCACGGCCCGCCGGTGCGCCAGGGTCATCAGCCAGGTCATGGCCGAGCCGCGGGAGGGGTCGAACTGCGCGGCTGACTGCCACACCTGGAGGAAGATCTCCTGCGTGACCTCCTCGGCCTGGTGCTGGTCGCGGAGGATCCGCACCGCGAGACCGTGCACCCGTGGTGCCGTCTCGTCGTAGAGGGCCGCGAAGGCATCCGACTCACCCTGGCCGGTGGCGACCAGGAGCGCGGTTGGGCCTGCGGTGACGGTGGTCTCGGTGCGTCGGGGCATCGGGCCGTCCTTCGGTCGTCGTGCGGTCGAGGCCCCACGAGTCAGCGTGTGTGGACAAGTGACTTGCCCACAAGATAGCGCACCGCGTGGCAGAATGGGGGCGTGCCAGTTTCGGACACCCCACCCATCGCGGACCAGCTCTGCTTCGACCTCTATGCAGCCTCGCGGGCCATGACCAACGCCTACCGGCCGGTCCTGCACGAGCTTGGTCTGACCTACCCGCAATATCTGGTGATGCTGGTGCTCTGGGAGCGCGGCAGCTGCACCGTCCGGGAGCTGGTCGACGAGCTGATGCTCGACCACGGCACCTTGACGCCCCTCCTGCGCCGGATGGAGAGCCACGACCTGGTGGTGCGTCGTCGTGCGGCGAAGGATGAGCGCTTCGTCGAGGTCTCATTGACGGCGACGGGGGACGCGCTCCGGGTGCACGCCACGCGCATCCACTGCGACATGAAGGACGCGTTGGGGCTCGGGGAGGCCGACTTCGAGGCGCTCCAGACGACCCTGCGACTGCTCACGGCGAGGGTCGCCCCCGGGGCCTGAGGCAACTACACCGCTGTAGTTCGGCCGGAATGGTTGTGTGACTGGTGTGACTGGTGTGAACTGACGCCGCTCCCCGTCACCCATCTGAAGGAGAACCACCGTGGCTTCCCCCACGGCTTCCCGCCTCCTGTCCTCGCTCCTGGGTCTCCTGCTGCCCAGCGCGCTGGCCGTGACGCTGCTCGCCGCACCCTCCGCGCCGCCTCCGGTGCCGGCTCCGGCTCCGGTCACGCCCGTGACCCCCGCCACCGACCTCCGCCCGGCCGCCCAGGCGCTGGCCTCGCCGACGTACAAGACCTTCACGATCAACATCAAGCACGACCTCAACAAGACCAAGGCGCTCGCGGACATGAAGCGAGCGCTGACCCTGGGTGACGCCGGTGGCATGCAGGAGATGTCGGACGCCGAGGACCGCGAGTCGCTGATCGCCCTGTGCAAGGCGCAGGACTGGGGCTGGTACATGCCCAACGAGGGCGGTGTCGCGATCCCGATCGTCTGGAACCGCGACCGCTTCCGGTTGATCGACGGTCACACCGTCAAGGTGCACGGTCCGCAGAACGGCGTGACGCCGAGCCGCTACATCAACGTCGTGCGCCTGCGGGAGGTCGCGACAGGCAAGGTGTTCGGCTACATCAACACCCACGTCATCTCGGGTGCCTCGCGCGACGCCCAGCTGTCCAACATGGAGCGCATCCCGCGCCTGCGCCTGCACCTCAAGCTGCTCCGCCTGGAGATCCAGGGATGCTTCTATGTGCTGTCAAGCGGCCGAAGCAGGTCGGTCGGGAGCAGCCGCGGCGTTGAGGGTCCGGTAGATCTGGCGGGTGGTGTAGCGCTTGAGACAGCGTCGGATCTCTCGGCCGGTTTTGCCCTCCGCGGTGCGCCGGGCGACGTAGTCGCGGGTGGCTGGGTCGGTGCGCATGCGAGTGAGCACGACGGTGTTCAGGGCCCAGTTCAGGCGCCGGTCGCCGCCGCGGTTGAGCCGGTGGCGCACGGTGTTGCCTGAGGACGCTGGGATGGGGCAGGTGCCGGCGATCTGGGCCAGGGCAGCCTCGCTGCGCACCCGACCTGGGTGGGACCACACGCACAGCACGACAGCTGCGGTGACGGCACCGACCCCCGGCATCGCCAACAGCTCGGGTGCACGCTTGGCCACGATCGCGGTGAGCTGGTCACGGTTGCTCTTCAGCTCCGCATCGAGCTGGACGATACGGCCTGCCAGCCGGACCGCCTGGGCGCGCGCGGTCGCCAGGCCCACCGGTTCGCTGCGTCGACGCCAGCTGGCGATCTGGCGGATCTGGGTGCTGGCCAACGCGCGGCGTGCGTCGATGCCAAGGTCGTGAGCGCGCACCAAGGCGGTGAGGGCGTTGATGGCGCGCAGGCGCTCGGCGTTGAGCTGCTCGCGCGCTGTGGTGAGGACCTGGAGGGCGACCTGATCTTGACCGCCACGGCGGTCCCGCAGACGAGCGACCGGCATGGTCAGGGTGTTGCGGGCAGCGGTGACTGCGTCCATGGCGTCGGTCTTCCCGCGGCCCCGCTCGCGGCGTGGTGTCGGTGCCTCGACCACCCTGTAGCCGACCTCGGCGAGGTTCTCGGCGAGCACCGCACCGTAGGAGCCGGTGCCTTCCGCAGCGACCAAGACACCGTCGAGGTCGCCGTCGGTACGCCGCGCGATCCAGTCGCGTGCCCGGCCGAGACCGGCGGCCGTCGTTGGGAACGCCTGTTCATCGACCACCGCTCCAGCCGCATCGAGGACGGCGTAGCTGTGGGTCGCGGCGTGGGTGTCGACCCCGACCACGAACCGATAGGACTGCGCGACCGTCACCGGGGTGATCGTGGCGCTGTTGTTTGTCACACTGGGCACTGCGATGTCTCCTTCACTTCAACCGGGGGATGGCGTCGTTGCCGACGTCGGCCCGGGAGTGAAGTCACTACGAGGCAGGCCTGTAACGGGTCACAGCCAGAGTCGTTTCAGCGGCACTGGTTGGACATGCTTCTCATCAAGCCATCGTGGTGGGGCCAGGGTCGACGCCGGCCCCCGGACCTGACGGACAGATCCCAGGCAAGACACCCCGAAGAGGTCAGGCGCTTCACGAGTCACGCCCGATCCGGAGGACCACCGTCAACCCTGCCAGCCAGCCCCAGGCCAGCCACCACGAACACTTACAGGCTCTTCAAGCACACCGAGCACGTGTTCATCAGTGGTGACCTCAACGTCAACTACCTGGCCGACCGGCGTCGACAGAACCCGGGGCTGCCCACGGATCGCCTCGGTGACCTGGTCAACTTCGACATGCCGCTCACCGGCTCGTTCAACCCCACGTCGCTGCTCGACTACGGCATGTCGGTGAAGCGCAACGGCGGCCTGGTCAAGACCGACGCCAGCATCGTCAAGGGCTTCAACTCCGACCACTGGGCGATCCAGTTCACCTACCGTGCGATCGACCTCTTCGAGACGGGTCCCCTGTTCAACGCCCCCGCCGGCGATCTCCACGACCGCCGCCGGACGCTGGATCGCACCGTGCGCGCCGTCCAGGACGCCGAGAGCGGTGACCTGGTGCGCATGGCGACCAGCCGCCTCGACGACCCGGACCTGCTGGGCGCACTGACGTCGGCGTACGCCGAGGGCGCCGCCGTGCAGGTGGTCGTCGGGGCCGGCACGCCGACCGCCGCGGAGCAGCAGCTCGAGAGCGCTCTGGGCATCGACCAGACACAGCCGTCGTGGCTGCGTCGCTGTGTCGGCAGCTGCCTGGGTGGCGCGGGCCGCCAGGAGGCCAACGTCGTCCTGGTCAGCCGCGCGGGCGGGACCACGGAGCTGACCATGATCTCCTCGGCCCCCTTCGAGGCCGGCAGCACCAGCCGCTCCACCGACGTCTTCCGTTCCTCCTCGGCCGCGGTCTACGCGACCTACGGCGAGGTCTTCTCGCGGATGTCGCTCGACGCGACCGACACCGCCAAGGTGCGCACGGTCGCGATGGGCTCCGGCTACACAGCCCAGCTCTACCCGGTCCCTGCCCTGCCGTTCCGGGACCCGGTCCTCAAGGCCCTCAAGCCTGTCGGGTGCACCAACGCACGAGGCCTGCGCACCGACGACGGACGGACCAACATCCGGGTGGCCGTGCAGGCCTGGTCGGGCGAGCGTGGCCAGCGCGTGGCCACCCGGCTGGCGGCGCTGAAGCGCCAGGGGTGCGACGTCGTGGTCGTCGCTGGCCCCCACGTCCGTCAGGGCATCCGCTCGGTGCTCGCCGACGGGGGAGTCGGTGTCCGCACCTCCGCCGTGGGCCAGAACCTCCTCGTCGTGGACGGCCGATACGCCGGCAAGGCACGCGCCCACCTCGCCTTCACCGCCGGTCCCGGATGGACCGACCTGGGCGTGGGGAGCGACGGCGTCACGTTGGTGGCGTCCTACGCCAACGCGGTCAGCGCCTACCTCGACGGGTGGTCGCGCGCCTGGCAGCGCGGCGCATGAGAGGTCTCTTATCCCCACCATTCGGCCACAAGATCCACAAAACGGTAACAATCTGGGGCCGTGAATGCTGGTCTAGCGCAGAAAAGCAACTTTTTGGTAACGCGTGACTAATGCCCCACGGGGCAGGTTCACTGGGTCAGGACAGCAGTTCCGAGGTCGTGATCGTCCCCCCCAACTGGGCAACCCGCCCAGGCAGACGATCACATCGCGGGAGGAGGGGTCATGACCATCATCATCACCATCACGTGCCTCGCGGCGCTCACGGTCGGCATCGTCTGGGCCGCATCGGCGCCCGCGTCGAGGCGCAGCCGGTCCCGCGACCTCGGCCGCCGCATGCGGCACGTGTCACGTCATCCCCAGCAGGTCAACTCCGGCGACATCGGGCGTCTCCTCGTCGCCGAGGGAGTGTCCTCCTCCGAGGCCCGCCTGGTCATCGACAAGGCAACGGCCCGTGGCATCAAGCCGTTCACGATGCTGATGTGGATCCAGCAGTACGACGCCGGCACGCTGTCGGTCGTCGTCGCCGCCGATCTCGACCACCAGGACCTCCTCGTACACCTCGCGAACGGCACCGTCCCCGACCTCCGCGAGCTGGCGCTGTTCGCCTCGCTCAACGGCCTGCCGATCGCGGCCCAGGCCATGCGCACCCCGGTCGGTGTCACCGTCGTCCGTGCTCCCTCCGTCACGCTGACCGGCCGTCCTCCGTCAACCGCGACCGCGCCCTTGCCGGCGATCTTCGAGCCCGGCGCCTGGCCGAAGTTCGAGGACCTTATCGGTCAGGAGCTGCTCGCCGGGGACGTGCTCCCCGAGGACCTGATGGCCTGGGAGGTGACCGGTGCCGAGGTGATCGCGCCGCGCGACTGGCACATGGCCGAGCTCGACGACGACGACCTCGCCGCCTGACCTACCAGCCGCGCTCGCGCCACTGCGCGACGTGAGGTCGCTCGGTGCCGAGCAGCGAGTCGCCCCCGTGGCCGGGGTAGAACCAGGTGTCGTCGGGGAGCGTGGCGAAGACCTTCGTCTCCACCTCGCCGACCAGCTGCACGAAGGCGTCGGCGTCGCCGAAGGTGTTGCCGACGCCACCCGGGAAGAGCGAGTCGCCGGTGAAGAGGTGCGGGTGGCCCTCGGGGTCACGGTAGACCAGCGCGATCGACCCGGGCGTATGCCCGGCGATCGCGATCACCTCGAGGGTGCAGGCGCCCACGGCCACGGTGTCTCCGTCGCCCACGGTGCGCGTGACCGGCACACCGGTCTGCTCCGTGATCGCGACCGCGTCGGGGGCGCCGGCCACGACCTCGGCGCCCGTCGCCGCCACGACCGCGTCCAGCGCGCGGTGGTGGTCCCAGTGCTGGTGGGTGGTCACGACCGTGGTCAGCCCGGCGTCCCCGATGAGGGGCAGGAGGGTGTCCGGCTCGGCGGCCGCGTCGATGAGCACCTGCTCGCCGTTGGCGCGGCAGCGCAGCACGTAGCAGTTGTTGGACGTCTGCTCGTCGACGGCCACCTTCGTGATCGTCAGGTGGGCCAGCTCGCGCACCTGCGCACCACCGCCGACCGTCACGTCTCCGGTGTAGCTCGAGTCCTTCACCAGGCCTCCATCCTCGGCAGTGTGCCGTCGCTGCTCGTCAGTCCTCGTCCGTTGCCGCGTCCGGTCAGCCACCACCCCAGGTCGGCGGCAGTGCCCGAGACGACGCGGCCGGCGCTGCTGGGACCACCCTGCCAGGTGACGCCGATCTCCGTCGGTGCGACGGCGAACGACCCGTCCTCAGCGGGTCGGTCCACCAACGACGCCACCAGGAACATCGCGACGTCGAGCGGCCAGTCGGTGGGGGTGTAGTCCGCTGCCAGGTCGGCGTGGTGGATCTCCACCTCGCGCAGCCGCATGCCCGTCACGGTGTGGGCAGGAAACGTCCGGTCGCTGCCGCGGGTGCGCTCGACCATGACGTGGAGCCGGTCGTCGGGGACCAGGCCGATCGCGTCGACCAGCCCGGTGGTCGAGCCCATCAGGCGAGCGCGCAGCTCTGCCGGATCAGCAGCCGCCAGCTCGTCGATGTCGGCGTCCCGCCGCTCCTGCGACTCATACATCGGGGGAACGTCGCCCTGGGCGATCCCGAGCAGCACGGCCGTGAGCGCCTCGGCGTTGAGGGCGAGGTGGGCGACCACGTGCCCCCGTGTCCATCCGGGCAGGCCGGAGGGCTCGGCGTACGCCCCGACGGGGAGGCTGTCGACCGTCCGGACGAGGCGGTGGTCGGCCGCGGTGAGCAGCTCGAGCAGCGCGGGACCTTTCAAGTCGTCCATGCCCCCATCCTCACCCACGCAGACCCGGGTGGGTGTGACGCAGTGGTCACGCCCGTGAAATCGTGGTGGTTGGGGCCGCGTGAGACTCTGGGACGTCGGCGCGCCAGGCTTGCGCAGACGCCTCGCGTGGCGAACACTTGTTCGAACGCGGCACCATCTCAGACCTTGAGCCCGAAGGACGGCAGTGGCGGATCAGCTCATCATCCGGGGAGCCCGGGAGCACAACCTCAAGGACGTCTCCCTCGACCTCCCGCGCGACTCGCTCATCGTGTTCACGGGGCTGTCGGGCTCCGGCAAGTCCTCGCTCGCCTTCGACACGATCTTCGCCGAGGGGCAGCGCCGCTACGTCGAGTCGCTGTCGGCCTACGCGCGCCAGTTCCTCGGGCAGATGGACAAGCCCGACGTCGACTTCATCGAGGGGCTCTCGCCCGCGGTGTCGATCGACCAGAAGTCCACGTCCAAGAACCCACGCTCCACCGTCGGCACGATCACCGAGGTCTACGACTACCTCCGCCTGCTCTACGCGCGCGCCGGCCGTCCGCACTGCCCGACGTGCGGTGCGCCGATCGAGCGGCAGACGCCGCAGCAGATCGTCGACAAGATCCTGACCCTCGAGGAGGGCGCGCGTTTCCAGGTCCTCGCGCCCGTCATCCGCGGTCGCAAGGGCGAGTACGTCGAGCTGTTCAAGCAGCTGCAGACACAGGGCTTCAGCCGTGCCCGCGTCAACGGTGAGACCTACAGCCTCGACGAGCTCGCCCAGAAGCAGCCGAGCCTCGACAAGCAGAAGAAGCACACCATCGAGGTCGTCGTCGACCGGCTGGCGGTCAAGGAGTCCTCCAAGCGTCGCCTCACCGACTCGGTCGAGACCGCGCTCAACCTCGCCGGCGGCCTGGTGCTCTTCGACTTCGTCGACCTCGACGCCACGTCACCCGGGCGCGAGCTGCGTTTCAGCGAGAAGATGGCCTGCCCCAACGAGCACGCCATCGACACCGACGACCTCGAGCCCCGCTCGTTCTCCTTCAACTCGCCCTTCGGCGCCTGTCCGGTCTGCAGCGGCCTCGGCACCCGCATGGAGGTCGACCCCGAGCTGGTCGTGCCCGACCCGACCGCCACCCTCGGTGAGGGGGCCATCCAGCCCTGGAGCCAGGCCCACGTCGCCGACTACTTCCTGAAGCTGATGGCCGCGCTCGGCGACGAGCTGGGCTTCGACCTCAACATCCCCTGGCAGGACCTCCCGGCCAAGGGTCAGAAGGCGCTCCTGGAGGGTCACTCCGGCAAGGTCCACGTCGTCACGCGCAACCGCTACGGCCGCGAGCGCGCCTACTACGCGCAGTTCGAGGGCGTGCGTCCCTACATCGAGCGACGCCACCGGGAGGCCGAGTCCGACACCAGCCGGGAGCGCTTCGAGGGCTTCATGCGCGAGGTGCCGTGCGGGACCTGCAAGGGCAGCCGGCTCAAGCCGGTGTCGATGGCGGTCACCCTCGGTGGTCGCAACATCGCCGACGTCTGCTCGATGCCGATCAACGAGACCGCCGACTTCCTCAAGACCCTCGAGCTGTCCTCGCGCGAGCGCCAGATCGGTGAGCAGGTCCTCAAGGAGATCCAGCAGCGGCTCAACTTCCTGCTCGACGTCGGTCTCGACTATCTCTCGCTCGATCGGCCCTCCGGGTCGCTGTCGGGCGGCGAGGCTCAGCGCATCCGCCTGGCCACCCAGATCGGCGCTGGCCTCGTGGGCGTCCTCTACGTGCTCGACGAGCCCTCCATCGGCCTGCACCAGCGCGACAACCACCGCCTGATCGAGACCCTGGTCCGGCTCAAGGACCTCGGCAACACCCTGATCGTCGTCGAGCACGACGAGGACACGATCAAGGTCGCCGACTGGGTCGTCGACATCGGCCCCGGTGCGGGCGAGCACGGCGGCCAGGTGGTCCACAGCGGCAGCGTCCAAGGCCTGCTCGAGCACCCCGACTCGTTGACCGGGCAATACCTCTCCGGGCGCCGCGAGATCCCGGTGCCCGAGATCCGCCGTCCCCGCACCAAGGGTCGCGAGCTCGTCGTCCACGGGGCGCGCGAGCACAACCTGCGCGACATCGACGTCGCGTTCCCGCTCGGCCTGTTCGTCGCCGTCACCGGTGTCTCGGGCTCGGGCAAGTCGACGCTGGTCAACGACATCCTCTACACGTCGCTGGCCAAGCAGATCTACCGCTCGCGCACCATCCCGGGCCGGCACCAGAAGATCACCGGCCTCGACCACGTCGACAAGGTGATCCACGTCGACCAGTCGCCGATCGGTCGCACCCCGCGGTCCAACCCGGCGACCTACACCGGGGTCTTCGACCACGTGCGCAAGCTCTTCGCCTCGACCCCCGAGGCCAAGATGCGCGGCTACCTCCAGGGCCGCTTCTCCTTCAACGTCAAGGGCGGGCGCTGCGAGGCATGCTCCGGTGACGGCACGATCAAGATCGAGATGAACTTCCTGCCGGACGTCTACGTCCCGTGCGAGGTGTGCCACGGCGCGCGCTACAACCGCGAGACCCTCGAGGTCCACTTCAAGGGCAAGACCATCGCCGAGGTCCTCGACATGCCGATCGAGGAGGCCCTGGACTTCTTCGCGGCCGTGCCGCCGATCGCGCGTCACATGCAGACCCTCGTCGAGGTCGGTCTCGGCTACGTGCGTCTCGGCCAGCCGGCGACGACGCTCTCCGGAGGTGAGGCCCAGCGGGTCAAGCTCTCCTCCGAGCTGCAGAAGCGCTCCACCGGCCGCACCGTCTACGTCCTCGACGAGCCGACCACCGGCCTTCACTTCGAGGACATCCGCAAGCTCCTGCTCGTCCTGGGGCGCCTCGTCGACCAGGGCAACAGCGTGCTGGTGATCGAGCACAACCTCGACGTCATCAAGACCGCCGACTGGTTGGTCGACATGGGGCCCGAGGGTGGTTCGCGCGGGGGCATGGTCGTCGCAGAGGGCACGCCCGAGCAGGTGGCTGCCCATCCCGACAGCTTCACCGGCCAGTTCCTCGCGCCCTTGCTCGTGGGCCGTGAGGCCGCCCAGCCCAAGCGGGTCCTCCCGGCCACCGATGCCCCCCTGCCTCGAGGTGCCAGGCCGGCCGCGACCGCGAAGGCCCCGGCGAAGAAGGCGGCAGCCAAGCAGACGGCCAAGCAGACGGCCGACAAGTTGGCCGCTGCGGCCAAGCGCAAGGTGACCAGCCGGAGCTGACGGGCCGGAGCTGACGGGCCGGAGCTGCGGACCTCGCAGGTGGCTCTCTTCTGGTCAGTAGTCTTCTCTTCAACCAGTCCCGACGCTTCGAGGAGCACAGATGGGCGCATCAGGGTTCAGTCGCCGCACGGCGCTGACCGGCGCGATGGGGCTCGGTGTCGGCCTGCCGGTGCTCGCGGGCTGCGGCGGGGACGACGCTCCGAGCAGCGCGAGCGACCCGGCGCCACCACCCGGCAGTCCCGGCGCCACCCTCGAGCCCGACACACCGAGCGCGACCGCCACGTCCGAGGCGCCGACGGGTGGCTTCGCGTCCACCGCCGACATCCCAGTGGGTGGGGGCGGGGTCTTCGAGGAGCAGCAGGTCGTCGTCACCCAGCCGACCGCGGGGGAGTTCAAGGGCTTCTCCTTCGTCTGCACGCACTCCGGCTGCCCGGTCACCCAGGTCACCGACGAGATCCTCTGCCCCTGCCACGGCAGCAAGTTCTCCATCACCGACGGCTCGCCCACCGCCGGACCCGCGCCGTCGTCGCTCGAGCCGATGGAGCTCGTGATCGACGGCGACAGCATCAGCCTCGCCTGAGCCAGCCGACCCCCACCCTCCCGGAGGCACCGATGTCCGATCGTCCCGCGTTCCATCCGACTCGTCGCATCGTCTTCCACGGTCTCGGCGCCATCGGGGTGGCGGCCGCCCTCGCCGGCTGCGGAGGTGGCAGCTCGGAGCCGGCTGCCCGGGAGGCGACCGCTGGCGCCGAGCTCGCGACGACTTCTGAGATCCCTGTGGGTGGCGGCCTGATCCTGACCGACCAGCAGATCGTGATCACCCAGCCCACCGAAGGAGAGTTCAAGGCCTTCACCGCCGTGTGCCCCCACGAGGGCAACACGGTGACCTCGGTCGAGTCCGGCACGATCGAGTGCAGCTTTCACGGCAGCTCGTTCAGCGCCGAGACCGGTGAGGTGGAGGGCGGTCCCGCCGGCTCCGCGCTCGCCGTCGTCGCGATCGATGTGCAGGGCGACAAGATCCTCGCTGCCTGATCGGCGCTCGGTCGTCGTGGCTGACACGCCACGACCGGGGGGCTGTCCCCGGCGTTCCGTAGGGTTGACCCGTGCCACCGTCCCGCTCCTCCCGATCCGCCCGCGGGCCGTTGTCCTACCGTCCCGAGCCGGGCTCCATCCCGACCCAGCCGGGGGTCTACCGCTTTCGCGACGCCAAGGGTCGGGTGATCTACGTGGGCAAGGCCAAGAGCCTGCGCCCACGACTCTCGTCCTACTTCCAGGACATCGGCAACCTGCACCAGCGCACGGCCACGATGGTCACCACCGCGGCGAGCGTGGAGTGGACGGTCGTCAACACCGAGGTGGAGGCGCTCCAGCTGGAATACAGCTGGATCAAGGAGTTCGACCCGCGCTTCAACGTCAAGTACCGCGACGACAAGTCCTACCCCTGGTTAGCCGTCACGGTCGGTGACGAGTTCCCCCGGGTGATGGTCGGCCGGGGGGCCAAGCGCAAGGGCACCCGCTACTTCGGGCCCTACAGCCACGCCTGGGCGATCCGCGAGACCGTCGACGTGCTGCTGCGGGTCTTCCCCATGCGCTCGTGCAGCAACGGCGTCTTCAAGCGCTCGGCCCAGATCGGGCGTCCCTGCCTCCTGGGCTACATCGGCAAGTGCTCCGCGCCCTGCGTCGGCCAGGTGTCGCCCGAGGAGCACCGCGCGATCGTCGACGACTTCTGCGACTTCATGGGCGGCCAGACACGGCCCTTCGTGCGGCGCATCGAGAAGGCGATGTACGCCGCTTCCGAGGCCGAGGACTACGAGCGTGCGGCCCGGCTCCGCGACGACCTTGGCGCGCTCGAGAAGGCGCTGGAGAAGCAGGCCGTCGTGCTCGGGGACGGGGCCGACGCCGACGTGATCGCACTCGCGGAGGACCCGCTCGAGGTCGCCGTACAGATCTTCTACGTCCGCGGTGGCCGCATCCGCGGGCAGCGTGGCTGGGTCGCCGACCGCGTCGGCGAGGGCGGCACGGCCGAGCTGGTCGACGACTTCCTGCTCCAGCTCTACGCCGGCGGCGAGGCCGACTCGATCCCGCGCGAGATCCTGGTGCCGGCGCTGCCACCCGACGTCGACACCTACGAAGCGCTGCTGAGCGACCTGCGGGGGAGCCGGGTGCAGATCCGGGTGCCACAGCGCGGTGACAAGAAGACGCTGCAGGAGACGGTGGCCCGCAACGCGGGCCAGGCCCTGGTCCTCCACAAGACCAAGCGGGCCAGCGACCTCACCACCCGCAACCGGGCGCTCGAGGAGATCCAGCTCGCGCTCGAGCTCGAGGAGGTGCCGCTGCGCATCGAGTGCTACGACGTCTCCAACCTGCAGGGCACCGAGGTCGTGGCGTCGATGGTGGTCTTCGAGGACGGCCTGGTCCGCAAGGGCGAATACCGCCGCTTCGTGATCAAGGGCGTCGACGGCCAGAACGACGTCGCCTCCATGCACGAGGTCATCACCCGACGCTTCCGCCGCCTGCTCGACGAGCAGGCGCGCAGCCAGCAGGTCTCGACCTCCAACGGTCCGATGCTGGTCGACCCGGAGACGGGCCGCCCGCGCAAGTTCGCCTACGCCCCGGGGCTCGTGGTGGTCGACGGCGGGCCGCCGCAGGTCGCGGCGGCCCAGCAGGCACTCGACGAGCTCGGCATCGACGACATCGCGATCTGCGGCCTCGCCAAGCGCCTGGAGGAGGTCTGGTTGCCCGGGCAGGAGGACCCGGTCATCCTGCCGCGTTCCTCGGAGGGCCTCTACCTCCTCCAGCGGGTGCGCGACGAGGCACACCGCTTCGCCATCAACCACCACCGTTCGCGGCGTTCCAAGACGATGGTCGAGAGCATGCTCGACGACGTGCCAGGGCTGGGCGAGGTCCGCCGCAAGACCCTGCTCAAGCACTTCGGCTCGCTCAAGAAGCTGCGCCTGGCCACCGTCGAAGAGATCGCCATGGTGCCCGGCATCGGTGAGCGCACCGCCACCGCCATCAAGGACGCGGTCGCCCAGGCGTCGTCGACCGGCAAGACTGTCTCCGTCAACACGGCGACCGGAGAGATCGAGGAGTCATGACCGAGGAGACAGTGCCCCCGACCCGCGGTGAGCTGGTCGTCGTCACCGGGATGACCGGTGCCGGTCGCAGCACGGCCGCCAAGGAGCTCGAGGACCTCGGCTTCTACGTCGTCGACAACCTGCCGCCGACCCTCCTCCCGGATGTCGTCAAGCTGGTCGACGACAGCCTCGGCCCCACCCAGGGCATCGCTGTCGTCGTCGACGTCCGCTCCGGCTCGTTCTTCCACACCCTGCACGCCAACCTTGCCCAGGGAGCCACCGGTCGGCGCACGACGCTGCTGTTCCTCGATGCCTCCGACGAGGTGCTGGTCCGTCGCCAGGAGGCGGCCCGCCGGCCGCACCCGCTGCAGGCGAGCGGCCGTCTCCTCGACGGGCTGCAGCGTGAGCGCGCCGTTTTGGCCGACCTGCGCAGCGACGCCGACCTGATGATCGACACCACGGCGCTCAACGTCCACCAGCTCACCGACCGTGTGGCCGAGGCGTTCGGCACGGTGCACTCGACCCGCCTCAAGGTCAACATCGTCAGCTTCGGCTTCAAGTACGGCATTCCCGTCGACGCCGACTTCGTCGCCGACATGCGCTTCCTGCCCAATCCCTTCTGGGTGCCTGAGCTGCGCGCCGGCACCGGGCGTGACGTCGGGGTCGCCGACTACGTCAAGAGCCAGCCCGGTGCCGCGGAGTTCCTCGACGGCTACGTCCCGGTGCTCGCGGGGGTCTCGGCCGGCTACCTGCGTGAGGGCAAGCGCTTCATGCGCGTCGCCATCGGCTGCACAGGGGGCAGGCACCGCAGTGTCGCGATGAGCGAGGAGATCGGTCGACGGCTGATCGACCGGGGCCTGGAAGTGCGGGTCACCCACCGCGATCTCGGGCGCGAGTGACGGCGATGAGCGACCTTCGTGCTCAGTCGGTCGTCGCCTTCGGAGGCGGCCACGGGCTGTTCGCCTCCCTCTCGGCGTTGCGCCTGCTCGTCGACGACCTCACCGTCGACGACCTGACGGCAGTCGTCACGGTGGCCGACAACGGCGGCTCCTCAGGACGCCTGCGCGGTGAGTTCGGGGTGCTGCCCCCCGGCGACCTGCGCATGGCGTTGGCGGCGCTCTGCGGCGACGACACCTGGGACGTGACGTGGTCCCGGGTGCTCCAGCACCGCTTCGCCGGAGAGGGCGAGATGCGCGGGCACGTCGTCGGCAACCTCCTCATCGTCAGCCTCTGGGAGCTGCTCGGCGACCACGTCGACGCGCTCGACTGGATCGGGCGCCTGCTGGGTGCCAAGGGTCGTGTGCTCCCCATGGCCCTGACCCCGATGGTGATCACCGCCGAGGTGGCCGGGCTGCTCGACGACCCGGACGAGCTCGTCACGGTCCGCGGCCAGGTGGAGGTGGCCATCACCTCCGGCTCCATCTCCTCGATCGCCCTCGAGCCTGCCGACCCCACGGTCTGCCCCCAGGCGCTCGAGGCGATCCACGCAGCCGACTGGATGGTGCTCGGCCCCGGCTCGTGGTTCACCTCGGTGATCCCGCACCTGATGATCCCCGCCCTGAGGGAAGCGATCGTCACCAGCGTCGCTCGGCTCATCGTGGTGCTCAACCTCGAGGAGCAGCCCGGTGAGACGCACGGGCTCGGCCCGGGTGACCACCTCGCCGCCCTCATCGTGCACGCGCCGGACCTCGCGCCGGCCGTGGTGCTCGCCGATGCCCGGTGTATCGGTGACGAAGCTGCAGCCCTGGAGCGCACGGTCGCGTCCTACGGCGCCCGGCTGGTGCTCGCGGACGTCATGGCCGACGACGGGACGCCCCGCCACGACCCCGCGAAGCTCGCGGCTGCTTATGCACACATCATGAGCGGTGACTGAGCCGGGGGAGTGGTCGTCGGTTGTTGACTCCCGTGCAAGGATCACGCCATGGCGATGACGGCCCAGGTCAAGGCGGAGTTGTCCAGCACCCAGATCACGAAGACCTGCTGCCGCAAGGCGGAGGTGGCCTCGATGCTGAGGTTCGCGGGCGGGCTCCACATCGTGAGCGGCAAGATCGTCGTCGAGGCAGAGCTGGACACCGGTGCGGCAGCCCGTCGGCTGCGCAAGGACATTGCCGAGGTCTACGGCCACGGCTCCGACGTCGTGATGGTGCAGGGCGCGGGGATCCGCAAGGGCAGCCGCTACATCGTCCGGGTGGTCAAGGACGGCGAGGCACTCGCGCGTCAGACCGGCCTGCTCGACCAGCGTGGACGCCCGGTGCGCGGCCTGCCTCCTGCCGTCGTCTCCGGCGGCGGCTGTGACGCGGTTGCCGCGTGGCGCGGTGCGTTCCTCGCCCACGGCTCCCTGACCGAGCCGGGGCGTTCGTCCTCGCTCGAGGTGACCTGCCCCGGCCCCGAGGCGGCGCTCGCCCTCGTCGGCGTGGCCCGACGCCTCGGCATCCAGGCCAAGGCCCGCGAGGTCCGCGGCGTCGACCGCGTGGTCATCCGTGACGGCGATGCGATCGGTCAGCTGCTCACTCGCCTGGGCGCCCATGAGTCCCTGATGGCCTGGGAGGAAAGGCGCATGCGCCGCGAGGTCCGTGCGACGGCCAACCGGCTCGCCAACTTCGACGACGCCAACCTGCGCCGGTCGGCTCGTGCGGCCGTCGCCGCCGGTGCCCGGGTGGAGCGGGCCCTGGAGATCCTGGGCGAGGAGATCCCTGACCACCTCCAGCTCGCCGGCACGCTCCGCCTCGAGCACAAGCAGGCCTCCTTGGAGGAGCTCGGCCAGCTGCACGAGCCGGTGCTGACCAAGGACGCGATCGCGGGTCGGATCCGGCGTCTGCTGGCGATGGCCGACAAGCGCGCCGAGGAGCTCGGCATCCCCGACACCGAGGCGTCCCTGACCCCCGAGATGCTCGCCGACGAGGTCTGAGGTCCCCTCGTCGTGTGACCGAGGTCCGTTACCCGTGCGTAGGTCGGGACGCGACGGCTCCAGCCCGTCTCCAGGCGATAGGGTCGCACTGACGCGGCCTGATGAGACCTCGAGGGCCGCCCCACCAGCGCACCGCTAGGAGCATTCGCAGTGACCGTTCGCGTAGGTATCAACGGATTCGGCCGGATCGGCCGCAACTTCTTCCGGGCCGTCGTCGCCTCGGGCGCCGACATCGAGATCGTCGCCGTCAACGACCTGACCGACAACCAGACCCTCGCCACCCTACTGAAGTACGACTCGATCCTGGGTCGTCTCGACGGGGACGTGACCGCGACCGACACCGAGATCACGGCCGCCGGCCACACCTTCAAGGTGTTCGCCGAGCGCGACCCGGGCGCCCTGCCCTGGGGCGACCTGGGTGCCGACGTCGTCATCGAGGCGACCGGCTTCTTCACCGACGCGACGAAGGCGAAGGCCCACATCGACGGTGGCGCCAAGAAGGTCATCATCTCGGCGCCCGCCAAGAACGAGGACGTCACGATCGTGATGGGCGTCAACGAGGGCGACTACGACCCCGCCACGCACACGATCATCTCCAACGCCTCCTGCACGACCAACTGCCTCGCCCCCATGGCCAAGGTTCTCAGCGACGAGTTCGGCATCGTCAAGGGCCTGATGACCACCATCCACGCCTACACCG
The DNA here is from genome assembly GCF_900113685.1 of Nocardioides psychrotolerans. Lineage (GTDB taxonomy): Bacteria > Actinomycetota > Actinomycetes > Propionibacteriales > Nocardioidaceae > Nocardioides > Nocardioides psychrotolerans. The sequence goes on from NZ_FOQG01000010.1 coordinate 57,726, forward strand.
GTGACCAGAACCTGCTCGACGGTCCGCACAAGGACATGCGCCGCGCCCGCGCCGCCGCGCTCAACATCGTCCCCACGTCCACGGGTGCCGCCAAGGCGATCTCGCTGGTGATGCCCGAGCTCAAGGGCAAGCTCGACGGCTATGCCCTCCGCGTGCCCGTCCCCACGGGCTCCGTCACCGACCTGACCTTCGAGGCCGGCCGCGAGACCACCGTCGAGGAGGTCAACGCCGTGATGAAGGCGGCGGCCGACGGTCGCATCCTGCGCTACAGCGAGGACCCCATCGTCTCCAGCGACATCACCACCGACCCGGCGTCGTGCATCTTCGACGCGCCGCTGACCAAGGTCATCGGCAACCAGGTCAAGGTCGTCGGCTGGTACGACAACGAGTGGGGCTACTCCAACCGCCTCGTCGACCTGGTCAACCACATCGGCGAGACCCTCTGACCGTGTCCGGCATCGACGCCCTGGGCGACCTGCGCGGCAAGCGCGTGCTGGTCCGCTCGGACCTCAACGTGCCGCTCGACGGCACCCCGCCGACCATGGGGATCACCGACGACGGCCGCATCCGGGCCAGCGTCCCCACCATCCGCGAGCTGGCTGACGCCGGTGCCCGGGTGGTGGTCACGGCCCACCTCGGTCGCCCGAAGGGTGCCCCGGAGGACCGCTACTCGCTGCGTCCCGTGGCGGCCCGTCTCGGCGAGCTCCTCGGCACGGAGGTTGCCTTCGCGACCGACACCGTCGGTGACTCGGCGAGGTCGACGGTCGACGGCCTGGCCGACGGCCAGGTCGCGGTCCTCGAGAACGTCCGCTTCAACGCGGGCGAGACGAGCAAGGACGCCGCCGAACGTGGCGCCTTCGCCGACCAGCTCGCGGCTCTGGCCGATGCGTTCGTCTCGGACGGCTTCGGCGTGGTCCACCGCAAGCAGGCGAGCGTCTACGACGTCGCCCAGCGGCTGCCGCACGCCATGGGCGGCCTCGTCTCCCGCGAGATCGACGTCCTGCGTCGCCTCACGGTCGACCCGGAACGCCCCTACGTCGTGGTGCTCGGGGGGTCGAAGGTCTCCGACAAGCTCGGAGTCATCGACAACCTCCTTGGCAAGGCCGACAAGCTCCTCATCGGCGGCGGCATGGTCTTCACCTTCCTCAAGGCTCAGGGCCACGAGGTCGGCAAGAGCCTGCTCGAGGAGGACCAGCTCGACGTCTGCCGGTCCTACCTCACGCGTGCCGAGGAGTCCGGCGTGCAGATCCTCCTGCCGACCGACATCGTCGTCGACACGGCCTTCCCGTCCGGTGACGCCGAGCCACACCCGGTGGTGGTCGGCTCCGACGCGATCCCGGCCGACAGCCTGGGCCTCGACATCGGACCCGAGTCCGCGGTGGCCTTCGCCGCCGCACTCAGCGACGCTCGCACGGTCTTCTGGAACGGTCCCATGGGCGTGTTCGAGGTCGGCGCGTTCGCCGAGGGCACCCGCGCGGTCGCGCAGGCCCTCACCACGATCGACGGTCTCTCGGTCGTGGGTGGTGGCGACTCCGCCGCCGCCGTACGCACGTTGGGCTTCGACGAAGCAACGTTCGGGCACATCTCCACCGGTGGTGGAGCCAGCCTCGAATACCTCGAGGGCAAGGAACTGCCCGGCATCACGGTTCTGGAGGACTGACGACCATGGCCAAAGCCACCCGCACGCCGCTGATGGCGGGCAACTGGAAGATGAACCTCAACCACCAAGAAGCGGTGGTGCTCGTCCAGAAGCTCGCCTGGACGTTGTCCGACAAGCGCCACGACTACGGCAAGGTCGAGGTGGTCGTCGTGCCGCCGTTCACCGACCTGCGCTCGGTCCAGACCCTCGTCGACGGCGACCGGCTCTCCGTCAAGTACGGCGCCCAGGACGTCTCCACCCAGGACTCCGGGGCGTTCACCGGCGAGATCTCGGCCGGCATGCTGGCCAAGCTCGGCTGCTCCTACGTCGTGGTCGGTCACTCGGAGCGGCGCGAGCTGCACGCCGAGACCGACGAGGTCGTCAACGCCAAGGCCCACAAGGCCCACGCCGCCGACATGGTCCCGATCGTGTGTGTCGGTGAGGGCCTCTCGGTCCGTCAGGCCGGCGAGCACGTCGCCCACACCCTCGCCCAGCTCGACGGCTCGCTCGCCGGTTTCACCGCCGAGCAGGTCGTCGGTCTGGTCGTGGCCTACGAGCCCGTCTGGGCCATCGGCACGGGTGAGGTCGCCACACCCGAGGACGCCCAGGAGGTCTGCGCCGCCATCCGCGCGCGCGTGCGCGAGGTCCACGGCGACGCCGCGGCCGACGGCCTGCGGATCCTCTACGGCGGGTCGGTGAAGGCCAACAACGTCGCGGGGATCATGGCCAAGGACGACGTGGACGGTGCGCTGGTGGGGGGCGCGAGCCTGCAGGTCGCTGAGTTCGGCGGCGTCTGTCGCTTCTACGACATGCCGGTCATCTGATCCATCACACCCTGACGTAGGATCCCCTTCTGTGACAACGATCTTCACTGCTCTGCTCATCGCCACGAGCCTCCTCCTGATCGGCCTCGTGCTGCTTCACAAGGGGCGTGGTGGCGGACTCTCGGACATGTTCGGTGGTGGCGTCAGCAGCTCGTTGGGCGGTTCGTCCGTCGCCGAGCGCAACCTCGACCGGTTCACGGTCGGCATTGGCGTCATCTGGTTCGCCTGCGTGATCGCGCTGGGCCTGTTGCTCGCCTACCAGAGCTGAAAGAGAGGCAACACACGTGGCTGGTGGAGGAAGTGCCATTCGCGGCAGCCGAGTAGGCGCCGGACCGATGGGCGAGGCGGAGCGGGGTGAAGCCGCGCCCCGTCAGCCGGTGAGTTACTTCTGCTCCCGGGGACACAGCTCGGTCGTGACCTTCTCGGTCGAGGCCGTCGCGCCCGACTCCTGGGACTGTCCCAAGTGCGGCCTGCCCGCTGGTCGTGACTCGGAGAACGCTCCGCCGGCGACCAAGGTGGAGCCCTACAAGACCCACCTCGCCTACGTGAAGGAGCGTCGCTCCGACAAGGAGGCGGCCGACATCCTCGACGAGGCCGTCCAGCTGCTGCGCTCGCGCCGCAAGTCCGGCGACATCATCTTCTGAGGCAGCCTTACCTGACTGCACTGCCGAGTCGGCGCAATGTCGCATCCTCGCGGTGCGACATCGCGCCGACTCGGCGATGTCAGAGGTGCGAGGCCGCTTCGCGGTCGAGGAAGTACGTCGTCTCGTGGCGCCCGTGGGCACCTCGGGCGGGGGTGTCGTGCACGGTGCCCTCGACGTCGAGGGCCGCGGCCACGGCCTCGGCCTTGCCGTCACCGCTGGCGATCACCCACAGGGCACGTGAGCGGTTGAGCGCGCCGAAGGTGAGGCTGATCCGCTCGGGCGGGGGCTTGGGGGAGCCGGTGACACCGACCGCGACCCGGTCGTCGACCTCGAGCTGGGGGAACCCCGGGAACAGCGACGCCACGTGACCGTCGGGGCCGAGGCCGAGCATGACGACCTCGAACTCGTCGCTGCCGTGCTGGTGGATCACGTCCGCGAAGGCCGATGCGGCGGCCTCGACGTCCGCCCCGTCGTCGGTCGAGGGCATCTCGTGCACCTGGGTCGCCCCCACCGCGTCGAGGAACGCGCGCCGGGCCTGACCCGCGTTGCGGTCGGGGGAGTCGGCCGCCACGAAGCGCTCGTCGCCCCACCAGACGACCACGCGGGTCCAGTCGACCTCAGAGCCCGGGCTGAGCCGGGCGAGCTCGTGGTGCAGCGCGTCCGCGATGGTGCCGCCCGTGAGCACGATCTGGGGGTCGCGACCGGCCTCCTGGGCGTCCGCGAGACGCACGAGCAGCTCGCCGGCAACGCTGGTGGCCAGCGCGGCCGCGTCGGCGTGCACCTCGACCAGCGGGGCAATCATGACTTCATCTTGTGGAGTCGGCGCGTGACGGCGGCGTAGACATCGTCCTCGTCGAGGCGGCGCAGCTCCTCGCCGAGCAGCTCCGGCAGCGTGCGCCGCTTGAGGGCGATGGGTCGGTCCGGTCTCCCGGGCGAGGCATAGGTCGCGAGCTTGCCGTCGGTGCGGCTGATGCGGATCGGTCCTTCGGCGGTCTCGAGAACGACCTCGGTGATGCCCGGCCCCTGCGAGACCGACCGCGTGACCGTGACCTTGAGACGATCGGTCAGCCAGGCGGCCAGAAGGTCGGCGCTGGGGCTGATCCGCTCGGCCGTGACGGAGGCCGACGTGACCTTCAGATGGTGTTGGTCGAGCGCCGCTGCCAGCAGTGCGCGCCACGGCGTGAGCCGGGTCCAGGCGAGGTCCGTGTTGCCCTTGACGTACGACGAGCACTGGACGCCGAGGGCCTTCGAGCGGCCCTTGGTGGCCGAGGCCGAGTCGGTGATGCGTCGCTGGGCGAGCGACCCGAGCAGGTCGCCGGCCGGGTCCTCGGGAGCCGACGTCGGCCACCAGACGGCCACGGGGGAGTCGGGGAGCAGCAGCGGGAGCACCACCGAGGCGGCGTGCCTGACGACCTCGCCCTTGAGCCGGATCAGCGCGGTCTCCCCGGTCCAACCGTCGCCGGTGCCGACCTGGGCGTTGACCTGGCTGGACCCGCGGGCGTCGCCGAGGATGACGCCGAGCACCCGGGCGGGGTGCTCGTGCGAGGCGGCCTGGGCCGACTCCATCGCGGCCTCCGACTCGTCCTCGTCCACGACGATCATCAGCGTCATGACCATGCCCATCGCGGGGCTCCCGGCGCGCTTGCGGGCGCGCACGAACTCCGTCGCGATCTTGGCCGACGTGGTGTCGATGAGCTCCTTCATGTCAGGGCCTCCTCCAGACGCGTCCGTCGCGGGCCAGCATCTTGTCGGCCGAGGCCGGGCCCCACGTGCCGGAGTAGTAGGCCTCCGGCGTGCCCTTGCGTGCCCAGGCCTCGAGGATCGGGTCCAGGATCCGCCAGGACAGCTCGACCTCCTCGTGGCGCGGGAAGAGCGGCGGGTCGCCGAGCAGCACGTCGAGGATCAGCCGCTCGTAGGCCTCGGGGCTGTCCTCGGTGAAGGAGCCGCCGTAGGCGAAGTCCATGTTGACGTCGCGGATCTCCATCGCGGTGCCGGGCACCTTGGAGCCGAAGCGCAGCGTCATCCCCTCGTCGGGCTGGATCCGGATCACCAGCGCGTTCTGGGTGAGCTCCTCGACCGCCGAGGCCTCGAACGGCAGGTGCGGTGCCCGCTTGAAGACGACCGCCACCTCGGTGACACGACGCCCGAGACGCTTGCCGGTGCGCAGGTAGAACGGGACCCCGGCCCAGCGTCGGTTGTCGACGTGGAGGGTGATCGCGGCGAAGGTCTCGGTCATCGAGGTGTGCTTGATGCCCTCCTCCTCGAGGAAGCCGGGGACCTTCTCGCCGCCGGCCCACCCGGCGGCGTACTGCCCGCGGGCCGTCGTCAGGTCGAGGCGACGCGGCAGTCGCACGCTGGAGAGCACCTTCTGCTTCTCGATGCGCAGGGCCTCCGCGTCGAAGGACGTGGGCTCCTCCATGGCCACCAGCGACATCAGCTGGAGCAGGTGGTTCTGGATGACGTCCCGAGCGGCGCCGATGCCGTCGTAGTAGCCCGCGCGGCCACCGATCCCGCCGTCCTCGGCCATCGTGATCTGCACGTGGTCGACGTAGTTGTTGTTCCACAACGGCTCGAACATCATGTTGGCGAAGCGGGTCGCCAGGATGTTCTGCACCGTCTCCTTGCCGAGGTAGTGGTCGATGCGGAAGATCGACCCGGACTCGAAGACCTTGGCCAGCGTCTCGTTGAGCTCGATGGCTGACTCGAGGTCGTGGCCGAACGGCTTCTCCACCACGACGCGCCGCCAGGAGTCGGTGTGGGGGTCGACGAGCCCGTGCTCCTTGAGCTGCCCCGCGACGGCGCCGAAGAAGGTCGGCGGGATCGCGAGGTAGAACGCGTGGTTGCCCTCCGTGCCACGGGTGCGGTCGAGCTCCTCGATCGTCATGCGGAGCTGCTCGAAGGCGTTGTCGTCATCGAAGTCGCCGGAGACGAAGCGGAAGCCCTCGGCCAGCTGCTTCCACACCTCCTCGCGGAACTCGGTGCGCGCATACTGCTTGACCGAGTCGTGCACGATCTGTGCGAAGTCCTGGTCGGCCCAGTCACGACGCGCGAAGCCGGTGAGGCTGAAGCCCGGCGGCAGCAGCCCGCGGTTCGCCAGGTCGTAGATCGCGGGCATGACCTTCTTGCGCGACAGGTCGCCGGTGACGCCGAAGAGGACCATGCCGCACGGACCGGCGATGCGCGGCAGCCGACGGTCGAGCGGGTCACGCAGCGGGTTGGTCCAGGTGTCCTTCTGGGTCACGCGAGCACCTCTCGTACGGCGGCGAGGTCGCTGGGTGCGTTGACGTGCAGGCGCAGGACCGGTCGGCCCTTGTCGGCCAGGACCTGTCCGTCGCCGACCGCCTGTGCGGTGAGGAACTCGTGGAACGTGAACGGCCGGTCGGGCACGGCCAGGTCGGCCACCGGCTGCCCGGTGACCTGGAGGTAGACACCGGTCGCGGGGCCACCCTTGTGGTATTGCCCCGTCGAGTGCAGGAACCGCGGTCCCCACCCGAAGGTGACGGGCCGACCTGTGCGGACGGCCAGCGCGTCACGTGCGCCGGCCAGGGCGGCGTCGCGGTGCCGGTCGAGGTAGGCCTGGACCGCGACGTAGCCGGTCGCGTCGTCCAGCTGCAAGAGCAGCGCCGTGACCGCGTCGGCGACCGTGCTGGTGCCCTCCGGGAGCCACCCTGGGGAGGCGTAGACCGTCACGGGGCCGTCGACGAAGACCGGTGTCGGGGCGCTGCCACCGCCGTCCAGGAGCTCGCGCGAGGCTGCCTTGGCGCTCTCGACGTCGGGCTGGTCGAAGGGGTTGATCCCGATGACCCGTCCGGCGACGACGGTCGCGTGCTCCCACAGCAGCATCTGCGCCCCGAGGGCCGCATCGACGCTCAGGCCGAAGCCGGAGGCGGGATGCAGGGACGAGAAGACCTTCCCGCTCGAGCCGCCGGCCGTGCCGAAGAGCGCGAGGACCTCGTCGCTGGTGCTGGTGCTGGTGGAGAAGTTGGGGGACCCAAGGGCGTCGACGACCACGGGCAGGATGCCGCGGCCGTCCTTGCCGGTCGACTCAGCGATCAGCTGTTCGGCCCAGTCGCCGAAGCCGGCGAAGGGCGCACCGGCGTTGGCGAGCACCAGCTTGTCGACCCCGGCCAGGTTGGCGATGCCGAGCAGGCTGCCCAGCCGCAGGCCCGGGTTGTCGACAGAGTCGCTCTCGAGCACGGGGCGGATCGCCTCGGCCTCGTCGAGCAGGGCGCCGATGTCGGCGCCGGCCAGGCCGCTGGGCACCAGGCCGAAGGCCGTGAGCGCGGAGTAGCGGCCACCGACGGCCGGGTCGGCGAGGAACACCCGGTAGCCGGCTCCGCGGGCGGACTCCTCGAGCGGGGAGCCGGGGTCGGTCACGACCACGATCCGCTCGGCGGGGTCGATGCCGGCGTCGGTGAACGCCTTCTCGAAGGCCCGACGCTGGCTGTCGGTCTCGACTGTCCCACCGGACTTGCTCGACACGACGACGACGGTGGCGCCCAGCCGGTCCTCGAGCGCCTGGCGCACGAAGTCCGGGTCGGAGGAGTCGAGGACGCCCAGCTCGACCCCGGCGGCTCCGCAGATGACCTCCGGGGCGAGCGACGAGCCGCCCATGCCGCAGAGCACGACCTTGGTCAGCCCGGCTGCGGCGAGCTCCGCACGCAACGCCGTGACCTCGGCCACGAGCGGTCGCGACGTGGTCGGCAGGGAGACCCAGGACAGCCGCTTGGACGCCTCGTCCTCAGCCGCGGCGCCCCAGAGGGTGTGGTCACGTGCCCCGAGGCGGCTAGCCACCCGGTCGACGACCAGCCCGGCCACCGTCGAGGCGAAAGCGGCCTCGTCGGGATAGTCGAAGAACAGCTCGAAACCGGCCCCGTCGACAGCGTTCCAAGCCGTCTCGCTCATGCCTTCGCCTCCTCCATCTGCCTGCTGACCGTCTCGACGAGCTCGGTCCAGGACTTCTTGAACTTGTCGACACCCTCGGTCTCGAGCACGAGGAGCACGTCGGCGAAGTCGATGCCGACCGCAGCCAGCCGGTCGAAGACCTCTTGTGCCTCGGCGCCCCGGCCGGACACGGTGTCGCCCGTCACCTCGCCGTGGTCGGCGAAGGCGTCCATCGTCTTCTCGGGCATCGTGTTGACCGTGTCGGCCACGACCAGGTCGGTGACGTAGAGAGTGTCGGGGTAGTCCGGGTTCTTGACCCCGGTCGAGGCCCACAGCGGGCGCTGGCGGTGCGCTCCCACGTCGGCGAGCTGCTGCCAGCGGTCGCTGGCGCAGACCTCGTCGAAGGCGGCGTAGGCGAGCCGGGCGTTGGCCAGCGCTGCCTTGCCACGCAGCCCCAGCGCCTCGTCGGTGCCGATGGCCTCGAGACGCTTGTCGACCTCGCCGTCGACCCGCGAGACGAAGAACGACGCGACCGACTGGATGCGGTCCAGCTCCAGCCCGGAGTCCCGAGCCTGCTCCAGCCCGGTGAGGTAGGCGTCCATCACCGCGCGGTAGCGGTCGGTGCTGAAGATCAGGGTGACGTTGACGCTGATGCCCTGGGCGATCGCCGAGGTGATCGCGGGCAGGCCCTCGAGCGTCGCCGGGATCTTGATCAGCGCGTTGCGGCGGTCGACGGCCTTCCACAGGGCCTGGGCCGAGGCGATGGTGCCGGCGGTGTCGTTGGCGAGGTCGGGCTCGACCTCGATGGACACCCGCCCGTCGGAGGACGAGCCGTCGGCGACGGGCGCCAGGATGTCGCAGGCGTTGCGGACGTCCTCGGTGGTCAGCTCGAAGACCACCCGGTCGACGGGCTCTCCCTGCTCGACCAGGGCCCGGACCTGCTCGTCGTAGCGCTCGCCGTTGGCGATCGCGCCGGCGAAGATCGTCGGGTTCGTGGTGACCCCCACGACGGACTTCTCCTGGACCAGCTCGGCCAGGTTGCCGCTCTCGATGCGCTCGCGGGACAGGTCGTCCAGCCAGATGGACACCCCGGCGTCGGCCAGGGCCTTCAAACGATCGGTCATGCGTGCTCTCCCGGAGGCTAGGTGACGGGTGGTGGTCAGCCGGCGACGGCGACCAGGCTGTCGCGTGCGGCCGCGGTGACGGCCTCGGCGGTGATGCCGTACTCCTCGAACATCGTGGCGGCGTCAGCGGAGGCGCCGAACCTGTCGACCGAGACGATCCGGCCGGCGTCCCCGACGATCTCGCGCCAGCCCATCGCGACCCCGGCCTCGATCGAGACCCGGGCCTTCACGGCGGGCGGCAGCACGGAGTGGCGATACGCGGCGTCCTGCTCGTCGAACCACTCGCGGCACGGCATCGAGACCACTCGGGCCTTGATCCCCTCCGCTGCCAGCGCCGTGCGTGCCTCGACGGCGTGCTGGACCTCGGAGCCGGTGCCGACCAGGATCACGTCGGGCTGGCCGCCCTCGGCCTCCAGGAGGACGTAGCCACCGCGGTGGACCTCGCTGGTGTCGGCCCACTCCTGACCGTCCGTGTCGGTGCCGCGGGGGAACGTCGGCACGTTCTGGCGGCTCAGCGCGAGCCCGGCCGGTCGTGCGTTGAGCATGACGGCGCGCCAGGCGGCCGTGGTCTCGTTGGCGTCGGCGGGACGGATGACGTCGAGGCCCGGCATCGCCCGCAGGGCGGCGAGGTGCTCGACCGGCTGGTGGGTCGGGCCGTCCTCGCCGAGCCCGATCGAGTCGTGGGTCCACACGTAGGTCACGGGCAGGCCCATGATCGCCGCGAGCCGCACCGAGCCGCGCATGTAGTCGGAGAACGTGAGGAACGTGCCGCCGAAGACGCGGGTGTTCCAGTGCAGGGCGATGCCGTTCATGATCGCGCCCATGGCGTGCTCGCGGATGCCGAAGTGCAGCACGCGGCCGGCGTAGGGGTCGGCGTCCCACATCTTCGTGGCGCGGTCGACGGGCAGGAAGGAGCCGTGCTGCTCGATGGTCGTGTTGTTGGACTCCGCCAGGTCGGCCGAGCCGCCCCACAGCTCGGGCACGGTCGCCGCGATCGCGTTGATCGCGGCGCCCGAGGCCTTGCGGGTGGCGACACCCTTCGGGTCCGCGTCGTACGACGGCAGATCGGCGTCCCACCCCTCCGGGAGCGCTCCGCTGTTGAGCCGGTGCAGCAGCTCGGCGCGGTCGGGGTGGGCCGCGGACCACACGGCGTACTGCTCGTCCCAGGCATCGCCCGCAGCGGAGCCTCGCTGACCCAGGCGGCGGGTGTGCTCGATGACGTCGGCCGGGACCTCGAAGGTCTGCTCGGGGTCGAAGCCGAGGATCCTCTTGGTCGCTGCGACCTCCTCCTCGCCCAGGGCCGAGCCGTGGGCCTTGCCGGTGTTCTGCGCGGAGGGTGCCGGCCACGCGATGATCGTGCGGAGCCTGATGAAGCTCGGGCGGTCGGTGGCTGCGCGGGCGGCCTCGATCGCAGCGTAGAGCTCGTGGACGTCCTCGCGGTAGCCCTCGCCGCCGTGGGTCCAGTCGACGGTCTGCACGTGCCAGCCGTAGGCCTCGTAGCGAGCCGCGACATCCTCGCTCAGCGCGATGTTGGTGTCACCCTCGATGGAGATCTCGTTGGCGTCGTAGATCACGGTGAGGTTGCCCAGGCGCTGGGTGCCGGCGATCGAGGAGGCCTCGGAGCTGATGCCCTCCTGGATGTCGCCGTCGCTGGCGAGGACGTAGACGTGGTGGTCGAACAGGCTCTCGCCCACGGGGGTCTCCGGGTCGAGCATGCCGCGCTGCTTGCGGGCCGCCATCGCCATGCCGACCGCGTTGCCGATGCCCTGTCCCAGGGGACCGGTGGTGACCTCGACGGCCTTGGTGTGGTGGTACTCCGGGTGGCCGGGCGTCTTGCTGCCCCAGGTGCGCAGCGCCTTGAGGTCCTCGAGGTCGAGCCCGAAGCCGCCGAGATAGAGCTGCGTGTAGAGCGTGATGCTCGAGTGTCCGCAGGAGAGGACGAAGCGGTCGCGCGAGAGCCAGTCGGGGTCGGCCGGGTCGTGCTTCATGACCTTCTGGAAGAGCAGGTAGGCGGCCGGGGCCAGGCTCATCGCGGTGCCGGGGTGGCCGTTGCCGACCTTCTGCACCGCGTCCATGGCGAGGACGCGGGCGGTGTCGACGGCCTTCTGGTCCAGGTCGGTCCAGTCCAGTGCGGGGGCAGTGCTCACGGGGTCGCTCACGGGTTCCTCTCGCTGATGACGGGCACCACCGAGCCTACTCATGGCCGCCGCTAGACTGACACCCGCTCCGCCGCTCATTTCCTGCTCGTCATCCTGCTACCCGAGGACACCTGTGACCCACGTCGGCCAGCCGGTCCCTGCTGTCAACCAGCCGGACCCCGACGGGTCTGCCAATGGGTCCGCCAGTGGGTCGCACGGCGCGCCAGGCTTCAAGGACGTGGTGATGGCCTACGTGGGGCTGACCAAGCCCCGCGTGATCGAGCTGCTCCTGCTCACGACGGTGCCCGTGATGTTCTTCGCCGAGCGCGGGATCCCCTCACTGGGCCTGGTCCTCGCGACCGTCGTCGGGGGCACGCTGTCGGCAGGCTCGGCGTCGGCCTACAACTGCGTCTACGACCGCGACATCGACGAGCAGATGCGTCGCACCCGACGCCGGGCGCTGCCGCGCCACATCGTCACGGCGCGCTCGGCCCTGGTCTTCGCCTCGGTCCTGGCGATCCTCTCCACCGTCGTGCTCGTGGTGTGGGTGAACCTGCTCTCGGCCGGCCTCGCGGTCCTGGCCAACGCCTTCTACGTCCTCGGCTACACGATGGTGCTCAAGCGCCGCACCACCCAGAACATCGTCTGGGGCGGGCTCGCGGGCTGCTTCCCGGCGCTGATCGGCTGGACGGCCGTCACCAACGAGCTGTCCTGGGTGCCGGTGATCCTCTTCGCGGTCGTGTTCTTCTGGACGCCGCCGCACACCTGGGCGCTGGCACTGCGCTACCGCGAGGACTACGCAGGAGTCGACGTCCCGATGCTCCCGGTCGTGGTCCCGGCCCGCGAGGTGGGCCGTCAGATCGTCCTCTATGCCTGGGTCATGGTCGCCACGTCGCTGCTGCTGTGGCCGGTCGCGGGCACCGGCCTGTTCTACCCGATCGCCGCCGCCGTGCTGGGCGCTGTCTTCCTTGTCGAGGCCCACCGCATGTGGGGTCGTGCCCGCGGCACCGAGGACCTGAGCGTGATCCAGCCGATGCGGCTGTTCCACCACTCCAACCTCTACCTGTCGCTGCTGTTCGTCGCGGTCGCCCTCGACCCGTTGCTCAAGCTCTGACGGTCAAGCTCTGACGGCGACCCGGGCGTCCTGGTCGGTGGCGCTTGGTGTGGCCCGGGGGGTGCGCACCGCCAGCAGCGTCCACGTGACGACCGCCGAGATCAGCGCGGCGCCGAGCATGTGGAAGGCGACCAGCACGATCGGCAGGTCGGTGAAGTACTGCACGAAGCCGATGGCCCCCTGGCCCAGCTCCACGAGCAGCAGCACGAGCACCGCCCGGCGGGCCTCTGCACCGGCGCGGAGGGCGGCCAGCGCGAAGAGCAGCCCGATCGTGAGCCCGACGAGCAGGAAGACCGAGTCGGCGTGCAGCTGGCTCACCTGCAGCGGGTCCAGCCCGTTGCGAGGGGAGTCCTCGTCACCGGCGTGCGGACCCGAGCCCGTGACGACCGTGCCGATGTAGAGGACCGCCCAGGACGCGGCGTACGTCGCCCAGGCAAGGCCGACGAGCGGCCCGCCGGCCGGCGCGGGGCCGGGCTGGTCGATGCGGCGCACGAAGAGCACGGCCAGCGAGATGATCGCCATCGAGCACAGCAGGTGGAAGGACACGATCCAGGGGTTGAGGTCGGTGAGGACGGTGATGCCGCCGATGACCGCCTGGGCCGGGATGCCGAGCGCCAGCCACAGCGCGAGCCGGCGCAGGTCGCGACGACCGGTCTGCCAGGCCGCGACGAAGGTGGCCACCGCGATCGCGACGAGCACGAAGGTGAGCATCCGGTTGCCGAACTCGACGGCCTCGTGCAGGTCGAGGGCGCCGTGGGGCGTGAACGACTGGTCGGTGCAGCGCGGCCAGGTCGGGCAGCCCAGGCCGGAGCCGGTCAGGCGCACGGCACCACCGGTGACCACGAGCATCGCGTTGGCGACCAGGGTGGCCCAGCCGAGCGGGCGGACGTAGCGGGCGAAGGACACCTGGCTCACTCCCATGTGAAGGTCTTGGCGGTGAGGACGGTGCCGATCGCGGCCCAGCCGCCGAGCACGACCAGCTCGCGCCAGGCGACTCCTGCGTCGTTGAGGGCCTCGCGCATCGCGTTGCCGAGAGCGCCCGAGGGCAGCCAGCGGACGACCTCGCCGAAGTCGCCGTAGGCCGACATCGGCAGCACGACGGCGCCGCCGGCGAGCAGCAGGAGGTAGACGAGGTTGGCGGCCGCGAGGGTGGCCTCGGCGCGCAGGGACCCCGCCAGCGCGAGGCCGAGACCGGCGAAAGCAGCGGTGCCGAGCACGACCGCCAGCACCACGCCGACCACGCTCGCGCTCGGCTCCCAGCCGAGGGCGAGGGCGACGGAGGAGATGACGGCGACCTGGAGGACCTCGACGAGCAGCAGCGCGCCGATCTTCCCGGCCAGCAGCGCCGAGCGCGACAGGGGCGAGGTGCCGAGACGCTTGATGACGCCGTAGCGACGCTCGAAGCCGGTGGCGATCGCTAGCGACGTGAACGCCGTCGACATGATCGCCAGGGCCAGGACGCCGGGGGTGAGCGTGTCGACGGCCGAGCGGGTGAAGTCGAGCCCGATCCGGTCCGAGCCCATCACCCCGCCGATGAGGACGATGACCGGGATGACCACGGCCAGCAACAGCTGCTCGCCGTTGCGCAACATCAGCCGCGCCTCCATGCCGGCCTGGGCCAGGACCATGCGCGGCAGCGGCGCGGCGCCCGGCATCGGGGCGAAGGCGCCGGTCGGCGTCGTGGGTGCGCTCATGGCGCGAGCTCCCGTCCGGTGAGCTCGAGGAAGACGTCCTCGAGATTGCGCTGGCCCAGCGTCAACGACTCGGGCAGGACACCGTTGTCCTCGCACCAGCGCGAGACCTTGGCCAGCGTCGATGCGTCCGCCGGCCCGGTCACGAGCAGGCTCAGCTCGTCGAGCTGGACGACCTCGATCGCCTCGCCGAGGGCGGTGCGCAGTGACGCCGGCGAGCCGGGAGGGAATGGTCGGGTGACCACGAGACGGATCGTGGTGACCGAACCGCCACGGGTCAGGTCGAGCGGCGAGCCGCTGGCGACGAGGCGGCCGTGGTCGATGATGTGGATCTGGTCGGCGAGGCGCTCGGCCTCCTCCATGTAGTGCGTGGTGAGCACGACCGTCACCCCGTCGCCCCGGAGCTCCTGCAGCAGGGCCCACGTCGTACGACGAGCCTGGGGGTCCATGCCGGCCGTCGGCTCGTCGACGAAGACGACCTCGGGTCGGCCGACCAGGGCGAGGGCCAGGCCCAGGCGCTGCTGCTGGCCGCCGGAGAGCCGTCGGTAGGGGGTCCGTCCGCAGTCGCCCAGTCCGACGCGCTCGGCCAGCATGTCGACGTCGAGGGGGTGGGCGTGCAGCTTGGCCACGTGACGCAGCATCTCCATCGCCCGCACACCGCTCCACGCGCCACCGCCCTGGAGCATCACCCCGATGCGGGGGTGCAGGTCGCGACGGTCGGCGACCGGGTCGAGGCCCAGGACGCGCACCGTGCCGCGGTGGGGCTTGCGGTAGCCCTCGCAGGTCTCGAGGGTCGTGGTCTTCCCGGCGCCGTTGGGTCCGAGGACCGCGGTGATGGTGTGGCGCTCGACGGTGAGGCTGAGCTCGTCGACCGCGACCTTGTCGGCGTATCGCATCACCAGACCGTCGACGGAGACGGCAGGCGGTTCGGACACACCCAGAGTCTAGGGTTGGGCGTGTGAACGACTGGGTCATGGGTGCGGTGCTGGTGCTGTCGGTGGTGGCCCTCCTCGGGATCGCCGTGCTGCTGGTCAAGGACGAGACGGCCGGCGACTCGTTGTTCGCGCTGCTGGCGGTGATCGAGGTCGTGCTCCTCGTGCAGCTGGTGATCGGCTCCGTGCAGCTCTCCGGCACCGAGCGCGACGTGTCCGGCGTGCTCTTCGTGAGCTATCTCGTGGGCATCCTCACCGCACTGCCCATCGGGGCGTTCTGGTCGCTGGCCGAGCGCACCCGAGCCGGCACAGCCGTCCTGGGGGCCGCAGCGTTCACCGTCGTCGCCCTCGAGCTGCGCCTCGACGTGATCTGGGCCGGCGCCGGTGCGTGACCTCTCGTCCGGGCCCGGTCGGGTCCTGGTCTTCGTCTACGGCGTCTTCGCGGTCGCCGCGACCGGCCGCTCGCTGGTCCAGCTCGGCGCCGACGCCGACAAGGCACCGGTGGCCTACTCGCTGTCGCTGCTGGCCGCGGTGATCTACCTGGTGGCGACGACGTGCCTGCTGCTCGGCGGACGGCGGTCGTGGCTGATCGCGGTGGTCGCCTGCACGATCGAGCTCGTGGGGGTCCTGGTCGTCGGCACCCTCAGCTACGTCGACACCGCGCTCTTCCCCGACAAGACCGTCTGGTCCCACTTCGGTCAGGGCTACGGCTTCCTGCCGCTGGTCCTGCCCTTCGTCGGGCTGGCGTGGCTGAGGGTGACCCGGCCCGCGGCCCATGGCAGCACGGTGCAGCGCGGCACGGTTCAGCGCAGCACGTAGCTCATGACGCACGGCCCGTCGGCTCGCGCGACGCCGCCGATCTGCGCCGGCACCGGCGAGGGGTACGACGACCACCGAGGCGCCAGGTCATAGCTCGCCAGGAGGGTGGTCACCGCAGCCGTCATGGCCGCGAGCGCGAAGGGCTGCGCGGGACAGGAGTGCCGTCCGTGACCGAAGGCCGTCACGAGCTGGGGCGAGGCGAGGTCACTGGTGTCGGCCAGCCGGTGCCGGTCCCACCGGCTGGGGTCCCACCGGTCCAGGCGTGGCGCGGCGGTCGTGTTGAGCAGCGGGAGCAGCGTGGCGATGGTCCAACCGGCCGGGACCTGGTGGACCGCGTCGCCGACGTCGAGCGTGACCGGGCCGAGGACGGTGCGGGCCATGATCGAGCGCTGGGCCAGGCGGGTGGACTCGAGCGCGCAGCGTTGCGCCAGGTCGGTGTCTCCCGCCACGACCGCGGCAGCCTCCTGGGGGTGGTCGACGAGGTCGACCAGCGCCCACCCCAGCGCGGCCGCCAGGTTGGACATCGAGGCGACGTGGATCAGCGCGACGTCGAGGGCGACCCCGCGGCGTCGTACGTCGTCGGGCTCGTCGGCCCAGGCCGCGACGATCCTGGCGAACAGGGCGTGGTCTCCTGCGTCGAGGTCCGCGAGCCGGTCGACGGCCGAGCTGATGCGTTCGACGACGACCTCGAGCGCCGCCTGCTCGGCGGCCTTGCCGGAGGCGGCCACGGCGGCCATCGCGTCAGGATGGACGAACGCGTCCGAGCCGTCGAGGGTGTCGAAGGCAGCGACCAGCGCCTCGAAGGTGTCGCCGTCGGCGGCGTCGGGGCCGGCCCAGGAGGCCAGACCCATCCGGTGCGCGAGCCGACGCGTCAACGCGAAGACGTCGCATTCACCGGAGGGTCCGAGCTCCGCCACGGTCTGGGCGAGCGCCTCGTCCAGGTGCCTCAGGTAGCCCGTCACGTCGTCGCGCCGGAAGAGCGAGCCCGGCAGGCTCCGACGTCCGTCGAAGATGCCGTCGGGCAGCTTGCGGCGCAGCATCAGGTAGTCCGCGACACCTTTGCTGGCCTGCTCCTCGGGCAACGCGTAGAACGACTCGACACCGCGCGGCGAGAACGTGAAGAGGTAGTGGTCGCGGCCGCTGGTGATCGTGAAGGTGTCGCCGTGGGTGGCGCGCGCGGCGGCGATCGTGGCGACCGCGTCGCCCACCGGCTCGTCCCAGGGCAGCCCCACCCCCACCGCGAACGGGGGAGCGGGCACGATGTCAGGCAGGGGCACAGCGACATCGTGGCAGGCGCGGGCCGAGTAAGGCTCCCCTTCCTTGAATGCCGGTGCCCATTAACGGCACACTGGCGTTGTGGAATTCGACGAGAGCGCCGCCCGCGGCGCGGACCAGCCGACGCGCCAGCGCGTCGTCCGGTCGATCCTCGACCACGGACCCTCCACCGCTGCGGTGCTCGCCGAGCTCCTCGAGCTCACGCCGGCCGCCGTACGACGTCACCTCGACCAGCTCGTCGAGGAAGGCGCCCTGGAGGCACGCGAGCCGCGCTCGCAGGTCTCGCGTGGTCGCGGACGACCGGCCAAGGTGTTCGCACTGACCAACCACGGCCGTGACGGCTTCGACCAGCACTACGACGACCTCGCCGTCCAGGCATTGCGGTTCCTGGCCGAGACCGGGGGCG
The DNA here is from genome assembly GCF_900113685.1 of Nocardioides psychrotolerans. Taxonomy (GTDB): domain Bacteria; phylum Actinomycetota; class Actinomycetes; order Propionibacteriales; family Nocardioidaceae; genus Nocardioides; species Nocardioides psychrotolerans. Next base: position 75,216 of record NZ_FOQG01000010.1, read on the forward strand.
ACGAGGCCGTCCGCGAGTTCGCCAACCGTCGCGTGGCGTTCGTCGAGGAGCGCTTCGGCCCCCTCATGACCGCCGAGCCCGACCTGAGCCCCGCCGAGGTGCTCGCCAAGATCTTCACCGACGAGGGCTACATCGCCAGCGTTCGCCAGCTGCCGGTGGTGGGGGAGCAGCTCTGCCAGCAGCACTGCCCGGTCTCCCACGTCGCCCACGAGTTCCCCCAGCTGTGCGAGGCGGAGACCGAGGCGATCAGCCGCGTCCTCGACCACCACGTGCAGCGTCTGGCCACCATCGCCCACGGCGACGGGGTGTGCACCACGTGCATCCCGACCGGCGTGGATCCGTCCCGCTCCACCGACACGAGGAAGGCGGTCAGCTCATGACCTCCATCGAAGAGCTCAACCCCGAGCTGAAGGGCATCGGCCGCTACGACTTCGGCTGGGCCGACACCGACGTCGCCGGAGCGACCGCCAAGCGCGGTCTCAGCGAGGACGTCGTGCGCAACATCTCGGCCCTCAAGAGCGAGCCGCAGTGGATGCTCGACCTCCGACTGAAGGGCCTCAAGCTCTTCCACCGCAAGCCCATGCCGACCTGGGGCTCCGACCTCGACGGCATCGACTTCGACAACATCAAATACTTCGTCCGGTCCAGCGAGAAGCAGGCCGCCACGTGGGACGACCTCCCCGAGGAGATCAAGAACACCTACGACCGGCTCGGCATCCCCGAGGCGGAGAAGCAGCGCCTCGTCTCCGGTGTCGCGGCGCAATACGAGTCCGAGGTCGTCTACCACTCGATCCGCGAGGACCTCGAGGAGCAGGGCGTGCTCTTCCTCGACACCGACACCGCCCTCAAGGAGCAGCCGGAGCTCTTCCGGGAGTACTTCGGCACCGTCATCCCCGTCGGTGACAACAAGTTCGCCGCGCTCAACACCTCCGTGTGGTCCGGCGGCTCGTTCATCTACGTGCCCAAGGGCGTCCACGTCGACATCCCGCTCCAGGCCTACTTCCGGATCAACACCGAGAACATGGGCCAGTTCGAGCGCACGCTGATCATCGTCGACGAAGGTGCCTACGTGCACTACGTCGAGGGGTGCACGGCGCCGATCTACTCCTCCGACTCGCTGCACTCCGCGGTCGTGGAGATCATCGTCAAGAAGGGTGGTCGCTGCCGCTACACGACCATCCAGAACTGGTCCAACAACGTCTACAACCTCGTCACCAAGCGTGCGGTGTGCGAGGAGGGCGCGACCATGGAGTGGGTCGACGGCAACATCGGCTCCAAGGTCACGATGAAGTACCCCGCCATCTACCTGATGGGCGAGCACGCCAAGGGCGAGACGCTCTCGATCGCCTTCGCGGGCGAGGGACAGCACCAGGACGCCGGCGCCAAGATGGTGCACGCGGCGCCCAACACGTCCTCCTCGATCCTGTCCAAGTCGGTGGCGCGAGGCGGTGGCCGCACGTCCTACCGCGGGCTGATCCAGATCAACGAGGGCGCCCACGGCTCCAAGTCCAACGTGCTCTGCGACGCGCTGCTGGTCGACCAGATCAGCCGCAGCGACACCTACCCCTACGTCGACATCCGCGAGGACGACGTCTCGATGGGTCACGAGGCGAGCGTGTCGAAGGTGTCCGACGACCAGCTCTTCTACCTCATGTCACGTGGCATGGAGCAGGACGAGGCGATGGCGATGATCGTGCGCGGCTTCATCGAGCCGATCGCGAAGGAGCTCCCCATGGAGTACGCCCTCGAGCTCAACCGGCTGATCGAGCTGCAGATGGAGGGCGCGGTCGGCTGACGGCCGGCACGTCCCGTTCACACCCGAACAGCTAGGAAGACCTTTCAGTGACTGTGACCGACACCGCACGCGAGAGCGTGGAGTCGATGCTCGAGACCAAGCGGACCGAGAGCCACCTCAACCCGCCGCCGTCCTACGACCTGGCGGACCACCCGGCCCCTACCGGCCGGGAGGAGATCTGGCGGTTCACCCCGCTCAAGCGACTGCGCGGCATCCTCGACGGCGAGGCCTCCGAGGCCAAGCTCACCTGGGAGACCTCGCTGCCCGAGGGCGTGACCCTCACCGAGATCTCCGCGGCCGAGGCCGCGGAGATCGGCGAGCTGGCGCCCAACGACCGTCCCTCGGCGCTCGCCGTGGCCAACGCCGGTGGTGCCCTGCTCCTCGACGTCCCGGCCGACCTCGAGCTCGACGAGCCGGTCTGGCTCAGACTGCACGGCGACTCGGTCGACGACCTCGTGTGGGGCCACCTCGTGATCCGCATCGGCCGCTTCTCGAAGGCCACCGTCGTGCTCGAGCACACGGGCTCGGCGCGCTACTCCGCGACCACGTCGGTGCTCGTGGGCGACGGCGCGAACGCCAACGTGCTCACCCTGCAGGACTGGGACGACGACGCGGTGCACCTGGGCCGCGACGCGATCCTCGTGGGCCGCGACGCCTCCGTGCGCCACACCGCGATCTCCTTCGGCGGCGACCTGGTGCGCATGCACGCCAACGTCGAGTACGCCGGTCCCGGGGGACAGGCCGAGCTCCTCGGGCTCTACTTCGCCGACGAGGGGCAGCACATCGAGCACCGCATCTTCGCCGACCACAACGAGCCCCGCACCAAGAGCAACGTCATCTACAAGGGCGCCCTCCAGGGACAGGGCGCTCACACGGTCTGGATCGGCAACGTCCTGATCCGCAAGGTCGCCGAGGGCATCGAGACCTACGAGGAGAACCGCAACCTGGTCCTCACCGAGGGCTGCCACGCCGACTCCGTGCCCAACCTGGAGATCGAGACCGGCGAGATCGAGGGAGCCGGCCACGCCTCCGCGACCGCGCGCTTCGACGACGAGCAGCTCTTCTACCTCCAGGCCCGCGGCATCTCCGAGGCAGAGTCGCGCCGCCTGGTGGTGCACGGCTTCTTCAACGACCTGATCCGCAAGGTCGGCGTGCCCGAGCTCGAGGAGAAGCTGATGGCCACCGTCGAGGAGGAGCTCTCCAAGAACGTGCTCCGCCCGGCCGAGGACGCTTCCTGATGGGCTTCGAGCTGGCCTGCGCGCTGAGCGACGTGCCGACCGACGAGGCGATCGGCGTGACCGTCGGTGCCTTCGACGTCGCGGTCGCCCGTGCCGGTGACGAGGTCTTCGCCCTGCAGGACCTCTGCTCCCACGCTGCTGTCGCGCTGAGCGAGGGCGAGGTCGAGGACTGCACGATCGAGTGCTGGCTGCACGGCTCGCGCTTCGACCTGCGCACGGGCAAGCCCAGCAGCTTCCCGGCCACCGAGCCGGTCGCGACGTTCCCGGTCGAGGTCCGTGACGACGGCGTCTACATCGACACCACCACAACGCTCAACGGCGTGCGCCCCACCTGAGGTCTCGGACCTCACCCACTGGTTTTTCAGAGAGGAATCACAGATATGAGCACGCTGGAGATCAAGGACCTGCACGTCTCGGTCAAGACCGAGGACGGACCCAAGGAGATCCTCAAGGGCGTCACCCTGACGATCGCCGACGGCGAGACCCACGCGATCATGGGCCCCAACGGCTCGGGCAAGTCGACGCTGGCCTACAGCATCGCCGGCCACCCGAAATACACCGTCACCGGTGGCACCGTCACCCTCGACGGTGACGACGTCCTCGCGATGTCGGTCGACGAGCGCGCCCGCGCTGGCCTCTTCCTGGCCATGCAGTACCCCGTCGAGGTCCCCGGCGTCTCGGTGTCGAACTTCCTGCGCACCGCCAAGACCGCCATCGACGGTGAGGCGCCCAAGCTGCGCCACTGGGTCAAGGACGTCAACAAGGCACTCCAGGACCTCAACCTCGACCCGACCTTCGGCCAGCGCTCGGTCAACGAGGGCTTCTCCGGTGGCGAGAAGAAGCGCCACGAGATCGCCCAGCTCGAGCTGCTCAACCCGAAGATCGCCGTGCTCGACGAGACCGACTCCGGCCTGGACATCGACGCGCTCAAGATCGTCTCCGAGGGGGTCAACCGCTTCCGGGCCCAGGAAGGCAAGGGCGTCCTGCTGATCACGCACTACACGCGGATCCTGCGCTACATCACGCCCGACCAGGTCCACGTCTTCGTCGACGGCAAGATCGCCGACCAGGGCGGCCCCGAGCTCGCCGACCAGCTAGAGGCCGAGGGCTACGACAAGTATCTGACCAAGACGACGGTCTGACCGCAATGGAAGGCCTGCTCCCCGAGCTGGACGTGATCCGCAAGGACTTCCCGATCCTCGAGCGCGTGCTCGACAACGGGCAGTCGCTGGTCTACCTCGACAGCGCCAACACCTCGCAGAAGCCGCAGGTGGTGATCGACACGATGGTCGACCACCTCGAGCGGCACAACGCCAACATCTCCCGCGCCATGCACCAGCTGGGCGCGGAGTCGACGGAGGCGTTCGAGGCGGCGCGCGACAAGGTGACCGCCTTCATCGGCGCGCCTTCGCGCGATGAGGTGATCTTCACCAAGAACGCCACGGAGTCGCTCAACCTGGTCGCCAACACGCTGGCCTGGGCGACCGGCGACCTGGCGATCGGTGAGGGCGACGAGGTCGTCATCACCGAGATGGAGCACCACTCCAACATCGTCCCGTGGCAGATGCTGACGCAGCGCAAGGGCGCGACGCTGACGTGGTTCGGGCTGACCGACGAGGGACGTCTCGACCTGTCGAACATCGACGAGCTGATCAACGAGCGCACCAAGGTCGTCTCGCTGACCTGGGTCTCCAACATGCTCGGCACCATCAACCCGGTCGCCGAGATCGCCCGCCGCGCCCACGAGGTCGGCGCGATCGTGGTCGTCGACGCCTCCCAGGCCGTGCCGCAGCTGCCGGTCGACGTCACCGCATCCGGTGCCGACCTGCTGGTCTTCACCGGCCACAAGGTCGTCGGCCCGACCGGCATCGGCGTGCTCTGGGGCAAGCGTGCGGTGCTCGACGCGCTGCCGCCCTTCCACGGGGGTGGCGAGATGATCGAGACCGTCCGGATGGACGTCTCGACCTATGCCGGGATCCCGCACAAGTTCGAGGCCGGCACCCCGCCGATCGTCGAGGCCATCGGCCTCGGCGCCGCGGTCGACTACCTCGGCCACATCGGCATGGAGGCGATCCACGACCACGAGAAGGCGATCACCGCCTACGCGCTCGAGGGTCTGGCCACGCTGCCGGGCTTGACGGTGCTCGGTCCGCTGGACGCCACCCAGCGCGGGGGAGCGATCTCCTTCGAGCTCGAGGGTGTGCACCCGCACGACATCGCGCAGGTGCTCGACTCTCGCGGCGTCGCCGTACGAGCCGGTCACCACTGCGCCAAGCCCGCCCACGCCCGTTTCGGGGTTCAGAGCTCGACCCGGATGTCGTCCTACCTCTACACGACCCCGGCCGAGATCGACGCCCTCGTCGAGGGGCTGGAATACACCCGGTCCTACTTCAAGTTGAGTTGAGAGATGAGCCAAGACCTCGACGCCCTCTACCAGGAGATCATCCTGGACCACTACAAGCATCCCCACCACAAGGGACTCCGTGAGCCCTTCGAGGCGGAGGTGCACCACGTCAACCCCACGTGCGGTGACGAGGTGACGCTGCGCGTCCACGTCTCCGACGGCATCGTGTCCGACGTGTCCTACGACGCCGTGGGGTGCTCGATCTCGCAGGCCTCGACCTCGGTGATGGCCGACCTGGTGATCGGGAAGCCGGTCGCCGAGGCGATGAGCATCCACCAGGAGTTCCTCACCCTGATGCAGGGCAAGGGCACTGTCGTGCCCGACGAGGACGTCCTCGAGGACGGCATCGCCTTCGCCGGTGTCGCGAAGTTCCCAGCACGGGTGAAGTGCGCACTATTGTCATGGATGGCCTGGAAAGACGCCACCACCCAGGCGGGCTCCGTCGAGCCCGCACCGAAGGAGATCTGATGGCTGACCACAGCGACCTGCCCGACGTGCCCGAGGCTGCTCCCGCCGGCGGCGGGGTGTCGACGGTGTCCGTGGACGACGTCACGGAAGCGATGAAGGACGTCGTCGACCCCGAGCTCGGGATCAACGTCGTCGACCTGGGCCTCGTCTACGACGTCCACCTCGACGAGTCCAGCAACCTGGTCCTCGACATGACCCTGACGTCCGCGGCCTGCCCGCTGACCGACGTGATCATGGACCAGACCAACGCCGCCCTCGAGGGCCTCGTCAACGACGTCGCCATCAACTGGGTCTGGATGCCGCCTTGGGGCCCCGACAAGATCACCCCCGACGGCCGTGAGCAGCTGCGCGCCCTCGGCTTCAACGTCTGAGGCGCGACGAGCGCGACCGAGGCGCCTGAGGCCTAGCCCGTGTACGCCGGCAGCGGTGGGTCGAACCTGAGATCGGTGTAGGGCTGCTCGTCGCGCCGTTCGTCGCGCGGCCACACGGCCGTGCCGATGTAGGTCGTGCCGTCGAGGGTGACCTCGACGCGATAGCTGAACGGTGCCGGGCCGAGGCCGAACGGTGTGCCGCCACCGGACCCGCCACCCTCCCGGAAGGACACCGAGCCCCCGCCGGAGCAGCCGCGACCGGCCGAGATGGGGCCGATCGTTTGAGATGTCCCGTCTGCCGCTGTGACCCTCATCGTCACCGAGGCACGCCGTGGTGTCTCGGCCAGGTCGCTCAGGCCCATCTCGAGCGGGTAGGCACGGAAACCCTCCTCGTCATCGGTCACGAGGCCGACGTAGCCGCTCGGGTCGGGCAGCGCACCGAGCTGGCTCGTGGTCCAGGCGAAGGTCGTGATCACATCACCCTCAGGGCCGCGGCCGAAGACGTCGACGTCGTAGGAGCCCGCAGGCCCAGCCATCGGGACCTGGAACGAGTAGGCACCGGTCTTCCGGACCGGGACCGTGATCCGGCGCTCGCACGCGCCCTCACCCGAGGGCGTGAAGCTCGCCGTGAATCTCCACCCCTCGAGCGGGAAGGAGAAGAGCACCTGCTCGCGCCCACCGACGTCCTCGAACGGCGGCTGGGGGAAGCCGTCGAAGCAGCCCGCCGAGGCGATGCCACGATCGTCTGGTCGACCGGTGAAGCAGGAGGTCCACGGCTCCAGCGCGACCGCGCGGCCGTCGAGCTGGAGGGTGATGGGTGGCGCTCCCTCGCCGTCCCAGGCTGGCGGCACGTCCTCGGGTGGTGTCGCCACGGGCGATGACGACGTCGATGGCGAGGGGCCAGCGGCAGGCGGAGGCGATGTCGAGGGATCGCCGCCGCGGAGCGCGGCCGAGCCCCCGAGCACGGTTGCCACCAGCGCGGCTGCCCCCACGGAGGCGACGAGGGCGCGTCGACGCGTGTGCCGTCGGTCGCGGCGCGCCAGCACCCCGTCGTAGGACGGCGGCTCGGTCGGCGTCGCGGCCTCGACCGCGGAGGTGAGGTCTCGCTGCGGCTCAGTCACGTGTCGCTCCGTTCGTGATCGGATCGGGGTCGGCGAGCAGCGGCGTCAGGGCCGCACGGGCTCGCGAGAGGCGGGACTTGACCGTGCCGGCCGGCAGCCGCAGCAGCGCGGCCACCTCGGCGATGGATAGGTCGTGGACGTGGTGGAGCAGCACCACGGCTCGGTGCCCGACAGGCAGCCCGGCCAGGGCGTCGACGACGTCGAGCCGGGTCTCGGAGGGTGGGGGCGCGACGCTCGAGTCGTGTCCGGCCCGCAGGCGTGCGAGCCCGAGCGTCGCGACCTGGCGTCGTCGGGACCTTGAGATCAGCAGGCGCACGGCGACGATCCGCAACCAACCGTCGATGTCCTCGTAGTCCTGGACCTTCTCCCAGTGGTCGAGCAGCTTCACGAACGCGTCCTGGGCCACTTCCTCAGCGTCCGCGGCCGAGCCGCCCATCACGGTGAGCAGGCCGATCAGGGGTCCGCACGTGCGTGCATAGACCCTGGCAACCTCCCGGTCCCGCGCTGCTTCGTCCGACTCCACACCAGTGACACGCGACAGCGACCCGTCCGGTTCCCGGGAGCCGCTAGGTTCGCCCACGTGTCGATCATCGTCCCTGCCGCCCGGATCGAGCGGTGGCTCGCCAACTTCGCAGAGCGGCACGGGCCGACGACCCACGCCGTGACGGATGGTGCGTTGACCGGAGTGGCGGAGGACGGGTCGGACTTCACGGCGGTGCTGCCGTTCGATCAGCGCTACGACGGGCTGCCGGACGCCGACGCGTTCATCGCCGCCGTCTCGGCGTCGGTCCCCGACGACTGGGGTGTGCTGCTGGTCCGCAAGGGTGGCTTCGCCGTGGCCCGACTCTCCGGGACGACGACGGGGGAGTCGAAGGTCGGCCAGCGGCACGTGCAGGGCCGCACCAAGGCGGGCGGCCAGTCCCAGCAGCGGTTCGCGAGACGCCGGGACAACCAGGCGCGGCAGGCCTACGAGGCGGCGGCCGAGCACGCGGCACGGATCCTCGGGCGTCGTCACCCGGTCGTGACCGGTGGTGATCGCGGCGCGGTCGAGGAGGTCCTCGCCGATGCGCGGCTGACCGGCCTGACGGTGGTGGAGCCGTGGCTCGACGTGCCCGCCCCGAAGCGGGGGATCCTCGAGCAGGCCGTGCGCGACGCCTGCAGCGCGCGGATCGACGTACGCAATGCGTGACCTCCAACCCTGACCCCGACGGGTAGCCCGGGTCTAGGGTCGCCCGGGTGACGACACCGCCGCTCGAGGTCCGCGGGCTCACCAAGTCCTTCGGGTCCACCCTCGCGCTCGACCGGCTAGACCTCAGCGTCGAGCGGGGCGAGGTGCACGGCTTCCTCGGCCCCAACGGTGCCGGCAAGTCGACCGCCATCCGGGTGCTGCTGGGGCTGCTGCGCAAGGACTCCGGCGAGGTGAGCCTCCTGGGTGGTGACCCGTGGACCGACGCAGCACGCCTGCACCGCCGGCTGGCCTACGTGCCGGGGGACGTGGACCTGTGGCCCAACCTCACCGGCGGTGAGGTCATCGACCTGCTGGGTCGGCTGCGCGGCGGGGTGGACCCGACGCGGCGCGACGAGCTCGTCGCGCTCTTCCAGCTGGACCCGACCAAGCGCGGCCGCAGCTATTCCAAGGGCAACCGGCAGAAGGTCGCGCTGGTCGCGGCGCTCGCGGCGGACGTGGAGCTGCTGCTCCTCGACGAACCGACGTCGGGCCTCGACCCGATCATGGAGTCGGCCTTCCAGCAGTGCGTGCAGGACTTCCGGGCCCGCGGCGGCACGGTCCTGCTCTCCAGCCACATCCTGGCCGAGGTCGAGCAGCTCTGCGACCGGGTCAGCATCATCCGCAACGGACGGTGCGTGGAGACCGGCTCCCTGGGCGAGCTCCGGCACCTGACGCGTACGTCGGTCACCGTCGAGCTCGCCGGTCCGCCGCGCGGGCTCGAGCAGCTCGAGGGCGTGTACGACCTCGTGGTGGACGGCCACCGGGCGCGCTTCGACATCGACACTGCCCTCCTCGACCCGGCACTCGCGGCGCTCGTCGCGGTCGGCGTACGCAGCCTGACGACCCAGCCCCCGACCCTGGAGGAGCTGTTCCTGCGCCACTACGGGGACCGGATCGAGTCGGAAGCGTGACGAGCCTGGCCGCGGCGACCACCGGATGGACGCTGCTCCTGCGCACCTTCATGCGCCGCGACCGGTGGCAGCTGCTGTGGTGGAGCGTCGGGCTCTCGGCGCTCTTCGTCTCCCAGGCGGTCAGCGTCGACGGTCTCTACACCTCGCAGGCCGACTTCGACAGGGCGGCCGCGACGATGGAGGGCAACACCGCGTTCATCGCCATGGCCGGGCCGGCGCGGGCGCTGAACACCACCGGTGGCCAGGTCATGTGGCAGGCGGGCGCCGTCGGCGCCGTCGCCATCGGCCTGATGGCCATGCTCCTGGTCGGTCGCCACACCCGTGCCGAGGAGGAGCGTGGCCGCGAGGAGCTCGTGCGCGCCACGGCCGTCGGTCGGTGCGCAACCCTGGCTGCCGCAGCGGTGACGGCCCTGGCGGCGGTCGTCGTCGCGGGGCTCCTCACGGGCGCGGGTCTCGTGGCCTACGGGCTGTCGTTCGCCGACTCCATCGCGACGGGTGCCGGGCTCGCGCTGTGCGGCGCCTTCTTCACCGGTTCGGCCCTGGTGGCAGCGCAGCTGGCGTCGACCACTCGTGGGACCTACGGCCTCGCGGGCGCGGTCATCGGTCTCGCCTACGGGCTCCGGGCCGTCGGCGACGTCGGCTCCCCGGCGCTGAGCTGGCTGAGCCCGATCGGGTGGTACCAGGCAATGCACCCCTATTCCGGGCTCCGCTGGTGGCCTGCACTGCTCCTGGTGGTCGGTGCCTTGCTGGCCACCGTGCTGGCCGTCGCGCTGTTCCTCCGACGTGACCTCGGCTCCGGGGTGCTGGCGGCCAGGCCCGGCCCCGCGGTGGCCTCGCCCGCGTTGCGCAGCGGCTTCGCGCTCGCCTGGCGGCTCCAACGCGCCTCGGTCCTGGCGTGGTCCGGCGGGATCCTGCTCGGCGGACTGGCCTACGGCTCGATCGGCGACGACGCCGGCGACCTGGTCGGTGACTCTGCCCTGACCGAGGACATCTTCGGAGCCGCGGCCGGGGACCTCGTGGACGGGTTCTTCGCGGTGTCGCTGGTGATGCTGGCACTCATCGCGACCGGCTTCGCGCTGTCGTCGATGGGCCGACCGCGTGGGCAGGAGGAGGATGGCCATGCCGAGCTCACGTTGTCGACCGGGGTGTCGCGGCTGCGCTGGCTGGGTGGTCAGGTCGCTGTCTGCGTCCTCGGGACCGTCCTGGTCGTGGCTGCCGCAGGTGTCGGCCTCGCGGGCGGCTACGCGATGGTCACCGGGGACCTCGGGGCGTTCGAGCGACTCACGTTGCCGATGCTCGCGATGGTGGCCCCGGTGCTCGTCACGGTGGGCGTGGCCCTCCTGCTGTACGGCGTCGCCCCGGGCGCCCAGTCGGCCGCCTGGCTGGTCCTGGTCCTCGGCGTCGTCGTGCTGATGTTCGGCGAGGTGTTCCGGATGCCAGGGTGGCTGCGCGGGCTGTCGCCCTACGAGCACCTGGCGCTCGCGCCGGCCGAGCCGTTCCGGGTGCTGCCGTTCGTGGCCCTGCTGGCGGTCGCGGTCGCGCTCTCACTCGTCGGCGCGTTCGCGTTCTCGCGGCGCGACATCCGCTAACGTCCCGATCATGTGGCAGCCCGAGCCAGGGTGGCACCCGCTCCCCGGAGGCACCGGCACGTCCACGGTGGGGGTCTGGCGCACCTCCCTGAGTGGGCGACCGATGGTCGTGAAGCGGATCGCGCGTCCCCGTGACGACGACCCGGTCGAGCTGTCCGATCCCCGGCACTTCGCCTACTGGCGACGCGAGGCCGACGTGCTCGACTGCGCCCTCACCGCCAGGACCACCGGGTTGCGCACGGCTCCTGCGGGAGTCGAGGAGGACGCCGACGGCATCACGGTCACGCGTGAGTGGGTGGAGGACGCCTCCTCCAGTGGGTTGTTCCTCGCCCTGGGCCTGGGCCGGTTCGCGGGTTGCGACCTGCCGCGGCCGGCGTGGTTGGCCCAGCACCAGCTGCGAGCACGCCTCCTCCGGGTCGAGTCGCGGGGCGGCTGGCCGACGCTCGCACGCACGACGGTGGCCGACGTTGCCGACCACCTCTGGACCCGTCGTACGACGTTGCTCGCGGTGAGCGAGTCGCTCCCGCACGTGCCGCAGCACGGCGACCCGACCCTGGCCAACCTGCCCGGCCGCGCCGGCGACGAGGTGATCGCCATCGACTGGTCGATGCTCGGCACGGGACCCGTTGGAGCCGACCTGGGACTGCTGTCGCTGTCCTCGCGAGAGGAGTTCGAGCCGCTGCTCGACGCCTACCTGCTGGGGCTGCCGAGCGCAGCCGCTTCGCGCGACGACGTGGTGCTCGGCGCCCGGATCTCGGGGGTCTACACGGCCCTGTCCCGCGCCGAGTGGGCGTTGGCGAGGGTGGCCGGGGGAGAGGGCGCCCTCGCCGGCAAGTACCGCCACCCGGCCGTCGCTCCCCACCTGCGCACGCTGCAGCGCCAGTTCCCCGCGATCGAGGCCCTCGTCGACTGGTGAACGACCAGATCTCGAGCTGGGGCTGCTGTCGCACGTGGTGGCCATCGGCCCGATCGTCCACGACAGCGTCTTCTGGCACCACCCTCACGTGCGGCTCGTCGACGACGTCCAGTCGTGGTTGACCGACGTCGTCGGACCGGTCTGAGGGCGCCGCCTTGATCAGGTGCGCCGGGCCAGGACGACGTGCTCCAGCCCGGGCCGGTCGGGTGCGTCCCGGACCTCGACGACCTGCACGCCGCGCGCGGGCAGGTCGGCGTACAGCTCTTCCAGCGTGCGGAAGCGCAGCGTGGAGGTCGAGCTGATGCGCTCGCCGCCGATCGTCGTGATCGTCTCGAAGGTGACCAGGGGCAGCGCCACCTCGGTGATGCTGCGACTGACCACGACGTGGGTGCCGCCAGGGAGGTGGACGGTCGAGGGTGGGACGTCCCAGGTCTCCCACGCGCGGGCCTCCGGTCGGCGGGTCTCGAAGACGAACCATCCACCGGGTCGGAGGCTCTGGACCACCGCGCTGAGCGTGGCGTGCCAGTCGTCGTCGTCCACGAAGACCTGCGCCACGTTCCCGGTCATCACGACCAGGTCGGCCCGCGTGTCCGGCGTGAGAGCCGTCGCGTCTCCGTGGAGCCAGGTGACCCGGTCGGCGTAGGGCTTGGTGCGGGCCACCGCGAGCGACGCCTCCGCCGGGTCGACGCCGACGACGCCGAGGCCCCGTGCGGCGAGGAGCACGGCCAGCGAGCCGGTTCCGCACCCGATGTCGACGACCCGACGTGCCTCCACCTCGTCGGCGAGCGCGACGTAGGCGTCGAGGTCGCTCCGGTCGTCGTCGAGCACGTCGTAGAGCTCGGCCAGGCGTGGATCGGCGAAGGCGGGGTCGGGTGGTCGCACCCCTCGACGTTAGGACGTGGAGGATGGCGCCATGACGAGTCCAGGCGTGTCGTGGGTGGTCAGCGAGTCGACCGATCAGGATCGGGAGGTGTGGGGCCGTCTCTACACGGCGTACGCCGCCGCCGCCGGTGACCGCCTCGACGACGCCCACCTGGCGAGGGTCTGGTCCTGGATCGTGCGCCCTGGTGGCCAGACGCGGTGCCTGCTGCTGCGGCCTGACGACGAGCCGGACCCGGTGGGCCTCGCCCACTACCGGATCTTCGAGCGACCGCTCGCCGGGTCGATCGGGTGCTACCTCGACGACCTCTTCGTCGCGCCGCAGGTGCGTGGCCGCGGCGGCGCTCGTGCGCTCCTCGGGTCGCTGTCGACGCTCGCGGGTGCGCAGGGCTGGAGCACGGTGCGCTGGACGACGGGGGATGGCAACCCTGCTCGACAGCTCTACGACGCGCTGGCCGTCCGGCTCCCGGTGATCACCTACGACATGCCGGCACGCTCGGGCTGAGCCGTTCGCTGTTCGCGGCAAAGAGTCGGCGCGATGGTGCAGGCGCGGTGGCTTGTTGCTGGTCGAGCCCCGTGGGCGAGCCCTTCCCAGGGCGGAAGGTCTTCTTCACCAGACGCGAGTGAGCGCTGGCGGATCACGCGTGGCGTGGGCGATGTCTCGGCTCCCTGCTGCTCCGACGCGACCGGGGAGGATCTCACGCGTGGTGATGCGTGAGATCCTCCCCGGTCGCCAGGAGCCGCTTGATCGGGAGATGGGCGCGTGCGTCGTCAGGCGCAGTCGACGACACGAGGCTCTGTGTCCCAAGCCGCTGTGCTCGTCAGCGGTAGCCGACCAGCGTCGGGGTTGCCTCGACGACCTCGAGCAGGACGGCCGCGCCGGGGATGGTCACGGCGCCTGGCACGGGGCGCCAGGCGCCGCCGTTGACGCGGAAGTCGGCGGTGTAGGTCGTGTCCACGGCCGGGGCGACTCGGCCTGCCGTCAGGTAGTCATGGGTGACCTGGAGATCGGGGTAGGCCGCACCCGGGGTCGTCGTGGACGCGGACCGGCCGTCGCCGAAACGCCATCCGTAGGACGCGGGTGTGATCCGCAGGTCGACCTGCTGGCCCAGCAGGGTGATCGTGCGGGTGAAAGGCTGAGTCTCGGTGTAGAAGTTCGTCGCGAAGTTCACCAACGTGCGGCCGTTGGGCGGCTGCACGACCAGCGTGCTCGCGGGCAGGGTCAGTCGGGAAAGGGCTAGTGCCACCAGACCCGTCGTCACGACTGGCTGGACAGCCGAAACGCAGAAGTCTTCGACGTCATAGCCGAACTGCGCCGCGGCTCCGGCACAGGCGGCCTCGCCCACGGGGGTGGTGGCGGCGACCGGGACAGTGGTGCCGCTGCCGCCGTTCGTGGGTGAGGCGCCGTCGCACGACATCTCGAGCTCGGTTACGACTTGCCCGTTCGTGAAGTATGAGACCTCGTGCCAGGTGCACCCACCTGCGTGGGATGACGGCACAGAAAGGACGAGTTGAGTCATCCAAACGGCAACGACGAGAAGGGACCTCATCGGAGGAAGCCGATCAAGGAAACGACCCAGGTCTCGCCCAGCGTCTCAAGCTCGAACACCGCGATCCTGCGCTCGGATCCGTAAGCGACGGGGTCGGCGTTGGCGCTGTCGTAGGTGGTGCCGCCGGCGAGACGCAACGCAGCCGTGACTGAGGATGAGTCGGCAGCTCAGGAGGCGGCTTTGGTGCGCAGCACCGACCAGCCCGCGGTCATGTATCGGCCACCTCGTTCGTAGGTCTCGACGATCGGCGAGATGAGGTTCTCGCAGGAGGAACACTGACTCTGAGACAGCGCCGTGACCGCTTCGACATCGCCGTCGGTCAGCGCCTCGTTTCGCGCCGCCACCCACGCCCGCACCGTCTCCTCGGGCCCCAAGACCTCAGTCGCCTGGGTCGGCGTCGGGTCGACGGGCGGCGCCTCAGAGACGGTCGGAGTGGCGGACGGTGGCGGTGCCATCTTCGGCCGTGGCTCGTCGTCGGAGCACCCCACGCAGAGCAGGCCGACAACAGCACCGACGACAACTGAACGGACGACACGGCTCACGAGGCAGGCCCTTCCCGAGACTTCCACGCCCAGACCCGGGGCGTGATGCCACCGAACCTACCCACCCACACGCCCCCTGAACAGGCCTCCGACGTCCCCTGTGGACGGATCTGGACGGACGTGGACGAGACTCGGTGCATGCACGAGATCGCTTCATCGTACGACGCCATGGCTGCGGTCTACACCGAGCTGTTCGGGGACGTGGAGCTGCAACACCCGCTCGACCGGGCCGTGTTCACGGGCTTCGCGCACCTGCTGCGGCGGGAGGCTGCGACGACCGTCGCCGATCTCGGCTGCGGTCCGGGGCACTGGACCGCGGACCTGGCGAGCCACGGCTTCGACGTCATCGGGATCGACGGCTCGGCCGCCCTCCTGGACCTGGCCCGCGCGCGGCACCCGCACCTGACCTTCGCGCGCGGCGACCTTGGCGAGCTGAGCGAGGTCGCGCGGGTCGGCGGCACCCTGGGCGACAGCAGCCTCGACGGCGCAGTGGCCTGGTTCTCCCTGATCCACACCGCGCCGGACGACCTCGACCGGCTGCTCGCCGAGATCGCCCGCGTGCTGCGTGCCGGGGGGCTGCTGCTGGTCGGCTTCCAGGTCGCGCCGGGGGCTGAGCCCGAGGCCTTCGACCACCGCGTGGTGCGTGCCTGGAGTTGGCCGGTTGACGCCCTGTCGGCACGCCTGCACGCAGCAGGGCTGCGCGAGCAGGCGCGCGGCGTGCGTCAGCCCGAGGAAGGGGAGCGGCTGCCGGGCGGGCATCTGGTGGCTCGTCGTACGTGACGAGGCGCCACCCTCATGCAGTCGGAGGCAGGTAGCACCCACGACGGCCGTCCGGCCCGCTCCCCTCGATGGGGAGCGGGCCGGACGGCTGCGTGCGCGGAGATCAGCGCAGGACGGGGTTCTTCTTCACGAGGTCCAGCGAGGACCAGAGGCGGCCGAGGCCCCAGGTGTTGCCGGCGCCGAGAGCGGCGAGGGCGACGAGGCTGATGGCGCCGAGGAGGTGGACATCCATGAGCGGGTTGTTCTCCGGAGGGAGGACGACGGTCCACATCATCACGTAGAGCAGGGCGCCCGTGGCTGCGGCGGCGCGCATCCCGATGCCGAGAGTCAGGGCGACCCCGATTCCGAGGAGGCCGAGCATGAAGCCCCAGTCGGCATACCAGGTGCCGGCGATCGCGTTGTAGAAGCCCTTGAAGGGGCCGTCGGCGCCGAAGGCCAAGAAGCCTTCCGTGGGGCTGCCGCCGTTGATCCAGGCTGCGTCGCCGAAGCGGTCGAGGGTTCCGTCCTGGCCGTGGCCGGTGGCGAAGCCCAGGGCGAGCAGCTTGTCGAAGAACGCCCAGAGGAAGGTGACGCCGAAGCTGATGCGGAGCACGGCCAGGACACGCTGGGCCAGGTGCGTCTGCACCGGGAGGCCTTCGGTGCTCTGGACCGTGGAGCCGGTGGCGGTGTTGTGGATGGTGGTCATGAGGTCTCCTCCTTCGAGGGGCTGGTGCCTGGGTGGTGCTTCGATGCCTCCAGGATCGCCTCGTGTGGACTCGACGTTCAGAGGAGAAGGACACCCCGGCGGGGGGACCTTCTGCCCGCTCAGCCCAGGACTGGTCCGGGACGTACGCCGCGGCGCGCGACCGCAGCCACGTCGTCGAGGTGCACGACCTGGTCGACGAGGTCCAGCCCGACCGGCTCGTGGGTGATCCACAAGACCGCGCGCGCATCGGTCGTGTCGAGCAGCTCATGAGCGAGCTCGACCGCCGTGGCGTGGTCGAGGTGGGCAGTGGGCTCGTCGAGGACCAGCACCGCCTGCTCGGCCAGCAAGGAGCGGGCGATCGCCAGCCGTGCGCGCTCACCGCCCGAGACCTGGGCGTGCCCGTCTCCCAGCCATGTGTGCAGGCCGTCCGGTAGGGCGTCGAGCCAGTCGCCGAGGCGGGCTCGTCGGAGAGCGCGATCGACGTCTGCGTCGGTGGCTGCGGGCCTGGCCAGCCGCACGTTCTCCACGACGGTGGAGGCGAAGACGTGGGGGTCGTCGTCCACGAGCCCGACGCGCTCGCGCACGTCGTCCAGGGCCAGGTGGGTGTAGGCCGTGCCACCCATCCGCAGGTCACCGCGGACCGGGTCGAGGAAGCGGAGCATGAGGGCCGCCAGGGTGCTCTTGCCCGACCCGGAGGGGCCGGTCACGGCGATGCGGGCCCCCAGGCCGAGGTCGAGCGAGAGGCCCTCGAGGCAGGGACGTGAGCGGTCCCAGCCGGCCGCGACGCCCTCGAGCTCGATCGTCGACGAGGTCGGCGACCGGGTGCCGACCGTGTCGCGCACGGCAGGGACGCCGTGCTCGAGGCGGTGCAGCCGCGCCGCGGCCGCCTGGGTGCGGGCGGAGAGGGCGCCGGCGTCGACGACCGGGGTGGCGGGCTCGGCCAGCGCGAGCGGCACGAGCACCAGGAGCGCTGCCAACGGGCCGGTGAGTCGCCCGTCCGCGACGGCGGGAGCGGCGAGCCACGCCATGACCGTGACCCCGGCACCGGCACTCAGGAGGACGAGGCCGCGTGCGGCGCCGAGCCACACGCTCGCCACCACGCCGCTGCGGGTCAGGCGGCGACCGGCCTCCGAGACGGCGCGCACCGCGCGGCGCTCGGCCTGCCACATCACCAGCTCCGGCGCGACCTGGACCACGTCGACGACGACGTCGGAGAGGTCTCCGCGCTGTCCCACGGCCGTCTTCTCTCGGCGGCCGGCGCCGAAGCGGGCCAGGACGTAGCCGCAACCGGAGCCGAGGGCTGCGGTGCCGAGCACGACGAGCCCGGCGACGGGGAGGAGCAGCGAGGCGACACCGGCGGCCAGGGCCACGACACCGATGTGGCTGGCGAGCGGCAGCCGCACGCGCAGGTCACGGTCGACGACCCCGTCGACGTCGTCGACGATGGAGGCCAGGACGTCGCCGCGGCGTCGACCCAGGCCGCCAGGAGTCAGTGGCACGACCGCGTCATAGACCTGGACGCGACGCTGGGCCAGCATCCGCAGCGCGGTGTCGTGCGAGCGCAACCGTTCGGCGTAGCGCAGCACGGGGCGGGCCAGGCCGAACAGCCGGACGCCCACGATCGCGACGAGCAGGGTGAGGACCGGAGGTTGGGTGGACGCCTGCACGATGAGCCATCCGGCCGTCGCCGTCAGGGCGACGCCCGACGCCGAGGCCAGGGCGCCCAGGACGACGCTGGACCACAGCGAGGCTCCGCGGCTCGGGTCGGGCTCGTCCCCGGCGGGTGCATCAGGTCCCTCAGATGCCTCGGGAGCAGGCGCAGCGGGTGCCGCATCGCGCACAGGGGTCGGCTCGACAGGAGCCGCCGCGGCCGCGGCCAGCGCCGCGGGCACGAGCTCCAGAACGTGGTCGGCGAGCGCGACGATCGCCGGGCGGTGTGCCACGACCACCACGGCGCCGCTGCGGCCGAGATCGAGGATGGTGTCGGCGATGACCTGCTCGGTGAGCCCGTCGAGGTGTGCCGTGGGCTCGTCGAGGAGCACCCAGGGGCGCCGGGCGAGGACCACCCGGGCCAGCGCGAGACGCGCCCGCTCACCGGCCGAGAGGCTGTCCGCGTCCTCGCTCATGGGGGCGTCGAGGGCGCCGGGGAGGTCGCGCACGCGCTCAGCGAGCGCCACCCTCGCCAGGGCGTCCCACAGCTCGTCGTCGGTCGCGTCGGCCCGCGCGAGGCGCAGGTTGTCAGCCACGCTGCCGGACACGAGCACCGGACGCTGGGGGAGCCAGGCGATCTGTTCCTGCCACGCCCGGCCGGACGCCTTCACCCCGCCGGCGCTCACCAAGCCGTCGGTGGCCGGGACGAGCCCGGCGATCGCGGCGAGGAGGGTGGACTTGCCGCAGCCGGACGGGCCGACCACGACGGTCACCCCCGTCGCTGGGACCACGGCGTCGAGGGGTGCGAGAGCCGCACGGGACCGGCCCGGGTAGGTCACCGAGAGCCCCTCGAGCACCAGGTCGGCGCCGGCAGGCGGCGCTGCCGCGCCGTCGTCGTACGACGTGCCCTCGAGGAGGGTGCCCACGGCCTCGAAGGTCGCCACTCCCTCGGCAGCCGCGTGGAACTCGGCGCCGACCCGTCGCAGCGGCCAGTAGGCCTCGGGGGCGAGGAGGAGGACGAACAGGGCTGTGCGCAGCCCGACGTCGCCGTCGGCCAGTCGCACACCGATGACGACGGCCACGAGGGCGACACTGAGCGTGGCCACGAGCTCGAGCACCGCCGACGAGGCGAAGGCGAGCCGGAGCGTGGCCTGCGACGCGCGGCGGTAGCGGTCGGTGATCTGCGCGATCCGGGCAGACTGGGCGCGGGCGCGGCGGAAGGCGACGAGGGTGGGAAGGCCCTTCATGACGTCGAGGAAGTGACCGGAGAGCGCGGCCATGGCGGCCCACTGCTCCTGCGCGCGGTCCCGGGTCGCGAGTCCGACGAGGGCGCCGAAGACGGGGACCAGCGGCAGGGTGAGCGCGACGATCACCGTGCTCCAGAGGTCCTGGGTCGCGATGGCGGCGAGCGTTACCAGCGGCAGGACCCCGGCCAGCACGGCGGCTGGGAGGTATCTGGTGAGGTAGGGCTCCGCAGCGGCGACGCCACGGGTGGTGAGGACCGACAGCTCGCCCGTCGACAGGGTCGGACGTCCGGCCGCGCGCTGGCCCAGGACGGCCGTGACCACGGTGCCGCGGAGGTGGTCGGCGACGAGGGCCGCCGCGCGGGCCGCGAGGACGTCGGAGCCCCACGCCGTCAGGGCGCGGGCCCCCACGAGCGCGAGGACCCCCACGACCCAGGGGCCGAGACGTCCGTGGGTGACGACCGCGATCACCAGGCCGGTCACGGCCCAGGCCTGGGCGATGACGAGCAGGCTGGTGAGCACGCCCGCCCCCACGACGCCGGCCAGCGGCCGGCGTGCGGGGGCGAGGACGGGTCGGAGCCGAGGGTCCGTCGGTCTCATCGAGCGCTGGTGGCGGGGGTCGTCGGGTGCGCGGGGATGTGGTCCACGGAGATGCGGCGACGGAACACCCAGTAGGTCCACGCCTGGTAGGCGAGCACCAGCGGGGTGAAGATGACCGCGACGATCGTCATGATCTTCAGCGTGTAGGCCGTGGCCGCAGCGTTGGTCGTGGTGAGACCGACACCGTCGCTGAGCGTGGTCGGCATGACGTCGGGGAACAGGGCCAGGAAGAGCCCGGCGACGCCGAGGCCGATCGCCACGAAGGTGCCGAGGAAGGCCCAGCCCTCCCGGCCGCCGAGGATGGCGACCAAGCCGCCGACCAGGGCGAGCGCGGCCGCCGTGAAGGCGACGGCCGAGGCGATCGAACCCGTGGAGATCTGGGTCCAGCCGAGGAAGACGACGGTGATGACGGCAGCGACGACCCCGATGCGGGCTGCCAGCTCGCGCGCGTGCTCACGGATGCGGCCGTCGGTCTTGAGCGAGATGAAGACGGCGCCGTGGGTGAGGAACAGCGAGAGGGTGGTCAGTCCGCCCAGCAGGGCATAGGGATTGAGCAGGTTGAAGAAGCCGCCGACGTACTCCATGTCGGCGTCGATCGGGACCCCGCGCAGGATGTTGGCGAAGGCGACCCCCCACAGCAGCGCGGGCACGAACGAGCCGATGATGATCGCGAGGTCCCACCGGGAGCGCCACTGGGCGTCGTCCCGCTTGGCGCGGTACTCGAAGGCCAGGCCCCGCACGATGAGGGCGACCAGGATCAGCAGCAGCGGCAGGTAGAACCCGCTGAACAACGTGGCATACCACTCCGGGAAGGCCGCGAAGGTCGCGCCGCCGGCGACGAGGAGCCACACCTCGTTGCCGTCCCAGACGGGACCGATCGTGTTGATGAGGACGCGTCGCTCGGTGTCGTTCTTGGCGAGGACGGGCAGCAACATCCCGACCCCGAAGTCGAAGCCCTCGAGGACGAAGTAGCCGATCCAGAGGACGGCGATCAGGCAGAACCAGACGGTGGTGAGCTCCATGACAGGTCTCCGGCTCTCAGTAGGCGAACGCGAGCGGGCGGTCGACGTCACCGTCGGGTTGCGCGGGCGGCAGGTCGTCGGTGTGGATCGGGTCCGCACCGCGGTGGATGTAGGTGAAGAGCAGCTTGAGCTCGATGACCATGAGCACGCCGTAGAGCAACGTCAGGGTGACCAGCGAGATCAGGGCCTCGGTGGCCGACACGGACGGCGACGTGGCCTGCGCGGTCGTCATCAGCCCGAAGACGGCCCACGGCTGGCGGCCCATCTCGGTGAAGATCCACCCGAAGGAGTTGGCGAAGAGCGGCATCAACGGGAGCGTCAGCACCGCCACCGTCAACAGCCGGCCACCGGGTGTGCGGCCCTTGCGGGTGGCGAGCAGCACCCAGGCGGCGATGGCGGCGCCGAGCATGCCGAGGCCGATCATCAGCCGGAACGACCAGTAGGTCACGGGGATCATCGGGGTGTAGCCGTCGGGGGAGTAGTACGTCGCACCCGGGTCGGCGCCGTAGGTCTCGACGTATTCCGCGCGCAGGTCGTTGATGCCGCGCACCTCGCCGTCGGTGGTGCCGGTGGCCAGGTAGGACAGGACACCCGGCAGCTTGATCGCGAACTTCTCGGTCTTGCCGTCGGGCGTGCCGATGGTGAAGACGGAGAAGTCGGCCGGGGCCTCGGTGTCGTAGAGGGCCTCTGCTGCCGCCATCTTCATCGGCTGCACCTCGGTCATGATCTTGCCCTGGAAGTCACCGCTGACCGCGACCGCGATGCCCGTCACCAGCACGATCGCGGCGCCGGTGCGCACGGCAGAGCGATACATCGAGCGCTCCTCGTCGGCACCGGCCCGGCGCAGCTGCCAGAAGACGACGCCGACGACGAACGCCGCGGCCGTCATGTAGGCGGCGAGAACGGTGTGGGGGAACGTGACGAGCTGGACCTTGTTGAACATGACGGCTGCGAAGTCGTTCATCTCAGCCCGTCCGGTGTCCGGGTTGTAGGCGAAGCCGACGGGGTTCTGCATGAACGAGTTGGCCGCGAGGATGAAGTAGGCCGAGAGGAGCGTCCCGAGGTGCACGATCCACATGCACGCCGCGTGCAGCTTGGCCGGCAGCCGGTCCCAGCCGAAGATCCAGAGCCCGAGGAACGTGGACTCGAGGAAGAAGGCCGCCAGACCCTCGATGGCGAGAGGTGCGCCGAAGACGTCGCCGACGAAGCGCGAGTAGTCGCTCCAGTTCATCCCGAACTGGAACTCCTGGACGATGCCGGTCACGACGCCGATGGCGAAGTTGATCAGCAGCAGCTTGCCGAAGAACTTCGTCAGGCGCAGCCAGCGCACGTCACGGGTGCGGACCCAGGCGGTCTCGTAGCCCGCGACGATGGCCGTGAGTCCGATGGTGATGGGGACGAACAGGAAGTGGTAAACGGTCGTGATGCCGAACTGCCATCGAACGATGTCCAACATGTCCACGGGTGATCTCCTGAGCAGGGGGCTGGTGCTCTCTCACCCTGGGCGGTCGACGACTCCGTCAGCACAGGCGTGGGTCCCGACGTGACGGGACGTTGGTCCCGTCCCGGGTGACACAGCTCTCCGTGACCAGCTCTCAGTGATCGACGCGTCGCGTGAGCCGCAGGTCGAGAACGACCCACGGCGTGTCCGGGGGGACCTGGACCTGGGGGCGCGACGTGCAGTGGACCCGGTAGGCCTCCAGCCAGCCCTGGTCACCAGGACGCACCACGGAGGCCCGGGCCGTCAGCCAGACCCCGCCACGCAGCACCTCCACGTCGGGCTCCGTGTCGATGTTGTGCCACCACGTCCGGCTCTTCGGATGACTGACGAGCACCACCAGCCGACCGTGGGTCGAGGCGGCCAGGACGGGCAGCCGATGCAGCAGCCCGCTCTGACGACCGACCACCCCGAGGCCGACGAGGTGGACGGAGAGACGGTCGTGCCACCGCGACTCCAGCAGCCACAGGACGAGGCGGTCCACCGGGCGTGAGCCGGCGAGGGTGGGGAGCAGCAGCCCCGTGAGGAGGCCGTACGTCGCTCCGGCGAGGGCGCCGCCCGCCGACGCCACCAAGGTCTGCGTGGGCCATCCGGCGTCAGCACCGGGGGCGACGACGGCGTAGATCGCGATCGGAAGGGCCGACCCCCACCCCACGGCACTGGCCAGGGGCCACCGGCGGGCGTGGTGGAACACGTGGGTCAGGCGCAGGGCCTGGAGGGACCCGAGGACCCCGCCGAGCGCCCCCCCGACGGCAACGGCGCTCAGCGTGATCCCGAGCGGAGCGGTGACGGGGTGGCCCGGCGCCAGGAGCAGCACTCCGCACAGAACGGTCGCGGCTGCGGTCGCCGCGACCCAGATGGCGCGGTCTGCGGGCGCCAGCCAGGTGCGGAGGGCCCGGACCTGGAGCAGTCCCAGGAGCGTGCCTGCCAGCAGGGAGCCGAGCAGGACCCCTGCCCAGTCGGTCCCCGTCTCGGTGAGCGGCTCGCTCCACCTGGCGAGGAGCACGCCACCGGGAGCGGCGACGGCACCGCCGACGGTGCTCAGCAGGAGCCATGGCCGGAGATGGGGGAGGTGGTCGGTGGCCAGCGTGCCGGTGGTCGTCACGGGGGCCGTGGTCCTCATGGCAGCAGGATGTCGGAGAAGGCTCGCCGCCCCGTACGACGAAGCTCGCTGCGGCCGATCTGCTGCCAGCCGATGCGGATCACCAGCTGCGGCTCGGCCAACCCGCCGAGGACCTCACGATGGAGCTCGGAGCGGGTCTCCTCGTCCTCGATCACGCAGCTGAGGGGGACCAGCGAGAGGCCGTCCGTCGTGGCAGCCAACCAGACCTGGCTCAGCGCCTCGCCAGCGCTCAGCCAGGCGCGGGGGTCGTCCCGCTCGGTGAGGAGGACGAGCAGCCCGTCGGACCCCTCGACGTGCTCCCCACGCGGGCTGTGCCCGTGCTCCTGGCGGTCGACCGCTCGGTTGACGAGCAGCTCCACCCGGAGCCGGGGGCCGATGTCGAGCAGGGGCAGGACTTGCGTCCCCGGCGCCGAGGCTGTGGAGGCCAGGGTCGCCAGGCGTTCGTCCGGCACCGGCCACGCGGTGAAGCGCCGACGGTCGGTGCAGCGCTTGGCGAGGGCGTCGAGGTCGGCGGCCGCGAGGGCGCTGGGCTCGCCCGGGGTGAGGTGGAGCGTGGCCAGGTGGCTCGGACGGTCGAGGTCGGGTGCGTATTCCACCTGTGCCGGAAGGCCCAGGGCCGCAGCCGCCACACGGGCGTGGTGCAACGCTGCACCGCAGCTGAGGATCACCCCCCGACCGCGCGGATCGGTGAGCGGGAGTCGGCGGGACTGGTCGGCGTGCAGCTCGATCCGGTGATCACCCAGCCGCCACAGCCAGGGCTGCGAGTTGCGCACGCTGGGGGCCGCGCAGGCGAGCTCGACGACGCGTCGGGTCTCGACGATGCATCGGGTGTCGGCCATCACGTCCTCCATCGGGGCTCACGTCCGGGAAGTGGGTGGGGCCCCGAAGACGTGTCGTGAATCCCAGAGTGGGCGCACCGACGCCGCTTCCCCAGGGACGAAGGTCCCCTCGGCCCGGGGCTTCAGGACCCGACCGACCTACGTGAGGGCGCCCTAGAGTGAGGACATGACCGAGGAAACCAGCGGTGAGACCGCACGCGCCACACCCATCAAGGTCTTCCTGCTCGACGACCACGAGATCGTCCGGCGAGGCATCAAGGACCTGCTGGAGAGCCAGGGCGACATCGTGGTGGTGGGGGAGTCCGGCTCGGCCGTCGAGGCCGCCGCCCGCATCCCCGCCCTCCGTCCGGACGTCGCCATCCTCGACGGCCGGCTCCCGGACGGCACCGGCATCGACGTGTGCCGCGAGGTGCGCTCGGTCGACCCCACGATCCACGCGCTCATCCTCACGTCCTACGACGACGACGAGGCACTGTTCTCCGCGATCATGGCCGGCGCCGCCGGCTACGTCCTCAAGCAGGTGCGCGGCCACGACCTCGTCGACACGGTGCGTCGCGTCGCTGCTGGGCAGTCGATGCTCGACCCGGCCGTCACCGCTCAGGTGCTCGAGCGGGTGCGGCGCGGGCCCCACGTCGACCCCACCATCCAGCAGCTCACCCCCCAGGAGCAGCGGATCCTGGAGCTGATCGGGGAGGGCATGACCAACCGCCAGATCGGTGCCACGCTGTTCCTGGCGGAGAAGACGGTCAAGAACTACGTCTCCTCGATGCTCGCCAAGCTCGGCCTCAGCAGCCGCACCCAGGCTGCGATCTTCGCGACCAAACACGCCCAGTCCTGACCCTTCCGTGCCCTAGGCTCGACCCATGAGTGACGTGGGGGGAGCCCCGGAGCCGGGGCAGAGCACGCCCGCGCGCCCGCCCGCCCTGGCCGAAACCGGTTTCGACGACCTCCTGCGCGAGGTCCTGAACCGGGTGCACGGGGTGCTCGACGAGCAAGCGCGTTGGCAGCTGCTGCTCGACGCGGTCGTGACCATGGCGGCCGACCTCTCGCTCGACGGGCTCCTCAGCCGCATCGTGCGGATCGCGGGGGACCTCGCGGGTGCCCGGTACGCCGCGCTGGGCGTCCTCGGCGACGGACCGGACCGGCGGCTGCGACTCTTCGTCACGCACGGCGCGACGGAGGAGCAGATCCGGGAGATCGGTGACTTGCCCACCGGGCACGGCCTCCTGGGGTTGATCATCGACCGACCCGAGCCGCTGCGGCTGCACGACATCGCCGAGCACGCGGCGTCGTACGGCTTTCCGGCGAACCATCCGCCGATGCGGTCCTTCCTCGGGGTGCCCGTGCGCATCCGCGACAAGGTCTTCGGCAACCTCTACCTCACCGAGAAGGTCGGTGGCGGCGACTTCACCTTGCAGGACGAGGAGATCGTCGTGGCGCTCGCAGCCGCCGCCGGCGTGGCACTGGAGAACGCGCGTCTCCACGAGGAGGCCGCTCTGCGTCAGCGGTGGCTGGCCGCCACCGCCGAGATCGCGGCGCTCCTGTCAGCAGCACCAGCGGGCCCGGAGTCCCTCCAGCTGGTCGTGGACCGCGCCCGCGCCGTGTCGGGGGCCGACCTGGCGTGGATCGTGGCGGGCGCCGACGTCGAGAGCCTGGAGCTCCAGGTCGTGTCCGGTGCGAAGGCTGACCTGGTCGCGATGAGCGAGATTTCGCTGGAGAGCTCGCTGGCCGGGCACGTGGTGCGCGCCGGTGTCGCCATCACCGTCGAGGACATGGCACTGGACCCGCGCGCGGTCGACGTCACCACGCTGCTCGGCTGGCCCGCCGTCGGGCCCGCGATCGTCGTCCCCCTCCGCAGCAGTGAGGCCATGGAGGGTGCCCTCGCGCTCGGCTGGACCCGCGAACGACTGTCGGGCTACCAGTCGCTCGACCCGACGCTCCCGGCCAGCTTCGCCGAGCAGGCCACCCTGGCCCTCCAGGTCGCCCGGGGCAGGGAGGACCAGCAGCGGCTCGCCCTCTTCGAGGACCGTGACCGGATCGGTCGCGACCTGCACGACCTGGTGATCCAACGGCTCTTCGCGATCGGGCTCAGCCTCGAGAGCGCCAGCCCGTTGGCGGACCGCCCCGAGCTCCGGACCCGGCTCAGTGCCGCCGTCGACGACCTGGACGCGACGATCAAGGACATCCGACGCTCGATCTTCGCGCTCAGCGCCCTCGACGAGGCCACCGACGTGCAGGCCGAGGTGACCAGGATCGTCGACCGGGCCGCGACCACGCTCACCTTCACCCCGTCGCTGCGGTTCGAGGGCCCGGTGCGCACCCGCATCACCACCCAGGTGGTCCCCGACGTGCTGGCGGTGCTGGGGGAGTCACTCTCCAACGCGGCCCGGCACTCCGGCGCCAGCGCGGTCGATGTGCTGCTCAGTGCCGTGGACGACGTGCGGCTGGTCGTGCGGGACGACGGCCGCGGTGTGCCCCAGGACGTGACCGAGAGCGGCTTGTCCAACATGCGACAGCGCGCCGAGCGGTTGGGTGGTCGGTGCACAATCACGTCAACCCCCGGTGGTGGCACCACGGTGGAGTGGTCGGTCCCCCTGGGCTGAGCCCGTCGGTCTCCACCTCAGCGCAGGGCGCGCATGGACGGTGTGAAGAACCGGGTCAGCGTGCTGGTGCGCGTGGCGCTGAGGTGCAGGTCGTCGTAGAAGGTGTGGATCCCGTCCTGGATGCCCCGACACATGACCTGCCCGCAGTAGGCGCTGTTGACGTCGATCAGCCGGGGCGTGCCCGCCAGGTCCTGCATGCGCTCGCGCAGCCAGGCCTCCGTCTCGTCCTCGTCGTAGATCGCGCGAGCGCGCAGCACGTCACAGGAGTAGGGGTCCTCGCCCCGGGTGCACGGCAGCGTCACGCGCGGCACGGTCGCGGTCTGCCCGATCACGTCGACGTCCACGCCCACGCGGCCCAGGGCCGGGAACAGGGCGGCAGCGCTGGACTCGAAGAGCTCGACCTTGCCCTGGGTCGTCTCGTCGTAGCCGAAGAGCGGGGCGAGCGGCCCGATGGTGCTCTCCCGGGCGGCTCTCCGGTAGCCGGCCCAGTGGGAGCCGAGGAGCACCCGGACGTCCTGGTCGCCGCGCTGGAGGCGCATGACGTACTTCATCGCCAGGTAGTTGTTGGTCGCGCACGACTTGGGGTTGCGGGGAGCCCGGTCGATCGGCACCTTGACCGGGGGGCAGCCACCGAGGACGAAGGCCGTCAGGTTGGCGCCACGGGCGATGGCGGCGTTGCGGACCGCCGGGATGTACTGCCAGGCGTGCGAGTCACCCCAGAGGACGACCGTGGGGCGCTTGGCTCGGTAGGGCGTGAGGTGACACGCGACCGGGACCGGCGGGATGATCGCGTAGCGGATGCACTCCTGCGGCAGCGAGGGGACGTCCTGGCTCGGGTCGACCTCGGCCGTGGCGGCGCTCGCAACGGGGGCGCTCGAGACCGGCGGTCCCTGCAGGACGAGCATGGCGACGACCGCGAGGACGATGGCGACGACGGCCCTCGTCCGGACGCGGCTCAGTGCGGGGCCGGTGGGGTGCCGAGGGTCCATGTCATGCTCAACGTCGCACTCGTCCTCGGGTCACGCGCAGTTGTCGCACACCCCGGTGGCGGGCAGCTGCAGGTAGCAGACGGGGCACTTGGCGATCTCGCGCTCCTGGTGGCGGATCTTGCGCTCGCGCCCACGCGTGGCGGCGAGCTTGTCGGAGAGTGCCGGGACCCCGCCGCCCTCGGGGAGGTCGGCAGCGTCGAAGTGCCGGTGCGCCTTCAGGCGCTCCTTGGCGGCGTGGTCGTCCGCGTCGTCGGGGGCGGTGCCCGTCGCCGTGAGGACGGCAGGACCGTAGGCGCTGCTCACGCTGCCGTCGGCGGTGATGCAGAACGCGGCGAGCAACGGCTCGTCGCGCTTGTCGCAGTCGGCGGCGACACGGGTCAGCACATCCCCGATCCAGTAGTGCGGCATCTGCTTGGTGCGGATGCCGGTGAGGTTCTGCACCTGCGTCGCGAGCTCCTTGTGGGTGATCAGCGCGTGGTAGCGACCGGCCACCTCGATGAGCACGCCGCGCGCGGCCTCGGCCCAGGCGTCGCGGGCCTCCTCGGCGCCCACGTCGGCGACGTCGCGCCACTCGCCCGTGGCAGGGTCGATGGCCAGGGCGGTCGTGTCGACGTAGGTCGTCTCGAAGTCGAGGGCCTGGAGGATCTCGGCGACCTGGTGCTTGCCGTTGCCGAGGCGACGGCGCGAGGCGGCGGTGCCGGTGGCGTGCTTGTAGGCCACGCCCAGGATCGCGGTGGCGTCGTAGGTCGTGTCCTCGTGGTGCAGGAGGAACTCCGAGGTCCGGCCGAATCCGTAGACCGTCAGGAAGGCGTCGACACCCCGCTCGTCGTGCTCCGCAATGGCGCTCAGGACATGGTCACGGGTCACAACGTCGAAGTCAGTCACCTCATGACACTAGGGCTTCGCAGACCGAACGCGTGCTTCGGGGACCGTGCGCAGGCCCGTGAGCAACGTCACCCCGCTCCAAACCGGGGCCGTTCACCAGGGGCTGGGCCGGTAGTCCTTCACGAAGCAGCCGTAGAGGTCCTCGCCGGCCTCGCCCAGCACGATCGGGTCGTAGACCCGCGCCGCACCGTCGACCAGGTCGAGGGGGGCGTGCCATCCCTCGGCCGCGATCCGCAGCTTGTCCTGGTGGGGACGTTCGTCGGTGATCCAGCCGGTGTCGACCGCTGTCATCAGGATCCGGTCGGTCACGAACATCTCCTCGGCGCTGGTGCGGGTCAGCATGTTGAGCGCGGCCTTCGCCATGTTGGTGTGCGGGTGCCCCGCGCCCTTGTAGCGGCGGGAGAACTGACCCTCCATGGCCGAGACGTTGACGACGTAGCGACGGCGCGCCTCGGAGGCGCGCATTGCCGGTCGGAGCCTCGAGATGAGCAGGAAGGGGGCGATCGAGTTGCAGAGCTGGACCTCCAGGAGCTCGAGGGGGTCGACCTCCTCGACCTTCTGGGTCCAGGAGTTGACCTGCTGGAGGTCGGGCAGGAGCCCTCCGGCATCGACCGCCGTGCCGGCCAGGTGGGCCTCCAGGGACGCGTTGCCGGCGCTGAGGGCCAACGCCGTCATGGCGGCGGGGGACTCACCGAGGTGGTGCGCGACCGGGTGGTCCTGCAGCGTGCCGGCGATGGAGGCCGGGTGCAGCTCCGAGACGCGGTCGAAGGTGACCAGGTCCGGCAGGGCGAGGTCGGTCGGCAGCGGGGCCAGCTCACCCTCGACCAGCGGGGCGTAGGAGCCGGGGGAACGGCGCACGGTCTGGCAGGCGTTGTTGATGAGGATGTCGAGCGGGCCGGCGGCTGCGACCTCCTCGGTCAGCGAGATGACCTGCGTAGGGTCACGAAGGTCGATGCCGACGACGGTCAGGCGGTCGATCCAGTCGGCGGCGTCGGGCATCGCGGCGAACCGGCGTACGGCGTCCTTGGGGAAGCGGGTGGTGATGGTCGTGGTGGCACCATCTCGCAGGAGCCGCAGGGCGATGTACATCCCGATCTTGGCGCGCCCGCCCGTGAGCAGCGCCCGACGGCCCGTCAGGTCGGTGCGCTGGTCGCGCTTCGCGTGGGAGGAGCGCGCGCAGTCCGGGCAGAGCCAGTGGTAGAACGCATCGACCAGGATGTAGTCCTGCTTGCAGATGTAGCACCCGCGCGGGTTGATCAGCTCGCCGGCGAAGGCACCGGTGGCGGAAGAGACCAGCGCGATCCCCTCGGTCTCGTCGTCGATGCGCAAGGGGGAGCCGGTGGCGGTCAGCGCGGTGACCGCGCGGTCGGCGGCCAGCTCCTCGGCCCTCTTGCGGGCCCGACGCTCGCTCTTGAGCGCCTTGTACATGTGGGACGCCGCGTGCTTGACGGTCTGGATGTCGGCGTGGTCGCTGGGCAGCTCGTGGAGCTGGTGGAGGACCCTGACCGTGGTGGCGAGGTCGTCAGGATCGATTCCGTTGGACACCGGCAGATCGTACGGCGCCCGATCTCCTCATCGTGCGGGGCCTACGCTGGGTGGTGACCCCCTCGGGCGACGGGCCCATCCGGGCACTGCGCCCGGTGGCAGGAAGGCGGACGTCATGACGACGTCACGGACCGGCACCATCCCCCCAGCCCCGAAGCCGGTCCCGTCCGCTGCGTCGAGGACGGGTCCCGACGCGGTGCGACTGGCGCTGGCCGCCGCCTTCTACTCCGGCCCCCTCGACGGCGCGTGGTGGCCGGGCTCGCGCGACCTGCAGCGAGAAGCACGCGCGCTCGTCGACGGCTTCCCCACGGAGCGTGGGCGGGTGCACCGACTGCTCGTCTCGGCGCCCGACTGGGACCGCACCGGTGCCCGCGTGCAGGCCCGCCGTGGCCCCATCCGGGTGGGCGTCTTCCCTCGTGACGACCTGCACGTCGTCGTCCTCACCCTCCACGACGGCACCCGGCTGCGGCTGCTCGTGGTGGCTCCCGCGACGTCGGCGACCGTGGCCCGGTCGCTGATGGAGCAGGCGAGCGCCGCGGGCAACCGGCGCGACGCAGCGACCCTGATCGCCGCCTCCTGAACGGCTGTTCGGGCGGTTTCCTCAAGGAAGCCGCAAGGTTCCTCGGGGGAGCCTGCAAGGTTCGGGTCGTCCCCTCGAAAGGGGAGTTTCGACGTGTCAGGGTTGCTTCATCAGCCCGCACCACCCGAGAAACGAGTCGCCCATGCGTCGCACCGCAGCCCTCACCGCCGCCGCTCTGGCCCTGACGGTTCCCGTCCTGGGGTTCTCCGCCGCCTACGCGGACCAGGGCAGCGACGACAACGGCGGCAAGGTCTGCCTGCCGCTCAACTCGGGCAAGATCGACACCCAGGGAGACCCGCAGACGGTGACCATCAAGGCACCGTCCGGCATGGTCATCACCGGCTACTGCGTCAAGGCCGGCAGCGACAAGCAGGGCAACGGTCCTGAGTACGTCGAGGTCGTGAAGCCGGTCGAGACGATCGTCATCCGCCACAGCTCCGACAAGGCTGTCTCGCACTACTCGTTCTCCTACGGCAAGCCTGCCGCGACGCCGACGCCTGAGCCCACCCCGACGCCCGAGCCCACCCCGACGCCCGAGCCTCCGGCCGAGCTGCCGCCGGTCGTCAACCCGCCGACGTCCACCACCGACAACTTCGACTGGAACTGGAAGTACGCCGCGCCCTCGTGCGACGCACTGACCGTGGCCTACCCCTCCGACATCCCGTCCGGGCAGTCCAACGACGTCAACATCCGCCTGTCCACGGACAAGGGCGAGGTCACGCTCAACTACCACAACAACGAGACCACCTGGTCCGGCACGCAGGGCTTCACCTACAGCCAGCACGCGCGCTGGCCGGCCGGTGTCACCGCGTACGCCGTGGTCTGGGTCCAGGTCGCCGGCAGCAACTACCACTTCGGCGAGAGCTTCCACAACGCCCCGATCGAGTCGCCGGTCAAGTGCCGCATCACCTCCGACGGCAACGCCGAGACCTACGACGTCCCGGTGGGGGTCAGCGACGTCGCAGGTCTGCGCACCTCGACCACTGTGGCCAAGGGCCGCGCAGCTGCCCCCGCCGTGATCTCGGTCGTCCAGCCCGGGCTCGCCCCGCTGACGCTGCAGAAGCTCTCGGGCAGCACCTGGACGGCCGTCAAGACGGTTGCAGTCACCGACGGCAGCGCCAAGGTGACCTTCCCGAAGCAGACCCGCAAGGGCACCTTCAAGTACCGCCTGGTCCTGCCCGGGTCCGAGTCCGTCACCGGCGACACCACCGCGCCCCTCACCGTGCGCGTCCGCTGACCTCCAGCTCGACGACGTAGCCGAGGAGCCGGCGGCCGTGACGCGACCCGTCACTGCTGTCGGCTCCTCGCACGTTCACCGGCACGGCGGCGGCAGCCTCGTCCTACGACGTGGCGGCGGTGATGGCCAGCACGACAGCGTGGATCCATCGGCGCAGAGGATGACCGCGTCTACGCTGGGGGCGTGGACGTCACGGGGGAAGCCGATTCCATCGGCAGCCTGGCCGAGGCGAACGACCTCGACTCTGTCGTGCGTCACGCCCTGACCGGTCTCCTGTGTCGCCCCGGCGTGCGTCGGGTCGGCCTCGCGCTCACCGAGGGTGGCGGACGCCGACTGAGGTTCACCGCCCGCGACCGGGACGGCCAGGAGCAGGCGCCGCAGTGGTGCCTGATCGACGCCTACGACGATGTCCCCCTCACCTGCGTCGTCAGCACCGGGGAGCCGATCGTGGCCGGCGTGGACGACCTCGACCGCCGCTTCCGCGGGATGGTCGCGCACCAGCGCGAGCAGGGGACCACGGCGCTGGCGGCGCTGCCGCTGCCCGGCACCGGGTCGCCGCTCGGTGGGGTGATCCTCTTCTACGAAGGCGCCCCGGGGTTCGGGCCCTCCGAGCAGCACGACCTGGCCGTGGTCGCAGCCGAGGTCGCCGCCGCGCTGGTGCGGGTCCGAGCCACGTCACAGCGTCGCGAGCGCGTGCTCGCCGACGAGCCGGTCGACGACCAGGCCCGCGTCGGTGACGTCGTCGTCGAGGGCGACCCCCGCTCCGCCGGCGTGGCCCGCCGGTTCCTGCGCGCGCGGCTCGGGGAGTGGGCCGTCGACGAGGACGTGATCGACACCGCCGTGCTGCTGCTGTCCGAGCTGGTCACGAACGCGATCATCCACACCGACAACCCTGCGGAGATCCGGGTGGTGCTGGGCGACGGCGAGCTCACTGTGACGGTGCGCGACCACGGGCGAGCCGGTGACGCCGGTGACGCCGAGCCCGACGGCGACGACGACCCCTTGCGCGTGCACGGGCGCGGGCTGCAGCTGGTCGAGGCCCTGTCAGAGCGCTGGGGCTCCGAGCGTGACGCCGTCGGCACCACCGTCTGGTTCGCTCTCCGGGCGTAGCCTGACCACGTGGACGACGCCCTGATCACCGTGACCGGCACGATGCGCACCGACCGTCCGGAGCGCTTCGCCAAGCAGCTCCTGAGCCACTGGTCCCACCGGGGCGAGGTCCTCGAGGAGGACGGCGCCCTCGTGCAGCGGTGGGAGACCGGGCAGGTCATCTCGCTGCGCGCCACCGAGGACGCCCTCGAGGTGGAGGTCTCGGTCGTCGAGGGCGATGACTCGGCCCGCTTCGCCCAGGTCGTCAAGGAGCACCTCGAGCGCTTCGGCCAGCGAGACGAGCTCGACCTCGTCTGGCACGTCTGAGGGCCGGCCGACGTGGCCGTGACCGACTGGTTGCTGCGCCAGCACGAGCGCGGCAACCCCTACTCCCGTCTGGACGACCACCACCTCGGCGACACGGCCTGGTCGACCGGCAACCAGGTGCGCCCACTCGTCCACGGGGCCACCTACTTCGCCGAGCTGCTCGAGCGCCTCGACGCCACCGTCGAGGGCGACCTGGTCTTCTTCACCGACTGGCAGGGCGACGCCGACGAGCGCCTCGACGGGACCCCGGGCAGCGAGGTGGCCGACGTGCTGGCCCGCGCCGACGAACGCGGCGTCGATGTCCGTGGGCTGGTCTGGCGATCGCACAGCCTGGCGGTGGGCTTCACAGCGGGCGAGAACCTCCGGCTCGGGCAGGTGCTGCAGTCGCGGGGCGCCGAGGCGCTGCTCGACATGCGCGTGCGCCACGGCGGCTCGCACCACCAGAAGCTGCTCGTCATCCGGCACCACGACGATTCCTCCCGCGACGTCGCCTACGTCGGCGGGATCGACCTGTGCCACTCCCGGCGCGACGACCGCGACCACCAGGGTGACCCGCAGGCGTTGGTCACCATGGCCGAGGAGTACGGCGACACCCCGCCCTGGCACGACATCCAGGCAGCCATCACGGGGCCGGCCGTCCACGACGTGGAGACCGTCTTCCGCGAGCGCTGGGAGGATCCCACGCCGCTGACCCGCAGCCCGCTGTTCTGGCTGCGCGACCGGGTGCTCGGCCTCGACGTCAGCCCGGACCCGCTGCCCGAGCAAGCCCCACCGCCGCCCGCTCCCGCCGGCGCCACGCACGCGGTCCAGCTCCTGCTCACCTACCCCGACCTGCGCCTCGGGCGGGACTACCCCTTTGCGCGCGGCGGGGAGCGCAGCGTCGCCCGGGGCTACTCCAAGGCGCTCGGGCGGGCGCGCACCCTGGTCTACCTCGAGGACCAGTACCTCTGGGGTCGTCACATCGGCGACGCCTTCACCCAGGCCCTGCGTGAGCAGCCCGACCTGCACGTGCTGGCCGTCGTTCCCCTCCACCCGGACCTGGCCGGAGCGGCCCGCGTCCCCGAGCTGCTGGGTCGCCGACGCGCCATGGAGGAGATGCACCGGGCAGCGCCCGACCGGGTCGCCGTCTTCGGGATCGAGAACCACGCCGGGACACCGGTCTACGTGCACGCCAAGTGCTGCATCATCGACGACACCTGGGCCACCATCGGCTCCGACAACTTGAACCGACGCTCCTGGACCCACGACTCCGAGCTGTCGGCCGTCGTCGTCGACACCGATCCCGAGGACCCGGGCGGCTTTGCGCGCTCCCTGCGCCTGGGGCTGGCGGCCGAGCACCTGGACCGCGACGAGGACGACGCCGACGCGATGGCCGACTGCGTGGACCCGATCGGCATGTTCCATGCCTTCGACCGCAGCGCGGAGCGCCTCGACGCCTGGCACGACGGTGGCCGGGTGGGCGAGCGGCCGCCCGGGCGGCTGCGCCGGCTGGAGGTGCCCGAGGTGCCCGCCCGGCACCGCCCCTGGGCGCTGCCGGCCTACCTCACCATGCACGATCCCGACGGTCGACCGCGCTCCCGTCGGCGGCGCGACGACTTCTAGTGGTGTCCGGGACGAGTTCGTGGGTCGGGTTCGTCTCAGGAAGCCCGCCCACACGCCGATCGGCGTACGGTGAGGGAACGAGCAAGCCACGCCGATGTGAAAGGCCTCATGCCGCCAGGGACCAGCACGAGCGTCACCGAGACCGACCTCCGCACGGACACCTCCCATCGGCCCAGCCTCCGCTCCATCGTCAAGCGCGTCGCGCTCAGCCTGGTGATCGCCTGCGCGGTCCCGGCTGCGTTGTTCTACGGCTTCCTGATGGCCACCGGGGTGTGGACCGCGATGCTAGTCGCCCTCGCCTGGGCCTACGGCGCCATCGCTTGGCGCGCGGCCACGCACCGCCGTACGTCGGGCCTGCTGATCCTTACCGCGATCGTGCTGACCGGACGTACGGTCGTCTCGTTCGTCGCCGACAGCACGTACTTCTACTTTCTGCAGCCGATCATCAGCGACGGCGTGGTCGCCACCGCGTTCCTGCTCTCGCTGGCGAGCGCGCGGCCGATGGTGGCCCGACTCGCCGGCGACTTCTACCCGATGGACCACGAGATCTCGGTGCGTCCCCGCATCCGTCGGCTCTTCCGCGACCTCACCCTGGTCTGGGCGCTGGTGTGCCTCGGCAAGGCGAGCGCCACGTTGTGGCTCCTGCAGACGCAGTCGATGGAGACCTTCGTGCTCGCCAACAGCCTGACCGGACTGAGCCTCACGGCGCTCGCCGCCGCGGCCACGATCGTGACCGCGGCCGTCGTGGCCCGTGACGAGGGCCTGCTCTGCCCGGCGAAGGCTCTCGCCGTCTGACGGACGACGTCACTCACGACGTCGAGACGGGCCGTCGCTACGACGCCGGGTGTGGCGAGGTGATCAGGACGCCAGCACCAGCAGCACCACGTCGACCAACGCGATCCCGATCGCGGCTAGGAACGGCACCCGCCCCCGGCCGGCGAGCGAGACCAGCAACAGGACGGCCACGACGGCGAGGCCCGCGACCGAGAGGCGCGTGAGCCCGGAGCCGAGGGCCGCCACGAGCGAGCCGGTGGCCAGGACCACGGTGGCCACGACGGGCAGCCGACGTGCGCCGAGCCGGTGGGGGAGCCCGTGCACGCCCGTGGCCGCGTCGTCGGCCAGGTCCGGGAGCACGTTGACCAGGTGGGCTCCGACCCCCAGCAGTGCGCCTGCCGTGGGGACCCACCAGTCCGGCAGCCCACCCGGCAGCTCACCCGGCTGCCCTGCCAGGGACACGAAGACGGTCAAGGTCGCGAACGAGAAGGCGTAGGGCAGCCACGACCACACGGTCGCCTTGAGCCCTAGGTTGTAGGACCACGCCGACGCCACGCAGGCCAGGTGGACGACACCGGCCACGAGGCCGCACGCGAGCGACAGCGGCACGACGGCGACGACCGCGCCCGCGCAGGCGAGCCGCACCGTCCGCTCGCTCACCTGGCCGGCCGGGATCGGCTTGTCGCGACGCTCCACGGCCCGGTCGCGCGGCAGGTCGATCAGGTCGTTGGACCAGCCGACCGAGAGCTGGCCGGCAAGGACGGCGAGGCCCACCAGCACGAGCCGCCCCGGCGTGAGGTCCGCTGCGACCCCGAGGAGCAGGGCGAGGACCGTGACGGCGAGCGCGGGCCCACCGTGGGCGGCGCGGAGCAGCGCGGGCACGTCGGGCGCTCAGACGCGGGCGGCAGGCGGGAGCGAGTCTCCGCCGCGGGCGGGCGCCGTGAGCGGGTCCTCCGGCAGCTGCGCGACCTGGTCGCGGCACCACGGGCTGATCTCCTGAGATCCGTCGAGCACCCCGCGACGGAAGTCGGACCAGTCGACCCAGCGGTGGTCCTCGACCTCCCCCGGGTCGGGGTCGACCTCGCCCGTGGCCGTGGCGACGAAGACGGGGCACATCTCGTTCTCCACGACGCCGTCGGGCATCACCGCCCGGTAGCGGAACGCCGGCAGCATCAGGGTGACCCCCACGGCCCGCACGCCGACCTCGTCACCCACGCGCCGTCGTACGGCGTCGGCGAGGGACTCGCCGGGGCCCGGGTGGCCGCACACGCTGTTGGTCCAGGCCCCGGGCCAGGTCGGCTTGCTCAGCGCGCGACGGGTGAGGAGCAGGCGTCCGCCCGCGTCGAAGAGGTAGCAGGAGAACGCCAGGTGCAGGGGGGTGTCGGTGTGGTGCACCCCCGCCTTGGGTGTCGTGCCGATGGCGTGGCCCTGCTCGTCGAGCAGGACGACAAGCTCCTCGGTGACGGTCATGCGGGCCTCGCGAGCTGGTTGACCGCCGCGCCGAAGACCCAGGGGACGGTGGCGGCGGCGGGGACGATGCGACGCCGGAGCGCGCGGTGACGGGTGGTGGTCAGGAGCCCCTGGGTCAGGAGGTCGTGACGCCAGCCGAGCCGACGCCAGGCGCGAGCGTAGTCGTCGGGTCGCCCTGCCGCCACGGCACGGACGGCCGCTCGCGCCTGCGCGAGGCCGAGGGCGATGCCCTCGCCGGTCAACGCGTCGACGTAGCCGGCCGCGTCGCCGACGAGCAGCACGCGTCCGGCGACCCGCTGGCGGGCGCGTTGGCGCAGCGGCCCGGCGCCGCGCACGTCCTCGACGTCGTGCGCGCCGAGCCGCTCGGCCAGCAGCGGGAAGGCAGTGAGCAGCTCGTGCAGCGGGCGCCGCTCGTCGGTCAGCACGGCGACCCCGATCCGGTCGTCACCGACGGGGGTCACGTAGGCCTCGCTGCCGGCTGCCCAGTGCACCTCCACCATCGAGGTCCAGGGGGCGACGTCGAGGTGGCAGCGCTGACCGTAGCGGCGGTGGCCCTCGACCGGCGCGTCCAGGCCGAGCAGCCGGCGAACGGGGGAGTGCAGGCCGTCCGCGGCGATCAGGTGCCGGGTCGGCTCGCCGTCGACGAGGAGGTGGTCGCCCCGGTCCTCGACGGTGCGGACGGCGCGGGTGTCGGTCGGGACCCCCGCCCGCTCGACGGCGCTCGACAGCGCCGCGTGCAACGTCGTACGACGGACCCCGCGGCCGGGCCCGTGGCGGAACGTCGCCTCGGCCTGGCGGCGGCCGTCGAGGTAACGGATGCCGGTGATCGGGTGCCCCTCCAGGGGGACGTCGAGATCGGCGAGGGCGGCGACCGCACCCGGCATGAGGCCCTCTCCGCAGGCCTTGTCGATCACGCCGGGGCGAGGCTCGAGGACCCCGACGTCCAGGCCTGCGCGGGCGGCGTAGAGGGCGGTGGCGAGGCCCACGGGACCCCCGCCGGCCACCAGGAGGTCACGCACGGCCCGAGGCCCGGGGCAGGGTGGCGAGGGCGGCGTCCTCGGCGCGGATCCGCACGGCCAGCAGCGCGGCGTTGGCGACGGTGAAGACCCCGGCGGTGATCCACGAGGCGTGCATCAGCGGCAGGGCCACCCCCTCCAGGACGACGGCGACGTAGTTGGGGTGACGCAGGAAGCGGTAGGGCCCGCCGGTCACCGGGGCGAGGTCGGGGACCACGATCACGCGGGTGTTCCACCGCCGCCCCAGGGTCGTGATGCACCACCAGCGCAGCACCTGGGCACCCACGGCCAGCACCAACATCGACCAGGCCAGGAGCGGAGCGACGTCCGGGCGGCGCACCCAGGCTTCCACGAGCATCGCGACCAGGAACCCGGAGTGGAGCACCACCATGAACGGGTAGTGCCCCTGGCCGGTCTCACGGCCGCCGCGCTCCAGGCTCCAGGCGGCGTTGCGCTTGCTCACGACCAGCTCGGCCAGTCGCTCCAGGCCGACCAGGCCGACGACGACGGTGAAGGCGAGCAGCGTCGTCACGCCGGGACCCCGACGGTGCCCCCGGCGGTCGATGTCGCGCGGACCAGGACCAGCTCGGAGCAGAACCCGGGACCCATCGCCAGGACGATGCCGTGGCTGCCAGGCTCCGGTGGCCGGTCCCGCAACGTGTCCTCCAGGACGTGGAGGACCGAGGCCGAGGAGAGGTTGCCGATGCGGGCCAGGGAGTCCCAGGTGAGCTGGACGGCCTCGCGCGGGACCTCCAGGGCCTCCTCGAGGGCCTCGATCACCTTCGGTCCGCCCGGGTGGCACACCCACCAGCCGATGTCGGCCCGGGTGAGGTCGTGGTCGGCGAGGAAGGTGTCGACGTCCTCGCGGATGTAGCGACCCACGATCATGGGGACGTTGGCGTCGAGGACGATGCGGAGGCCACCGTCGGTGACGTCGAAGCCCATCGTGCGCTCGGAGTCGGGGTAGAGGCGGCTGCGGGTGGCGAGCACCTCGGCGGGTCCGCCGCGCTCCGTGCCGCCGCGGGCGACGACGGCCGCAGCGCCGTCGCCGAAGAGACCGCTCGAGACCAGGTTGGGCACCGACACGTCGTCGCGCTGCACCGTGAGCGAGCACAGCTCGACACACACCAGGACCGCGACCTCGTCGGGATGGCCGACCAGGTAGTCGTGCAGGCGGGCGATGCCCGCTGCTCCGGCCACGCAGCCCAGTCCCACGAGCGGGACCCGCTTGACGTCGGGCCGCAGACCGACGACGGAGGCGATGCGCGCGTCCAGGCTGGGGATCGCCAGTCCTGTGACGGTGGCGACGACGACCACGTCGACGTCGGACGGGGTGAGGTCAGCGGCCTTGAGCGCGTCGATGAGTGCCCGGGAGCCGAGCTCGACGGCGTGCTCCAGGAAGTGGTCGTTGGCCTGGCCGAACCCCTCGAGGGCGCCGTAGGCCTCCAGCGGCAGGACCAGGCTGCGTTGGCGGACCCCGGCGTTGGCGTGCAGCCGTCGGAGCAACCGCTCGTCGACGCTGCGCTTCGCGATCACCTCGACGAACGCCTCGGTGATCTCCTGCTGGGCATAGGTGTGCTCAGGCAGTGCGCCCCTGACCGCGAGGATCTCCATGCGTGCGGCTCCTTCGTCGGGGTGGGGGGGTGCCCTCGTCACGGTACCCATCAGGGCAGCAGACGCACGGCTCTGCCGTAGGCCGGGTGGTTCAGCCCGGTCTCGGGGCAGGGACCCAGCGGTCGAGCATCGCGCCGACGTCGCGCGGGTGCACCGGCTTGGAGAGGTAGTCGTCCATCCCGGCCTCGAGGCAGCGCTGTCGCTCGCCCTCGGTCACGCTCGCGGTCATGGCGATCACCGGGGTGCGTCGGGTCGTGCCCTCGCGACGACGGATCTCGCGGGTGGCGTCGTAGCCGTCCATCTCCGGCATCTGGCAGTCCATGAGCACGGCTCCGAATGCGGACCGCCCCAGCGCATCAAGCGCCTCGAGCCCGTTGCCGGCGACGTCGGTGCTGTAGCCGAGCGACTCGAGGATCCCCACCGCGACGAGCTGGTTGGTGAAGCTGTCCTCGACCACGAGCACGTGGCCCCGTGAGCCGGGAGCCGGACGGACCCTGGTCTGGGGGGCGGCCGGGCGGGGGGCATTGGTGGCGCTCAGCACCTCCTCCAACGCGGCGGCCAGCCGCACGAGGTGCACCGGCTTGGTCAGCCGGGCGCCGATCCCGACGCGCTGCCCCTCCTCGGCGGTGACGTCCGAGCCGGAGGTCAGCAACACCATGCCGGGGGCGGCAGAAGGACGTGCGGAGACGAGCGCGGCCAGCTCCAGGCCGCCCATCTCGGGCATGCACAGGTCCAGCACCACGGCGTCGTACGCCGTGCCCGCAGCCAGCGCCTCGTCCAGGCGCCGCAGCGCCGAGGCGCCGTCCTCGACGGCGTCGGTGAGCATCCCCCAGGCGCCGAGCTGGTCGCTGAGGATCAGCCGGTTGGTCTGGTTGTCGTCGACGATCAGCACCCGCTGGCCGGCCAGCTCCGTCGCGGGCGGACTGCTGGCGACGGCCTCGTGCGCCAGGGCGAGAGGCAGGGTGAACCAGAAGGTGCTGCCCTCCCCGGGGACGCTGTCGACGCCGATGGCGCCGCCCATCGCGGTCACGAGCTGGCGTGAGATCGCCAACCCCAGCCCGGTCCCGCCGTACTTGCGGGTGGTGGAGGAGTCCGCCTGGGAGAACGGGTCGAAGAGCTGGTGCTGGTCCGCCGGGTCGATGCCGACGCCTGTGTCGGTCACCTCGAAGCGCACGACCACGCCACCGTCCGTGCTGTCGTCGAGCTGGGCGCGGATGACGACCTCTCCGGACGCGGTGAACTTCACGGCGTTGGAGGCCAGGTTGAGCAGCACCTGTCGGATGCGCGACGGGTCACCGCGCAGGCCGGGGGGGAGCTCCGGCGAGGAGTAGGCGAGGAGCTCGAGGTCCTTCGCGCGAGCCGGCTCGGCCACCAGCTCGGCTGCCTCCTCGACCACCTGCACGAGGTCGAAGTCGAGCGTCTCGAGCTGCAGCTTGCCGGCCTCGACCTTGGAGAAGTCGAGGATGTCGTTGATCAGGCTCAGCAGCGCCTCGCCCGCACCCCGTACGCCCTCGGCGTACTGCCGCTGGCGCTCGTCGAGCTCCGTCGTGAGGAGCAGACCGGTGAGGCCGATGACGCCGTTCATGGGGGTGCGGATCTCGTGGCTCATGGTCGCGAGGAACGCCGACTTGGCGCGCGACCCGGCGAGCGCCGCGTCCCGGGAGACCTCCAGCTCGCTCTCGACGAGCTTGCGTGCGGAGATGTCGGCCAGCGCCACCGCGATGCCGAGGACGTCGGGATCGGCGGTCAGGTCGACGAGCCTCGCGCTGATCCAGCGCTCGGCACCCGATGCGGGGTGCACCCGCAGCTCGGCCGTCACCGGCCGTCCGGGCCTGCGCTGGGCCTCCCGGAAGACGTCGTCGAGGACCCTGAGGTCGGCAGGGTCGATCAGCTCGGTCCAGTGCAGGTCGTCGGGCACGGAGGCGAGGCCGATCAGCCGGGCCAGGTGCGGTGAGTGGCGGACGACCGCACCGTCGGCGTCCACGACCAGCACGGCGTCGGAGCTGTTGTCGGTCAGCCGCTCGTAGAGGCGGCGGTTGCGGCGGACCAGGGCGCGTGCCTGTCGCTCGGAACCGAGCAGCCGGGACGTGCGCACGAACGCCAGCGCCAGCAGCAGCACCGTGCCCGTCGCGAGCAGGGCCGGGCTGCCACCGTCGCCGCGCGCGGCACTGAGCACCTCGAGCGCCGGGGGGACGAGCAGGGGCACGATCGCGATGCCGAGCCGCCACTGGTCCCGGCCGGGCTCCTGCTCCTCCTCGTCGACGGGCGCGACGACGATGGTCGGCCGTCGGAACGCCGCCAGCGCCATCAGCAGGCCGCCCACCATCCAACCGACGTCGAGCACGGCGGAGACCAGGCCCTCGACCGGGAGGAGCAGGTAGCCGAGGTCGGAGGCCAACCAGCACGCCGCACCGACGGCGAAGGACAACCCGATCGCCGATCGCGACCGCGGCGTCAGGAGAGCACGGACGACCAGGGCCAGCAGCACCGCGTCGGCGACAGGGTAGGCCGCCCACACGACGCGGGTCGCGGCAGACACGGAGGTGTCGGCGACGATCGCGATGATCGACACGCTCCAGAAGACCAGCACGCTGACGACGACGATGGTGAGCGCATCGATGATCGCGTCCCCGTCGACGTGCCGGTCGCCGGTGCGGGTCCGGACCAGGGTGATGACGAAGAGCGCGGCACCCAGGCCGGCATAGCTCGCGAGGTAGGGGATGTCGGCGATCGAGACGTCGGGCTCCGTGCCGGACCAGGTGATGGCCAACCAGACCAGGTCGCCGATCGCCGACAGCGTCAGGCCGGTGGCGATCAGTGACGGGACGAGACGCTCGGCGCGGGGCGCTCGCCAGGCACCGAGCCAGGCGAGCCCGCTCGCTGCCCAGATCGCGAGCAGGTAGGTGCCGTCGCCCACCACGCCCGTGGGGACCGCGAGGTGGACGGCGACGACCAGCGCCGTCAGTGCCGCTGCCAGGGCCAGGCGTGGGTCCACCTGGAGCACCTTCACGACCGACTCGACTGCCATGTCCACCTATCGCTGCCTGGGTGCAGGGAAGGACCGCCGCCGCCGCGGGACCCCAGGAGGAATCTTGCCATGTCCGTCGGTCCGTCACGCGCGACACCGGAAGCGATGACAGGCGATCCACAGGTTCACGCTCGGCCCTGCTCAGGTCCCCCCATCAGGATCGGCTCATGACCACGACCCCAACCAGCCCGTCAGAGGACGTGCTGGCCGTACATCTCACCGAGCGGGTCGGAGATCAGCTCGATGCGCGCACCGTCGGGGTCACGGAAGTAGACCGAGACACCGCTGTGGACCTCGTGGTCGACCCCGGCCGCGGTGAGGCGGGCGACGAGCTCGTCCCAGCGGGCCGGCTCCACGGAGATGGCCAGGTGGTGCAGGCCCCCGAGCACCTCGGCGTAGGGACCGACCTCGAGCCCGGGGAAGTCGAAGAACGCCAGCAGGTTGTCGTTGCCGATGTCGAAGAAGAAGTGCGACGACCCCGGGTAGTCGCGGTTGTCGATCAGCTCGGTGAGCGGGAAGCCCAGCACGTCCTGGTAGAACCGCACCGTCGTCTCGACGTCACGGCTGATCAGTGCCGTGTGGTGCAGCCCGCGCGCAGTCGAGGCGGGCCGCGACTCCGCCGGTCGCAGGTGGGCCGTGCGGATGCGGTCGCGGGCCGCCTCGATCGCGGCGAGGTCGGGGGTGCTCTCGGTCATGGGGGTCCTCGGCTCGTGGGTGACGCGGGAAGTGACGGGGGAGGGGATCAGGCGGCGAGCGTGGCGTGCATCTCCCACACCAGGATC
Organism: Nocardioides psychrotolerans; assembly: GCF_900113685.1. Taxonomy (GTDB): domain Bacteria; phylum Actinomycetota; class Actinomycetes; order Propionibacteriales; family Nocardioidaceae; genus Nocardioides; species Nocardioides psychrotolerans. The sequence goes on from NZ_FOQG01000010.1 coordinate 119,210, forward strand.
TCCGATGCCTCGGCCGCGGTGACGCGTTGGCCACCCGTGGCCGTGAGCCGTACGGCGTCTCCCGCGCCCAGCGCTCCGGCACCCTCGAGCGACACCGCACCGCGGCCGACGAACAGGTGGAGGAACGGCGACTCGGGCAGCTGCACGCCCTGGCCCGGCTCGAGTCGGGCGACGTGCAGGGCGGCGTACTTGTTGCGGATGCGGATCGCGGAAGCGCCCTCGTGCTTGGCCATCCCCGAGGCGACGGGCACCAGCGAGCCGCTCATCAGCTCGTGGTCGATCTCGAGCTGCTCGTAGCCGGGCACGATGCCACTCTCGTCGGGCACGACCCACATCTGCACGAAGTGCACCGGGTCGGTGTGTGTGTCGCCCCCGAGGCGCCAGGAGTCGTTCTTCTCCGAGTGCAGGATGCCGCGGCCGGCGCTCATGCGCTGGGCCAGGCCGGGGTAGATGATGCCGTGGTGGCCCGCCGAGTCCTGGTGGACCAGCGAGCCCTGCATCACCCACGTGACGATCTCCATGTCGCGGTGGGGGTGGGTGTCGAAACCGGTGCCGGCAGCGACGATGTCGTCGTTGTTGACCAGCAGCAGCCCGTGGTGGGTGTTGGCGGGGTCGTGATGCTGGCCGAAGGAGAAGGAGTGCTTCGAGTCGAGCCAGCCGTAGGTGGACGTGGCGCGGTCCTCGCTGCGGCGGACGTCGACCTGGGGGTTCCGCTCGATGGTCATGCTGGTCTCCTCACCTCGCGTGGGCCACCCGATCGGGCCATCCGTTGGGGGACGTGTCACGTTGATGATCGTGCCAACTTACGTGACATGTCAACTATTCCCGGTAGGATGGGGTCATGACCACCCAGACGGCCACACGATGGCTCAGTGACACCGAGCAGCAGACCTGGCGCCGGTGGCTGGCGCTCAACGCCCAGCTCCCGGCACTCCTGCACCGCGAGCTCCAGCGCGACTCGGAGCTCTCGTTGCCGGACTTCGACGTGCTGGTGCAGCTGACCGACGACGACCGTGGTCGCGTGCGGATCGCCCAGCTCGCCGAAGCACTGCAGTGGGAGCGTAGTCGCCTCTCGCACCACGTGACACGCATGGCGCGTCGGGGCCTGGTCGAGAAGGAGGACTGCCTCGACGACGGTCGGGGGTCGTTCGTCGTCCTCACCTCGGCCGGTAGGGCTGCCATCGAGCGCGCCGCGCCCGCCCACGTGCGCACGGTGCGCCGCGCCTTCTTCGACGCCCTGTCCGACGAGGACGTCGTGCTGCTGGGCGAGATGACCGAGAAGGTGCTGGCCCAGCTGCGCTCGTGACGAAGCGCCGGCCTCACGCCGAGGTCGGGGTGGTGAAGAAGAAGGTCGTCAGCGTGTAGCCCGCGTGGTCGAGCAGCGTGGCCAGGGCGGCGTCGGACGGCGGCTGCGTGACCACCGAGACGCGTGCGCCGCGCCGGGCCGCGGACTGCTCCACCCGGGTCAGCGCGTCGGGCGAGGTCACCGATGTCACCAGCAGCACCGGACCGCCCGGGTCGTAGACAGGGGGAGCCGGGACGAGCTGGCCCGCGGCGCCCTCGACCGAGATCGACTTGTCCTCGGAGACGACGTTGAGCCCGGTGAAGGGCTCGAGGTCACGGTGCCACCAGATCTCGGCCGGTTCCAGGCCGAGGTCGAGGGCTGCGTCGAGCCGCTCGCTCTCGAAGCCCGGCACCACGAAGCGGAGCGGCCCGAAGGCGCTCGCGTGGCGCAGCAGCGCTACGCCCTCGCTCGCCCACTGCTCGGCGGGCTCAACGACCATGTCGTCGACGAGCAGGTAGGGCCCGGGGTTCATCGCGACCAGGTAGCCGTGATCACTGCGCACGCTCAACGTGGCGGCGTCGTCGATCAGGTGCGACAGGAAGGCCCGGTGCCTCTCGGTCGCGTCGGCGGCCGCGCGCCAGAAGCGCGGGGCATGCCCCTCGAGCCGGTCCCGCCTCACGCGCGTCAGCCCGACCGCCCAGTCGAGGTCGGCCTGGGTCAGGGGACGTACGTCGGGAGCCGTCACGCGTCGACGACGAGGTCCTCGTCGGACCAGAACGCGCGCATGCTGGTGATCAGGCCGTCGCCGTCGAACGTCATGACCTCGAGGGGTGCCATCTTGAACTTCATGCCACCAGTGTCGGTCACGACCTCGAAGTGGAAGGCAGCGTGTCCCGCACAGACACGCAACGTCACGAGGTTCGTCGTCATCGCGAGACCGTCCAGGCCGGCGTAGAAGCCGCCGATCGCCTCGCGTCCCCGCAGCACCTCGCTCCCGACCGGGTCCTCGAGCGTCGCGTCGGGGGCGTAGAGCGCCACGATCTCGGTCGACGTGCCGTCTGCCACCAGGTCGAGGTAGCGCTGGACCGTCGAGCGGATGTCTGCGTTGGGGGCGACCATGGGGCAGTTCTATAACACGTTCTAGTTGGCTGTCACCCTCAGGCCAGGTCCGGGTGCGCCCGACCCGCGACCAGCGGCAGGTCGACGTACGTCCGGACCCCGGTGGGGGCGGCCACGACATAGGGGATGGAGTTGACGCAGTGCATCGCGGTCACCACGATCCCGGGGTTGCGCACGAGGCCCTCAGCGAGAGTGTCGGGCTGCCAGCCCTTGATCGTGACGAAGGTGTCGGGGTCGCCTCTCACCTCGACCTCGAAGCGCTCGCCCTCGGCACCGAAGTCCCAGGCAGGCTCGAGGTGCTGCTCACCCATCAGCCAGTTCACCGCAACGCGTACGACGACCTGGTCGCGCACGACGCCTTCCCAGACGAAGCGCTGGCCGGCGACCCGGCCCGGCTCGATGACGCCGATGGGGGAGTCGATCGGGGCGGTCGCCACGGCGAGGTCGAGGGTCGAGCGGATCTCGGCGTCGGCGGAGAAGCCGAGCACGTCGAGGCACATCTGCACCGAGCGCGCGAAGCCGGCCGACAACAGCTCCAGCATCGGTCCGGACCGCGCCTCCTCGGGGGTGCCGCCGAAGCACATGACGTGTCGCACGACGTCGGGGGCGTTGTAGGAGCGGATGTCGGAGAACTCCTCACCGCGCACGTAGGTGACGGCCGAGGACAGCGAGGAGAACATCAGCGGGTGCAGGTCGGGCACGCCGCCGGGGTTGACCCCGGTGCCGTGAAGGCTGACGCCGCCCTCGTCACAGGCTGCCTCCAGGAAGGTGCGTTGCCGCTCCCCGGGATAGATCCAGCCGACCGGGGTGACGACGTTCTTGCCCGAGCGCAGCAGCCGGATGACTTCCTTGGGGTCACCGACCAACGGCGTGTAGACGACGCAGTCGGCGTCCATGGCGAGGACCTCGTCGACGTCGTTGGTCGCGAGGACCCCGATCGGCTCTCGCCCGATGATCTCGCCCACGTCGACGCCGTTCTTCGCCTCGGAGTGGACGTAGCAACCCACGAGCTCGAGGTCGGGGTGCAGCAGGACGCCTTCGACGGCGGCCCGACCGACACCCCCGGTGGCCCACTGGATGACGCGAAGGGGCACGGGGATCTCCTAGAGCGAGGGGGATGTACGAGCGGAGCGAGTACTCCCCACGGACTGCCGAAGTCAGCTCACGTCATGACTCCCACGGGGGTGGGCGTGAAGCCCGGGAAGACCGTAGCGGTGGAGGAGCCGAAACGGGTCGAAACGATCTCGGCGAGCACGCTGCGGTAGTCGGTGGTGACGAGCAGGTCGGCGTCGTCGTCGAGCGTGAGACCGGGCCAGCGGCCGTGGAAGGCGCCGCCCCTGACTCCGCTGCCGGCGACGAACATGACGTTGCCGTAGCCATGGTCCAGCCCGTAGTTGTCGTTCTCGACCGTGCGCCGTCCGAACTCGCTGAGCACGAGCAGCGTGACCTTGGACTGCTGCGAGCCGAGGTCGTCCATGAACGCCGCGACCGACGTGGCGAGGTCGTCGGCGTTATGGAGCATCTGTCCCCACTCCAGCGTGCCGAGCCCGCTGTGCATGTCCCAGTCGCCCTGGTCGACGGTCAGCACCTGGACGCCGACGTCGCCGCGCACGACCCGGGCCACCGTGGCCAGCGCGCGACCGAGGTCGCTGTTGGGGTAGCGATCCTCGTTGTCGGCCGCGGCCTGGACGGGCCGGAAGTCGGTGATGGCCGAGAACGTCGAGCGCATAGCCTTGCCCAGGGGACCCGGGTGGGTGTCCCACAAGGTGTGCAGCGATCGCTTCCGGCCGTCCTGGGAGACCCACTCGTCGTCACCGGGGATGCGCACGTCGTCGACCGACCCGGCCGACATCACCGGCTCGTCCCCAAAGAGCGCGCCCGGAATGACACCGCCCCCGACGTTGAAGCCCTGGAGCGGCGAGCCGCCGGCGTCGGTGCCGATGAGCCGGTTGAGCCAGCCCTGGCGGACCGTCGAGCCCGGGTTGGCGTCCTCGACCTCCTCCATGGCGGCGAAGTGCGAGCGGTTCGGTGCGGGCAGTCCCGTCGCGTGGACGGCGGCGAGGCGGCCGGACTCCCACAGCGGCAGCAGGGGCGCGAGGCTCGGGTGCAGGCCGAACATCGCGTCCTTGGCCAGAAGCCGCTCGGCGGGGATCGCGAGGCGCGGCCGGGCCTGGTAGTAGACGGGGTCGCCGTGCGGGACGACCAGCGACAGCCCGTCGGCGGCCCCGCGCAGCGAGAGCACCACGAGGACGGAGTCGGCGCTGGCTGCGCTGGCCGGCGAGGCCGTGACGACCGCAGAGCCGACCGCGGTCGTCGTGCCGGCCAGGGCCAGAGCGCCGACGAAGAGGCCGCGTCGCGACACCGAGCGGAACTCGCCGCAGCACGCGTCGTCAGGGCCCGAGGAGGAGGAGCGGGCGACGGTAGCGGGCATCGGGGTCACCGGGTGAGGAACATCGGGGAGTCGAGCAGGGTGGTGACCAGGCGCGGCATGTTCCACTTCACGACTCCGTGCTCGCGGGTGATGTGTTCGCCGGGCCGGACGTCGAGGTGCTCGCAGCAGGCCTGGAGCAGCGCCGAGGTGGACCGGCGGCCCAGCAGCTGTTGCGAGAGGTGGTCGACCAGGACGTCGAACCGGACCGAGGGCTGGGGCAACCACTGGCCGGGGGAGCGGTAGGTGATGCCGATCTCGGGCCACCAGCCGCCGCTCAGGACGAAGTGCAGCTCCATCGAGGCGATCAGCCGTGAGGGGGAGGACCAGGACTCGTTGTCGTTCGGTTGGCCATCCGGCCGAGGCCAGGCGAGCGGCATGGCGCCGAGGCTCGAGGCCTGCCACAGCATCACGTTGGCGGCGTGCTCCTCACCCGCGTCACCCTCGGGCGGACGCGAGACGAAGATCTTGAGGGCCCGGAAGGTCGACATCAGGTCCTCGCAGGGGTCCTTGACCTTGGCGCCGGCTGCGGAGGCGAAGGCCGGGTGGGCCACCAGGGCCCGCAGGACCGGCTTGATGGCGGTCCCGTTGTCCAGGTAGACCTTCGCGAGGTGGTCGACCAGGGCCTGCGGCGCGTCGTCGCGGACGAACTTGCGCACCAGCTTGCGGGCGATGCGCTGTGCCGTGGCGGGGTGCCGCGCCAGGTAGGTCAGGTAGCGGCGGGTCAGGTCACGACCGTCGGCGAGGGGGTTGGCGTCGCTGAACCCCATCACCGTGACCGGGCCGGTCCAGTGGGCGTCGGGGGAGTAGGACGGCTCCCAGGTGTCCCACAGGTCCACCAGCCAGCCGGTGAGGATGCGAGCCGAGGACTTCACGTCCGTCTCGGCGTAGGTGCCGCGCCCGACCGTGTGCAGCTCGAGCAGCTCCCGACCGAGGTTCTCGTTGGGGTGCTTCTTGGTGGACACGGCCTGGTCCAGGTAGATCAGCATGGCCGGGTGCGTGATCGCTGCGTGGAGGAGATCCTCGAAGCTGCCCAGCGCGTGACGGCGGATCGTCTCGCCGTAGGACACCCGGTGGGTGAACGGCCCGTCACCGTTGACCGGGACATTGAGGTGGTTCTCCCAGAACTCCGTCATCAGCTCGAGCACCTGGCGCTGCGAGCTCACCCGACGCAGCAGCAGCCAGCGCTGGTAGTCGGCCATGACCTCCCAGCCGCCCTCGACCCCGGTCACCTGGCGCCTCCACAGGTCTAGGGGGGTCCGCGACAGTCCCGACCACCACGACCGCAGGCCGTCGACGTCGGTGTCGGTGTCGGTGATCTTGGCCGGGTCGAGCTGCTTCTCGAACCAAGCGCTGCCGCCTCCGTCTTGTCGGACCGATGCGGCGAGCGAGGGGGTGATGCCGTAGGAGAAGCGGCTGACCAGGTGGCGACTCCCCGACGAGAGCAGGGGGGCGCCGCGGTAGCGGGCCGGGACGAAGGCCGCGTGCGCGGTGCCCGGTGCGACCACGGCGCCGGCGACCGCTACGCCACCGACGGCGCCGGCGCGGGCAAGCACGGCGCGGCGCGACGACGTGGCGGGAACGGGTGGCATCTAGGCTCCTGGGCGGCGGCGGCGGCGGCTGCGGCTGCGCGACCGAGGCGCGAAGCGGCCAGGCTAGGAGCGCCCTGGGACCCATGGTCAGAACGGACGACAAGATGGCCCGTTGTGACTAGGAACTATGGCCGATCACCCCGCACCGAAGCGGAGTCCGAGCCGGAGTTCGCTACCATTGCGCGTTCATCGCTCCCTGACGACAAGGACCCCGGGCTCCGCCCATGGACGGCTCTCAAAGTACGACGCTCTCCATCTCCGGAGAGCAGCCATGACCCCCTATCTCCTGCTCGCACTGGCGCTCCTGCTGGTCGCCATGTGCGGCATCTTCGTCGCCGCCGAGTTCGCCTTCGTCACGGTCGACCGTGGTCAGGTCGAGCGTGCCGCGGCCGCTGGTGACGTCAAGGCCCAGGGCGTCCTTGCCGGCCTCAAGACCCTCTCGACCCAGCTGTCCGGTGCCCAGGTGGGCATCACGGTCACCAACCTCGGCATCGGCTTCCTCGCCGAGCCGGCCATCTCCGACCTCGTCGAGGGACCCCTGGCCGCGGTCGGGGTCCCCGACGGTGCGGTGGGCCCGATCGCGATCGGCCTCGGCCTCACGATCGGCACCGTGCTCACGATGCTCTTCGGCGAGCTGGTGCCCAAGAACCTCGCGATCGCCCTGCCCATGGCCACGGCCCGCTGGAGCCAGGGACCCATGCGGTTCTGGACCGCGGTCAACCGCGGGCCCATCCGGGTGCTCAACGGCTCGGCCAACGCCATCGTGCGCAGGCTCGGCATGGAGCCCCAGGAGGAGCTCCGCTCCGCGCGCAGCTCGGCTGAGCTCGCCTCGCTGATCCAGCGCTCCGCCGACGTCGGCACCCTCGACGCCGACACCGCCGAGCTGATGGAGCGCTCCGTCGGGTTCGGCTCGCGCACGGCGGGCGAGATCATGACGCCGCGCGTGCGCACCCGCAGCCTCGAGAGCAACGACCGCGCCAGCGCGGTCATCGAGCTCACCCGCCAGACCGGTCACTCACGGTTCCCTGTCCTCGACTCCGAGGACGTTGTCGTCGGCACCGTCCACGTCAAACACGCTGTCGCCCTTCCGGTGCACGAGCGCTCGACCACCAAGGTCAAGCACCTCATGGTCAAGCCGATCGTGGTCCCGGACTCGTTGCGCCTCGACCCGCTCATGGCCCTGCTCCGCAAGGACGGCTTCCAGCTGGCCGTCGTCCTCGACGAGTACGGCGGCCACGCGGGCATCGTGACCCTGGAGGACGTGATCGAGGAGATCGTCGGTGACATCGCCGACGAGCACGACCGGCTCGGAGCTCGGGCGCGACAGCGGCGCGACGGCGCGTGGTCGCTGTCCGGGCTCCTGCGACCCGACGAGGTGGAGGACCTGACCGGGATCGCCCTGCCCGAGGACGAGGACTACGACACCATCGCCGGCCTGGTGCTCAAGGTGATCGGACGGGTGCCTGACGTGGGTGACATCGCCGAGGTCCCGGTGCCCGACCGGACCGACCCCGACGAGCCGCGCGAACAGCTGGCCGTCCTCACCGTCGAGCACATGGACGGCCTCCGCATCGACCGCCTTGCCCTGCGCCTGCACGAGGGAGACGACCCCGACGAGTCCGACGAGGCCCCCGCGTGAGTGACCTGACCGCCCTGCTCGTAGCAGTCCTGCTGCTCGCCGCCAACGCGTTCTTCGTCGGAGCCGAGTTCGCGATCATCTCCGCGCGGCGCACCCAGATAGAGCCACGCGCCCAGGCGGGCTCGCGGATGGCGAAGACCACGCTGCGCGCCATGGAGGACGTCTCGCTCATGATGGCGGGCGCCCAACTCGGCATCACCATCTGCTCGCTGGGCCTGGGTGCCATCGGGGAACCAGCCATCGCGCACCTCCTCGAGCCCGGCTTCGCGGCCCTGGGCGTGCCCGAGGCGTTCCTGCACCCGGTCGCCTTCGTGCTCGCCCTGCTGATCGTGGTGTTCCTCCACGTGGTCCTCGGCGAGATGGTCCCCAAGAACATCGCCCTCGCCGGACCCGAGCGCTCGGCCATCCTGCTCGGTCCGCCGCTCGTCGGGGTCGTGACGATCCTGCGTCCGATCATCGGGACCCTCAACGCCATCGCCAACGCGACCCTGCGGCTGCTCAAGGTCGAGCCCAAGGACGAGATCAGCTCGACGTTCACGCGCGAGGAGGTCGCCGCCCTCGTCGAGGAGTCACGCGGTGAGGGCCTGCTCGCCGACGACGAGTACGACCGCCTCGCCGGCGCCCTGGGCTTCACGGAGAAGACGGTCGCAGCCGTCCTGATGCGACCCGACACGCTGGCGACCATCATGCGCGGCTCCAGCCCTGCCGACGTCGAGGCGCTGTGCGCGGCGACCGGCTTCAGCCGCTTCCCCGTCGCCAGCGAGGATGGCGAGCTGATGGGCTACCTGCACATCAAGGACGTGCTCGAGCCGGATGAGGTACGCCGCCTCCAACCGATCGAGGACAAGTGGATCCGGCCCTTCGCCCCGGTCACGACGGGTGACCAGCTCCACGACGCTCTCGAGACCCTCCAGCGACGGGGCGCCCACATGGCGCGGGTCGTCGACCTGGAGGGCGTCACCCTCGGGTTGGCCACCCTCGAAGACGTGATCGAGGAGCTCGTCGGCGAGATCCGCGACGGTGCGCACCACGAGGAGACGGTCTGACCCGCCGCCGGACCCCTGCCACCACCTCCGCGGTCTGAGGGGTGGCGGCAGATAGGCTGACGCCGCAGCATCCGAGCACCCCCTCACCATCGGCGAGAAGCAGGCAGCAGTGGAGGAACCAGTGACGCGCCACGACCGCGTCTGGACCCTGCCCAACCTGCTCAGCGCCCTCCGGCTCGCCGGGGTCCCCGTGTTCCTGTGGCTGGTCCTGGGTCCCGAGGAGGACGGCTGGGCCCTCGCCCTGCTGATGGTCTCCGGCTTCACCGACTTCCTCGACGGCTGGCTGGCGCGCAAGCTGAACCAGCAGTCCACGGTCGGTCAGATCCTCGACCCGGTCGCGGACCGGCTCTACATCCTGGCCGTGGTGGTCGGTCTGGCGCTGCGCGACATCATCCCGTGGTGGATGGCCATCTCGCTGCCGCTGCGCGACGCGCTCATGTGGGGCCTGGTGCCGTTGCTGCGCACCCGCGGCTACAGCGCCCTGCCGGTGCACTTCCTGGGCAAGGCTGCGACGTTCAACCTCCTCTACGCCTTCCCGCTCCTGCTGCTCGGCGACGGTGAGGGCGTGATCGCCGTGCTCGCGCAGGTCTTCGGCTGGGCGTTCGCGTTCTGGGGCATCGGCCTCTACTGGTGGGCGGGGATCCTCTATGCCTGGCAGGTGCGCAAGCTCCTGATGACCACCGATCGCCGCACGGCGGTGCAGGATGCCTGATCCCCAAGAGCCGCGCCCCGGCCTGCCTCCGCGGGTGACGCTCCCGTTGCTCGACCTGATCCAGCAGCAGGCGCTCGATGAGGACTACCTGGTCGCGGCGGAGCGTCGGGCCGCGCGGGCACCGGACACGGAGCCCCGGGACGGGGACAGCCCGCAGCGCCACCCCCGCCGGATCGCGGCCGTCGTGGTGGCCGTCTTCGGCATCATGGCCTCCACCGCAGCCGTCCAGACCCAGCAGAACGCCTCGGTCGACGACGAGGGCCGGGCCAGCCTGGTGGCGCGCATCGACGCGGAGAGCGACCGTCTCTCCGGGCTCCAGGAGCGCATCGCCGCGCTGCGCAGCGGCAACGCCGCCCGTGAGACCCGGGCCCAGGCCATCGCGGCGGACGAGGCGTCACTGACGCCCCGCCTGCGTCGGCTGCGGGTCCGTGCAGGCTTCGTGGCCGTCCGGGGCGAGGGCATCAGCGTCGTCGTCGACGATGCAGCGTCCGGCAACGCGGACGGGGTGGTGCGTGACGAGGACCTGGCGCTGCTCGCCGACGGGCTCTGGACGGCCGGCGCCGAGGCGATGTCGATCAACGGGCAGCGGTTGACGGCCCTGAGCTCGATCCGCACCTCCGGCCTGGCGATCGAGGTCAACGCCGTCGGCATCGCCCCGCCGTACTCGGTCCTCGCGATCGGCGACCGGGGGACGCTCCAGGCCGACTTCTTCGAGACCAGCAGCGGGTTGGCCTTCAACGACCTGTCCGCCCGCTTCGGCTTCGAGTTCGACCTGCAGAATGAGGACGAGGTCGTGCTGCCCGCCGGCCCCGCGCGATTCCTGTTCCTCAGGTCCGCCGTGGAAGGCAGCGGTGCCGACCAGAACCCGCCCAAGACCGAGGAGATGGACAGATGATCGCCGTGCTCGGCCTCGCGCTGGGAGTGCTCCTCGGAGTGTTCCTCAAGCCCGACGTGCCGCTCGGGCTCGAGCCCTACCTCCCGATCGCCGTGGTGGCGGCGCTCGACGCGGTCTTCGGCGGCATGCGCGCCTACCTCGACGGGATCTTCGACGACAAGGTCTTCGTCGTCTCATTCGTCAGCAACGTCGTCATCGCGGCGGGCATCGTCTACGTCGGCGACAAGCTGGGCGTCGGCGGCCAGCTCTCGACGGGCGTGATCGTGGTCCTGGGGATCCGGATCTTCTCCAACGTCGCCGCCATCCGGAGGCACCTGTTCCATGCCTGACGAGAAGCCCCCCTCCGGACGCGAGCGGCTGCTGCGCGCGCTCTTCCAGCCCTCGCGGCGACAAGTCGTCGTCGCGGTGCTGCTCGCGCTCGTCGGCTTCGCCGCGGTCACCCAGGTCCGCAGCACCCAGGTCGACGACACCTACTCCGCGCTGCGTGAGCAGGACCTCATCGACGTGCTCAACGGGCTCGCCGGCACGACGCAGCGCGCCGAGTCGGAGATCACCCAGCTTCAGCGCACCCGCGACGACCTGCAGTCCGCCACGAGCCGGCGCCAGGCCGCGCTCGAGCAGGCGCAGAGCGAGGTCGACACCCTCAACATCCTGGCCGGGTTGGTGCCGGTCACCGGCCCCGGCATCCGGATCACCATCACCGAGGTCGACGGCACGGTCGAGGTCGCCTCGCTGATCGACACCGTGCAGGAGCTGCGCACCGACGGCGCCGAGGCGATGCAGCTCAACGGCCAGGTGCGCATCATCGCGCAGAGCTCCTTCACCGACGACGTGGGCGGAATCTCCGTCGACGGGGTCGCGCTCGAGTCGCCATACGTCATCGACGTCATCGGCGGCCCCGAGGTGCTCGCCGGGGGGATGACGTTCCCGCTGGGTCCCCGGGCCAAGCTCGAGGCCGACGGCGCGGCGCTCGAGGTGCAGCAGCTCACGTCGCTCGACATCGAGGCCGTGCGCTCGCCGGTCCAGCCTGAGTTCGCCGTGCCCGACTCAGGCCAGTGAGGCCCGGGGCAGTAGCCTGCACGCGATCCCGCACCAGGCCACGGCCCGGTGCTCCGAGCGGAGGAGACCACCTTGTATCCCGATGACCTGAAATACACCGTCGAGCACGAGTGGCTGCGCACACCGGGCGAGCACGAGGGATCGGTCCGCGTCGGCATCACCGACTACGCCCAGGACGCCCTCGGCGACATCGTCTACGTCTCCCTGCCCGAGGTGGGCGACACTCTCGAGGCCGGCAGCACCTGCGGGGAGCTCGAGTCGACGAAGTCGGTCAGCGACGTCTATGCGCCGGTCTCCGGGGAGGTCGTGGCGCGCAACGAGTCCCTCGACGCCACGCCCGAGCTGGTCAACAACGATCCTTACGGCGGTGGATGGCTCTTCGAGATCGTCCCGTCCGACGCCACCCAGCTCGACGACCTGCTCGAGGCCGACGGCTACGTCGCCTCGCTCGAGGGCTGACTACTCATCGGGTCGTGAACCTGGCCACGCTGCTGATAGGTTCGGAGCAACCGTCAACCTCCACCCTGCCTTGAGGGTTGCGAGGGCCTGACGGGTCGAGGGAAGATCCGACCGGAGGATGATTCGATGCCGTTCTGCACCGCATGTGGCAGGCAGAACCCGGACGACGCGCGCTTCTGTGCCCAGTGCGGCACCAAGCTGGTCAGCGTCGAGGCTCCCGCCACTGGCGCGGTCGAGCCGATCGGGGAGTCCACCGCCACCATCCAGATCGGCACCCCCGGCGGGGAACGGGTCGAGACCTCGGACCGTCAGCTCAACCCGGTGGACGCGGCGGCCGTGGACGCGCTGCCCACCGGACACGCCCTGCTGGTGGTCCAGAAGGGCCCGGGCTCCGGCAGCCGCTTCCTGGTGGACGGCGACGTCACCAACGCCGGCCGTCACCCCGACAGCGAGATCTTCCTCGACGACGTGACCGTGTCGCGTCGACACGCGGTGTTCAACCGCGATGGCGACTCGTTCACGGTGAGCGACGTCGGCAGCCTCAACGGCACCTACGTCAACCGCGACCGCATCGAGAAGGTCCAGCTCAACGACAGCGACGAGGTCCAGATCGGCAAGTACCGCCTGGTCTTCTTCTCGGGTCACGAGAGCCACTGACCGTGGCGAGCTCGCCGTTGCCGGAGAGCGCCGCCGGAGGATCTCGGGCGCGCATGAACATCGGTCAGGTCCTCGACCTGCTGCGCCCCGACTTCCCCGGGATCACGATCCCCAAGATCCGCTTCCTGGAGGACAAGGGGCTGATCAAGCCGGAGCGCACACCCGCGGGCTACCGCAAGTTCGCCCACGAGGACGTCGAGCGGTTGCGCTACGTCCTGCGCATGCAGCGCGACCACTACCTGCCGCTGAAGGTCATCGGTGAGCACCTGGACGCGATCGACCGGGGCCTGGAGCCGCCGCCGATCGACGCCGTCGTCCCGACGGTGCCCCAGGTCGCTCTCGCGGCTGACGGGCTGCCCAGCGCGGACTCGTTCGCACGGCACGACAACCTGCGCCTCTCCCGGCGCGAGCTGATCAAGATCGCGGAGATCTCCGAGGAGCTGCTGGTCCAGCTCGAGCAGTTCGGCCTGATCACACCCCGGGCCGGGACCGGCCACTACGACACCGACGCGCTCGTCATCGCGCAGACCGCCCGCGAGCTCGCGGACTTCGGCTTCGAGCCGCGGCACCTGCGCGCCTTCAAGACGTCCGCCGACCGCGAGGTCGGGCTCGTGGAGCAGGTCATCGCCCCGCTCAAGCGGGGTCGCGATGCCTCCGCAAGGGCCCGGGCCGACGACGTGGTCTCGGAGATCGCGGCCCTGTCGGTCCGGCTGCACGCGACGCTCGTCAAGGCCGGCCTGCGATCTCGCTGAGACTGGGTGCCCGCGCACCCCGGCCTGCTCAACCGGGCTTCCGCGGCGGAGTAGCCTGAGCCTCATGCGCGAAGTTGACGTCATGGGAGTCAGGGTCGAGATGCCCTCGAACCAGCCGATCGTGCTGCTGCGCGAGATCACGGGGGAGCGCTACCTCCCGATCTGGATCGGGGCCGTCGAGGCCACCGCGATCGCCTTCGCCCAGCAGGGGGTGATCCCGCCGCGGCCACTGACCCACGACCTGTTGAAGGACGTCCTCGAGGCGACCGGCAACGAGCTCACCGAGGTGCGCATCACCGACGTCAAGGACGGGGTCTTCTACGCGACCCTGGTCTTTGAGTCCGGGGCAGAGGTCAGCGCCCGTCCCTCCGACTCCATCGCGCTGGCCCTGCGCACCGGGACCAAGATCCTGTGTGCCGAGTCGGTGCTCGACGAGGCAGGCCTCGCCGTGCCGGTCGAGCAGGAGGACGAGGTCGAGAAGTTCCGCGAGTTCCTCGACCAGGTCACCCCCGAGGACTTCGAGGCCCCCACCGAGCAGTGAGGTCGCGGGCCTGACCCTCAACTTGAGGTTGAGGGTTGCGACACGCCGCGGGAGTCTTTGACCGCCCCGGTCATCGGCCGTACCTTGAAGTGTCTCTGTTGTAACTCCACGCTTGTGGTTGCGGCCTTCCGGCCACCGCCGTCCTTTCCCGGAGCTACGTTCAACGGAGTAGACCCACGGAGGACCGTGTGAACGAGCAGAAGCCCGAGACCGGCGTCAGCGCCGCAGCAGTAAAGGCCGTCGAGACCGCTGAGGAGCAGGGACTGCTTTTCAGCGACGACGTCTCCCCGTTGCCCAGCGACCTCGGCTACCGCGGTCCCACCGCCTGCAACGCAGCCGGCATCACCTACCGCCAGCTCGACTACTGGGCCCGCACGGGCCTGATCGAGCCCACCGTGCGCGGTGCGCGCGGGTCCGGTTCGCAGCGGCTCTACTCCTTCCGCGACATCTTGATCCTTAAGATCATCAAGCGACTGCTCGACGCGGGCATCTCGTTGCAGCAGATCCGCATCGCCGTCTCCCACCTGCGTGAACGCGGCACCGACGACCTCACCCACGTCACGCTGATGTCGGACGGCGCCTCGGTCTATGAGTGCACCAGCAACGACGAGGTCATCGATCTGCTCCAAGGCGGTCAGGGCGTCTTCGGGATCGCCATCGGCGGTGTCTGGCGCGAGATCGAGGGCACCCTTGCCGAGCTGCCCAGCGAGCGCGCCTCCGACGACGCGGCCAGCATCGCCGCCAAGGACGAGCTCGCGGCTCGTCGTGCGGCCCGCCAGACCGGCTGACCGCAGCCCTCCTGCTCTTGCTCCGGCCGGGTCGTCACCCTTGCGGTGGCGGCCCGGTCGTCACGTCGGGGGATCTGCGGATCGGTCACCAACAGCAACCACCCGGTGGTTGGTAGGGTGGCCTCGCTGACTGATCCCGCACGGGAGAGTCTTCGCTCGGCGACCAGAGACGGTCCGTCGGGAACGAAGCGCCGAAGGGGCAATTCCTCCCCGGAACCTCTCAGGCGCCCGGACCGTGCGGAGCAGGCAACTCTGGAGGGCCAACGACGCCCCGACAGAGGGGGAGGGCGATGGTTCCATCGACCTCGACCCCGCAGGAGTGCCCGTGTCAGACCACCCCAGCCTCACCGAACTGGACGGCGCGTCGCCGTTCGTCGAACGGCACATCGGGCTGCGCCCGGCGGACGAGCAGACGATGCTCGAGCGCCTCGGCTTCAGCGCCTTGTCAGAGCTGATGGACGCCGCCGTGCCCGGTGGCATCCGGTCCGGGGTCGAGCTGGAGCTCCCCACCGCGCTGACCGAGCAGGCGACGGCCAAGGCGCTGCGCACCCTCGCGGCCGCCAACCGCCCGGGGGAAGCCATGATCGGCCTGGGCTACCACGCCACCATCACCCCGCCCGTCGTACGCCGCAACGTGCTCGAGGACCCCAGCTGGTACACCGCCTACACGCCTTACCAGCCGGAGATCTCCCAGGGCCGCCTCGAGGCGCTCATCAACTTCCAGACCGTCATCGGCGACCTCACCGGACTGCCCACGGCCAACGCCTCCCTGCTCGACGAGAGCACGGCGGCAGCCGAGGCGATGACGCTCGTACGACGAGGCAACCGCAAGGCCGCGGGTCCCTTCGTCGTCGATGCCGACGCGCTGCCGCAGACGATCGACGTCGTGCGCACCCGGGCCGGGGGCATGGGTATCGAGGTGGTGGTCACCGACCTGACCCAGGGCCTGCCAGACGGGGAGCTGTCGGGGGTCCTCGTGCAGTATCCCGGGGCGTCTGGACGCATCTTCGACCCACGGCCGGTGATCGAGGCCGCCCACGAGCGCAACGCCCTGGCCGTCGTTGCCGCCGACCTGCTCGCGCTGACGCTGCTCGAGTCGCCCGGAGCCCTCGGGGCCGACGTCGTGGTCGGGTCCTCGCAGCGCTTCGGTGTGCCGCTGTTCTACGGGGGGCCGCACGCCGGCTTCATGGCCGTCGCCTCCGGTCTCGAGCGGCACCTGCCCGGTCGACTGGTCGGCGTCTCGGTCGACGCCGAGGGACGGCCTGCCTACCGGCTGGCACTCCAGACGCGTGAGCAGCACATCCGCCGCGACAAGGCGACCTCCAACATCTGCACCGCGCAGGTGCTCCTCGCCGTCGTCGCGTCGATGTACGCCGTCTACCACGGCCCCGAGGGCCTCAAGGCGATCGCGACCCGCACGCACCGCTACGCCGCCGTCCTCGCGGAGGCGCTGCGCGCGGCGGGCATCACCGTCGGCCACGAGCAGTTCTTCGACACTCTCTCGGTGACCGTGCCGGGTCGTGGCGTCGAGGTGCAGCAGGCCGCGCGTCAGATGGGCATCCAGATCCGGCTCGTCGATGCGGACACGGTCGGGATCTCGACCTCGGAGTGCACGACCGGCTCGACGATCGGGGGCCTGCTCAGGGCCTTCGGCGTCAGTGCCGACCTCGACTCCATCGACCGGGCGACCGCCGACGCGCTGCCGGACGACCTGCGCCGCGCCACGCCGTACCTCACGCACGAGGTGTTCAGCGCCCACCACAGCGAGACGCAGATGCTGCGCTACCTGCGTCGCCTCTCGGCGCGCGACTACGCGCTCGACCGCGGCATGATCCCGCTCGGCTCCTGCACGATGAAGCTCAATGCCACGACCGAGATGGAGCCGGTCTCGCTGCCCGGCTTCGCCGACCTGCACCCCTTCGTGCCGGCCGAGGATGCCCAGGGCTATCGCCAGCTCGTCGACGACCTCGAGGGCTGGCTGGCCGAGGTCACGGGCTACGACCGCGTCTCGATCCAGCCCAACGCCGGCTCGCAGGGCGAGCTCGCCGGGCTGCTCGCGATCCGCGGCTTCCACCGGGCCAACGGCCACGAGGGACGCGACGTCTGCCTGATCCCGTCGTCGGCCCACGGCACCAACGCCGCCTCGGCCGTGATGGCCGGCATGCGCGTGGTCGTGGTGAAGGCCGCCGACGACGGCACGGTCGACCTCGACGACCTGCGTGCGCAGTGTGAGCAGCACGCCCACGACCTGGCCGCGATCATGGTGACCTACCCGTCGACGCACGGCGCCTACGAGGACACGATCAGCGAGCTCTGCGACATCGTGCACGGCCACGGCGGGCAGGTCTACGTCGACGGCGCCAACCTCAACGCGCTCCTCGGCTATGCCAAGCCGGGCGAGTTCGGTGGCGACGTGTCGCACCTCAACCTGCACAAGACCTTCTGCATCCCCCACGGCGGCGGGGGGCCAGGCGTCGGTCCGGTCGCGGTGCGCGCTCACCTCGCGCCCTATCTCCCCTCGCACGCGATGCACCCCGAGGAGGCCAAACGCTCCGGCATCGGCCCGGTCAGCGGGGCGCCCTACGGCTCGGCCGGCATCCTGCCGATCTCGTGGGCCTACATCCGGCTCATGGGCGGTGCCGGCCTGACCCGGGCGACGGCCAGCGCGGTGCTCTCGGCCAACTACGTCGCGGCCCGCCTGGGCGACCACTTCCCGGTGCTCTACCGCGGCCACAGCGGCCTGGTCGCCCACGAGTGCATCCTCGACGTCCGCGGGATCACCAAGGAGACCGGTGTCAGCATCGACGACGTCGCCAAACGGCTCGTCGACTACGGCTTCCACTCGCCGACCATGTCGTTCCCGGTCGCCGGGACCCTGATGGTCGAGCCGACCGAGTCCGAGGACCTGGCCGAGATCGACCGCTTCTGTGAGGCGATGATCGCGATCAAGGGCGAGATCGACCGGGTGGCCAGCGGGGAGTGGACCCCCGAGGACTCCCCGCTGCGCGGGGCTCCCCACACCTCGCGTGCGCTCGTCGGCGAGTGGGACCGCGGCTACTCGCGCGAGCTCGCCGTCTTCCCGACGGGCGTCGACCCTGACAAGTACTGGCCGCCGGTCGGCCGCATCGACCAGGCCTACGGGGACCGCAACCTGCAGTGCTCCTGCCCGCCGCTGGAGGCCTTCGTCGAGTGAGCCCCCCTCGCACGCACGAGCGCTGGGACGCCTGTCTGGCAGCCCTGCAGGCCCACGGTCGACTGCCCTCGGTGGTCGCCGGGGTCCTGGTGGGAGGTGATCTCGTGTGGACCGGTGCGGTCGGCGGGTCGCTCGACGACCGCTACCGGATCGGGTCGATCACCAAGACGATCACGGCCGTGGCGGTGCTGCAGGCACGCGACGAGGGACTGCTGTCGCTCGATGACCCGATCGGTTCGGTGATCCCGGAGACCGGATGTCGCGACGTGACCGTGCGCCAGCTCCTCGCCCACACCGGCGGCCTGCAGAGCGAGCCGGTCGGCTCGTGGTGGGAGCGCTCGCCCGGGGTCGACTTCTCGACGCTGGTCGCTGCCAACGACGACAGTGGCGCCCTGTCGGGCCCTGGCGACTTCCACTACAGCAACCTGGGCTTCGCGTTGCTCGGTGAGGCGGTCGCGCGGCTGCACGGCGCGGCGTGGTGGGACGTCGTGTCCCAGCACGTGCTGGCGCCCCTCGGCCTGCACCACACGTCGTACGACGACGCGGCGCCAGCCGCGCAGGGCTGGAGCGTCGACCACTTCGCGGGCACGCTGACCCCCGAGCCTCACCAGGACACCCGGGCGATGGCGCCGGCGGGCCAGCTGTGGAGCACCGTGGCGGACTTGTCGACCTTCGCGGTCTTCCTCGCCGATGGGCACCCCGACGTGTTGTCGCGCGAGAGCGTGGCCGAGATGGTGGAGCCGACCAGCGCGACCTACGGCCTCGGCACCTGGCTGCTCGAGGTGCCCGAGCTCCCGGGCCGGCGCCTGGTGGGCCACCCCGGCTCGATGCCCGGCTTCCAGGCCAGCCTGTTCGTCGACCGCGAGACCCGCGACGGCGTGGTGGTGCTCGCGTCGTCGACCACAGGACTCGACACCGACACGGTGCCCGGCCTGCTGCTCGGTGACCGGGAGCTCGCGCCGCTGGACCCCTGGGTGCCCACCGAGCAGGTGCCCGCGGGCGTGCGGGACCTGCTGGGCCTGTGGTTCTGGGGCAACAGTGCCGTCGACGTGCGCTGGCACAACGAGCAGCTCCACCTGCGCAGCCTGGCCCGACACCGGCTCACCGACGTCTTCGAGCTCGGTGAGGCCGGCATCGTGGGCACCTGGGGCTACCACCGTGGCGAGCGGCTGCGGGTGCACCGCCGACGCGACCGCACGGTCTCCCACCTGGAGTGTGCGACGTTCGTCTACACCCGCACGCCCTACGACCCTGCCGTTCCCGTGCCCGGCGGGCACCCCAGCTGAGCTCGACCGCCGAGCCTCCGATCAAGGTCACGACGACGCGACGTTGGCAGCCGTCATGACCATGTGCGGGACGGTGTCGTCAATGGTCGCGAAGCCGGGATTGTCACGGCACCTTGGTAGGCTGACAAGGTTGTCTAGACCTGTCGAACCCGATCTGAGGTTGTCCCTGTGCTCCGACCGCCGCTCGATCCAGGACAGAACATCGCCTTGCCGAAGATCCGTCCGCGCACCCTGCGAACCCGCTCCGCGCTGGTCGCACTGGTCGCGCTGGCCATGTTGATAGGCGCCCCGCCGGCCGGGGCCGACGACTCCGTCCCGCAGGAGCCTGCGCCGACCGACACCGCCTCGAGCGGCTCACCCGAGCCGTCACCGACGCCGACGACCGAGCCGACGCCCGAGGCGATGCCGACCGAGCCGTCACCGACGCCCGAGGCCGCGCCCGAGTCGACCCCTGGGGCGACGCCGACGCCGGAGCCGACGACCGAGGACCCCGCGCCCGTGCCCGTGCTGGTCGACACCCAGCAGCCGCCGACCCCGGTGGCGGTCCTCCCGCGCCGGTGTGTCGGCGCCGAGGTCATGCCCGATCACGCCCGAGCCTGCCGCGTCCTCGCCTTCGATCGACGACGCCCGACGGTCGTCGTGTGGGGCGACAGTCACTCGTGGCAGCAGACGCCCGCGATCATTGCCGCGGCCAGGGCCGCTCGGCTCAACCTCGTGACCTTCCAGCTCGGCGCCTGTCCGCCGATGCTGCTGACCGCCAACGAGGCCAGCGGTGAGTGCTCCGAGATCGGACGTCTCGCGATGCGCTTCATCAAGGCGAAGGTCGCCGACCGCCGCAAGGTGATCGTGGTGCTCGGCGGCTACTGGCGTCTCTACCGCGACCTCAGCGCCCGCCCCGACCCGGCGCTCTTCTCGTTGTCGCAACAGGCGCGCCTGTGGTCGCTGGCAGGTGACCGGGTGTTCCGGAGCCTCGATCGGATGCCGGTCCGCACGGTGGGCATCGGCCAGCAGCCGACACTCGGCTACGGCACGGCCAAGCCGACCGCCGACCTGCCCCGCGCGGCGGTCATGCCTGACGAAGCCTCGGAGCGGGCCTGGCTGCGCAAGCGTGTCGATCGTCGCGTCGAGCCGTCGTCCGTGCTGTGCGGCCCTGCCACGTGTCGAACGACGGTGGGCGGGCGCTCGACGTACCTGGACGCCTTGCACATCAACCCTGCGGTGTCCGGCATCTTCACGCCGCTCTACCGGGCCGCGTTCCGTCCTTGAGGGACGCCCGGTCGTCCGACACCTGGCCCTACATCGCCTGGGACACGCTCGACATGTTGAAGTCGGGCACGCGCAGCGCCGGCATCGCGGTGCGCGAGAAGTAGTCGTCGCCCCACTCGCGGCTGAAGCTCGGCACCGTCGCTGACGCGTGCGAGAACCGGCGCAGCAGGTCGATCGGGCTCTCGTTGAAGCGGAAGTTGTTGACCGACCCGGTGATCTCGCCGTCCTCGACGAGGTAGACGCCGTCGCGGGTCAGTCCGGTGAGCAGCAGCGACTGCGGGTCGACCTCACGGATGTACCACAGGCAGGTCAGCAGCAGGCCTCGGTCGGTGCCGGCGACCAGGTCCTCGATCGTCCCCGTGCCGAACTCGACCTCGAGCACCAGGTTGTCGATGGCCGGGGTGACCGGCTGCTGGGTCATCGTGGCGGAGTGGCGGGTCTGGAGGAGCGAGGCGAGCTCGCCGTCGCGGATCCAGTCGGTGCGCTCCAGCGGCAGGCCGTTGTCGAACACCGAGGACTCGTTGCCTGACGCGCTCGCGAGGGCGAACGGCGCGCACTGCAGCCCGTCGTACGTCGGGTCGGAGTAGAGGTGGACACCGGGCGAGGTGATCTGCTGACCGATCCGCGTCCCGGCGCCGCGCTGGCTGTAGACCGACTGACCTTCCCAGGCGACCCGCGCGCCGGCGTACCAGTAGGCGTCGATCATCAGGTCGGCCACGGCGGTCGGCGGCAGGATCGTGTCGTAGCGTCCTGCCGGGAGGTCGACGCGGCGGGCGCCCCACCCGAGCCGCTGGGCCACGGTCGCCTCCATGGCCAGGGCATCGACGTCCGCGAAGTCCCGCGTCGCGCCACCGACCCAGGCGCTCTCGCGCAGGTCGGCGGTCTTGCCGGTGCAGGCATAGTGACCCGTGGGCTGGACATGTCGGAGACGCAGTCCCGTGGTCGAGCCGAGGTAGGTGGTCGCGACTTCGTGGTTGACGAAGCCGTAGAGCACGCGATCGGCCGAGGAGGACCGGCCGAATGCCTCACCGAGGGCGGGTGCGAAGGAGTCGTAGACGTGGATGTCGGTGGGCACGGCCTGCTCGTCCCAGTCGGGGGACACACGGTCGCGGACCAGGTCGGCGGCGTCCTCGGCCGGCGAGGAGAGCCGGGCCGCGGCATCCGCCGCCTCGACCAGCGCGGTGACCTGGGCCTGGGTCTGGGCAGTCCCGCTGACCGAACCTGTCGCCACCCCGTCGGTGGAGCCGATGAACGAGACCACGGTGACCGAGACGCCGTGCATCACACCGTTGGTGGTCAGCGTGTTGTTGGCCCAGCGCAGGTTGGCGCTGGTGTGGTCGCGCACGATGACGACACAGTCGTCGGCCGTCGACACGGCAACGCCCTGGTCGACGAGGGACTGGGGCGTGGTCGGGATCGTCATCAGTGGCCTGCCTCGTCAAGGGTGTTGAGGATGCGGACGCCCCGGAACAGCGAGGTCGGACAGCCGTGGCTCACCGACGCGACCTGCCCGGGTTGGGCCTTCCCACAGTTGAAGGCGCCCCCGAGCTCCCAGGTCTGCGGCCCGCCCACGGCCTCCATCGATCCCCAGAAATCGGTCGTGGTCGCCTGGTAGGCCGCGTCGCGCACCTGGCCGACGAGCTCGCCGTCCTGGATCTTGTAGAACCGCTGGCCGGTGAACTGGAAGTTGAAGCGCTGCATGTCGATGCTCCACGACTTGTCGCCCACGACGTAGAGCCCGCGGTCGACACGACCGATCAGCTCCTCGGTCGACGGCCCGTCGGCAGCTGGCTGGAGCGAGACGTTGGCCATCCGCTGGATCGGGATGTGCCCGGGGGAGTCGGCGTAGGCACAGCCGTTGGACCGACCATCCGGGTGGCCGGGCCCGGCCAGCTCGGGCTTCATGTGGCCCATCGACCGGTCGAGCTGGTAGCCCACGAGGACCCCGTCGCGCACGATGTCCCAGGACTGGGTCGCCACACCCTCGTCGTCGAAGCCGATCGTCGCCAGCCCGTGCTCGATGGTGCGGTCACCGGTGACGTGCATGACAGGGGCGCCGTACTGCAGCGTGCCGAGCTGGTCGTAGGTCGCGAACGACGTGCCGGCGTAGTTGGCCTCGTAGCCCAGCGCCCGGTCGAGCTCAGTGGCGTGCCCGATCGACTCGTGGATGGTCAGCCACAGGTTGGAGGGGTGGATGACCAGGTCGTAGTCGCCGGCCTCGACGCTCGGCGCCTTGAGCTTCTCGGCGAGCAGCTCGGGCACCTGCTCGATCTCGGCGTCCCAGTCGTGGCTGCCGTCGGAGAGGTACTCCCAACCCTTGCCGACCGGCGGCGCGATCGAGGACATCGAGTCGAACGTGTCCGCCCCGGCGCCCATGGCCTCGAAGCCGGGTTGGAGGCGCACCCGCTGCTGCGTGGTGCGGGTGCCGTGCAGGTCGACGTAGTACTTGTTCTCCTGCACCTGCAGGGCGTACGCCGACGCGTGGTCGACCGCCGCACCCGTGCGGAGCCGCTCGGTCCAGTCGACGAGCAGCGCGGCCTTCTCGGCGACGGGCACCTCGAGGGGGTTGGTGACGTAGGAGGAGACCCAGGTGACGTCGTCGTAGACCGGCTCGGCCGCGAGCTCCACAGGGGTGCTGGTCATCGCCGCGGCGACGACGGCGACGGAGACGGCCGTGTCGGCCACCCGGACCGCCTCCTCGGGCGTGAGCGTTATCCCGGCTGCGAAGCCCCAGGCACCACGGTGGATCACCCGGACGGCGAAGCCGAGGTCCTCGGTGTCACTGGCGCTCTGGAGCACACCGTCGCGGACCGCCACCCGCTGGTAGCGGACGCGCTCGAAGCGGAAGTCCGCATGGGAGACTCCGAGCTCGCGAGCTCGGGTCAGGGCCGCGTCGCCGAGGGCACGATAGGGGAGCGAGGTGAAGGTCGGATCGAGCTCGGATGCGCCCGGGAGTGCACTCATGGACCGAACCTATCCGATGGACGCCGCCCCTCGGCGACGCGCACGCACGGCCCAGACATGAGCCGTGATCGTGAAGGGAGCAGGCCCCAGCAGGGCGAGGCAGTGGTCGCGCAGCGCGGCCCGGCGAGCCTCGTCCAGGCCCGCGACGTGGGTGCCCAACGGACCGATCCCGAAGGTGTAGGGCGGCCACCAGTCGTCCGCGTCGTCGAAGGTGACCTCGACGCGGAGGTCCGCGGAGAGCACCTCCTGCAAGCCCGCCGCCGCAGCGAGCTCCTCCAGGTGGCCCGCCCGGGCGCCCGGCAGCCCGGCCTCGTCGATCGTCGCCGGGTCGAGCTCGCGAGCCGCGTCCCAGCAGAGGCTCAGGGGGCTCCGACCACCGTCGTGGTCCCAGACGCACGCGGCGACGACCCCGTCCGGCCGGGTCACGCGCGCCATCTCGCGCAGACCGGCCACGGGATCGCTCATGAAGTGCACGACCAGCTGCGCCACGGTCGCGTCGAAGCAGGCGTCGGCGAAGGGCAGGGCCTCGGCCGAGGCCGACCGGACGTCCACCCCCGGGAGCCGCTCGGCGAGACCCGCGACGAACGGGGGTGACGGGTCGACGGCCGAGACCGACTCCTCGCCGAGGCGTCGGACCAGCTCGACCGTGAGGGCGCCCGGTCCGCTGCCGACGTCCAGCACCCGCTGGCCGGGCCGGACGCCGACGAAGTCCGCGAACGCCGGCCCCAGGGGCACGGAGAACCGCCCCATGAACCGGGCGTAGGCGTCCGGGGGCACGACGAAGGACATGGGCCGAACCTAGACCTCACGCTCCGGGTTGGACAGGGCGATGTCCCGCCTCAGCGACGCAACGCCACCGTGGACCCCTGACGCGACTTGGTGACGACCAGCTGGGTGGGGATCCGGTCGCGGAGCTCGGCCACGTGGCTGACGACACCGACGACGCGGCCACCGTCGCGCAAGGCGTCGAGGGTGTCCATGACGTCGTCGAGGGTGTCGGCATCCAGCGAGCCGAAGCCCTCGTCGACGAAGAGCGTGTCGAGCGCGGCGCCGCCCACCTCGTGGGTGATCACGTCGGCCAGGCCGAGCGCCAGGGCCAGGGAGACCACGAAGGTCTCCCCGCCCGACAACGTCGAGGGGTCACGGGTCTCGCCCGACCAGTCGTCACGGACCAGGAGGCTCAGGCCACCGCGGGTCTCACCGGCGCCGCGGTCACCGGTGTGGACCAGGGAGTAGCGCTGGTCGCTCATCGTGGCGAGGCGCTGGTTGGCTGAGGCGACGACCTGGCCCAGCCGGTAGGCCAGGACGTAGGCGGAGAGTCGCATCTTGAGCCGGTTGTCCGGCGCCTTTCCCTCGACGAAGGCCGCCAGGCGCACCGTCACCTCGAGGTCCTCGCGCAGGGGCGCCCAGGTCGCCAGCGCAGCGTCGAGCTGGGCCCGGAGGGTCGCCAGCCGGGCCACTCGGCCGCCGATCTGCTCGACCCGGCCGCGGGTGCGCGCCAGGGCAGCCAGTGCGTCGGCGTGGGCCTCGACCAGCGGCGGCAGATCGGGCGGGGACAGGGCGGCGAGCTCGTCGGCGCCGGGTGCCCGGAGGACCTCACGCACCGCGGCGAGCCGCTGCTCGTGGGTGCGCACGGTGCGGGTCAGTCGCTCGGCCTCAGCCTCCGGCAGGACCGCAGCGGCGGCGACCTCGGGGGAGTCGAACCCCGCGCTGGCGCTGGCGCTCTCGAGCACCCCCCGCGCCTCGTCGTAGGACGAGTGGGCGTTGGCGAGCGCGTCCAGCGAGCGCAGGGCGGCCCGCCCGGAGACGAGCCGTGCCTCGTGGAGCCCCAGCAGGCTGTCGAGGTCGGGACAGTCGGTGCCGCCGAGGGCCCGGTCGAGGGTGGCGCGCAGCTCGGTGCACTCGGCGGTCAGACCCTCGATCCGGGCAGTGGCCTCGGCGGAGCGTCGGTCCAGCTCGCGCAGCTGCTCGTCGTGCTCGGCGGGGTCGGTGGGCCTGCTCGTCGGGGCGCGGCCCGCGCGGCTCGCGGTGATCGGAGCCAGGTCGGCCTCGACGAGGGCGCGCTGCGCGTGGAGCTCGTCGAGGGTGGTCTCGCCGATGGCCTCGATGAGGCGGTCGCGGGCGACGACGAGGTCACGGACCTCGAGGTCGCGGAGGTGCTCGGTCGCCTTCGCGTCGTCGACGGCGCGGAGCGCGGCCTTCTCGGCAGCGGCGTCCGGGGCATCGGCAGCCGGCCGGGCCTTGTGGGGGTGATCGGCCGAGCCGCACACCGGGCAGCAGGCCCCGACCGCCAGGGCCAGGGCGATCTCCCCGGCCATCGAGTCCAGGCGGGCCTCGCGCAGCGCGAGCAGCGACTCATGGAGGGTCAGCGCGCTCTCGCGGGCGGTGTGCCAGGCGGTGCGGGCGACGTCGATGCGGTGGGACAGCGACCCGAGCTCACGCAGCAGCCGCACCTGGTCGTCGATCCCGGCCAGGCGGGAGAGCAGACGCAGCTCGTGGCTCTCGCGGACGACCTGCGCCTGGCGCTGGTGCCATCCGCCCAGCTCGGTCGTTGCCTCGGCGAGGCGTCCGGCGGCGGGGCGCAGCGAGCGCACGCGGGCCGCCTCCTCGAGCGAGGACTCCACCAGCGCGGCGACCTCGCCGCGGTCGCTCACCTCGAGGAGGGCCACGTCGGCCGAGAGGCGGTCCCGGTGGTCGCGAGCCTGGGCGCACAACCGGAGCAGCGGTGCGACCCCGGAGGCGCGCTGGGCGAGGGTGGCCCGAGCGCCGGCCTCCGCGACCTGGGCAGACGACGCGACGAGCCGGTCGTGCTCGGCCCGGGCCTTGCGATGGCCCTCGACCCGCTGATGGACCGCTCGCGCCTCGTCGAGGGACGCGCGCAGTGCCCCCTCGGTGGTGTCGGCCTCTGCGGCCGCCGCCTGATGGTCGTGGAGAGAACGCGTGGCGTCGTCATGGAGCACGACGGCCCAGGCGTCGAGCAGACCCTCGGCTGCCGGCAGGGTGAGCTCGCGGATGTCCCAGTCGCCCGGGAGCGGCGTCCCGGCCGTCTCGCTGATGCGGCTCACCAGGTCGGCGACCTGCTGGTGGGCCTCGTCACCGGCCCGCCGCAGCCGGACGCGGCGATCACGCAGCCAACGCTCCACGTCGGCGAAGCGGCCGGTGCGGAAGAGCTGCTGGAGGACCGCGTGCCGGTCCTCGGAGCGAGAACGCAGGAAGGTCTGGAAGCGGCCCTGCGGCAGCATCGCGACCTGGGTGAACTGGGTGACCGTCATGCCGACGAGGTGGCTGACCAGGTGCCCGGTCTCGTCGAGCCGGCTGGAGAGGTGGCGCCACTCGCCGTCCACCCGCTCGGTGAGGGTGACCGATGACTGCTGCGTGGTGGTCCCCTCGCCGCGCAGCTTGGGTCGCTCCCACAGGGGCGAGCGCTCGATGCGGAACCGGCGGGCCCCCAGGGTCGCCTCGAGCACGACCCGCGGGGCCACACCTGGCGCCGCCTGGTCCGAGCGCAGCCGCTTGGCGGTGTTGCGGTCGCCCGGGACGTCGCCGTAGAGAGCGAAGCAGACGGCGTCGAGCACGCTGGTCTTGCCGGCCCCCGTGGCTCCGGAGAGCAGGAAGAGCCCGGCGTCGGACAGCTCGTCGAAGTCGACCGAGACGGTGTCGGCGAACGGGCCGAACGCCGTGATCGCGAGGTGGTGCAGCCGCATCAGTCCACCTCCTCGGAGCGTTCGTCGTCGAGGTCGGAGGCCTCGCGGTCCGAGCGGAACGTGTCGACGTCGCTGTCCTCGCAGCAGGCGTCGATCGCGCGGTGGAGAAGGACCGTCTCGGACTCCTCCGGCGGGCCGCCGCGCATGTCGGTCATGAAGTCCAGGGCGATGTCGCGGTCGGAACGCGCGTGGGTCTGCGAGGCCGGCAGCGAGCCGAGACGGGACATCGGAGCCGCGAAGCGCAGGACCAACGTGTGCGGGAAGCGCTGACGCAGCCGGTCCATCGCCCGACCGGGACGCGCTGAGTCGGTCAGCGTGACCTCCACGAACGACTGCTCGTGGCGGCACAGGCCCGGGTCGGCGAGCAGCGTCTCGAGGTCGCCCGCGAGGCGCGCGACCGGGCGCGGCACGGGTGCCTCCAGGAAGTGCGCCCCCGCGAAGCCACCCCCGTCGAGCTCGACGAGCCAGGAGCCCTTGAGATGGTCGGCCTCGGAGAAGGAGTAGGCCAGCGGCGAGCCGCTGTAGCGGACCCGGTCGGCGAGGGTCTGGCGGCCGTGGAGGTGGCCGAGCGCGGTGTAGTCGACACCGTCAAAGACCGACGTGGGCACCATCGAGACGCCGCCGACGGAGATGTCACGCTCGGAGTCGCTGGGCTGGGCGCCGGTGACGAAGGCGTGTGCCAGCACCACCGACCGCACGCCGCCCCTTGCGGAGAGGTCACGCCGGACCCGACGCATCGCCTCGCCCAGCGCGGCCTCGTGGGAGCGCCCGGGCAGGGACCACGGCTCCACGAGCGCGGAGGGGTCGAGGTAGGGAACGCCGTAGACGGCCACCTGGCCGTGCTCGTCGTCCAGGACGACCGGGGTGCCCACACCCGAGGCATCGGTGCGGATGTGGACGCCCGCGGCGTCGATCAAGCGGGAGCTGAAGCCCAGGCGGCGCGCGGAGTCGTGGTTGCCGCTGGTCAGCACGACCGAGGCGCGCGAGGCCGCGAGGCGCACGAGCGCGTCGTCGGCCAGGAGGACCGCGTCGACCGGCGGCAGGGCACGGTCGTAGACGTCACCGGAGACGACCACGAGGTCCACACGCTCGGACTCGACGACCTCCAGCAGGTGGTCGAGGTAGGTGGCTTGGTGCGCGAGCATCCCCTCGCGGTGGAAGGACCGGCCGAGGTGCCAGTCAGAGGTGTGGAGGATGCGCACGTGACGAACCTAGGCGCGACCGCCGACAGGGTGGTGCACCCACGCCGGGGGCCCTGGCCGGGGTGGGGTTCCTCACCCGCTGTAGCGCACCGTGCGGCCCTCGGAGGTGAAGCCGTAGAGGGTCAGCCCGGCCTCACGGGCCAGGTCGACCGACAGGCTCGTCGGGGCTCCGACCGCGGCGAGAGCACCGACTCCCGACGCGATCGCCTTCTGCACCAGCTCGAAGCCGGCCCGTCCGCTGACGACCAGGCACGCCTCGGCGGCCGACGCCCCTGCGAGCAGCCGCGCACCGGTCACCTTGTCGACGGCGTTGTGCCGACCGACGTCCTCCCGCACCACGAGGGCAGCCCCGGTTGAGGTGAAGAGCCCCGCCGCGTGCACCCCTCCGGTCCGGTCGAAGACCTGCTGCTGGATGCGCAGCGCCTCCGGCAGCCGTCGTACGACGGAGGGCTCGGGCAGCGGACCGGCCCACCGCTCGCCGGCGGTCACCGTGAGGGCAGCGGCGA
The DNA here is from genome assembly GCF_900113685.1 of Nocardioides psychrotolerans. GTDB lineage: Bacteria > Actinomycetota > Actinomycetes > Propionibacteriales > Nocardioidaceae > Nocardioides > Nocardioides psychrotolerans. The sequence goes on from NZ_FOQG01000010.1 coordinate 148,303, forward strand.
CACTGTCCTTGCCGCAGACGCCGCACGCGGACGACCCGGTCGACTGGGTCTCGTGGCGCTGGCCGGGGTCGTGCAGCGGCGGGGAGGAGAGGGTCACCGTGACGACGTTGAACTCCTGCTCCGGCTCGAGGTCGACGTCGGTGCAGTAGGCGACGCCGGAGATGTGGTCGTCGCCGACGAGGCTCTCGTGGCGCAGCCACCCCGCGGCCAGCTCGAAGTCGTGGCCGGGCGTGCGCATGGTGACCCAGACGCGGCGGGCCGGGGAGCCGGGCCAGGCCAGGCGGATCTCGAGCGGCTCCTCGGTCGCGAGGCGGTCCTCGCGCCGACGGACGCCGTCGTCGGTGATCTCCTCGACCCGGGTGCGGACCGACGGGCCAGGTCGGCGTGGGCGCTCGCTCATGCCTGCGGGTAGGCGGTGCGGACGGCCAGTCGACGCTCCAGCTCGTCGGCCTGGTCGACGAGACGTCGGCGCAGCGACGGGTCGAGGCCCGGCTGCGCGACCACGGCGCGGGTGCGAGCAACCGTGTCCTCGCTGAGCGCGCCGATCGGGAAGAACGCCTCGGCTGCCTCGGCGAGCACCCAGCCGCTGCGCGCACTGACGGTCGCGGGCAGCTCGTCGAAATAGCGGGCGACGTAGGGCGCGGTCAGCTCGTCCTGGCCGCCGCGCCACATCCCCAGCCCCGCGGCGACGAGCTCGTAGTTGGCGACGTCGACCTCCCCGGTGAAGCGCGCCCAGGCGAACTCCTTCGCCTCGGCGGTCGGCAGCGAGGCGCGCGCGCGGGTGTGCTCGACGCGCGAGACACCTGTCGGCTCCTCGGCCAGCGCCGCGTCGAGCTCGGCCGCGTCGGTCGCACCCAGTGCGGCCAGCCGGACGAGGATCCGCCAGCGGAGGTCGACGTCGCGCTCGAGACCGGCCGGCAGGTCCCCGGTGAGCCACGCCCGCAGCTCGTCGGGCGACGTGCTCGCCGTGATCGCCGTGCGGAAGGCGGCGAGCTGGAGCTCGGAGCCGGCGTCGGCGGCGTGGAGCCGGGCGAGGGCGGCGACGTGGATGCGTCCGAGTGCGTCGGCACCGGCGAGCGGGACGACGGTGGAGAAGACCCAGGGCAGCGTGTGGCGCGCGGTGAACTCGGTGTCCTCGATCGGCAGCCGCGCCTCGAGCAGGTCGATGACATCGGTGGGGTCGATCGCGGCCTGGTGGAAGGCGCTGCGCACGGCGTTCCAGGTGGAGGCGAGCAGGGCGCTGTCGGTGATCGACGGCAGCAGCGTCTTGAGGCCCTGCACGGTCGTCGTGTCGGGCAGGAAGACGCCCCAGCTGTCCTCGTAGGGGTCGATGACCACGGGAGCGTCACCGACGGACACCGGTGTCTCCGGTCCCGCGAGCGTGACCTCGGTGGAGCTCCACGTGCCCCCGCCTGCCGTCGCGATCCGCAGCCGGTGCGAGCGGTCGGCAGGGTGGTCGGCGGGCGGCGTACGACGGAGCACTCCGGCCGCGCGGTCCAGCGTCACCGTGTCGGGGCCGGCCGTGCGCAGCCAGCTCGACGTGAAGCCCGACAGGTCGCCCGCGCCCGCCTTCTCCCAGCTGGTGAAGAGGTCGTGCATCGTGGCGTTGCCGAAGCGGTGCGTCGTGAGGTGGTCGATGACGCCGGCGAAGAACACCTCGTCGCCGAGCCGGGCGTTGAGCTGCTTGAGGATGCTCGAGCCCTTGGCGTAGGAGATGCCGTCGAAGTCCTGGAGCGCGGCGGTCGCGTCAACGGCGCCGTTGCCGGCCACCGGGTGGGTGCTGGGTCGCTGGTCGGCGTTGAGTCCCCACTGGCGGCGGGCGTAGGCCTGGTGCACCCACGCGTCGTCGTACTCGGTGACGTCGGCGGTGACGCGGTTCCCCATGTACTCGGCGAAGGACTCGTTGAGCCACAGGTCGTCCCACCACGCCGGCGTGACGATGTTGCCGAACCACTGGTGCGCCATCTCGTGGGCGACCGTGGTGGCGCGGTTGACGCGGGCGCCTCGGGTGACACGGGAGCTGAAGACGAGGGGGTCCCGGAAGGTTACGCAGCCGGGGTTCTCCATGGCTCCGGCGTTGAACTCCGGCACGAAGGCCTGGTGGTAGTCACCGAACGGGTAGCGGATCGAGAAGAGTCGGTGGAACTCGTCGAAGCACTGCCGGGTCATCGTGAAGAGCTCGTCGGCGTCCTTCTCCAGGTCGCCGGCGATGCTGGCGCGGGCGCTCAGCCCGAGCGGGATCCCGTCGTGCTCGTCGCGGATCAGGTGGTAGGGCCCGGCGACCAGGGTGACGAAGTACGTCGACAGCGGCTGCGTCGTCGCCAGCTCCCACACGCCCGGCTCGGGGTTGGTGGCCGCCCCGTTGCCGAGGACCACCCAGTCCACGGGTGCGCGCACGTGGAAGGTATAGGGCGCCTTGAGGTCGGGCTGGTCGAAGCAAGCGAAGATGCTGGGCGCCGCGTCCATGAACGACATCCCGTAGACGTAGTGCTTCCCGTCGGCGGGGTCGACGCTGCGGTGCAGGCCCTCGCCGTCGTTGCGGAAGCGCATCACGGCGTCGACCACGAGCTCGTGCTCGCCCGGCGTGGTGTCCAGTGGCAAGCGTCCCCGATCGAGCAGGTCCCGGTCGACCGGTCGTCCGTCGAGGGTGATCGAGGAGACGCTCACCGGCTTGAGGTCGACGAACGTCGGACCACCTTCGCTGGTGAAGCGCACCGTCGTCACCGACTCGAAGGTCGCATCGTCGGAGGCGAGGTCGAGGCGCACGTCGTAGGACGTCACGCGGAGGAGGCGGTGGCGCTCCTGGGCCTCGGTGTGCTGCAGGCTCTGGCTGTGGCTCGTCACCACGCCACCCTAGATGTGGGCCGTTCTGGCGGTTCTGCCGCCACCGGGGCAACCAACCGCGATGCTGGTGCGTCGTAGAGCACACATGGGACGTCAGACCGCGTCCCCATCTCGGGAGGAAGGCACCACCATGCCGCTCATCACTCATCACTGTCGGGGCCACCGCCGCGCGCTGTCCCTCGCGGCCCTCGCCACGACGACGGGGATGCTCGTCGGCATCACCGCGACCGGACCCGCCACGTCGGCCGAGCCCACAGGCGACTGCACCGCCGTATTCCCGCTGGCCGAGGTGGCAGCCGGTCAGGCCGTCGAGGGACTGACCGTCGACTCCGGGGTCACCCCGGAGCCCTTCACAGGTGAGGTCCTGGGCGTGCTCGAGGGCGGCATCGCCCCCGGTCTCGACATGATCATCATGGACCTCGACTCCCCGGCCATCCAGGCCGCCGGCGGCATCTGGCAGGGCATGTCAGGCTCGCCGGTCTACGCCGACGACGGGCGCCTCATCGGTGCGGTCGCCTACGGTCTGGCCTACGGCTCGTCCCCGGTCGCCGGCATCACGCCGTTCGAGGACATGGACGACTACCTCGACGCAGCCGCCCGTCCGGGCCGCATCAAGGTCGGCACGGCGATGTCCCAGCGCATCGCGCGCGAGTCCGACGTGTCCGCGGCCCAGGCCGCGCAGGGCTTCCGACAGCTGCCGATGCCGCTCGGCGTCTCGGGCGTGAGCTCCTCGCGTCTCGACAGCGCCACCGGGCGGCCCTACCTCTCGAGCAACGCCTACGCCGTCGGCAGGGCCACCGGCGCCGCCGCCCCGACTGCCGCCGACATCGTGGCCGGCGGCAACATCGCCTCGTCCCTGGCCTACGGCGACATCACCGCTGCCGGGGTCGGCACGGCGACCAGCGTCTGCGACGGCCGCGTCGTCGGCTTCGGCCACCCGATGCAGTTCAGCGGTCCCGCGACCATGAGCATGCATCCGGCCGACGCCATCTACGTCCAGGAGGACCCGCTCGGAGCGCCGTTCAAGGTCGCCAACATCGCCGCCCCCGTCGGCACGATCACCGACGACCGCCTCACCGGCATCACCGGCACCTACGGCCCGCTGCCCGAAGGGATGACGGTCACCTCGACCCTCACCAAGGGTGACAAGTCCCGCGTCGGCGTCACCGACATCACCGTCCCGCTGGCCAACGCCGAGCTGACCTTCTACCAGCTGATCTCCAACCACGACCGCGTCATCGACGGGATCACCGGCGGCACGGAGACCCAGAGCTGGACCGTCATCGGCACCGACGCCGACGGCACGCCGTTCACGCTCGAGCACTCCGACCGGTTCACCTCGATCCGCGACATCACCTACGAGTCCAGCTTCGACCTGCCCGACGTGCTCTACGGGCTGAGCCAGCTCGACGGGGTGACGGTCACCAGCGCCACTGCCGAGGGAAGCGTCACGGACAGCAAGTCGACGTACTCGCTCGGGGCCATCCAGCAGTACCGCCAGGGTGCGTGGGTGACGCTGAGCCGCCAGGAGCCCGCGCTGGCGGTCGCCGGCAGGAAGCTCCTCCTGCGCCAGGTGCTCAACGGCCCGACCGGTCAACGCACCGTGCCGGTCTCCTTCACCATCCCGACCCGCGCGGCCGGGCAGAAGGGCTCGATCTCGATGGTCGGCGGCAACTTCCTCTACAGCGAGGCCGCCTACCAGAACTCGCTCGCCAAGATCCTCAAGGGCGTGCGTGAGCAGGTCCGCAACGACGAGGTGCAGGCCGACCTGAGCATCTTCGGCCGCAAGGTCCAGATCGAGAGGAGCCAGGTCCTCGGGCCGGTCGACATGGTCGTCAACGGCAACCGCAGGGTGCGCGTGGTCGTTCGCTGAGCAGTCCCCTCCGGGGGATACGTCGGACCCGCCGCGGGTCGGGAGCACGCTCCCGACCCGCGGCGTCGTCACGAGGCTTATCGTTGACCGCATGGTCCTCCTCGACGCTGCCGTTGATGCTGCCGCTGCCGCTGCCGCTGGCGCTGGCGACAAGGTGGCGCTGCTCCAGTTGATCCGTGACTCGGTGATCGGCGAGGACCACCTGATGGAGACGCCCTACGGGCGTCGCCGCGTGACCTACGCCGACTACACGGCCTCAGGGCGGGCGCTGAGCTTCATCGAGGACTTCATCCGTGAGCAGGTGCTGCCCTCCTACGCCAACACCCACACCGAGTCGAGCGGCACCGGCCTGCAGACGACACGGCTGCGGGAGGACGCGCGCGAGATCATCCGGCGCGCGGTCGGCGGCGAGGACTCGGTGGTGATCTTCGCCGGCTCGGGGTGCACCGGAGCGATCGCCAAGCTGATCGGTGTCCTCGGCCTGCGGATCCCGTCGGTCCTCGACGACACCCACCACCTGTCCGACCACATCTCTCCCTCGGAGCGGCCGGTCGTCTTCCTCGGTCCCTATGAGCACCACTCCAACGAGATCCCGTGGCGTGAGTCGATCGCCGACGTGGTGGTCATCCGCCAGGACGCCGACGGGGGAGTGGACGCCGAGGACCTGCAGGAGCAGCTGGAGAAGCACGCCGACCGCCCGCTCAAGATCGGCTCCTTCTCGGCCGCCTCCAACGTGACCGGGATCCTCTCGGACACGGCCGGGATCTCGACGCTCCTGCACCAGCACGGGGCACTGAGCTTCTGGGACTTCGCCGCCGCGGCGCCCTACATCGACATCGACATGGAGGCCGTCGACCCGGCCCGCCCGCTGTCCTACAAGGACGCGATCTTCCTGTCACCGCACAAGTTCATCGGTGGTCCCTCGACGCCCGGTGTCCTGGTCGCCCGTCGTGAGCTCTTCGCCAACCGGGTGCCCGACGTGCCCGGCGGCGGGACCGTCCTCTACGTCAACGACGACGACCACCGCTACTTCGCCGACCCCACCCACCGCGAGGAGGGCGGAACCCCGGCGATCATCGAGTCGATCCGCGCCGGCCTGGTCTTCCAGCTCAAGGAGGCGGTGGGGGTCCCGACGATCCGGATCCAGGAGGAACGGCACCTCTCCCGGGCGATCGGCGCTTGGAAGGACGACCCGTCGATCGAGGTGCTCGGCAACCTCGACGCCGAGCGGCTCTCGATCGTCTCCTTCATCCTGCGCTCGCCGTCAGGGCGCTACCTGCACCACAACTACGTCGTCGCGCTGCTCAACGACCTCTTCGGCATCCAGTCGCGCGGCGGCTGCTCCTGCGCCGGTCCTTACGGCCACCGACTGCTGGGCATCGACCTCGAGCGCTCCCACGAGTTCGAGCGGGAGATCTCCGGCGGCTGCGAGGGCATCAAGCCCGGCTGGGTGCGGGTCAACTTCAACTACTTCGTGGCCGACGAGGTCGCCGACTACGTCGTCGAAGCCGTGCGCCTGGTCGCGCGCGACGGGTGGAAGCTGCTGGGCGACTACACCTTCGACACCACCACCGGCCTGTGGCGCCACCGAGACGGCCTGGTCACGCCGCCGCTCTCGCTCCACGACGTGTCCTACGCCGGTGGCCGCGTCTCGATGCCCACCAACAGCGCCACCGGGGGAGTCGAGCTGCTCGCCGACCACCTCCGCGACGGCGCGGCCCTGCTCCACGCCGCCGTCGGCCCCGCCCTCGCCGGCCACCCCGGCAACGTCAGCCCCGACTTCGAGCACCTGCGGTGGTTCGACCTGCCGGCCGTGTGCCTGGCGCTCTGAAGGGCCGCCTGCTCCTCGGGCACGCGGACCACCTCAGAGTCGGACCAGCATCTTTCCGGTGTTGCCGCCGGAGTAGAGGCCGCGGAACGCCTCGACCATCTGGTCGAGGCCCTCGAAGTAGGTCTCGCGGTAGGTGAGGTCACCGGCGGCGAGCCAATCACCTGCCTCGCGGTAGAACTGCGAGGTCAGGTCGGCGTGGTCGCTGACGATGAAGCCGCGCATGGTGATCCGCTTGGAGACCAGCATCATCAGGTTGCGCGGGCCGGGCTCGGGGGCGTCGGCGTTGTAGCCGGCGATCGCGCCGCACAGCGCGATCCGCCCGAAGTCGGCCATGTGGAAGATCGCGCCCTCGAGGTGCTCGCCGCCCACGTTGTCGAAGTAGGCGTCGACCGGCCCGTGCTCCTTGAGCTGCCGCGCGACCGGCCCGTCGTGGTAGTCGAAGGCCGCGTCGAAGCCCAGCTCGTCGACCAGCCACGAGACCTTCTCCGGCGAGCCCGCCGAGCCGATCACCCGACCGGCACCGAGCTGCCGCGCGACCTGGCCGGCGACCGAGCCGACGGCACCGGCCGCGCCGGAGATGAAGACCGTGTCACCCTCGCGGAGCTCCGCGATGCGCTTGAGCCCGACGTACGCCGTGAGGCCGGGCATGCCGAGCACGCCGAGGTAGGCGCTGGCCGGGACCCGGGAGACGTCGAGCTTGCGTGCGACGGCCGCCGGCAGCACCGCGCGCTCGCGCCAGCCGGCCATCGTGAGCACGGTGTCACCGACGGCGAGCTGGTCTGATCGCGACTCCTCGACGATGCCGACGGCGCCGCCGTCCATGGGTGAGCCGAGCTGGAAGGGCGGCACGTAGGACTTCACGTCGTTCATGCGCCCGCGCATGTAGGGGTCGACCGACAAGACGGTGTTGCGGACGAGCACGTCGCCGTCGGCAAGGTCGGGGAGGTCCACGGAGACGGTCTCGAAGTGCTCCGGACCGGGGAGTCCGACGGGGCGGGTGGACAGGTGGATCTCACGGGTCGTAGCCATGTCATCGATCCTGCCAGGCGGCACCGAGCCCTGCGGGGAGCCCCCGACCGACCGCTCGGGAGGTGGCCGAGATCACCCTGTCCCTGATGCAGGAGTCGGCCCCCGACAGCACTACTCTGTAAGAGTCGCTCAAGCGGCACTACTGGTTACACCAAACGTGACTCCCAGCAGGGGGTCGAGAGGATGAGCACCCATGCCGACGCAGTTGCACCTGGCCCAAGGAATCGTCAACGGACGGGTCCACGCAGACAGGGACCATGCGCAGCTCCGAGACGTGGAGCTCGCAGCCGCAGCCGCACGGGCGACCCGTGGCGGTCGCCTCAGGTGGGTCCCGCGCCCGCGCTGATCTCGCGACGTGGGAGGGCCCCGGTCTGGCAGTCTGTGCGCCATGACCGACCCGTTGCCAAGCCCCGGACCCGACACCTGGCGGGGGATCGACCTCACCCGCATCGGTGAGGGTCGCTACAAGGCCACCAACCAGCGCGGCGGGATCGTCCCGATCGGCAGCGGTCAGGATCCGGACTTCACGCCCGTGGAGCTCCTGCTGGCGGCGCTCGCCGGGTGCGCCGGCGTCACCGTCGACGAGCTGACCAGCCGTCGCTCGCAGCCGTTGTCCTTCGACGTGACGGCCGAGGGGCACAAGGTCAGGGACGACGGCGGAAGCCACCTGGTCGGGCTCAAGGTCACCTTCGACGTGACCTTCCCCGAGGGGGCGGACGGCGACAAGGCGCGGGTGTTCCTCCCGCGTGCCGTCCAGCAGACGCACGACCGGATCTGCACGGTGTCGAGGACCGTCACGCTCGGTGAGCCGGTGGACTACGCCATCGCCGAGGATCGAGCCTGATGGCAGGCTCCCCGCGGGTCCCTCCGTGGACCCGGGTGCCGCGCCAGGACGGGCGGCGATTCGTCGTGACCGGCGCCAACAGCGGGATCGGCCTCGCGACCGCTCGCGCCCTCGCGGAGGCGGGAGCCCATGTGGTGCTCGCCGTCCGGAGCCGCGACAAGGGCGAGGCTGCCGCCGCGACGATCCAGGGCGACGTGGAGGTCCGCGCGCTCGACGTCGCCGACCTGTCCTCCGTGCGCGCGTTCGCCGACGGCACCGGCGCGGTCGACGTGCTGGTCAACAACGCCGGGATCCTCGGTGTCCCGTTCGGCCTCAGCGTCGACGGGATCGAGCTCCACCTCGCCACCAACCACGTGGGGCACTTCGCCCTGACCAACCTCCTGCTGCCGCGTCTCACCGATCGCGTCGTCGTCGTCAGCTCCCAGTCGCACCGCTCCGGCGTCCTGGAGCTCGACGACCTGGACTGGTCGCGGCGCGGCTACTCGGCGTACGCCGCCTATGCGCAGTCCAAGCTCGCCAACATGCTCTTCCTCGCCGAGCTGCAACGCCGCCTCACCGCCACCGGCAGCACGCTGCGCGTGACGGGCGCCCACCCCGGATCCACCGCGACCGCCATCACCGCCAATACCGGCAACGGGTTCAAGACCTGGATCGGGTCATGGGGCCACGGCCTCGTCGGCATGAGGCCGTGGCAGGGCGCCCTGCCCACGCTCTACGCCGCGACGATGGACGTGCCCGGCAACACCTACCTAGGACCCCACCGGTTCCGGGAGATGAGCGGGTGGCCGGTGAGCGTCGGCCGGAGCCGAAGTGCCAGCGACCCCGACCTCGCCCGGGCGTGCTGGGAAGAGTCGGAGTCGCTGAGTGGGGTGCGCTTCCCGCTCTAGGGAAGGTTGACGATCAGTCGACGCTGACACTCTCGATCGTGACCGGCGTGGCCGGGGGACCGTCCTCGCCGCCGCCGTCGACACCGTCGGCCGCCAGGTCGGCGACGACCTGCACACCCTCGGGGTCGATGGTGCCGAAGACCGTGTAGTCGGCCGAGAGCTGCGTGTCGACGTAGACCATGAAGAACTGGGAGCCGTTGGTGTCGGGACCCGCGTTGGCCATGGCCAGGGTGCCGGCCGGGTAGGTCTCCTCACCGGTGAGCTCGTCGCCGAAGCTGTAGCCCGGTCCGCCGCCGCCAGTGCCGGACGGGTCGCCGCACTGCAGGACCCCGAAGACCGGGTTGGTGGTGAGGCGGTGGCACGGGGTGCCGTCGAAGTAACCCTGGCCGGCCAGCGACGTGAACGAGTTGACCGTGCACGGCGCGGCAGCGGCGTCCAGGGTGGCGGTGACCTCGCCGGCCGACGCCGTGATCGTGACCGGCACGTCGCCGTCGTCGGCCGCGGAATCGGGCGGCAGGTCGGCGTCCTTGGCCGCACCCCCCTCCTCGGTGTAGGTGCAGGGCACCGCGTTGCTGTTGTCGACCGGCGGGCTGTCGGCGGCGGTCTCGTCCTCGCCGCCGCAGGCGGTCAGTCCGGCGGCGAGCACCAGGGCTGCGATCAGGGTCAGGGGTCGTTTCGACATGCGCCCGATGGTAGGGGAGCCCCGTTCACCCCTGACGCCTAGGCTCGCCCCATGCAACTCGGAGTCCACTACGCCAACTTCACCCACCCCGACTGGGCGGAGCGGCTCGAGGAGCGCCTGACGGCAACCGCACGCGTTGCCGACCAAGGGGGTGCGGCGTGGTTCACGGTGATGGACCACTGGTTCCAAATGGAAGATCTCGGCGGACCCGCGGAGCCGATGCTGGAGGGCTACACCACGTTGGGCTACCTGGCTGCCGTCACCGACCAGGTGCGGCTCAGCCTGCTGGTCACCGGCGTCACCTACCGCCACCCCGGGCTGCTGGCCAAGACCGTCACGACCGTCGACCGGCTCTCGGGCGGGCGGGCCATGCTCGGCATCGGTGCTGCGTGGTACGACCGCGAGCACGCGGGACTCGGCGTCCCGTTCCCCTCCACCAGCGGGCGCTTCGAGCGCCTCGAGGAGACGCTCCAGGTCTGCCGCCAGATGTGGAGCGACGACAACGGCGCGTTCGAGGGCACCCACTACCAGCTGGCGGAGACCGTCTGCGTCCCGCCGCCGGTCCAGCAGCCCGGGCCGAGGATCCTGGTCGGGGGAGCGGGGGAGCGCAAGACCCTGCGGCTCGTCGCCCAGTACGCCGACGCCTGCAACATCTTCGGTCAGGGCCCCGATGTCATGGCCCACAAGCTGGACGTCCTGCGTCGCCACTGCGACGACCTGGGCCGCGACTACGACGCGATCGAGAAGTCGATGGTCCTCGACGCCGACCCCACCGGTGACACCGACGCGTTCCTCGCCGACATGGAGGCCTACGCCGCCCTCGGCATCGAGCTGGTCACGCTGATGCCGCAGGGCGACGACCCGGTCGCGTGGACCACCGAGGTCTGCGAGCGGGTGCTCCCGCGACTCCAGCAGCTGTGAGCGGCTCCGACGACCGCCAGCCGGTCGCCCACAGTCACGATGTCATCCCGCTGCGTGAGGCCGCCAAGGCGTGGTTCCTCATCTCGCTGCAGACCTTCGGGGGGCCGGCGGGCCAGATCGCGGTCATGCAACGCACGTTGGTCGACGAGCGTCGGTGGATCGGGCAGCAGCGCTTCCTCTTCGCCCTCTCCTACTGCACGCTCCTCCCGGGACCCGAGGCCCAGCAGCTCGCGACCTACATCGGCTGGCTCCTCAACGGCGTCAAGGGAGCGCTCGTGGCGGGCATCCTGTTCGTGCTCCCGGGCGTCGTGGCCCTCTTGGCGCTGTCGGCGATCTACGTCGGCTACGGCGACACGACGTTCGTGGAGTCGGTGTTCCTCGGTCTCGCGCCCGCGGTGATCGCGATCGTGCTCCAAGCCGTGATCCGCGTCGGCGGCAAGGGCCTCGGCCATCCCGGGCTCGTGGGCCTGGCCGTCGCGGCGTTCGTCGCGCTCACCTTCTTCGCGGTCCCGTTCCCCGTCGTGGTGCTGGCCGGCGCCGTCGGTGGCTGGCTGCTCGGGAGGGCCGTCCCGACGCTGGCGAGGCCACGGCCCGCTGCGGAGGATGACGGACCACCACCCCTGGTCAGCGACGACGCCCTGCACACCGAGCGCCCCTCGGGACGTCGGGCCGGGCTCATCCTCGGCGTGGGCCTCACGCTGTGGGCGGCGCCCGTTGTGCTCGCGGCGGTCCTCGCGGGGCGCACCAGCATCTTCGTCGACCAGGGCGTCTTCTTCTCGGGCGCTGCCGTGGTCACCTTCGGCGGCGCCTACGCGGTGCTCGCCTACGTCGCCCAGCAGGCGGTCGAGACCTACGGCTGGCTCGCCCCGGGGGAGATGGTCCGGGGACTCGCCCTCGCCGAGACGACCCCAGGACCGCTGATCATGGTCGTCCAGTTCGTCGCCTTCGTCGGCGCCTACCGCGACCCCGGCAGCCTGGACCCCTGGGCGGCAGCCGTCCTCGCCGCCCTGCTCACCACCTGGGTGACCTTCGTGCCCTGCTTCCTCTTCATCCTCCTCGGCGCCCCCTACGTCGAGCGGCTGCGGGGCAACCGGAGCCTGGCGACCGCCCTGAGCGGCATCACGGCTGCCGTCGTCGGCGTGATCGGCAGCCTGGCGGTGTTCTTCGCCGTGCACACGTTGTTCGACGAGACCCGCCGGCTGACCTCCGGGCCGCTCGACCTCGACGTGCCGGTGCTCGACTCGCTGCAGGCGTCGGCCGTGGTCATCACCGCGCTCGGCTGTCTGCTGATCTTCCGGCTGCGGTGGAGCGTGCTGCGCACGCTCGGCGTGTGCACGCTGGCCGGCGTCGCCTGGGGCCTCGCCACCACGCTGCTCTGAGCCTCTCTCCAGGCAGACCAGAGCGGCCCGGCCTTGTGAGAAGGCCTGTCACGGGTAGTGGACAGCCTGTCCTTCCGTACGCAGCATCCGCTCCGGCGCGGAGGTCAACCGGCCCTCGGTGTGGTCTGACCGATGAATTTTCCGCGCCGTGTTGGGCCGTACGCCGAATCTCGACTTACGGGAGGCTGACGCCGTGCGGAAACTGACCTGTGGCATGAACCTGCGCCTGGACGGCTGATCGAGTTCGCCCGCCGCTGGCGGGACATGCCGATGGTGGTGTTCTCCTCGACGACCAGCGCGGTCGACTGGAACGCCCGCCTAGATGAGTAAGCCCAAGGGCATTGGACGGCGTGGAGGCTATTTTTAGTGGTGAAGGGTGTCCAGAGTCGGCGTTGTCTACCCAACGTGAACCCTGGAGGCCCTCGTGGACGCCGATCTGGACACCCTCGCCACCGCACTCTATGTGACCACCGACGACTTGCTCCTCGCTCATCCTGAGCGTGTCCCGGCCCGCCCGAAGGTCGGGATCCCACCGAGGACCAGCGACGCCGAGATGCTCACCCTGGCCGTGATGCAGGCCCTGCTGGGCTACACCAGCGAGACCCGGTTCCTGCGCTATGCCCGCAAGAACCTGCTGGGCATGTTTCCGAACCTGCCGCTGCAGTCGGGCTACAACAAGCGGCTGCGCAAGCTCGCAACCACGATGACCTGGCTGATCAGCGAGCTCGGGCGCCAGACCAGCATCGCCAACGACGACGTGTGGGTTGTCGACTCCACCCCGGTCGAGTGTGCAAGGTCGCGGGAGACCGTGAAGCGCTCCGACCTGGCCGGCTGGGCCGAGTACGGCTACTGCGCCTCCCACAGCCGCTTCTTCTGGGGCCTTCGGCTGCACCTGGTCTGCACCCTGCAGGGCCTGCCCGTGGGCTGGGCCCTGACCGGCGCCAAGGCCGACGAACGTGAGGTCCTCAACGCGATCCTCGACGCCACACCACACCTGGGCGCCGGGACCCGGCAGATCGTGATCGCCGACAAGGCCTAC
>NZ_FOQG01000011.1 GCF_900113685.1 Nocardioides psychrotolerans
CCCGCGCAGTCGCCGTCGCCGCGAACATGGCCAAAGCCAGATGGGCCACCGTGCGCCGCAACATCATCAACACACCAGCCCGAATCGCGGCCACCGGCCGCAGGCTCGTCCTGCACCTGCCCACCGGCTGGCCCTGGGCCGAGCACTGGCAACACCTGCACGCCACCGCGATCACCAGCAGCGGCTGACACCTCGACCTCGACCCGACGACCAGGACCACAGTGGAAGAACCGGACAGACCGGCAATCCAGCCACGCCCACACACCGGGTCCCGTCTAGCGCCACTCGAATCAGCAAGCAGAGTTTGCCGTCGGTGAATCAGGGCTGAATGGGGAAGGTCCTGCTGCTCGGTCCGCAAGAGCGCGGAACGTCAACCGCACAACTGCCGAAGTGCGGGCATGGTGTGGTCAGATCCAGATGAGCGTCGCGCTAGCGGCGATGATGGCGATGATGGCCAACACGATCGCGGCATTGCCCATGTCCCGACTGCGCTCGTGGCCGCGCGAGATCACGCCCAGCGGCAGCGCGATTACCGCGGCGAGGTAGGCCAGGGGGCTGTAGAAGTAGGTCACCGAAAGGGCGGCACTCAGTATCGCCACGCCCAGGGCCAGGGCGCCGAGCGGGCGAATGTCAGGTTCCGTGGTTTCCTCGGTCGCAGCGTAGTTCCGCACCATGCGGGCCACGTCCGCACATGCTGAGGTCAGCGCCCTTCTGACAGGCTCGCCCCGTGAACGAACGGGCCAACTACGAGCACCTGGTCCGCGCTCTGAGCGAGTGGACCTCTGCAACCGAGGTGGCGCCGGGCCGCATCGAAGTCTCGATCCCCGATGGCACGGGATTCAGGACCCTGAGCCCGGCACGCGCGGATGGTTCGCCTACAACCGCGACGGCAGTCCCGGCGAACGGTTTGCGGACTTCGTCGAACCCGCCGAAGAGGGCTGAGACGACCGCATTGTCTGAGGCTCCGCAGGACGGGGCAAGGGCCGACTGGCGGGCGCCAGCCCTACGGCCGGAACGGGAACCCGTAGCCGAAGAACACGACCGGCTCGCGCTCCTGGTCGTCGTCCCGGGTGATCGACCCGAGCCATTCGTCGAGCGTGGTGTCGAGCCGGGTGAGCAGGTCGGCGAGCTCCGCCGGCGTGGCCCGTGTGTTCACCTCGGTGGAGAACGCCGCTCGACGCCACGTCTCCGGACAGCGGTCCCGCCGGGCGGCCCAGGCCCGGAGCATCTCGCCCTGGTGACGCACCGCGAGTCGCTCGGCGCCGCGGGCCCGATGCTGGTCCGCGGGCGCGTCGAAGTCCTCCAGCGACCAGCTCCACGTCTTGTCGACGAGTCGCCACCACGAGGTCCGACCGTCCGTGGCCAGCTCCGGGGCGGGCTCGACGAAGCCCGCCTTCTCGAGCGCGCGCAGGTGGTGGCTGACGCTGCCGACGGCGGCGCCGACCTCACGCGCGAGCGTGCTGACCGTGCACGGTCCCCGGGCGGCGAGCAGGTCCACGAGGCGCCGTCGTAGGGGCTCGCGGAAGGCGATGAGCTCGCTCATGCTGGAGCTGGTGGAGTTCGTGGCTTCTGTCATGAGGCGACCGTAGGAACGACGAGCCCGAGGGGCAAGGGCTCTTGTACGTCTCGCCTCCACCTCGCCGCCTTCCACCCGTAGGGGCGAGCCGGAGATGGGTCGCGGACTCCCATACTCGAGGACATGTTGTGTGCGAGCAGGTGCCGATCGATGCTGGATGACTGAGCGCCAGGACGTCCTGCTCACCTTCCACCGCGACCCGGTCCCCGTGCTCGACCTGGTGCACGCCGTCCTCCACGCCGTCCCCGCGACCGCGGGGCCGCTCGAGCCCCTGGGTCACGGCCTGACCGACGGTGTGCCGCAGCCGGGCGCGGGGGAGACCATGGAGCGCTGGGAGGTCCTGGCCACCCTCGGCGCCCACGACCTCCAGGTGGCCCGGGCCGCGGAGCCGCACCTCGACGCGCTGGCGATCCTCGACGAGGCGGGCCGCAGCGACCTGACCGGGCCGGAGCTGCGCTGGGGTGTCTTCGCGGCCGAAGGGCCGGGCCTACGACTCACCGCGGAGCAGCACGACGACGACACCTGGACCCTCTCCGGCACCAAGCCCTGGTGCTCCTTGGGCTCCCAGCTCGAGCGGGCCCTCGTGACGGCCTGGGTCGACGAGGAGCGCCGCGGGATGTTCGCCGTCGACCTCACCGACCCCCGTGTCACCCCGGCAGGGACCGGACAGTCCTGGGCGCCGAGCGGCCTCCGCGACATTCCCAGCGGATCCCTCGCCTTCGACGCCGTCGACGCCCGGCCCGTCGGCGACCCCGGCTGGTACCTCCGCCGCGACGGCTTCGGCTGGGGCGGCATCGGCGTGGCCGCCGTCTGGTACGGCGGCGCGGTGGCCGTCCACCGACGGATGCTCCGGCAGGCCGGTGGCCGGGCTCTCGACCAGGTCGGGCTCGCGCACCTCGGGGCAGCCGACGCGTGCCTGCACGGCGCGCGTGCGGTCCTCGCGGAGTCGGCCGCCGCCGTCGACGCCGGACTCGTGACGGGTCCGGCCGGCCGGGTCGCCGCACTGCGCGTCCGCCAGGTCGTGGCGGACGCCGTCGAAGCGGTCCTGCTCCACGCCGCCCATGCCCTGGGACCGGCGCCGCTGGTGGAGGCCGAGCACGCGCGCCGGGTCGCCGACCTGCAGCTCTACGTCCGCCAGCACCACGCCGAGCGCGACGCCGCTGCCCTTGGCCGTGCCCTCACGGAGCCCACGGAGGCGACCCGATGACCGACTTCACCCACGACACCCCGGGCACCCGCGCGAAGGAGTGGCAGACCCACGACCGCTGGCAGACGCTGGAGCCCGTCGACCCGTGGCGCGACGCCCCGGATCGCGTCGTCGTCCTTGCCGCCCACCCCGACGACGAGTCGCTCGGTGCGGGCGGGCTCATGGCCGAGGCCGCCCGGCGCGGCCTCCAGGTCGACCTGCTGCTGCTCACCGACGGCGAGGGCAGCCACCCCGGCTCGCCGACCCACCCACCCGAGCTCCTCGCCCGCCGCCGCCGTACCGAGGGCGCCGCCGCCGCCCGTGCCCTCGGCGTCACCGGCGACGTCGTGCGTCTGGGCCTGCCCGACGGGGACGTCGCCACCCACCACGCCTCCGTCGTACGACGGGTGGTCGCGGTTCTCGGGGACGCGCGCCGCACGCTCCTGGTCGCGCCCTGGCGCGGCGACGGCCACCCCGACCACGAGGCCGCCGGACACGTGGCGGCCGCGGTGGCAGTGCGCACGGGTGCGCGCTTGGTGGAGTACCCCGTCTGGTTCTGGCACTGGGGCACGCCCGATGCTGCTCCGTGGGACCTCCTCGGAGCCGTGCGACTCGACGAGGACGCGAGGACCCGCAAGGAGCAGGCGATCGCGGCGCACGTCACCCAGGTGCAGCGGCTCTCCGAGCTGCCCGGCGACGAGGTGCTGCTCGGCGAGGACCTGCTGGAGCACTTCACGGGTGACGTCGAGGTCTTCGTGACCCAGCCCGCGACCGACCCCGCCCTGGACGAGCTGCACGTGCGCGACGCGGACCCGTGGGGCACCGAGGTGCGGTGGTACGAGCAGCGCAAGCGTGACCTGACGCTGGCGGCGCTGCCCCGCCCGACCTACGGCCGCGCGCTCGAGGTCGGCTGCTCGAGGGGGTCCCTCACCCGGGCCCTCGCCGCGCGCTCCGAGCACGTGCTGGCCCTCGACTCCTCTCCGCGGGCGGTGGAGCTGGCTCGGGCAGCGCTCGCCGACCTCGCGACCGTCGAGGTCCGCCAGGCGCAGGTGCCCGGTGAGTGGCCGGCGGGGGAGTTCGACCTCGTGGTCGTCTCCGAGGTCGCCTACTTCCTCAGCCCCGTGGCGCTCGAGGACCTCGTGGAGCGGATCCGCGCCTGCCTCACCCCCGACGGGACAGTGGTGCTCGCGCACTGGCGGCACCCGGTCGAGGGCTGGCCCCTGGACGGGCCGCACGCCCACGACGTCGTGCGCGCGGCCGACCTGCGTCCCGAGCTCGGCTCCTACTCCGACCGTGACGTGGAGATCGTCGTCCTCGGCGTGGAGGCCACGTTGCCGGACCCCACGGGATGAATCCCGTCACGACGGGCGCCGTCACCCAGGTCCAGGTGGTGATCCCGGCGCGCGACGAGGAGGCTCGGCTCGGGGCCTGCCTGCGCTCGGTGGAGCAGGCGGTCCAGCGGGTGCGCTCCGGCAGGCCGGGGCTCCGCGTCGGGGTCACCGTCGTGCTCGACCGGTGCACCGACGCCTCAGCGGTCGTCGCGAGCCGCTTCGCCGTGGACGTCGTCGAGTCCCACTGGGGCAACGTCGGCGCGGCGCGGCGCGCCGGGATCGAGCAGATCGACAGGCCGGGAGCCGACGCGCCCGCCAGGGTCTGGGTCGCCTGCACGGACGCCGACACCGTCGTGCCCGAAACCTGGTTGCTCGACCAGGTCCTCCAGGCGGAGGCCGGGGTCCGGCTGGTCGTCGGTGCCGTCGTGCCCGACCCGGCCGACGGCGACGCGGCCGTCGCGGGGCTGTGGCGCGATCGGCACCGCGGCTCGCACGCCGGCGACCACGTCCACGGAGCCAACCTCGGCTTCCGGCTCGACGTCTACCACGCGGTCGGTGGCTTCCGCGCGCTCGCCGAGCACGAGGACGTGGCCCTGGTGCGGGCGTTGCAGGCGCACGGCGTACGCCAGGGTGTCGCGCCCACCGTCGTCACCTCGGCCCGGCTGGCGGGACGCACACCCGGCGGTTTCGCGGGCTACCTGCGCGACCTCGACGCGGTGCTGCGCGTGGAGGCGTAAGCCTTGCCTGACTGGAGGCTGGCGCTGCTGGACGACAGGCACGTGTCGGATCCCACGTCAGGGTGATGGTGGATGATGCGTGGACAGCCGCGACCGGGGTACTGGGCCGCGGACGAATCGTCGACGAGGACGAGTCACCCCTTCCAAGCTGACTGATCATCGGAGGCACCGTGCACGACTCCTGGCCTGGCCACGCCTATCCCCTGGGAGCGACGTACGACGGCTCCGGCACCAACTTCGCCCTCTTCAGCGAAGTGGCCGACCGGGTCGAGCTGTGTCTCTTCGAGGAAGACGGCACCGAGACCCGCGTCGAGGTCAGCGAGGTCGACGCCTACGTCTGGCACTGCTACCTCCCGCACGTGCAGCCCGGCCAGCGCTACGGCTACCGCGTGCACGGTCCCTGGGATCCCGCGAAGGGCCTGCGCTGCAACCCCGCCAAGCTCCTGCTCGACCCGTACGCGAAGGCCACGACGCGCGAGATCGACTGGGACAACAGCCTCTTCGGTTACGACTTCGGCGACCCCGACTCGCGCAACGACGAGGACTCCGCGCCGCACATGACCTTCGGCGTCGTCATCAACCCGTTCTTCGACTGGGAGGGCGACCGGCGGCTCAACTATCCCCTCAACGAGACGGTCGTCTACGAAGCCCACGTCAAGGGCATGACCCAGCTGCACCCCGACCTGCCCGAGGACATCCGCGGCACCTACGCCGGACTGGCCCACCCGGCCATCACCGACCACCTCAAGCGTCTCGGCGTGACGGCGATCGAGCTGATGCCCGTCCACCAGTTCATCCAGGACAGCACGCTGCTCGAGAAGGGCCTGCGCAACTACTGGGGCTACAACACCCTCGGCTTCTTCGCCCCGCACGCCGAGTACGCCGGGACGGAGCAGGTCGGCCAGCAGGTGCAGGAGTTCAAGTCCATGGTCAAGGCCATGCACGCTGCCGGCATCGAGGTCATCCTCGACGTGGTCTACAACCACACCGCCGAGGGCAACCACATGGGCCCGACGCTGAGCTTCAAGGGCATCGACAACCCGGCCTACTACCGGCTGATGGAGGACGAGCCGCAGTACTACATGGACTACACCGGCACCGGCAACAGCCTCAATGTCCGGCACCCGCACTCGCTCCAGCTGATCATGGACTCACTGCGTTACTGGGTCAGCGAGATGCACGTCGACGGTTTCCGCTTCGACCTCGCCTCCGCGCTCGCGCGCGAGTTCTATGACGTCGACCGGCTCGCGACGTTCTTCGAGCTCGTGCAGCAGGACCCGGTCGTGAGCCAGGTCAAGCTGATCGCGGAGCCGTGGGACGTCGGCCCCGGTGGCTACCAGGTCGGCGGCTTCCCGCCGCAGTGGACCGAGTGGAACGGCGCCTACCGCGACGTCGTGCGCGACTTCTGGCGTGGCGAGCCGTCCCTGGGCGAGTTCGCCTCGCGCCTGGCCGGCTCCGCCGACCTCTACGAGCACTCCGGTCGGCGCCCGGTCGCGAGCATCAACTTCGTGACCGCCCACGACGGCTTCACGCTGGCCGACCTCGTGTCCTACAGCGAGAAGCACAACGAGGCCAACGGGGAGGACAGCAACGACGGCGAGAGCCACAACCGCTCGTGGAACCACGGCGTCGAGGGGCCGACCGACGACCCTGAGATCCGCACCTTCCGGGCCCGCGAGCAACGCAACATCCTCGCGACCCTGCTGCTGAGCCAGGGTGTGCCGATGCTGTTGCACGGCGACGAGATGGGCCGCACCCAGCACGGCAACAACAACACCTACGCCCAGGACTCCGAGATCGCCTGGATGCACTGGGACGACGCGGACAGGCCGCTCGTCGAGTTCACCGCCGCGCTGATCAAGCTGCGCATGGACCACCCGACGTTCCGCCGCAAGCGCTTCTTCACCGGCAACAGCGTCCGCACCGAGATCCCCGGCGGGGACGGCGACCGGCTCAACGACATCGTGTGGCTGCACCTCGACGGTCGCCCGATGGAGGACGACGACTGGAGCGGTGGCAACCAGGCCATCGGGATGTACCTCAACGGCCACGGCATCGCCGGCAAGGACGCCCGCGGCGGCGAGATCATCGACGACCACTTCCTGCTCTACTTCAACGCCGATGGCCAGACCGAGCTCACGCTGCCCCCGGAGGAGTACGCCGCCGCCTGGGACGTCGTGGTCGACACCGCCGGGGGAGTCGACACCAAGACGCCCTACGCCGCGGGAGCCACGTTGCCCCTCGAGCACCGCAGCCTGGTCGTGCTGCGCGAGTACGCCGAGCCCGAGGCGGAGCCGGACCACTCGGTCGCCGCGTCGCTCGCGGCCCAGGCCGACCGGGGCTGACGCGCGATGGCTGCGAGGGCTCCCCGCAACACCTACCGCTTCCAGGTCACGGCCGACTTCGACCTGCACGAGGCCGCCCGTCGGCTGCCCTACCTGCACGACCTCGGCGTCGACTGGGTCTACCTCTCGCCGCTGCTGTCGGCGGAGCCCGGCAGCGACCACGGTTACGACGTCGTCTCGCACGCGGGCATCGACCCGACCCGCGGCGGTGCCGAGGGCCTCGCCGCCTTGTCGGCCGAGGCTCGGCGCCTCGGCATGGGCGTGCTGGTCGACATCGTGCCCAACCACGTCGGGGTCGCGAGCCCGGTCGAGAACGCGTGGTGGTGGGACCTGCTCACCCACGGGCGGCAGTCGCGCTACGCCGACGCGTTCGACGTCGACTGGGACTTCGGGGGCGGCCGGGTCCGGATCCCCGTCGTGGGCGACGACGACGAGGGCTCCATCCGGGTCGTCGACGGCGAGCAGGGGCCGCTGTTGGGCTACCACGACCACCGCTTCCCGCTGGCACCCGGCACGAGCCGCCACGACGAGCAGCACTACGAGCTGGTCTCCTGGCGCAGCGCCGACGACCAGCTCAACTACCGTCGCTTCTTCGCGGTCAACACCCTCGCGGCGGTGCGGGTCGAGGACCGGGCGGTCTTCGAGGAGAGCCACGCCGAGATCCGCCGCTGGTTCGACGAGGGCCTCGTCGACGGCCTGCGCGTGGACCATCCCGACGGGTTGCGCGACCCCCGCGGCTACCTCGACGACCTGGCCGGGCTCACCGGTGGCGCCTACGTCCTGGTCGAGAAGATCCTGGAGGAGGGGGAGGACCTGCCGCGCTCCTGGGCGACGGCCGGCACCACGGGCTACGACGCGCTCGGTCTCGTGGAGCGGGTCCTGGTGGACCCCGCCGGCCAGATCGCGCTCGACGAGCTTGAGACCCGCCTGCGGGGCCACGAGGTCGACTGGGCCGGGCTGATCCACGACACCAAGCGCGCGATCGCCGACGGCATCCTGCGCTCGGAAGTACGACGGATCGTGCGCGAGCTCCCCGCCGGGACGCGGGCGGCGGCCGAGGTCGGCGAGCTCGAGGACGGTGTGGCGGAGCTGCTGGCGTGCTTCCCGGTCTACCGCTCCTACCTGCCCGACGAGCAGCACCACCTCGACCGGGCCTTCACCATCGCCCGCACGCACCGGCCCGACCTCGCCGCCGTGCTCGGCGTGCTCGCTCCGGTCCTGAAGGACGCCGACGGCGACGCCGCCCTGCGTTTCCAGCAGACCAGCGGCATGGTGATGGCCAAGGGTGTGGAGGACACCGCGTTCTACCGCTTCTCGCGGCTCACCTCCCTCAACGAGGTCGGCGGCGACCCCAGCGTCTTCTCGGTGACGACCGAGCAGTGGCACGCGCACATGGCGCAGCGGCAGACCGTGTGGCCCGACGCGATGACCACGCTGTCGACGCACGACACCAAGCGCGGAGAGGACGTCCGCGCCCGCATCACCGCCCTGGCGGAGATGCCCACGATCTGGGGGGACGCGCTCGACCGGCTGCTCGAGCTGGCGCCGGCGCCCGACGCCGGCTTCGCCTCGCTGCTCTGGCAGGCCGTGCTCGGCGCCTGGCCGGCATCGCGCGAGCGGCTTCACGCCTATGCCGAGAAGGCGATGCGCGAGGCGGGCGACCGCACGACGTGGACCGCACCCGACCAGGACTACGAGGAGGCCGTGCACCGGCTGGTCGACGCGGCGTTCGACTCCGAGGATGTCGCCGGGGTCCTCGACGAGCTGCTCGGCCACGTCGTCGCCCCGGGATGGGTCAACGCGCTGTCGGCCAAGCTGCTCGCGATCACGATGCCGGGCGTGCCCGACGTCTACCAGGGCAGCGAGCTGTGGGAGCAGAGCCTGGTCGACCCCGACAACCGTCGCCCCGTCGACTACGACCTGCGTCGCGACCTGCTCAGCGGGGTGGAGACGTCCTCGCTCCCGCCGGCCCTGTCGACCTCGGTCGACTCCGTGGGGCTCGACAAGCTGCTGGTCACCTCACGGGCGCTGGGCCTGCGCCGCGACCGACCGGACCTCTTCGGCTCCTACACGCCCGTGGCTGCCAGCGGGCCTCTCGCCGACCACGTGCTGGCCTTCGACCGCGGGGGAGCGATCACGGTCGTGACGCGCCTGCCGTTCGGCCTCGAGTCCCAGGGTGGCTGGGGCAGCACGACGCTGGCGCTGCCCGAGGGGCGGTGGCGCGACGTGCTGACCCTGCGACGCATTACCTCCGGCAGCCTGGCGAGCATGCTCTCGCCGCTGCCCGTGGCGTTGCTGGTCCGGGAGGACGCATGAGGAGCCGTTTCGACGTCTGGGCCCCACGGCCCTCGCGCGTGCGTCTGGCCGTCGCCGACGAGGTCGTCGAGATGACCCAGCGCGATAGCGGCTGGTGGACCCCCACCGAGCCCGTGCCCGACGGGGAGGTCGACTACGGCTACCTCCTCGACGACGACGAAACCCCGCGCCCCGACCCGCGCTCCCGGCGCCAGCCCTCCGGCGTACACGAACGGTCGCGCACCTACGACCCGTCCTGCTTCGCCTGGACCGACGACGCCTGGACCGGGCGCCAGCTCGCCGGGTCGGTGATCTACGAGCTCCACATCGGCACGTTCACCCCCGAGGGCACCTTTGACGCCGCGCTCGGCAAGCTCGACCACCTGCGCTCGATCGGCGTCGACCTCGTCGAGGTCATGCCCGTCAACGCCGTCAACGGCACCCACAACTGGGGCTACGACGGCGTCCTGTGGTCGGCGGTCACCGAGTCCTACGGCGGTCCCGAGGGCTACCAGCGCTTCGTCGACGGCTGTCACGCCGCCGGCCTGGGGGTCATCCAGGACGTCGTCTACAACCACCTCGGACCCTCCGGCAACTACCTCCCGCTCTTCGGCCCCTACCTCAAGACCGGTGCCAACACCTGGGGCGACCTGGTCAACCTCGACGAGGAAGGTTCTGCGGAGGTCCGGCGGCTGATCCTCGACAACGTCCGGCTGTGGCTGCACGACTACCACGTCGACGGGTTGCGCCTCGACGCCGTGCACGCGCTCGCCGACTCCTCCCCGACCCACCTGCTCGAGGAGATGGCGATCGAGGTGGCGTCCCTGTCCGCGCACCAGCGCCGCCCCCTCACCCTGATCGCGGAGTCGGACCTCAACGACCCGGTGATGGTGACCCCGCGCGAGGCCGGCGGTCTCGGTCTCGACGCCCAGTGGAGCGACGACTTCCACCATGCGGTGCACGTGGCGCTGACCGGGGAGACCGCGGGCTACTACGCCGACTTCGAGTCGCTCGACGCGCTGGCCAAGGTCTTCGAGCGCGGCTTCTTCCACGACGGCACCTACTCCTCCTTCCGCGAGCGCGACCACGGCGTGCCGATCGACACGACCGCGATGGGCACCTGGCGCCTGGTGGTCTGCACCCAGAACCACGACCAGATCGGCAACCGGGCAGTCGGCGACCGGATCAGCGAGGTCCTGGACGACGACCAGCTCGCCTGCGCGGCCCTGCTGACACTGGCCGGGCCGTTCACCCCGATGCTCTTCCAGGGCGAGGAGTGGGCGGCCGCCGAGCCGTTCCAGTTCTTCACCTCCCACCCGGAGCCCGAGCTGGCCAAGGCCACCGCCGAGGGGCGCATCAGGGAGTTCGAGAAGATGGGATGGGACCCTGCGGTGGTTCCCGACCCCCAGGACCCCGCCACCTTCGTGCGGTCCAAGCTCGACTGGTCCCAGCTCGAGATCGGTCGACACGCGCGCATCCTGGCGGTCTACCGACGCCTCGCCGAGCTGCGTCGCACGCTGCCGGAGCTGACCGACCCGTCCTTCGCCCTCACCTCCACCCGGGTCGACGAGACCGCCCGCACGTTCGTCCTCGAGCGCGGCTCGGTCACCGTCGCGGTCAACCTGGGCGAGGCACCGGCCTCGCTCGAGGTCCGGGCCGGGGAGCTGCTCTTCGAGACCGAGGCGGGTGCCTCGCTGAGTGGCACCACCCTGTTGCTGCCGGCACACGCCGGCGCCCTGGTGCGCGCAGCCTCGTCCTCCTAGTCTCACGTCCGTGGATGCCGACAGGGTCGCCGACGAGTTCGGGCTCGGGCGCGTCCGGCAGCTGTCACCGGGGCCGGTCGCCCGCGGCAAGCAGGGCGTCGTGTGGCGGCTCGAGACCTCCGAGGGCCGCTGGGCGGTCAAGGTCGCCCACGCAGCGGTCGATGAGGTCCAGGTCGCCGCGGCCGCTGCCTTCGCCGACGCCGCTGCCGCCGCCGGCGTGCCGACCCCAGCCGTTCGGCGTACGACGTGGGGAGCGGTGTGCTCCTCCGGCACCAGCGTCACCGCGTGGCTCGACCTGCTGCCGCCCGACCTGGCGCTGGACCCGGAGCTGGTGGGCGCCTTGGTGGCCGGCATCCACCGGGTCGCCCCACCGGCAAGCGGACCCGTCGACGGCTGGTACGTCGAACCGGTCGGTGCCGCTGCTTGGGGCGACGTGGTCTCACGGCTGGTCGGCGACGGCGCACCGTTCGCTCGAGAGCTGGCCGCGCTCCGCGACGAGCTGGTCGCCCTGGAGTCGTGGCTCGAGCCACCGACGGACCTCGTCACCTGCCACCGCGACCTCTGGGCCGACAACGTGCTGCCGACCATCGACGGGGGAGCCTGCGTCATCGACTGGGAGGGCTGCGGGCCGGCGAGCCGCGACCAGGAGCTGGCGTGCGTGCTCTTCGAGTTCGGCCGCAGCGACCCGGGCCGCGCGCGTGCGCTCGTCGCCGCCTACGAGGGCGCCGGCGGCCCGGGGCGGGTGACCGGGCGCGGTGACTTCTCGATGCTCGTCTCACAGCTCGGCCACATCACCGAGCTCGGTTGCCGTGACTGGCTCGTGCCCAACGACCGGTCCCCGACCCGCGCCGACGCCGAGGCCTGGGTGCGCGAGACGCTCGACGACCCGCACTCGCGGGTGGTGCTCGACGGTCTGCTCGCCGCCGTCCACCCCTGACCGGCGTACGACCTGCACCATCGCGCCGAGTCGAGAGCGATGGTGGAGATCGGCGGCTAGACCGTGCCGGCCGCAAACGTGTCGCACGCCTCGAGCGAGCCCTGCTCGAAGCCGATGCCGAACCAGGCCTGGCGCTGCGCGGCCGACCCGTGCGTCCACGACTCCCGGGTGACCTGACCCTGGGTCTGCTCCTGGATCCGGTCGTCGCCGACCGAGGCGGCCGCCTCCAGCGCCAGGTCGATGTCCTGCTGCGTCAACGACGAGAAGAGTGCCACCCCGGACGCGTCCTCGGTGTCGCTGGCGGCCCGTGCCCACATCCCGGCGTAGCAGTCGGCCTGCAGCTCGAGGCGTACGGCGTCGCTCTGCGGGCCCTGCTGGGTGCGGACCTGGCCCATGGCGCCGAGCAGGTTCTGGATGTGGTGGCCGTACTCGTGGGCGAGCACGTAGGCCTCCACGAAGCCACCGTCGGGACCGCCGAGCTGCTCCTCCAGCACCTGGTCGAAGAAGCCGGAGTCGAGATAGATCGTGGTGTCGCCGGGGCAGTAGAACGGACCGACGTCGGAGCTGGCGTCGCCACACCCCGTGCCGATGGAGCCGGTGAAGGTCACCAGGCCCTTCTCGGGCTCGAAGCGGCTGCCCAGCTCCTCGCTCCAGTAGTCGAAGAGCGAGTTCTCCACCGCCACGCGTGCGCAGTCGGCGCTGGAGTTGGCGTCCTCGCCGGTCTCGCACTGGCTGTAGCGGCCGGTGTCGGTGAACCGGCTGCTGTCCAGCCCGCCGGCGCCCGGTCCGCCGCCGCTGCCGCCCCCGCCCAGGATGTCGATCCCGGCCGCGCGGCCGATCACGAACAGGATGACCAGGAGCACCACGCCCCCGATGCCGCCACCACCGATGCCTCCCGGGATCGGCAGCCGGGAGCCGCCGGACCGGCTGCCGCTGCTGCGACCTGCGTCACGTGTGCGCGAGGTGTCCAGGCGTGCCTTGGGGTTGAAACGCATCGGGAGGCCTCTCGTGGGGGGTGCAGGCGGGGACCGTGGACAGGTACCCCGTTCAGCGGACCTACACTAGTGACCCTCATGATCACCGCCCACCAGCTCGAGGTCCGTGCCGGCGCGCGTCTGCTCATGGACGATGTCAGCTTCCGCGTCGCCGCGGGCGACAAGGTGGGGCTGGTGGGGCGCAACGGCTCCGGCAAGACCACCCTCACCAAGATCCTCTCCGGCGAGGCCCTGCCCGCCTCCGGCTCGGTCACGTCCACCGGCGACGTGGGCTACCTCCCGCAGGACCCGCGCATCGGCGACCCCGAGGTCCTCGCCCGTGACCGGATCCTGTCCGCTCGGGGCCTCGACGACGTCGTACGCCGCCTGCGCGAGTCCGAGGACCAGATGGGCAGCGACGACCCGGAGGTCGCCGACCGCGCGATGAAGCGCTGGACGCGGGCCGACTCCGAGCTGCACGCCGGGGGTGGCTATGCCGCCGAGTCGGAGGCTGCCACCATCGCGGCCAGCCTCGGCATCCAGGAGCGCATCCTCGGCCAGCAGCTCAAGACCCTCTCCGGTGGGCAGCGCCGGCGCGTCGAGCTCGCCCGCATCCTCTTCTCCGGTGCCGAGATCCTGATCCTCGACGAGCCGACCAACCACCTCGACGCCGACTCGATCGTGTGGCTGCGCGACTTCCTCAAGTCCCACAGGGGCGGGTTCATCGTGATCAGCCACGACAACGCGCTGCTCGAGGAGACCGTCAACAAGGTCCTCCACCTCGATGCCAACCGCACCACCATGGACGTCTACAACATGAGCTGGAAGAACTACCTCACCCAGCGCGAGACCGACGAGAAGCGGCGCAAGCGCGAGCGCGCCAACGCCGAGACCAAGGCCAAGACGCTCACCGACCAGGCCAACAAGATGCGCGCCAAGGCCTCCAAGGCCCAGGCTGCGCAGTCGATGCTCAAGCGCGCCGAGAAGATGATGTCGGGCCTCGAGGGGGAGCGCGCCGCCGACAAGGTCGCGCGGATCAAGTTCCCCGCGCCCGCCGCGTGCGGCAAGACCCCGCTCATGGCCGAGGAGCTGTCCAAGTCCTACGGATCGCTCGAGGTCTTCACCGATGTCGACCTCGCCATCGACAAGGGCTCCAGGGTGGTCATCCTGGGTCTCAACGGGGCCGGCAAGACCACGATGCTGCGGATCCTGGCCGGGGTCGACCAGTCCGACACCGGTCGGGTGATCCCAGGACACGGGCTCAAGGTCGGCTACTACGCCCAGGAGCACGAGACGCTCGACACCGACCGCACCGTCCTGGAGAACATGCAGTCCGCGGCCCCGCAGCTGACCGACACCGAGGCCCGCTCCGTGCTCGGGTCCTTCCTCTTCTCCGGAGACGACGCCAACAAGCCGGCCGCCGTGCTCTCCGGTGGTGAGAAGACCCGTCTGGCGTTGGCCAGCCTGGTCGTCTCCAGCGCCAACGTGCTCCTGCTCGACGAGCCCACCAACAACCTCGACCCCGCGTCACGTGAAGAGGTGCTGGCCGCGATCCGCACCTACGAGGGGGCGATCATCCTGGTCACGCACGACGAGGGCGCCGTCCGCGCGCTCGAGCCGGACCGGGTCCTCCTGCTGCCCGACGGCGACGAGGACCTCTGGAACGACGACTACGCCGACCTGGTCTCGCTGGCCTGAGTCGCCCCGGGGGTCCCTGGCGTCCCTGGGCCGCGTCGTACGACGGCTGCCGGGTGGACCGGGACCAGGGGTGCGACCAGGGCGGTGTCGGCGGTCCTTCCTAGACTCTGAGCATGACCCCTCACGACCTGGCCGCTGCCGGCCTGCGCCTCGACGTCGTCGGCACGGTGGCCACCGTCACCCTCGACCGTCCCGAGGTCCGCAACGCCCAGACCCCGGCCATGTGGCGCGCTCTCGGCTCACTCGGGTCGACGTTGCCCGACGACGTGCGCGTGGTGATCATCCGCGGTGAGGGAGCGACGTTCTCCGCCGGGCTCGACCGGACCCTGATGGACCCGGCGACCGCGCCCGAGGGCGTCGAGTCGGTCGGCGACCTGTTCGCCATGACCGACGAGGACATGGCGGCCACGATCGACGTCTACCAGCAGGGCTTCACCTGGCTGCGCGACCCGCGCTTCGTCTCGATCGCGGTCGTGCGGGGCTATGCCGTCGGCGCCGGCTTCCAGCTCGCGCTCTCCTGCGACCTGCGCGTGCTCGCCGACGACGCCCAGCTCTGCATGAAGGAGTCGGCGCTCGGACTGGTCCCCGACCTCACGGGAACAAAACCCCTCGTCGAGAGTGTTGGCTACGCACGGGCACTCGAGATCTGCGTGACCGCTCGGATGGTCGGAGCCGCCGAGGCCGTCGAGATCGGCCTCGCCCTGACCGCTGTCCCCGGCGAGGCGCTGGACGCCACGGTCGCCGATCTCGTCGCCGCCCTGACCGCCCCCATGCCGGGAGCGGTCTCCGAGACCAAGTCACTGCTCCTCGGAGCAGCCGAGCGCAGCCTCGAGGAGCAGCGTCGCCTGGAGCGAGTCGCCCAGGTCCGCCGCTTCCGCGAAGTCGCCCAGTTCCTGGCCCGCTGATGACCTCACGGCCGGGGGAGTAGGAGCCATGGTGTCCGGGATGTCCCCAGGCAACGGCGCTGTGTGGCGCAACCTCCGCACCGACAGGAGCGTCGTCAACAACCGCATCGAGGGCAAGACCGTCCGTCGGATCCTGACCTTCGCACGCCCTCACCGGCGCCTCATCACCGCATTCCTTACCCTCACGGTGATCGATGCAGCGATGGTCGCCGTGATGCCGCTGCTGGTCCAGAAGATCATCGACGACGGCATCCTGGCCGGTGACCGCGGCCTGGTCACCATGCTCGCCCTGGCCATGGCCGGCGTGGGAGTCCTCACCGCAGCGCTGGCCATCCTCGGCGGCTGGTTCTCCTCACGCATCGGTGAGAGCTTGATCTACGACCTCCGCACGCAGGTCTTCGCCCACGTCCAGCGCCAGTCGCTGGCGTTCTTCACCCGCACGCAGACCGGCGCCCTGGTCAGTCGTCTCAACAACGACGTGATCGGTGCCCAGCGTGCCTTCACCTCGACCCTGTCGAGCACCGTCTCCAACTCGATCTCCGTGGTCGTGGTCGGGGTCCTGATGCTGGTCCTGAGCTGGCAGGTCACCCTGCTGTGCCTCGCCCTCTTCCCGATCCTGTTCTTCGTCTCGCGCTGGGTCGGAGGCCGCCTCGCCGGGCTCACGCGGCGCCAGATGGACTGCAACGCCGACCTCGGCAACGTGATGACCGAGCGTTTCAACGTCGGCGGCGCGATGCTGCTCAAGCTCTTCGGCCGACGCGCCGACGAGGACATCCTCTTCGAGTCCAAGGCCGCCAACGTGCGCGACCTCGGCATCCGGATCTCCTTGATCACCCGGGTCTTCGGCGCGGCGATGCTGCTCGTGCCCGCGCTCGCGACCGCCCTGGTCTACGGCGTCGGCGGCAGCCTGGCCATCGACAAGACCCTGACGCTCGGCACCCTGCTGGCCCTGGCCACCCTGTTGCTGCGCCTGCTCGGGCCGCTCCAGGGCCTCTCCAACGTCCGCATCGACGTGATGACCGCGCTGGTCAGCTTCGAGCGGGTCTTCGAGGTCCTCGACCTGCCCTCCCAGATCCAGCAGAAGCACGGCGCCGTGGTGCTGCCTGCGAGCGCCGGCCGCCTGGAGTTCGAGCACGTCTCGTTCACCTACCCCCAGGCCTCCGAGATCTCCCTGGGTTCCCTGGAGTCGGTGGCCCGCACCGAGTCGCGTGACAACGAGCAGGTCCTCACCGACGTCGGCTTCGTGGCCGAAGCAGGGCAGATGATCGCGCTGGTCGGCCCCTCGGGTGCCGGCAAGACCACGATGACCCACCTCGTCGCCCGGCTCTACGACGTCGGCAGCGGCGCTGTGCGCGTCGGCGGGCACGACGTACGCGACGTGACGCTGGACTCCCTCGAGGACGTCGTCGGCTACGTCACCCAGGACGCCCACATGTTCCACGACACGATCCGCGCCAACCTGGTCTACGCCCGGCCCGACGCCACCGAGGAGCAGATCTGGTCGGCCCTCCAGGCGGCCCAGATCGCCGGCCTCGTGCGCAGCCTGCCCGATGGGCTCGACACGGTCGTCGGCGACCGCGGCTATCGCCTCTCCGGCGGCGAGCGTCAACGCCTGGCGATCGGCAGGCTGCTCCTCAAGGCGCCCTCGATCGTCGTCCTCGACGAGGCGACCGCCCACCTCGACAGCGAGTCGGAGGCCGCCGTGCAGCGCGCCCTCGACGCGGCGCTCGAGGGGCGCACGTCCCTGGTGATCGCCCACCGGCTCTCCACGGTCCGCAACGCCGACCAGATCCTGGTGCTCGACCGGGGCCAGATCGTCGAGTTCGGCACCCACACCGAGCTGCTGGCGCGCGGCGGGCTCTACACCGACCTCTACCGCACCCAGTTCGCCCAGGACACGTCCGCGGACCTGCCCGCCTGAGCCCAGTCGGCGCGATGTGACACCGGGGCGGGGGAGACTCTCACCACGACGGCCAGCCTCGACGACCCGCGGGTGTGCGGTCGGGTCTGGACGCGCGAGGAGACGTTGCTCGGGTTCGTCGGCTTCGTCGGTGACGTCGGGGACCAGGACTGATCCTGCGTCAGGCTCCCGACGAGCTCTCCGCGGCCTTGCGCTCGGTGGCCTCCGCGGCCTCCGCGGCCTCCGCGGCCTCCGCGGCCTCCCGGGCCTCCTGTTCCCGCCGCGCGCGCACGTAGGGGTGGTTGCTCTGGCGGACCTTCTTGGTCTTGACCTTGTGCTCCTCGACCCGCACGGGAGTGCCGCCGCGGCCGGCGGTGCGCCACTCGTCGTACATCAGGTAGAAGAACCCGAAGATCGCCAGCACGCCGAAGAACCACCACTGGAGGCCGTAGAAGAAGTGCGGTCCGTTGTCGAGCTCGGGCAGCTCCACCGGAGCCAGGGAGGTCGCGGGAGCGGGGTCCTCGGACTCCAGGTCCACGAAGCCGCCGTAGACCTCGCGTTCCAGGGCCTCGCCGATGGCGGTGCTGTTGACGGCGCGCGTCGACTGATCGGTGACCAGCGTCGAGTCACCGGTGCCGTCGACCCGCAGCCAGCCGTTGATCGTGACCTGGCCTGGCGGGGGAGACGGCACGTCGGCGGGCGTGGCTCCCTGGTTCTCCGTCTGCAGCCACCCGCGGTCGACCAGCACGGAGGTTCCCGACGAGGTCACCAGGGGGACGACGACGTCGATGCCGGCGACGCCGTCACGGGTGCGGTAGCGGACGATCACGGTGTCCTCGACGGCATAGGTGCCGGTCGCCGTCACCCGGCTCCACTCGTCGTCCTCGGAGACGCCCCTCCCGGTGCGCATCACGTCGCCGGCAGGGGTGGGTGGGCCGTCCTCGTTGGCCCGCACGATCGCGTTGCGGTCCTTGCGGTCCGCGAGCCGGTCGAACTGCCATCCGCCCAGCCACCAGGTCGCGTAGGCGACCACGACGATGGCAGCGGCGAAGAGGGCCCAGCGTCGGCTCAGCAGGAATCGGAACGAACGCACGACACCGAGAATAGGTCCCGCCCCTAGACTCGGGGTCATGCAGGTGCTGAAGCTCGGTGACAGGTACGGCCGCGTGGCCACGGATCTCCGTGTGTCCCTCACGGACCGCTGCAACCTTCGTTGCTCCTACTGCATGCCCGCGGAGGGGCTCGACTGGCTGCCCCAGGACGAGACCCTGACCGACGACGAGCTGGTCCGGTTGATCCGGATCGGAGTCGAGCGCCTCGGCATCCAGGAGCTCCGCTTCACCGGCGGCGAGCCGCTCGTCCGTCGCGGCCTCCCCGACCTCGTACGCCGAGTGCGGGAGATCGACGCGGGCATCGACATGTCGATGACGACCAACGCGCTCGGCCTGGCGCGCACTGCCCAGGCGCTGGCCGACGCGGGCCTCAACCGGGTCAACGTCAGCCTCGACACCGTGCGCGCCGACACCTTCCACGCCATCACCCGCCGCGACCGCCTCGACGACGTCATCGCCGGGCTGGCGGCGGCCGAGGCCGCAGGACTGGGCCCGGTCAAGGTCAACGCGGTGCTCATGCGCGGGCTCAACGACGACCAGGCGCCCGAGCTGCTGCGCTGGTGCCTCGACCGCGGCTACGAGCTGCGCTTCATCGAGCAGATGCCCCTCGACGCCCAGCACGGCTGGCAGCGCGACGGCATGGTCACCGCCGACGAGATCTTCGCCCATCTCGAGCGGGAGTTCACGCTCACGCCTGCCTCCGAGCCCCGCGGGTCGGCCCCGGCCGAGCTGTTCGTCGTCGACGGCGGCCCGGCCACTGTCGGCGTCATCGCTTCGGTCACACGCCCGTTCTGCGGTGACTGCGACCGCGTGCGGCTCACGGCCGACGGCCAGATCCGCAACTGCCTCTTCGCCCGGCACGAGTCAGACCTCCGCGCTGCGCTGCGTGACGGCACCTCCGACGCCGACATCGCTGAGCGCTGGGTCACCGCGGTCGCTGGCAAGGCGGCCGGTCACGGCATCGACGACGAGGGCTTCCTGCAGCCCGACCGTCCGATGTCTGCCATCGGCGGCTGACTCCGGGGCTAGGCGTGCGGCACGACGTCCTTGAGGAACCGGCGCGCGGTGAGGAAGTCCGAGAGCGACGTCTTGTGCTCGTCGCACGCGAGCCAGGTCTTGCGGCGTTCGGGGGTGTGCAGCTTCGGGTTGTTCCACAGCAGCTGCCACGTGGCAGCTGCCCGACAATCCTTGGCGGAGCAGACGTCGGGTTCCATGACCCCAGTTCTAGCGCAGGGCCACGGCCGGCTCGGGCGGCGGGTCAGTCGCGAGGACCGGCCGGCAGCTCGGCGTAGCGCCCGGGGGCGCCACGCAGCTCGAAGGAGTCGGTGCGCGTCGTCGCCGCGTTGGCCAGCACGACCGCGATGTAGGGCAGGATGATGGCCCCCGCGATGAGGAAGGGCCACAGCCAGTCGACGCCGCTGAGGGCGGCGATGACTGCCCCGACGAAGCACGCCGAGCGCAGGCTCATCGACCACAGGTAGCGCTTCTGCCGGGCCGCGATGTCCTTCTCCCGACTGGTCGAGGCGGTGGTGATGCGGATTGCCTCGCTGTCGTCCTTGCCTCGCCGTGCCATGGCTTCATCGTACGTCGGTACCGGTAGCCTCCTCCAGTCCGCAGATCACCACTGAGAGGCATTCCACATGACCAACCGCACCTACCGCGTGACCGAGATCGTCGGCACTTCTCCCGAGGGGATCGACGCCGCCGTTCGCAACGGTGTCGAGCGCGCGGCGAAGACGCTTCGCCACCTCGACTGGTTCGAGGTCACCCAGGTGCGCGGTCAGGTCAAGGACGGCCAGGTCGAGCACTTCCAGGTCGGCATCAAGGTCGGCTTCCGCCTCGAGGACGACTGAACCGCCTCGGACCGACCCCAAAGAGGTAGCCGCTCATTTGGGGCTACCCCGGGGTAATCGCTAGCGTCGATGAACGTGAGCGAAACCACCCCCCACGAGCCCCGGTCGGTGTTGGTCACCGGCGGCAACCGCGGCATCGGCCGTGCCATCGCCGAGGCATTCCTGGCCCAGGGCGACAAGGTCGCCGTGACGACGCGCAGCGGCGGGGCACCCGAGGGGGCCCTCGACGTGCGCTGCGACGTCACCGATGCGGCCGCCGTCGAGGCGGCCTTCGCTGAGGTCGAGGCCGCGCACGGCCCTGTCGAGGTCCTCGTCGCCAACGCCGGCATCACCGCCGACACGCTGGTGCTGCGGATGTCGGAGGAGCAGTGGTCCTCAGTCATCGACACCAACCTCACCGGGTCCTTCCGCCTGGCCAAGCGCGCCACCAAGGGCATGCTGCGCATGCGCAGGGGCCGCATCATCTTCATCTCCTCGGTCGTCGGGCTGCTCGGCTCGGCCGGCCAGGTCAACTACGCGGCGTCCAAGGCCGGCCTGGTCGGCATGGCGCGGTCGCTGGCTCGCGAGCTCGGCTCACGCTCGATCACGGCCAACGTGGTCTCGCCGGGCTTCGTGGAGACCGACATGACCGACGTGCTCACCGACGAGCAGCGAGCGGCGATCAAGACACAGGTGCCGTTGGGCCGCTACGCGGCGCCCGAGGAGGTCGCCGCTGCGGTGACCTGGCTCGCCGGCCCCGGCGGCGCCTACGTGACCGGCGCGGTGATCCCCGTCGACGGCGGACTAGGAATGGGGCACTGACATGAGCGACACCACGAGCATCAACCCGAACGGCATCCTCGCCGGCAAGCGGATCCTGGTCGCGGGCGTGACCATGGACTCCTCCATCGGCTTCGCGACCGCCAAGGTCGCCCAGGAGCAGGGCGCCGAGGTGCTCATCTCCAACTTCGGGCGCGCGTTGGGAATCACCCGGCGCATCGCCAAGCGGCTCCCGGTCACCCCGCCGGTCATCGAGCTCGACGTCACCGACGCCGACCACCTCGCGGCCCTGCCCGACGCCGTGCGCGAGCACGTCGACGGCCTCGACGGTGTCGTGCACTCGATCGCCTACGGCAACCCTGCGACGCTGCTCGGTGGCAAGTTCATGGGCGGCCCCTGGGAGGACGTCGCGCAGGCGGTGCAGGTCTCGGCCTACTCGCTGATGTCGCTGGCGCAGGCAGCACGGCCCCTGATGAGCCCGGGCGGCTCGGTCGTCGGCCTGACCTTCGACGCGACCGTCGCCTGGCCGGCCTACGACTGGATGGGCGTGGCCAAGGCCGGGCTCGAGTCGTGCAGCCGCTACCTCGCGCGCGACCTCGGTCCCGAGGGCATCCGGGTCAACCTCGTCTCTGCCGGACCGTTGCGGACCCTGGCCGCCAAGGCGATCCCCGGCTTCTCCGACCTCGAGGACATGTGGGCCACCCGTGCCCCCCTCGGGTGGGACAACGCCGACTACGCACCGACGGCCAAGGCGGTCTGCGCGTTGCTCTCGGACTTCTTCCCGGCGACCAGCGGCGAGATCATCCACGTCGACGGCGGCTTCCACGCGATGGGCGCCTGACCCCTCCCGACGCCTCGATGTGGCCCACGCGGGCGCCAGCGATAGCGTTCCACGGTGACTTCACTCGTCGAGCTCCGGGTCCTCGAGGGGCCCAACCTCTACTTCCCGCGGGCCGCCATCAAGCTGACCCTGGACGTCAGCGGGCTGGCAGCGGCGTCGGACGCCACGGCGCTGCGCTTCGCGACCCGCATCGGGCTCAAGAACGCCCGGCCCGGTTCGCCGGAGTCCGGCTTCCGGCAGCGCTTCGCCCTGCGTGCGGTCGCCCGACTGGTGCGCGCCGTCGCAGGTGAGGGCGGGACCCCGCGCCTCGCCGTACGGGTGCGGCCCACGAGCGACCAGCACCAGATCGTGGTCGCCTTCCCATGGGCCCACCGGGAGCGGGCCCAGGAGATGGGCCGCGCGATCGGGGACGTCCTCGACTCGCTGCTGAGCACCGACATCGAGGCCGCCGTCGGGCTGGCCGCCGAGCGCGTCGCCGCCGCCGAGCACGGCGACAAGCCCCACACGATCACTCCGAAGGTGCCGGTCGTCGCGGTAACCGGCACCAACGGCAAGACCACGACGTCGCGGATGATCGCCCACATCGGTCGCGCCGACGGCCGCCTGGTCGGCTGGTCCAACACCGACGGCATCTACATCGACGGCGAGATGGTCGAGTCGGGGGACTACTCCGGGCCGAGCGGCGCCGGACGCGTCCTCGCCCACCCGCAGGTGCAGCTCGCGGTCACCGAGACCGCCCGCGGCGGCATCCTGCTCAAGGGGATCGGCGTGACCCACAACGACGTCTCGGTCGTCACCAACGTCTCCGCCGACCACCTGGGCCAGCAGGGCATCGACACGGTCGACCAGCTCGCCGAGGTCAAGGCCGTCGTGCCGCGCATCACCCGCAAGAGCGGCTGGGCCGTCCTCAACGGCGACGACCCGCGCGTCTACGACATGCGCAACGTCATCAAGGCCAAGCCGTGGGTCTTCAGTCGCGACGCGGACTCGCCCGCGATCCGCGAGACGCTCAACGCCGGTGGTCGCGCGACGACCGTGATCGACGGCTGGGTGTCGGTGCTGACGCCCAAGTCGGACCCCGACCCGATGATCGAGCTGGTCGACGTGCCCATGACGCTCGCCGGCCTCTCACGCTTCAACGTCGAGAACACGCTGGCGGCCGTCTCCGCCTCCTTGGCGATCGGCATCTCGCGCGACGTCGTGATCGAGGGGCTGCGCACCTTCCTGCCCGACGCGGAGCACAACCCCGGGCGGATGAACTTCTTCTCGATGGGCGAGGTCTCGGTCGTCATGGACCTGGCCCACAACGAAGCCGGCCTCGAGGCCCTGATGGAGATCATGAACGGCGTACGACGCCCGGGGGCGCGCCTGCTGCTCGGCCTCGGCGTCGTGGGGGACCGCACGGACGACCTCATCGAGAAGCTCGGCGAGATCGCGGCGCGGGACAGCGACGTGGTGGCGATCGGGCACAAGGAGCACTACCTGCGCGGACGCACGACCGAGGAGCTCGAGGAGCTCATGCGTGCCGGCGCCGAGCGGGTCGGGGTGACCGGCGTGCCGGCGTACCCGACCGAGGTCGCCGTGCTCGCTGCGCTGGTCGGCCAGGCGCTGCCAGGCGACGTGGTCGGCCTGATGTGCCACGCGGAGCGCCAGGAGTGCTACGACTGGATCGCCGAGCACGGCGGAGTCCCCGACGCACCGGAGACCCTGGCAGCGAAGGTCAGGGCCGCTGCCGAGCAGGCCTGAGAGCCGA
The DNA here is from genome assembly GCF_900113685.1 of Nocardioides psychrotolerans. Classification (GTDB taxonomy): domain Bacteria; phylum Actinomycetota; class Actinomycetes; order Propionibacteriales; family Nocardioidaceae; genus Nocardioides; species Nocardioides psychrotolerans. The sequence goes on from NZ_FOQG01000011.1 coordinate 23,966, forward strand.
GTCGGCGCAATGTCGCAACCGTGCAACATCGCGCCGACTCGGCCCACGGATCAGGTGTCGCCGCGGTCGACCAGGTGGCCGGGCTCGCGCAGGTCCACGTCGCCCTCGACGACCAGGGCGCTGAGGCCGTCGACGGTGCGTGTCTCGTGCGGCTCGCCGCGCTCCCAGACCGCCGCCTGGCCCGGCCCGATGGAGACCGGCTCCCCGTCGGCACCGGAGACCGTCGCGTCGCCGTCGAGGACCACCATGAGCTGGGTCGCCACCGCGGGGTGAGCGCCGATCAGTCCTCCGGGCTTGAGCTCGACCATCACGAGGGCGGCATCGGCGGTGATGCCGAGCGCGGACACCGAGAAGCGCTTGCTCCCGTGGTTGTCGATCGTCTGCCGCGGCAGCGCGCCCAGCCGGATGATCCGCACCGGCTCAGGAGTCGCTGACAGGTGGGTCGTAGTCGGGGTCGGCAGCCGGTGCGTCGGGGTTGACGCCCGAGCCGGCCTGGGCCTGGTGACCGAAGCTCTCCAGCTCAGCCATCACCTGCTGGTGCTTGTCGACGCAGAGCACGAGCAGGTCGCCACGGTTGGTGCGCGCCATCGCGTGGCGGACCGCCTCGATCTCGTCGAGCACCTCCTCGACCTGCTTGCAGCGGCTGCCCTCGGCCATGGCACGTCGTACGCCCTCGATCACGAAGCCCGCCACCTCGCCGCGCTCGCGACCCCGGAGGCTGACGTCCTCGCGGACGATGAGCACGTCGAAGTGCTGCGCCGCGATCGACCCGAGCTCGCGCATGTCTTCGTCGCGACGGTCGCCGGCGGTCGCGATGATGCCGATCCGGGAGGGGCGCGCCAGGTCGTGGGTGCCGGACATCGAGTCGCCGATGCGGTCCACGAAGTCGCCGAGCATCTTCATGCCGGGCGCGTTGTGGCAGTAGTCGACGATGACGTTGACGCCGTTGACGTCGACCTCGTTGAGACGACCGGGGGAGAGGTAGTAGTTGGTGGAGAACGTGCGCAGGCCCTGACGGATGTCGTGGAGCGGCGCACCGGCCGCGAACGCCGCAGCGGCCGCCGCGAGCGTGTTCTGCACGTTCATCCGCGCCTTGCCACCGAACGTCGCGGGCAGCAGGTGGGTCCAGGCCAGCTGCATCTCGCGCGGGCCGTGCTTGACCACGATCATCTCGCCGCGTTCGGAGGGGTTGAGGACCAGCGCCTTGCCGCCGCGGCGGCAGTGGGCATCGATCATGTCGCGGGTCTCCGTGCCGGGCTCCTCCATCGAGAACCACACCACCGACCCGGAGCAGCGGCGGCGCATGTCGCGCACCAGCGGGTCGTCCGCGTTGAGCACGGCGTGCCCGTCGCGCGGGACGGCCTCGACGAGGACCGCCTTGACGTCGGCGAGCTGCTCGACGGTGTCGATGCCGCCCAGGCCGAGGTGGTCGGGCTGCACGTTGAGGACCACGGCCACGTCGTTGCGTTCGTAGCCCAGGCCCTCGCGCAGGATGCCCCCGCGGGCGACCTCGAAGACCGCGAAGTCGACGCGCGGGTTCTGCAGGACCATCCGCGCGGAGCGCGGGCCCGACGCGTCGGAGCGGATCAGCAGGCGCTCGTCGATGACGACGCCGTCGGTCGAGGTCATGCCGACCTTGCGGCCCATGCCCTTGAAGATGTGGCTGATCATCCGCGACGTGGTGGTCTTGCCGTTGGTGCCGGTCACGGCGACGATCGGGATGCGGCTGGTCGCACCCGGCGGGAAGAGCATGTCGACGACCGGCTTGGCGATGAACTGCGGCTCACCGATGGTCGGGTGCGTGTGCATCCGGAATCCGGGGGCGGCGTTGATCTCGCAGATCGCGCCTCCGGTCTCGCGCACGGGCTCGGTGATGTCGGGGCAGATGAAGTCGATGCCGGCGATGTCGAGGCCGACCATGCGGGCGGCCTCCTCGGCGATCTCGACGTTCTCAGGGTGCGCCTCGAAGGTGCGGTCGATGGAGATGCCACCGGTCGACATGTTGCCGGTCAGCGCGAGCTTGACCATCTGGCCGTCGGGCGGGACATCGGTCATCGCGAAGCCCTGCTCACGCACGAGCTCGATCGCCGCGTCGTCGACCTTGATCCGGGTGAGGACCTTCTCGTGGCCGACACCACGGCGCGGGTCGGCGTTGGCGGTGTCGACGAGCTGCTCGACGGTGCGGGTGCCGTCACCGGTGACCGACGCGGGCACGCGCTCGGCGATCGCGGCGACCTTGCCGTCGATGATCAGGCAGCGGTAGTCCTTGCCGATGATCAGCGACTCCACCACGATGACGCCGCGGCGCGACTGCTCCTCGGCGATCGGGAACGCCTCGCGCACCTCCTGCTCGTTCTGCAGGTCGAGGCACACTCCGCGGCCGTGGTTGCCGTCGAGCGGCTTGATCACGACGGGATAGCCGATGCGCTCGGCGGCTCGCACGGCCTGGTCCGCGGAGCGCACGGTGTCCTGCTTGGGGACCGGGAGGCCGGCGGCGCCGAGGAGCCGCGTGGTGAGGTCCTTGTCGGAGGCGATGTCGACGGCGATGGCCGAGGTGTTGGACGTCATCGTCGCGCGGATGCGCTTGGCGTGGACACCCTGGCCGAGCTGGACCAGGGAGTGCTGGTTGAGCCGGATCCACGGGATGTCGCGAGAGACGGCCTCGTCCAGGATCGCCTGGGTGGAGGGACCGAACGCCGTGCGCTCGGCGCGCAGGATGAAGCGTTCCAGCTCGTCGTCCCAGTCGAATTCCGGGTCGGCCTGCACGAGGTGGTTGACCAGGCGTACGGCGAGGCGCGCGGCCGCCAGCCCGACCTGCTCGTCGGCGTAGCCGAAGATGACGTTGTAGTGCCCCTTCTGACCTCTGACCTGGCGGGTCTTTCCGCGGCGGATGTCGTGGCCGACGACCTGCTGGAGCGCCAATGCGGCGTGCTCGGCGACGTGTCCGAGCCAGGTGCCCTCGTTGAGGCGCTCGACGAAGCCGCCACGTTTGCCGCGCGAGCAGGAGTGCTCCCGCAGGCCCGGCAGCATCTGCAGGATGTTGTCGGTGAACCCGGGGATCGTGTTGGTCGGGAAGTCCTCGAGCGAGCCGAGGTCGACCACCAGGTGGATCGCCTTGTCGTAGGACCAGATGTTGGCGCCGCGATAGACCCGCGTGTCGAGGATCGCGAGGTCGGGCGTGGGGCGTTCGGTCATGAGGTGACTCCGTCCGGGGCTGCAGCGGGCGTGCTCTTCTTGCGGGTGCGGGCCAGTCGTCGCCTCAGCACCGTTGGTGAGGCGTCGGCCGCCGCGATGTCGCGTGCCATCTGACGCAGGTCGTGGCTGGCCTCGGCGAACGACGCGGCCTCCTCGATGGCCACCCGACGGTCGGGCGGCACCAGGGTGCGGGTCGTCAGGTCGAACACCGCGCCCTCGGGCAGCGTGTGGAGCACGATGCCGGAGGCGAGGATCGGGTTGGAGCGCTTGGCCTCGTAGGCGTTGGTCGTGATCCGGGCCGGGTCGAAGATCGTCACCGATCCGCGACCGACCACGCGCAGGAGGGCGTGGGGCGCGCCGTCGTAGCCCTCGGCGACATCGGGGTCGTCGGGCGCGTGCACGACGCGCTGCTCGACGATCGCGGCGGTGTCCTCGTCGACACCGATCCCCAGGAGCTGGGGCGACTGGGAGACGATCATCAACAGCCGACCGTAGCGGTTGCGCTGGTCGAAGTGCTGGTCGATGACCGACGAGTCGAGCAGCCCGAGCCCGGCGGCGACCTGCGTCATCCGCTGCTTGGGCGTCGAGCCAGGTCCACCGAACGCGACCATGTGGCTGGACTGGATGCTCGCACCGGCCGACGTGCCGGCGACGACGACCCCGCGCTCGTGGGCGTCGAGGATCGCGTCGCCGAGCGGCGTGCCGCAGATGATCGCCGAGAGCTTGAGCTGGTTGCCGCCGGTCATGAAGATGCCGGTTGCCGCGCGCAGGGAAGCGACGAGGGTCTGGTCGTGGGCGTCGTCGCGCGTCTCCGGACGGATGGCGATCACGTCACCGGCACCCTCGCGGCGGAAGAGCGCGTCGTAGACCTCGATGACCTCGATGCCGAGCGACGACGCGGTCGGGACCACCGCGATCCGGGCATCCTCACCGCCCGCGGCGGCCACGAACTCCCTCAGGATCGTCCGCTTGCGGAGCTTGTCCTCGGCGCCGCCGATGATCATGAGGGGTCCCTTGGGCATGGCGATCACCCTAGGGTGTGATCATGGTTGCAGACATGCCCGGATCCCCCCGGACCCTCGTCGTGATGCGTCACGCCAAGGCGGAACAGGCCGGTCCAACCGACTTCGAGCGCGAGCTCGCCGAGCGTGGCCGACAAGACGGCGCTGCGGCCGGCGGGTGGCTCGCGGCGCGCGGGATCCTCCCCGACGTGGCGCTCGTCTCGGCCGCCACGCGCGCCCGGCAGACCTTCACCTCGGTCGCCCAGGGCGCGCAGTGGACCCTCGAGCCGACCCTGGACCGCGGTCTCTACGCCGCCGACCCCGACACCGCCCTCGACCTGGTGCGCTCGCTCGGCGACGACGTGTCCACCGTGGTCGTCATCGGCCACAACCCCACGATGGCCTACCTCGCCACCATTCTCGACGACGGCGAGGGGGACGCCGCGGTCGGCATGACCGGCGCGTTCCCCACCAGCGCCGTCGCGGTCTTCACCTACGACGGCACCTGGGGCGACCTCGCCGGCGGCGGCGCCCGCGTCACGGCCTACCACGTCGGCCGTGCCTGACCGGACGTCGTAGGCCTCAGACGGGGGGAGCGGGGGTGACGATGCCGGCCTCGGCGTCGGCCATCTCGATCTCCTCACGCGAGATGCCGAGGAGGTAGACGATCGCGTCGAGGTAGGGCACGTTGACCGAGGTGTCGGCCGCCTCCTGCACGATCGGTCGTGCGTTGTAGGCGATGCCGAGACCGGCAGCGTTGAGCATGTCGACGTCGTTGGCCCCGTCGCCGATCGCGATGACGGCGGACTCGGGCACGCCCACCTTCGCAGCAAACTCGCGCAGCGCCTGGGCCTTGCCGGCCCGGTCGACGACGGACCCCACGATCTCGCCGGTGATAGTGCCGTCGACGATCTCGAGCACGTTGGCGCGGGCGTAGTGGATGCCCAGGTCCTCGGCCAGGCGGTCGGTGATCTGGCTGAAGCCACCCGAGACGATCGCGAAGCGGTAGCCGAGGCGGCGCAGCGTGCGCACCATGGTGCGAGCGCCCGGGGTGATGACGATGTCGCCGTAGACCGTGTCGAGGGCGGCAGCGTCGAGCCCGGCGAGCAGCCGGACGCGCTGGCGCAGCGACTCCTCGAAGTCGATCTCGCCGCGCATGGCCGACTCGGTGATGCGGGCGACCTCAGGCTCGCAGCCCGCGTGGGCGGCGAGCATCTCGATCACCTCGCCCTGGATCAGGGTGGAGTCGACATCGAGGACGATCAGCCGCATCCCGCGGCGCAGCAGGTTGGCGGGCTGCACGGCGACATCGACGGACTGGGCGGCCGCCTCCAGCGCGAGCAGGGCCCGCAGCTGCACGGGGTCGGCGCCGGAGACGTGCAGGTCGATGGCGGTGACCGGATAGCGCGCCATCCGCTCGATGCGGTCGATGTTGCCGCCGCAGTCGGCGATCCGACCGGCGATCGCGGCCATCGCCGAGGCCTTCAGGGGGGTGCCGATGATCGTGACGTGCGACCGGCCCTCACGCCGCGCCTTGTTGTCCCCGGAGCCGCGGTCGATCTCGACGGTCATGTCGAGGGCGGCAGCGGTCTCCTCGACTGCGGACTTCAGCTTCTTCCAGTCACGGGGAGCTGTGACGAGCACCCCGAGGATCAGGCGGCGGCGAAGGAGGATCTGCTCGATGTCGACGACCTCGACCCCGGCGAGGGCCAGGGTGGCGAAGATCGAGGAGGTCACCCCGGGCCGGTCCTTGCCGGTGAGGGTGATCAGCAGCGTCTCGGGCTTCGACTTCGGCACGCTCATGGTGCTGGTGAGGTTATCGCCCGCAGGTGGATGGTCGCAGGCCCCGTCCATGCCGGCGCCTGAGCCGCCCGGCTACGCCCGGCGGACAGGTGCGCATCTGGTCCCGCAGCTCGGCCCGCAGCTCAGCCCGGAGGCCAGCCCTCGGGCGAGAACGCCGCGACCAGCGCCCGTCGCCCGGCTCGCTCGAGCGGCACGAGGGCCGCCCGGCGCTGCTCGATCTCCACGACGCTCAGTGCCCCGCCGTCGTCCTCGAGCGCTATCTCCACGATCTCCAGCGCCTGCTGACCTCGCGCGGCCAGGTCGATGCACCGGTCCGGCACGCCCGGGGGAGCGACGTACGTCGTGCGGTGCCGCAGGTTCAGCAGCCGATCGGCCACCTCGGGGCGCCACTTCGCGACCTCGAGTGCGGCCAAGTCCTCGGAGGCGTGGAGCAGTGCCGCGCGCAGTGCGCGGTCGGCCTCGCCGACGTCGGGCACCTGGCGAGGTGCGGCCAGGTGCGCCACCCACTCGTACGCCGGCCCGACGGCGCGCGGGGTCAGGCCGATGCCCGCTCCCACGGCGACCACCCCCTCACCGACCTCCAGGGCAGCCCGGTTGAACTCTGCCGGTCCGCCGAGGCCCACCAGGTCGCCCTCCGCGGGGAAGGTCGCGCCGAACGCGTGGGCACCGAGTGCCCGCAGCCGGGCCAGCGCGCCGAGGATCGAGTCGCCGTCGACGCCGTCGATCCCGGAGACGACGTGGGCGACGCTGTCCTCCAGGACGGCATCGAGGAGCTGGTCGGCGACCACGTGCCCCCGCAGCCACGCGGTGCCCCACCAGGCGACGCGGGCCGACACGGCGAGAGGAGTGGTCACGACGGTCGAGGATAGCCGCGGGACCGGCAACGGCCCTGGATAGGGTGAGCGGCATGGGAGCAGTGCTGGAGTTCGCGGACGTCACGGTTCGTCGGGGCGAGGCCACCCTGCTGGATGAGGTCTCCTGGACCGTCGAGGAGGACGAGCGCTGGGTCGTGCTCGGCCCCAACGGAGCGGGCAAGACGACCCTGCTGCAGGTCGCGTCCGCGCAGGTGCACCCGACGTCCGGGGTGGCTGGCATCCTCGACGAGGTGCTCGGCACGGTCGACGTCTTCGAGCTGCGCCCCCGCATCGGCCTCACCAGCGCGGCCCTCGCCGAGCGGATCCCGCGCGGCGAGCGCGTCCACGACGTCGTCGTGTCGGCCTCCTACGGCGTCGTCGGACGCTGGCGTGAGGACTACGACACCCTCGACCACGACCGTGCGGCGAGCCTGCTGACCGAGCTCGGCGTCAGCAGCCTCACCGATCGCACCTTCGGCACCCTGAGCGAGGGCGAGCGCAAGCGCGTGCAGATCGCCCGGGCTCTCATGGCCGACCCCGAGCTGCTGCTGCTCGACGAGCCGGCCGCCGGGCTGGACCTCGGCGGTCGCGAGGACCTCGTCTCGACGCTCTCGGTGCTGGCCATGGACGCCGACTCCCCGGCCACCGTGCTGGTCTCCCACCACGTCGAGGAGATCCCGCCCGGCTTCAGCCACGCGCTGCTGCTGCGCCAAGGGGCCGTCGTCGCCGCGGGCCTGCTCGACGACGTCCTCACCGAGGCCAACCTCGCCGCGACGTTCGGCATGCCGTTGACCATCCGCCAGGAGGACGGCCGCTGGTCGGCGCGTCGACAGACGCGTCACCGATAGGGTTCCACCATGGACTGGATCTTGGACAACCTGTGGCAGGCCTGGCTGGGCCTGGCCATCGTCCTGGGTGTGGCCGAGATGTTCAGCCTCGACCTGGTGCTGATCATGGTCGCCGTCGGTGCCGTGGCCGGCATGACGACCGCGCTCCTGGGGGCACCGTTCGTGCTCCAGGCCGTGGTGGCAGCCGGTGCCTCCGTCGCCATGCTGGCCCTGGTGCGACCGCCGATCGCCAAGCGCTTCCACGGCGGCCCCGAGCTCAGCCTCGGCCACGGCAAGCTGGTCGGCCAGCGTGCGATCGTCACCCAGACCATCACCGGTCTCGAGGTCGGGCGCATCAAGATCGGCGGCGAGATCTGGACCGCGGCGCCCTACGACGAGCACCTCACGCTGGTGCCGGGCCAGAGCGTCGAGGTCCTCGCGATCAAGGGCGCCACCGCCTACGTCCACCCGGTCGGCGTCATCGAGTCCTAGCCCGTAGGCTCGCCGGACCTCCCACCCTCAGAGGAGACAGTCGTGATCTACCTGATCCTGCTCGGTCTGCTGTTCCTGTTCGTCATCGTGCTGCTCGCCAAGACGGTGCGGATCGTGCCCCAGGCACGCGCCGGCATCGTGGAGCGCTTCGGCAAATACAAGGAGACCCTGTCCGCGGGCCTCAACGTCGTGGTGCCGTTCATCGACAAGGTGCGCTACCTCATCGACCTGCGCGAGCAGGTCGTGAGCTTCCCGCCGCAGCCGGTGATCACCCAGGACAACCTGGTGGTCTCCATCGACACCGTCATCTACTTCCAGGTCACCGACCCGATCGCGGCGACCTACGAGATCGCCAACTACATCCAGGCCGTCGAGCAGCTCACCATGACCACGCTGCGCAACATCGTCGGTGGCATGGACCTCGAAGGCACCCTGACCAGCCGCGACGAGATCAACACCCGGCTGCGCGGAGTGCTGGACGAGGCGACCGGCAAGTGGGGCATCCGCGTCAACCGTGTCGAGCTCAAGGGCATCGACCCGCCGCCCTCCATCAAGGACTCGATGGAGAAGCAGATGCGCGCCGACCGTGACAAGCGTGCGCAGATCCTGACCGCCGAAGGTGGTCGCCAGGCGGCGATCCTCACGGCCGAGGGTGAGAAGCAGGCCTCCATCCTCTCCGCCGAGGGTGACCGCGAGTCGCTGATCCTGCGCGCCCAGGCCGACCGGGAGTCGTCCATCCTGCGGGCCCAGGGTGAGGGCCAGGCCATCCAGACCGTCTTCCAGGCGATCCACGACGGCAACCCCGACCAGTCGCTGCTGGCCTACCAATACCTCACGATGATGCCCAAGCTCGCCGAGGGCAGCTCCAACAAACTGTGGATCGTGCCCAGCGAGATCGGCAAGGCGCTCGAGGGTCTCGGCTCCACGATGTCGGAGATGGCCGGCATCCCCAAGGAGAACGCGGGCCCCCGCAACCGGGTCGACATGGGCAGCATGGAGCCGGCCAAGCTCGCCGGCAGCGGTGCGCTCGCCGAGTCCGAGCGGGGGAAGACCAGCAAGGCCGTCGAGGACGCCATCGCGGAGGCCAAGGCGGCTGCCAACCCGGGCAAACCCGTCGTGCCACCGACGCCTGCTGCGCCCACCGCTCCACCCGTTCCACCCGCTGGGCCGCCCGCCGACATCGCGGACGAGCCGGGCACACCACCCGCTCAACCCTGACCTGACGGGTGTCGTTCTTCGAGGCGGCCGCGATCCTGCTCGCCGGGATCGCGGCCGGTGGCATCAACACGATCGTCGGGTCCGGGACCCTGATCACCTTCCCGACGCTGCTCGCCTTCGGCATCCCACCGGTGACGGCCAACGTCTCCAACAACATCGGGCTGGTGCCGGGTTCCGTCACGGGAGCCATCGGCTACCGCCGGGAGCTGGCGGGCCAGCGCAGCCGCATCCTGCGACTGGTCTCGGCCTCGCTCGTGGGCGGTCTCACCGGGGCGATGCTCCTGCTGGTCCTGCCCGACGGGGCGTTCGCGGCGATCGTGCCGGTGCTCATCCTGCTCGGCGTCGCGCTGGTGATCTTCCAGCCGCGCCTCTCGCGATGGGTGGCCGGGCGCGCGCTGGAGCGTGGCACGCACGAGCGTGACGCGGCCTGGTGGGTCTGGCCCGCCGTCTTGTTGACCGGGGTCTACGGCGGCTACTTCGGCGCCGCCCAGGGCGTGCTGCTCATGGCGGTGCTGGGCATCGGCATCGACGACTCCCTCCAACGCCTCAACGGCGCCAAGAACGTCCTCGCGGCCGTCGTCAACGGCGTCGCCGGGTTGCTGTTCGTCTTCGTCGCCGACGTCGACTGGCGCGTCGTCGGCCTGATCGGCGTCGGCGCCGTCATCGGTGGCGTCCTCGGCGCCCGCGTCGGTCGCCGCCTGCCGCAGCCGGTGCTGCGGGCCTTCATCGTCGTGGTCGGACTGGCCGCTCTCGCGGTCTTCGTGCTCGACTGATCACGCGGCCGCTCACCGAACCCCCAATGCCGAGTGCCGAGTCGGCGCGATGTCGCAATGCCTGCAACATCGCGCCGACTCGGCGTACGACGTCGGGTCAGGAGGTGAGTGCGAGCTTCTTCTTGGCGCGTCGGCGTCCGTCCCTGAGGCCGAGGAACCCGGCGATGACTGCACCGGAGGCCACGGCGACCAGACCGAAGCCGATCTCCTTGGGGATCTGGCCCGCCTGGATCCCGGCGTACGCCGTGCCGGCGTCGGTGCCGTCGACGAGCGCGCCGACGAGCACCAGGTTGCGCCGGGCGCTGCCGGTGGCGAGCAGGGTGACCGCGCCCAACGCGATCTCCCGGGAGCCGAACCACTGCGTCAGCAGCGGTGAGGGGGTCTGGCCCATCGTCATGGCGACGAGGTCGGGCTTGGCGAGCGAGGCGACGCCCACGGCGATGCGGCCCAGGGCGAGTCCGGTCACAGGGTTCATGGGGGTCAACCTAGCGTCTGCCCGGTGATGCCGGGGCGAGGACCGGGTCGTGTGTCGTGCACCGCGCCCGGACAAGCTCGGCGGCACACGACCTGCAGCAGGGAGACCAGATCGTCACAGCAGCGTGCGCGACGGCGGAGCGACGTACGTCGTGAGCCAACGCCCGATCTCGTCGTAGACGCGGGCGCGGGGCCCGGGCCGCGACAGCACGACGTCGTGCCGGGCGCCGGGGATCGCGATGTAGGTGACGTGGCGACCGAGCGCGGTCGACCAGCGCCGGATCTGCTCCACGTCGAGCACGATGTCGGTGGTGTGGACATCCTCGCCCATCACCATCGGTTGCGAGGATCGGTCGGAGGAGAGCACGAGCACGGGGCAGCGCACGTCGAGACCCTTCTGCAGCTCGGCATGCCCGTGGCGCACCGCGCGCAGCCAGCCGGCGTAGACGGCGAAGGACATCAGCGGCTTCCACTGCAGGTCGAAGTCCCACTCGCCCTCGTGGTGGTGGTGCAGGCTGCGACCGTAGAGGCCGGTGACGTTGCGCCGGATCTGGCGCATCGGTTGCCGGGCGCCGACCTGCTTGATCAGCGGCGTGCCGATCACCCGCGTGGCAGCCCCACCCTGCAGGTCCAGCCACGGCGAGTTGAGCACCAGCGCCGCGAGGCCTCGCGGTCGCACCCGGTTGAGCCACAGCGGCAGGACCAGTCCGCCGGTCGAGTGTGCGGAGGCCACGACCTGGCTGTGACCGTCACGCTCGGTGATCCGTTGCCACGCCTCGGCCAGCTCGTCGTCGTACTCGCGAAGGTCCGCGACGTAGTTGGGGGTCTGGTGGGGCAGGATCGAGCGGCCGTACTTGCGCAGGTCGAGGGCGTAGAAGTCGTAGCCGCGCTCGATCCACCACTGGGCGTACTCGGTGTGGAAGAAGTAGTCGGCGAAGCCGTGCACGTGTAGCACCGCGCCGCGGTTGCCGACCGTGGACCGGTGACTGACCATGGTCGCGACGACGGCGCCCTCGGCGTCGGGACTCAGCGCGAAGGTCTCGGAGACCCAGGGGTCGCCCAGGATGTCAGGGATCTGCTCCAGCGCCATGGCCCGCAGTGTGTCAGGAGGCGGTCCTCACCCGCGGCCCTGCCCGTACGACGCCGCGGCGCGCACGAGCCCGGCCAGCAGGCCGACGTCGGTCGCGGTCTCGGGGTGCCACTGGACAGCCACGCAGAACCGCCCACCCTCTCGCTCCATCGCCTCGAGCGTGCCGTCCTCGGCGCGGGCGGTCGCGACGAACCCCGGGTGCTCCCGCACCGACTGATGGTGGTGGCAGCTGACGTCGAGGGCATCGCCGACCAGCCCCGCCAGCCTCGTGCCGGCACTCACCCGCACGGCGACGGAGCCGAAGGCCGCTCCGCCCGGGCTGTGCTGCTCGTGCTCGACCAGGTCCGGCGTGTGCTGGTCGAGCGAGCCACCGGCGTGCACGGCCATCAGCTGCATGCCACGACACACGCCCAGCACCGGTAGGCCCACCGCGTCGGCGGCATCGAGCAGCGCGCTCTCCCACGCGTCGCGCTCGGGTCGCCAGGCGGCCGTGCGCGGGTGTGGCTCGGCGCCGTAGCGGGCAGGGTCCACGTCGGCGCCGCCCGTGACGACCAGCCCGTCGAGGCGGGCCACGACAGCGTCGGCCGCCCCGGGCACGTCGACCGGGGGCAGCAGGACCGACAGGCCCCCCGTGGCGCTCACCGCGTCGGCGTACGCCGAGGGCAGCAGGTCGGCCTGCTGGTCCCAGACGCCCCAGCGTGCCTGCTCGCGGTAGACGCTGAGGCCGATGAGGGGGATCACCTCATGCTCAGATCGGGGTGACGTAGGCGCCGGAGATGCCTCCGTCGACCAGGAACGTGCTGGCCGTCATGAAGGAGGAGTCGTCCGAGGCGAGGAACAGCACTGCGGACGCCATCTCCTCGGGCTCCCCGAAGCGGCCCATCGGGACGTGCACGAGGCGGCGGGCCGCCCGCTCCTCGTCCTTGGCGAAGAGCTCCTGGAGCAGGGGCGTGTTGACCGGCCCGGGGCAGAGCGCGTTGACGCGCACGCCTTGGCGGGCGAACTGCACGCCGAGCTCACGGGTCATCGACAGCACGCCGCCCTTGGAGGCGGAGTAGGAGATCTGCGAGGTCGCCGCGCCCATGACCGCGACGAACGAGGCCGTGTTGATGATCGAGCCCCGCCCCTGCTCGAGCATGTGGGGGAGCGCGGCCTTGCAGCACAGGTAGACGCTCGTCAGGTTGACCTCTTGCACCTTGCGCCAGGCGGCGAGGTCGGTGTCGAGGATCGAGTCGTCCTCGGGCGGCGAGATGCCGGCGTTGTTGAACGCGATGTCCACCGCGCCGTAGGTGTCCTTGGCCGTCTGGAACAGCGCGTCGACCTGGTCCTTGTCGGTGACGTCGACGTGCACGTAGGTGACGACGTCGACACCCCCGAGCTCCTCGACGATCGCGGCGCCACGGGCGTCGTCGATGTCACCGATGACGACCTTCGCGCCCTCGGCGACGAAGCGCCGCACGGTGGCCAGGCCGATGCCCGAGCAACCGCCGGTGACGACCGCGACGCGGTCCTGGATCCGTCCTGCCATGAGTTCCTCCGTTGGTCGAGCAGCGAGCGGAGCGAGCGTGTCGAGACCCGCTGGGTTGCGGGGCGTCGTCGCGGCGCTCCTCAGTGGGCGATGAAAACGTTCTTCTCCTCGGTGAACGCCATCGGGGCGTCCGGTCCGAGCTCGCGTCCGAGGCCGGACTGCTTGTAGCCGCCGAACGGCGTCCAGTAGCGGACCGCGGAGTGCGAGTTGACGCTGAGGTTGCCGGCCTCGACCGCGCGGGCGACCCGCAGGCCCCGACCCAGGTCGGTGGTGAAGATCGAGCCGGACAGGCCGTACTCGGTGTCGTTGGCCAGCTCGACGGCATGGGCGTCGTCGTCGAAGGGCATCACGGCGACGACCGGTCCGAAGACCTCCTCGCGCCAGATCCGCGCGCTCGGGTCGTCGAGGGTCACCACGCTCGGCGGGATCCAGAAACCGTCGCCGCCGGGGGTCGAGCCGGCGAACGCGACGTCGACCTCGTCGAGGTAGCCCCGCACGGTGTCGCGCTGGGCCGCTGAGATCAGCGGTCCCATCTCGGAGGACTCGTCGCTCGGGTCGAGCACCCGCATGCCGGTGACGGCCGGCTCGAGGTGCGTCAGGAACTCGTCGTACGCCGACCGCTCGACCAGGATGCGCGAGCGCGCACAGCAGTCCTGGCCGGCGTTGTCGAAGACCGACCCGGGGGCGGCGGCTGCCGCGGCGGCGATGTCGGCGTCCGCGAAGACGATGTTGGAGCTCTTGCCGCCGAGCTCGAGGGTCACCCGCTTCACCTGGTCTGCACAGCCGGCCATGATCTTCTTGCCGACCGCGGTGGAGCCGGTGAACACCACCTTGCGGACGAGCTCGTGGGTCACGAAGCGCTCGCCGACGACCGAGCCCTTGCCGGGGACCACGGTGAGCACGTGCTCGGGCAGCCCGGCCTCGAGCGCCAGCTCGCCGAGCCGGATCGCGGTCAACGGCGTCAGCTCCGCCGGCTTCAGCACGACCGTGTTGCCGGCCGCCAGCGCGGGGGCGAATCCCCAACCTGCGATGGGCATCGGGAAGTTCCACGGCACGATGATCCCCACCACGCCGAGCGGCTCGTGGAAGGTGATGTCGGTGCCGCCCGCCACCGGGATCTGCCGGCCGAACATCCGCTCCGGGGCGCCGGCGTAGTAGTTGAGGCAGTCCCGGACGTTGCCGGCCTCCCAGCGGGCGTTGCCCCACGTGTGGCCGGCGTTGCGCACCTCGATCCCGGCAAGCTCCTCGACGTGCTCGTCGACCACGGCCGCGAAGCGCCGCAGCAACCGGGCGCGTTCGCCGGGTGCCACGTCGCGCCACGCTGGGAAAGCCTCGTGGGCGCGGCCGATGGCGGCGTCGGCCTCCGCCACGGAGGCCAGCGACACGTCGACGACCGGGGTCGCGGTCGCCGGGTTGATCACGGTGAAGGTGTTGGACATCAGAGCCTCTCGAAGCCGCGACGCAGCTCCCAGTCGGTGACGGTGGCGTTGTAGGAGGCAAGCTCCACGTCGGCCATGTTGGTGTAGTGGTCGACGACCGCGTCACCGAGGGCCGCGCGGGCGATCGCGGACGAGGCGAAGATCTCACGCGCCTCGGTCATCGTCGTCGGGACCTTGGGGCGGCCCGACGTGTAGGCGTTGCCGACCAGCTCCGGCTCGAGCTCGAGCTGCTGCTCGATCCCGTGCAGGCCGCCCGCGATCATCGCGGCCTGCGCGAGGTAGGGGTTGACGTCGGCACCCGGCACGCGATTCTCCATGCGCGCTCCGGCCCCGCGCCCGACCAGTCGCACGGCGCAGGTGCGGTTGTCGTGTCCCCACGCGATGGTGGTGGGCGCGAACGAGCCGTCGGCGAACCGCTTGTAGGAGTTGATGTTGGGCGCGTAGAGCAGCGTGAAGTCACGCACCGTCGCGAGCACGCCGGCGACGAAGTGGTCGTAGAGCGGTGTGCGCTGCCCGGTCTCGGCGTCCCAGAAGACGAGCGACCCGTCAGTGCCACGCAGCGACAGGTGGATGTGGCAGGAGCTGCCCTCGCGCTGGTCGTACTTCGCCATGAACGTGAGTGCCTTGCCCTGCTGGGCGGCGATCTCCTTCGCGGCGTTCTTGTAGACGACGTGGTTGTCGGCGGTCGTGAGGGCATCGGCGTAGAGGAAGCCGATCTCGTGCTGGCCGAAGTTGCACTCACCCTTGGCGCCCTCGACGTCGAGTCCGGCGGCGTACATGTGGTTGCGGATCGAGCGCAGCAGGGGCTCGACGCGGGTGGTGCCGAGGATGGAGTAGTCGACGTTGTACTGGTTGACCGGTCGCAGGCCGCGGTAGCCGGCGTCCCAGGCGGCCTCGTAGGTGTCCTCGAAGGCGATGAACTCGAGCTCGGTGCCCGACAGCGCTGTCCAGCCCTGCTCGGCGCAACGGTCCAGCTGCTGCTGGAGGATCGTGCGCGGTGACTGCACGACCGGATCGTGCTCGCTGCCGTCGGCGGAGGGCCACACCAGGTCGCACTGCACCATCGCCGTGGCGGGCAGGTGGGTCAGCAACCGGACCGTGCGCTCGTCGAGGACGAACTCCATGTCGCCGTAGCCGCGCTCCCACGAGGAGATCGCGTAGCCGTCCACGGTGTTCATGTCGACGTCGACCGCGAGCAGGTAGTTGCAGCCCTCGGTGCCGTGGCCGACGACGTGCTCGGCGAAGTAGGCACCGTGCAGGCGCTTGCCCTGCAGGCGTCCCTGCATGTCGGTGAACGCCACGATCACGGTGTCGATCGCCCCGTTGCCGATCTGGTCGAGCAGGTGCTGCATGCTCAGGTGGCGTTGGTTGCGCAGTTCGGTCGTGCCAGTCGTACCAGTCGTAGCCATGGGGGTCTCCTATCCCAGGAGGCCGCGCAGCAGCGCGGCCGTGTCGTCGCAGTGGTTCTCCATGGCCTTCCGGGCCCGATCGGGACGGCCGGCAAGGATCGCGCGGACGACGGTGGCGTGCTGACGGTCGGAGTGGGCGATGTTGGTGTCCAGCACCGGGATCGCCAGCAGCATCTCGTGCAGGGTGGACTGGACCGATGTGACGGCCTCGATGAGGCGCGGTGACTCGCTCATCGCCGCGATGGTCAGGTGGAACCGGCTGTCGGCCTGCCGGTGCGGGGCAGGTCGGCCCGCGTGGGCGACCTCCTCGTGGGCACGCTCCAGCTGCTCCCGTCGTACGTCGGTCAGCTCCAGCTGGGCGGCGAGCGCGGCCGCGCCGGGCTCGACCACGCGCCGGTACTCCAGCGCGTCCAGCCAGTCCTGGCGCTTGACCGCCGTGACCCGCAGCGCGGCGCGAGCCGACGGGGTCCGTGGCTTGAGCGTGACGACCGTGCCGCCACCGCGACCCCGGGTGGTCTCGACTAGTCCGGCCTGGCGCAACGCGGCCATCGCCTCGCGCAGCGTCGCCCTCGAGACGTGCAGCCGGGCGGCGAGCTCGCGCTCGGCCGGCAGTGCTGAGCCGAGGGGGAAGACGCCCAGGCGGATCGCGGTCCCGAGCTGCTCCACGCAGGCCTCGAAGGCGTGGTGACCTCGGACGGGTCGGAGCAGCGCCTCGGGCAGGTGCTGCGCGGCGGACCCGGTCATGCGCCACATCTTCGATTCGGTGGAGCGCCCTGTCAAACACCGTGACCACGAATGGTCTGAGTTCAGACCAATTTACGCCGGGGCATTTACACCCCCGAACGGACAGGTCTAGGTTCCCCCCAACCCGCCACTGCCTGAGAGGTGCGCATGCCCGAAGCACACGAGCCCATCCGCGAACACCACGCACCCCAGCTGAGCGCCGACGAGGAGCACCTCGCCAAGCTCGGCTACAAGCAGGAGCTGAGCCGCACCTGGTCCAGCTTCTCCAACTTCGCGATCTCGTTCTCCATCATCTCGATCCTCGCCGGGTGCTTCACCACCTTCGGCCAGGGTTTCAACAACGGTGGCCCGGTCGCGATCTCGTGGGGCTGGCCGATCGTCTCCGTCTTCATCCTGATCATCGGCTTCACGATGTCCGAGCTGGTCTCCGCCTATCCGACCTCGGGCGGCATCTACTGGTGGGCGGCCAAGATGGGTGGGCCCAAGGCCGGCTTCTTCGCGGGCTGGCTCAACCTCATCGGGCTCATCGCCGTCACGGCCTCCGTGGCCTACGGGTGCGCGACCTTCATCGACCTGACCCTGAGCGTCTTCTCCGAGTCCTACGCGGGCGGCTACTCGCTCAATCGGGTGTTCATCATCTTCCTGACCGTGCTCGTGCTCGCCTCGCTGCTCAACATCTTCAGCGGTCACCTGATGGCCGTGATGAACAACGTCTCGGTCTGGTGGCACGTCGTGGGTGCGCTTGCGATCATCCTGATCTTGGTGTTCCTGCCCGACAACCACCAGAGCTTCAGCTATGTCTTCACCGAGCGCTTCAACAACTCCGGCTACGACGGTGGCTCCAGCAGCGGCATGACCTACTGGCTGCTCGTCATGCCCTTCGGCCTCCTGCTCACCCAGTACACGATCACCGGTTTCGACGCCTCCGCCCACCTGTCCGAGGAGACCCAGGCGGCGTCCGAGGGTGCTGCCAAGGGGATCTGGCGCTCGATCCTCTACTCAGCGATCGGTGGCTGGCTGCTGCTGCTGGCCTTCCTCTTCGCCATCCCCGACGATGCCACGGGCAGCCCGGACAACGCCGGTGTCGGCGCTGGGGGAGTCGCCTACATCTTCACCTCGGCGCTCGACACCAACGTGGCGGGGACGGTCCTGCTGATCTCGGCGGTCGGGCAGTTCTTCTGCCTCACGGCCTGCATGACCAGCTCCTCCCGCATGACCTTCGCGTTCAGCCGGGACAAGGCGATCCCGGGCTCCTCGCTGTGGGCCAAGGTCAACAGCAACAAGGTGCCCGCCAACGCGGTCATGCTCGTCGCGGTCGTCGCGGCGCTGATCACGCTGCCAGCGCTGGTCGAGGTCAACATCGGCACCGAGGCTGAGCCGCTCATCGTGCCCACCGCGTTCTACGCCGTCGTCTCGGTGGCGGTCATCGGGCTCTACCTCGCCTTCCTGATCCCGATCTGGTTGCGTTGGCGGATGGGGGACGCCTTCGAGGCCGGGTCGTGGACCAACGGCTCGAAGTACAAGTGGATGAACCTGGTCGCCGTGGCCGAGATCGCGATCATCAGCGTCTACTTCGTGCTCCCGTTCGTCCCGGCAGGCAATCCTTTCAACGAGGACTTCTCCTGGAAGTTCGTGAACTACGCACCCGTGCTGACACTCGGAGCGCTGGCGGTCCTGGCGATCTGGTGGAGCGTGTCGGCCAAGCACTGGTTCACCGGGCCGCAGGTCACCTTCGACAAGGCAGTCGTCGAGGCCTTCGACGACTGATCGACCGGACGCGTGAGCCAGCTCGACTCTGACCTGGACCGCCTCGCCTGCCTGGCGGGGCGGTCCCGGCACGTCACCGACCTGCCTGGGGGGCTGACCAACCACAACGTGCGGGTCCGCACTGACGACGGCGGCGACTACGTGGTGCGCTGCTCCCACGGTGACGCCGGGCTGCTCGGCATCGACCGCGACGCCGAGCACCACAACACCGTGCGTGCCGCGCGGGCCGGGGTCGGGGCGCAGGTCGTGGAATATCGCCCGGACCTGCAGATGCTGGTCATCGAGTTCCTGCCCGGCGACGTGCTCACCGATGACTCCTTCGCCGACCCGGACGTGCTCGCGCGCGCCGCGGGCGCCGTACGACGTCTGCACGGAGGGCCGCGCTTCGACGGCGACTTCGACATGTTCGCGCGCCGCGCCTCATACCTCGCGACCGTGGTCTCCCGGGGCCTGCCGCTGCCCCGCGGCTACGACGACTTCGAGGACGCCTGGTCCGACGTACGCCGGGCCCTCGAGGCCGCGCCCCGACCCACCGTCCCGTGCAACAACGACCTGCTGGCCGCCAACTTCATCGACGACGGCGGGCGCACGTGGCTCATCGACTACGAGTACTCCGGCAACAACGACGCGGCCTTCGAGCTCGGCAACACCGCCACCGAGTGCGGCTTCGACGTCGCCCGGACCGAGGCGTGGGCCGAGGCCTACTTCGACGACGTGACCCGGGCCGACGTGGCGCGGGTTCGGGTGCAGGCGCTCTGCTCGGCCTATGGCTGGTCGCTCTGGGGCTTCATCCAGGCGGCGGTCAGTCCCTTCGAGTTCGACTTCTACGACTGGGGTCTCGTGCGCTTCGAGAAGGCGGCCGCGGTGTTCCGCGGCCCGGACCTCGCCAACCTGCTGACGGAGGTGGCACGTGGTTGACCTCCCCGAGCGCGCCCGGGTCGTCATCGTCGGCGGGGGCGTCATCGGCGCCTCGGTGGCCTACCACCTCACCAAGCTGGGGTGGACCGACGTGCTGCTCCTCGAGCAGGGCCGGCTCTCAAGCGGCACGACGTGGCACGCCGCCGGGCTCGTCGGACCGCTGCGCGCCTCGGAGGGCGGCACCCGGCTGGTGCAGTACTCCGCCGAGCTCTACGCCGCGCTCGAGGCGGAGACCGGACTCGCCACCGGCTATGCCGGTGTCGGCGGGGTCATCGTGGCCCGCACCGAGGACCGGATGACTCAGCTGCGGCGCACGGCCGCCAGCGCCACGGCCTACGACATGGAGTGCGAGCTGATCTCGCCCGCGCGCGCCCAGGAGCTGTGGCCCGTCATGCAGGTCGACGACGTCCTGGGCGCCGTCTGGCTGCCGGGTGACGGCAAGGTCAACCCGACCGACCTCACCCAGTCGCTGGCCAAGGGAGCGCGGTCCCGCGGTGCGCGGATCGTCGAGGGCTGCCGGGTCACCGGCTTCCAGGTCGTCACGACCGGGGGAGAGCGCCGCTCGGTGGCCGGCGTCGTCACCGACCACGGGACGGTCGGTGCCGAGGTCGTGGTCAACTGCGCCGGCCAGTGGGCCAAGGCGCTCGGCGACATGGTCGGCGCGACGGTGCCGCTGCACTCCGCCGAGCACTTCTACGTCGTCACCGAGCCGATCGAGGGGGTGCGTCCGGACCTGCCGATCATGCGTGACCCCGACGGATGGACCTACTTCAAGGAGGAGACCGGCGGGCTCGTGGTCGGCGGCTTCGAGCCCGAGGCCAAGCCCTGGCGCTCGCCCGACGACCTGCCCTACCCCTTCGAGTTCCAGCTGCTCGAGGAGGACTGGGAGCACTTCTCGGTCCTGATGGAGCAGGCGGTCCACCGGATCCCGGTGCTCGGCGAGACCGGGATCCGCAAGTTCTACAACGGCCCCGAGTCGTTCACGCCCGACAACCAGTTCCTCCTCGGCGAGGTGCCGGGGCTCCACGGCTATTTCGTGGGCGCGGGCTTCAACTCCGTGGGCATCGCCTCGGCCGGTGGCGCCGGCCACGCGTTGGCCGAGTGGATCGTGGCCGGGGAGCCGACCACGGACCTCGTAGGCGTCGACGTACGCCGTTTCGCGCCGTTCAACGCCAACAACCGGTGGCTGCGCTCGCGGGTGGCCGAGGTGCTCGGGCTGCACTACGCCGTGCCGTGGCCCAACCGCGAGCTCACCTCCGCGCGACCATTCCGGATGTCGCCGTTGCACGACCGGTTGGCCGCGCGGGGGGCGGTCTTCGGCTCCCGGATGGGCTGGGAGCGGCCCAACGTCTTCGCGCCGTCACCGGCGCACGCGCGGTTGGACTACACCTGGGGCAAGCCGTCCTGGCTCCCGTGGTCGGTCGAGGAGCAGCGCGCCACCCGTGAGGCCGTCGCGGTCTTCGACCAGACGTCGTTCAGCAAGTACGTCGTCGAGGGCCTCGACGCGCTCGACGCCCTGCAGTGGGTGTGCGCCGCCGACGTCGACGTGCCGGTCGGCCGCTGCGTCTACACCCCGCTGCTCAACGCGCGCGGCACCTACGAGGCCGACCTGACCGTCACGCGCACGGGGCAGCACTCCTTCCTGCTGGTCTCCAGCTCAGCGACGACCGTCCGCGACCTCGACTGGCTCTCGCGCCACGCGCGTGGCGCCCGGGTGCGCGACGTGACGACTGCGTTCACGGTGCTGGGCGTGATGGGGCCGTCGTCGCGCGCGTTGCTGTCCCGGGTCGCCGACGCCGACCTCTCGGAGGAGGCCTTCGGTTTCGCGACCAGCCGCGAGCTGGCGCTGGGGCACGCCGTCTGCCGGGCCACGCGGATGACGTACGTCGGGGAGCTGGGCTGGGAGCTCATGGTCCCGGTCGAGCTCGCGGCCGGGGTCCACGACCTGCTCCACGAGGTCGGTGCCGACCTCGGGCTGCGCGACGCGGGCTACTACACGATCGAGTCGCTGCGCCTCGAGAAGGGCTACCGGGCCTTCGGCCGCGAGCTCACCCCCGACGTCACCCCCGTCGAGGCCGGCCTGGTCTTCGCCACCGCGCTCTCGGGGTCGAAGGACTTCCTGGGGCGTGATGCTCTGGCTGCCCACCGATCGGCGCTCGCGGCCGGCGGGCCGCGGCGGCGCGTCGTCTCCTTCACCGTCGACGACCCCGACGCGATGCTCTGGGGCGGGGAGCTGGTGCTCCACCACGGCGCGCCGGTGGGGCAGGTCACCAGCGGCGCCTGGGGTGCCACGGTCGGTCGCAGCGTCGGCCTCGCCCAGCTTCGCCACGACGGCCCGGTCACCGCCGACCACCTCGCCGGCGGCGGGTTCCAGGTCGACGTCGCCGGGCTGCTCTTGGACATCTCCGTCACCCTGCGCTCGCCCTTGGGGTGACGAGGCGGCCGGGGTGCTGCCAGGTCGTGGCTGTTGCTGCGCGATGTTGCTGTCTACATGTTGGAGCACGATCGGGGTGCCGGCTGAGGAGATCACGCCTCGCGGTATGCGTCAGGGCGCTGGACCCTGTTGAGGAGCTTGTCCACGGGTGTCCGCACGGCGGGCTCCGATTCGATTTCGTTGGTTGTCGCCGGACGTTGTGAAGCCTCGGCCCGGGTCAGGCGAGAAGGCTGCCTCACGGTCACGACGAGCGCGGTTCTTGGGGGACTACTACCACTGTGGCGTGGGCGCGCTCGATGACCGAGGTGGCGATGGAGCCAGTGAGCAGTCGCGAGAGCGACGTCATGGGGTGACGCCCCACGACGATCATGTCCCATCCGACGTGGCGCGGGCTGAGTGCTTCATCGGCGAAGCCGTGCTTGAGCGTGAGGGTGACAGGCACGTCGGGGTACTTCTCGGCGAGGCCCGCCACAGACTCGGAGAGGCTGGCGCGCAGATCCTCGAGTTCTGGCCAGGCGGCCTGCTTGCCTCGGGCCTCATGGTACTGGGCCACAGCAGCCGCGGCGTCCCAAAAGGAGTGCAAGACCGTGAGGGAGTAGTCGCGCAGAGACGCCTGACGGTACGCGAACTCAATGACCGGTAGCGACTCAAGCGTTGCGTCGGCGCCCACCACCACCCCGGCGTGGGCGTCGCCGACGGTCGAGGGGCGGCAGACGACCACCGGGCAGGCCGCGTGGGCGCTGACCGTGGCGCTGACCGATCCAAGCAGCATGCTCCGCACGGCTCCGCGACCTCGCGACCCGACGACCAGCATGTATGCCTGCGTCGAGGCATCGATCAGCACCTGGCGAGGATCCCCGGACAGGGCCGCACCAGTCACAGAGAGGTCAGGATGCAGGAGCCGCGCTGCTGCGACGGCTTCATCTGCCAGCTTGCTTGCCTTGTCGCCCACAGAGACAACGGCCAGCCCGCGGTGCTCCAGCGACGCTTGCTCGGCCGCCCATCGGACCGCACGGTCGGCGTGGTCGGAACCGTCGTCGGCAACGACGATCCTGCCGCGGATGCTGGCGGGATCCAGTGATCGGCTCATAGGGTGAGGCTCGCGCGTCCCAGCTTGGGTCGACATGGCCCAAGGGCACTCTTGCGGGGGACCATGGTCCCTGCCTCGTCCTGGCTGCCACCGCGGTAGAAGTCGTCGCTGCGGCGTGCTGTGGGAGGTGTCATAGACCCGGCCATGTCCTGGGCGGTGCACCAGGAGTGCCTCGGGCGGGTGTTGGTAACTCACGAGGCACCGAAGCACCTGACGGCGATAGGCAACCTCGTCGGGCGTTGAACGACTCCGCGAGCGCGTTGGCAGTGGACGTGCCGACCGCACGCATCGACTGCCTCACGTCAAGATCGACACAGAGCCCGGCGTGTCCTTCAAGGTGTTGACCGACCCGTGGCGGAGTGAGAGACCGCACGGGCGAGACGGCCGCGGATCGTGGCGGCGGCCTTGGGGGCATCGCTCGACGAGCTCGGTGCGCATGTGGTCCGCGAGTGCCCGCCGGACGAGCCGAGGGCTGTAGCGGTCGATCTCGGTCGCCAGATACCGGTTGCTCCCTCAGTGTGAGGGAGGCAGGTGATGTTGCCGAGCTGACGCCGGTTCGGCGCCCCGGCGGTGAAGTCCCCGCTTTGAAGTTCGGGAACCTTCTGCCCCGACGGCTCGGGATCGTCGTGCGAACCCGTCGCCGTTTCTGGTAGCCCCGGATGCCGTGCACGCGCATCACCCGCGCGACCCCTTTCACACGCTCCCCGGCAGGGATGCCGTCGTTGAGCTCGGCGGTGGCACGCGGTGCGCCGATGGTGTCGTCGTCGACGTTGATCTTGCGGACCTTCTAGGCGAGTTCGGCATCCGGCGACCCGTGCCACACGCCCTAGCGACGCCGAAGAACCTGCAACAAGAGGTCGTTCGGCCCTGCCCGGAGCTGGATCGAGCGCCTACCGTTGCATCATGAGGTTGCCGGTGCTGGTCGGAACCGACGGCTCGCTGATCGCCGATGCTGCAGTGCGGTGGGCGGCGACCGAGGCGGGCCGGCGAGTCGCGCCCACCGCGGAAGCGGCCGGCCCTGGGCCGACCGTAGAAACATCTCTGGCTGTCGGCGCCGCCAACACCCGGCTTGTCGCAGCTACGCAGGAAGCTCAGTTGCTGGTCGTCGGCAACCGTGGACTTGGCGGGTTCGGCAGCTTGCTCTTGGGCTCGGTCAGTAGTTCAGTGGTCACGCATGCCGCGTGCCCGACCGTCGTGGTCCGCGGTGAGACGCAATCACAGGGGCCTGTTGTCGTCGGTGTCGACGAAGTGGGGGCCTCACGGCCCGCGATTGAAGCGGCGTTCGCAGCGGCCCAGCGGGTCGGGGTCGGTGTGCTAGCGGTGCACGCCTACCGAAGCCCGGGCCCTTTGGCGATCCGGGAGGAGATGGCCAGCGACGTCATGACCGGCGAGGTCAGTGTGGCACGCGAGAACTACCCTGAGGAGCAGGTCAGGACCCACCTCGCTAGGCGGTCCCCCGTCCACGAACTGGTCGAGGCATCTCAGGGCGCACAAGTCGTCGTGACCGGGGCGAGCGGTTCCGGCGGTTTCGCATCACACGGGATCGGCTCAACCAGTGTCACAGTGATCCGCCACGCCCACTGTCCCGTGCTGGTCCAACGGTGAGCGGTGCCGGGCCTCGCCCACTGGTGACTGAAGAGCGGATTCATCCTCGTTTCCAGTTCACCTGTTTCTCGTCAACTCCACCGTAGCCAGGAGCCTGTCATGCCGATCTTCGTTGCAGCACCTGTCAGCGCCGTGAGCGCGGAAGCTGTCGTTGCGCCTGACCCGCACTTGCGCACAACCCTTGAGGTTGTCCAGACGCTGGCCGTAGACCCTCGGGCCGGCCTCGACGACGCTGAAGTGGCGAGACGGCGCGAGATGTACGGCGAGAACCGGCTCGCCGAGCACGCACGCCGGCCAGCCTGGGCTCGCTTCCTGGACCAGTTTCGTAGCCTGCTGATCCTCATCCTCATCGCTGCAGCGCTGCTCGCTGGACTGATCGGCGACCTCAAGGACACTGTCGTCATCGGCGTCGTGCTCCTGATCAACGCCACCCTCGGCTTCGTCCAGGAGAACCGGGCCGAGCGGAGTCTGGAAGCCTTGCGCGACATGCTCGCCCCGACCGCCCGGGTGCGCCGCAACGGAAGCGAGGGTGTCCAGGACGCCACAGCGCTGGTTCCCGGCGACATCGTCATCCTCGAGGCCGGAGACCGGGTACCCGCAGACGGTCGCCTGCTGGTCGCCGTATCTGTCGAGGTCGACGAGTCGGCGTTGACCGGTGAGTCCTTGCCCGTCCGCAAGGGAACGGCTGCGCTCCCCACTCGGGAGGACAAGGTGCCGCTCGCCGAGCGGACGTGTATGGCCTACGTCAACACCGCACTGACCCGGGGCCGAGCCGAACTGGTAGTCACCGCGATCGGGATGCGCACCGAGGTAGGGGCCATTGCCCTGATGCTTGAACAGGGCGAGGTGCCCAAGACACCGTTGCAGGTGCAGCTCGACGCGGTCGGCAAACGCATCGCGCTCATCGGCGGGATCGCGGTCACCGTCTATGCGGCCCTTGCCTTCGCCCGCGGTGAGTCCCTGGCCGAGGTCGCGCTCAGCGCGGTCGCCCTTGTGGTCGCTACCGTGCCGGAAGGCCTGCCCGCGGTGCTCGCGCTGACTCTGGCTCTCGGTGTCGGCCGGATGGCCCGCCACGGTGCCATCGTGAAACGCCTCGTCTCGGTCGAGACACTCGGGTCGGCGACCGTGGTGTGCAGCGACAAGACCGGCACCTTGACCCTCAACCAGATGACCGCCCGTGCGCTCGTGCACGCCGGCAGACACATACGAATCACCGGCGAGGGGGACTTCCCTCCAGGCGCGCTGGTCGACGATTCCACAGGTGCCCCCGTCGACGGGGTCAAGACACTGCTCGAGCCGCTAGTGCTGTGCAGCGACGCCATCCTTCTCGACCAGGGTGCCCAGCCGGCTGGTGTTCCTACCAGCGCGGGCATTGTCGGTGATCCCACCGAGGGGGCGCTGGTGGTTGCCGCCGCACGGGCAGGCATCGACGTGGCGGCGCTACGTGCGGATCGGCCCCGGATCGCCGAACTGCCCTTCGACAGCTCACGTAAATTCATGGCCACGGTCCACGACGAGGACGGCAGCGCCAAGGCCTACCTCAAGGGCGCCCCCGACGTACTACTGGCACGTAGCACATCCGTGCTCACAGCCCAAGGAGTGCGCCCGCTCGAGAAAGCACAGCACGACCTGTTCGCTTCAGAAGTCTCCCGGTTGGCCTCCCAAGGACTTCGGGTGCTTGCCGCCGCCACGGTCATCCTTCACGACGCGCCGGACGCATCCGCCGACCCGGCCAAGGCACTGGCCGATCGACTGACCGGCCTAACCCTCCTAGGTCTCGTCGGCATCGCCGACCCGCCACGCCCCCAGGCCCGCGACGCGATCGCCCTTGCGCACAACGCCGGAGTCGACGTCAAGATGATCACCGGTGACCACCGGGACACCGCCAACGCGATCGCCCGCGAGCTCGGCATCCGCGGAGACGTCGTCACCGGCACGGACATAGACAAGATGACATCCCAGGAACTGTCGGAGCGGATCGAGGGAATCGGCATCTTCGCCCGCGTCGCCCCCGAGCACAAGGTCGCCATCGTCCGCGCCCTCACCCAGCGGGGGCACGTCGTGGCCATGACCGGCGACGGGGTCAACGATGCGGCGGCCCTGCGCGCGGCCCATATGGGGGTCGCCATGGGCATCACCGGAACAGAGGTGACCAAGCAAGCCGGAGACATGGTTCTCACCGACGACAACTTCGCGACCATCATCCAAGCCATAGGCGAGGGCCGCTCAATCTACGACAACGTCGTGACCTTCGTCCGCTTCCAGCTCTCCACCAACATCGGCGCGATCCTGACTTTCGTCGGCGCGGTCACGCTCGGCATGCCTGCACCGCTGAACGCAATCCAGGTGCTGTGGGTCAACATCATCATGGATGGGCCACCCGCGATTGCCCTCGGTGTCGATGCCCCCCGACCCGGACTCATGGACGAACCGCCCCGTCGATCGACGGAACGTATCCTCAACAGGACCCGACTACTACAGATGCTTCGAGCCGGCCTGGTGATGGCAATCGGCACCCTGGGCGTGCTCGCTGTCGCGCGCGAACAGGCAACCGAAGCAGTCGCGCTGACAATGGCCTTCACGACCTTCGTGCTCTTCCAGTTCTTCAACGCGCTCAACGCCCGCGTCGAACGCCGCAGCGTCTTTACCCGCCACACCTTCACCAACCGCTGGCTCTGGGCCTCGCTCGGGGCGATTGTCCTGCTCCAAGTGCTCGTGGTGCAGGCGGCGCCACTGCAGGCCGTCTTTGGCACGTCGCCACTGAGCCCACTCCAGTGGCTGATCTGCGCAGCAGTCGCCTCCTCCGCCCTCGCGGTCGAGGAAGTGATCAAGTCACTCAGTCGCACCTACGGGCGTCGGGACGACGCCCGAGCAGTTATCGACCCGGTGCCAGCGACCTCGATCGCCTGACCCACGGTCAACGACGAGCACACTGCGGTGCCTCACTCAAGTTTGACAGAAAGGGCGCTCGTGCTCGCCGCGGCAGTTGCCCGACGGCCATCAACGGGTGTCCGCGCGGCAACTCCCGTGGCCGCGCTACGACCGCTGAGTCGCGACCACCCTTGTTCCCACACTTGTGAGAGCCGGGAGAACTGTGCATCGTGCGGTTCTCGACCAGCGGCTTTCGCGTCGGGGGCGCCGGCCTCCCGGCGCTTCCTGCCCCTCTGGACCGGATCAGCGCCGACCTGGCATCGCTTCGTGAGACCAGTTGGTTCGCCTCCCGCGCCTGGCCGACGACTGCCCAGCTCGGGCATGTGGTCGAAGTTCATGGCGTAGATCGTGCCCACCACGTCGGCACGAACAGGATTGCTGCCCAGCCCGAGATCTTCTTCAAGTCCTCGTTCTGGCGATAACTGGCCCAGGTCAACTCCGGGACGTCGCACTGCCCGACTGCCCGACTGGCGACCACTCGCCCTGACCTTGCGGATGGACCCCTCGACCTGACCCGTCCTCTGCCCGACGCATGCTCCGGCCACACCCGCATCGGGTGCCTCCTGACCTGGGTAACAGCGACACCCCGATTGGTCCACCACGAAGGCGGCCGAGCAGGGCAGGGAGCCGGAGAGTCAGGCGCTGGTCGGGTCGTCGATAACACCTTCGGGCTCGGTGTCGTGGGGAGCCGGCAGCGTCGCCTGGCCCTCCTGGACGGCCACCTCGATCCGCTTGCCGATCGCCTCGTCGACGTTCTTCCAGTACTCGATGACGCGCGGCAGGACCTTCTCGGAGACACCGCCGAGGATGTGGCCGGCGACGTTGCCGACGAAGCGCTCGCGCTGCGCGTCGTCCCACACCTCGTTGATCATCGTCGCGGCCTGGCCGAAGTCGTCGTCCTGCTCGCGCAGCGCATAGGCCTCGCGGGTCATCTCGCCGTCGGTCTCCCAGCTGTCCTCCGGCGGACCGGTGAGGTCGCTGAAGCCGCGCCCATAGCTGTTGGAGGCGTAGACCGGCTGGTCGCCGGTGTGGTCGTAGGCCATCGGACCGTCGAACGTGTAGGTGTTGGCACCCTCCACGCGGTGCCGGTTGACCGGCAGCTGGTGGTAGTTGGGGCCGATCCGGTAGCGGTGGGTGTCGGCGTAGGCGAACACACGACCCAGCAGCATCTTGTCGGGGCTGAAGCCGATCCCCGGCACGGTGGCGGACGGCTCGAAGGCCGCCTGCTCGACCTGGGCGAAGAAGTTGTCAGGGTTCTTGTCGAGCGTCATCGTCCCGACCTTGATCAGCGGGTAGTCGCCGTGCGGCCACACCTTGGTCAGGTCGAAGGGGTTGAAGCGGTAGGTCTTCGCGTCCTCGTAGGGCATCACCTGCACGTGCAGCGTCCAGGAGGGGAAGTCGCCGCGCTCGATCGCCTCGGAGAGGTCGCGACGGTGGAAGTCGGCGTCCTCGCCGGCGATCTTGTTGGCAGCCTCCTGGGTGAGGTTCTTGACGCCCTGGTCGGACTTGAAGTGGTATTTCACCCAGGACTTCTCGCCCGCGGCGTTGATCCACATGAACGTGTGAGAGCCGTAGCCCTGCATGGTGCGCAGCGACGCGGGGATGCCGCGGTCGCCCATCAGGTAGGTGACCTGGTGGGCCGACTCGGGGTTGAGGGTCCAGAAGTCCCACTGCATGTCGTTGTCGCGCAGACCCGAGCCGCCGCGGCGCTTCTGCGAGCGGATGAAGTGGGGGAACTTGATCGTGTCGCGCACGAAGAAGACCGGCGTGTTGTTGCCGACGAGGTCGTAGTTGCCCTCGGTCGTGTAGAACTTCAGCGAGAAGCCGCGCGGGTCGCGCCAGGTGTCGGGGGAGCCCTGCTCGCCGGCGACGGTCGAGAAGCGCGCGAGCATGTCGGTCCTCACCCCGGGCTGGAAGAGCGCCGCCTTCGTGTACGCCGACACGTCCTCGGTCGTCTCGAAGGTCCCGAACGCCCCGGTGCCCTTGGCATGCACGTTGCGCTCGGGCACCCGCTCGCGGTTGAAGTGGGCCATCTGCTCGATGAGGTGGTGGTCGTGCAGCAGCAGCGGACCGGTGTCGCCCAGCGTCAGGGAGTTGCGGTCCGAGGGTGCGGGGGAGCCGGTCTGGGTGGTGGAGCCCCCTGGGGGCCGCGTGTCGCTCATGATGTCTGCTCCTGAGGTCGAGGGGTCGCTGGGGTGCGTGATCATCATCCTGCCGGTACCCGATCGCGAGGTCGACAGCATCGGGACCTTCCGGGCACTAGCCTTCGGATGTGCACTCGGGTCCCGGCTCCTCAGGAGCGCTGTCGCGGCACGTCCGCGACCGCGTCCGCCGGTGGCGCTCCGGCTCCACGGAGGGGCAGCGGGAGGTGTTGCTGCTGCTCATGGTCGCGGTGGCCTGCTCGTTCGTGGTCTCGGTCATCGACTACCAGGTCGTGCCCCTGACGACGTACTTCGTGTGGCTGATCATCGGCATGCTGATGCTGCGCTTCCGCCCGCTCGCGGTCATGACGGCCTGGACGGCCCTGCTCGCCGTGGCGGCGATGGTCATCGACGGACCCCTGGTCGGAGTCCGCGTCGCCGCGCTCACGGCCTTCGCCCTCGCGGTCCTGCTCATCCTCTTCCAGTCCAGCCGCCAACGCAGCGGCCTGCCGTCACCGCTGAGCGAGATCGTGCTCGCCGAGCTCAAGGACCGGCTCCAGGCTCAGAGCACCATCCCGCCGCTCCCGGGCTCGTGGCACGTCGAGAGCGCGATGATCGCCGCGGACGGTGTCGGCTTCGCCGGCGACTTCCTCGTGGCCGACCTCGACGAGGAGGAGCGCCATCTCGAGCTGATCCTGGTCGACGTCGTCGGCAAGGGCCTCGGGGCCGGCCCGCACGCGCTCCAGTTCGCGGGGGCACTGGGGGGACTGGTGGGTGCGCTGGAGCCCGGCGAGCTGATGGCTGCCGCCAACCGCTTCCTGCTGCGCCGGCACCTCGACGAGTCCTTCGCGACCGCCGTCCACGTGCGCCTGGACCTCACCGACGGGCGCTACACGATCGCCTCCGCCGGCCACCCGCCCGCGCTGCGCTGGCACCAGGCCGGCGGCGGCTGGGTCGTCGACAACGCCCGGGGCATGGCGCTCGGCATCTCCGCGACCCCCGACCTCGACCTCAGCGAGGGCGTCCTCGGCCCCGGCGACGCGCTGCTCTTCTACACCGACGGCGTGGTGGAGTCGCGCACGAGTGACCTCGACGTCGGCATCGACTGGCTGCGCGACATCGCCGGTGAGGCGATCCGCGAGGGGGCCGTCGGCTCCACCCGACGGATGATCAAGCAGGTCACCCGCGGCGACGACGACCGCGCCGTGCTGCTGCTCACCCGGCTGGAGGACGCGAGTACAGCTCGCGGATGACGTCCTCGATGTCCGGCTCCTGGATGGAGAGGTCCGCGACGTCGTACGACGAGGCGAGGGCCGCCACGAGCGGCGCGGCGCTGGCATCGGCCGGGAAGCTCAGCCACTGTCGCGGCCCCTCGACCCGCCGGGTCTCGGCGCCGGCGATCAGGATCGGGGCAACCTCGTCGACCAGGTCCACCACCAGGGTGCGGGTCGACCCGCCGCGCTCGTGCAGCCCAGCCAGCGTGCCGTCGTAGACCTGGGTGCCGTGGTCGATCACGATGACGCGGTCACACAGCGCCTCGATGTCCTGGAGGTCGTGGGTGGTGAGCATCAGCGTCGTGTCGCGCTCCCGGTTGAGGGATCGCAGGAACTCGCGCAACCGCCCCTTGCTGATGACGTCGAGGCCGATCGTCGGCTCGTCGAGGTAGAGGATCTCGGGATCGTGCAGCAGCGCCGCCGCGATGTCGCCGCGCATCCGCTGGCCCAGGCTGAGCTGGCGCACGGGGGTGTCGAGCAGCTCGCCGAGGTCGAGCAGCTCGAGGAATTCCGCGAGGTTGGCACGGTGCCGCGCCGGGTCGGTGCGGTAGATCTTCTGCAGCAGGTCGAAGGAGTCGCGCAGCGGCAGGTCCCACCACAGCGAGGTGCGCTGCCCGAACACCACCCCGATCCGTCGGGCCAGGGCCGTGCGGTTGCGACTGGGGTCCACTCCGGCCACCCGGATGTGTCCGCTGGTCGGCACCAGGATGCCGGTGAGCATCTTGATCGTCGTGGACTTCCCGGCCCCGTTGGGCCCGATGTAGCCGACCATCTCCCCGGCCGCGATCTCGAAGGTCAGGTCGCGCACCGCCTCCACCTCGACCCGGTGCCGACGACGGCTGCCCTCCTCCTTGCGCCGCACCTCGAAGGTGCGTCGGAGGTCGGTGACCTGGATGAGAGTCATGCTCAGCTCCCGGTGGATCGGTAGTGACGGACGCCCGTGCGCCAGACCAGGGCGCTGACGGCGAGCATCACCGCAGCGGCGACGGGGGAGGCGAGCTGCAGGGCGGACGGCAGGCCGAAGGGGTCCTCGCGGCCGAGGATGAAGAGGGCGGGATACCAGTTGACGAAGGCGATCGGCACCACGAACGTCAGGGCCTTGACGATCTCCGAAGGGAAGACCGTCAGGGGGAACTGGGTGACCGTGTTGCCGCCGTAGGTGAAGGCGTTGGCCGCCTCGGAGGAGTCGGCGGTCCAGAACTGGATGCACGCCAGGGAGATGAAGAGGGAGAAGAAGATGAGCGACCCGCTCACGACCATCTCGACGGCGACCAGGGCTCGCGGCAGCGTCCAGTCGACGTACGTCGCCGCCCAGGTGAAGACGATCGTGGCCTGGAAGACGCGGGCGAAGCGGCGCAGCGCGAACTCGTCGGCGCAGACCTGCACGAGCAGCGGGACCGGCTTGGTCATCATCGTGTCGAGGCGTCCGAAGCGGATCATCTGCCCGAGGCGTTCGACCCGTCCCACGAAGAGGTCGGCGAAGGCGATGCCGAGCCCCGTGGCGCCGTACAGGAACCCGATCTCGGTGAGGCTGAAGCCACCGAGATCGTCGACGTTGCCGAAAAGGATCCAGATGCCGACGAAGTCGAGGCCGGTCATCAGGAAGCTCCCGACCGCCATCATCCAGAAGGAGGCGGGATAGGCCATGGACGCGCGGACCCAGAGGCTGCCGATCCGGTAGTAGGCGACCGCGGCGTCAACCACCCTGCACCACCACCCGGCGCTCGGCGCGCTGGAGGACCAGGGCGCAGGCGCCGAGCAGGACCACGGCCCACGCCACGATGAACGCGTAGGCACCGAGGACCTCGAGGCCGGTGGTCTTGCCGAGCCAGATGTCGGCGGGGACCTGGAGGAAGGTGGCCCACGGCAGCGCCAGCGCGACGTCGCGCAGCAGGCTTGGCAGCAGGACCAACGGCACGGTGAGCCCGCTGAAGAACAGCGCGGCGAAGCCCAGCAGCGTGCGAGGACCCACGTCGTCGAGCAGCCAGAAGGCGGTGAGCGAGGCCAGCATCCTCAGCGCGAAGCTCACCACGACAGCCAGGGGGACCGCGATCGCGAAGAGCAGCCAGGTGAGCGCGTCGGCGGGGTAGCGCAGGTCGAAGAGCAGCCCGCCGACCAAGGTGGGCGCGAGACCGCGGGTGAGCAGGTGGTAGGCCGCACGGCCGAGATCGGCGGCGAGGTACCAGCCGAGGATCCCCACCGGGCGGTAGAAGTCGATCACGACGTCGCCGGACTTGATCCGCGCAGCGAGGTCGTCGGGGGAGCCGCCGCCCCAGACCGCGACCGTCATGATCATCGCCTGACCGAGCCAGACGTAGGTCACGGCGTCGGTGACGTCATAGCCGCCGGCGTCGGGGTTGGCCGCCCACACCTCGATGTAGACGAAGCACATGATGGCGCCGAAGACGCTGTTGGTGAAGATCCCGGCCAGCGTCGCACCGACGTAGGTGGAGTAGCGGCGAAACGACCTCGAGGCGACGGCCGTGTGCAACATGGCTCCACTCTCGTCGACACCGGGCTGTCGGGAGGTCGCGACGCGCGACCGATGTGGCTAGGTGTGACCTGAACCATTCAACTAAATCCGATACCTAAGTTTAAGGCAGTGGACTTTGGGTCATATATAGGCAGATCGCTCGCTCGGAGCGGCACATCGCTCGGTCGTCACCCGACCGCGTCCCAGGGGGAACCACCACTATGAACCGCTCATCCGTCACGACCATGCTTGCTGCCAGCGCTGTCAGCACCCTGCTCACCGTCGGCGCCGCCGCTGCGCCCGCCTTCGCTGCCGATGACACCGGCAAGGGCACCGGCCCGGGCTCGTCCCAGGGCCCGAAGGGCGATCAGGGCCCCAAGGGGAACAACGGAAACGGTCCCAAGAGTGACCAGGGTCCGAAGGGCAACAACGGCAACGGTCCCAAGGGTGACCAGGGCCCGAAGGGCAACAACGGCAACGGTCCCAAGGGTGACCAGGGCCCCAAGGGCAACAACGGAAACGGTCCCAAGGGTGACCAGGGCCCCAAGGGCAACAACGGAAACGGTCCCAAGGGTGACGGTGGTCCGAAGGGCGACCCGGCCGGCAACAACGGCACGGTGAAGATCACGCCGATCGGCCAGGACGACGGCATCCCGCAGAACAACCCGCACGTCACGTGCGGCTTCGACATCGAGTGGTACGGCTTCGACGAGGGTGCCGACATCGTCTCGTCGGTCACGCTGGCGATGCACGCGCCGACCAAGGACGTCGTGCTGACGCCGGGCGGACCGAGCACCAAGTTCGTCGGCGGCGACTCCGCCGGCGGCGGCACCGACTTCGACGGGGAAGCCACCTACTACCCCACGTTCGACGGCGAGCCCCACCCGAAGCAGGGCTACCACATCAAGCTGACGGTCAACACGCCCGGCTCGCAGGGCGCCGACACCAAGCACAAGGTCTTCTGGGTCCAGCCGTGCGACTCCACGACTCCCCTCCCGGGCGGCGAGACCCCCGGCGAGGAGCCCACGCCTGGTGAGGAGACCCCGGGCGGCGAGACCCCCGCGGGCGAGACCCCGGACCAGGGCGTCCAGGGCGAGACGGCCACCAGCGGCGACTCCTCCTCCGACTCCGACTCCGACCAGGGCGTGCTGGGCACGCAGGCCGAGGCCGACAGCTCCGCCGCAGCGGCGCAGGGCAGCGACGCCTCGGCCGTCCCCACCAACATCGACGCCGGTGAGGAGGGCACGCTCAGCCGCCTCGTGACCTCGCCGGTCGGCCTCGTCATCACCGCGCTCGGCGTGGCGCTCGCCGCTGCGGGCCTGCTGGCTCGTCGTCGTCGTGTCACGCCGACCCACTGATCGAGCACCGCGCCGGCTGCTGCCCGCGATCGTCACCCTGCTCGGGGTGGCGCTCGTGGGCGGTGGCCTGGCGGTGTTCCTGACCCAGACCCCGCAGGTCGTGGACCAGGAGCCTGCCTCCGGCGCGGCGACGCGACCGGCGGCGCAGGCCGCAGCCGCTGCGACGACACCGGAGGCCACGCCGGCCCCGTGGAAGCCGGGAGCACCCCGGACCCTGAGGATCCCCTCGCTCGGCGTGGACGCGCCCGTCGTACCCGTCAAGGCACCGGGGGGCACCCTGACCCCGCCGTCGGACCCGCAGCAGCTCGGCTGGTGGGCCGACGGTGCTCGACCGGGGCAGCGCCAGGGCAGCGTGCTGGTGGCCGGCCACACCGTCCACAACGGTGGCGGGGCTCTGGATGACCTCGAGCAGGTCGAGGTCGGTGACCCGATCTCGGTCGCGACCCGGGGCTCCGACGCGGCCGACCTGCCCTACGTCGTGACCTCGGTCCGCATCTACGGCAAGGGCAAGCTGGCCCGTCAGGCTGCGACGATCTTCGCCCAGGACGTCCCCGGGCGGCTGGTCGTGGTGACGTGCGAGGACTGGAACGGCTCGGAATACCTCAGCAACGTCGTCGTCGTCGCCCGTCCGCGGGCCTAGGAGCGGCCTAGGAGCCTGGCTGCGACCGGCTCAGTGCCGGTAGGTGCCGTGCAGGATCGCGCGGCCGGCGGTCTTGAAGGCCAGGTTGAACGACACCACGGCGGGCGAGGCATCGGAGTCGACGCCCAGGGTCTCCTCCTGGACGGCGTGTACGACGAAGAAGTAGCGGTGCACCTGGTCGCCCGGGGGCGGGGCAGCGCCCATGAAGCCCTTCGCGCCGCCGTCGTTGCGGCAGTGGAAGGCCTGGCCGGGCAGCTGGCCCGCTGCCGCGCCGGTGTCGAGCGAGGTCACGTCGGCGGGGATGTCGACGAGCACCCAGTGCCAGAAGCCGCTGGGAGTCGGGGCATCGGGATCGAAGCAGGTGACGGTGTAGCTCTTGGTCCCCTCGGGTGCCCCCTCCCAGGACAGCTGGGGTGAGGTGTTGCCGGCGTCGGCCACCTGGTCGGCCCCGAGCGGCTGACCGTCGCTCACGTCCGCGCTGGTGACGGTGAAGGCCGGGGCGGCGGGGAGCAGGACATAGGGGTCGGGGCTTACGGGCCGTTCGAGACTCATGGCCCTCAACGTAGTCCGCGCCAGACCCCCACAAAAGGACGGAGCGGCGGCACGGGCGAGAATGGTCCGGTGGACGACATCGCGACCTATCCGGCTGGCCTGCGACTGACCGGACGGCGCGTGGTCGTCACCGGTGGCGGGCACGTCGCCCAGCGTCGCATCCCCCAGCTGATCGCCGCTGGCGCCGACGTCCACGTCGTCTCTCCCACGGTCTCGCCCGCGATCGAGGGCCTGGTCGGTGCCGGCGAGGTCACCTGGCACGAGCGCGGCTTCGAGGACGGCGATCTCGACGACACCTGGTACGTCGTCGCAGCCACCGACGTCACCGAGGTCAACCAGCGCGTGTCAGCGGCGGCCGAGTCGCGCCGCATCTTCTGCGTCCGCGCTGACGACGCGCAGGAGGCCACCGCCTGGACGCCGGCCGTGGGTCGCGCGGCCGGCTTCACCATCGCCGTCCTGGGCAGCCGCGAGCCGCGCCGTTCGGCGGCCGTCCGCGACGAGATCCTCACCGGTCTGCGCGACGGCACCATCCTGGCCCACGACCAGCGCCGCCACACCGCGGGCGTCACGCTCGTCGGGGGTGGGCCCGGGGACCCCGACCTGATCTCGGTGGCCGGTCGCAAGGCGCTGATGGAGGCCGACGTGGTCGTTGCCGACCGACTCGCGCCACGCGAGCTCCTCGGCGAGCTGCCCTCCGACGTCGAGCTGATCGACGTGGCCAAGCTGCCTCGGGGCCGTTCGGCGATGCAGGAGGAGATCAATCGCGTCATCGTCGAGCGCGCCCTCGAGGGCAAGCGGGTGGTGCGCTTCAAGGGTGGTGACAACTTCGTGTTCGGCCGGGGCTACGAGGAGGTCCTTGCCTGCCGTGAGGCGGGTGTGCCCGTCACGGTGATCCCTGGGCTGACCAGCCCCGTCGCCGTGCCCGCCGTCGCCGGGATCCCCGTCACCCACCGCGGTGTCGCCCACGAGTTCACCGTGATCTCCGGCCACCTGCCCCCGGGCCACGAAGAGTCGCTGACCAACTGGGACGCCGTGGCCGCCCTGCGGGGGACCCTGGTGCTGATGATGGCCGTGCACAACGCGCCGGTGATCGCCGCGACGCTGGTGGTCGGCGGCCGCTCGGCCGACACCCCGGTGGCCGTGCTCTGCGACGGCACCATGCCGGGGGAGCGGACCGTGCTCGCCACGCTCGGCACCCTCGAGGCCGAGCTCGCCGCCCAGCAGGTGCTGCCGCCCGCGATCATCGTTGTCGGCGAGGTCGTGCGCGTGGCCCACCCCGAGCATTTCGCCTGATGGCTGCCTGCTGATGGTGAGCTGCTGATGGCCCAGATCGTCGAGATCACCGACACTGACGATCCCCGGCTGGCCGACTACCGCGACCTGCGCGACGTACAGCTGCGCAAGAACCTCGAGGCCGAGCACGGCCTGTTCCTGGCCGAGGGGGAGAAGGTCGTACGCCGTGCGGTCGAGGCCGGCTTCACCGCGCGGTCCTTCCTCATGGCACCGCGCTGGTTGGACGGGCTGGCCGACGTGCTCGATCGCTCCGAGGCGCCGTGCTTCGTGCTGGCGGAGAAGCTCGCGGAGGAGGTGACCGGCTTTCACGTGCACCGCGGCTCGTTGGCCTCGCTCGAGCGCCGGCCCCTGCCCACCGTCGAGTCGGTGCTGGCCGGCGCGCGCTCCGTGCTCGTGCTCGAGGACATCGTCGACCACACCAACGTCGGCGCCATCTTCCGCAGCGGTGCGGCGCTCGGCTTCGACGCGGTGCTGCTGGCGCCGCGGTGCGCCGACCCGCTCTACCGACGCTCCATCAAGGTCGGCATGGGGGCGGTCTTCACCATGCCCTGGACGCGGCTGCCCGACTGGACGAACGCGCTGCCCGACCTGACCGCGGCCGGCTTCACCACTGTCGCCCTCACCCTCGCCGACGACGCCGTGGCGATCGAGGAGGCCGTGGCCGGCCTCGACCGGGTCGCCCTGGTCCTCGGCTCGGAGGGGCACGGCCTCTCGAAGCGCTGGGAGGAGGCCGCCGACCGGCGTGCCGTCATCCCCATGCGTGAGGGAATCGACTCCCTCAACGTCGCCGCCGCCACCGCTGTCGCCTGCTACATCACCGCGCGGCGCTGAGTCGTCCGGAGCGAGGATGGCGGGCATGACTCTCCTGCACGTGTGCAGGCGACGACTCGGATCGGCTGAACGACTCGTCCGTGGCTCCCGCAGGCCCTAGGCCGGCCAGCCCGCGGGATAGGCCTCGGCAGCCTTGTCGTGCTCCTTCTGCAGCTTCTTGCGCTGCTTGGTCGGCAGCCGGTCGCCGAAGACCGTGCCGAGGGTGTGGTCGGTCTCGTGCTGGAGGCAGCGCGCCAGCAGCCCGTCCCCGGCGAACGTGACGGGGGAGCCGTCCAGGCCCGTGCCCGTGACGCTGGCCTGGTCCGGTCGCGCGCACTCGACGAACGCCCCCGGGAAGGACAGACAGCCCTCCTCGCCGTCATCGAGGAGGCGGTCCTTGCCCTCGGGCAGCGTCAGGACGGGGTTGCACACGACGCCGACGGTGCGCTGGCCCGACTCGTCCGGGCAGTCGAAGACGAACAACGCCACGTCCTGACCGATCTGGCAGGCGGCTAGGCCGACCCCGTCGGCGGCGTACATGGTCGCGACCATGTCGGCCGCCAGCGTGGCCAGCGCGTCGTCGTAGGACGTCACCCGCTGCTGCGGTCGGTGCATGACCGGGGTGCCCCAGCGGGTCAGGGGATGGATGGTCCCCCCGGTCGGGAGGGGGCCGTGGGGAGTGAGGGGAGGCTGCTCGGACACGGCGCCGATCCTAGAACCAGAGCGGGATCAGGAGCGAAGCGACCACTCCCAGGGGAGCGACCCAGTCGAGTCACCCCAGTCGAGCAACCCCGTCGCGCCACGTGACCCGGGCCACTCGGTCATCCGTAGCGGAAGATGTAACTCCGAGTTACATTATTTCCATGTCCCTGATCAACAGCCTCAAGCCTGGCGGCAAGCACGGTGTCCCCAGCAGCGAGTCCCGCGACCCCATCGGCTTCCTCGTGGCCGGCCTCAGCAAGCTCGCGCAGAGCGACCTGATCGACACCCTGCGCCTGCGCAAGTCCACCGAGCAGGCGGTCTTCACCGTCACCCGCAACGGCTTCAAGACGATGACCACCGCGAGCCGGACGTTCGCCAGGGCCGGCAGCAGGGGAGTCGACGGCGTGCGCCTCCCGGCCGCCCGGCCCCGGGGCGTCTTCGACCTCACGCCGACCGAGGACCAGCAGATGCTGGTCGACGTCGTCACCGAGTTTGCCGACGAGGTCGTGCGTCCGGCGGCCACCGAGGCCAACGAGACCTGCGAGGCACCCGAGGCGCTGCTCAAGGCCAGCCTCGAGATCGGGCTGCCGATCCTCGGGGTCCCCGAGTCGCTCGGTGGCATCTCCGAGGAGCGCTCGGCCATGGCCGGGACCCTCGTCGCCGAAGCGCTCTCGCGCGGCGACCTCGGCCTCGCCGTCGCGACGCTGGCGCCCGGCTCGGTCGCGACCGCGCTGGGATTGTGGGGAACCGACGCCCAGCAGCAGACCTACCTCCCGGCCTTCACCGGCGACGACGTGCCCGCCGCGGCGCTCGCGCTCAACGAGGCCACCGTCCTCTTCGACGTGCTGAGTCCGTCGACCACGGCCACGAGGACGGCGGACGGCTTCGTGCTCTCCGGCGTCAAGACCCTCGTGCCGCGGGGCGCGCAGGCAGAGCTCTTCGTCGTCGGCGCCCTGCTCGACGACAAGCCGGTGCTCTTCCTGGTGGAGTCCTCCTCCACCGGCCTGAGCGTCGAGGCCGACCCGGCGATGGGCGTCCGCGCTGCGTCCCTCACCCGGCTCCACCTCGACCAGGTCACGGTCCCCGCCGACGCCGTCCTCGGCGCCACCGACGGCACGACGTACGTCGAGTGCGTGCGCCTCTCGCGCCTCGCGTGGTGCGCGCTGGCCATCGGGACAGGTCAGGCCGTCCTCGACTACGTGACGCCCTACGTCAAGCAGCGTCAGGCCTTCGGCGAGCCGATCGCGCACCGTCAGTCGGTCGCGTTCATGGTCGCCGACATCGCCATCGAGCTCCAGGCCATGCGCCTGGTCACCTACAAGGCGGCCGCCCGTGCCGCCGCCGGCAAGAACTTCACCCGCGAGGTCGCCCTGGCTCGCAAGATCTGCGCCGACAAGGGCATGCGGATCGGCCTCGACGGCGTCCAGCTGCTCGGTGGTCACGGCTTCGTCAAGGAACACCCCGTCGAGCGCTGGTATCGCGACCTCCGCGCGATCGGCATCATGGAAGGAAGCGTGCTGGTCTAGATGCCCCCCGAGATCGTTACTTCCTCCCGCTTCGCTCCGTCCATCCACCATCCCGAGGGGACCCCGAAAAGCCGATGATCAACCTCGATGACCCCCAGAAGTTCCGTCCACTCGTGGGCCAGGCCCACCAGGTCGCGATGAACATGCTGCGCCCGATCTCGCGCAAGTACGACCAGGCCGAGCACGAGTATCCCCAGGAGCTCGACATGCTGGCCGCGATGATCGACGGCCTCTCCGACTCCGGCGCCTCCGAGGGTGCGGGTGCCGCCGGCGTACGCCGCGAGGAGAGCGACGGTGACACGACGATCAAGAACGGCGCCAACCTCGCCTCCGTGATGTCGATCGCCGAGATGTGCTGGGGCGACGTGGGCCTGCTGCTCTCGATGCCCCGCCAGGGCCTCGGCAACTCCGCCATCGCCTCGGTCGCCAACCCCGAGCAGCTCGAGCGCTTCGAGGGCGTCTGGGCCGGCATGGCGATCACCGAGCCCGGTGTCGGGTCCGACTCGGCGAACATCCGGACCACGGCCACGCTCGACGGCGATCACTACGTGATCAACGGGGAGAAGATCTACGTGACGGCGGGTGACCGCGCCGACGCCATCGTCGTGTGGGCCACCCTCGACCGTGACCTGGGCCGGGCTGCCATCAAGTCGTTCGTCGTGCCGAAGGGCACGCCCGGTATGCGCGTCGACCGCCTCGAGCACAAGCTCGGGATCCGCGCCTCCGACACCGCGACGATCACCTTCGAGAACTGCCGCGTGCCCGCCGAGAACCTCCTCGGCTCGGCCGAGGTCGACGTGAAGCAGGGTTTCGCCGGCGCGATGGCGACCTTCGACAACACGCGCCCGCTGGTGGCGGCGATGGCGATCGGGTGCGCCCGGGCCTCGCTCGATCTGACCCGCGACCTGCTGGAGCAGTCGGGCGTCGTCGTCGACTACGACCGCCCCGCGATCGTGCAGTCCGCGGCGGCCGCGAAGTTCCTCCAGATGGAGGCCGACTGGGAGGGCGCTTACCTGCTCACCCTGCAGGCGGCGTGGATGGCCGACAACCGCGAGCCCAACTCCCTCGAGGCCTCCATGGCCAAGGCGAAGGCGGGCCGCGTGGGCTCCGACATCACGCTCAGCTGTGTCGAGCTGGCCGGCTCCATCGGTTACAGCGAGACCGAGCTGCTCGAGAAGTGGAGCCGAGACTCCAAGATCCTCGACATCTTCGAGGGCACCCAGCAGATCCAGCAGCTCATCGTGGCCCGCCGGGTCCTCGGGCTGTCCAGCGCCGAGCTGAAGTAGCGGACGAGGTGGCCCCGTCCCGCATCCGGGGGAAGCGGCACCAGGACGACAAGAGCGGCGGTAGGCCTCAGGGCGTACCGCCGCTCTCGTCACACAGGCCGATTCCTTCAGCCGCTTCGCCAGGCTGTCAGGCCTGGTCGGTCCCCGTGGCCGTGTCGCTCTTCGCCCGTGGCGGGAGCCTGTCCCCCGCGCCGCTGGCAGCAGCCTTGGTCGCAGCCGGGGTCTTCTTCGGCGGGGTCTTCTTGGCCGGGGCCTTCGTGGCAGCGGGACCCTTCGCCACCGAGGACGCGATGTCGGCGGGCGTGACGGCGACCTCGCTGGCGTCAGCGCCGGCGTCGATCGTGGTGACCGGGGCCGGCGGAGCTGCCGGCGACGTCGCGGCGACCGGAGACGGGTCGAGACCGAGTGCCTCGACGGGGTTGACGGCCGTCGGCTCACCGGCGCCGGAGGACGCGGGCTTGGTCCTTGCCTTGGCGGGGGCCTTCTTGGCAGCCGGTGCCTTCTTCGCCGGTGCCTTCGCCACCGCGGGGGCCTTCTTCGCGGTCGGAGCAGGCGTGACGGCGTCCGGCTTCTTGCCCGAGGCCTTGATGGGGTCGCCACCGGTCTTGGCAGATCCGGCCACGGGCTTCGGCTTCGCCGCGCGGGACTGGGGAGCAGCGGAGGCCATGGGAGCAGCAGCGGGCGCAGCCTTGACCGGTGCCGCCGCGGCCGGCTCGACGATCGGCGCGGGAGCAGCCGACTTGGACTTCTTCCCGG
Source organism: Nocardioides psychrotolerans (assembly GCF_900113685.1). Lineage (GTDB taxonomy): Bacteria > Actinomycetota > Actinomycetes > Propionibacteriales > Nocardioidaceae > Nocardioides > Nocardioides psychrotolerans. The sequence continues at coordinate 66,369 of NZ_FOQG01000011.1, forward strand.
GGATCAGACCCGTGACGGCGTCGCCGGCCAAGCTGGCGACCTGACCGACCGCGGCCTTGCCGAGTGCGACGCCGCTTGTGGCGCCACCGACGACCGACGAGACGGCCTTCTCTGCCGCGGTGAACGGCAGCTTGGCGGTGCCGATCGCGGTGTCCTTGATCTTGCCGAGCGGGTTCTTGCAGGCCACAGTGGCTCCTTCGGGTCGTGGTCGGTGGGCGGCGGCAGCGACACCGCGTCTCCCGGGCAGTACCCGAGTGCAGCGCTCGCATGCCGTGGCGAGACATCCCTCACGCTGTCATGGGGGCCAAGCGACTGACGTCCCCAGGTCCCTCGAGATCGACCACGCCGACGAAGACGGTGTCCACACCGAGGTCCGCGAGGGCGACGTAGCGGTCGCGCTGCTCAGCCCCGGTGCCCGCGCGGCGATCCGGAGCGCACGCCGCTCCCGCCGACTGGCCTCGAGGTCGTGCGGTCCACCGCCGACCACACCGCGCAGGGCGTCGGAAAAGACGACCTCGTCGTCCCGGTAGCGCGACCGTGCCCGGTGGACTTTCCGGAACCAGCCGCCCCCACGAGCACGACGAGCGCGGGATCCGGCAGCCGGGGCGTGTCAGGCCCCAGGCCTCGAGGCGAGGGGTGGTTTGCGGACGGGCAGCTTGGCGCCGGGGGTGGGCTTCTTCTTGGAGGCGCCGCTCGGCGGTGCGGGCGGGTGCGGTGCGATGTTCTTGGCGACCGTCCGGGGCGTCGGAGCGGAGGCCGGAGCCGTCGCCGGGGCTGCCGCGGGGGGAGCCGTCGACGCGGCTGGGTCCGGCGCGACCGGCGCGACCGGGGAAGCCGGCGGCTCGACCCGTGTGCGCACCGCGCCCACGGCGCGCGCGAGGAGCGGCTGGGCCGCTCTGGCGGCCTTGATGCCAAGGCTCCGGCCGAGGGCCAAGGCCCCGGTGGCGACGATGACGATGCGGTCGGTGGGTCGTGCTGCCACGGGATGCTCCCTCGTCATGGGCGACCGCACCTGGTCGACCGGTCGTGGGTCGATTCAACCAGCCCCGAGCACATGACGAGGGCGGGCGCGCCATCGGGGGAGACGGCGCGCCCGCCCGGGGGACGGTGCAGGGGGAGCGATCAGGAGACGGCGCGGAAGGGGTCGTGCTCGGCCAGGATCTTGTCGACGCGAGCCTGGTCGAGGCGGGAGACGACGTACTGGTTCTCCTGGGAGTCGCGCACGCACTTGGCGAGGGTGAACGCGGAGGTCGTGAGGTACATCGTGCCGAGGCCGAGGAACGCCCGGATCCACGGGTCGACCGGCAGGTAGAGGACCGCCACGACCATGGTCAGGAGGGCGACGCCGAAGGAGATGGCGGCCTGGGCGAAGAAGGCGTTGGTGTTCTTGGAGGGGGTCGGTGTGCTCATGGCCCCAGCCTGGTCGGGGCCGCCGCCCGAGGGACCTGTCCGGCTGCCCGGCCGCTCCTGAGTACGCGGTCTCAACCGGTCCCGTGACAGGGTCGGAGCCATGACCGCCACCGACGAGCGTGCCGACCAGATCGTCTCCGTCCTCACCGACGCCTTCGCGCCGCTGATGGAGGCCGACCCCGCCGCCTTCCGCGTGAAGTTCCGCAAGATGGCCGCCGACCCGCACGCGTTCTACCGCGGCAGTGCCTGCCTGTTCTACGCCGACGTGACCGAGCAGGAAGACCCCTACAGCGACGAGCGCAGCGGTCGGATCTGGGTCCACGGCGACCTGCACGTCGAGAACTTCGGCACCTACCTCAACTCCGACGGACGCCTGGTCTTCGACATCAACGACTTCGACGAGGCCTACCTGGGCCGCTTCGTCTGGGACCTCCAGCGCTTCGCCGCCTCGTTGGCCCTGGTCGGGTGGCAGAAGGCGCTGCCGACCGACGACGTGGAGAAGCTGATCGGACGCTACGTGCGCTCCTACCTCTCCCAGGTCGACGAGTACGTCGACAGCGAGGAGGACGACTTCGCCCTCAACCTGGCCAACACGGAGGGACCGATCCACCAGGCGCTGCTGCTGGCGCGCCACCAGCGTCGCTCCGACCTGCTGGCGGACAACACCATCGAGATCGACGGGGTGCGGATGTTCGCCGCCGGCGGTGGCGTGCGTCGGCTGGGCAAGCGCGAGCGAGCCAAGGTCGTCCAGGCCTTCGAGGCCTACCTGGAGACGATCCCCGAGCGTCGGCGTTCCGACCGAGACCTCTTCTACGAGCTGCGTGACGTCGTGGGCAAGTCCGGCTTCGGCATCGGCAGCGCCGGCCTCCCGGCGTACAACGTGCTCGTGGAGGGCTACAGCCAGGCGCTCGACAACGACGTGGTGCTCTCCATGAAGCAGGCCAACGTGCCCGCCCTGAGCCGGTTCATCGACTCCGCCGAGGTCGAACGCTACTTCGACCACGAGGGTCACCGCACGGTCGTGAGCCAGCGGGCCCTGCAGGTGCACACCGACCCGATGCTGGGCTACACCGAGCTCGACGGCGTGGGCTACGTGGTCGCGGAGGTCTCGCCCTACGAGGTCGACCTCGACTGGTCCAACCTGATCGAGCCCGACGAGATCGCCAAGGTCGTCGACCTGCTCGGCCGGGCCACCGCCAAGATCCACTGCGCCTCCGACGAGGACAGCGACCAGGACCTCGTCGACTTCCAGGTCGAGGAGGTGATCGCGGCGAGCGTGCAGGGTCGGCGCCGGGAGTTCGTCCGGTGGGTCACCGACTTCGGGATGTCCTACGCGACCCAGGTGCGCGAGGACCACGCGTCCTTCGTCGCGTCCTTCCGCGAGGGCCGCATCGGGATCACGTCGACCTGAGCAGGTCGAGCAGGCGCGCCGCCTGGCGCTCCAGGCTCCCCGCCGGGTTGCGGTCGTGCCCGGGGTTGCCGGGCAGCAGCATCAGCAGCCAGAACGTCGCGAACAGCCGGCGCGAGACCAGGACGCGACGCAGCTGCGCGTGGCTCAGGTCCAGGCGCGCCACCAGGTCCTCGGGCCGCACGATCCCGCGCAGCCAGACCGAGACGTGCTCGAGCAGGTCGGCGACCTCGTAGGCGGGGTCGCTGAGGCCGGCGTCCTCGAAGTCCACCACGTGGCATCGCTGCCCGTCCCACAGCAGGTTGGCGATGTTGCCGTCGCCGTGGGTGAAGACCCGGTCGACGGGTCCCGCCGCCAGCAGGTCGGCCTCGGGCCCGCCCAGCCAGGCCCTGCCCGCGACCAGGGCCCTCTCGACGGCCGCCGGGACGGCCGGCAGGTCCTCGGCGATCCAGGTGCGCAGCTCGGCAACGAAGCTCGCCTGGTCGGCCCGGCGCACCGGCACCGCCGCGAGCTCGTCGGCCGGGAGCGCGTCGTGCAACCTGCGCAGCGCCACGGCCAGGGCGTCGAGCTGGTGCCCCGTCAGCGGAACGGCCCCCAGGGGCTCGCCCGCGACCCGCGTCATCACCACCACCGGTCTGCCTGCGTCGTCGTGACGCCCGACGGGCTCCGGTGCCAGCCCCGACGCGTGCCGCGCGAGGGCGGTCAGCGCGGTCCACTCGCGCTCCGCCTCGTCACCGTGGCGCGATCGGAAGGTCTTCGTCACCCGCTCGGGCCTGAGGTCGAGGTCGTGCGTCGTCTGTACCACTGCTCAGGCCTCCAGGGCCGCGGCCGGAGCATCGAGCCGGAAGCCTGACCAGCGTCGTCCACAGACCAGGTCGGTCAACGTGTAGCGCGTGAGCGCGTCGTCGGTCATCGCCGGGGGACCGACGAGGAGGACTGCCGCACACTCCTGGCGCAGTGCGGGGTCGCCGTCGCCGTCCCGCGACGGCATGCCGGTCGCCGAGTCGTGGACCACCGACCCGGACAACCACGCCTGGCGTGCGTCGGGGAAGCGGCCCGCGACGAGCGAGCGGGCGGTGTCGAGCGCTGCGGGACACCTCACGCGACGATCCCCGCGGGCCCGCTGGGGACGGCGTCGAGGTGGTGCACCGCACCCAGCCCCGCGGCCACGAAGGCGAGGTCGACCGCGCGGGCCACCGCGTCCGCGCGCTCGGCCGGCACCAGGGCGATCGCCGAGCCACCGAAGCCGCCACCCGTCATGCGGGCCCCCAGGGCACCGGCCTGCAGCGCGGTGTCGACGACCAGGTCCAGCTCGTGGCAGGACACCTCGAAGTCGTCGCGCAGCGAGACGTGCGAGGCCGTCATGAGCGTGCCGAGGCGGGTCCAGTCGAGCTCACCGATCGCGACGACCGCCTCCTCGACCCGGGCGTTCTCCGTGACGACGTGGCGCGCCCGGCCGCGCTCGCGCGGGTGCTCGACGCGGTCGAGGTCCGCGAGCGTCGCCTCGCGCAGGGACGGGAGACCCAGGGCCGCTGTGGCGGCCTCGCAGTCCGCTCGGCGGGCGGCGTAGCCACCGTCGACGAGGGCGTGCGAGACCCGCGTGTCGACGACGAGCAGCCGCAGCCCGGCGTCGTCCCAGCCGAGCGGCACGTCACGGGTGGAGCCGTCGCGGAAGTCGATGAGGAGCGCTGAGCCCGGGCTCGCGAGGAGCGACACGGTCTGGTCGAGCCCACCGGTGGGGGCGCCGGCGACCTCGCTCTCGGCGCGTCGGCAGGCCTCGACCAGGGTGCGGCGCAGCTCAGGCGTGAGGTCGTGGTCGAGCAGGTCGGCGACGGCCACGGCCACGGCGCACTCCAACGCGGCCGAGCTCGACAGGCCGGCCCCCATCGGGACGGTGCTGTCCACCTCGAGGTCGACGCCGGGAACCTCCCAGCCGGACTCCCGCAGCGCCCACAGCACGCCCACGGCGTACGACGCCCATCCCTCGACCTGCCCGGGCCCGACGTCGTCGAGGGTCCCGGTCCAGGGCTCGTCCACCTGTGCGCTGCGCACGCTGACCGCGCGGTCAACGCGGACGGTCGCGCGCACCGTCGTGGCGTAGGAGAGGGCCAGCGGCAGGCACAGGCCGGCGTTGTAGTCGGTGTGTTCACCGATCAGGTTCACGCGGCCCGGTGCCCTGCCCACGGTGGTCCTGGCGGGAGACGTCCTGCTCCGGGCGGTCATCGGGCAACCCTAGAGGAGGCTTGCCATGATGAGGGGATGGATCCGGAGCTCGTCGACCTCGCGCACCAGATGTTCGCGCTCGCCCGCCAGGGAGAGAGCGAGCGGCTCGTCGCCTATGTCGAGGCCGGGGTGCCGGTGGACCTCACGGACGCGTCGGGCAACACGCTGCTGATGCTCGGCGCCTATCACGGGCACGTCGAGGTGGTCACCGCGCTGGCGGCCCGGGGAGCCGACGTCGACCGGCTCAACGACCGCGGTCAGTCGCCCCTCGCAGGAGCGCTCTTCAAGGGTGAGGAGGCCGTCGTGGCAGCGCTCCGCGCGGTGGGCGCAGACCTCGATGCCGGGTCCCCGAGCGCGCGCGAGACGGCGGCCTACTTCGAGCGGGAGCCGGCGAGGCCTGACCCGGCATAGGCTCGGCCCGTGCGCTTCCTCCACGACCAGATCCCCGACCACGACCTGACCTACGACGACGTCTTCATGGTGCCGCGTCACAGCGCGATCGCGAGCCGCTACGACGTCGACCTCGCGACGTCCGACGGAACCGGCGCGACGCTGCCGCTCGTGGTCGCCAACATGACCGCCATCGCCGGGAAGCGGATGGCCGAGACCGTCGCGCGGCGCGGCGGCATCGTGGTGATTCCTCAGGACATCCCGATCCCCGTGGTCGCCAAGGTCATCGCCGACGTCAAGACGCGGCACCTGGTCTTCGACACCCCGATCGAGCTGACCCGCCACCAGACCGTGGCCGAGGCGCTCTCGCTGATCCCGAAGCGCTCGCACCGGGCGGCCGTCGTGGTCGACCAGGGACGGCCCGTGGGCGTGGTGTCGGAGGCCGACTGCGCCGACGTCGACCGCTTCGCGCAGGTCGAGCACGTGATGAACCCCCGCCCGGTCCTCATCAGCGCCGACACCGACCCGCGCGACGCCTTCGACGCGATCGACCAGTCCCGCTCGGCCCTCGCGGTGGCGGTCCACGCCGACGGCACGCTCGCCGGGGTGCTGACCCGCACCGGTGCGCTGCGGGCGACGCTCTACACGCCCGCCGTGGACGAGTCGGGTGGGCTGCGGGTCGCGGCCGCCGTGGGCGTCAACGGCGATGTCGCGCAGAGGGCCGCGGCCCTCCTGGCCGCCGGGGCGGACTGTCTGGTCGTGGACACCGCGCACGGTCACCAGGACCGGATGGTCGACGCACTGCGCGCCGTACGCTCCCTGGACCCGAGGGTGCCCGTCGCGGCCGGAAACGTCGTCTCGGCAGAGGGCACGCGGGCCTTGGTCGAGGCCGGTGCCGACATCGTCAAGGTGGGCGTCGGCCCGGGCGCCATGTGCACCACGCGGATGATGACCGGGGTCGGACGACCGCAGTTCTCCGCTGTCCTCGAGTGCGCCGCGGCCGCTCGTGACCTCGGCAAGCACGTCTGGGCCGACGGTGGGGTGCGTCACCCGCGCGACGTCGCGCTCGCGCTCGCCGCGGGAGCCTCGTCGGTGATGGTCGGGTCGTGGTTCGCCGGCACCCACGAGTCACCGGGTGACTTGCTGACCGACTCGAAGGGCCGCTCCTACAAGGTCTCCTTCGGCATGGCGTCGGCGCGCGCGGTCGCCAACCGCACCTTGACCGAGTCGGCCTACGACCGGGCGCGCAAGGGTCTCTACGAAGAGGGCATCTCGTCGTCGCGGATGTATCTCGACCGCGACCGGCCCGGCGTCGAGGACCTCATCGACCACATCTGCTCCGGCGTCCGCTCCGCTGCGACCTACGCCGGCGCGACGACCCTCGCCGAGCTGCACGAGCGTGCGGTGGTCGGGGTCCAGTCGGCGGCCGGCTACCAGGAGGGCCGCCCGCTCGCCACGTCCTGGTGAGGTGCGATCAGCGCGAGGAGCGCGCCGTGCGGCCACGGACGATGCCGATGAAGGTCTGCACCCGCTCGTCGTCGTCGTCCACGCGCCACGAGAGCCCGACCTTGGTCGGGGGCAGGTCGATGACAGGGCGTGAGACGACGTCCTTGCGCTGGTGCAGGCGGGCCACGGACATGGGCACCAGCAGCACCCCGGTGCCGGAGGCCACGACGTCCACGGCGTCCTTGACCGACATCGGTGGCCACTCGAGCTGATCAGCGGTCGGCACCCACCCGGAGGCGTGGGGAAGCACCAGCTGCTCGTCGGTGAGGTCGTCCAACGACACTTCGTCGGCGGCCGAGACGAGGTGCTCGTGCCCGGCGACGACGACGGGGACCTCGTCGTACAGCGGGATGCAGTGCAGGCCGTCGCGGTTGATCGGCAGCCGGACCAGGCAGACGTCGAGGTCACCGTTGCGCAGGCCCTCCTCCTGCTCGTCCTCCGTGACGGGGACTAGCTGGAGCGGCAGGCGGCGGTGGCGCTCGCGCCAGGTGCCGGCCCACTTGTCGGGGGTGGCGCCGGTGACGAAGCCGACGCGGAAGGCAGGAGAGTCCACGGCCCGAGTATGGAGCAGTAGGTCGCGCTGGCTACCGTCGAGCCCGACAGAGCGCGGGGCGCTGCGTGAGGAGACGGACGAGGGTGACGACATGCGGGTGCTCGTGACGGGCGCGACCGGCTACGTCGGGTCGCGGTTGGTGCCGGCCCTGCTGGCGGCCGGTCACGACGTGGTGGTCGGTGCGCGCGACCTCGACGCCGTCGACCGCTTCACCTGGGCCGACCAGGTCGAGCGCCGGCTCTTCGACGTCGAGGACACCGTGTCGGTCCACCTGGCCGTGCGTGACCTCGACGCCGTGATCTACCTGGTGCACTCCATGGGTGCGGGAGAGTTCCTCAAACGTGACCGGGAGGCGGCCCACTACGTCGCGGCGGCGTGCGAGTACGCCGGGGTGGGACGCATCGTCTACCTCTCCGGACTGGTTCCTCCCGGACGCCTCTCCGACCACCTGCGCTCGCGCCAGGAGGTGGAGCAGGTCCTCCTCGACTCGACGGTCCCGTCGACGGTGCTGCGTGCCGCGATGGTGATCGGCGCCGGTTCGACGTCGTTCGAGCTGATGCGCCGGGTCAGCGAGCGTCTGCCCGTCACGCCGGTCCCGGTGTGGATGCAGCGCGCCATCCAGCCGGTCGCCGTCGAGGACGTGGTGCAGCTGCTGGTGCGTTGTCTCCAGGGTGAGCCGCGCAACCGCGCCTACGACGTCGGCGGCGACGAGGTGTTGACCTACCGCGAGCTGCTCGACCGCTTCGCCGCCGTCGCGGGGCTGGAGCGGGTGCAGCTGCTCGTCCCGATGGCCCCCACGAGCCTGGTCGGCGAGGCCGTGGCATTCATCTCCGGCGTGCCGCGCACGACCGTCCGGGCCCTGGTGCACAGCCTGTCGCACGACATGGTCTGCACCGAGGACGACGTCAAGGACGACCTCGCGGCCGGGCACGTCTTCCTCGGCATCGACGAGGCGATACGTCGCTCGCTCGCCGGTCAGACCCGGGCGACCGACGTCGACGGTGACATCCAGGGCCAGGCCGTCAGCGATCCCGCATGGGTCGGGACGACCTTCGGCTGATCGGCTCCGACCAGCTCCGAAGGCCGCCCCGTCGTCGGTGCTGCTGGGGTGTTGCTGGGGTGGTGCTGGGTGGCTCAGTTGAGCTTGCGCATGTCCTCGGGGACACCGCCGCCGGCGTGGACCGCCTCGACCAGCTTGGCGAGCGCGGTCAGCGCGACGTTCTGCGACATCGGGCCGTAGGACACGCGGGCGACACCGAGCTCCTGCAGGCGGGCCAGCGAGGGGATGCCGGGGATGCCGATCAGGGTGAGCTTCTGCGGACCGAGGGCATCGACGAGTGCGGTGACCTGCTCCTCGTTGAGCCGGCCCGGCACGAACACGACGGGCGCCCCGGCGTCGAGGTAGGCCTTGCTGCGCTCGATCGCGTCGGCGAGCACCTCGGCGGGGTCACGGTCGCCGGCCTTGACGAAGGCGTCGGTGCGGGCGTTGAGGACGAAATCGGGCACGCCGGCCTCGGCAGCGGCCTTCATCACGGCCCCGACCTGGGCGGCGGCCTCGGCCAGCGGCTTCATCTGGTCCTCGAGGTTGGCACCGACCACGCCGACGCCGATCGCCTTGCGGATGATCTCGGGGGCGTCGCCGTAGCCGCCCTCGAGGTCCGCGGACAGCGGCAGTGAGGTGGCCTTCGCGATGCGCGCAACCTCGGCGATCATCTCGTCGACGGGGATCTTCTCGCCGTCCTCGTAGCCGCGCGACGCGGCGATCGAGTGGCTGGCGGTGGCCAGCGCCTTGGTCCCGGCGATGTCGCTGACGACGGTCGCGGTGATGGTGTCCCACACATTGACCACGGTCAGCAGCTCAGCGGACTGGTGGAGGCGGAGCAGCTCGGTGGCCTGGGCGGCGAGGTCGGTGTCGGTGTCAGTCACGGGATGCCTCTCGTCGTGATGGTGCGGACGGGACGCACCCGACCGCGTCCGGCGTCGGTGCCGGACTCCTGGCCAACCTACGAGGGGGGCGGGAACTTCCCGGCCGTCTCACGACTCGGGCGCGAGGTCCCCCCGACGGCGTGCGGCGAGCGCGGAACGGCCGGCCTCCAACCGTGCGACCGGCACCCGGAACGGCGAGCAGGAGACGTAGTCGAGCCCGATCTCGTCGAAGAAGTGGATCGATGCCGGATCGCCACCGTGCTCTCCGCAGACGCCGAGCCCGAGGTCCGGGCGCGTCTTCCTGCCCAGGCGCACGGCGGTGCGCATGAGCCCCCCGACCCCCTCGACGTCGATCGTCTCGAACGGCGAGGAGTCGAAGATCCGGTGCTCGAGGTAGCTGGAGAAGAACGCGGCCTCGACGTCGTCGCGGGAGAAGCCCCAGGTCATCTGGGTGAGGTCGTTGGTGCCGAAGGAGAAGAACTCTGCGGCGGTGGCGATCCGGTCGGCCGTCACGGCGGCGCGCGGCAGCTCGATCATGGTGCCGATGGTGTGGGGCACCACGAGCCCCCGTGCCAGCTGTACCTCGGCGGCAACGGTCTCGATCGTGGCGCGCACCAGCGTGAGCTCACGCTCGCTGGCCACCAGCGGCACCATGATCTCCGGTCGGGGGTCACCGCCGGCCTCGATCAGGTCGGCGGCCGCCTCGAGGACCGCGCGGACCTGCATCGCGACGAGCCCGGGGATCACGATGCCGAGCCTCACCCCGCGCAGGCCGAGCATCGGGTTCTGCTCGTGGAGCCGGCGCACGGCGGCCAGCAGCTGGTGGTGCCGCTCGACCTCGGGCCCGCGCAGGTCCTCGAGCGCGACACTGACCGACAGGTCCGTGAGGTCGGGGAGGAACTCGTGGAGCGGCGGGTCGATCAGCCGGATCGTCACCGGCAGGCCGTCCATCGCCTGGAGGACACCTGCGAAGTCCTCGCGCTGCAGCGGGAAGAGCCGGTCCAGGGCCGCAGTCCGAGCGGCGTCGTCGTCGGCCAGGATGAGGTCCTCTACGAGGATGCGGCGCTCGCCGAGGAACATGTGCTCCGTGCGGCACAGGCCGACGCCCTGGGCGCCGAAGCGACGTGCCCGGGCTGCATCCGCGGGAGTGTCCGCGTTGGCGTGCACCTCGAGGCGTCGTACGTCGTCCGCGTGCGCGAGCAGGCGGCTCACCGCCCGCACGAGGTCGTCGTCGACGTCCTCGCCCTCGAGGTGGCGGACCAGGGTCGAGTCGACGACGGGCACGTCACCGAGGAACACCTCGCCGGTCGTGCCGTCGAGCGAGATGGTGTCGCCCTCGGCGATGGTCCTACCGCCGCGCAGGTGCAGGACCCGCTGGTCCAGGTCGACCCGGACGGACTCGGCTCCGCACACGCAGGTGCGGCCCATGCCGCGCGCCACCACGGCCGCGTGGGAGGTCTTGCCGCCTCGACTGGTCAGGATCCCAGAGGCTGCGACCATGCCGCGCAAGTCGTCGGGAGTCGTCTCCGACCGCACGAGGACCACGCGCTCACCGCGTGCCGCCCAGGCGACAGCGGTGTCGGAGTCCAGGACGACGCGGCCCACGGCTGCGCCGGGGGAAGCGTTCATGCCCGTCGCCACGAGCGTCCGCTCCGCGTTGGGGTCGAAGCGGGGGAAGAGCAGCTGGGCCAGCTGGGCGCCGGAGACGCGACGCAACGCCTCGTCGGCATCGATGAGGCCTTCGTCGAGCATGGTCGCTGCGATCCGGAAGGCGGCCTCGGGGGTGCGCTTCCCCACGCGGGTCTGGAGCATCCACAGGGTGTTCTCCTCGATCGTGAACTCGACGTCGCAGAGGTCGGCGTAGTGATGCTCGAGGGTGGCCAGGTGCCCCAGCAGGGCCGCGTACGCCGGCGGGTCGATCGCGGCGAGGTCGGCCAGGGGCACCGTGTTGCGGATGCCCGCCACCACGTCCTCGCCCTGGGCGTTCTGGAGGTAGTCGCCGTAGGCTCCTCGTCGCCCGGAGGCCGGGTCACGGGTGAAGCAGACTCCGGAGCCAGAGGTCATTCCACGGTTGCCGAAGACCATCGCCTGCACGTTGACGGCGGTGCCGAGGTTCTCGGGGATGCCCTCCTGGCGGCGGTAGAGCGCGGCACGGTCGGTGTGCCAGGACCCGAAGACGGCGCGGACGGCCAGACGCAGCTGCTCACGGGGGTCCTGCGGGAAGTCGCGTCCCGTGTGCTCGCGGATGAGCCCATGGAACAGGGCGACGAGCTCATGCAGGTCGTCGACCTCCAGCTCCAGGTCGAGTGCGGCGCCGCGGCGGGCCTTGACCGCGTCGAGGGCAGCGGCGAAGAGGGCGCCGTCCATGCCCAGCACGGTGGCGCCGAACATCTGGAGCAGGCGGCGGTAGGAGTCGAAGGCGAAGCGCTCGTCCCCGTGCCGGCGGGCGAGGCCGAGCACGGAGACGTCGGTGAGGCCGATGTCGAGGACCGTCTCCATCATCCCGGGCATGGAGAACTTGGCGCCGGACCGGACCGAGACGAGGAGCGGGTCGTGGGGGTCGCCGAGGGTGCGTCCCATGGCCTCCTCCAGCCGGCCGAGGTGCCGGCTGATCTCGGCGTCGAGCTCCGCGGGCTCCTGCCCGTCGGTCAGGTAGGAGCGGCAGGCCTCGGTGGTGATCGTGAACCCGGGGGGCACCGGCAGGCCGAGCCGCGTCATCTCGGCGAGGTTGGCCCCCTTGCCGCCCAGGAGGTCCTTGAGGTCCCGGTTGCCCTCGGCGAAGCCGAAGACGTAGGTGCCGGCCACCTCAGTGAGCTGTGACATCGGTCCGGGTCCCGTCGAACTGGGGCACCACGGCGACCGAGCACGCGGCGTGCTCGACGATCACCGGGGCGACCGAGCCGTAGATCACCTCGTCGAGAAACGGCTTGGCCTGGTGACCGACGACGATCAGGTCGGCGGTGGCGGAGGCGGTGATCAGGCGGGCGTCGACGAAGCCGCGGGTGAGCTGCAGGTGGACGGGAACGTTGGGGTACTTCTCGCGCAGCGGAGCCACAGCAGCGGCGAGGAGCTGACGCTCCGTCTCGACCCCTGGCTCGTCGTCGGGCACGTCGACGGCGCCTTGGGACACCTTCACCACGTCCCAGAAGCAGTGCAGCACGGTCAGGGGCAGCGAGCGGGCGTCGGCGACCTCGAAGGCGAGCTCCAGCACGCCGGCGTCACCCTTCTCGAGCGCCACGAGCACGCCTCCCGGGGCCGGCGCCTCCTCACGCTGACGGACGACGACCACCGGGCATGAGGAGTGCTTCGACAGCGCGAGGCTCACCGAGCCGAGGAGGAAGCTGCGCATCGGGCCGAGGCCGCGCGACCCCACCACGATGAGGTGGGCCTCGGCGGTGTGGTCGAGCAGGGCCTGGCGCGGGTCGGCCAGGCGCATGGAGGCGTGCACGACGAGGTCGGGGTGGGCCGCGGTGACCCGCTCGGTGGCGGTGTCGAGCAGGGCCCTCGACTCGGCACGGAGCTGCTCGTGGACGAGCGCCGGGTCGATGCCCATCGTGCCGAGCCAGGCGCTCCCGGAAGCGGCCGGGAAGGGTGCCGCGTGGGCGATGACGAGCGGACGCCGGGACAGGGCTGCCTCCGAGGCGGCCCAGTCGAGGGCTGCCTCCGAGGGTGCCGACCCGTCGATGCCGACGACGATGCTGCCTACGGGGACGTGCTCGGTGCTCATGGGGACTCCTGGGTGCCAGCGGTTCGACCTGTCGGTCCCAGCCTCGCGGCGTGCCCGCGTGGCGATCAGGGGCGTTGGTCCCGGGGCCCGGGGCCGATGGTCCTGCCGCTCCGGATCCCCGGCAGGTCCTCAACCGATGCGTACGTCCACGACGCCGGAAACCGCGCGAGCTGCCAGGGACGCGAGGGCCTCCTCGCTGGTGCCGGAGGGGCCGTCGACGCGGACGACGCCGGCCTCGACCTCGACGAGCCAGCTGTCGTGCCCGAGGTCGCGCATCATCGTGAGGACCTCGGTCTCGATCGCGCTGTCGGCCCGCGCCAGGATCCGCACGACGTCGCTGCGGCTGACGACACCGACGACGCGTCCGCGATCGTCGACGACCGGCAGGCTCTTGATGCTCGTGGACGTCATCAGCTCGACCGCGTCGGCCAGGTCGTCGTCCGGGCGCACGCTGATCGCATGGGGCGTGTAGACCTCGTGGACGATCCTCGGCAAGGCGGACCTCTCGTTGCCGTCCGGGATCTCGTGGAGCCGGGGGTCGCGGGTCAGGGTCTCCCGGATCAGGTCGGCCTCGCTCACCATCCCGTGCAGGTGACCGTGCTCGTCGACCACGGGGAGGGCGGTCAGGCGGTGCTCGGCGAGCAGCGCCAGTGCGGCCTTGATCCGGGTGTCGGGGGTGACGGTCGTGGGGGTGCTGCTCATGGCCTCTCGGACGAGCATGGCGCGGCCTCTTCTCTCGTTCAGGGGTGGGTGGCGGCGCCGAGGCGGCGACCGGTCAGCTGGGTGGGGGAGACCCGCACGTAGGCGACGTGCGGGCCCGAGGGCCAGACGTCGAGGACGTGCAGGTGCTCGGGCACGTCCTCGCTCATCACGAGCTCGGCGGTGCCGAGGACCAGGACGCTCCAACCGGATCGCGTCGCCACGTCGACCTCGTCCACCTCGATCGAGATCGGCCGGTCGAGGGCCTCGCGCACCAGCTCCGATCCCGGGCTCGTGCGCAGCCACAGGGCACCGTCCAGCAGGGTCAGGTTGACCGGCACGACGGCTGGCCCCTGAGGACGCGACCACGCGACACGGCCGACCTGCACGCCCTTGAGGAGGGCCCAGCAGTCGTACGGCATGAGCGCGGCCAGGCGGCCGCCCTGCTCTCGGATGGTGGTCATGGTCGCGTGCCTCTCGTGGTGGGTGGGCTCAGATGAAGAGCAGTTGCGCGCCGTCGGTCTTCTCGATGAAGTCGCTGGCGCTGATGATGTCCTCGACCCCGTCATAGAGGTCGTCGGCACTCAGGTGCTGCATGTCGGCCGACATGCGACAGGCCCACAGGTGGCCACCGGAGTCGACGATCTGCTCGAGGAACTCCGGCACCTCGGGGATGTCCAGCTCGGCGATCGTCTTGCGCATCTGGTGGGTCGCCATGGCGGTCATGCCGGGCATCCCGCTGATCGCGGTCGGCAGATGGGTCGCCGGGTTGCCGACCGGGGTGAACTTCAGGTCAGCCATCGTGCGCTTGTTGATCATGTCGAAGCCCCAGAAGGTGAAGAACAGGTGCACGGTCGCACCTTCGCCCAGAGCGGCGTTGGCGAGGATCAGCCCCGGGTAGGCCATGTCCAGGCTGCCCTTGGAGCAGATGATGGCGAGCGTGCGGTCGGTGGTCGGTGCCCCGAAGTCGGGCATGGTGGGTGTGGTGGCGGTGGTGGTCGGCGTGGTGTCGGTGGTGGTCATCTCGGGCTCCTAGACGCAGCCGCGGGGCTTCGGCAGCCCGGCGACGTAGGCCATCTTCTTGGCAGGCTTGGTGGGGAAGAGCTGGAACAGCTCCTTCATGGGGACCTGCAGCGAGGTGCTGACGCGACGCAGGGTCGGGGTTTCGCCGGTCGAGGCGTGGTCGGCCCGCAGGAAGCGCAGAATCTTCCAGTGCCGCTCGTCGAGCTCGATGCCCAGGAGGGCCGAGAGGGAGCGGGCCATGTCCTCGTCCCACTCCGCAGGCTCGGTCAGGAAGCCTTCCTGGTCGACGTGGATGGTGCGTCCGTCGATGGTCGTGGTGCTCATGGCAGCTGCTCCTTCTCCGGGAACGTGGTGCCCGGCTCGGTGTGGTTCATGGGGGTGGGGACGTGCTTGCCGGCCATCGACATGTCGGTGGGCATCGGCAGCCGGCCGGGGAGTAGGAGGTTCCAGTAGACCCACGAGAAGGCGGTCTTGCCGGCGTGGTTGGCCCGGGTCTCCTCCAGCAGGGTCATCGGCCCGAGGACGGGGATGGGGAACTTCCCGGGGAGCGGCTCGACGTCGTAGTTGAAGTCGATCAGCAGCGCCTTGCCGTCGCCGCTCTCGACGAAGCAGTTGGCGTGCCCGTCGAAGTGGTGCGTCAGCGGCCTGCCCTCGACGTGGTCGAGGAAGTTGTCGACGAACACGTCGACCGAGTAGTGGGCCACGGAGCCGGCCTTGGAGGTGGGGATGTCACCAGCGTCGCCGACGGCGAAGATGTTGTCGTGGCCCGTGGCGAGCAGGGTCCCCCGGTCGACGGGCACGTAGTTGAGCTCGTCACCGAGCCCCGAGCGGGCCACGAAGTCGGCGCCCATGTTGAGCGGGACGGTCACCAACAGGTCGAAAGGGACCTCGCGTTCGTCGTATGACACCAGGCACTGCCGCTCGTTGTCGATGGACTCGAGCATGAAGTCGGTCTCGACGAGGATTTTGCGATCCTCCAGCAGGTGTCCGAGCCGAGCCGACGCGACCGGCTTGGTGAAGGCTCCCGGCAGCGGGGTGGCGTAGACGATTTCGACCCGGTCGCGCTGGCCCCGGCCGCGGAACATCGCCTCGGCGAGCAGCGTGAACTCGAGGGGAGCCACCGGGCACTTGATCGGCATCTCGGTGACGTGCACGACGAGCCGGCCGTGGGTGAAGTGCTCGAGGGCCTCGCGCAGGGCGACAGCGCCCTCCAGCGTGTAGAACTCGTGGACCTTGTCGCGCCAGAGAGGCCCGGTCGTGCCGGGGGTCTGGTCGGGTCGGGGAGTCGTGCCCGAGGCGATCACGAGCTGGTCGTAGGGCAGTCTGGTGCCGTCGGTGAGGACCACCGCGTCGTGGGCATGGTCGACGAGGTCGACCTCACCGGTGACGAAGCGGACCCCGTCGTGCAGCTGGGCGTGGCGAGAGCGCACGACGTCGTGGGGCGACATCATCGCGAAGGGCACGAAGAGGTAGCCGGGCTGGTAGTGGTGGTCGTCGTCGCGGTCGACGACGGTGACCTGCCACTGGTGCGGGTCAAGCAGACGCCGCATCCGGTTGGCGATCATGGTGCCGGCGGTGCCGGCTCCCAGGACGAGCAGCTGACGCATGACGATGTCCTCTCAGGCAGTCGGGACGGGAACGAGACGGTGACGGGTCTCGAGGGCCAGCGACCGGCCCCAGGCCAGGGCACGCTGGGTCTCGCCGTCGACGAGGCCCCCCTGGAGAGTCGTCACGAGGAAGCCGGTCGGCCGGGAGACCAGGATGAAGCCGCGTCGGGTGATGAGCCGGGCAGCGCTCCTGGAGGCCGCCTTGGGCAGGTGGCGCACCTGGGTGGCCCGGGTGTCGAAGGTCGCCAGGAGGTGGTCGTGTCCGGGCGGCAGGGTCGCGATCCACTCGCGCAGACCGTCGCCCTCGGCGGCGGTGGCAGGTGCTCCTTGGCGCACGGCATCCTGACGCGTCGCCGGCCGACTGAGAGAGAAGGCGTGGGTGGGGCCCCCGACGACCAGCAGGTCGAAGCCCGACGGGTCGAGGCTGTCGACGTCGTGGACGTCGTGGACGTCGAGGATCGTGACGGCGAAGCCGCCCTCCTCCAGGCCCTCGGTGACGGCCCGGGCAATCGTGGCGGTGTTGCCGAACATCGACTCGTAGACCACGAGCGCTCGCAGCTCGACCTGGTGGTTCATGTCGACCCCTCCTCGTGGGGGGCACCCTCCTGGGTGCCCTCACTCGTCACCTTCGTCCTTCCCGGGCCCGCCGTCTGGGGTCCGGGGTCAGCACCCTGGGGGCCGAAGGTCCCGACCCGCTGGGCACATCGGCACCTCCGGATCGGATCGCTCGGATGGTTCCGTGGGATCGTCGGATTCCCGGACCGCACTCACGCCACCAGGAGGCACGTCATGCTCGAGCTCACGACCCGCAAGGTCCTCGTCGGTGTCGCTGGTGACGAGGACGCGACCGGAGCCATCGCCTACGCGGCGCAGGAGGCGCGCCGACGCGGGTGCGGCGTGCACCTCGTCAGCATCGTCCACCCGGTGGCGACCAGCGCCGAGGCTGCGTCTTTCAACGTCCTGGAGGGCATGCTGCACAGTGCCAGCGCCTCTGCCCTGCACCAGGCGCAGCGGCAGCTGACCCACGAGCTCGGGGACGAGGTGGCCGTGACCACCGAGGTGATCCACGGGGCCGTCGTGCCGACGCTGGTCGCGCTCAGCGCCCACGCCGCCGTGGTCGTGCTCCAGCGCCAGCCGCGCGACGGTGCACGGATCCCGACCCTCTCGGTCACGAGCGGTGTCGCTGGGCGCTCCCACGTGCCTGTGGTCGCCGTGCCCGTCGGCTGGCTGGCCACCGCCACCGCCACCACTGACACGGACGGCGCCGTGCTGCCGGTGCTCGTGGGACTGAGCGACCCGATCGCCGGCGAGCGTGTGGTGCGGCTGGCCCTCGAGGAGGCACGCGCCCGCCAGGCACCACTGCGGGTGCTGCACACCTGGCACTTCACCGACCACTACGACGACCTCGTCTTCGAGGGCGAGGCCGGCACCCGCCACGAGACCCAGCTGCTGGCCGACGTGACCGAGCGGCTCGCCCCCCTGCTGGAGGAGTTCCCCGACGTTGCGACGCTGGTCCGCACGCAGCACGCCCACGTGGCCGACGCCCTGCAGGCGGCGTCCGGCCAGGCCCAGCTGCTCGTCGTGGGTCGGCACCGCTCCCGGATCCCCCTGGGCCGGCACCTGGGTTCGACCACCCGCGCGGTCCTGCGCGAGGCACGGTGCCCGGTGATGGTGGTGGACCCGGTCCCCGCTGTGGTCCGTCCCGACCGCGCGCCCGAGCTCCAGCAGGTCGGAGGACCAGCGACGTGAGCTTGACGGTGTCGTCACTCGGGGGACTCACCGGCGCCGAGGCGGCGCGCCTGCTCGACCTGCATGGGCCCAACCTGGCGCCGCGCGCCCGACCCGCGAGCATGCTGTCGCGGGTCGTGAACCAGTTGCGCGACCCGATGATTCTGCTCCTGCTCGGGGCGCTGGTCATCGTCATCGCCCTGGGGGACCTCAGCGACGGCATCATCATCTCGGCCGTGATCGTGCTCAACACCGTCATCGGCGTGGTCCAGGAGCTGCGCGCGGCGACAGCCATCGCGGCGCTCGACCGGCTCTCGGCCCCCCGCGCGACGGTGCTGCGCGACGGTGTCCCCGTCACCGTCGACGGCTCCGAGGTCGTGCCCGGTGACGTCGTGCGCCTCGAGGCCGGGGACGTCGTCCCCGCAGACGGCGCCGTGGTCGAAGCAGCCGGGCTGCAGATCGACGAGGCGGCAATGACGGGGGAGTCCGTCCCCGTCGGCCGAGGACCCGGTGACGACGTGCAGTCCGGGACCGTCGTCGTGCGGGGACGGGCGCTGGTCACCATCACGCGTACCGGGGCCGACAGCGGCCTCGGTCGCATCGCGGCGGCTCTCGCCAGCACCACGAACCGGGCCACCCCCCTCCAGCAGCGCCTCGCCCGTCTCTCGCGCCAGCTGGTCGTCCTGACCCTGGCCCTGACCGCCGTCGTCTTCGTCCTGGGGCTGCTGCGCGGCGAGGACGCCGCCGACATGCTGATCCTCGCCGTCAGCCTCGCCGTCGCGGCGATCCCCGAGTCCCTGCCTGCCGTGGTGTCGGTCTCCCTCGCGATGGGGGCCTACCGGATGGCCCAGCAGCACGCCCTGGTCCGGTGGCTGCCGGCGGTGGAGACACTCGGCTCGGTCTCGGTGCTTGCCTCGGACAAGACCGGCACCCTCACCGAGGGGCGGATGCTCCTCCAGCACCTGTGGACCCCTGAGAGCAGCTGGGAGGTGTCGGGGCACGGCTACGACGCCGCCGGCACGGTGACCCTCTCGGACGGCGCCCCTGACGCTCCGGGGTCGCTCGACCTGCTGATGCGGGACCTGGTCCTGTGCAACGACGCCGAGGTGCACGGCCCCGAGGCCGGGACCTGGCGGGTCGTCGGTGATCCGATGGAAGCCGCGCTGCTGATCGCCGCGCTCAAGAGAGACCCGGCGGCCCTGACAGCCTCGGCCCGCTGGAGCCGGGTCGAGGAGATCACCTTCGACAGCAGCACGCAGCGGATGACCACCGTGCACCACGACGACGGGCACCACGACGACGGGCGCCACGACGACGGCGCGTGGTGGACGGTCTGCAAGGGCGCCCCCGAGGCGGTGCTGGACCTGGTCGGCAGCCGACCGGGCGTGGACGAGGCCCGGGTCGTAGCCGAGAGACTGGCGCGTGACGGCTTCCGGGTCCTGGCGTTCGCAGACGCCCTCTCCACCACCCGACCCGCGAGCGACCGGCTGGAGGACGGGCTGGCCCTCCGCGGGCTGGTCGCGATCTCCGACCCGGCCAGCCCGCACGCGGCGGGCGTCGTGCGGGCGTGTCGGGAGGCAGGGATCCGCACGATCCTGATCACCGGGGACCATCCGGCCACGGCCCGCGCGATCGCGGACCAGATCGGGCTCCTCGGCCCCGGTGTCGAGCTGGTCGAGGGTGACCTCGTCGCGGCCGGTGGTCACGTGGACCGGGTCGAGCAGATCGGGGTCTACGCACGCACGCGCCCCGAGCAGAAGGTCGACATCGTCGCGGCGTGGCAGCGCCGGGGTGCGGTCGTCGCCATGACGGGGGACGGCGTCAACGACGCCCCGGCCCTCCGACAGGCAGACATCGGGGTGGCCATGGGTGACCGGGGCACCGAGGTGGCGCGACAGGCGGCCGACCTGGTGCTCGCCGACGACGATCTCCGCACCGTCGTGACAGCGGTGGCAGAGGGTCGGCGGATCTATGCCAACATCCGGATGTTCCTGCGCTACGGGTTGTCGGGCGGCATGGCCGAGATCCTCGTCATCCTGCTCGCCCCGTTCCTGGGCATGGTCGTCCCCCTGGCGCCGGGCCAGATCCTGTGGATCAACATGCTCACCCACGGCGTGCCCGGCGTGGCCTTCGGTGGGGAGCCGCTGGACCCCCAGGACATGGCCCGACCGTCACCGTCGCCCGAGCGCTCGGTCCTCGGCGGGGAGCTGTTGGGCCAGATCCTGGTGGCGGGAAGCCTGATCACCGCTATCTCGCTGGCCGCAGGGCTGCTCGCGCCGGCGGGTGCGGTCCAGACCTGGGTGTTCCTGGCCCTGGGCCTGGCGCAGCTAGGGGTCGGCCTGGCGATCCGCTCGCCCCGTCGGGGCCTCGCCCTGCGCTCCAGGTCGCTGGAGGCCGCGCTGCTCCTGGCAGCACTGCTCCAGGTGGCGGCCGTGACCTGGTCGCCCCTCCAGGACCTGCTGGGGACGACGGCGGTGTCGTGGTCGGAGGGTGGTCTGCTCCTGGGCCTGGCAGCCCTGCCGGGGCTGGCGGTCGCGGGCCTCAGGTTGCTGCGCCGGTCGCGTCCGGGGTCCGGGACCTCGGTCCCTGGTGCCGTCGAGGTGCCGGGGGCGATGATCGGGTCATGAGCTGGCTGGAGATCGATGGACACCACCTCCGGGTGCGCTTTACCCGGGCCGAGCACGTGCTCGGACTCGTGCGTGACCAGAGCGTGCCCCTCACCTCGATCGAGTCGGTCGCGCTGGTGCGCTCGTGGCGGGAGGCCAGGGGAGTGCGGGTCGGGCTGGACCTGCTCGGCCTGCGTCGGATCGGCACGTGGCGACGCAAGGGTCACCGGCAGCTCGTCTCGCTCGCGCGGGGCGTGCCGGCGCTCCGGATCGGGCTGCGTGGCGAGAAGTACGACGAGCTGCTGATCAGCACCCCCGAGGTCGAGCTGCTCGAGTCGTGCCTGAGCTGGCGTCCCTCGGCGAGCGCCGCGGAGAGCTGACCAGCAGCCTCGTCGTACGACGCCTCAGCGCAGGGTGTCCTTCCGGGCATCCTTCCGGGCATCACTGTCGGCTTCGGGGTGCCGCTCGACCGTGAGGACGAAGTCGTCCCCGTGCTCGGTGACACCGGTGACGACGGCCGCCTCGACGGCCTCCTGGGCGTACTGCTGACGCACCATGAGGGGGTCGGAGCGCAGGTCCTTCACGAGGGCGACTGCCAGGCCGACCATCACCAGGACGAACGGCAGAGCAGCGACGATCGTGATCGTCTGGAGCCCGGTCAGGGCGTCCGAGCCTCCGACCAGCAGCATCACCGCCGCGACGGCACCGGTGGCGACGCCCCAGAAGATCACGGTCGGCTTGCTCGGGTGCAGCGTGCCGCGCTCCGAGAGGGTGCCCATGACGATGGAGGCTGCGTCGGCGCCGGACACGAAGAAGATGGCCACGAGCACCATGACCACGATGCTCGAGACCGTCGCCAGCGGATAGGCCGCGAGGGTGGTGAAGAGCTGCGTCTCGATGCCGCCCGCCCCGGCGATGTCGGCGCCGCTCTTCTGCTGGTCGATGGCCGCACCACCGAAGATGGCGAACCAGACCAGGCTCACGAGGCTGGGCACCAGCAGGACGCCGGTGACGAACTGGCGGATGGTGCGACCGCGCGAGATGCGCGCGATGAACATGCCGACGAACGGTGTCCAGGAGAGCCACCAGGCCCAGTAGAAGACGGTCCAGGTCTGCAGCCAGGCGTTGGCCTCGTTGCCCTCGGCCCCGGTGCGCGCCGCCATCATCGAGAGGTCCTGCACGTAGGAGCCGAGCGAGGTCGGGACCAGGTTGAGGATGAAGACCGTCGGGCCGACGATGAAGACGAACAAGGCCAGCGAGATGGCCAACACCATGTTGATGTTGGAGAGGTACTGGATGCCCTTGGAGATGCCCGAGACGGCCGAGAGCACGAAGGCTGCGGTGAGCACCGCGATGATCCCCACGAGCACCGCGTTGCCCGTTGCACCCCACCCGGTCACGATCGTGAGGCCGGAGCGGATCTGGAGCGCACCGAGGCCGAGGGAGGCCGCCGAGCCGAAGAGCGTGGCGAAGATCGCCAGCATGTCGATGACCTTGCCGGCGGGGCCGTGCGCGCGGTCGCCCAGCAGCGGCTCGAAGGCCGCGGAGATGAGCTGCAGGCGGCCCTTGCGATAGACACCGTACGCGATGGCGAGACCGACGACCGCGTAGATCGCCCAGGGATGCAGGGTCCAGTGGAAGAGCGTGGTGGCCATGGCGTTCTGCGTCGCCTCGGGGTTGCCGGCCGCGCCGGTGCCCGGCGGCGGCGTCACGAAGTGGGTGATGGGCTCGCTGACGCCGTAGAACATGAGGCCGATGCCCATCCCGGCGCTGAACATCATCGCCACCCAGGAGACGGTCCTGAACTCCGGCTCCTCACCATCGCGGCCGAGGGTGATGTTGCCGAAGCGCGACATGGCCAGCCAGATCACGAAGACCACGAAGGCGCTCGAGGTGAGCACGAACAGCCATCCGGTGTTGGCCATGGTCCAGCCGAGCGTGTCGCCCGAGGTCGTGGCCAGCGAGTCCGTGCTGACGAAGCCCCAGACCAGGAAGGCGACGGCGATCGCGGCCGTGACACCGAAGACGATGCGGTCGAGACCTGAGCGTGGCGGCTGGGACCCGTTGAGGTGATTGTCGAGTGCGGGGTGCGTCTCTTCCGTGTGGGCGTCGTTCGGGTCGTCGTTCCGGTCGTCGTCAGGACTGGTGATGCGTGCTTGCTGTGTCGTCACGTGTGTCGGCGCCGTGAGGCGCCGCCTCCTTCGAGTGTCGATGGCAAAACGCGGCCCGTCCTGAGGTGCTGGACGAAAAGACCGCACTTGTCCATCTTCACCACTCGCCGGAGATGCAAACACCGACCCCACGTGAGACGGAACACCCCGCCTGCCGGTGGACCGGCGGGCGGGGTGCGTCGTTCGTGCGGGTCAGGCCAGGTCGAAGCGGTCCAGCTCCATGACCTTGGTCCACGCGGCGACGAAGTCGCGGACGAACTTCTCGCGCGCGTCGTTGCTGGCGTAGACCTCGGCGATCGCGCGAAGCTCGGAGTTGGAGCCGAACACCAGGTCGGCCCGGGTGCCGGTCCAGACGACCTCGCCGGAGCCGTTGCGCGCCTCGAACGTCTCCTGCGCCTCCGACGTGGGGCTCCACGTCACGCCCATGTCGAGCAGGTTGACGAAGAAGTCGTTGGTGAGCGACCCCGGGGTGTGGGTGAGCACGCCCCGCGAGGACCGGTCGTAGGTCGCGCCGAGCACGCGCAGACCGCCGACAAGCACGGTCATCTCCGGGGCACTGAGGTCGAGCAGGTTGGCGCGGTCGACCATCAGGTACTCCGCCGGGAGGCGGTGGCCCTTGCCGACGTAGTTGCGGAACCCGTCGGAGGTGGGCTCGAGCGCGGCGAACGAGTCGGCGTCGGTCATCTCCTCGGTGGCGTCGGTGCGGCCCGGGGTGAACGGCACCGTCACGTCGTGGCCGGCCGTGCGAGCGGCCTGCTCGACGCCGGCGGCACCGGCCAGCACGATCAGGTCGGCCAGCGAGATCGTCGCTGCCCCGTCCTGGGCGTGGAAGTCGGCCTGGATGCCCTCGAGGGTGCGCAGCACCTGGGCGAGGTCGTCGGGGGTGTTGACCTCCCACCCGCTCTGGGGCTGGAGACGGACGCGTGCCCCGTTGGCGCCGCCGCGCTTGTCGCTCGCGCGGAACGTGGAGGCCGAAGCCCAGGCGGCCGAGACCAGCTGGGTCACGCCGAGGCCCGAGGCGAGCACCTTCTCCTTGAGGGCAGCCACGTCGGCTGCCGAGACGAGCTCGTGGTCGACGGCCGGGACCGGGTCCTGCCAGATGAGCGTCTCCTGGGGGACCAGGGGGCCGAGGTAGCGCTGGATCGGGCCCATGTCGCGGTGGGTGAGCTTGAACCAGGCGCGGGCGAAGGCGTCGGCGAACTCCTCGGGGTGCTCGAGGAAGCGACGCGAGATCTCCTCGTAGACCGGGTCGACGCGCAGTGACAGGTCGGTGGTCAGCATCGTCGGCGGGCGGTTGAGCGTGCCGTCCTCGGGGTCGGGAACCGTGTTGGCGCCGCCACCGTCCTTGGGCTGCCACTGGTGTGCGCCTGCGGGGCTCTTGGTGAGCTCCCAGTCGTAGTTGAAGAGGTTCTCGAAGTACTGGTTGCTCCACCGGGTCGGCGTGGAGGTCCAGGTGACCTCGAGGCCGCTGGTGATCGCGTCGCGACCCTTGCCGCTGCCGAAGCTGTTCTTCCAGCCGAGGCCCTGCTCCTCGAGGGAGGCGCCCTCGGGCTCGGCGCCGACGTGCTGCTCGGGGTCGGCCGCGCCGTGGGTCTTGCCGAAGGTGTGGCCACCGGCGATGAGGGCAACGGTCTCGACGTCGTTCATCGCCATGCGGGCGAAGGTCTCGCGGATGTCGCGGGCCGCCGCCAGGGGGTCGGGCACACCGTTGGGGCCCTCGGGGTTGACGTAGATGAGGCCCATCTGGACGGCGGCGAGCGGGTTCTCCAGCTCGCGGTTGCCGGAGTAGCGCTCGTCGCCCAGCCAGGTCTGCTCGGGGCCCCAGTAGACGTCCTCGTCGGGCTCCCAGACGTCGGCGCGGCCAGCGGCGAAGCCGAACGTGGGGAAGCCCATGGTCTCGAGGGCGCGGTTGCCGGTGAACACCATCAGGTCGGCCCAGGAGATCGTGGCGCCGTACTTCTGCTTGATCGGCCACAGCAGGCGGCGGGCCTTGTCCAGGTTGCCGTTGTCGGGCCAGCTGTTGAGCGGGGCGAAGCGCTGCATGCCCGCGCCGGCGCCGCCGCGGCCGTCGCTGATCCGGTAGGTGCCGGCGCTGTGCCACGCCATGCGGATGAAGAACCCGCCGTAGTGGCCGAAGTCAGCGGGCCACCACTCCTGGGAATCGGTCATCAGGGCGTCGACGTCGCGGGTCAGCTCGTCCAGGTCGAGGCTCGCGAACGCCGTGGCGTAGTCGAAGTCCTCACCCATCGGGTTGGCCACGACGGGGTGCTTGCGCAGGATCTTGAGGTTGAGCTGGTTGGGCCACCAGTCGCGGTTTCCGACACCCTCGGTGGGGTGCGAGGGGACGCGAGCGACGGGGCAACGTGCCTCGCTCTCCTCCGAGTTCATGTCGCCGACGACGGCGTCGTGCTTGGTGGTGTCAGACACGGGGATCCTTCCGGGACCAGCTGGTGCGGTGGGTGGGTTCAGGAGCTGCGTGCGGGTGCGGGTGTGGTGGAGCAGGCGGGGCACTGGCCCCAGTAGGTGACCTCGGCCTCGTCGATGGCGAAGCCGTGGTCATCGGACGCGGTGAGGCACGGCGTGCTCGCCACGGCGCAGTCGACGTCGGCGATCGCGCCGCAGGAGCGGCACACGACGTGGTGGTGGTTGTCACCGACGCGTGACTCGTAGCGCGCGACCGAGCCGGAGGGCTGGATGCGGCGCACGAGCCCGGCGGCTGTGAGTGCCCGGAGCACGTCGTAGACGGCCTGGTGCGAGACCTCGCCCAGGCTTGCCCGGACCGCGCCGATGATGGAGTCGGTGTCGGCGTGCGGGTGGTCGTAGACCGCGGCGAGGACCGCTGCCCGGGGTCGGGTCACGCGGAGCGAGGCTCCGCGCAAGGCGGTCTCGACGTCCGGGGAGGTGTGCACGGCTGCAGTCTGTCGGACTTTCTTGAATGATTCAAGAACGCGGTTCCCAAGGCAGACGAACCGGCAGCCAGAACGGGGCCTCCGATGGGTCGGTGACCGATTCAGGACCTTGGGCCCTGCCGTGGTCTGCCACGTGGCGCCATCCTGTGCAGAGAGTCGATGACGAGCGGGTCCACATGGGCGGGCGGCTCGAGGACCAGGCCCGTCAGGCTCCGGTTGGACGGCCGGGTCGGGGCGACCCTCACGCAGGGCCTCGTCCCGGCCGGGCCGGGCGCCGGTGCCGAACGTCGCTCGGGCCACCCCGGGCTGCGCTCCTCGGGCACCACCTGGATCGCTCCGGCCGCGCACCCAGCGGCTGGGCAGTGCGCGTCGCTCCCATGGCGGTGTTCGGGCAACGTGGACCGAAATGAACAAAAGGCCCCGTGGAGCCGGGGCCTTCTGAGTGTCCGAGGGGGGACTTGAACCCCCACAACCGTTAAAGGTCACTAGCACCTCAAGCTAGCGCGTCTGCCAATTCCGCCACCCGGACGAGTGCGGTGGAACAGTAGCAAAGGAGGGGCCCATGGGCCGCATCGGGGGTCGGCCTGGGCGGTGCTTTGATGGGGGCATGACTGCCGACGTCGACACACCGTCCTACGACCCCGCGGCGGAGGTCGTCGAGCTCTGCCGCGACCTGATCCGGATCGACACGAGCAACTACGGCGACCAGGACGGGCCGGGGGAGCGCAAGGCGGCCGAGCACGTGGCCAGCCTGCTCGACGAGGTCGGCATCGCGTCGCGTCTCTACGAGTCGACACCGGGTCGCACGTCGGTGGTGGCGCACTGGGGCGGTGACGGTGACGGGGGCGGCGTGCCTGACCGGGGCGCGCTGCTGCTCCACGCACACCTCGACGTGGTGCCTGCCGCGGCCGATGACTGGCAGGTCCACCCGTTCTCCGGGGAGGTCCAGGACGGCTACGTCTGGGGTCGGGGAGCCGTCGACATGAAGGACTTCGACGCGATGCTGCTCTCCGTCGTACGAGCGCGGGCCAGGGCCGGGCAGGTCCCCTCACGGCCGATGGTGCTGGCCTTCACCGCCGACGAGGAGGCGGGTGGGCACCACGGCGCCCAGGTGCTGGTCGAGAAGCACGCCGAGGAGTTCGAGGGCTGCACCGAGGCGGTGGGCGAGGTGGGGGGCTTCAGCACGACCATCCGCGGGCGCCGGCTCTACCTGATTGAGGCGGCCGA
Source organism: Nocardioides psychrotolerans (assembly GCF_900113685.1). Lineage (GTDB taxonomy): Bacteria > Actinomycetota > Actinomycetes > Propionibacteriales > Nocardioidaceae > Nocardioides > Nocardioides psychrotolerans. The sequence goes on from NZ_FOQG01000011.1 coordinate 93,482, forward strand.
GAAGGGCATGGCCTGGATGAAGCTGACCGCGCGCGGTCGCGCCGGCCACGGGTCGATGATCAACCGCGACAACGCCGTGACCGAGCTGGCGGCCGCGGTCGCGCGGATCGGGGCCTACGAGTGGCCGGTGCGTCTGACGCCGACGATGCAGACGCTGCTGGCGGCCGTCGCCGAGATGGCGGGCACCGAGGCCACCCCGGAGAACGCCGAGAGCCTGATCGAGGAGTTCGGCAGCGCGGCGCGGATGCTGGGCGCGGTCATCCGCAACACCACCAACCCGACAATGCTCAGCGCGGGCTACAAGGTCAACGTCATCCCGACCGAAGCGACGGCCCACATCGACGGACGCTTCCTGCCGGGCTATGAGGACGAGTTCTTCGCGACGCTGGCCGAGCTGTGCGGCGAGAACGTGTCGATCGACTACGTGTCCAAGCAGCAGCCGTGGCAGATGCCCTACGAGGGCGCCCTGGTGGAGGCGATGACCCGCTCGCTCCTTGCGGAGGACCCCGGGGCGGTCGTGGCTCCCTACCTCATGAGCGGCGGCACGGACGCCAAGCACTTCACCCGGTTGGGCATGCGCTCCTACGGCTTCGCGCCGCTGAGGCTGCCCGCCGACCTGGACTTCACCGCGCTCTTCCACGGCGTGGACGAGCGGGTGCCCGTGGACTCGCTGGAGTTCGGTGCCCGGGTCTTCGACCGGTTCCTGGGGCAGGTGTAGCGCGTCAGGAGGTGGGTCGTAGCTGGCGGATGATCTTGCGGCGCAGCACCACCCGACGGGTGCCGTCGGGAGTCATGTTCACGCGGTCGAGCTCCCAGCCGCCGTGCTCGGCGCGTTCGACGAGCAGCCGCGTCACCACGTTGCGGGAGAACTCGCGGTCGAAGGTGACGCGGTCGAACTCCCACTCGACACCGGGCCGCGGCGCGCGCCGGTCGTGCCGACTCATCGAGCCTCCGAGACGTCGTCGAGGGCGGCGATGATCTCGGAGGGCAGCTCCTTGTCCTCGAGGTCGAGTGCTCCTTGGAGCTGGGCGGCGGTGCGGGCACCGACGATGGGAGCGGTGACGCCGGGTCGGTCGCGCACCCAGACGAGGGCGACCTCCAGCGCTGTCCAGCCCAGGCCCTCGGCGGCGCGGACCACGGACTCGACGATGCCGCCGCTGCGGTCGTCGAGGTAGGTGCCGACGAAGGACGAGAAGACCGAGGAGGCGCCTCGCGAGTCCGAGGGCGTGCCGCCGCGGTACTTGCCGGTGAGCACGCCCCGGCCCAGCGGGGACCAGGGCAGGACGCCCAGGCCGAGAGCGGCAGCGGCGGGGAGGACCTCGCGCTCGATGGCACGGTTGAGCAGTGAGTACTCCACCTGGGTGGACGCCAGGGGAGCACGGCCGGGCACCGCGCGCTGCCAGGTGGCGGCGTGGGCGGTCTGCCAGCCGGAATAGTTCGAGATGCCGACGTACGACGTGCGGCCGGAGGCGACCGCGTGGTCGAGGGCGCCCAGGGTCTCCTCCACCGGGGTCTCGTCGGACCAGACGTGGACCTGCCAGAGGTCGACGTGGTCGACGGCGAGCCGCTTGAGCGAGGCGTCGAGGCTCGAGAGCAGGTGGCCGCGCGAGGTGTTGGTGACACGCTCGCCCGAGCGCCGCGAGATGCCGGCCTTGGTCGCCAGGACGATCTCGTCGCGGGCCACGACGTCGCCGATGAGGGTGCCGATGAGGCTCTCGGAGGCGCCGTCGGTGTAGCCAGCGGCGGTGTCGACCAGCGTCCCGCCCGCCTCGGCGAACGCGATGAGCTGGTCGCGCGCCTCGTGCTGGTCGGTGTCCCTGCCCCAGGTCATCGTCCCGAGGCCGAGGCGCGACACCTTGAGGCCGGTTCTGCCCAGTGACCGCTGCTGCATGGCAGCAAGGTAGTCGGCGGAGGGCCCGATCGGCGCGGCGGCTCGCCCTGAGGACGCTGAAGTGCTGCGCTGGCCCTACGCTTGCCTCTCGTGTGGGACTACCTCCAGGCCGTCGTTCTCGGGACCATCCAGGGTCTGACCGAGTTCCTCCCGATCTCGAGCAGCGCCCACCTGCGCATCTATCCGGAGATCTTCGGGTGGGGCGACCCCGGCGCGGCGTTCACGGCGGTGATCCAGATCGGCACCGAGCTGGCGGTGCTCATCTACTTCCGCCACGACATCTGGCGGATCGCGACGATGTGGCTCAAGTCGCTGGTGAAGCCGGAGTACCGCGGGCACCTCGACGCCCGGATGGGCTGGTTCATCATCATCGGCTCGTTGCCGATCGTGGTGCTCGGCATCCTGCTCAAGGACCTCATCGAGAGCGACTTCCGCAGCCTCTGGATCATCGGCACGACCCTGATCGTCCTCGGCATCGTCCTCGGCCTGGCCGACCGGTTCGGCCGCAACGACAAGGCGCTTAAGGAGATCTCCCTGCGCGACGCCGTCCTCATGGGCGGTGCGCAGGCGATGGCCCTGATCCCCGGCGTCTCCCGCTCCGGTGCGACGTTGTCGATGGGCCGGATCCTCGGTTACGAGCGCGAGGCGGCCACCCGCTACGCGTTCCTGCTGGCCATCCCGGCCGTCGTGGGCGCCGGCCTCTTCGAGCTCAAGGAGATCCCCGGCGGAGACAACCCCTACGGCTGGGGTCCCACCATCGTGGCGACGGTCGTGTCGTTCGTCGTGGGCTACGCCGCGATCGCCTGGTTGCTGCGCTACGTCTCCACGCATTCCTACACGCCGTTCGTGCTCTACCGGGTCGCGCTCGGCGCCGCCACGTTGCTCCTCGTGGCGACCGGCGTCATCGCTGCGTGAGCCCGGTCGGCTGCCGGCTCGGGGGACGCGTGGCGGCCGAACCTCAGAGCCAGCCGGACTTCTTGAAGAACACCCACAGCCCCGTCGAGGTCAACGCCATCAGGACCAGCGCGAACGGGTAGCCCAAGACCCAGTGCAGCTCGGGCATATGGTCGAAGTTCATGCCGTAGACGCCGGCGATCAGCGTCGGTGCGGCCACCAGGCCGACACCGGCCGAGATCTTGCGCATGTCGTTGTTCTGCTGCACCGAGATGCCGGCCAGGTGTGCCTCGAAGGCCGACGACAGCAGCATGTCGAGGTTGTCGACCAGCTCGGCAGCCCGGGTGAGGTGGTCGGCGACGTCACGGAAGAACGGCGAGGCCTCCTCGTCCATGCCGGGCACGAGCCCTGAGGCGAAGCGGCGCATGGGCTCGCGCAGCGGCATGACGGCCCGGCGTACCTCTGCGATCTCGCGCTTGAGCGTGTAGATCCGGGCGGAGTCGTTGGTGCGGGCGGTGGAGAAGACGGACTCCTCGACCTCGTCGACGTCCTCCTCCAGCGCGTCGACGACCTCGGAGTAGGCGTCCACGACCGAGTCGCACACGGCGTAGACGACGGCGGACGGGCCGTGGGTGAGCACCTGCTCGCGCTCCTCGAGATAGGCCCGTGCGGACTGGAGCGCCCCGCCCTGGCCGTGGCGGACCGTCACCACGAAGTCCTCTCCGACGAACATGCTGATCTCGCCGGTCTCGACGGCGTCCTCCTCATCGACGTACCAGAGGGTCTTGATGATGAGGAAGAGGTGGTCGTCGTAGCGCTCGAGCTTGGGGCGCTGGTGGGCCTTGACCGCGTCCTCGACCGCAAGGTGGTGCAGCCCGAAGGCCGCCGCGACCTTCCCGAGCTCGTCGTGGCCGGGCTGGTGGAGGCCGACCCACACGAAGTCGCCCTTGGCGCTCGCGCGCGCCCGCATGGCGACGTAGTCGTGGGGGTGGCAGTCGACGGCGACGCGCACTCCCTGGCAGTAGACGGCGCTGTCGACGATCACGGGGCTCACGGTAGCCCCACTACAGTCCCCGTCATGGCAACTGTGATCCTCGTGCGCCACGGTCGGACCAGCGCCAACGCCAGCGGCATGCTCGCCGGCCGCCTGGCAGGTGTGAAGCTGGACGACCACGGACGTGAGCAGGCCGAACGGGCAGGAGAGCGGATCGCGCCGGTGCCGTTGGCCGCGATCGTGAGCAGCCCCCTGGAGCGGTGCCGTCAGACGGCCAAGATCCTGGGTGCCGCGCACCATGCTGCGCCGCCCGTCACCACAGAGCGCGGGATCATCGAGTGCGACTACGGCGACTGGCAGGGACGGCCGCTCCGGGACCTCGCCAAGGAGAAGCTCTGGTCGGTCGTGCAGACCCAGCCGTCCGCGGCGGCGTTCCCTGGTGGTGAGTCGCTGCCGACGATGCAGGCCCGCGCCGTCGAGGCCGTACGACGCCACGACGCGGCCGTCGAGGCGGCCCACGGTGCCTCCGCGGTCTGGGTGGCGGTCAGCCACGGCGACATCATCAAGTCGATCCTGGCCGACGCCCTCGGCATGCACCTCGACCTCTTCCAGCGCCTCCACGTCGACCCGGCCTCGATCTCGATCATCCGCTACACCGGGACGCGGCCCTACGTCCTGGCCTGCAACACCCACGCGGGCGACCTCTCCTGGCTGGTCCCGCCGCCGGCCAAGAAGACGCGGCGCCGCAAGGGTGCCGACACCGTGACGGACGATGCCGCCGTCGGCGGTGGCGCGGGCCCACCGGCTCGGTCATAGGGTGGTCGACATGCCTCCGATCATCCACGGCTTCGACCCGCCGGAGCGCTTCGTCGCCGGCACCGTCGGGCCCCCGGGGTCGCGCACGTTCTTCCTGCAGGCGCGCACCGGGATCCGCATCACGAGCATCTCGCTAGAGAAGCAGCAGGTCGCTGCGTTGGCCGAGCGGATCGACGAGCTGCTCGACGAGGTGATGGCCAGCGACGAGGTGTCCGCGGTGATCCCGGCGGTCGCCCCCCTCGGCCTGGACGACCCCCACCCGCTGGAGCAGCCGATCGAGGAGGAGTTCCGCGCCGGCACCATGACGCTCTCGTGGGACCCCGCCGACCACCGGATCGTCATCGAGGTCTTCCCCTTCACCGAGGCGGCCGTCGTCAGCCCCGAGCAGCTCGACCAGGACTTCGAGGAGCCCGAGCCCGACGAGGTCTTCCTGGTGCGCATCGACGCCGGGCACGCTCGAGCGTTCGTCCAGCGCGCCGCGCAGGTGCTCGACGCCGGCCGGCCGAGCTGCCCCTTCTGCGGCAACCCGATCGACCCCGACGGCCACCTGTGCGTCCGCGCCAACGGCTTCCGCCGACGCGAGCCGTGAGCCCACCGCACCTGCCGCCCGACGGCGAGCTGGAGCTCCACGGCCGCATCATGCCCGCGTCCAACGCCACCTTCCTTGGCACGATCGACGAGGTGTCGGTCGTCTACAAGCCGGTCGCCGGCGAGCGCCCCCTGTGGGACTTCCCCGACGGCAACCTTGCCGGGCGCGAGGTGTCGGCCTACCTCGTCTCCGAGGTCTTCGGCTGTGACGTCGTCCCCCTGACCTGGCTCCGCGACGGGCCCCACGGCCCCGGGATGGTGCAGCTGTGGAAGGAGCCCGACGAGGAGCAGGACGCCGTGACGCTCGTCGAGGAGGGCCAGGTCCCCGAGGGGTGGCGTCACGTCTTCGACGGGATCGACGGCCGCGACGTCGCCGTCTCGCTCGTCCACGAGGACTCGACGTCGCTGCGCCGGATGGCGCTCTTCGACGTGATCGTCAACAACGCCGACCGCAAGGGCGGTCACGTCCTCGCGATGAGCGACGGCCACCGCTACGGCGTCGACCACGGCATCTCACTCCACCACGAGCACAAGCTGCGCACCGTCCTCTGGGGCTGGCAGGGCGAGCCGCTGACCGACGAGGAGTCCGAGACCGTACGACGGGTCCGCGCGGCCATCGGCGACGGGCTGGGGGAGCGGCTGTCCGAGCACCTGACGGACCTGGAGATCGACGCCCTCGACCGTCGGTGCCGTCGTCTGCTCGACGCGGGTGCGCTGCCGACCTCGAGCGGCGACTGGCCTGCCATCCCCTGGCCTCCCTTCTGAGTCCTCTGGTTAGGCTTCGCCTCATGCGAGCCTGGAGTGCCCCGGAGATCCCGAGCCTGACCGTGAAGGGACCCGCCGTGGCTCTCCACGACACGGCGACCGGCGCGGCCGTCACGACCACCCCCGACGGAGCCGCGCGGCTCTACGTCTGCGGCATCACGCCCTACGACGCCACCCACATGGGCCACGCCGCGACGTACGTCGCCTTCGACCTGCTCAACCGTGCCTGGCGCAACGCCGGGCACGACGTCACCTTCGTGGAGAACGTGACCGACGTCGACGACCCGCTCCTGGAGCGCGCGACCAAGGTCAACGTCGGCTGGGTGGAGCTCGCCGAGCGCGAGACCGAGCTGTTCCGCCACGACATGACCGCGTTGCGGGTGATCCCGCCCGACCACTACATCGGTGCGGTCGAGTCGATCCCGATCGCGATCGAGCTCATTGAGGTCCTCGAGGCCGCGGGGGCGACGTACACGGTCGACACGGACGTCTACTTCTCCGTCACCGCGGACCCGGCGTTCGGCCAGGAGTGCGGCTACGACCGCGAGACGATGCTGACGCTCTTCAGGGAGCGCGGCGGCGACCCGGAGCGCCCCGGGAAGCGGGACCCGCTCGACTGCGTCGTGTGGCGCGGCGAGCGCGAGGGCGAGCCCAGCTGGGACAGCCCCTACGGCCCCGGGCGCCCGGGCTGGCACATCGAGTGCTCCGCGATCGCGATGCGCCACCTCGGTGGCAACTTCGACGTCCAGGCCGGCGGGTCCGACCTGGTCTTCCCCCACCACGAGATGTGTGCCGGCCACGCGCAGGTGGCGGTGCCCGGCACCCCCTTCGCGCAGGTCTACTCCCATGCCGGGATGGTGGCCTACGACGGCGAGAAGATGTCGAAGTCGCTGGGCAACCTGGTCTTCGTCTCGGCGCTGCGCAACTCAGACGTCGACCCGATGGGCATCCGGCTGGCGTTGCTGCGCCACCACTACCGCTCCGACTGGGAGTGGACCGACGCCGAGCTCTGGGACTCCGTCGACACGATCGCGACCTGGCGCAAGGCGATCTCGCTCGGCGCCGGTGCGCCGGCCGGACCGGTCGTCCAGGAGGTCCTCGCCGCCATGGCGCACGACCTCGACGCCCCTCGCGCCACCGCAGCCGTCGACGCGTGGGTGGCCGCGACCCTCGGCACCGACGGCCTGGCCGACACCAGCGACCGCGACGCTGCGGTCCAGGTGCTCGCCGTCATCGACGCGTCGCTCGGCCTCTCGCTCTGAGGGACGCCACCCGGTGACCGGCTCGCCAGTCAGGAGGGCCAGTCAGGAGGGCCCGGTCAGGAAGGTCCGGGATCCTCGTCGGAGCGCCGCTTGAGGTAGCGCTCGAACTCGCGGGCGATCGCCTCGCCGGACGCCTCGGGCAGGTCGGCGGTGTCGCGGGTCTCCTCAAGGCTGCGCACGTAGTCGGCGATGTCCTCGTCCTCCTCGGCGAGCTCGTCGACACCGCGCTCCCAGGCGCGGGCGTCCTCGGCGAGGTCACCGAGCGGGATGCTGACTTCGAGCAGGTCCTCGAGCTGGCCGATCAGCGCCAGGGTGGCCTTGGGGCACGGCGGCTGCGCGACGTAGTGGGGGACGGCGGCCCAGTAGGACACCGCTGGCACGTCGAGCTTCACGCAGGCGTCCTGGAAGACACCGACGATGCCGGTCGGGCCCTCGTAGGTCGACTGCTCCAGCTTCAACCGGTCCACCAGCTCGGGCTCGGTCGCGGTGCCCGTCACCGGGATCGGTCGCGTGTGGGGGGTGTCGGCCAGGAGCGCACCCAGCGTCACCACGAGCTCGCCGCCCAGCTCGTCGACGGCCGCGAGCAGCTCGGCGCAGAACTGACGCCACCGCATCGATGGCTCGATGCCGCGGATCAGGATGACGTCGCGGTCCAGGTCCGGGGGAGAGGCGATCGCGATCTGGGTGCTGGGCCAGGTGAGTCGGCGGTAGCCGTTCTCGTCGGTGCCCACGACGGGTCGGTTGACCTGGAAGTCGTAGAAGTCCTCGGGGTCCACGGCCCCGACGACGCGTGCGTTCCACACGTCCATCAGGTGGTCGACGACCCCGGATGCGGCGTCGGCGGCGTCGTTCCAGCCTTCGAACGCCGCGATCACCAGGGGATCCACCAGGTCGGGCGCGTCCTCGATCTCGATCACCCGGGAAGCCTAGTCGGGCTGTCACGGACGGGAGTCGACGACCGCCGAGGATTTCACCCGGCGATTCGCCCGGTGTCACCATTCGGGAAACAAGTCCACGTCCTGGGACGTGGTTCCTACGCTGGAGGGCCGGCGGCCACAGCGGCGCCGGACCGTCCGAAAGGAGTCCCGTTGTCCCGATCGCGAGACCTACGCCCCGACGCCACTGCCGCGCTCACTGCCACCTTGCAGGAGCGGATCATGGTGATCGACGGAGCCATGGGGACGGCGATCCAGCGGGACCGCCCCGACGAGGCCGGCTACCGCGGCGATCGCTTCGCCGACTGGCCCAGCGACCTCCAGGGCAACAACGACCTGCTCACGCTGACCCAGCCCGAGATCATCGCCGAGATCCACCGCGAGTACCTCGAGGCCGGCGCCGACATCGTCGAGACCAACACGTTCAACGCCAACTCCATCTCCTTGGCCGACTACGGCCTGGAGGAGCTGTCCTACGAGCTGAACTTCGAGTCCGCCCGGCTGGCGCGCCGTGAGGTCGACGCCATGAACGAGCGCACGCCCGAGCGTCCGCGTTACGTCGCCGGCGCCTTCGGCCCGACCACCCGTACGGCCTCGATCTCGCCCGACGTCAACGACCCGGCGGCCCGCAACGTCAGCTACGACCAGCTGGTCACGGCCTACCTGGAGGCCGGCCGCGGTCTCCTCGACGGCGGCTCTGACCTGCTCTTCATCGAGACGATCTTCGACACGCTCAACGCCAAGGCCGCGATCTTCGCCGTCGAGACGCTCTTCGAGGACTACGGCCGCCGCTGGCCCGTCATCATCTCCGGCACGATCACCGACGCGTCGGGCCGCACACTGTCCGGCCAGGTCACCGAGGCGTTCTGGGACTCCATCCGCCACGCGCGCCCGCTCGCGGTCGGTCTCAACTGCGCGCTCGGCGCGAAGGAGATGCGCCCCTACATCGCCGAGATGTCCCGCCTGGCCGACAGCTTCGTGTCGTGCTACCCCAACGCCGGCCTGCCCAACGCGTTCGGCGAGTACGACGAGGTGCCCGAGGAGACCGCGGCGATCATCGAGGAGTTCGCCGACAGCGGCTTCGTCAACCTCGTGGGCGGCTGCTGCGGCACCACCCCTGCCCACATCGCCGCGATCGCGCAGGCCGTCGCGGGCAAGCCCCGCCGCGAGCCGGTCGTCGTACCCCCGGCCATGCGGCTCTCTGGCCTCGAGCCGTTCACGGTCACCGAGGACAGCCTGTTCGTCAACGTCGGCGAGCGCACCAACATCACCGGCTCCGCAAAGTTCCGCAACCTGATCAAGGACGGAAACTACGACGCCGCCCTGGCGGTCGCGCTCCAGCAGGTGGAGAACGGCGCGCAGGTCATCGACGTCAACATGGACGAAGGCATGATCGACGGCGTCGCCGCGATGGACCGCTTCCTCAAGCTGGTCGCCTCCGAGCCCGACATCAGTCGGGTGCCGGTGATGGTCGACTCCTCCAAGTGGGAGGTGATCGAGGCCGGCCTGAAGTGTGTCCAGGGCAAGCCGATCGTCAACTCGATCTCCATGAAGGAGGGCGAGGACGCCTTCCGGGCGCAGGCCCGCCTGTGCAAGAAGTACGGCGCCGCCGCGGTCGTGATGGCGTTCGACGAGGACGGCCAGGCCGACAACCTCGAGCGGCGCAAGGCGATCTGCGAGCGCGCCTACCGGATCCTGGTGGACGAGGTGGAGTTCCCTGCCGAGGACATCATCTTCGACCCCAACGTGTTCGCGGTGGCCACCGGCATCGAGGAGCACGCGTCCTACGGCCGGGACTTCATCGAGGCCACCCGCTGGATCAAGCAGAACCTCCCGGGCGCCAAGGTCTCAGGTGGCATCTCCAACGTGTCGTTCTCGTTCCGGGGCAACAACCCGGTGCGCGAGGCGATCCACGCAGTGTTCCTCTTCCACGCCATCGAGGCCGGCCTCGACATGGGCATCGTCAACGCCGGTGCGCTCGTGGTCTACGACCAGGTCGAGCCGGAGCTGCGCGAGCGGATCGAGGACGTCGTCCTCAACCGCCGCCCCGACGCCGCCGAGCGGCTGCTGGAGATCGCCGAGGCGCACAACCAGGAGGGCGAGAAGGTCGAGGCGGCCGCCGAGGAGTGGCGCGAGCTGCCCGTGGGCGAGCGCATCACCCACGCCCTCGTGAAGGGCATCGACGCCTACGCCGAGTCCGACACCGAGGAGCTTCGCGCCGAGATCGCCGAGCGCGGCGGCCGGCCGATCGAGGTGATCGAGGGGCCGCTGATGGACGGCATGAACGTCGTCGGCGACCTGTTCGGCGCCGGCAAGATGTTCCTGCCGCAGGTCGTGAAGTCGGCCCGCGTGATGAAGAAGGCCGTCGCCTACCTGATCCCTTACATCGAGCAGGAGAAGCTCGACAACCCCGAGTACGCCACCGCCAAGGACACCAACGGCACGATCGTGATGGCCACCGTCAAGGGCGACGTCCACGACATCGGCAAGAACATCGTGGGCGTGGTCCTGCAGTGCAACAACTTCGAGGTCATCGACCTCGGCGTGATGGTGCCTGCCCAGAAGATCCTCGATACCGCCCGCGAGATCGGCGCCGACGCGATCGGCCTGTCCGGGCTGATCACTCCGTCCCTTGACGAGATGGTCAACGTGGCCGCGGAGATGCAGCGCCAGGACTTCACGATCCCGCTGATGATCGGCGGCGCCACCACCTCGCGCGCCCACACAGCGGTCAAGGTCGACGGCAAGTACGACGGCCCGGTGGTGTGGGTGAAGGACGCCTCGCGCTCGGTCCCGACGCTGGCGGCCCTGCTCAGCGACGCGCAGCGACCCAAGCTGATGGTCGACGTCAAGGAGGACTACGACGCCCTGCGACGGCGGCACGCCACCAAGCACGACCGGCCGATGGTCCCGCTCGAGAAGGCACGCGCCAACCGGACCCCGATCGACTGGGAGGGCTACCAGCCGCCGGCGCCGCAGCAGCCGGGCGTCCACGTGCTCGAGGGCTACGACCTGGCCGAGCTGCGCGACTACATCGACTGGCAGCCGTTCTTCAACGCCTGGGAGATGAAGGGCAAGTTCCCCGACATCCTCAACAACCCGGCGACGGGGGAGACCGCGCGGTCCCTGTACGACGACGCCCAGAAGATGCTCGACCGGCTCATCGAGGAGGAGTGGCTGACCGCCAACGCCGTGCTCGGCCTCTTCCCGGCCAACGCCGTCGGCGACGACATCGAGATCTATACCGACGACTCGCGCACCGAGGTGCTCACCCGGCTGCACAACCTGCGCCAGCAGGGCGACCACCGCGACGGCGTGCCCAACCGGTCCCTGGGCGACTTCGTGGCACCCGCCGAGACCGGGCTCCCCGACCACGTCGGGGCGTTCGCCGTGACCGCCGGCCTGGGTGCCGGCGACCGCATCCTCGCGTTCAAGGCCGAGCAAGACGACTACTCGGCGATCCTCCTCGAGTCGCTCGCCGACCGCCTGGCCGAGGCGTTCGCCGAGCGCCTGCACGAGCGGGTCCGCAAGGAGTTCTGGGGACACGCGCCGGAGGAGAGCCTCGACAACGAGGCCCTGATCTCGGAGAAGTACGACGGCATCCGGCCCGCGCCCGGCTACCCGGCCTGTCCCGAGCACACCGAGAAGGTCACGCTCTGGGAGCTCCTCGACGTCCACGAGAGGACCGGCATCGAGCTCACCGAGGGGATGGCGATGTGGCCCGGCGCCGCAGTCTCGGGCTGGTACCTCTCGCACCCGCAGTCGCAGTACTTCGTCGTCGGGCGCATCGGACGAGAGCAGGTCGCCGACTACGCCGAGCGCAAGGGCTGGACGCTCACGGAGGCCGAGCGCTGGCTCTCGCCGAACCTCGGCTACGACCCGGAGGACTGAGTGAGCCTGACCGTTCCTGCCGTCGCTCCCGCCGCGGTCCTGTGGGACATGGACGGGACCCTGGTCGACACCGAGCCCTACTGGATCGAGACCGAGTTCGAGCTCGCGGCGACCTACGGCGGCACCTGGACCCAGGAGCACGCCCTCGCCCTGGTCGGCAACGACCTGCTCACCTCCGGTCGCTACATCCGCGAGCACATGGGGATCGCGCTGAAGCCCGAGAAGATCGTCGATCTCCTCCTTGACGGTGTGGTCGCCAAGGTCGAGCAGCACGTGCCGTGGTGCCCCGGCGCCCGGGAGCTGCTGCTCACGCTGCATGCTGCGGGTGTGCCTCTCGCGCTGGTGACGATGTCCTACGAGCGTTTCGTGGCCCCGATCCTGCTCGAGCTCCCGCCGTCGACGTTCTCCGTGGTGGTCACCGGTGACCAGGTCACCCACGGCAAGCCGCACCCGGAGCCCTACCTCACCGCAGCGGCTGCCTTGGGCGTCGACCCGGGGGACTGCGTCGCGATCGAGGACTCCAACACCGGCACGACCTCCGCCGAAGCCGCCGGCTGCCAGGTCCTGGTGGTGCCCAACCACGTGCCTGTGGCTCCCGGCGTGCGCCGTCACGTCCGCGCCGACCTCACCGAGGTCACCCTCGCCGACCTCGGAAGCCTCGTGTCCTGACCTGTCCAAGACCGCGCTCATGACCGCGCTCATGACCCGGATGGGGGACGCGGGCTGGTCATGGTCCTAGTACTCCTGGACAATGTCGCTTGAGCCTTCCCTGCGTCACACTAAGCGCACTCCGGGGATCGCGTCCTCGCGAGATCCCAGTAGGAGTAAGTCACCATGTCGCCCCGGTCCACCCTCGTCGTCATGCTCAGCTTCGTGCTGGGTGTAGCGGCCCTCGTCACTGCTCCTTTCGCAGCGGCGAGAGACGACGACGGTGTGGACCGGGAGACATGTTCAGTCTCGAGCAGCACCCGGTTGCGGGTCGACTCTGACGGTGATGGCCGCCTTGTCGTCATCGGAGTCGTTTGGAGTGATGACGAGGACGTGTGGGAGTGGCGCATGCTTCATGATGGTGAGTTCTCAGCGCGTGGCGAGACTCGTGCCAAGGATGCCGATCGATCACTCCGGATCAGGCGCCTCATGATCGATTTTACTGGAAGTGACGTTGTCGTCTTTCGCGCTGAGAACATGCGCACGCGCGAAGTATGCCGAGTGGACGTCGTCACCTGATCCGCTCATTGGTCAAGAGCCCCATCGCGCGGTTCCTTGCCATCGGTTTCGTGACGCTGGTCATCCTGACCCTCGGGACGAACATCTTGGCAACTCAAGCGGCGAATCGCGAGGCGTTGGCTGAGGCCCAGACCATCAACGAGGTGCTCGCCACCTCCGTAGTCAACCCTGCGCTGCCGTCCGGCATGGCGATGGGTCTGGTCAAGGGCAACGCCGGTTCACTCGACCGGTTCGACCGCATCATTGCCGGCCGCCTCGACCTCGACTCGCTCAAGCGCACATACATCTGGTCCGAGCAGGGAGTGGTCGTCTACTCGGACCGCACTGAGCTCATCGGTCGCGACTTTGGCCTGACGCCCGAGCAACAACGTGTTTTCGATGAGGGTGGCACAGGGCAACTTGTGGAGGGCGACCCCTCTACAACTGCTCCGGCTCTCACTGCGGGCACGGACAACATCGTGCAGATCTTTACCCGCATCGAGGCGCCGAACGGCACCAAGCTGCTCTTCGAGGGGTACTACTCGCTAGACGGGATCGAGCAACGGCGCCAACAGATCTACGAACCCTTCAACTTCATCACGGTAGGTGCACTCGTCCTGCTCCTCCTGCTCGTCGCACCCATCTTGGTAGTGCTCACGCGGCAGGTGAAAGTCGCTGCTTTCGAGCGCGAGAGACTGCTCCGCGGAGGACTGGAAGCGTCTGACGCAGAGCGCCGACGTATTGCCCGTGACCTGCACGACGGTGTGGTCCAGGACCTGGCCGGGACGTCGTTCTCGATCGCTGCTGCCGCCCGTGAACCCGACCTCTCACCTAACGTGAAGACATCCTTGATGTCCGCGAACCAGGCAATCCGAGACACCTTGAAGTCCCTGCGCGCCTTGCTCGCGGAGATCCACCCCCCGGAGATCCACGCCGACAGACTGGCGGCGGCGCTCGCCGACCTGACGGCTCCCGCGAGTGCGCTCGGGATCCAGGCATCCATCAGCGTCGAGGGAGCCGAGACCGCGACCGACCAACAGGCCGCACTCGTGTGGCGGGTCGCCCAGGAGGCCGTGCGCAACGCGTTGCGCCACGCCCAGGCGTCGACCATCGCCGTGACCGTCCGGAGCGACGGCAAGGTGCTGGTGCTCGAGGTCGTCGATGACGGCATCGGCTTCGCTGCCGACGCCGCACCTGCCTCGGACCGCTACGGTCTCAGGGGCATGACCAGCCTGGTCAAGGACAGTGGGGGGAGGCTCCGGGTGGATTCGGCAGCAGGCGAGGGGACCGCCGTACGGCTCGAGGTGGCCGTCGATGAGTGACCCCGCCACCCCCATCCGTGTCGTCCTGGTCGACGACCACGCCGTGATCCGGCTCGGGATGGGCCAGCTGCTGGCCGCCACGGACGACATGGTGGTCGTGGGGGAGGCTGGTGACGGCGCCGAGGCCATCGCGGTGGTCGAGCGCACACGGCCCGACGTGGTCCTCATGGACCTGCAGATGCCCGGGATGGACGGGGTGAAGGCGACGCGTCACATCGTGAGCGCCAAGCTCGCCGACGTCCTGGTGCTGACCTCCTTCTCCGACAGCGAACGCATCTTCGGTGCCCTCGACGCCGGTGCGGTGGGCTACCTGCTCAAGGACGCCGACCCCGACGACGTCCTCAACGGCATCCGCGCGGTGAGCCGCGGGGAGTCCCCGATCCACCCCCGCGCCGCCCGTGCCCTGATCGGCACGAGGGCCGGCTCCGCCAACGTGCAGCTCACCGGTCGCGAGTCCGAGGTGCTCGGCCTGGTCAAGGAGGGCCTGGCCAACAAGCAGATCGCCCGCCGTCTCGGCATCAGCGAGCGCACCGTCAAGGCCCACCTGACCTCGGCGTTCGCCCGGATCGGCGTGAGTGACCGCACCCAGGCCGCCTTGTGGGTCGAGCGCAACGGCCTCTGACGGCTGGTGACCTCACGGGTCTGGCGCACCGTGCGGTGGGTGAGCGATCCTCAGGTCCTGCACCACCGGCAGCGGCGGCGGGGTGCCACCCCATGCGGGACAGAGCGCCCGGTGCGCACACCAGTCGCACAGCCGGCTGCGTCGGGGGCGCCAGTCGCCGGACTCGCGGGCCAGTCCGATCGCCGCCCAGATGGCCTCGATCTTGCGCTCCGTGGCGAGCAGGTCCTGCTCGTCGGGGACGTAGCGCAGGATCTCGCCGTTGCCGAGGTAGACCAGCTGCAGCATCGCGGGCACCACGCCCCGGGTGCGCCAGAGGACCAGCGCGTAGAACTTCATCTGGAACAGCGCCTTGCCCTCGAAGCCCTCGGCAGGGGAGCGACCGGTCTTGTAGTCCACGACCCGGATGGCGCCGTCCGGGGCGACGTCGATGCGGTCGACGAAGCCGCGGAGCAGGAGCCGGGAGTCGAGCAGCGCCTCGACGTAGAGCTCGCGCTCGGCCGGCTCGAGGCGCTGCGGGTCCTCGAGCCCGAAGTAGCGGTCGATCACCGTCCGGCACGACGCCAGCCACGACACCACGTCCGGCCCCTCGGTCCCGAACATCTCCGCCACGCCGGGCTCGGCCTCGAGGAGCGCGTCCCAGGCCGGCATCAGCAGGTCGCGGGCCCGCGCCGGCGTGCGGTCGAGGGCCGGCAGGTCGAAGAGGTTCTCCAGGACCTTGTGCACCACCGTGCCCCTGACCGCGTCGGGCGAGGGAGGCTCGGGCAGGCGGTCGATCGTGCGGAAGCGGTAGAGCAGTGGGCAGGTCAGGAAGTCTCCGGCCCGGCTGGGGGACAGAGCGCCGAGCACCGCGACACCGTCGACCGGGGTGGAGACGCGCTCGGCGGGGGAGGAGCGCGGCTCCACCCCGGCCACCGGACCCGGGCCTGAGCCTGAGCCATCGGTCTCACTCATCCTCGCCTCACGTCGGCGAGCCTAGGGGAGGGCGCCGACAAGCAGGTGCGACCAGGCCCGGCGGGGTCCGGTCGGCTAGATTCGACACGTGTCCGAGCCTGCGCAACGCCGAGAGCCCCGTCCCGCGGGGACCTTCAAGCTCGGCACCATCGCGGGCAGCGACGTGCTCGTCTCGTCCTCGTGGTTCCTCATCGCCGCGCTCATCGCCTTCCTGATGGCTCCACGCGTGGAGCAGGTCCAGCCGGGCCTCGGGCCGTGGAAGTACGTCGCCGGGCTGACCTTCGCGGTCGTCCTCTACGGCTCGGTGCTCCTGCACGAGGCATCCCACGCGGTCGTCGCCCGGCGCTACGGGTTCCAGGTCACCTCGATCACCCTGCACTTCCTCGGCGGGATGACCGCCATCCAGGGGGAGTCGCGCACCCCGCGCCAGGAGTTCTGGATCGCGGTGGTGGGGCCCCTCACGTCGATCGCCGTGGGCCTGGCGGCCCTGGGGCTCTGGTTCATCACCCCCGACGGACTGCTGCTCATGGCGGTCGAGGGACTGGCCGGGGCCAACCTGCTGGTCGGCGTGCTCAACCTCGTCCCAGGGCTGCCCCTCGACGGCGGACGGGTGCTGAAGTCCGCGGTCTGGCGGGTCACCGGCGACGTCCACCGCGGCACGATCGCGGCGGCGTGGGGCGGACGCGTGACGGCGTTCGTCGTCCTGCTCTGGCCGCTGGTCCAGGAGCAGGTCTTCGGACGGCCACCCGACATCTTCGACTTCGTGCTCTCGTTCGTGATCGCCACGTTCTTGTGGGCAGGCGCCACCCAGGCCATGACGTCTGCCCGGGTGCGTTCGCGCCTCCCGTTGCTGCGGGCCCGCGACCTCGCGCGGCGTACTCTCTCGGTCCCCGGCGACCTGCCCCTTGCCGAGGCCGTACGACGAGCCCAGGTCGCCGAGGCCGGCAGCATCGTGACGGTCACCGGCAGCGGGAAGCCTGTCGGCGTCGTCAATGAGGCGGCGCTGCTCGCGACCCCCGAGGAGCGCCGTCCCTGGGTCGCCGTGTCCACCGTGGCACGCACCCTCGAGGACGGACTCAGCATCCCGGTGGGACTCTCGGGCGAGGAGCTGATCCAGGCCATCCAGCGAGCGCCCGCCGCCGAGTACGTCCTCGTCGAGGAGGACGGCACGGTCTACGGCGTGCTCGCGACCGCCGACGTCGACCGAGCGGTGCGGCTCTAGACGAGCAATTCCAACCGCTGACATCCGGCCCGTCATGCTCCACCGCACGGGCAGTAGGGTTCCGCGGTGTCCTCGACTACTCCAGATCCCGCTCCTGCCGCTGCCGACGTCGCCCCCCAGGCCTGGTCGGGCGTCCACCGTGGCCCTCTCCGGGCGGGGGAGTGGGTGCGCCTGCTCGACACCAAGGGCCGCAAGCACAACATCTGCCTCGAGGCCGGCAAGAGCTTCCACACCAACCGGGGCGGGATGTCCCACGACGACCTGATCGGCCGCGAGGAGGGGTTCACGGTCACCTCGACGTCGGGCGGGCAGTACCTCGTCTTCCGTCCCCTCCTCTCCGAGTTCGTGGTCTCGATGCCGCGCGGTGCTGCGGTGGTCTACCCCAAGGACGCCGCCCAGATCGTCGCGATGGCCGACATCTTCCCGGGCGCCGACGTGGTCGAGGCCGGGGTCGGCTCCGGTGCGCTGACCTGCTCGCTGCTGCGTGCCGTCGGCCCGTTCGGGCGCGTGACTTCCTACGAGCGGCGCGAGGAGTTCGCCGACGTCGCCCGCAAGAACGTCCACCAGTTCTTCGGTGCCCCCGACGGCGAGACGCACCCGGCGTGGTCGCTGGAGCTCGGTGACCTCGCCGAGGAGCTGCCCCGCTCGGGCAAGCGCGCCGACCGGGTCATCCTCGACATGCTGGCCCCGTGGGAGTGCCTCGAGGCCACCGCCGACGCCCTGCGCCCCGGCGGGATCGTGTGCGCCTACGTCGCCACGACCACCCAGCTCTCCCGCTTCATGGAGACCGTCCGGCTCCACGGCGGCTTCACCGAGCCGCAGGCCTGGGAGTCGCTGGTGCGTGACTGGCACGTCGAGGGCCTCGCCGTGCGCCCTGGGCACAAGATGATCGGGCACACCGCCTTCCTCGTCACCGCGCGCCGCATGGCCCCGGGGGAGAAGGCGCCCCGCAAGACCAGGCGCCCCGCACCCGGCGCCTATGGCCCCGACTACACCGGTCCGCGGCCCGCCGACGTGCCCGAGGTCGAGGCACCGGAGACACCCGAGTCGTGAAGCCCTTCCTCCTGCTGTCCATCCGGGCCGAGGCGGATGCGGCGGAGGAGGAGCACGACGCGTTCACCCGGTTCCTCGAGGTCGGCTCTGCCGATCTCGAGCGACGCCAGCTCGGGCAGGCCGGGCTGGGCTGGATCGACCTGGACCAGTGGTCCGGCATCGTCCTGGGCGGTGGCGCCTTCTGCGTCTCCGACCCGGAGCCTGAGAAGTCGGCCGAGCAGCGACGCACGGAGGAGGACCTGGAGCTGGTGCTCGACCGGGTCGTCGCGGCCGACTTCCCGTTCCTCGGCGCCTGCTACGGGATCGGAACCCTGGGTCGCCACCAGGGCGGCCTGGTGGACCGGTCCCACCCCGAGCCGGTCGGGCCGTTGTCCGTGTCGGTGACCGCCGACGGCGTCCAGGACGCGCTCTTCGCGGGTCTGCCGCGCAGCTTCGCGGCCTACGGCGGCCACAAGGAGGCGCTCTCGGTCGTCCCCGACGGCGCGACGGTGCTGGCGACCTCGGCCGCCTGCCCGGTCCAGGCTTTCCGGGTGGGGGCGAACGTCTACGCCACCCAGTTCCACCCCGAGCTGGACCTGGCCGGGATCAGGACGCGTATCGCGGTCTACGCGGGGCACGGGTACTTCGATCCCGCCGAGGTCGCCAGCCTGCAGGCGGCCGCCTCCGAGGTCCGGGTCGACCAGCCTGGGTTGCTGTTGCGCAACTTCTCGCACCTGCACGCCCGCTGACCTGTTGCCGGGGCGAGGGCAAAACGTGACCAACACCGGCGAATATCCACGTCGGTTGTGTGGCCACCCCGGTAGTGTCACAAGAACAGGAGGTGGACCTCATGTCGTCGACAGATGGTGTGTCCAGCGGTAGCGGTCGGAACAGCGCTGAGCTCGAGAGCCAGGTGCGCTTCCTCGAGTCCGAGGTGACCGAGCTGCGCCGGCGTCTCGACGAAGCGCCCACGCAGTCTCGCGGTGTGGAGCTTCGTCTCGCCGATGCCCAACGGTCCTTGGCAGCGGTGACCTCGCAGAACGAGCGCCTCGCGGACACGCTGCGCGAGGCCCGCGACCAGATCATGAAGCTCAAGGACGAGGTCGACCGGCTCGCCCAGCCGCCGGCCGGTTTCGGCACCTTCCTGGCGCGCAACGGGGACGACTCCGTGGACGTCTTCACGGGCGGACGCAAGCTGCGCGTCAACGTCAGCCCCGGTGTCGAGCTCGACGAGCTCCGCCGCGGCCAGGAAGTGATGCTCAACGAGGCGCTCAACGTCGTCGCCGCGTTCGACTACGAGCAGGTCGGCGAGGTGGTGATGTTCAAGGAGCTGCTCGCCGACGGCGAGCGAGCGCTCGTGATCGCCAACGCCGACGAGGAGCGCGTCGTACGCCTCGCGGAGCCGCTCCTGCAGGAGAAGATCCGGGCCGGGGACTCGCTGTTGCTCGACTCGCGAGCCGGCTACGTCTACGAGAAGGTGCCCAAGTCCGAGGTGGAGGAGCTCGTCCTCGAAGAGGTCCCCGACATCGACTACGAGTCGATCGGCGGTCTCGGCAGGCAGATCGAGCAGATCCGCGACGCCGTGGAGCTGCCCTACCTGCACCCCGAGCTCTTCAAGGAGCACCAGCTCAAGCCGCCCAAGGGCGTGCTGCTCTACGGGCCCCCGGGATGCGGCAAGACGCTGATCGCGAAGGCCGTCGCCAACTCGCTGGCCAAGAAGGTCGCGGCCAAGACCGGGCAGGAGGGGAAGTCCTACTTCCTCAACATCAAGGGTCCCGAGCTGCTCAACAAATATGTCGGCGAGACCGAGCGGCACATCCGGCTGGTCTTCCAGCGCGCGCGTGAGAAGGCCAGCGAGGGCACCCCGGTCATCGTGTTCTTCGACGAGATGGACTCCCTCTTCCGCACCCGTGGCTCAGGTGTCTCCTCGGACGTGGAGAACACCATCGTCCCGCAGCTGCTCAGCGAGATCGACGGCGTCGAGCTGCTCGAGAACGTGCTGGTCATCGGCGCCTCCAACCGCGAGGACATGATCGACCCCGCCATCCTGCGCCCGGGTCGGCTCGACGTGAAGATCAAGATCGAGCGGCCCGACGCGGAGTCAGCGCGCGACATCTTCACCAAGTACCTCCTCGCCGAGCTGCCGCTGCACGCGGACGACCTCGCCGAGTTCGGTGGCGACCGGCAGGCCTGCGTGGACGCGATGATCCGCGCGACGGTCGAGCGGATGTACACCGAGACCGAGGAGAACCGCTTCCTCGAGGTCACCTACGCCAACGGTGACAAGGAGGTCCTCTACTTCAAGGACTTCAACTCCGGCGCCATGATCCAGAACATCGTGGACCGGTCGAAGAAGATGGCCATCAAGGACCTGCTGGACCACGACCAGAAGGGCTTGCGGGTCTCGCACCTGCTCCAGGCCTGCGTCGACGAGTTCAAGGAGAACGAGGACCTCCCCAACACCACCAACCCCGACGACTGGGCCCGCATCTCGGGCAAGAAGGGCGAGCGGATCGTCTTCATCCGCACGCTCGTCACCGGCAAGCAGGGCACCGAGCCCGGCCGGTCGATCGACACCGTGGCCAACACCGGTCAGTACCTCTAGCCCCGCCCCCCTCAGACCGGCGCAGCTCGCCCGAGGTAGCCGAACGACCACGGCCGGGCGACGCGGGGACCGGGCAGGTAGTCGGTCGAGAGCTCGATGATCTCCAGACCGGCCGCCTGCACCAGGGACGCGATGTCACGGGTGAGGTGGCAGCCACCTGCGACGCGGCGTTGCAGCGGCTCCAGGCGTGCTTGCCACGTTGCCACGCCCGCCTGCGGTGCCAGACCGTGCTCCAGGAAGTGGAAGCTGCCCGTCGGCCTCAGGACACGGCGCACCTCGGCGAGGGCCTGCTCGACGTCGGGGATGGTGCACAGCGTGAACGTGGACAGGACCACGTCGTACGACGCCTCGCTCGCGGCGAGGCGCTGGCCGTCGAGGCCGACGCGTTCGACGTGCACCCGGCTGTTGCGGCGGCGATCCTCCGACAACGACCAGCCGAGGTCGGAGGGCTCCACGGCGGACAGCGTCGCCACCTCCGAGGAGAGGTGCGGCACGTTGAGGCCGCTGCCGAAGCCGAGCTCGAGCACGTCACCCGAGACACCCGCGCACACCCTCGCCCTCAACGCCTCGATGTCGGGGCCGCGCAGC
Source organism: Nocardioides psychrotolerans (assembly GCF_900113685.1). Classification (GTDB taxonomy): domain Bacteria; phylum Actinomycetota; class Actinomycetes; order Propionibacteriales; family Nocardioidaceae; genus Nocardioides; species Nocardioides psychrotolerans. Next base: position 115,066 of record NZ_FOQG01000011.1, read on the forward strand.
GCCCTGTCGACGAGCCGGGGGACGACCCGGTCTTCCCATGCACCCATCAGTCGACTCCTTCGACACCTCGGCGGGTGAGCCCACCCGTGGGCCCAGCGTGCTACAGATATTCGGCGACGTCACCGTGGCGGTCGCAGCTCGAAAGGTTTTCCCGTGAAGATCATCATCATCATCGTCGTCGTCCTCGTGATCATCTACCTGGCCCAGATGGTGCTCCGCAAGCGCTGAGCCTCACCGCGGCACGTACGCTCGACCCATGAGCGTCCGGCGAGTGATGGGCACTGAGGTCGAGTACGGCATCTCGGTCCAGGGTCAACCCCTGGCCAACCCGATGGTGGCCTCGTCGCAGGTGGTGAACGCCTACGCGTCCGCCACGGTCAAGGCTCGTCGGGCGCGGTGGGACTTCGAGGAGGAGTCGCCGCTGCGCGACGCGCGTGGGTTCGACATGTCCCGGCAGGTCGCGGACCCCAGCCAGCTCACCGACGAGGACCTCGGGCTCGCCAACGTGATCCTCACCAACGGCGCCCGGCTCTACGTCGACCACGCGCACCCGGAGTACGCCACTCCCGAGGTCACCAGCCCCCTCGACATCGTTTTGTGGGACAAGGCCGGCGAGCAGGTCATGCTCGACGCGCAGCGACGCGCGGGGTTGCTCCCGGGGGGCGCACCCATCGCGATGTACAAGAACAACACCGACAACAAGGGCGCTTCTTACGGCGCCCACGAGAACTACCTGATGCGCCGCAGCACGCCCTTCGCGGACATCGTGCGCCACCTGACGCCGTTCTTCGTCAGCCGACAGGTCGTGTGCGGGGCCGGGCGTGTGGGGATCGGCCAGGACGGCCGCGGGCACGGCTTCCAGGTCAGTCAGCGCGCCGACTTCTTCGAGGTCGAGGTGGGCCTCGAGACCACCCTCAAGCGGCCCATCATCAACACCCGCGACGAGCCGCACGCCGACCCCGAGAAGTACCGACGCCTCCACGTCATCATCGGCGACGCCAATCTCTCGGAGATATCCACCTACCTCAAGGTCGGCACGACGTCCCTGGTCCTGGCGATGATCGAGGACAAGTTCATCGCCACCGACTTCAGCGTCGACGGCCCGGTCTCGGCCCTGCGAGCCGTCTCCCACGACCCCTCCTTGAAGCAGACCTTCACGCTCGGCGACGGACGCACCCTGACCGCCGTGCAGCTGCAGCTGGAATACCTCGACCTGGCGAAGAAATACGTCGAGGACCGGCTCGGCTCGGACGCCGACGCCCAGACCGTCGACGTCCTCGCGCGCTGGGAGTCGGTCCTCGACCGCCTCGAAGAGGACCCGATGCTCTGCGCCGCCGAGCTGGACTGGGTGGCAAAGCTCAAGCTCCTGGAGCAGTACCGCGACCGCGACGGCCTGGCGTGGGACGACGCCAAGCTCGCGCTGATCGACCTGCAGTACTCCGACATCCGTCCCGAGAAGGGCCTCTACAACAAGCTGGTGGCCTCGGGCCGGATCGACCGGCTCCTCGGCGACGCGGCCGTCGAGCGCGCTATGCACGACCCGCCGACCGACACCCGCGCCTACTTCCGCGGTCGGTGCCTGGAGAAGTACGCCGAGCACGTCGCCGCCGCCTCCTGGGACTCCGTCATCTTCGACCTCCCGGGGCGTGAGTCGCTGCAGCGGGTGCCCACTATCGATCCGCTGCGTGGCAGCAAGGCGCACGTCGGTGAGCTCCTGGACCGGTGCGACACCGCCGAGCAGCTGTTCACCGCCCTGACACGTTGAGTCCTCGCCCCCGCGGGGGCGAGGACTCCGGCCGATTCCGCTGCTCGAGCCTGTCGAAACGACTGGGGGTGAGTGGATAGGGTCGGGACATGGCCCAAGAGCAGAAGCAACCGCGCAAGTCCTCGGAGACCGAGGAGGCGACCCAGGTCGCCCCCGAGACCGACGTCGCCGAGCGCAGGGAAGCCCTGGAAGGTGACATCGACGCGATCCTCGACGAGATCGACGAGGTCTTGGAGTCGAACGCCGAGGACTTCGTGAAGTCGTTCATCCAGAAGGGCGGCCAGTGACCGACCCTCGGCTTCCCGCCGCCTACCTGCAGCCGGGGACCTCGTCGTTCAGCGACTTCCTGGCCTCCCAGTCCCCGGACCTCCTCCCGGGGCGTCGGGCGCTTCCCCAGGGACAGGTGGGCGATCTCGCCCCGCACGGGACGACGATCGTCGCCGCGACGTTCCCCGGTGGCGTGGTCATGGCCGGTGACCGCCGCGCGACGATGGGCAACATCATCGCCCAGCGCGACATCGAGAAGGTCTTCCCGTCCGACGAGTACTCCATCGTCGGCATCGCCGGCGCTGCTGGCCTCGCGGTCGAGATGGTCCGACTGTTCCAGACCGAGCTCGAGCACTACGAGAAGATCGAGGGCACGACGCTGTCGATGGACGGCAAGGCCAACCGTCTCTCGGCCCTGATCCGCGCCAACCTAGGGATGGCGATGCAGGGTCTCGCCGTCGTGCCGCTGTTCGCCGGCTTCGACCTGCGTCAGGGCCACGGGCGGATCTTCAGCTACGACGTCACGGGCGGGCGCTACGAGGAGCAGGCGTTCTTCTCGGTCGGCTCCGGCTCGCTCTTCGCCAAGGGTTCGCTCAAGAAGCTCTACCGCGAGGACCTCGACGAGACCGGGTGCGTCACCGCGCTCGTCCAGGCGCTCTACGACGCCGCGGACGACGACTCCGCGACGGGCGGACCTGACCTCGCGCGGCGGATCTTCCCGGTCGTGCGGGTCATCACCGCCGAGGGCGGGCGGCGCGTGCCCGACGACGAGGTCGCCGAGATCGCCGACCGGGTCATCGCGGGACGGATGATCCGGCCCGACGGCCCGGGCGCACCCCTGACCGGTGGAGCGACGGGGGGCAACCGATGAGCATGCCGTTCTACGTCTCGCCCGAGCAGCTGATGAAGGACCGGGCGGACTTTGCGCGCAAGGGCATCGCCCGGGGTCGCTCCGTCGTGACGATCCAGTACGCCGAAGGCATCCTCTTCGCCTCGGAGAACCCCTCGCAGGCGCTGCACAAGGTCTCGGAGATCTACGACCGGATCGCCTTCGCGGCCGTCGGTCGCTACAACGAGTTCGAGAACCTCCGCATCGCCGGCGTACGCCTGGCCGACATGCGCGGCTACGCCTACGACCGGCGCGACGTCACCGGTCGGGGCCTGGCCAACGCCTACGCCCAGACGCTCGGCACGATCTTCTCCAGCGGTGGTGAGAAGCCCTACGAGGTGGAGCTCTTCGTGGCCGAGATCGGCGACACCGCCGACGGCGACCAGATCTTCCGCCTCACCTACGACGGGCAGGTGGCCGACGAGCAGGGCTTCGCGGTGATGGGCGGTGCGTCCGACATGGTCGCCACCTACATCAAGGAGCACTACAAGCCCGACCAGTCGCTCGAGAGCGCCGTGCGCCTGGCGGTCGCTGCCCTCGGTCACACCGACGACGCCGATCGCGTCATCGACGTCGACCACCTCGAGGTGGCCATCCTGGACCGGACCCGGAGCCAGCCCCGCAAGTTCAGCCGGGTCAGCCCGGCGCGGTTGTCGACGCTGCTGGGGGAGCGAGGCCCGTCCACGCCGGACGAGCCCGACCCCGAGGACACCCGTCCTGGCACGGCGTCCAGCGCCGGTGGGCCGGACGACCCGAGCGACCCCACAGACCAGACCAGCGGTCACGTCGCGCCGCTGGAGGATCCCGTGACGGGTGAGTCGGAGCCGCCGGTGGCACCGACCTCGGGTGTCCCGGGCGGCCCCGCTCTGTGACTTCTGACGGTGTGGCGGGCTGGGAGCAGGTAGGGGAGGACCGGCCCGTCTACGCCGGCTACACACGCGTCGTACGTCGCCGCATGCGGCAGGCCGACGGCCGCGAGAGCGACTGGGACCTGGTCGAGAGCCCCGACTCCGTGGTGGTGCTCGCCCTCACCCCTGCTCGGCAGGTGGTGGCGATCCGCCAGTTCCGTCCCGGGCCCGACCGGGTGATGCCCTCGTTGCCCGGAGGGCTGATCGACGAGGGCGAGAGTGTCCTCGACGCGGCCGCCCGCGAGCTGCTGGAGGAGACCGGCTACGTCGGCGAGCGGTGGGACGTCGTCACCCGCACCACGCCCTACAAGAGCACCGAGAGTCGGTGGGTGACGGTCGCGCACGACTGCCTACGGTCCGCGCCGCAGTCCCTCGACGAGCACGAGGACATCGCGGTGTGCCTCCTGTCGCTGGCACAGCTTCGCGACGAGCTGCGCTCCGGCGGCTTCGGCACCACCGACCAGGCGTACCTCGCGCTGGATCATCTCGGTCTTCTCTGACGGGCTGGAGCTGCGGTTTGGTCACCGCCCGCGGCCCCAGGCCCCCAGGACATGCGGTTGGTGACCAAACCGCACATCGTCAGTGCGTGTGACGGGTCCGACGGATATCCACAGGCCGCCGTGGGTCGGGTTTGCCGGACGCACCGGATGCCCAGGCTGAAGCCATGACCGAGGACGCCGAGGAGCTACCCGAGCCGCCGCACTGGCGTCTGTTGACCTCTGAGCAGGTGGGCGATGCCCAGCGCGGGGAGGTACGCACGGCCGGGCATCGTCGCGTCAGCTTCGGTCTCTACCGCTCGGCGACCCAGGGCGACGAATGGTCTGAGCTGGTCAAGGACCTGCAGGCCTTCCGTCTGGTCCTGCCCGAGGGGGCTGCGTTCACCCACGTGACGGGAGCACGACTGCGGGGTTGGGACCTTCCCCAGCTGCCGCGCCAGGTGCCGGTCTTCGCGTCGGTCCCAGGTGATGTGGCGCGGCCGAGACGCTGTGGCCTCATCGTGTCGAGGTTGGTCAGCGATGCTCCCGACGAGTTGCGGCACGGCCTGCCCGTCGCGGCGGCTGAGGAGATCCTGCTGCGGGCGAGCCGCGACCTGGGGACCCTCGACGTCGCGATCATGCTCACGTCAGCACTGCGCGTGGGTGACATCGACCAGCAGCGCCTCGAGAGGCTCCTCGCGTCGCGTCGTCCCGGCGTACGACGCCTCCGGGCTGCGTGTCACTTGTCCGATCGGAAGTGCGAGTCGCCAGGAGAGGTGTTGCTGAAGATCCTCCACGACGTCTGCGACGTTCCTGCCGACCCGCAGGTGGAGCTCTTCGACGACCGTGGAACGTCCCTGGGACGAGCGGACCTGCTGCTGCGGGGGACTCGCCACGTCCACGAGTACGACGGCGGGCACCACCGCGACAAGGACCAGCACCGGACCGACCTGAGACGAGAGCGCGGCCTGTCGCCCCACTACGAGCGGCGTGGGTTCACCCTCGACGACCTGCTCAACCATCCCCTCACAGTGATGCACGAGCTGGACCGGCTCCTGGAACGACCTCATCAGCTGCGACGGCTTCACCGGTGGCGATCCCTGGTCCTCAGCTCGTGCTACTCCGAGGATTGCCGGGAGCGCCTGCACATGCGCTGGCAGCGGCTCACTGGCCAGGTGGAGTGGCAACCCACGGGGTAGGTCCGCATCGTTGCGGTTCGGGACCAAACCGCAACCTTGTCGCACGGGCAATGGGCAGACGGGCTGGATCGTGGGCCGTAGGGTCTGGGTGTGGACCGACGGATCTTCGGCATCGAGAACGAGTACGGCGTGACGTGCACGTTCAAGGGGCAGCGCCGGCTGAGTCCCGACGAGGTGGCCCGCTACCTCTTCCGCAAGGTGGTCAGCTGGGGCCGATCCAGCAACGTCTTCCTCCGCAACGGCGCGCGGCTCTACCTGGACGTCGGCAGCCACCCGGAGTACGCCACGCCTGAGTGCGACGACATCGCCGAGCTCGTGACGCACGACAAGGCGGGCGAGAGGGTCCTCGAGGGCCTGCTGCTCGACGCGGAGCAGCGACTCCACGACGAGGGCATCCAGGGCGAGATCTACCTCTTCAAGAACAACACCGACTCTGCCGGAAACTCCTACGGCTGTCACGAGAACTACCTGGTGGGACGTGCCGGTGAGTTCAGCCGGCTGGCCGACATCCTGATCCCCTTTCTGGTGACCCGGCAGATCGTCGTCGGGGCCGGCAAGATCACGCAGACGCCACGCGGCGCGTCGTTCTCGGTCTCGCAGCGCGCCGAGCACATCTGGGAGGGCGTGAGCAGCGCGACCACGCGCAGCCGCCCGATCATCAACACCCGCGACGAGCCGCACGCGGACGCGGAAAAATACCGCCGGCTCCACGTGATCGTCGGTGACTCCAACATGAGCGAGACCACCACGATGCTCAAGGTCGCGAGCTGCGACCTGGTGCTGCGGATGATCGAGGAGGGCGTGGTGATGCGCGACCTCACGATGGAGAACCCGATCCGCGCCATCCGCGAGATCTCCCACGACATGACCGGGCGTCGCAAGGTCCGCCTGGCCAACGGGCGCGAGGCGAGCGCCCTGGAGATCCAGGGCGAATACCTTTCAAAGGCGCGTGACTTCGTGGACCGCCGTCAGATCAGCACGCCGCTCATCGAACGGTCGCTGGACCTGTGGGAGCGAGGTCTCAAGGCCGTCGAGTCAGACGATCTCGGCCTGGTGGACAGAGAGCTCGACTGGGTCATCAAGTGGAAGCTGATCGAGCGCTACCGTGCCACGCACGGACTGCCGCTGGAGCACCCGAGGATCGCCCAGCTCGACCTCGCCTACCACGACATCCACCGCGGACGAGGCCTCTACTACCTGCTCGAGAAGCGCGGCGCCGTGGCGCGGGTGAGCACCGACCTGAAGATCTTCGAGGCCAAGTCGGTCCCGCCGCAGACGACTCGTGCCCGACTGCGTGGTGAGTTCATCCGCAAGGCCCAGGAGCGGCGCCGCGACTTCACCGTGGACTGGGTTCACCTCAAGCTCAACGACCAGGCCCAACGCACCGTGCTGTGCAAGGACCCGTTCCGGGCCCACGACGAGCGCGTGCAGCGGCTCATCGACGGCATGTGAGCGCGCCACGGGTTGCGGTTTGGTCACCAACCGCAGCTCAACGGCAGATGGAGTTGCGGTTGGTGACCAAACCGCCACCCGTTGAGGCCTGTCGGCACTTCTCAGCCACGGCTTGTAAGGTGACGGCGCCGTACTGACCTGCTCCCGAAGGACATCCCTGTGCTCTCGCGTCTTCGTCGCCCTGCGACCCTGGCCGTCTCCGTCCTGCTCCTGACGACGCTCGCTGCGTGTGGCGACGACACAGGGGAGGAAGCATCGGGGCTCGACCGGCTGGATGCCGTCAGCGTGAGTGGAGACCCGGGCAAGGCGCCGAAGGTGACCTGGAAGGACCAGATGTCGGCGGACGGGATCGAGGTCGAGGTGCTCGTCGAGGGTGACGGGGACACGGTCGCCGAGGATGACCAGGTCACGGTCAACTACTGGGTCGGCAACGGCTTCACCCAGCGCAAGACCTTCAGCACCTACGACCAGGGCGGTCAGCCGGAGACCATCACGGTCAACGACGAGCTCCTCGCGGTGTTCAGGGATGCCCTGCTCGACCAGGCGATCGGGTCGCGCGTCGCCGTGACAGCCTCGGCTCCGGAGGCCTTCGGCGAGTCCGGCAACCCGCAGCTCGGCATCGGCAACCAGGACTCAGTGCTGGTCCTCGTGGACCTGGTCGAGCTCTACGAGGCCCCCGAGCCCGTCGAGGTGCCCGCGTCGAGGATGCCGAAGATCGTCGAGGAGAAGGGCGTGCCCACGGCCCTGGACTTCACCGGTCTCCCCGAGCCCGAGGCCGACGGCGACCTGATGCGCACCGTCCTCGAGGAGGGGAACGGCAAGGTGCTGACGACCGACATGAAGGTCAAGGTCAACTACCTGGGATCGGTCTACGACGCCGACAAGCCGTTCGACGAGAGCTTCTCCGGGGAGCCCCTCTCCCTGGAGCTCTCCGGCTTCGTCCCCGGCTTCACCTTCGGTCTCGAGGGCGTCAAGGCCGGCAGTCGCGTGCTGCTCGCCATCCCGCCCGCGCTGGGCTACGGCGAGCAGGAGCAGGCCAACATCCCGGCCAACAGCACGCTCTACTTCGTGGTCGACATCATCTCCGCCGCCTGACGCGTCCCTGACCCACCCGACCGAGCAGCCCCTCGACCTGCAAGGATCCACACCATGGCCGGCAGCAAGAGCGAGCGACTGCTCAACCTGCTCATCATGTTGCTCGTCCAACGGCACTTCGTGCCGAAGGAGCGGATCCGCAGCATGCTCTACGCGGACTCCTCCACCGACGCCTTCGAGAAGATGTTCGAGCGCGACAAGGAGGAGCTGCGCAGCCTCGGCGTGCCGGTCGAGGTGGGCAATATGGACGCCTACTTCGACGACGAGCCGGGTTACCGGATCCGGCCCGACGAGTTCGCCCTGCCCGACATCGACCTCGAGCCCGACGAGGCTGCGGTCATCGGGCTGGCCACCAAGGTCTGGGAGCACGCCCGCCTCGCGGAGGCCACCACCGAGGTCGTGCGCAAGCTGACCGCTCTCGGCGTGCCCGTCGACGTCTCCGCCCTCGACATCGCCCAGCCCCGCCTCAGCGCCGACGAGCCGACGTTCGACGTGTTCTTCGAGGCCGTGCAGGAGCGCAGTGCCGTCGAGTTCGACTACGGCCGCACCGGCCAGGCCAAGGTGAGAAGGCGGCGCCTGCAGCCGTGGGGCGTCGCGCGCTACTCCGGTCGCTGGTACGTCGTGGGCCTCGACCTCGACCGCAACGCCGAACGCGTCTTCCGCCTCTCCCGCGTCCAGGGCGCTGCCCTCAAGGTCGGCCAGCCCGGCGCCTACGACGTCCCTCCGGGCACCGACGTCAGCGCGGTCGCCCGCCGGCTCGCCCCGCCCCCCAGCACCGAGCGCGCCGTCGTCCTCGCCCGCTCCGGCACCGGCGTGCCGCTGCGCCGCGACGCCGACGAGGTCCACGAGGGTGTCCCCGGTCCGGACGAGCGCACCACCTGGGACCGGATCGTCCTCACTCGCGCCACCGTCGGCCTGACCGACGAGCTCCTGGGCTACGGCTGCGACGTGTACGTCGAGGAGCCGGCCGCGGTGCGCGCGTCCGTCGTCGCGCGGCTCACCGCAGCGCTCGCCACCGGCTCCACCACCCCCGAGGTTTCTTCGTGAGCACCCAACCCACGGGCGCCAAGGACCAGGTCGCGCGGCTCCTCACGCTGGTGCCGTTCCTGCACACCCACGGCCAGGTCCGCATCGACGATGCGGCGGCGGCCCTCGGGGTGCCGGCCGACCAGCTCGTCGCGGACCTGTTGGTGCTGCTCATGTGCGGCCTTCCAGGCGGCTACCCCGACGACCTCATCGATGTCGACGTCGACGCTCTGGACGCGGGTGTCATCCGGGTGTCCAACGCCGACTACCTCGCGCGACCGCTCCGGCTCAGCCCCACCGAGGCCTCGGCGATCATCGTGGCGCTGCGAGCACTGCGCGACGGGGCCAAGGACGAGACCCGTGAGGTCGTCGACCGGGCGCTCGCCAAGCTCGAGGTCGCCGCGGCGGAGGCCGGCGGCACCGGCCACATCGACCCCGGCGTCGACGCGGGAGACGCCGACCGCGCGGTGCTCGCCGTACGGCTGCAGGAGGCGACCACCGCCCAGCGGCAGGTCCGGCTGACCTACTACGTGCCCACCCGCGACGAGGAGTCCGAGCGCGTCGTCGACCCGCGTGCGGTCATCTCGCGCGGCGGACTGATGTATCTCGACGCCTGGTGCCACAGCGCCGAAGCGCCCCGGCTCTTCCGTCTGGACCGTGTAGCCGCCGCCGAGGTGCTCGACTCACCGGTGGCCGAGCCCACCGCGGCGCCCCGCGACCTCGGCGACGGACTCTTCACCTCCTCCGCGCAGACCACACCGGTCACGTTGCGGCTGCGTGCGCCGGCGCACTGGGTCACCGAGTACTACCCCGTCGAGGCCGTGCGTCGCCGCCGCGGAAACGTGCTCGAGGTCGACCTCCAGGTGGCCGACGAGCGGTGGCTGACCCGCCTCCTGCTGCGCCTGGCGCCGCATGCCGACGTCGTCACTCCCGCCTCCTACGGCACCGCCTTCACAGCCTCAGCACAGGATGCGCTAAATCTGTATGCCTGACCCGCGACGTACTATGACCATGCAACGACACCGACAGATGAGGTCACGATGATCAACCCGATGATTGGTATGCCCCAGGGGGCCGAGTGGCTGGTGATCCTGGCCATCGTCGTGCTCGTGTTCGGAGCAGCGAAGCTGCCCGACCTCGCCCGTGGCACCGGCCAGGCCCTGCGCATCTTCAAGGCCGAGACCAAGGGTCTCAAGGACGACGACGACGCTGACAAGGACGAGACAGACGCGGCTCCGCCGGCTCCCAAGGCCGAGATCCCGCCCGCTGCTCCCGTCCCGCCTGCTGCTCCTGTCGACTCGGCGCCCGAGGTGGCTCCCGTGACGCCGACGAGCGAGCAGTCCGACACCCGTAACAGCTGATACGCGGGTCGACTGAGAGCATCTGCACGTGCGCATCACTGGAATCGTCCAGCTCTTCGTCGGCAAGCCGGTCCACCCCGTCGGTGCAGACGGGCGCATGGCCCTGTCCGACCACCTCCGCGAGCTGCGGGGGCGCATCCTCAAGATCGCGCTCGTGGTCATCGTGGGGCTGGCCGTCTCGCTGGTGTTCTTCGACCAGCTCTTCGACCTGGTCTACGGGCCCTACCAGCAGGCGCAGGAGGCGCTGCCCAACGGCACGACGGTGCCGACGACATCGGGTGCCGGCGCCGGGCTGCTGCTCTACCTCAAGCTCTGTGGACTCGCGTCCGTCGTGCTGACCAGCCCGATCTGGCTCTACCAGATCTGGGCGTTCATCCTGCCGGGACTGCACGCCAAGGAACGCCGCTGGTCGCGGGTCTTCGCCGCGATCGCCGGCCCGCTCTTCCTCGCCGGCATCTTCCTGGGCTACGTCACGCTCCCCAAGGGCCTCGAGATCCTGATCGGCTTCACTCCCGAGGGCCTGACCAACCTGGTGGAGTTCAACGACTACCTCAGCTTCTTCAGCCGCACCCTGCTGGTCTTCGGGATCTCCTTCGAGATCCCGCTTTTCGTCGTCCTGCTCAACCTCGCCGGCGTCGTGTCCGGCAAGGCGCTCGGCGCGCACCGACCCTGGATCATCGTGGGCGTCTTCGTGTTCGCCGCCGTGGCCACGCCGTCGGCCGACCCGTTCACGATGACGCTGATGGCCGGCCCGATGGTGGTGCTCTTCCTCATCTCCGAGGTCATCGCCCGCTACAACGACCGGCGCAAGGCCAAACGCAACAAATTCGCCGGTCTCTCGCCCGACGAAGCCTCGCCCCTGTGACCCCTCGCCAGGCACAGCCCGTCGAGGTCGACCCGTTCGACCTGCCCGACTGGCTGGGGGAGCGCGACGTCGTCTGGTCCTCCGACGCCGGCCTGCGCACCGGCCACCGCGTCCCGGGGCGGCTCGTCTCGGCTCCCGACGAGATCGCCTGCGACCTGCTGGCGGTCGACGAGGCCTATCCCCAGCCGGTGACCGCGACCCCGCTGAGATCGGCCACCCACCAGGCCTGGCGGCACGGGCAGATCCACCTGGCGTCGTACGACGGCAGGCTGGCGCTGCTGGTGCCCGGCACGTCCTTCGACGCCGACCGGGCGCTCGAGGCGGTCGGGCGGCTCGCCAAGGCCGTCGGCGCCTCGCCGGTGCGCTACGCGGTCCAGCTGCGCGTCGGTCACCCCTGACACCGACGACCGCCGCGTGAGTCGCGGACGTGGGAGCCGGGACGGCCCACTAGGCTCAGCAGGGTGGCCGACACCCGCGTGATCGCGCTCGTCACCAACCCGACGTCCGGGAAGGGCAAGGGAGCTCGGCTTAGCGCCCTCGCCGAGATGCAGCTGCGGGAGGCGGGGCTCGTCGTGTGCCCGATGCAGGGACGTGACGCCGACGAGGCCCTCGACCTGGCGCACCAGGCGGTGGCGGACGGCGTCGAGGCGCTGGTCGTCGTCGGCGGCGACGGGATGGTCAACGTGGGGCTCCAGGCGGTCGCCACCACGGGGACACCGCTGGGGATCATCCCGGCCGGCACAGGCAATGACGTCGCTCGCTACGTCGACATCTCGCTCAAGGACGTCGCCGCGGCAGCGGACATCGTCATCCGCGGCCGCACCCGCACCCTGGACCTCGCGCGCTGCGGCGGACGCTACTTCGCGACCGTCATGGCAGCAGGCTTCGACGCGGTCGCCAACGAGCGCGCCAACACCATGACCTGGCCGCGGGGTCAGATGCGCTACAACCTGGCCACGCTCGCCGAGCTGCGCACCTTCGAGCCCCGGCCCTACACCCTCGACCTGGACGGCGAGACGCTCCGACTGCACGCGATGCTGGTCGCGATCGGCAACGGACCCTCCTACGGCGGAGGTCTGCGTATCACCGAGGGTGCCAAGATGGACGACGGGCTGCTCGACGTCGTCATTATCAAGCCGATCACCAAGCTCGACCTCATCCGCACCTATCCCAAACTCTTCTCCGGCACCCACACCACCCACCCCCAGTACGAGCACCACCTCGCCCGGACCGTCACCGTCGCCGCCCCCGGGATCGTGGGCTACGCCGACGGAGAGCGGTTCGGCCCCCTGCCGATCACCATCGAGAGCGTTCCAGGAGCACTGACCGTCCTGTCATGAGCACCGACGAAGAGACCACCCCCGCCCAGCGGTACGCCGACTTCCGCAGGACCCGGTCCCACCCGGTCCTCAAGGACTTCCAGGCGCACTACGACTTCCCCCTCGACGACTTCCAGCTCCGCGCGTGCCGCGAGATCGAGGAGGGACGCGGCGTGCTCGTCGCCGCGCCGACGGGCTCGGGCAAGACGATCGTCGGCGAGTTCGCCATCCACCTGGCGATGGCGACCGGCCGCAAGTGCTTCTACACGACCCCGATCAAGGCACTGAGCAACCAGAAGTACCACGACCTCGTCGCCCGTTACGGGCCCGACCAGGTCGGCCTCCTGACCGGTGACAACACGATCAACGGGGAGGCCCCGATCGTCGTGATGACGACCGAGGTGCTGCGCAACATGCTCTACGCCGCCTCCCGGACCCTGACGGGCCTAGGCTTCGTGGTGATGGACGAGGTCCACTACCTCGCCGACCGGGCCCGGGGGGCGGTCTGGGAGGAGGTGATCATCCACCTGCCCGAATCGGTCTCCGTGGTGTCGCTGTCCGCGACCGTGTCCAACGCCGAGGAATTCGGCGAGTGGCTGGCGACCGTGCGCGGTGAGACGAACACCATCGTCGAGGAGCGCCGCCCCGTGCCCCTCTACCAGCACGTGATGGTGGGCCGCAGGCTCCTCGACCTCTTCGCCTCCAGCGACGTCGACGCCGCTGCGGGCTTCGTCAAGGAGGGCGCACCCGTCAACGACGAGCTGACCAAGATCGCCCGCGACGACTGGGCGTCCTCGCGCATGAAGGACCGTCGTACGCCGAAGGGCCGGGGCAAGACGCCCCGCAGCAGCGGGGCGCGCGACGTGGGCAACGGACGACGGGTGTGGATCCCCAGCCGCGCCGACGTGATCGAACGGCTCGACCGCGAGGGGCTGCTGCCGGCCATCGTGTTCATCTTCAGCCGCGTGGGGTGCGACGCAGCCGTGACCCAGTGCCTCAACGCCGGCATCCGGCTCACGTCGGCCTCCGAGCGCGACGAGATCTTCCAGTTCGTCGAGCAGAGCTGCCGCGACCTGCCCGAGGACGACCTTCACGTCCTGGACTACCACGACTTCCTCGACGGGCTCACCCGCGGCGTCGCGGCGCACCACGCCGGGATGCTGCCGGCGTTCAAGCAGGTCGTGGAGGAGCTCTACGTCCGTGGCCTGTGCAAGGTCGTCTTCGCGACCGAGACCCTCGCGCTGGGCATCAACATGCCGGCCCGCACCGTCGTGATCGAGAAGCTGTCGAAGTGGAACGGCGAGACGCACGCCGACATCACCCCGGGGGAGTACACCCAGCTCACCGGGCGCGCCGGGCGACGCGGCCTGGACGTCGAGGGCCACGGGGTCGTGCTGTGGCAACCGGGGATGAACCCCCGGGAGGTGGCCGGCCTCGCGTCGACCCGCACCTATCCGCTGCGCTCGTCGTTCCGACCGTCCTACAACATGGCGGTCAACCTGGTGCACCAGTTCGGCCGGGAGACCTCGCGCGAGCTGCTCGAGCAGTCGTTCGCCCAGTTCCAGGCCGACAAGGCGGTCGTGGGGATGGCACGGCAGCTGCGCAAGAGCGAGGAGGCGTTGGCGGGCTACGTCGAGTCGGCGACCTGCCACCTCGGCGACTTCATGGAGTACGCCGGGCTCCGGCGGCAGATCAGCGACCTCGAGAAGACCGCGAGCAAGGCCAAGCGGTCCGACCGCCGCGACGAGGCGGTGGCGTCGCTGGCCGGACTCAAGATCGGCGACGTGATCCAGGTGCCGGCCGGCAAGTTCGCGGGCTTCGCGGTCGTGGTCGACCCCGGATTCTCGCCCGAGGGCCCGCGCCCCTACGTCGTCACGGCCGACCGCCAGGCCCGCCGGCTGGCGATGATGGACTTCCCGACGCCGGTCGTGGCGCTGACGCGGCTCAAGATGCCCCGCAGCTTCAACGGGCGCAACCCGCAGATGCGCCGCGACCTCGCCGCCGCGCTGCGCTCGCGGACCCACGACCTGACGCCCCCGCCGCCGAGTGCCGGTGCGCGGTCCGGCGGGCCGGCGCTGCCGCCGGCCGTCGAGCAGGAGATCACCGCCCTTCGCGCCGCGATGAAGGCCCACCCGTGCCACGGCTGCTCGGACCGGGAGGACCACGCCCGCTGGGCGGAGCGCCACTTCAAGCTGCAACGCGACTCCGACACGCTGCGACGGCGGGTGGAGCAGCGGACCAACACGGTGGCACGCCAGTTCGACCGGGTGTGCGACGTGCTGACCCGACTCGGGTACCTCGACGGCAACGAGGTCACCGAGCGCGGCTCGCACCTGCGCCGGATCTACTCCGACATGGACCTCGTGGCTGCCGAGTCGTTGCGCCGCGGGCTGTGGGACGACCTGTCACCGGCCGGCCTCGCCGCCGCACTGTCGACGTTGGTCTTCGAGTCCCGGCGTCCCGACGATGCCAGTGCGCCGCGATTGCCGGGCGGCGACGTCAAGCCGGTCATCGCCGAGATGGTGCACCTGTGGGCCGAGCTCGACCAGCTCGAGCGCGAGCACAAGCTCGACTTCCTGCGCCAGCCCGACCTCGGCTTCGCCTGGATCGCCTACCGCTGGGCAGAGGGCGACGACCTCGACGAGGTCCTCGGCACCTCCGAGCTCGCCGCGGGCGACTTCGTGCGCTGGATGAAGCAGCTCCTCGACCTCGCCGGCCAGGTCGCCGACGCTGCCGGTGACACTGCTCTGCGTCGCACTGCCCGGGAGGTCGTCAAGCGGCTGCGGCGAGGTGTGGTCGCCTACTCGAGCCTCGCGGAGTGATCGGCAGCCGACGCCCGGGCTGCGGTTTGGTCACCAACCGCAGGTCAATTGCCCCAAAAGTTGCGGTTGGTGACCAATCCGCAGGTCCCGTGGGCCGTGCGGAGCGTCCAGGCACCGATCAGGAGCTCAAGGCACGAACGGCGTCGGCCACCGGCACGGACCCGTTGACCAGGTTGCACTGCTGCCCGACGGTGCGGTCGTCGTCGAGGATCGCGGCGACGACGTCGGCGACATCGGCGCGGGCGACCTCACCGCGCTCGACCTCGAGCCCGAGGGCGACCTGACCCGTGGCCGGGTCGTCGGTCAGGGCGCCGGGCCGCACGATCGTCCAGGCCAGGTCGCTGTCACGCAGGGCGGCGTCGGCGTCGCGCTTCGCCTCGACGTAGGCGCGCCAGACGTCCGAGGTGTCCGCCGGCAGCGGGGCGTCGACGCCGATCGCGGAGACCTGGACGAAGCGGGCGACGCCGGCCAGCCGGGCTCCCTCGATGGACTTCAGCGAGCCCTCGAGGTCCACGGTGCGCTTGCGCTCGATGTTGCCGTCGGCGCCGCCGCCGGCGGCGAAGACGACCGCGTCGCTGCCCGCGAAGGCCCTGGCGAAGGCTGCGGGTTCGTCCTGCTCGATGTCGAGGAGACCGACCTCGGCGCCGAGCGCCTCCAGCTCCGCGCGGTAGTCCTCCGTGCGGACCAGCGCCACCGGTGTGTGACCACGAGCCACGAGGGAGGAGTGGAGGAGCATGGCCACCTTGCCGTGGCCCCCGACGATTGCGATTCGACTCATGTCTCCACCGTACGACCGGCCTGGTCAGCGTCCCAGGACAGCCAGGAGTCGCTCGGTCGGGCTCTCGAGACCCCACGTCGCGGCCAGCTCGGCGACACGGGCCGCATCGCGCGGTGTCCGGGGGAGGACCAGGTCGCTGCGGTCCAGGTCGATCTCGCGGGCGACGGCCACGACGGTCGGGGCGACCTCGAGGTAGTCCAGGGCAGCCTTGATCTTGCCTCGTGGTCCCGGGCCCAGGTCGCTGGCGGGGTCGAGGGCGGCAGCGACGATGCCATCGATGTCACCGAAGCGCTGCAACAGGGTGGCAGCGGTCTTCTCCCCGACCCCGGGGACCCCCGGCAGCCCGTCGGAGGCGTCGCCGCGCAGGGTGGCGAAGTCGGCGTACTGACGGGCATCGATCGCGTACTTATCCTGCACCCAGTCGTTGGTCACCCGCTCGTGCCTGCCGACGCCGCGGGCGATGTAGAGGACGCGCACGTCGACCTCGTCGTCGACGAGCTGGAAGAGGTCCCGGTCCCCGGTCACGATGTCGACCGGCTGGCCGGCGCCGGTGGCCAGCGTGCCGATCACGTCGTCGGCCTCATAGCCGTCGGCGCCGATGACGGTGATCCCGAACGCGTCGAGGACCTCGAGGATGATCGGGACCTGGACCTGCAGCGGGTCCGGGACCTCCTCGACGTCAGGAGCGGCCGCGACCTCCTCGACGACGCGGTGGGTCTTGTACGTCGGGATCAGGTCGACGCGCCACTGCGGTCTCCAGTCGTTGTCCCAGCAGCACACCAGGTGCGTGGGCTCGTAGTCGTCGACCAGGCGGGAGATGAAGTCCATGAGGCCTCGGACCGCGTTGACGGGGGTGCCGTCGGGGCCGGTGATCTCGGGCACGCCGAAGAAGGCCCGGAAGTACATCGAGGCCGTGTCCAGCAGCATCAGGCGCCCGGGCTCGCTGGTGGTCTCATCGTTTTTGGTCTTCGGGTCGGTCACGTCGCGCATCCTGCCACGCTCGTGGGGCTACCCTGTCGCGCGTGGCGACAGAGCTTGAGACGACCGACCGCAAGATCCTCGAGCTGCTGGCCCGGGACGGACGGATGTCCTTCACCGACCTCGGCAAGGCGACCGGGTTGTCGACCTCGGCCGTTCACCAGCGCGTCAAGCGGCTCGAGCAGCGTGGGCTGATCCTCGGCTACGGCGCGATGATCAACCACGACGAGATCGGCCTGCCGCTGACGGCCTTCATCTCGATCCGTCCGATCGACCCCTCGCAGCCGGACGACTCCCCCGAGCGGCTCCGCGACATCCCAGAGATCGAGTCGTGCTGGTCGGTGGCCGGCGAGGAGTCCTACATCCTGAAGATCCGCGTGCCCACGCCGGCCGATCTGGAGAACCTGCTGGCGCGCGTCCGCGCAGCTGCGAACGTCTCCACCCGGACCACGATCGTGCTGTCCACGCCCTACGAGAGTCGCCCCATCACCGGGGAGTGACCCAGGTCGGTCAGTAGGCCTGGAGGGCGGCCATGCGCCGGGACGCCTCGGCGACCTCGGCTGCCTTGAGGGCAGAGGTGTCGAGGTCGGCGTGCTCGGCCCACCACGCCTGGCCCTCGGCGGGGAGGGTGTGGATGGGGTCGTAGTACTCGTAGGTCTTCGAGAAGGCGTCGGACGAGGTGGCCTCGATGGAGGTGCGGTAGTTCTTCGTCCAGTAGGAGATGCCGCGGACCTCGTCGTAGGAGGCGAGCTGGTGCACCCAGCGCTTGCCGACGAACGGCACGTCGCAGACGATGCGCGGGGTGGCGAAGCCGGGCAGGTAGCCCATGATGTGGTGCTGGAGCCGCTGGGCGTCGGCGACCGAGACCCGCCAGTGCTCCGAGAACGGGATCATGTCGCACATGTAGAAGTAGTAGGGCATGATCTGCGCGCCGTCGAGCAGCGCGAAGCAGAGGTCGAGGAGCGTGTGCGGGTCGGCGTTGACGCCGTTGAGCAGCACCCCCTGGTTGCGGACGTCGCGGATCCCGGTGTCGAGCAGGGCCCGGGTCGCGTCGGCGACCAGGGGCGTCACCGAGTTGGCATGGTTGGTGTGGGTGTGCACCGCGATCGAGACGCCGCGGGTCCGGGCGACACCGGCGACGCGGGACATCCCGGCGAGCACCTCGTCCTGGAGCCAGTGCTGCGGCAACCCGATCAGGGCCTTGGTGGCCAGCCGGACGTCGCGGATGTTGTCGATCTCGAGCAGCGACATCAGGAAGGCCTCGAGGCGGGGCCACGGCATGTTGGCCACGTCGCCGCCGGAGACGACCACGTCGCGCACCGAGGGGTTGGCGCGCAGGTAGGTCATCATGTCGCTGAGCCGGTCGGTGGGCTTGGCGGTGAACTTGAGCTTCTCGATGACCGGGGTGGAGTTGCCGACGAGGTCCATGCGGGTGCAGTGCCCGCAGTACTGCGGGCATGTCGGCAGCAGCTCGGCCAGCACCTTGGTGGGGTAGCGGTGGGTGAGGCCCTCGGCGACCCACATGTCGTGCTCGTGCAACGAGTCGCGGGTGGCGTGGGGGTGCGAGGACCAGTCGGTGCGACGGTCGCTGAACACCGGGAGCATGTAGTGGCGCACCGGGTCGGCGAAGAACGCCTCGGTCAGCGATCCGGCCCCACCAACAGCAGCGCGCGGCACCATCGTGTTCATCATCTGCGGCGGCACCAGCATCGACATGGTCGCCCGCTCGGCCTGGTCGCGCTCGAGGTCGAGGT
This sequence comes from Nocardioides psychrotolerans, assembly GCF_900113685.1. Lineage (GTDB taxonomy): Bacteria > Actinomycetota > Actinomycetes > Propionibacteriales > Nocardioidaceae > Nocardioides > Nocardioides psychrotolerans. Next base: position 134,020 of record NZ_FOQG01000011.1, read on the forward strand.
AGAAGCGCTCGTCCAAGAGGTCGCCCATCAGCTCGCGCAGCTGACGCACGTTCTTGACGCAGTGCGCCCGTTGCCACTGCACCGAGGCCCACTCCTCGGCGGTGATGTCCCTCCACCCGGGGAAGCGGGTCCAGTCAGGCTCGACGAGCTCGACGCGGGAGTATGGATAGGGCTGTCCCAACTCCTGGGTCGCCTGATCGAAGATGGGTGAGATCGGGGTCTCGATGCTCATGGTCGCTCCTGGGTGCGGGAGTAGGGCCGTGGGGACGTGCGGCGCGTCGGTTGTGCCCGATCAGCTCGCGATGCGAGACTACGCGCAGATCGTCCGGCGCGCACATCACCACGCCGAACTATTTCCTGCCAAACACAGATAGCAACGAAGGACGACCTGCCATGACTGCCCGCAACGGCGATCCGACCGGCCTCCACCGGGTCCTCGACGAGGGGGTCGTGCTGCCCCAGGCGGCCCAGCGCCTCGACACCCGTCGCGAGCTGTGGCCCGACGAGGTCCGGATCCGCGTCGAGCGACTCAACCTCGACGCCGCGTCGTTCCGTCAGCTCGAGCGCACGCACACCGCGCCCGACGGCACTCCCGACGGCGACGCCGTGCGACGTGCTGTCCTCGACATCGTCGCCACCCGCGGCAAGATGCAGAACCCCGAGACCGGTTCCGGCGGCATGCTGGTCGGCACGGTCGAGGAGGTCGGGCCCGAGTCCGCCCTCGGCCTCGCCGTCGGCGACCACGTCACCACGCTGGTCTCCCTCACCCTGACCCCGCTGGTCATCCAGGACGGGCTCGCCCGCTGGGACGGCCGTGACGAGCAGGTGCCGTGCGACGGCTACGCGATCCTCTTCGGCCGCTCCATCGCCGCCGTGATCCCCGACGACCTCCCCACCGGGCTCAGCCTCTCGGTCATGGACGTGTGCGGCGCACCGGCGCTCACCGCCCGCGTCGTCGGGGAGTACGTCGGCACGGGACGCAGCGACGTCGTCGTCGCCGTGGTCGGTGGTGCCGGCAAGTCAGGGTCGTTGAGCCTGGCGGCGGCCCGTGACGCCGGCGCCGGTCGCACGATCGGGATCGTGCCGCACCAGCAGGAGGCCGACCTGCTCAGCGTCGCGGGGCTCGCCGACCAGGTCGTGGTCGCCGACGCCCGCGACCCGATCGCCCTGCGTGACGCCGTCACCGCTGCCGGCGGTCCCGCCGACGTCACGGTCGTCTGCGTCGACGTCCCCGGTTGCGAGGGCGGCGCCGTGCTCGCCACGGCCGACCGCGGCACGGTCATCTTCTTCTCGATGGCCACCTCGTTCTCCGGCGCGGCCCTCGGCGCCGAAGGACTGGCCGCGGACGTGCGGATGCTCGTCGGCAACGGCTACGTGCCCGGCCACGCCGCCTACGCGATGGACCTGCTGCGCGGCAACGACGGGGTCCGCGGGCTCTTCGAGCGCCGCCTGACGCACCTGGACGCCTGATGGGCGACGCACCTCAGCGGCTGGTCCTGCGCAACGGACTCGTCCTCGGGGGCCGTCCGAGCGTGCCCGCCACCAGCATCGCCGTCGAGGACGGTCACATCGTCTCGGTCGGCGACGAGCAGCTCGCAGACTCCTTCGCGGGATCCGGTCACGGAGCGCCCGAGATCATCGACCTCGAGGGTGCCCTCGTCGCCCCGGCCTTCGTCGACAGCCACGTCCACACCGTGCGCACCGGCCTGGCCATCTCCGGCCTGGACCTCACCGGTGTTGCCTCCCGGACCGCCGTCCTCGACGCCCTGGCCCACCACGCGCGCACCCACGACGACGCCAGCGTGCTCGTCGGCCAGGGCTGGGACGAGACCGGCTGGCCCGAGCCGCGACCGCCCACCGGCGACGAGCTCGAGCGCGCGGCGCCGGGCCGCCGTGCCTACCTGACCCGGGTCGACAGCCACTCCGCCGTGATCTCCCCGGGCCTCGCCACCCTGGTGCCCGGCCTCGAGCAGCTCACCGGTTGGACCCCCGACGGCCGCGTCGAGCGCGACGCCCACCACGCGGTGCGCAACGTCCTCGAGGGCCTCATCGGTCCCGACGAGCGGCTCGCCGCCGCCCGTACCGCCTGCCGTGCCATGGCTGCCCAGGGCATCGTCGGTTTCCACGAGAACGCCGCGCCGCACATCGGCCCGGAGCACGAGATCGAGGTCGTGCGTCAGGCCGCCGCCGAGACCGGTCTGCGCGCCACCGTCTACTGGGGCGAGCTCATGGCCGTCGACAGCGCCCGCCGCCTCGGCGTCGCGGGCCTGGCCGGCGACCTGGTCGCCGACGGCGCCTTCGGCTCGCGCACCGCCGCGTTGTCCTCGCCCTACGACGACCGCCACGACACCTGCGGGCACGCCTACGTCACCGCCGAGCAGGTCCGTGACCACGTCGTCGCCTGCACCGGTGCGGGGCTCCAGGCGGGCTTCCACTGCATCGGCGACGCCGCCCTCGACGCGATCGGGGAGGGGTTCGCGCGCGCCGAGGAGGCCATCGGCGGCGACGCTCTGCGTCACGCCCGCCACCGCCTCGAGCACGTCGAGATGCCGTCTCCCGCGGTGATCCAGGTGTTGTCGCGCCTCGAGGTCGTCGCCAGCGTCCAGCCCATGTTCGACGGGCTCTGGGGTGGCCCCGAGGGCATGTACGCCGCCCGGCTCGGCGAGCGCTGGCGCGACACCAACCCGTTCCTCGACCTGGAGATGGCCCCGGTCAGGCTGGCGTTCGGCTCCGACTCGCCGGTCACCGCCCTCGGCCCCTGGGCGGCGATCAGGGCCGCGGTGCACCACCATCACGAGGGTCAGCGACTCCCTCCCATGTTCGCGTTCCGCGCCCACACCCGCGGCGGCGCCTTCGCTGCCCACGACGACCTCGGCGGCCACCTGGGGCAGGGCGCGCGCGCCGACCTCGCCGTCTGGGACGTCCCGGGCGGCTACGCCCCGAGCACCCCGGACCAGCTGACCAGCGCGCTGCCCGACCTGTCCCCGGGAGCACCGCTCCCGAGCCTGCGCCGGCTGCTCGCCGCCGGCGTGACGATCCACACCAGCGACACCGATCCCGACACCGACCACGAGGAGGTCTCATGACCGGCAAGCTCGACCTGGACCCGGCGACCGTCAAGCAGGCCAGGGCACTGGCCCGCAAGGTCGGTCGTCCGATCGTGACGACGGCGAAGAAGCACACCACGGTCGCCGTCGAGCGGGCCACCCTGCGTCTGGCCGGTCTCGAGGGCGCCGACGCCGAGGGCACGCCGTGGGTCAACCGGCTGATGGACGTCGTGCGCGCCGACACCGGCCTCGAGCACGGCGTGGCGCTGCCCGTCTGGGACGCGCTCCTGCGGGGCGAGGCCGGCAGTCAAGGCGACCTGACGACGCTGGCCCAGAAGGCCTCGGCCGGCTCGGTCACGTTCCGGCTGCCCGAGGGCAGGGACGCCACCCGGGCCCGCGCCGCCTCGCGCAAGCAGGTCGGCCGCGGCATCACGATCATGGACAAGCGGCGCGCTGAGCGGGAGCGGCTGATCAAGCGCCACGGCAACGCGCCGCGCAAGCCCTGGATCTACCTGATCGTCGCCACCGGCGACATCTACGAGGACATCCCGCAGGCCCAGCAGGCGGCCCGTGAGGGCGCCGACGTGATCGCGGTGATCCGCTCCACGGGCCAGAGCCTGCTCGACTACGTGCCCGAGGGGGCAACGCGCGAGGGCTTCGCGGGCACCTACGCCACCCAGGAGAACTTCCGGCTGATGCGGGCCGCGCTCGACGAGTCGAGCAAGGAGCTGGGCCGCTACATCCGGCTCACCAACTACGCCTCCGGGCTCTGCATGCCCGAGATCGCGGCGCTGGCCGGCATGCAGCGCCTCGACATGATGCTCAACGACTCGATGTACGGGATCCTCTTCCGCGACATCAACCCGATCCGCACCTTCGTCGACCAGCGCTTCAGCCGCCAGGTGCACGCCCGCGCGGGGATCATCATCAACACCGGCGAGGACAACTACCTCACCACCGCCGACGCCGTCGAGGCCGCTCACACCGTCACGACCAGCCAGCTGCTCAACGAGTTCTTCGCCAAGGAGGCCGGGCTCGAGGACTGGCAGCTCGGCCTGGGTCACGCGTTCGAGATCGACCCCGAGGTGCCCGACTCCTTCCGCCTCGAGCTGGCCCACGCGATGCTGGCGCGCGACCTCTTCCCGAATGCGCCGCTCAAGTGGATGCCGCCCACGCGGCACATGACCGGTGACGTCTTCCGCGGCTACCTCCTCGACGGCTTCTTCAACCTCGTCGGGGCGTTGACCGGCCAGAGCATCCTGCTGGTGGGGATGATGACCGAGGCCGTGGTCACCCCGTGGCTCTCCGACCGGGACCTGGCCCTGCAGAACGTCCGCTACGTCATGAACGCCGCAGGCTCGCTGCACGAGGACTTCCGGCCCACCCCCGACGGCTTCATCGCCCAGCGCGCCCGCCAGGTGCTGGGGGAGTCGATCGAGCTCCTCGAAAAGATCGTCGAGCACGACAACGGCCTGCTCGACGCCATCGCAGACGGCACGTTCGGGCTGATGAAGCGACCCGCCGACGCCGGTCGAGGCCTCGAGGGCGTGGCGAAGAAGTCGAGCATCTACTACAACCCCGCGACAGAGCTGCTGGAGGAGAAGTGATGGACGAGGCCACCGGGACCAGCGAGGCGGGGCACATCATCCGGCCCTACGGTGACACCACCGGCGACGGGATGGTGCAGCTGAGCTTCACGCTGCCGATGACCCACTCCAAGGTCGCGGAGGGTGCGGCGGCGCAGCTGGCCAACAAGATGGGCATGGACCCGGCGCTGGTCGTGCACGCCAAGCCGATGGGACCGGACTTCACGTTCTTCGTCGTCTACGGCCGCGTCAACCACCTCGTCGATCCCAGCAAGGTCGTGGTCGTCGAGCGCGACTACCCGTTGCTGACGCCCAAGGAGGCCAACGCGGCGATCAAGCGGTCGCTGCGTCGGCGCCTCACGGTCGTCGGCGCCTGCATCGGCTCCGACGCCCACACCGTCGGCATCGACGCGATCCTCAACATCAAGGGGTTCGCCGGCGAGAAGGGCCTGGAGTACTACCGCGAGCTCAAGGTGGTCAACCTCGGCGCCCAGGTCTCCGTGCCCGAGCTCGTCGAGCGCGCCCGGGCCGAGAAGGCCGACGCCGTCCTGGTCTCGCAGGTCGTCACCCAGCGCGACGCACACCTGCTCAACACTCGCGAGATGTCTGCGGCCTTCCGCGAGTCCTACCCCTCGGGCCGTACGCCGTTGCTCATCGTCGGTGGGCCCCGCTTCGACGAGTCGATGGCCGGAGAGCTCGGCGTCGACCGGGTCTTCAGCCGCGGCACGACGCCCGGCGAGGTCGCTTCCTACATCGTCCACCAGCTCGCGCCCACCACACCCCCCGCTCCCGACACGAAGGCCTCCTGACATGACCGCCCCCTCGACGGCGCCCGTCGGCACCCGCGTCGTCCACCGCCGCTACGTGCCCTACTCCCACGCCCACTACGCCGGCAACCTGGTGGACGGCGCCTACAGCCTGGGCCTCTTCGGCGACGTGGCCACCGAGATGTGCATCCTCACCGACGGCGACGAGGGACTCTTCGCCTCCTACAACGACGTGCAGTTCCGCGCTCCCGTGCGTGCCGGCGACATCCTCGAGATCACCTGCGAGCTCACCCGCGCCGGCACCCGCTCGCGCCTGATGGACTTCGCCGTGCTGGTCGTCGCCCGAGGTGCCGCGACTCCCGAGAACCCGGGTGCGGCGCAGGTCCTGACCGACCCGATCGTCGCGACGACGGCGACCGGTACGGTCGTCGTTCCCTGATCCGGCGTGGCGCCGACGACACGCCGACCGGCCGCAAAATTTATTGAACTTTTCCGCGTGCGCAGCCATCGCGCTGACCTGCGACGACGTGTGTTCGTGCAGGTCAGCGACCGGTTGACACTCCGCCTCCCTCAGGAAACTGTGGGCCGTCTGCTCACGCAGATCGTGGCCGGCGTACCGACGTCCGAGTGGCCGGGTCGGAGGGTGAAGGCGCCAATCACCTGTCCGACGTGGTTCGCGGAGGTGGGTGCGCCTCTACGAGAGCGACCCGGAAGGGCCCCTCGCCCTCTAGACAACTTCGCAGGCCTCGGCAGCCCGTCGTTGCTTGGATGGCCGAAGGGGCCCGGGGCCCTTCCGGAACTGCCGAACACCCGCCACGGGTCGCCGGTGCGCCCGATGTCGGTCGACCCGGTAGTTTTCACCGTGTGCTCCTGCGGACGTCCCTCGCGCTGGTCGCGGGGCTGACGCTCTCGCTGGCCTTCGAACCCCTCGCCCTGCCCATCGTGATGCCCTTCGCGGTGGCGGCCTTCTTCCTCTCGACCCGGGGGCTGCGGGCCCGGTCGGCCTGGATTCCCGGTCTCGGGTTCGGGGTGGCGTTCTACTTCACCCACATCTCGTGGATGCGTGACTCGATCGGCCCGGACGCCTGGGTCGCGCTGGCCACCATCGAGTCGCTGTTCTACGCCGTCCTCGGCTCGGTCACTGCCGCCCTGCACCGGCGTCGCCTCTGGGCTCTGTGGATGGCTCCCGCCTGGGTGACGATGGAGGTCGTGCGCAGCGGCTGGCCCTTCAGCGGGATGCCGTGGGGACGCCTCGCCTTCGGCGTCGTCGACACCCCGGCCGCCCCCGCCCTGCCCTACGTCGGCTCTGTCGGCGTCAGCCTGCTCGTGGCGCTGGTGAGCTCGCTCCTCGCCTGGGTGGTCGTCGCCCGCGGCCGCGAGCAGCGCGTGGCCGGGGGAGCGAGCGTCGCGGTCCTCGCCCTGACCCTCCTGCCGGCCCTCACGCCGTACGACGTCGAGGAGACCGGGCAGGCCACCGTGGCCGCCGTCCAGGGCAACCTCCCGGGCCCGGCCGACAACATCCTCTTCGACTCCCAGCAGGTCACGGACAACCATGTCCAGGCGACCATCGACCTCGCCGACCAGATCGCGGCGGGGGCCCAGCCCGAGGTCGACTTCGTGCTCTGGCCGGAGAACTCCACGGCCAGCGACCCCTTCGGCAACGCTGCGGTCAACGCCGGCATCCGGTCGGCCTCCGCTGCCATCGGGGTCCCGATCCTGGTCGGGGCGATCGTCGACGCCGGCCCCGACCACGTGCTCAACCAGGGCATCGTCTGGGACCCGGTGACGGGTGCGGGGGAGCGTTACACCAAGCGGCACCCGGTGCCCTACGGCGAGTACATCCCGCTGCGCGACTACCTCGACGGGACCTTCGGCAAGCTGGCGCTGATCCCGCGCGACATGCTTAGCGGCAGCCGGAAGACACCGCTCGAGATCGCGGGCATCAGCGTGGCCGACGCGATCTGCTTCGACATCGCCTACGACGACGGCCTCTACGACCAGGTCAGCCGGGGCGCCGAGCTGCTCACCGTGCAGACCAGCAACGCCAGCTTCATCTTCACCGACCAGATCGACCAGCAGTTCGCGATGACCCGGCTTCGGGCCATCGAGGCGGGGCGGTGGCTGGTCGTGGCGTCGCCCAACGGCATCTCCGGGGTGATCTCGCCGGAGGGTGAGGTCGTCGCCACCGCCGACCCGCGCACGCAGGCCGTGCTCGTGGAGCAGGTGGGCCTGTCGAGCGACATCACGCTCGCCGTACGTCTCGGACCGTGGGTGGGACGTTCATCTGCCGTCCTCACCGGAGTCGGCCTGCTGCTGGGGCTCCTCGCGTATCGTCGATCACGACACAGTCCGGCGCCGGGAGGGGTTCTGGACGAGAACCCTGAGGACGAGGTCCTGCCATGAGCGTCGACGAGGTCGGACGCATCGTCATGATCGTCCCGACCTACAACGAGGCCGACAACCTCGCGTGGATCGTGGAGCGGCTGCGCCGCGCTCAGCCTGGGGTCGACGTGCTGGTGGTCGACGACGGGTCACCCGACGGCACCGGGCACATCGCCGACGGGCTCGCCGGTGCCGATCCCCAGGTCCGGGTCCTGCATCGCACCACCAAGGAAGGCCTCGGGGCGGCCTACCTCGCCGGCTTCCGCTGGGCGCTCGCCGAGGGCTACGACGTCATCGGCGAGATGGACGCCGACGGCTCCCACCAGCCCGAGCAGCTGGGACGTCTGATCGAGGCCCTCGCCGGTGCCGACCTCGTGATCGGCGCGCGCTGGGTGCCCGGTGGCTCGGTGGTCAACTGGCCGTTGTCACGCCGGCTGCTGTCTCGCGGTGGCAACCTCTACGTGCGGCTGCTGCTCGGCATCAGCGTCAAGGACGCGACCGCCGGCTTCCGGCTCTTCCGTCGCCACACCCTCGAGAAGGTCGACCTCGACCTCGTGCGCTCGACCGGCTACGTGTTCCAGACCGACCTGGTTGCGCGCACCCTCCACGCAGGACTCACCGTGCGTGAGGTGCCGATCGAGTTCGTCGAGCGGGTCCGGGGCGACTCGAAGATGACCCCCGACGTTGCCAGCGAGTCGCTGAAGCGGATCACCGAGTGGGGCCTGCGCGAACGCCGCGAGCAGGCGCGTCGCGCCCTGGCCCGTCGGCGGGACCGCAGTCGATGAGTCGACCCTTCCCCGACCCCTCCGGCCCCTCCGCCTCAGCAGCCGGTCCGGCCTCGGGCCGACGCCGCCGGGGCCGCCTCGGCTGGCTGGTCGTCCTGCTGCTGATCGTCGTGCCACTGGCCGAGATCTATGTCCTGATCCAGGTCGGGCAGGTCATCGGTCCGTGGTGGACGATCCTGCTGCTGATCATCGACTCCATCATCGGCGGGTGGTTGATCCGTCGTGAGGGCGCCCGGGCGTGGAAGGCGCTGAACGCCGCGATCGGCAGCGGCCGGATGCCGGCGCGGGAGCTGGCCGACGGGGCGCTGATCCTGATCGGCGGCACCTTGATGCTCAGCCCCGGCTTCGTCACCGACGCCCTCGGGATCCTGCTGATCCTGCCGGTCACCCGGCCGATCTTCCGCGGGATGCTGACCGGCTTCGTCACCCGTCGGGTGGTGATGACCGCGACCGGCGGCGCCATGCGCGGGCCCGGTCGGCCCGGTGGCGCCGGCGGCCCTGGCGACGGCCCGATCGTGCGCGGCGACGTCATCGAAGACCCGCCGCGCTGACCCCACGGCGTGGGCGTACATGACACTCGCCCCGACCCGGCGGACCGGATCGGGGCGAGAGGTGTCAGTGATGCTCGAGCTGGGTCAGGCCGAGGCGGCCTTGCGCCTCTTGGCGTTGGCCCGGTGCAGGTGGGCCGGACCGATCTGGCCGCCGCGCAGCAGCTCGAGGCGCTCCTTGAGGATGTCCTCGAGCTCCTTCTCCGAGCGACGCTCGAGCAGCATGTCCCAGTGGGTGCGCGCGGGCTTCCCTGCCTTCTCGATCGGCTTGATGCCGGCCGTGCTCAGGCCCTCGGCGCCGCAGCGCGGGCACTCCCACAGCGCGGGGATGTCCGCCTCGATCGACATGGTGATCTCGAACTCGTGCCCTTGCGAGCACCGGTAACCGACCTGCTGACGAGCGGCGAACTCGATGCCGCGCTCGTCCTCGAAGCTCTGGCCTCCGAGTCGTGCGCCACGCAATGTGCGCTCCGCCATGAGGCACCTCCAGACGTTAATTTCCCCCGTGGATGTTCCTGAGGTGTCCTGTACCCGTGTTTCGTGGTGTCGACACGCGGGATGTTGTCAGGAGCACCTCGTGGAACTCAACGTTAGCGACACCGGCCAAGATTCCTGCAATTACGACACATTCCCTGGGTATGTCAACGCGGGTGCCACGGTGCGGACGGGCCGGTCGCCTCAGACCGAGCGGGGCACGGCGTTGCCGGCCTGCTCGATGCCACGCCTGGTGTCGACCTTGAGCAGCAGCGCGCCGCCCACGACGAAGAAGAAGATCAGGGCGAAGATGGCCGGCCGGTAGGAACCACTGAGCTGGTAGACCAGCCCGAAGACGAGCGTCCCGAACCACGAGGTCCCGCGGTCCATCGCATGGTAGAAGCTGAAGTACTCCGCCTCCTTGCCGCGCGGGATCAGTAGCGAGAAGTAGGAGCGGGCCAGCGCCTGGGTGCCGCCGAGGACCACGCCGATGGCCACGCCGAGCACCAGGAACGGCACCAGCTGTCCCTCGGGGAGGAACAGCGCGACCGTCACGATGGCCATCCAGATCACCAGCCCGACCAGGATGACCGGTTTGGCGCCGTAGCGGGCCGCGGCGCGGCCGAAGCCGAGCGCTCCGGCGACGGCGACCGCCTGCACGAGCAGGTACGTCGCCAGCACGGTGCCCGTCGCGAAGCCCAGCTCCTCGACGCCGTAGATCGACGCGGACGCGATGACGGTCTGGATGCCGTCGTTGAAGAACAGGTAGGCGACCAGGAAGGTCAGCGCGACGGGATAGTTGCGCATGTCCTTGAGCGTCGCCCAGAGCTGGCCGAAGCTGCGCGAGACGATGCCGCCGCTGACCGGCTCGAGGGCGGCGACCGGGTGGTTGCGGATGCCGAGGTAGGGGATCAACGTGAAGCCGGCCCACCAGAGGGCGGCCGAGAGCATGCTCAGGCGCACGGCGAAGCCCTCGCTCATGCCGAGGCTGTCGTGGAAGCTGACCATCACGAAGTTGATCGCGAGCAGGATGCCACCGCCGGCGTAGCCGTAGGCCCACCCGCGCGAGGACACGTGATCGCGCTCCTCCTCGGTGGAGATCAGGCAGAGCAACGCGTCGTTGAAGACCGCGGAGGCACCGAAGCAGATGTTGGCGACGATGAAGGAGATGGCGCCGAGCTGCCAGTTGTCACCGGTGACGAAGAACAACAAGGAGGCGGCGAGAGCGCCGGCCCATGCGAAGCCGGCGAGCATGTCCTTCTTGCGCTCGGTCCGGTCGGCGACGGCTCCCAGCAGCGGCAGCAGCACGGCCGAGAGGAGCGTGGAGGCGGTGATGATGAAGGAAGGCAGTGCACCCGGCGCGACGGAGAGCCCGAGGACCGAGATCCGGTCATCGACGGCGGCCTCCTTCGCGATCGCGATCAGGTAGGGCGCGAAGAGCACGCCGGCGATCGTGGTCGAGAACGCGCTGTTGGCCCAGTCGTAGTAGTACCAGGCCTTCTGCTCCTTGGCCCGGTTGAGCGGTCCCAGGTCAGCGACCCCGGGTGTCTGTGTCGTCATGCTGTCTCCCTCCATTGCCCGCGCTCCTCGAGCACGGTCTTCAGCACATCGGTGCGGTCCGTGAACAGGCCGTCGACGCCCCGGTCGAGAAGCTCCCTCATCTCGTCCGGGTGGTCGATCGTCCACACGTGCACGTGCTTGCCCGCCGCATGGGCGCGCCGCACGAGACCGGGTGTGGCGATGACCCACCGGCCACGCCGGTGGGGGATCTGGAGGGCGGCGACGCGCCCATGGGTCAGCAGGTCGGCCAGCCACCCGCTCGGCAGGAGCCGGAACGCCGCCGCTTCGAGGGGGTGGGCCGACGTCGGCACCAGGCCGGCGGTGAGCTCCCGGAAGCGATGCAGCCGGCTGCGGGAGAACGACCCGACCAGGACCCGGTCCTCGGCGCCCCTGGCGGTGATGAAGTCGGCCAGCGGGGCGACCGCACCGTCGGACTTGAGGTCGATGTTGAAGCGAGCCCGCGGGAACTCCTCGAAGAGCTCGGCCAGGGTGGGGACCCGCTCCCGTCCGCCGACCAGCGCGTCGCGCACCTCGGCGTACGACGCGGAGGCGATCTCGCCGGTCCGGTCGGTGACGCGGTCGAGGACCCGGTCGTGGAAGGCGAGCAGGACCCCGTCGCGGGTGGCGTGGACGTCGGTCTCGAGGTAGTCGTAGCCGAGGTCGACGGCGTGGCGGAAGGCGGACATCGTGTTCTCGAGACCCTCGATGTCGGGGTGGTAGACCCCGCCGCGGTGCGCGAACGCGAGCACCGACCCCGGTTGCTTCCTGACCTCGTCGAGGTAGGGGAATCCGGTCCTCGGCGACGTCACGGATGCAGTATTCACCCACACGAGGGGTTTGGGGGCGGCTCAGATCCAGGAGGCGGCGTCGGCGTCGCCGAGCAGGACCGGCAGGGCGGCGACCCAGCGGCGTACGAGGAGCTCGTGGGAGGCGCGGTCGCCCCCGAGGAGACCGGTCATCGCGGCGCCGGTGAGCAGGTCGATGGTGAACTGGACCAGTGTCGGGACCCGGGCGTCGGTCGTGCCGACGACCTCGGTGACGGCGCGGTGCACGGCCTCGAACACGGTGCGCTCCACGGGCACCAGGGCGTCGCGGAGGGCGGTGTCGGTGCGGGCGGCGACCCAGAGCTCGAGGACGACCAAGAAGGCCGGGTGCTCGAGGTCGCTGCGCACGACGGTCACGGCGCGCACCCAGGACGGTGTCGCGGCCTCGTCGGAGGACGGGGGGTTGCCGGCGCGCAGGACGCCGAGGCGACGGCGGGCGACGTCCTCGACCACGGCCACCATGAGCGAGGCGCGGGTAGGGAAGTGGTGCAGCAGCGTGCCGCGGGCGACGCCGGCGCGTTCCTGGACCTCGGCGATCGTGGTGGCCGCGTGCCCGCGCTCCAGGAGGCAGTCGAAGGTGGCGTCCAGGACCCGGGCCCGGGTGGCGGCCGTGCGCTCGCCCTGGGTGCGCCGGGTGGCCGGGCTCGGTGACATGGGCTCACGGTAGCGCCCGGGACAGGGCATACTGAAACAAACAGTCCGAACGTACGGGAAGTGAGACCATGAGCCCCTCGAGCCCACGCCGACCCCTGGAGCGGACCCTGAGCCGGACCCTGGGCCAGGGCACAGCCCTGGCCCGCGTCGCCGCCACGGCGGCGCGCAACCCCGACCTGCGCCGGGGGTTGCTCTCGCAGGTGAGCGGCGGCCGGCTCGGGGGAGGGCCGCCCGAGCCGGCAGGGGCGTCGCGGTCGGTCGCGGTCCCCGGCGGGGTGGAGGTCCCGGCCCCGGCCGGGGTGGACGACTTCTCGCGCCACGTCCACGCCCAGGCGGAGTGCGCGGCAGGACCGGCCGACGTAGCGTCGTACGTCCGCGACTTCGGGCAGGCGGCGCAGTGGCTGACGATCCACTCGACCTGGCGGGGCGAGGGGCCCGGCGTGATCGAGGAGGGCGGACGCTTCGCCCAGCAGATCCTGCTGATGGAGATCCCGGCCGAGGCGCGATGGACGGTGGTGAGCGTCGGCGACACCGGCTTCGAGCTGCGGGGGACCGGCCCGATGGGCATCACCCTGGGCCTGTGGTGCACGGTCGCCGCGTCGGGGAGCGGGTCGGTCGTGCGGCTCGACGCCGGGCTCGACGGCGCTCCGGTGCGCGGCCCCGTCGGCTCGACCGCGGTGCGCAGCGTCGAGAAGGCACTCGTCGCGTCCCTGGGGCTGCTGACGTCCCAGGTCTCGGGCTCGGCGCCCGCTCGACTGCGGGTCTCGGGCGACCCGGTGCTGCACCTGGCCTCCGGGCGGTCCCTCGACCCCCGGACACCGGTCGTGGTCGGGGTCGGGCAGGTCGTGCAGCGCGAGCCCGACGCGACGCAGGACCCCGTCGCCCTGTCGGCGGCCGCGCTGCGCGCGGCACTGTCCGACAGCGGTGCCACCTCGGACCTGCTGGCGCTCGCCGACGCGGTCTACGCGGTGCCCAGTGCTTCGTGGACCTACGGAGACCAGGCGCTCCTGGTCGCCGATGCGCTCGGCGCGCGGCCCGACGAGACCGTGCAGTCCAGTCCCTACGGTGGCGACGGCGGCCAGCTGGTCGTCAACGATGCGGCGGAGCTCGTCGCCCGCGGAGGCGCCCACGTGGTGCTGATCAGCGGCGCCGAGGCGGGCTCGACGCTGGCCTGGGTGCAGAAGAACGGCGTCGCGCTGGACTGGCCGCGTCAGGACGAGTCGGTCGCGCCGACTCGCGTCATCGGGCTCGACAAGCGACCCAACAACGAGGCCGAGACCGCGGTGGGGCTGGGGGCTCCGATCTACTCATACGCGCTGATGGAGTCGGCGGTGCGGGGTCGGCTCGGACGCACGCCGGCGCAGCACACGGATGCCGTGGCGCAGCTGTGGGCGGGCTTCTCGGAGATCGCGTCGCGCAACCCGTTCGCGTGGTCTCCGCCGCGCCAGGGTGCCGAGCGCATCGCGACGGTGACGCCGGACAACCGCGCCGTGTCGTCGCCCTACACGAAGCTGATGTGCGCCAACCTCCAGGTCGACCTCGCGGCGGGGTCGATCGTGACCAGCGTGGCGGCTGCCGAGGCGGCTGGAGTGCCGCAGGACCGGTGGGTGTTCGTGCACGCCGGCGCCTCGGCGTACGACGAGTGGTTCGTCTCGGAGCGTGCCGACCTCTCCCGCTCCCCGGCGATCGCGGCGCTCGGGGCGGCCGCGCTCGACCACGCGGGTGTGGGCATCGAGGACGTGGCGCACGTGGACCTCTACGCCTGCTTCCCGTCCGCCGTCGAGATCAGTGCGGAGGCTCTGGGACTGCCCGTGGGCGATCCGTCCCGTCCGTTGACGGTGACCGGGGGGCTGACCTTCGCGGGTGGTCCGGGCAACAACTACGGCAGTCACGCCATCGCGTCGATGGTGCCGGTGCTGCGCGCCGATCCGACCTCACGGGGGCTCTGCACGTCGCTGGGCTGGTATGCCACCAAGCACTCGCTGGGCCTCTACTCGGCCACCCCGCCCGAACAGGCCTACGCCCACCTGCGACCCGTGGTCGAGCAGCCGCCGAAGCGACCGGTCATGACGTCCTACGACGGCGAGGCGGTCGTCGAGGCCTACACCGTGCCCTACGAGCGCGACGGGTCGCCGGAGGCGGGGATCCTCAGCCTGCTCACGCCGTCGGGGGTGCGGGTGCTCGTGCGCACCGTGGACCCGACGGTGGTCGGCGCACTCACCGACGGTGACCTGTTGGGGATGCGCGTGCTGGTCGCCGGGGAGTCGGTGACGGTCCTCGGTGCCGGCGACGGGGCGCTGCCTCCTCCGCCGGCCCCATCGGTGCGGCGCTCGCTCGAAGGTGCGGTGCTGGTGGTGACCCTGGACCGCCCCGAGGTGCGCAACGCGATCGACGCGCGGACCGCCGAGGCACTCGAGCGCGCCATCGACGACGCCGAGGCGGACCCGCGGGTGCGGGCGATCGTGCTCACCGGCGCCGGTGACACGTTCTGCGCGGGAATGGACCTCAAGGCCGCGGCACGCGGCGAGCTGCCCCTGACCGCTGGGCGCGGGCCGCTCGGCCTGACCGCGCGCCCGCCGGTGAAGCCACTCCTCGTCGCTGTGGAGGGCAGCGCGCTCGCGGGTGGGTGCGAGCTGGCGCTCGCCGCCGACCTGATCGTGGCGGCCTCCGACGCGGTCTTCGGCATCCCCGAGGTCAAGCGCGGCCTCGCCGCAGCAGCCGGGGGAGTCCTGCGGCTGCGCGAGCGGTTGCCCCGGAACGTGGCGATGGAGATGGCACTGCTCGGGGAGCCGGTGTCATCGGTGCGGCTGGCTGAGCTGGGGCTGGTGAACCGCGTCACCTCGCCCGGTGAGGCGCTCGCGGTCGCGGTCGCGCTGGCGCAGGCGATCGCTGCCAACGCGCCGCTCAGCGTCGCCGTGGGCAAGCGGATCGTCGATGAGTCGCCCGGTTGGCCGGCCGAGGAGGCCTTCGACCGGCAGACCGAGCTGGCCTCGCCCGTCATCCTCTCCGACGACGCCCGCGAGGGTGTCGAGGCGTTCGGCGAGCGTCGTACGCCGCGGTGGAGCGGCCGCTGAGCTGGGTCCCTGGGGTTGCGGATTGGTCACCAACCGCAGTCCCAAGGCCCCAGGACGTGCGGTTGGTGACCAATCCGCATGTCCTGGGGCACCGCGCGAACAGCCGCGAGCAACCGCTCAGATGTCGCGGAACGTCTCGATGGAGGCGCCGAGCTCGTTGAGCCGCTCGGCGAGGTCCTCATAGCCACGGTGGATGACGTAGGTGCCACGGAGGACCGAGGTGCCCTTGGAGGCGAGCATGGCGAGAAGGATGACGACGGCGGGGCGCAGGGCCGGGGGACACATGAGCTCGGCGCCGGTCCAGTTGGTGGGGCCCTCGATCATCACGCGGTGCGGGTCGAGGAGCTTGACGTGCCCGCCCAGCTTGTTGAGGTCGGTGAGGTAGATGGCGCGGTTGTCGTAGACCCAGTCGTGCAGGTAGGTCTGCCCGTCGGCGACGGCCGCGATGACAGCGAAGAACGGCAGGTTGTCGATGTTGAGGCCGGGGAACGGCATCGGGTGGATCTTGTCCAGCGGGGCATGCAGGTCCGAGGGCTGGGTGGTGAGATCGACGAGGCGGGTGTTGCCGTTGGCGGCGACGTACTCCTCGGTGCGCGAGTAGTCGAGTCCCATCTCCTCGAGCAGCGCGAGCTCGATCTCGAGGAACTCGATCGGCGCCCGGCGGATGGTGATGGACGACTTCGTCACGATGGCCGCGGCCAGCAGCGACATCGCCTCGATCGGGTCCTCGCTGGGGGAGTAGTCGACGTCGACGTCGATCTCGGCCAGGCCGCTGACCGTGAGGGTGGTCGTGCCGATGCCCTCGACGGTGACGCCGAGGCGCTGGAGGTAGAAGCAGAGGTCCTGGACCATGTAGTTCGACGAGGCGTTGCGGATGATCGTCGTGCCGGGGTGCAGCGCCGCCGCCATCAGCGCGTTCTCGGTGACGGTGTCGCCACGCTCGGTCAGCACGATGGGGCGCGTCGGCTCGATCGCCCGGTTGACCTGGGCGTGGTAGAACCGGTCGCTCGCCTTGACCTCGAGGCCGAAGGGGCGCAGCGCGCTCATGTGCGGCTCGACGGTGCGGGTGCCGAGGTTGCAGCCGCCGGCATAGGGGAGCTCGAAGGTCTCCATCCGGTGCAGCAGCGGGCCGAGGAACATGATGACCGAGCGCGTACGGCGCGCCGCCTCCTCGTCGAGGTTGCTCAGGTCGAGCTCCTTCGGCGGGATGATCTCGAGGTCATTCTCGTCGTTGAGCCACTTGGTCTGCACGCCGAGGCTGTTGAGGACCTCGAGCAGCCGGTTGACCTCCTCGATGCGCGCGACCTTGCGCAGCGTCGTACGCCCGCGATTGAGCAGCGAGGCGCACAGCAGTGCGACGCCGGCGTTCTTGGACGTCTTGACGTCGATGGAGCCCGAGAGGGTGGTCGGGCCGGTCACGCGCAGGTGCGTCGGACCGGCGCCGAGGGCGACGATCTCGGAGTCGAGCGCCTCGCCGATGCGGGCGAGCATCTCCAGCGAGAGGTTCTGGTGGCCCTTCTCGATCCGGTTGATCGCGCTCTGGCTGGTGCCGAGCAGGGTAGCCAGCTGGTGCTGCGTGAGCCCGCGGTGCTTGCGCGCATCCCGGATGAGGTTGCCGATACGACCCTTGTAGTCCGTTGCCATACGTCGACGGTAACTCACATGTGAGATAACGCCAATCTACCTCGCCCGGGTCTGGACGGACCCCACGCCAGTGGCTTGACCGGTCTCACCAGGGGAGTGCGAGGATCTGCGACATGCGAGCCACGACGATCCACGCGCCCGGTGACATCCGCGTCTCCGAGGTCCCCGACCCGACCATCACCGCGCCGACGGACGCCATCGTCAAGGTGACCGCAGGCTGCATCTGCGGCTCCGACCTCTGGCCCTACCGCGGCGAGAACCCGATCACCGAGGGCGACACGATCGGCCACGAGTGCGTCGGTGTCGTCGAGGAGGTCGGCTCCGAGGTCCACTCGTTCAAGCCCGGTGACTTCGTCGTCGTGCCGTTCTGCCACAGCGACAACACCTGCGCCCACTGCCTGCACGGCGCCCACTCGGTCTGCACCAATCTCGGCATGACCGTGAGCGGCCAGGCGGAGTACGCCCTGGTGACCCAGGCCGAAGGCAGCCTGGTCAAGCTCGACGAGATGCCGGACGCGTCCATGATCCCCTCGTTGCTGGCCCTCTCGGACGTCATGCCGACCGGCTGGCACGCGGCGGTCTGCGCCGGCGTGCCCGAGGGCGGGACCGTCGTGGTCGTCGGTGACGGTGCGGTGGGCCTGTGCGGCGTCCTCGCCGCATCGGTCATGGGCGCCGAGAAGGTCATCGTCATGTCCCGCCACGAGCCCCGCCAGAGGATCGCGACCGCGTTCGGTGCCACCCACGTCGTCGCGGCTCGCGGTCGGGAGGGGGCCGCGGAGGTCAAGGAGATCACCGATGGCGTCGGCGCCGACGCCGTCCTCGAGTGCGTCGGCACCGACGCCGCGATGGGCACGGCGTTCGCGGTCGCCCGCCCCGGGTCGATGGTCGGCTTCGTGGGCGTGCCCCACGGCGTGCAGCTGCCGGTGCAGAAGATGTTCCAGAAGAACGTCGGGCTGCGTGGCGGCATGGCGCCGGTGCGTCGCTACCTGCCCGAGCTCCTCGACCTCGTCACGTCCGGCAGCATCGAGCCAGGCCTCGTCTTCGACTCCACGCTGCCGCTGGACCAGGTGGCCGACGGCTACCGCGCGATGGACGAGCGACGCGCCATCAAGGTGATGCTCGACCTCCAGGGCTGAGGGCACCCTCACGGGCGGTCAGCAGGCGGTGTGGCATGCCGGCTTGTGGCGGGACGTCGTACGACGCCGGCCGGCGCCGCGCGTTTCCTGGGTCGGGGGCTCGCGACCTGAGTCAGGACGCGAGCTCACCGGGGATCGGTGACGGCTCGCACGAGCACTGGTCACCGCAGGCGAGGAAGGTGTGGATGCCGTGGCCGCACCGGTGGCACGGCATGTCGTGCGACAGGTGGATCTTGTTGTCCTGATGGGTGTCCCACATGGTCTGTCCTCCGCTCCCAGGTCCGATCGGACGGCCGACGGCCGACCTTCGCATTTCCGGGATCCTCGCGCAGAGGGTCGATCAGAGCCGTGCGAGGTCGCGCCCGGCCGAGCGCGTGTGTGCGCCGGACGGCGTGCAGTCGCAGGAGTCGGAGCACGCCAGGAAGGTGTGCATCGCGTGGCCGCAGTGACCACACGGCATGTCGTGGCTCAGCAGGTGGTTGTTGCCCTGCACGGTGTCCCACATGGAAGTGCCCCCAGAGAAGAGTCGGTTCTCCACGAAGGTAGGCCTCCCCAGGCCCTGCTGACGGGAGAATCGCAGGGAAGTAGTCCGTTCGGGCTACGCGAAATGGCCCGTCGGGGCAGCTGCACGGCCGGGGTGCGGCGCTTGGTCGACCCCGGTCGCGCCGGAGTCAGACCTGGCAGACCGGGCACCAGAAGACCGTGCGGGCAGCCATCGGGGCAGACCGGACCTCCGATCCGCAGCGTCGGCAGGGGAGACCGGTCCTGCCGTAGACGTAGTGGGCGTCGACCCGACGGGGTCGACCGTTCGGTCGTTCGCGGTCCTCGGGCTCGGTGGTGACGATGCGTCCCGCCATGACGCCCGCTCGCAGCAGGACGACCAGGTCGTCCCAGATCGCACGCAGCGTCGTGGGGTCGACCTCGCGCCCGGGCGTGAACGGACTGGTGTCGTGGCGCAGCAGCACCTCGGCGCGATAGACGTTGCCCACGCCGGCGATCACCGCCTGGTCCATCAGCAGCGTCCCGATCGGGGCGCGGCTGCGAGCCACCCGAGTGGTGAACGCGTCGACGTCGGCGCCGGGCCGCAGGGGATCAGGCCCCAGCCGGTCCAGCAGGACCTCGCGCTCCGGCCCCGTCATCAGGTCGCACGCAGTGGGCCCACGCAGCTCGACCCAGTGCTCGTCGGTGGTGAGCAGCAGTCTCAGTGCTCCTCGGGGCTCCGGCGCGGGGGAGCCGCCGTCGCGGAACGTGCCGAAGAGGCCCAGGTGGACGTGCAGCCAGAGGTCGTCGTAGCGGTGGAAGAGGTGCTTGCCCCACGCGTCGGTCGCGTCGACGACCTGGCCGTCGATGAGCGCGGCGCCCTCGGCGAAGCGTCCCTGCGGGCTCGACGCAGCGACGCGCCGCCCGACCAGCAGGGTGCGGTGGCGGCGCGCGAGTCGGTGGATGGTGTGACCTTCGGGCACGCCCCGAGTGTGCGGTGGTGCTCCAAGGCGTCGGGTGCGCCAGCGCTCTGCGGCGTACCAGCAGGGCGAGGGCGGTGTGGGGATCTACAAAGGACGACTCAGCAAGCCACGCTGCTGACCTGAGCGACGATCTGGGCAGCCGGGAGGGACCTCCTCCTGGACAATGCGCTGCCCAGCGCCTCGGCCCAATGAAGACCGACGCGCCGGGTGCCGTCGCAAGCGAACTCGCCACCGACAGGTTGCATACGCAGGTATTTGCCTGCATGATGTCGACATGACGGATGAGGCGCTGGGTCCGGTCTTCAAGGCGTTGGCCGACCCGACCAGGCGCCTCCTGCTGGATCGTCTCCGGCACCGGAACGGGCAAACCCTCACTGAGCTCTGCGGAAGTGTCGAGATGACCCGCCAGTCGGCGACGCAGCATCTCGACCTCCTCGCCGAAGCCAACCTCGTCTCCGTGGTGCGGCAGGGGAGGGAGCGCCTGCACTACCTCAACCCCGCACCGATCCACCAGATGGGCGAGCGCTGGATCGCGGCGTACGACGCACCGCGACTGGCCACGATCAGCGCCGTCAAGAATCGAGCAGAGGAGAACGCAATGAACGACACCACCACATCCGTGCCTACCTACGTCTACGTCACCTACATCCGCGCGAGAAGCGAGGACGTCTGGCAGGCCCTCACCGACGCCGACCTGACCGCACGCTACTGGGGACACGCCAACGTGTCCGACTGGCAACCCGGCTCCCCTTGGGAACATCGACGGGTGGACGGTTCTGGCGCCCTCGACGTGACCGGCACGGTGCTCGAGGCCGAGCCACCCACCCGGCTCGTGATCACGTTCGAGGACTCCGAGGACCAGCGGACGGACGGACCCTCCGTCGTCACCTTCCTCGTCGAACCTCACGACGACATCGTCCGGCTCACCGTGACCCACGAGAATCTCCCGAACACCGACATGCTGAACGGGATCTCGCGCGGCTGGCCCGCAGTGCTCGCCAACCTCAAGTCCCTCCTGGAAACCGGCGATGTCCTGCCAACGGCGCCCTGGGACATGCCGGTGGGGTCGCGCACATGAGCATCGAGGTGTTCGGACGTGCCACCGACTATGCGCGCGACGTCCTCTCCGAGCTGACCAACGACGATCTCCGACGACCGACGCCCTGTGAGGGCTGGGACACGGCAAGGGTCGTCGTGCACCTCGCCGACGTCATCGACGCTCTCGTCGGGCTGCTCGAGACGGGAACGCTCGACCTTCCGCAGACACCACTGACCGAGGATCTCGACCCTGTGGCGCTGGTGGACCAACGGTTGACGAAGCTGACACACGCATTCTCTATAGCGGCCGATGCGACGAGTGTCGAGAACGCGGCGACAGCCGGCGCGGTCGAGCTGACCACGCACGGCTGGGACATCGGTTTGGCCCGCCACCCCGCCCACCGGATCCCGGAGTCGCTGGCCCGGGACGTGCTCGCGCTGGTCTCACCGACCCTCGACCTCAGCGCGCGGGGTGAAAACTTCGCCGCGCCGATCGACGTCCCCGGCACCGCCTCCGCAAGCGAGCGACTGGTGGGCTTCCTCGGCCGGGATCCGAGGCCCTGACGGTCCGGGCGGTCGAAGCTCAGCCTCAACAGGCGACCGCGACTGCAAGGGCAGCGCAGATCTCGCGCATTCGGGCATCGCCCACGCGTCCGAGGCGTTCGACGAGAATCGCAATCGAGACGCTTTCGATCGAGTCCAGGTTGACCACCGAGCGAAGCGGCACCGGGTCGTCTCCAGGTTCAAGGAGAACTTCGCTTGCCAGGTTTCGGATGGTGGTGGTGCACGGGGCGATGAGTGCGCGGCGATGGCGCGGGATGACGGCGTCGCGAGACAGGATGACGACGGGTCTGCGGCCGATCTCCGGCGTCTCACACCACCACACTTCCCCGCGTGCGGGGAGGTCCGTCATGAGGCCGAAACCGCCCGACGGAACGAGGCCAGGTCTCCCCACTCGTCGGGTTCGTCGAGCGGGTGCGCGTCGTAGGCGGCGTAGCTGGCGTCCACTTCGGCCGAGCGATGGCGGGCCAGCAACGCGGCGAGGGCTTCGTCCACCAGCGCCGAGTCTGGTTTCCCGGACGCCCGGCGGGCGCTCTCGAGGAGGCCTGCGTCCACGGTCGTGCTCAGACGTGTGCGAGTCATGCCACAACCATGCCACAACCATGCCACAGTCGCTCACGGAAGCGGCGTCGAAGAACCCGTTGCGACCCCCCGTCCGAGTTCGCCGATAACTGACATTATGTCAATTAGTAGGCTTCGTGTTGCATCAGATGAATCACCGGGCTCCGACTGACCCCCTGCCCCGCGCGGCAAGCGACTGCGCGCCAAACCTCCAAGCCCAGCCAAAGTCACCTGGATGAAGCTGCACCGGCGCACCCTCCTCCTGCCAGAGCGCCACTGCCTCGACGACCTCGTCCAACAAGGCAGGTGATCCGGACTGCAGCGTGATCGACATACGGCGATCAAACCCGACGCACCCCCAGGATGCACCGCAGTTTTCATGGCCCGCCCGGAAGCCGATCACCGGACCCGCTGGACTCACAACAGCCTCGTCAAGGGCGTCGGCCGGGACGATACGCCTGGGTTTTGATACGCAGACTGTCCACTAATTGACTGTGCGTCGCGGCGTCAAAGGCCCGCCCCTGCCGCTGTTCCGACCGCAATCCGCCCTCATTCCGTGGACCACTCGGTCAATCGGATGATCTCAGCGGCTAACTCCGTCGCCGAACGACCATCCGTGTTGAGCCTCGGAGAGTTGGCGATGGACCTCGGCTGCGACCGTGGACTTGCCGACACCTGACCGGCCGCCGATCAGGAGGACATGCGAGCGAAACATGGTGGCAACCTACTCATCTGCCGCGTTGAACGCGCCCGGACTTGATACGCAGGGGTTCCAGCACCACCTTGAATCAGCGGTCCGGGTGCGGCACGGGACGGACGTCGAGACCCTCGATTCCGTCGAAGTCGCCGGGGTTGCAGGTGAAGACCGGAATGCCTTCGGCAATGGCGGTCGCGGCGATCAGCGCGTCGTAGGCACGCGCCTTCGGCTTGCGTCCGGTGGAGCGCAGCGAGGCCGCGACCTGGCCGAACGCACGCGCGGCCGCGGCATCGAACGGAATCGTCTCGAAGTCGGACTCGGCCTGCTGGAGGTGAGCCTGACGTGCACTGCGCTCTTTCGAGCTGCGTGCAACGAGCGGACCGACCGAGAGTTCAGCGAGGGTCACCGCACTGACGACCGACTCCTCGGGGAGGTCGGAGGGATCCTGCAGGCGTCCGAGCAGGATGACGGTGGAGGTGTCGAGCATGCCTCGGCCCTGCGCCGCGGTCACAACGTGGCGTCCAGGACGGAATCTATGTCTCGGCGAAGAGCTTCAGGGTCGACGCTGGGCAGGTGGCGGCGGCGGGCGATCAGATCGGCAGCTGCCGGGCTGCGACGAGCGCGGGGGCGCAACTCGGCCACCTCGGCACCGTCTCGGGTGACGACCAGCACCTCGCCTCGTGCAACGCGGTCCAAGACCTCTCCCCCATGGTTTCGCAGTTCGCGAACAGTGACCGGCTTCATATATGCATGGTATCACCGGTGAGACGCACACGCGAGGGAGATGGTGCCCCGGAACTACCGGTGGCTGTCTCGAACAAAAACGGTGCGGCCCGCCGAACGCGCCCACCTGTGCCGGCAGAGGTCGGGTAGTCAGCGCCGAGTCTCGTACCTGGTCAGGAGCACGCCCTAGGGAAATGTCCGGGTCTCCACCAGGTTCAGGTTCACCCAGTCGTCCAGGGCCGTGGAGAACGGCGTGCCGCCGCCCACCAGGACCGGGTGGGTGACGATCGCCTACTCGTCGATCAGCCCGGCCCGCATGGCCGCCGCGGCGAGGGTGGCGCTGGCGACGTCCATGGGACCGCCATCCTCGGTCTCGAGCCGGGTGATCTCGGTGACAGCGTCGCCGGTGACTAGATGACAAATTCCAAGGGGTCTCAGTGGTCGTAGGCGATCAGTGAGCGTCGCACGCTGAGGTTCAGGGCGTCGTTGTGCCAGATCGCGGCGGTCAGGGCGAGGACGCGTTGAGCGATCCGGGCACAGACTCCGGCGACGGTCTTCCCGCCGTGGCGTTCGAGGTCGAGCTGGCCTTTGAAGGTGGCATTGACCGACTCGATGACTTGGCGCAGCGGCTTGAAGAAGCGCTGCCCGGGCCGTGGGCTCTCGCCCTTGCGGGAGGGGCGGAGCAGTTCGATGCCGGCGAGGTCCAGGCCTGCCTCGAAGCCGCGGCCGTAGTAGGCCTTGTCGGCGATCACGATCTGCCGGGTCCCGGCGCCCAGGTGTGGTGTGGCGTCGAGGATCGCGTTGAGGACCTCACGTTCGTCGGCCTTGGCGCCGGTCAGGGCCCAGCCCACGGGCAGGCCCTGCAGGGTGCAGACCAGGTGCAGCCGAAGGCCCCAGAAGAAGCGGCTGTGGGAGGCGCAGTAGCCGTACTCGGCCCAGCCGGCCAGGTCGGAGCGCTTCACGGTCTCCCGCGACCTTGCACACTCGACCGGGGCGGAGTCGACAACCCACACGTCGTCGTTGGCGATGCTGGTCTGGCGCCCGAGCTCGCTGATCAGCCAGGTCATCGTGGTTGCGAGCTTGCGCAGCCGCTTGTTGTAGCCCGACTGCAGCGGCAGGTTCGGAAACATGCCCAGCAGGTTCTTGCGGGCATAGCGCAGGAACCGGGTCTCGCTGGTGTAGCCCAGCAGGGCCTGCATCACGGCCAGGGTGAGCATCTCGGCGTCGCTGGTCCTCGGTGGGATC
>NZ_FOQG01000032.1 GCF_900113685.1 Nocardioides psychrotolerans
TACGAGATCCCCGACCGCCTCCGGGTCCAACGCGAACACATCGACCACCACTGCGTCTTCCCGTGGTGCACCAGACCAGCGAGATCCTGCGACATCGACCACGTCGTCGCCTACGAGCAAGGTGGGAGCACCTGCTCCGACAACACCGCTCCACTGTGTCGAGGGCACCACCGCGCCAAGACCCACTCCGGGTGGACCTACGACGCAATCGACACCGGCAGCTACGTGTGGCGATCACCCCACGGACTCTTCTTCCGTGTCGACCATCAAGGCACCACCCCAGTCGCCCCACCCGGCGAGACCTGAGTCCACCGCCCCACACCCCGCCGCCGGCGGGGCCACAGGCACGTCCAAGCCTGGGCAACGCGAGGACTGTCGTGGACCTGAGGCCCTCAGACGTCCGCTCATGCTTGTTATCCGAGCGCATCTGCACCCCACGGGTGCCCGGCGGCATCACACGTCGATCACAGAGGGGGTCCGAGGCTCCCCGCCGTTCGGATCCGCCACGCTTCCCCTGCTGACCAGGTCTCGACGCCCGCACTGACGCCCGTCGGGCTCGACCACCGAGACGAGCCGGCACCACCGCGGCGCCGATCGTCTCAGCGTGGCAGCCCCAGGTCGGCGACCGGCATGCCGTCGACGAGGTGCTCGTGGACGATGCGGACGACAGCAGCAGCATCGACACCGCCGTACCAGATGTCGTCGGGCTGGACGGTGAGGACGGGAGCTTGGTTGCAGGGCAGCAGGCAACCGGTGTGGGTGACGAGCACGTCGTCGTCGCCGAGGCCGCGCTCGACGAGGGCGAGGACGAGGGCCTCGGCGGTGCGGTCGGAGCCGAGGGCGGTGCAGCGGGGGCCGCGGCAGACCAGGACCTGGTGCCGGTGGGCGGGGACGTCTTCCCAGGCCGCCGAGGTGAGGCCGGGCTCGGCGCCGGTCAGCGGCCGGACCTCCTCGAGGACCGCGCCCAGCGCAGCAGACCCGAGCGAGGTCAGCAGCCGGGAGGCGACCTCGACGACGGGCCGGTGGCCGGCGCGCTCGCGCCACCAGTGGGCGGCGATGCGGCGCAGCCAGGAGGCGGCGGGGGCGAGGGTGCCGAGGCTGACGCCGACGAGGACGACGCGCTCGACCCCGGCATCCGCGAGCCGGTCGAGCTCGCGGGACAGCGACGGGTCGCCGAGCTGCAGGAACGCGACACCGGTGTCCGGACCGGCTGTGCCGGCCAGGGCCAGCAACGAGTCGCGGGCGTCGACCTCGCGCACCGACATCGCGACCAGCACGGTCGCGGAGCACCCCGTGGGCTCGTGCATCGGACCCCTTCCGGTCTTGGTAGCCTGCCGACGCCAGTCAACCCTGTGGCGACACAGGGCAGGGAACCCGGTGTGAATCCGGGGCTGACGCGCAGCGGTGTGGGTGACGGGCGAGGCACCTGCCGAGAGGCAGAGCCACTGGAGGAATCGGGCGACCGGTCTCCGGGAAGGCGTCTCGTCCCGCGTGATCCCGAGTCCGAAGACCTGCTGGCCCTTGCGGCGACCGCCGCGGGGTCGACGCGGGCCTCGCGATCCAGGCTCGGACCTCACGAGGACCGCCCATGGCCACCACCCGCAGCCGCACCCGCCCGGACCGCTGCCCCGGCGCCCTGCGCCCCTGGATCGCCGACGATGGCGCCCTGGTCCGGCTGCGCCTCATCGGCGGCCACCTCCCGCGACCGGCGCTGGGGGAGCTGCTCCGCATCGCCGAGGAGTACGGCGACGGCCGGCTGCACCTCACCTCGCGCGCCAACGTCCAGCTGCGTGGTCTTCCCCACGCGGACGGCGCCCTGCCCACGCAGCTGCTCGAGCGGCTGACCACGACTGGGCTGCTGCCGAGCCTGACCCACGAGCTGGTCCGCAACGTCGTCGTCTCGCCCCTGACCGGCCGCCTGACCCGCACCGGCGGACGGGCCGACCTCCGACCGGTGGCGGCTGCCCTCGACGCAGCCGTCTGCGCGGAGCCGCTGCTCGCCGGGCTGTCGGCGCGCTTCCTCTTCGTGCTCGACGACGGGCGCGGTGACGTGCTCGACCGCGACACCGACCTCGGGCTGGTCGCGCTCGACGACCGCACCGCCCAGCTGCGGGTCGGCCCGACGTGGGGACCGGTCATCGACCTCGCCGACGCACCCGCGGCGCTGCTGGACCTCGCTCGCGCGTTCGTCGGCGTCGGCGGGACCGGCCCCGACGCTCCCTGGCACGTCGACGAGCTGGCCACGCCACTCGCCCGGCCCCACCACCCGGATCCCCGACTGCCCGACCCCGCCAGCGCCCTCGCCCCGGGCACGCACCGCCAGGACGACGGGCGACGGGCGCTGCACGTCGTCTGCCCCGACGGCAGCATCGGCCGCGGCCTCCCCCTGCCCGGCGACGGCCCGGTGATCATCACGCCCTGGCGCAGCGTCATCGTCCCGGACCAGCCGGGCGTACCGGACCTGCCTGACCTGCCGGGCGAGCCACCCCCGCGCCGCTACGCCTACGTCGCCCAGGGGGCGGCGATCTACGCCGACTCGTTCGAGACGATCCGGCGGGAGGGCAGCTTCGCCCACCTGCCGGCCGACGCGGAGAAGGTCGCCGTCCGGATGGTGCACGGCACCGGGCAGGTCGACCTGGCGCGCGACCTGGTGATCCACCCCGACCTGGCGCGGGCGGCGCGCACCGCTCTCGAGCAAGGAGCGCCGATCCTCACCGACGCCCACATGGTCGCCTCGGGCGTCACCCGCGCGCGGCTGCCGCGCGACAACGACGTCCTCTGCCTGTTGCGCGACCCCGCCGTCCCCCACCTCGCCCGCAGCTGGGGCACGACAAGATCAGCCGCCGCGCTCGGCCTCTGGGGCGACCGGCTCGACGGCGCCGTCGTCGCGATCGGCAACGCCCCGACCGCGCTCTTCCACCTGCTGGAGATGCTCCTCGACGGGGCGCCCCGGCCGGCCGCGATCATCGGCTGCCCGGTCGGCTTCATCGGCGCCGCCGAGTCCAAGGAGGCGCTGGCGACCTTCGCCGCCGACCACGGGATCGACGTCCCGTTCCTCACCGTGCGAGGCCGCCGCGGTGGCTCCGCGATGACCGCCGCGGCGCTCAACGCCCTGGCCCAGGAGCGCGAATGACCAGCACCGGACGAGGACGGCTCTACGGCGTCGGCCTCGGTCCCGGCGACCCCGAGCTCGTGACCCTCAAGGCGGCGCGACTGATCGCGACCGCCGACGTCATCGCCTTCCACGCCGGCGTCGGCAAGGAGTCCAACGCCCGCCGGATCGCCGCCGACCTGATCCCGGCGACCGCGACGGAGGAGGAGCTGCGCTACCCCGTCACGACGGGCACGACCGACCATCCCGGAGGCTACGTCGGCGCGCTCGCCGACTTCTACGAGGAGTGCGCCCGACGCCTTGCCGCGCACCTCGAGGAGGGCCGCACCGTCGTCGTGCTCGCCGAGGGCGACCCCTTGTTCTACGGCTCGTTCATGTATCTCCACGACCGTCTCGCCGATCGTTTCCCCACCGAGATCGTGCCGGGTGTCCCCGCCTTCGTCGCCGCGACCGCCACCGTGGCCGCTCCGCTGGTGCGCCAGACCGACGTGCTCACCGTCCTGCCCGGCACCCTGTCCGAGCCCGAGCTCGCGCGCCGCCTCGCCGACACCGACGGCGCGATCATCATGAAGCTGGGCCGCACCTTCCGCGCCGTACGCTCCGCGCTCGCGCAGGCCGGCCGCCTCGACCACGCGATGTACGTCGAGCGCGCCTCGATGCCCGCCGAGCGCTGGTTGCCGGTGGCCGACGTCGACCCCGATACCGTCCCCTACTTCTCGCTGATCGTGGTCACGGGCGACTCGCGCAACGGCCGGCGAGCCCGGTCGGCCGCAGAGGCGCGGCCCCGGCCGACGACACCAGGCACGACCCCGTCGGCCGAGCTGCTCGTCGTCGGCCTCGGTCCGGGCCCGGACGACTGGCTGACGCCCGAGGTGAGCGCGGCTCTGGCGCAGGTCGATCACGTCGTCGGCTACGCCCCCTACGTCCACCGCGTGCCCCAGCGCCCCGGACTCCAGCGCCACGCCAGCGGCAACACCGTCGAGGTCGACCGGGCCCGCCTGGCGCTCGACCTGGCCAAGGCCGGCGAGCGGGTCGCGGTCGTCTCCGGCGGCGACGCCGGCGTGTTCGGCATGGCCTCGGCGGTCTTCGAGGCGGCCGAGGACCCGACCTACGACGACGTGCACGTGCGCGTGCTGCCGGGGCTCAGCGCGGTGCAGGCCGTCGCAGCGCGGGCGGGAGCACCGATCGGCGCGGACTTCGCGGTCCTGAGCCTGAGCGACCGGCTCAAGCCGTGGTCGGTGATCGAGCAGCGGCTGCGCGCGATCGCGGGGGCCGACCTGGTGCTCGCGATCTACAACCCGGCCTCACGCTCGCGCGTCGATCAGGTCGCGCACGCGCGCAAGCTGCTGCTGGAGCACCGCTCCCCCGACACCGTCGTGGTCGTCGGTCGCGACGTCGGCCGCGCCGAGGAGTCGCTCACCGTCACCACGCTGGGCGACCTGGACACCGACAGCATCGACATGTCGTGCCTGCTGCTCGTGGGTGCGTCGAGCACGCGGGTGAGCAGCACGGGCCGGGTGTGGACGCCCCGCTACGTCGAGGGCCAGGTCGAGGGCCGGGTCTAGGGCTAGGTCGAGACGAGCACGACCGGTTCGTCCTGGCCATCCCAGGTGCCGGTGAGGAACGCCCCGTCGGCGGTCTGCTCGGCCTCGAGCACGTGGTGGAAGCGCAGCGGGTCGTCGATCGAGCCACCCGAGCCGGCGACGATCACGCTGGGCTCGCGCGTCTGGATCATCCCGTCCACCTCGATGATCTCGATGGCACCCACCTGCCCCTCCTCGATCGCCGCGGCGAAGGCCTCGAGGGCGACCGGGTCCTGGGTGCCGTCGTAGATCCAGCGCTCGCCCAGCACCGAGTGCTGCATCGTGGCGACCAGCGCGCCCTCGGCGCCCTCGAGCGGCGCACCGCGGTAGGTGAGCGGGACCTGCACGACCAGGCCGGTGCCGTCGGTGGCCAGGAGGGTCTCGATGCCGATCTCGTCCTTGGGGTCGTCGAAGCGATAGCCGCCGATCATGGTCAGCGGGCCGGCCAGCGGCGGGCACCAGTCCTGCTGCGGCACCCAGGCCTGCAGCACCTCGAGCTTGGTCGGCGTGAGCGTCGCGCGGTGGAGGAGGGCCATCACGCCAGCCTAGAGCGGTGCCTCGCAGGGTCGTAGAGGTAGGACTCCCCGCCGCCGGCCGGGTCGAGCACCCGCCCGACCAGGATCACCGCGGCCTGGCGCAGGCCGGCGGACTCGACCTGGTCGGCGATGTCGGTGAGCGTGCCTCGCAGGACCCGCTCCTCGGGCTGGCTCGCGCGGTGGACCACCACCACCGGGCAGTCGGCGCCGTAGTCGTCGACCAGCGACGCCGCCACCTCCCGTGCACGGGCGGTCGCGAGGTGCAGCACCAGCGTCGCGCCGGTGGCGGCGAAGGCCTCCAGGGCCTCACCGGCCGGCATCGCCGTCGAACGCGACTGCGCACGGGTCAGCACGACCGACTGCGTCAGCAGCGGCACGGTCAGCTCACGGCCGACCACGGCGGCCGCGGCGGCGTACGCCGGCACCCCCGGCGTCACGTCCCACGGCACGTCGGCGGCGTCGAGACGGCGGGTCTGCTCGAAGAGCGCGGAGTAGAGCGACGGGTCGCCCGACGCGAGCCTCACGACGTCGGCGCCCTCGGCGTGCGCGGCCACCATGACGGCCGTCATCTGGTCGAGGTCGAGGTCCTGGGTATCGACGAGCCGCGCGTCGGCGCGGCAGTGGCCGAGCATCCCGGCGTCGAGGTAGGTGCCGGGGAAGAGCACCACGTCGGCGACGGCGAGCATCCGAGCCGCGCGCACGGTGATCAGGTCGGCGGCGCCCGGACCGGCGCCCACGAAGTGCACGGTCATGCGGTCCACGCCCACTGGGTCACGGCGCGCGCGGGCGTCCAGCCGGTGAAAGTGCCGATCGGCTCGGCGTGCTCGACCGAGATCCGGGTCAGCTCGCCGCCGAGCTCGACGTGCAGCCGCGCCAGCTTGGCCTCGGTCTCGATCGTCACGCCGTGCACCACCAGTCGTCCGCCCGGAGCCAGGGCGGTCCGACAGGCGTCGATCACGCCGGCCCCGGTCGCGCCCCCGCCGACGAAGATCGCATCGGGTTTCGCCAACCCGGCAAGGGCTTCCGGCGCCGACCCGGTCACCACCCGCACGCCGGGTACGCCGAGGCGCGCGGCGTTGCGAGCCACGCGCACCGCCCGCTCGGGGTGCTGCTCGACCGCGACAGTGCGGCACGTCGGGTGGGCCAGCGCCCACTCGATGCCCACCGATCCGGCGCCCGCGCCGACGTCCCACAACAGCTGCCCGGGCTGGGGCATCAACCGCGCCAGCGCGCTGGCCCGCAGGTCACGCTTGGTGAGCTGACCGTCGTGCTCGAAGGTGTCGTCGGGCAGCCCGGCGGTCCACGAGCCCACGACAGGGCCGTCGAGGTCCAGCGCCAGGACGTGCAGCGGTGACACGCTCTGCGACGGCTCGGCGGACCACGACCGGGCGAGCCCCGTGACCCGTGACTCGTGAGCAGCACCGAGGTCGCCGAGGGCAGTCAGCCGGGTAGCGCCGTAGCCGGCGCCGACCAGCAGCGCCGCCACGACCGTCGGGGTCGTGGCATCGGAGGAGAGCACCAGGACACGCTGTCCGGGAGCGAGGAACCTCAGCAGGGACTGGGGATCACGCCCCACCAGGGTCGCCACGGCGACCGACTCGGAGGGCCAGCCCATCCGCGATCCCGCCAGCGCGACCGACGACACCGCAGGGTGCAGCTCGACCGCGTCACGGCCGAGCAGGTCGATCAGCGTGGTGCCGATCCCGGAGACCAGCGGGTCGCCCGAGGCGAGCGCGACGACCGAGCGGTCGGCGTACTCCTCGAGGAGCGCGAGCAGCCCTTCCCGCAAGGGTGCCGGCCACGCGCGACGGAGCTGCCCCTCGACGGGCGGGACGAGCTCGAGGTGGCGGGTGCCGCCGAGCAGCACGTCGGCGTGCTTCAGCAAGCCCTGCTGGGGATCCCCGACACCGGACCACCCGTCGGCACCGATGCCGACGACGGCGATCCGTCGGGCCGGGCCGTGCCCGAGGGCGGGCAGCACGTGGTCGCGGAGCAGGGGTGCGAGGGGCACGTCGACCTCGCCGCGCACCACCGCGGCCGGGTCGAGCCACAGCAGCTCGGCGATCTCGGCGGCGGCCTCCGGCTCGCCCCGGAGCTCGGCGGTGAACACGCTCGACTCGACCCGCATGCCGGGCTCGTTGGCGGCCACGGCGACCCAGTGGCCCAGCGGCTCGACGTCGGTCACCTCGAGCCCGATCTCCTCGCGCACCTCGCGGACGGCAGCGGCGGCCGCGGACTCCCCCGGCTCGAGCTTCCCGCCCGGCAGCATGAACCGGTCGGTGCCTCGCTTGCGCACGGCGAGCACCCGGCCGGCCTGGTCGCGGAAGCAGACGGCAGCCACGACGATCGGGACGGCGGGTTGCTCGGTGGGGTCAGGCACGGGGCAGGACGCTAGCGCGTGGACCTCCGAGCCACCGCCCCGACGCGGTCGCTAGCCTGAGCCACGACAGGCACGAGGTGCCCTGAAGTCCGGCCCCCACGGCGGTCCGACGGGAGAATCTGGGAAGCCGGTGAAAGTCCGGCACAGGCCCGCTGCGGTGACCCTCTGGGGAAGTCCGAAGACCGGCCTCGCGCCACCTATCCGTTGGCGGACGAGCGGGAGCCTCCCATGCCACAGCACTACCCCTTCTCTGCCGTCGTCTCCTCAGCCGCTGTCTCCTCAGCAGGCGCTGACGACCCGGCGGGGCTGGACCCGATGGCGTTGGCCCTGGTCCTCACCACCATCTCGCCCGGCGTCGGCGGCGTCCTCGTGCGCGGCGAGAAGGGCACGGCCAAGTCGACGATCGTGCGCGCGCTCGCGGCAGTCCTGCCGCCGATCGACGTCGTGGCCGGTGACCGGTTCTCCTCCGACCCGGCCGAGCCGCATCCGCGCTCGCCCGACGGGCCCTTCGCCGCCGACGCCCCGTCCGAGACCCGCTCCGTGCGCCTGGTCGAGCTGCCGGTCGGTGCGACCGAGGACCGCGTGCTGGGCTCGCTGCACCTGGAGCGGGCGCTGAGCGAGGGCAAGGCTGAGTACGAGCCCGGGCTGCTGGCCCGCGCCCACCGCGGCGTGCTCTACGTCGACGAGGTCAACCTGCTCCACGACCACCTCGTCGACCTCCTGCTGGACGCCGCCGCGATGGGTCGCTCGACCGTCGAGCGTGACGGGGTCTCCGTCGAGCACGACGCGCGCTTCGTCCTCGTCGGCACGATGAACCCCGAGGAGGGTGAGCTGCGACCGCAGCTCCTCGACCGCTTCGGCCTCACCGTCGAGGTGGCTGCTCCGCGCGACCCTGCGGTGCGCATGGAGGTCGTCCGGCGACGCATGGCCTTCGACGCCGACCCGCCCGGCTTCGCGGCGTCCTACGACCAGGCGGAGCGCGCTCTCACCGAGCGCATCGCCACTGCTCAGCGGCTCGTCGCGCACGTCGAGCTGACCGACGCCTCGCTGCTCAAGATCGCCGAGATCTGCGCGGCCTTCGACGTCGACGGGATGCGCGCCGACATCGTCACCGCTCGCGCCGCAGTCGCCCACGCCGCCTGGCACGCCCGCACCTCGGTCACCCGAGCCGACATCCGCGCAGCGGCCCTCCTGTCCCTCCCGCACCGCCGGCGCCGCAACCCCTTCGACGCCCCCGGCCTCGACGAGGACCTCCTCGACCAGCTCCTCGGCGACGACGAGCCGCAGCCGCCCGAGCCGACGAAGCCGGAGCCGGAGCGGAGCGACGGCGAGGAGGGCGAGGCGGAAGACGAGGCGGAAGGCGAGGCAGCCGAGCGAAGCGAAGGCGACCCGGCCCAGCCCGAACCGACCGAGACGCCGAGTGGCACGACCGGGAGGGACACGACAGCGCCGACCGGCACGCCGTACCGGGCGAAGCTCTTCACCGTCGCCGGCACGGGAGCGGGCGAGGCCGGCAAGCGGAGCAGGGCGATCACCGCGTCGGGTCGCCGCATCGGCGCACACCGACCGACCGGCCCGGGAGGATCAGGGGGCAGCATCGACCTGATCTCCACGATCCTGAGCGCCGCGCCGCACCAGCACGCGAGGGGTCGTAGGACGGGCAGGCTGCGCCTCCACGGCGACGACCTCCGCGTCGCCACCCGCGAGGGCAAGGAAGCCAACCTGGTGCTGTTCTGCGTCGACGCGTCCGGCTCGATGGCCGCCCGACGCCGCATGGAGCACGTCAAGACCGCGATCCTGTCGCTGCTCCTCGACGCCTACCGCCGCCGCGACAAGGTCGGGCTCGTGACGTTCCGGGCGGACGGCGCCCTGGTCGCGCTGCCTCCGACCCATTCGGTCGACATCGCGGCGACCCGGCTCGAGCAGCTGCCCTCAGGTGGGCGTACGCCGCTCGCCGAGGGCCTCCTCGAGGCCGACCGGGTGCTGCGGCTCGAGCGGGTCCGGGACCCGCGGCGCCGACCGTTGCTGGTCGTCGTGACCGACGGCCGCGCGACCCACGGTCCCGACGCCGTCGCCCGGTCGCGCCAGGCGGCCGCGCACCTCGCCGCCCAGGGCATCGCCAGCCTGGTGGTCGACTGCGAGAGCGGACCCTTCCGGATGGGGTTGGCCGCCGAGCTCGCGGGCCACCTCCGGGCCGAGCACGTGCCGATCGCCGAGGTCAGCGCAGCGGACCTCACCGGCGCTGTCCGCGAGCGGGTGGCCTGATGCCGCAGGGTCAGCCGACCAACGTGCCCGACGACGGGCTCACCACGCGCGAGCGGCGCCGGCAACCGCTGCTGATGGTCCACACCGGCGACGGCAAGGGGAAGTCGACCGCCGCCTTTGGGCTCGCGATCCGCGCGTGGAACCAGGGGTGGGACGTCGGGGTCTTCCAGTTCGTGAAGTCCGCGAAGTGGCGCATCGGCGAGCAGACCGTCCTCGAGCGGCTCGGCGAGCTGCACCGCCAGACCGGCGAGGGTGGGCCGGTCGAGTGGCACAAGATGGGCGCCGGCTGGTCCTGGTCGCGCAAGGACGGCGCCGAGGCCGACCACGCCACCGAGGCGGCCGAGGGCTGGGCGGAGGTGAAGCGACGGATCGCCGAGGAGCGCCACGACCTCTACGTGCTCGACGAGTTCACCTACCCGATGCAGTGGGGCTGGGTCGACGTCGAGGACGTCGTGGAGACGCTGTCGCAGCGCCCCGGTCGGCAACACGTCGTCGTCACCGGTCGCCGCGCCGACGCCCGGCTCGTCGAGGTCGCCGACCTGGTCACCGAGATGACCAAGGTCAAGCACCAGATGGACCGCGGCCAGAAGGGCCAGCGGGGGATCGAGTGGTGACGCCGCCCCCAGGAGCCCTGCCCCGACTGGTGATCGCCGCGCCCGCGTCCGGCCACGGCAAGACCACCGTCGCCACCGGGCTGATGGCCGCGCTGCGCCGCGCCGGCCACGTCGTCAGCGGCCACAAGGTCGGTCCGGACTACATCGACCCCGGCTACCACGCGCTCGCCACCGGCCGCCCGGGGCGCAACCTCGACCCGTTCATGGTCGGCGAGGAGCGACTCGTCCCACTCCTGCTGCACGGCGCCCGCGGCGCCGACCTCGCTGTGGTCGAGGGCGTCATGGGCCTCTACGACGGGCAGATCGGCGGTCAGGGCTTCGCCTCGACCGCCCACGTAGCAGCGGTGACGAGCACGCCCGTCGTGCTGGTCGTCGACGTGTCCCACGCGTCCCGCTCGATCGGGGCGGTGGTCCACGGCATGGCGACCTACGAGCGTGGCGTCGACATCGTCGGGGTGATCCTCAACAAGGTCGGCACCGCACGCCACGCGACCGAGGTGCGCGCCGCCATCGCACCCACCAGCATCCCGGTCCTCGGCGAGCTGCACCGCGACGACGGCATCAGCGCCCCCTCGCGGCACCTCGGGCTGGTCCCGGCACAGGAGCGTGACGAAGCCGGCCACGCGCTCGACCTGCTCACCGAGCGGATCGCCGAGCGGGTCGACCTGGACCGAGTCCTGGCGCTGGCCCGCACCGCACCGGACCTCGATGCGACGCCGTGGGACGCGACCACCGAGGTCACCCCTCCGACCGACCGGAGGCCGGTCGTCGCGATGGCAGGCGGCCGGGCCTTCACGTTCCGCTACGCCGAGACCGAAGAGCTGCTGCGCGCTGCGGGCTGCGACGTCGTCACCTTCGACCCACTCACCGACCCCGCGTTGCCCGCGGGCACGAGCGGCATCTACCTCGGCGGCGGCTTCCCCGAGGTGCATGCCGCCGACCTGAGCGCCAACACCGCGCTCCTCGCCTCCCTCCGCAGCGCCGTCGCCGACGGCGTCCCCACGGTCGCCGAGTGCGCCGGCCTGCTCTACCTGTGCCGCAGCGTCGACGACGCCGCGATGATCGGCGCGCTGCCGGCCAGTGCCTCGATGACCCCCCGGCTCACGCTGAGCTACCGCCGCGCCACCAGCCCGACCGACACCCTGCTGGCCCGCGCCGGCGAGACCGTCACCGGCCACGAGTTCCACCGAACGGAGGTGAGCCCACCAGCCGGGCGCGACGCGGCCGCCTGGGTGATCGACGACCAGCCCGTCGGCTACGCGTCCGCCCGCCACCACGCGTCGTACCTCCACACGCACTGGGCCGGCCACCCCCACCTCGCGCAGCGCTTCGCCGACGCGGTCCACGGCTGACATGACGGACGCCCTCCGCGATGCCCTGCGGCACCACGGCGACGTCGAGGCCACCGAGGGCCTGGTCGACCTCGCCGTCAACGTGTACGACGAAGCGCGGCCGACGTGGTTGGACGACGCACTGCGGGCGAGCCTCGAGGACGTCGCGCACTACCCGAACCCGACGAGAGCCCAGCAGGCACTGGCAGTTCGCCACGGTCGCGACCCTGACGAGGTGCTGGCGACGGCCGGCGCGGCGGAGGCGTTCGGGCTGCTGGCGCGGTTGCGCGACTGGCGACGACCGGTGGTGGTGCACCCGCAGTTCACCGAGCCCGACGTGGCCCTGACCCAGGCCGGGTGTCCGCCCGACCATGTCCTCCTGCACCACGAGGACGGCTTCCGGCTCGACCCCACCCGTGTGCCGGACGACGCCGACCTCGTCGTGGTCGGCAACCCCACCAACCCGACCGGGGTGCTCCACCCCGCCACGACGCTGAGATCACTAGCGCGGCCCGGTCGGCTGGTCGTCGTCGACGAGGCCTTCATCGACTTCGTGCCCGACGAGGAGGAGTCGCTCGCCGACCTCGCGCCTGCGGACAATCCCCTACCAGGCTTGGTGATCGTGCGAAGCCTGACCAAGCTCTGGTCGATCCCCGGAGTCCGCGCCGGCTACCTGCTCGCGTCCCCCGACGTCATCCGGGACCTGCGCGACGGGCAGGCACCCTGGTCGGTCTCGACGACGGCAGCAGCGGCGATGCGGGCCACCGCGACGGACCAGGCACGCGGGGAGCAGGAGCGTCGAGCCGCGCGCACCGTCACGGCACGAGCGGTCCTCGTCGACGGCCTCAGCGCGCTCGGGATCCCGACCGTGCCCAGCCGCGCACCCTTCGTCCTGGCCCGGGTCGGTGAGGGGGTCCACGCGCGTCTCAGGAGCAACGGTTGGGCCGTCCGACGGGCCGACACGTTCCCCGGCCTCGGCCCCGAGTGGGTGCGGATCTCGGTCCGCGCACCAGAGGTGACACGGCGGTTCCTCGATGCCCTAGGGTGAGCGCACGGGCACGAGGAAGCCGGTGGAATTCCGGCACAGTCGCGCTACTGTGACACCCCTCCACGAGGGGTGGAGTCAGACCCGAGTGCCCGTGAATCCCCAACTATCCAGGGACGCACGTATCCCTCAGGAGGACTCATGTCGTACGCCACCCCTGCCCCGATGGCAGGCCCCCTCTCGGTCGAGATCCCCTCGATCCCCGCCATCCCGCTGGCCCAGCTGGCGCCGTGGCTGGTCTTCGTCACGCTACTCAGCGTCCTGACGATCTTCTTCGTCGGCTCCGGCACGATGCTGCACGAGTTCGTGCACGACGGTCGCCACCTCCTCGGCTACCCCTGCCACTGACAGCCGACTGACATGGCGCGGTCCGAGACCCTGACCACCCGCACCTTCCTCCTCCACGGCCTGCTGGCCGGCCTCGTCGCCGGTCTGCTCGGCTTCGCCGTCGCGTCCGCGGTCGGCGAGCCCTCTCTGGCGAGCGCGATCGCCCTCGAGGACGAGCACAGCCATAGCCATAGCCTTAGTGACGGTGACGAGGAGACTGCGGCTGTCTCCCGCGACACCCAGAGCACCTGGGGCCTGGCCACGGGGACCATCGCCATCGGCGTGGCCCTCGGCGGCCTGGTCGCCCTGGGTGCGGCCGGCGCCATGGGTCGCCTCGGTCGCCTCCGGCCCGGCCAGTCCACCGCCCTGGTGACGGCGGTCGGCTTCGTAGCCGTGGCCCTGGTGCCGTTCCTGAAGTACCCCGCGCTCCCGCCCGGTGTCGGCAGCGGCGACAGCATCGGCGAGCGCACGGCGTCGTACGCCGTCTTCCTGCTGGTCTCCGTCGTCGCGGCGGCCCTCGCGGTCGCGCTGGCGGCCCTGCTCACCCCGGCTCGTGGGGTCTACGTCGCCACGCTGGCCGGGGCGGGCGGCTACCTGGTCGTCGTGGTCCTGGCTGCCGCGGTGCTGCCCGCCACCCAGCAGCTCGGCGCCTTCCCGGCCGACACGCTGTGGTCGTTCCGTCTCGGGTCGCTGGCCACGCTGGCAGCGGTCTGGCTCGGGATCGGGGTGGTGCTGACCGGCCTGGTCGGTCGTGCGAGTGCGAGCACGAGCACGAGCACGAGGCTTGCTAGAGCCTGAGCGCGCGGCCTGCGACGACCAGCACCACGTCGTCGCAGGCCGTCGCGACGCGTTGGTTGACGACGCCGAGCAGGTCGCGGAACACGCGGCCCGAGCGGTGGTCGGGCACGATGCCGAAGCCCACCTCGTTGGTGACCAGCACGACCGGCCCCACCGCCTCGCCCAGGGCGGCCACGACGGCATCGGTCGCGGTGGCCACCGTCTCCTCGAGCGTCTCGCGAGCGGCATCCCAACCGGCGTCGTCGAGCAGCGCGGTCAGCCAGGTGCCGAGGCAGTCGACCAGCACCGGTCCGTCGGACTCGCGGATCGCCGCCGCCACGTCGGTCGTCTCGACCGTGGTCCAGCTGTCGGGCCGGCGCTCGCGGTGCGCGGCGACGCGCGCCGCCCAGTCGGGATCTGCCTCGTCGTCGGGCGTTGGCCCAGGAGCGACGTAGCGCACGGGCTCCTCACCGAGCAGCCGCTCCGCATAGTCGGACTTGCCGGAGCGCACCCCGCCCGTGACCAGGACCTTCATCGGGAGTCAGCCTATCGGGGCTCCCCGTGAGCTCGCGGGCGGCCGGTCTGCTGCTCGGTCTCGCCTTCGACCGGGCGCTCGGCGACCCGACGCGGTGGCACCCCGTGGCCGGCTTCGGCCGGGTGGCGGGCGCGCTCGAGCAGGTGACGTACGGCGACGCGCGCGGCCACGGCGTGCGGCACACGGCCCTGTTGGTCGGTGGCACCGTCGCGCTCGGTGTCGCCGCGGAGCGGGCGACCCGCGACCGCCCGGTGCTGCACACGCTCGTCACCGCCGCCGCGACCTGGACCGTGCTCGGCGGGGCGTCGCTCGGCCGTGAGGCCATGGCCGTGCACGACCTCCTGGTCGCGGGGGACCTGCCCGGGGCCCGTGCGCGACTGACCCACCTCGTCGGGCGAGACACCTCGGTCCTCGACACCTCCGGGGTCGCCCGGGCGGTCGTCGAGTCGGTCGCGGAGAACACCTCGGACGCGGTCGTCGCGCCGCTGGTGCTCGGCGCGGTCGCGGGGGTCCCGGGGCTGCTGGGCTACCGCGCCGCCAACACCCTCGACGCGATGGTCGGCCACCGCACGCCGCGGCTCGAGCGGTTCGGCTGGGCCTCCGCCCGCCTCGACGACGCGCTCAACCTGCCGGGGGCACGACTCGCGGGCGCACTGACGGTGCTGCTGGGGGACGACCGGCGTGGCGCCGTACGGGCCTGGCGGCGGGACGCCGCGGCCCACCCCAGTCCCAACGCCGGGGTGGTCGAGGCCGCTTTCGCGGGCGCGCTCGGGCTGCGGCTGGGCGGCCCGACGACCTACGCGTCCGGGGTCGAGCAGCGCCCGGCCCTGGGCGACGGGTGGGACCCGAGCCCGGCCGACATCGTGCGCGCGACCCGGCTGGCCGACCGGGTGCAGCTCGGGGCCGGGCTCGCCGCCGCCGCACTCAGCGCGGCACTCGCGCTGCGACCCAGGCGGCCGCGCGGGCGGCGTCGCTGACGACCTCGCCCCCCGCAGGCGCCGGCCGCGCCACGACGACGACCGGCAGCCGCAGGGCCCGGGCCGCGTCGAGCTTGGGCCGCGTCAGGTCGCCGCCAGAGTCCTTGGTGACCAGCACGTCGACACCGTGCTCGCGCATCAGCGCCAGCTCACCGTCGAGCAGGTAGGGCCCGCGGTCGAGCAGCACCCGCCACGTCGGAGGGACGGGCACCTCGGGTGGGTCGACGACACGCACCAGCGCGTGGGCCTCGGCCAACGGCCCGGTGAAACGGCCCAGGGACTGGCGCCCGACGGTGAGGAACGGTCGGCTCCCCAGCGACGCAGACGCCGCCGCGGCCTCGTCGTGGCCCTCGACCCAGTGCCACTCGTCGGCACCGGGCAGCGACGACCAGCCGGGCCGCTCGAGCCGCAGCAGCGCCACGCCCTCGGCGGCGCAGGCCTGGACGGCGTGGTCGGAGATGCCTGCGGCGAAGGGGTGCGTCGCGTCGACCACCACGTCGGGGGCGGCCTCCCGCAGGTGGGCGCGCAGGCCCGCGACCCCACCGAACCCGCCGAGCCGGGTCTCCCCCACCGGCAGCCGCGGCCGGGCGACGCGACCGGCGAGCGAGGACACCACGGCCACGTCGGCCTCGACGAGCAGCCGGGCCAGCTCACGCGCCTCGCGGGTGCCGCCGAGCAGCAGCACGCTCACCGGTCGCGCCCGGGAGCCAACAGGGGCAGCCCGACGGGGGCGCCGTGAGCGACCAGGTCCAGCAGCGCCTCCACGTCGAGGTGCTCCTCCACGAGGTCGGCGAGCAGGTCGAAGCGGGCCTCACGACGCTCGGCGAAGCACACCCCTGCCGGCGCGTACGACGACCCCGCGGCCTCGGCGGCCACCGTCAGGAAGGCCTCGCGCAGGGCGTCGGCCTCGAGGCTCCCGTGCCACATGGTGCCGAAGACCGCGCCCGTGCGGGCGCCGCCGAGGAACTCCTCGGTCGCGACCCCGAGAGTGACGCGGCCGTGGTGGATCTCGTAGCCGTGGGCGGCTGCGCCCAGCGCGTGACCGGTCGGCAGCCGCAGCACCTTGTCGGCGGCGAAGGTGGTCTCGACGTCGAGCAGGCCGAGCCCGTCGACGACAGCCCCGGCCTCGCCCTCGACGCCCGCGGGGTCACTGACGCGGCGCCCGAGCATCTGGAAGCCACCGCAGATGCCGAGCACCGGACGCCCCGCAGCGGCGTGGGCGAGGACGGCCCGGTCGAGGCCCCGGCTGCGCAGCCAGGCGAGGTCCTCGATCGTGGCGCGGGTGCCGGGCAGCACGACCAGGTCGGCGTCGGCCAGCGCTCGCGGGTCGGAGGCGAAGACGACGTCGAGGTCGGGCTCGAGGCCGAGCGCGTCGACATCGGTGAAGTTGCTGATGCGTGGCAGGCGCACGACCGCGACCCGGAGCCGCGTCCCTGCCTCTGACGCGCGCCGCGCCTCCAGGTCGAGCGCGTCCTCGGAGTCGAGCCAGACATCAGGTCGCCACGGGAGGACGCCGTAGACCGGGCGGCCCGTGATCCGGGCCAGCTCGTCGGTGCCGGGCGCGAGCAGGGAGACGTCACCTCGGAACTTGTTGACCACGAAGCCCGCCACCAGCGCCTGGTCGGCCGGCTCGAGCAGCCCGACCGTGCCGTACATCGCGGCGAAGACCCCGCCACGGTCGATGTCGCCGACCACCACGACCGGCATCGAGGCGTGCCGGGCGAGGCCCATGTTGACGTAGTCGCCGGCACGCAGGTTGATCTCGGCCGGGGAGCCCGCGCCCTCGGCGACCACCACGTCGAAGCGGCTCGCCAGGTCGTCGTACGCCGTGTGCGCGGCGTCGCGCAGGTGGGTGCGGCCGCCGACGAAGTCGGTCGACGACAGGGTGCCGGCCGGTCGACCCATCACCACGACGTGGCTGCGCTGGTCACCACCGGGCTTGAGCAGGACCGGGTTCATCGCGGGCTCGGGCGTGGCGCGGGCCGCCAGCGCCTGGGTCCACTGGGCGCGACCGATCTCGGCGCCTCCACCGTCGGGGCCGGCGCAGACCATCGAGTTGTTGGACATGTTCTGCGCCTTGTAGGGGGCGACGCGCAGTCCCCGGCGCGCGAAGGCACGGCAGAGCCCGGTCGTGAGCACGCTCTTGCCGGCGTCGGACGTGGTGCCGGCGACGAGGAGCGAGCCGCGGACCGGGCTCAGCGGCCGCGCCGCCACACCACGACCGACTGGTCGGGGTCGGACGGGCGCAGCACCGGCAGCCGGTTGGGTGGCCCCGCCGCGCGGCGTACGGTGACCGCCTGTCGCAGCGCCTCGCGGGTGGCCTCGAGCTCGACGAGCAGCTCCTCGTTGCGGCGACCGAGGGCTGCGGCGCGGTTCTCGAGCTCGAGGATCCGGCGCACCCCCTCGATGCCGATGCCGGAAGAGGTGAGGTCGGCGATCTCGCGCAGCCGGTCGATGTCACGCGGGGAGTAGCGGCGACCGCCACCGCCGGTGCGGCCCGGCGTGATGAGCCCGAGCCGTTCGTAGGTGCGCAGGGTCTGCGGGTGCAGGCCCGTGAGCTCCGCGGCGACGCTGATCACGAACACCGCGGCATCAGGCCCGGGAGCCGCGAAGGGGTCGCGCGCGGACATCACGCACCGGCCTCGAAGAGGTTGGCACGAAGGGGCTTGCCTGCCATGGCCTCACGATAGGCCTCGATCGCGGCCCGTGCGGGCTCGTCGAGCACCGCAGGCACCTGGACCTCGACCGTGGCGAGCAGGTCACCGTGAGAGCCGTCCACCTTGACGGCGCCCTTGCCGCGGACTCGGAAGGTGCGCCCGTTGGGCGTGCCGGCGGGGACCTTGAGGGTCACCGGGGCACCCGTGAGGGTCGGGATCTTGATGTCCGCCCCGAGCGCGGCCTCGTCGAAGGAGACCGGCACGGTGAGCGTGAGGTTGTCGAGCTTGCGTCCGAAGAGGCGGTGCGCACCGACCTTGACGATCACGAAGAGGTCGCCGGCCGGGCCACCGTTCTCGCCGGTGGCGCCCTTGCCGCGCACCCGGATCCGCTGACCGTCCTTGACGCCTGCGGGGATGCGGGCCTGGATCGTGCGGGCCGACATGCCGCGACCGCTGCCGCGACACGTTGCGCACTTCTCGTCGTAGACGAGCTGCCGGCCACCGCAGCCGGGGCAGGTCTCGTTCATCGAGAACGCGCCGCCGACGGAGGCGGTGACGTAGCCGGCGCCGTCGCACTCCGGGCAGACCCGCGGTCGGGTCCCCGCTTTGCCGCCGGTGCCGGAGCAGTCGGGACAGGGCGCATCCGAGGTCAGTCGCAGCGAGATCGTGACGCCGTCGATGGCGTCGGTGAAGCTGATCGTCGCCGTGGTCTCGACGTCGGCACCCTTGGCGGGGCGGCGGACCTGCTGGCCGCGCCGGCCCCCGCCGAAGAGGTCGCCGAACATGTCACCGAAGCCCGCACCGCCGCCGGCCCCACCCGCACGGTCGCGGAGCAGGTCCTCGACGTTGAAGCCGCCACCGCCAGCACCGCCACCGCCGGCGAAGCCACCGCGGGCAGCGCTGGAGCCGTAGAGCGAGCGCATCTCGTCGTACTTGGGACGCTTGTCGGCATCGCCCACGACGTCGTATGCCTCGGCGACGGACTTGAACTTGTCGTGCTTGGCGGTGTCCCCCGGGTTGGAGTCGGGGTGGTTGGCGCGCGCGAGCTTGCGGTAGGCCTTCTTGATCTCCTCGCTCGACGCGTCCTTCTTGACGCCGAGCACGGCGTAGAAGTCCTTCTGGGCCCAGTCAGCCCGGACCCCGTCCTTCTTCTCACTCATCGCGCACCTCCCTCCACCGTCGTGTGTCGCTTACTGGTCTGCGGGATCGACGACCAGGACCTGCGCGGCGCGCACGACCCGGTCACCGATCTTGTAGCCGGACTTCGCGATGACCTTGCACGTCGTCACCGCGACGTCCGGGTCCTGGCCCAGGTGGGACAGGGCCTCGTGAACCTTGGGGTCGAAGACCTCGCCGGCCTCACCGAACTTCGTCAGTCCCAGGGCAGCCACCGTGCGCTCGAGCTGCTCGGCCACGGCCTTGAAGCCGTCGTCGAGCGGCGCGTGCTCGCGTGCGCGGTCGATGTTGTCCAGCACCTCGGTGATCGGCGCGAGCGCGGCGTAGGTCGCGTTCTCACGGATCAGGTCCCGGTCGCGGTCGACCCGGCGCTTGTAGTTGAGGAACTCGGCCTGCA
The DNA here is from genome assembly GCF_900113685.1 of Nocardioides psychrotolerans. Taxonomy (GTDB): domain Bacteria; phylum Actinomycetota; class Actinomycetes; order Propionibacteriales; family Nocardioidaceae; genus Nocardioides; species Nocardioides psychrotolerans. Next base: position 19,713 of record NZ_FOQG01000032.1, read on the forward strand.
GGCGCTGCAGGTCGGCGGTCCTCTCCTGGAGGCGGCTCTCGAGGTCGGAGGGCTCCAGGGGAGCCCCCTCCTCGACCATGTCGGAGATGCGCCGCCGGACCTCGACCTCGACCTCGGCGTCGGTCTCGCCCGGGGCCTCGACCTCGACCTCGGTCTCGTTGGCCATCTCGGCAGCGGCCTCGCCGAAGGTCCCGGGGTCGTCCTGGGTCACTTGGTGTCCTCGGCGGGACCGTCCGTGGCCTCCTCGTCGACGATCTCGGCGTCGACGACGTCGTCGTCGGCCTCTCCCGTCGCGCCGGTGGCACCACCCGCAGCGGCCTGGTCGGCCTCCGCGGCGGCGTACATCGCGGCACCCATCTTCTGGCTGGACTCCCCGAGCTTGCTGATCCCGGCGTTGAGGGACTCCGAGGACGCCTCGGGCTCCTCGAGGGTCGCCTTGAGGCTGTCGAGGTCGGCCTGCACCTCGGTCTTGACCTCCTCGGGGATCTTGTCACCGTTGTCGGCCAGGAACTTCTCGGTCGTGTAGACGAGCTGGTCGGCCTGGTTGCGGACCTCGATCGTCTCGCGACGCTTGGCGTCCTCCTCGGCGTACTGCTCGGCCTCCTTGACCATCCGGTCGATGTCGTCCTTCGACAGCGCGGAGCCACCGGAGATGGTCATCGACTGCTCGCGGCCGGACGCCTGGTCCTTGGCGGAGACGTGGACGATGCCGTTGGCGTCGATGTCGAAGATGACCTCGATCTTCGGGATGCCGCGGGGTGCCGGCGGCAGGCCGGTGAGCTCGAAGTTGCCGAGGCCCTGGTTCTGGCCCCACATCTGGCGCTCGCCCTGGGCGACCTTGATCTCGACCGACGGCTGGTTGTCGTCGGCGGTCGTGAAGATCTCCGAGCGCTTGGTCGGGATCGTGGTGTTGCGCTCGATCAGGGTGGTCATGACGCCGCCCTTGGTCTCAATGCCGAGGCTCAGCGGGGTGACGTCGAGGAGCAGCACGTCCTTGACCTCGCCCTTGAGGACACCGGCCTGGAGCGCGGCGCCGACGGCGACGACCTCGTCGGGGTTGACGCCCTTGTTGGGCTGCTTGCCGCCGAGGAGCTCGGTGACCAGCTCGCCCACGGCGGGCATGCGGGTGGAGCCGCCGACCAGCACGACGTGGTCGATCTTGTCGATCGCGACGCCGCCGTCCTTGAGGACGTTCTGGAAGGGGGTCTTGGTGCGGTCGAGCAGGTCGGCGGTCAGCTTCTGGAACTCGCTGCGCGTCAGGCGCTCCTCGAAGTGGAGGGGGCCGGACTCGCCGTGGGTGATGTAGGGCAGGTGGATCGTGGTCTCGGCCGAGGACGACAGCTCGATCTTGGCCTTCTCGGCGGCCTCCTGGAGGCGCTGCTTGGCGATCTTGTCGGCCGCGAGGTCGACGCCGTTGTTGTCCTTGAACTTCTTGACCATCCACTCGACGACGCGGTTGTCCCAGTCGTCTCCACCGAGGTGGTTGTCGCCGGAGGTCGCCTTGACCTCCACGACGCCCTCGCCGATCTCGAGGAGGGACACGTCGAACGTGCCGCCACCGAGGTCGAAGACGAGGATCGTCTGGTCGTCGCCCTTGTCGAGCCCGTAGGCCAGCGCGGCGGCGGTCGGCTCGTTGACGATGCGGGAGACGTTGAGGCCCGCGATCTCGCCGGCCTCCTTGGTCGCCTGACGCTGGGCGTCGGAGAAGTAGGCAGGCACGGTGATGACCGCGTCGGTCACGGGCTCACCGAGGTAGGCCTCGGCGTCGCGCTTGAGCTTCTGCAGCACGAACGCACTGATCTGCTGCGGCGTGAAGTCCTTGTCGTCGATCTTCTGCTTCCAGTCGGTGCCCATGTGGCGCTTGACCGAGCGGATGGTGCGGTCGACGTTGGTGACCGCCTGACGCTTCGCGACCTCGCCGACGAGGACCTCGCCGGACTTCGCGAACGCGACGACCGACGGGGTGGTGCGGGCACCCTCGGCGTTGGCGATGACGGTGGGCTCGCCACCCTCGAGAACGGCGACGACGCTGTTGGTCGTCCCCAGGTCGATGCCGACAGCACGTGCCATGGTGATACCTCCGGTGATCCGGCCCCGAACGGGGCGCTGGGTGAAGACTGTGGGTGACAGTCTCGCAAACAAGTTGAGTCTGATCAACTCAAGTTCGCTCACTGGCTCAACGGAAGGTGGACGGGCTTTGTTCCCGGCGCCGGTCAGCGGGTCAGCGATCAGCGGGGCCAGCGATCAGCGGGGCCAGGGCTTCCAGGTCCGGCCGAGGTCGGTGCTGACCTCGAGACCGGTGTCCTCGAAGGTTCGCACCGGCGACCTCGATGCTGCGGTCGGGATCGTACGACGTCCCGCCACCGCCGCCGCCGGCCCCGGTGCTGCAGCCCGTCAGCAGCAGGGCCGCCGCGAGGACCGGCCTCAGCGCGGGCGCGACATCCAAGTCGCGCCCCCGTCGTCGCTGACGTGCACCGGGTCGGCCAGCTCGACCCGCTCCCAGTCGCCCTGCTCGGTGCCGACGAACCAGAACGGCCCGGTGTCGCCGAGCAGCAGCCGACCGTCGGCGATCACCTCGAGGGAGGGCCCGTACCACTCCTCCGCCCAGATGCCCTCCAGCGGCACCATGCGCCACTCCTCGGTGGTCGGCGCGTCGGCGTCGCGGACGGCCAGGGAGGCGAGGGACTCGCCCATGTCGCCGGCCAGGAGCGGCACCTCGCGCCACGGTGCTGTGCCGTCCGGGGAGGTGGGGACGCGCAGTCGGTCACCGTCGGCGTTGGGGGTGGCCCACACGTCGCCCTCGGCGTCGATGGCGATCTCGAAGACGTCCTGGGCGATCTCGCGCAGGTCGGGCAGCCGGTGGACGGTGCCGGCTCCCGGGCCTGTGCCGGGGCGGAAGAAGTAGGGCAGGCCCAGGGCGATGTCGCCGGGCCGCGTCGGGGTCGGCCCTTTCACCAGGGGCACCGTCTCCACCTCGCCCGCGCTGGTCACGACGTGCCAGCGGAGCCTGCCTTCGATCGGCCGCACCAGCACCCCGTCATCGAGGTCCCACAGCTCCGGGAGCGCGCTGGACTCGAAGACGCGGACCCCCTTGCCGGCGGCGACGGGGGCGCCCTCGTCGTCGTACCACCGCCAGGCGGAGGCCTGGGGTCCCTCGTCATCCTCGGACTCGACCACGTAGGTCACGAGCAGCGCGTCGTCCCCGGCGAAGGGCAGCCGCGCCGGCCGCCCGACCTCGATGATCTCCTCGGCCGTGGCGTCGGGATCGGCGGCCACCTCCCACATCTGCTCCGGGTCGACCGGCGGCCAGGGCCAGGGCGACGACGAGATGGCGCAGGGTCCGAGACATACCCCCATAGTCACCCACGACGGCCCAGATCTCAGCCCAGATCCTCCAGGGTCGCGTCCCGGTCGCTCTCGGGGACCGACTCGGCGACGTCGGTCCTCATCACAGCAGTGTCACCCGTGAGCGCAGCCAGCTCTCGAGCCGCGCCAGCTCACCCGCGTCGGTGACGAACGACCGCCGCCCGGGCGGGGGCAGGAAGCCGACCACGTCCATCACCTCGAAGAACGGCTGCGGCTCACGCCCCGTGCGCACGACGTAGGCGTCGGCGTCGGCGAAGGACTGTGCCGTGTCCGTGCCGTGGCGGATCGCGATGTTGGTGCAACAGTGGGCGACGTCGAGCCAGGCCGGCCCGTGGACGTCTCGACCCAGTCGACGACGCCGCCGACCTCCTCGCCGACCCACAGGACGTTGCGGTGGTGGAAGTCGCGGTGGATCAGACAGCACTCGTACGCCGGCGGGTCGGTGCGCAGCACCGCGAATGCCTCCTCCCACAGCCCGGCGTCGCTCGCCAGGGCGGAACGACGTACTTCTCCTCCCACGCCCACGACTGGTAGGGGGACCAGCGTCATCAGGTGCGCCGCAACGCCGCAGTGCTCGCCGGCAGCGTCGAGCGCGAGTGACACCGGCGCGGGGACCGGTGTCGTGACGAGCAGACGCTGGACGTCGCGCTCGCGCGTGAGGGCGAGCATCGTCGAGGTCCAACCTCCGGTCAGCTCGCGGACGGCCGACACCGGGCCGAGCACTGACTCGACCCACGCCCTCACGTCGGCGCTCAGCAGTGCCATGGCGACCCGAACCGGGCGACGTGGTGCCAGACCTTCTTCAGGTCCTGGGGGTCGTGCCGATCGAGCAGGAGCGCGCGACCGATGACCGCGGCGTCGAGAACACCGTCCTCCGCGACGCTGCGGCCGACCTCGACGATCTCCGGGCCGCGGAAGCCGGGGTGCCGCTCGAGGGTCGGGACATCGAGTCGCCGACCCTCGTGCCACTCGACCGGGACACCCAGGCGGGAGGCATGGTCATCGATGGGGGTGTGCCGGAAGCTCGGGTCCAGCACGAGCGCCTCCACATCGGTCGAGAGGTCGACAGCCCCGTGCACGTGGGCCTCGACGTAGTCGTCCAGCACATCGGCACCAGCCGCCTCCGCGAGACGCACGAGGTCGCACCGGTCGGCGGTCGCCAGGTCGGTGGGCTCGAAGACCGAGTCGGGGAAGCAGAAGGTGCTGCGGTCGAGGACGTGCTCGGCCAGGCGCAGGTGGCACGACCCGAACCGTGGCGCACCACCGAGCGCTCGCCTCCGGTGGTCGAGCGCGCCGTAGCGGGGCCGCTGCGCCGGCGGCGCGTCGTCGTACGCCCCTGCGAAGATGCGCGACTCCCACCGCCACCGGTCGCCGGTCGGGTGCGCGGTGAGCCCACCGTTGCTGGTGCCGGTCTCGAACTGGCTGCGGTAGGTGCCGGCGACCGCCAGCTCCTGCAGCACCGTCGGCCCGCCGCCGCCGCCGGCGCGCACCCGGTCGGGGTGGAAGTTGAAGGTGATCCGCAGGGACCGATCGAGCGGACCACCCGTCGCCCTCCTCGAGACATGACCGATCGCGGCCCGGGCCCACGGACTCGGCTCGGCGCTCACGGGCCCGATGCTGCCACGTCGATCGACGAAGATGGATGCATGCAGGACATCTATGTGGTCACGCACCCGGAGGCGACGCACCATGTCGAGGGCCTTGTCGGAGGCTGGTTCGACTCCGACCTGACGGCGCGGGGGCACGCGGAGGCGGAGCTGGTCGCGCAGGCGCTCGGCGAGCGGATCGCGCCCGGGTCGCCGCAGCGCTCGGCGTGACGCCGGTGCTCCTACCGGGGCTGCGAGAGAAGTCCTACGGCGAGGGCGGTGGGATGCCGGACGCGTGGTTCCGCGAGCGGTTCGCGCCACCACCCGCCGAGGGCGAGCGGCTGGAGCATGACGAGGGGCTCCCCGGCGGCGAGACGAAGGCAACATGGGCGAGACGGGTCTATGCCGCCATGGACCAGGTCGCGACCGACCCGTCATCGACGAAGGTGGTCGTGACCCACGGCGGCTCGATCACCTTCGTCATCGCCCACTGGATCGGCATGCCGCTCGACTCCCTGAGCCGTGCCAGCTTCCGCGTCCCGTCGGGCAGCATCACGCACCTGCAGAGGGACGACTACTTTCACAACCGTGCGGTGGTGTCGCTCGGCGACACGGCTCACCTCAGGGGTCGGTGAGGTCTCTTGTGCCGGTGGGGGTGACGAGCATCGTTTGGCCGTGGGGTTCTCGCCAGAGGAAGGTGCCGGGGGTGAGTTGTTGGTATCGCCAGCCGGCGTGGGTCTTGAGCTGGTGGTGATGTCGACACAGGGGTGCGAGGTTGCATTCGCAGGTCACACCGGTCCTGGCGTGGGCGATGAGGTGGTCCAGATCGCAGGACCTGGACTTCTTGGTGCAGTGGGGGAACACGCAGGTGGGGTTGCGGAGGCGGACCTTCTCGGCTGTGAGGAAGCTGGGGACGTAGGGGTCTGATCCGTCGTGTCCGGCACTGTCGCTGCCGTTGCAGTGGTCGTTGAGGTTGATCACGGGGCGGATGGTGACGTGACGGTCGCCGCGGGCGAGCCATTCTCGGACGCGGTCGGCGAGGAGGGTGTGGCCGGCCTCGTCGTGGGCGAGGAGTCCGCGGCCTTCGATGACGTCGTGGTCGAGGTGGACGTAGGCCACGATGC
>NZ_FOQG01000012.1 GCF_900113685.1 Nocardioides psychrotolerans
CGGGTACATCATTTTGGGTTGACGTCACGCGAGAGGTAGGCGACCGCACGTCGCATCACCTCGGCCTCCTGCTCGAGCAGACGGATCCGCTTCTTGGCCTCACGCAGCTCGGCTGACTCGGCCGCGGTCGGGCCTGGCCGGGCACCGTCCTCGATGTCGGCTTTCTTCATCCAGCCGTGAAGGCAGCCCTCGGAGATCCCGAAGTCCTTCGCGATCTGGTTCAACGGAGCTTCGCCCTTGCGGGCAACGGCCACGACATCGTCGCGGAACTCCTTGGGGTACGGCTTCGGCATGACAGACATCCTTCCAGCGAGGAGCGATCCTCACAGGTCAGGTGTCAACCGATCCCTGGGCAGTCCCCTCGGCCGTCTGCTGCGGTGCGTGCTCGGGGATCCAGTGACTGATGCCGGGCAGCGTGACCAGCTGGTAGGGCCCGGTGACGTACCGGTGGGTGGCGTGGGCTCCGTACTCCCCGAGCGCCCAGTCGTCGTCGGACCAGATGTGGAGGGTTGGGACGGGTGTGTGCGGGGTAGCCAACGCCCGTTCGACAGACTGGGCGGCGTACCAGTGGAGGGCGCGCCGAAGCCGGTCGGGGGTGCCGACCTGGCTCAGGATGTGGTCGATGTCTACGCCCGTGCCAACCCCGAACAGCGCACGGAACTTGATGGCATCGTCAGCAAGCAGCGTTCTCTCGTAGCCTGGCGTGGCGAAGTCGATCATGTAACCCGAACGGCCCTGCTGGTCGGTGTCCGATGTGAGTGCTTCCATGAACGCTCCGGGGTGAGGTACCGAGATCGCGGTGAGGGTAGTGACCCGGTCGGGAAACAGGCTGGCCACCTGCCAGGCCACCGCGGCCCCCCAGTCGTGACCGACCAGGTCGACCGACTCGATACCGAGCACGTCGAGAACGCCGATCACGTCGCCGACGAGATGTTCGCCGGCGTAGTCCTCGACCGCGTCCGGGCTGGCTCCGGGGGAGTATCCGCGCTGGTCCAAGGCCAGCACACGATAGCCAGCGTCAACTAGTGCGGGTATGACGTTGCGCCACGACCAGGAAGTCTGGGGAAATCCGTGCAACAAGAGGACAGGACGATTCCCTGGGGCTCCGGTCTCGCTGACGCGAAAGGTCAGTGACCCGACCGTGATGTCGCGAACAGTCGAGTTGGTTTCCATCGGGACCTGGGTGGGGGAAATGTAGGGCATGGTGCTCCTCGGGCTGTGAACGTGCTTGGGCTGTGGACTTACGCTCAAACGATCAGTTCGAGCTGGCATGTGCCCCGCCCTCGTCAGTAGTGACGTTGCGGGTGAGGGGGTCGCTCATGCAGGCCAGGCTAGGTACCGGAGTGGTGAGGGCCTTGCCACTTCGGCAATGACGAGCTGATGTCGAGCGTGCAAGTCTCGGTCTCTAGGTCAGCGGTGCTGCCTGTCGGGTCGGGCAGGGTGCCCGGTGTGGTGGTGATGGTCATGCCGAGCTCCCATGGGTGAGGTTTGATGCGATGAGACTGTCTGCGAGCACTGTCCGCTCGCTGTCCATTCGGTGTGCGGCCGCTGGCGGGTGCTTTGGAAGCGGGCACAAAGCAGCAGCCGGGTTGCTCGGGCGGGCGACGGAGTGATTGCACTCCGCCACCCGCTGCGGCGTCACGCGCGGTTGAGGACCGTTTCAAGGTTGATCTCGATCTGGATGTCTTTGGAGACGAGGAGGCCTCCGGCTTCGAGGGCGACGTTCCAGGTGATGCCGAAGTCTTCGCGGTTGACCTTGGTCTCGGCGGAGAAGATGCCTCGATCACCGCCCCACGGATCGCGGACGTGTCCCTCGAAGGTGACTGCGAGGGGGACGTTGTGAGTCACTCCATGGATGGTGAGGTCGCCGTGAACGACGCCGCTGGCGCCGCGCCATTCCACTTTGGTGCTGGTGAAGGTGGCGGTAGGGAACTGCTCGACGTCAAACAGCTCATCGGACTTGATGTGTGTGTCGCGTGCTTCGCTGCCGGACTCGACGCTGGCCATGTTGATGGACACCTCGACCTTGGAGTCGTTGAGGTTCGGGGCGATGACGACGGTGCCGGTGACGTCGGTGAACCTGCCGCGAACCTTGGTGACCAGGAAATGGCGGCCGATGAAGGCCACGTCAGTGTGTCCTGGGTCAATCTCCCAGGCGCCGGGTGCGGGTAGGACGTCCCCGTCGAGGGTACGAGTCGGGGAGACCTCGTGGGTGGTGGTGTCGGACATGATGGTGCTCCTCACGTGGTGCAGTCGGTGATTGTGGTCAGGCGGCCTGGGTCGACTCGGTCTGGTTTCCGGCGGCTACCCAGTCCTCGATGCCTTCGCGGTACTTGCGCACCGCGGTGTAGCCAAGGCGTTCGAGACGGTTCGCGACTGCCTGGCTGTTGCCGCAGGCCTCGTTGGAGCAGTAGGTGACGATCGTGGCGCTCTTGTCGGGTAGGAGGCGAGGTGCCTCGGTGTCGACGTCGGACTCCACGAGGTTGAGGGCTCCGGGCAGGTGGAGCTGGTCGTAGTAGGACGCCGGGAGTGCGTCGACGAGGACCACGTCGCCGGTGGCGACGAGAGCCTCGAGGGCGGTGCGCGTGATGAGCTCGGTCATGGCAATTCTCCTTCGTAGTAGATGCGGGTGCACGCACATACTGTCACGACTGGATATCCAAGTCAAGATGCGTGCGCACGCACAGATAGCCTGGCGCAAACGGTAGCCAGGAGTTGTGCCGAGGGCTGGCTGCATGGAATCGCGCGCCGCTCCGACTGTGTGACGCCAGGTCAGCCAGAGCTCGGGACGACGAGGCAACTCGCTCAGACGATTCGGTCGGCTTCCTCGGCGACTACAACACGCCCGAGTGCGTCGGCGAGAACCCGGCACTCCTCGGCGCTCAAGCGCGACAAGAAGTGGGCCTCGATCGCTGCGAGGTAGATGGGGGCGGCGGCACGGAGTCGCTTGCGGCCTTCCGGCGTGATGACAGTGAAGGAGGATCTCTTGTCGTCCGGGTTTGCCTGCCGGACGACTAGGCCTGCACGTTCGAGTTCGGTGACGACGCGGCTGACTCGTTCGCGACTCACGACTGCCTGCTCGCCAAGTTCAGTCATCCGAAGGCGGCGGCCCGGGGCAGCGTTGACAACGAGCAGTACGTCGTACCACGTCAACGGCAAGCCGGTCGGCGTCAGGGCGCGCTCGACCTTCGGTATGACAGCGGCGTGGGTACGTAGCAGGGCAGCCCACGCACTGACGGGGTCGAAGTGGTCCATACCCTCACCATACATAGGACCGTGCGCACGCACACATAATCCTACGGCCCAATGGTTGGCCGTGCTCCTTCGGCAGTCACAGGCTTGAGGGGCGTCGTGCACCGGGGTGGCGGTCTTTACCCGGTTGTCGGGCCGCGCACCGTCCTCCCGTGCCGGTGATGTCGAGCAGAGCTGTCGCCAGGACCCATGACGGTCGGGAACGCCGAGTCGGTGTCGACTTGATGATGCTTCGATGGTCCTCAGACCGGGGGCTGCGGGTCGTATTGAATTGCGCGGCGGACCTCACGGGCGCGGTCGTCCCCGGCCAGCCGGGCGACCAGGTGCAGGGCCATGTCGATGCCGGCGCTGACGCCGGCACTGGTGATGACGTTCCCGTCATCGACGAATCGCGCGTCCGGGCGCACCTGGATCGTGGGGTCGAGCTCGTGGAGCAGGTCGAGGGACTCCCAGTGGGTGGTCGCGGGCCTCGCAGCGAGCAGGCCGGCGGCGGCGTAGACGAGGGCACCGGTGCAGACGCTCGTCATCAGGGGGACGGTGGTGGCCTGGCGGCGCACCCAGGCGAGGTGTTCCGGGTCCCGCATCAGCGGTCGTGTTCCTTGCCCGCCCGGGTGGATAAGGACGTCGAGCGGCGGGGCGCTGCTCATCGAGTGGTGCGCGGCAAGGGTCAGTCCCTTCGCGGCGAGGACAGGTGTCCCGTCGCGGGAGACGCATGAGATAGCCCAGCCGTCCTCAGGGTGGTGGAGGGTCCAGTAGGCAAGAACCTCCCACGGGCCGACCGCGTCGAGCTCCTCGACGTCGTCGAACAAGAGGAGTCCCAGGTGGCGGGTGGACGTTTTTGCGCTGGTCATGGGAAGTGCCCTTCTTCTTGCCGGGGAAATTGCATAACTGCTTCTGACGGTGTGGTGACGTTGCTAGTCAGCGCGCTCCGGGTGCTAGAAGCACGGGAGTTGCGAGGTGACGTGTCCTGAAACCGCAGGACCATGGGGCCAACGGCGAGAACCCGCAACGAGTCGGGCAGGGACTAGAGGCGTGTCGCTAGCGGCGCATCGGTAAACCGGGTGAGCGCCTCAAGGACAGAGAAGACCGTGCCGAGGATGGGCAGGACTGCGAGCCACTTGGGAACAGACGAGGCCGAGAGGCCGAGGCGAAGAGCCGAAGCGAGCCGAACTCATGGTGAGCTCGCGAGGTGGGTCAGGAAGAGCCGGCGAAGCCGGTGCAACTGCGGCATAACGGCGTAGCTGACGATTGGAACGGCGATGGTGACGAGGACGAAGGTGCGGACGACGGGGCTCAGAGTGTGAAGCCGGTTGCCGAGAGTGAGGTTGAGGACGGTGAGGGTCGGGAAAACGGCCAGCCAGATCATCACCGCCATCTGGTGCTGGGTCGGGGGTCCGGTCGCAGTCGTCTTGGAACTCGAGATGGCCACGATGATTCCTTCTGTGGGCTGTGAGTAGTTGGAGGCAGTGTCGACATCGCGGGCGGCGTTGCACGGCTGGTTTCTGACGATGCGGCGTTGAGGGCAGCGCTGCCTGTGAACTGAGCCCGCAGCGGCTGAGGACCAATCGCAGGGCGGCGTTTCCATTCAGCGCAAGCCTGCAGCGCGTCGTCGATGGCTTCGGTCCAGTCGCGCACAAGTGGATCCCGCGCCCGATGCGATGGGGCAAGGGTTCAAACTGCGGCGTTCACAGTCTCCGTGTCCGTCAGGGAGGCTGCGGCGGACGCGTTGGCCGGTAGGAGGCCGCGGCGGCGCCAGCGGCGTGCCAGGAAGGTGGGTGCCAGGCCGACGAGGACCGCGAGCGCGAGGCTCACGATGCCGAGCAGGATCGGCCGCAAGGACCGGGGTTGGTTTCCGAGGTCGAGGCTGGAGGTCGGGTATCCAATCATCTTGGCCGTGGCGGAAGTGGTGGCGGCGTCGGTATGAGCGGCAAGGTTCTGCAGGGCCGAGCTGAACCCACCCTCGCCGGCAGACCCGTCCGGACCTGGCGGTCCTGTGAGGGGCTCGAGGGAGAGTCGCTGCGCGTCCGCCCAGGCCCGCAGTCCTGGGTCGACGGCGTCGGCTGTGTCGGCGCCGGGGACGACGACACGGGACAGACCGGTTGCGTGCGTAAAGCTTGTGGTGAGCAGGACGAGTCCGTGGCGTGTCCTGACCGTGTCGCTCGTTGCGAGGGCGACGGTGCGGGCTGCTGCCGACTGGCTGTACACCTCGAACGCCGCCGTTGCGTCCAGTTCACCTACGCCCTCTTCCAGGGCGATGCCGACGGTTGGGCGGAACCACGGCATCACGTAGTTGAGCCCGACCGGCCAGTCGTGGACCGCGAAGTGATCCTTGGGGATCGTGGTCGTCTGAGTCGGGGTCCAGCGGAGCTCCGGGTGGAGGTTCGCTACTCGTTGTGCCTCATCGGGCCCGGCGAGCTCTGCGACGAGATGCAGGGCGGCCGGGACGCCGGAGGTCACGGCGGCCGTGGTGGTGACGGATCCGTCCTCGACGTACCGTTGGCCGCGCATCCAGTGCACGTTGGGATGGTCGCTTTCCAGGGCGCTGATGCGAGACCAGTGGCTGGTGGCGTCCAGTCCGTCCAGCATCCCGGTGGCGGCCAGGACGAGCGAGCCGGTGCACACCCCGAGGACCCTGGCCCCGTCGTCGTGCTGGCGCGTCACCCAGTCGCGCAGGGGTGCTTCCGTGGCACCGGTAGGGTGAGTAAGGGCGGGAACGACGACGAGGTCAGGGGTCAGAGCGGGGTCTGCGTCGACGTCGGCGAACGTGTAGGTCGGGACGACGGCCGGTCCACCTTCGAGCGGTGCCGCGCTGGCGACGTCGCTGACGACGTACGTGGTGAACGCTGGCGAGCTCGCGAAGATGTCGTAGGGCGCGAGGAGGTCGCTGGCGATGGTACCGCTGGTCCCGACAACGAACGCGACCACGAGCGGCCGACCGTGCCGCACGGCGGTGGATTCAGCCGCGCTGGTGGGCTCGGCGTGTTGGAGCGAGGTCGGGACCGTGTCCGCCGCCGAACTCGGGACGGGCTGATTGATGCTTCGACCCGTCTCAGTAGCCCCCGCGAAGACGACTCCTGCGACGGTTGCGAGTCCGAGAGCGAGCATGAGGGTCGCCCCGAGTACGCGACGGGGCCAGGTCCTCGTCGTAGGTCGCGCGCTGGTAGTCATTGCTTTGGGTCCTCTCGATGGGCCGATTCGGCCACGGGTATGCGAATGGGGTTCTCGGTAGAGCACGATGACGCGTTGCCTCAGCCTGGGCCCGGCTGTTCTGCGCTTGGGGTGGCCGCTCGGTCGTTGATGTCGCGCTAGGTGACAAGAGGTGGCGCGGCCGTTCCCCGTGAGTGACAGCCGCGGGTCGAGGCACCCGCGCCGCCCAACGACCGCGATTACCGCGTTGAAACGTCGGAGAAGGTCCCGCACGCGATCATCGAGCAGGGGGCGCTGCCGTATGCAACCGCGCGCGACAGGGGGCCACTAGCATCGGGCTCTCCTCGGGCGCGTCGGCAAGGTCTTGGACGGTCCGTCCACGTCGTGGGCGGTGGGACTAGGGGAGAGAACCGGTGCAACCTTCATGCTTTGAGCATGTGGGCATCCGCGTTGGGCGGCAAGGACGCGTTGTTGACGATTCCGGCCACCGCCAAACGGTTTACGCTGCACGCGTGAGTACCCGATGAGCCGTCCGCGTGTTGTCATCGTGACGTTCGACGAGGCGCAGATCCTAGACGTGACGGGACCTCTGGAGGTGTTCGCTAGCGTCACACGTTTCTTCCCGTCCGCGGGGTACCGCACCGACGTCGTCACCACTACAGGCGGGCCTGTTCTGGCCAGCTGCGGTCTTCAGTTCACCGCCACATCCATCGCTGAGGTCGACGCACCCATCGACACCCTCGTGGTCGCTGGAGGGGCTGAGATGAAGGCCGCCGCTGCGGACGATGAACTCTTGGAGCACGTTCGCCGACTGGCGGCTGATGCCCGACGTGTCACCTCAGTGTGCTCGGGTGCCTTCGTCCTCGCTGCGGCGGGATTGCTGCATGGACGACGAGTGACCACCCACTGGGCCGAGTGTGGGCGGCTGCAAGAAATCTACGCAGACGTGATCGTCGAGCCGGACTCGATCTACGTCCAAGACGGCAACGTGTGGACCTCGGCCGGGGTCACGGCCGGTATCGACCTCGCCCTCGCGCTAGTGGCGGACGACCACGGCCAGCAGGTGGCCGCTCGCGTGGCGCGCCACCTCGTGGTCTACCTGCAACGATCGGGCGGCCAGGCCCAGTTCTCCGCACTACTCACGGCACAAGGCGCCGACACGCAACCTGTCCGGGATCTGTTGTCGTGGCTCCGTGACCACCTGGAGGACGACCTCTCTGTGCCAGCCCTCGCTCGCCAGATCAACCTGTCCGAGCGGCACTTCAGCCGAGTGTTCAAGGCCGAGCTCGGCATCACCGCTGCGGACCACGTCGAGACCATGCGGCTCGAGTCGGCCTGCCGGCTGCTCGAGACCACCGGGAGCAGCATCGAACAGATCGCGCGCACCTGCGGTTTCGGGACCCCCGAGACCATGAACCGAACCTTCCGCCGACGACTCAACACCACGCCGGGAGAACACCGCGAGCACTTCAGACCCCCTGACGCGTCGACTCTCGAGACACGGTTCTAGGGCCCGCGGGCGTCCATGACGGCCATGTCGACGTGACGTCAAACCCCCATGCACATCGACCGATGGCAGGGGGTCAGTTCAAGTCGTTGCGACGCTCCAGCAGCACGGTGTCGCGCCACTGACCATCGAGCTGGGCGATGCGGCTGCGTACCGCGAGCGTGCGGTACCCGGCGGAGTGGTGCAGGGCCAGGCTGGCTCGATTCTCGGGGAATATGGACGTCTGCAGGGTCCACATTCCGGCGCCGTCGGCCCCGTTGACCTGGGTGTGAAGCAGCGTCTTGCCAACGCCTTGCCCGCGAGCGCTTTCGGCGACGTAGACCGAGGTCTCGCCAACGCCGGAATAACACGAGCGAGCAGAAATTGGCGTCACGGCGGTCCAGCCGACGACCTGGCCCTCGATCTCGGCGACCCAAGCGAGGTCGGGAAGCCATCCGGACCGCATGTGGTCGGACGTCGGCACGACAGTCTCGAACGTGGCGTTGCGGGTCGCGATGCCCGATGAGTAGATATCCAGCACTGTCTCCATGTCTCTGTCCTCGACGAGGCGCGTGGTGACGTCACTCGGCAGGTCAGTGGGGCAGCACGGCTGTGCGGATAGGGCGCCCATGACCACGTCTGCTGCGTGCGGCAGGCCCGTGCAGCAGGCAGCGTTGACCGAGACCATGCTGGCAGTGCCAACCTTGTCGACCACGACGAAACCCACCTTGTTGAGCACTTCGACATGGTGGGAGCAGGTGGACTGGCTGATGCCCAGTGCGGTGGCGAGGTCGCCGACGCGCAGCGCACCGGTCGGGGACGTGGACAGGGTATGAAGCAGGCGTACCCGAGTGGGGTCAGCGAGCACGCTGAACCATTCGGCGTAGCTCTCCGCGTCGGCCTTGGTCAGACTCGGTGCAGCTTGGGACACGGTCTCGACTGGTGCGGTGGTCATGTGCCGACGATACCTTGCTTTCATCGGTTCGGATCGATACAGTTGTTTTATCGACGATTGTCGATGAACAAAAGATGTGTCAGGAGCAGGTCCCATGCCTCACCCCGTAGTTGTCATCGGAGCCGGTCCCATCGGCTTGGCCGCAGCAGCCAACGCCGCCGAGCGCGGGCTCGACTTTGTGGTCCTCGAAGCAGGAGCGGACGCCGGTGCAGCAGTCGGGGAATGGTCGCACGTACGGCTCTTCTCGGACTGGTCCGAACTCATCGACCCCGCTGGCCGACGGCTCCTCGAGGGCACCGGCACCTGGGTCGCGCCGGACGAGGCGGAGTTCCCGACCGGCGGGGAGTGGCGCAGGGCGTACCTCCAACCGTTGGCCGACGCACTGAATGCCACCGCAGCAGGCTCGGTCCGCTACGGGGCCGAGGTGACCGGCGTCAGTCGCGCTGGTCGCGATCTCCTCGTCGACGCGGGCCGCGAGCGCGACCCCTTCGCTATCCACCTGCGCACTGCCGGTAGAGCCGAGCGCATGCTGGCCAGCGCTCTTGTCGACGCCACGGGCACGTGGCGTCGACCGAACCCGCTCGGAGCCGACGGATACCCGGCGCTGGGCGAGGCCGAGAACGCGGCCCGCGTCACCTACGGCATCCCCGACTTCTCAGACCGGTCCGTCGCTGCGCGTTACGCCGGGAAGCACGTGATCGTGGCCGGAAAGGGAGCTTCAGCGCAGGGTGTGCTCATCGGGCTCAGCAAAGTGGCGACTGCTGACCCCGCGACGCGGGTCTCGTGGCTACTGCGGCGCTCCAGCGTCGGGGACGCCTTCGGCGGCGGCGATAACGACCAGCTCGAGCAGCGCGGCAAGCTCGGGCAGGACGCCCGAAGCGCGGTCGAGAGCGGACTGGTCACGAATCTGACCGGGTTCCGCACCGAGTCGGTCCGCGTCCAGGACGACGACCGTCTCACTGTCACCTCGACCAACGGGCAGCAGGTGGCCGACGTCGACGAGATCATCGTAGTCACGGGCTTCCGTCCAGACTTCTCGTTCCTCTCCGAGGTCCGCCTCGACCTTGATCCCGCGCTCGGGGCCGTCCGGGCCCTGGCCGAGCAGATCCACCCTGATCACCACTCCTGCGGTGACGTCGCCCCGCACGGGCACCGCGAACTGGCCCAGCCCGAGCAGGGGCTCTTCGTCGTCGGTATGAAGTCCTACGGCCGTGCGCCGTCGTTCCTCGCCATGACCGGCTTCGAGCAAGCCCGCTCCGTCGTCGCCGCGCTCGACGGTGACCTCGACGCCGCCGACCGCGTCGAGCTCGTGCTCCCCGAGACCGGTGTGTGCCACGGCGCCGGAGCTTTCGACGACCCGAGTGCCGTGGCGGCGCCCGGTGGCTGTTGCGGAGCCCCGACCGACACTGACCCCCGACTCATCAGCCTCGGGCGCCCCTCCTGATAACCGGGAGCTGAGATTAGGTCGGGCTCATGACCTCGACCCAGACAGCCACCCAGCCCGGCGCCCTCGACGACGCCGGGCTGCGGCGCGTGGTCGTCGTGCTCAGCACGGTGCAGATCGTGTCGTGGGGTTGCCTGTACTACGCCTTCGCGGCCCTGCAGTCCTCCGTCATCGCTGAGACCGGCTGGTCCGGAGTCGCGGTTACCGGTGCGTTCTCTCTCGCCCAGGTTGTCTCAGCCGTGGCGGGCCTCTGGGTCGGGCGGCACATCGACGCCCACGGCCCCCGCGCTGTCATGACGTTCGCCTCGTTACTCGCCGTCCCCGGCCTGCTCGGTGTCGCTCTCGCCCCGACGCTTCCCTGGTTCTACGCCGGGTGGGTCCTGGTCGGCGCAGCCATGGCCGGCACCCTGTATCCTCCGGCGTTCGCGGCCCTCACTCGCTGGGGCGGCAGTCGTCGCATCGGCGCCCTGACCACGCTCACCCTCGTCGCTGGCCTGGCAAGCACCGTCTTCGCGCCCTTGGCCTCCGTGCTGGACGATCTGGTCGGGTGGCGACTGGCGTACATGCTCCTTTTGGGCGGCCTGGTCGTCATCACGGCACCGTTGCACTGGTGGGGCTTGAACGAGCCCTGGGAACAAAGCTCGGGTACGCGTCGCGAGCCGTACGGGTCGACGGCGCAGACTGCCGGCGCAGTGACCCGCAGCCGGGCGTTCCGGTGCCTGATGGTCGCCAATACCCTGACAGCTCTCGCGGTCTTCGCGGTTGTGATCAACCTGGTGCCGATGCTCGTGGAGCAGGGGATGAGCCGCGACCGCGCGGCCATGGCACTAGGGCTTGGGGGTCTCGGTCAGGTCGCCGGTCGACTGGGCTACGCACGCTTCGCCCGCAGCACCACGCTGGTCGTCCGCGCCGTGCTAGTCGGTGCCTGCGTCGCGGTCGCGACCGCCGCCCTGGCGTTGGCGCCGGCCACTGACGGGTGGCTCGTTACCGTCGGGATGCTCCTCGGGCTGGCCCGCGGGATCTACACCCTCGTTCAGGCCACTGCGATCACGGACCGGTGGAGTTCGGCTTCGTACGGAAAGCTCAATGGCGTCCTGACCGCGCCGGCCCTTTTCGCCGCTGCGGCGGCACCCTTCGTGGGCGCTGGTCTCGCGGACCTGCTTGGAAGCCATGCGCACGCGTTCCTGCTCCTTGCCGGGACGTCGGCGGTCGCAGCTGTCCTGATGCTGTGGTCCATTCCCGCTCCAGCCGACCCAAGCCTCCCGGCCTGACCGTCTACGCCCCCGTTTTCGGGGTCGATGGTGCAATTCCGACGACTGAGGCGGGGATGTGGGTCATCCGGGTGAGCTTGTGTCAGCGCCGATTTCGGTGCGTTCGCCGGTAGTGTGATGAGCCCCGTTGCGGCCCGGCCGAGCCTTCTCGCGCGACAGCCTCATCAGGAATGCGGTGGTCCGGTCCGGTGGCAGTTCGACGGCGGCCGCCCGCTGTGTGACAGCATCCTGACGTGAACATCGAGACCGTCGCAATGGTCGCCACTGCGCTCCTGGCGCTCGCCTCGGCCTTCCAGATCGGGCTCGCCGCCGGCGCACCCTGGGGAGCGGCGGCGTACGGCGGACGCGCGGTCCTCAGCGACGGGGCCCTGCCGATAGCCTACCGCTGGGCTAGTGCTGTCGCCGCGCTGACGCTTATCGGCGTCATATGGGTCGCCCTGGCGTCCGCCTCGCTCGTGGGTCGCGGATCGGTGTCCGGATCGGCGCTGACGGTCCTGCTGTGGGCCTTAACCGCCGTCTTCGTCCTCAATACGCTCGGCAACGCCCGCGGCCACCACCCGGTCGAGCGGTGGGGGGCCGGTACCGTCACCGCGATCCTGGCCGCCCTTTGTGCCGTTCTGGCCGCGCGCTGAGCCGCCGCCCCGCGTCTCGATCGACAGCTTGGTCCCCGCCATCGTCGGGTTGGTGACCGGACGAGAGCCGCAGGTCACTCAATGGACGCTTCGGGTGCTGACGCATCCGGGCATGCGGAGCGGGACGCCCGATCACAGTCATGGTCACGGCGACCAGTGCTCGGGGACGGCGAGTGTGGCGGGGCGCCCTATGTGAGGCGGCCGCTGGCGTCGATCGCGCGGAAGGCCTGACGGTAGGCCTGGGGGCTGATTCCTACCTGTCGACGGAAGTGTGGTCGTAGCGACACGCCGGCACCTAGCCCCACATGGTGGGCGATGGCGTCGACGGAGAGGTCGGTGCCCTCGAGCAGGCGTTGAGCGTGCAGCACGCGCTGATGCAGGAGCCACCTCATCGGGGAATCGCCGACAGCAGCACGGAATCGGCGGTCGAAGGCTCGTCTACTCATGTGGGCTCGTGCCGCCATGCCCTCCACGTCCAGGGGGGAGCCGAGGTGCTCGAGGGCATGGGCGAGGACCGCGAACATGTCGTCGTCGAGGCGCCCGGGCACGGGTTGGTCGAGGTACTGCGCCTGGGTGCCGCTGCGCTGTGGTGGCACCACCATCCGTCTGGCGATGGCAGCGGCCGGGCCCGCTCCGATCGTGCGGCGTACCAGGTGTAGACACGCGTCGATGCCGGCCGCGGCGCCGGCGCTGGTGAGCACGTCACCCTCGTCGACGAAGAGCGCGGCTGGGTCGACCGTCACCTTGGGGTAGGCCGCGGCCAGCGCGCCGGTGAAGGCCCAGTGCGTCGCCGCGCGCCTGCCGTCGAGAAGGCCCGCAGCTGCCACCACGAAGGCGCCGAGGCACAGCCCGACGATCACGGCGCCGTCGGCATGCGCTGCCTGTAGGGCTGCCAGCACTGGCTCACCCGGCCGCTCGTGCGGGTCTCGCCACGCGGGGACAACTACGATGCCGGCGGTCCTCAAGGCATCCAGCTCGTAGGGCGCCCGGATCTCCAACCCACCGGTGGTGCGCAGCGGCCCCTGCTCGGCTGCCACCGATTGGAGCTCAAAGCGGTGCCCCGCTCCGCGCGGGATGTCTGTGGAAAACACGCTGAGCGGGACGCTCATCTCGAACAGGGGCGAACGGTCGAAAACCAGAACCGACACCACCGATGGGTCACGCGTCACAACAATGTTCCTCTCGTGGCCGGATCCGATCGTAATGCGGCTGGCAGACCAGTTCCGGCGGCTCGCTAAGAACACCAGGATCGACCCATGCCCACGACGCGATGTTCCTCGACCTACCCTGCCCCCGGATCACAGTTCGGCCTCACCATCGAGGCCTTCGGTGGCCCCACGGCACTGCTGACCGTGGCCGGACTCCGGCTGTTGACCGACCCGACCTTCGACGAGCCCGGCGAGTACCCGGGCGAGATGTTCAAGCTCGTCAAGACCGCTCCGCCGGCGCGCAGCGCCGAGGACATCGGGACCGTGGACGCGGTCCTGCTCTCGCACGACGAGCACGCCGACAACCTCGACGACGCGGGACGCCGCTACCTCGCCACGGTGCCGCTGGTACTGAGTACGGTCGGGGCTGTACAGCGCCTTGCTGGTACGACAATCAGCCGTCCGGCGTGGGAGGGCCTGGACCTGATGGGTCCAGACGGGACGGTCGCTCGCGTCACGTGGGTGCCCGCTCAACATGGCCCCGAGTGGGCAACGGCATTCACCGGCGAAGTCACCGGCTTCGTGTTGTCCGGCCCCGGGCTTCCCACGGTCTACGTCAGTGGCGACAACTCTTCCCTCGACGTGGTCCGCACCATCGCCGAGCGGTGCGCGCCGATCGACGTTGCCTTGCTGTTCGCGGGCGCCGGAGTGGTGCAGCCTCTCGATGCGGTGCTCACCCTGACCGGAGAGGAAGCCGTGGAGGCCTCGGTGATCCTTGGGGCCCGGCACGTGGTCGTGGTGCACGCGGATGGTTGGACGCACTTCACCGAGGGGCGCACCGAGATCGAGGCCGCCTTCGAGCGCGCTGGCCAGTCCGTCACGGTCCTAGCGCCGGGGGCGGTTCTCACGCTGTGAACCTGCCGACTGTGCGACTTCGGATCACACACGTCGTACTCCGGCTGGCCCGGATAGCCCGGATAGCCCGGATAGCCCGGATAGCCTGAACACCCCGCAGCCCCGCACCCCCGACCCGAGAAGGCGCCATGGCCCGGCACTCCCGGCACGCTCGTCCTCCTCACCCATCCCAACCCCTCAACCTCCCGCGTCACACTGGCGACGCTGTCGCGGGCTTACTCGACGTTGCGGTCCGCGAGCTGATGCGGCCCCTGCGACGCCACCGCGCACCAGGGCAGCATGGCCTTCGCCGATCCGTTCGTCGTGGATGGCGCCGGGACCCTCGACAACGACGCGCTGGTGTCATACCGAGCACGCAGTCACATGGGAGGACCGCTGGCACCAATCGCCCGATGCTTGACGGTGGGCCTGCCGGCTCGTTCATCCTGAAGGGAACCTGCAGGTCGCAGCGAGCTTTGCACCCGGTCCCACACGAAGCGGAGGACCCGTTCGCCAGCGTCCACCGGCACTTCGTCGCTGGAAAGCCCAGGATCGCACGCTCCAAGCTCGCCCCCAGAAAGCCAAACACGGGTAGCCGCCACGCGTATTGTCACAGCCCGCCAACACTCCACCTCGACTCAGAAGGGGTCCCTCGTCCAGGTCTGGGGAAGGCCGCGACTCCTCGTGCGTTAGCCGATTCAATTCCACCGTCATGCCGACCTCGACGACTTGGCTGCCGACGACAGTCGGCTACTGGTCTGAGACATCTGCTGCGATCTACCCCTACGAAAGGACCATCATGCAGTTCGTCTCTGCTCATGCCTACACCGGCACAAAGCCCTGGGATGCCCTGGACCTCGTCACCTTCGAGCAACCCACGACGGTCCGATTGCACTGGACGAATGAGCCATACGTCTGGCACGTCAACGACGGCGAGGAAGTCTTTGTCGTCCTCGACGGAGAAGTCGATATGCACTACCGCGTGAACGGCGTCGACAAGATTCAGGCCATGCGTGCCGGCGACGTCTGTCAGGCCGCACTCGGCGACGAGCACGTTGCCCATCCGCGCGGCGAGGCAAGAATCCTCGTGGTGGAGCGACTGGGAAGCATCTGACTTGACACCACTTGCATCGCTGCACCCCGCGGGTCCCCACCCCACGCTTGGCCTGTCGTTTCCCCTGACGAGTGGGCCAGGTCGTCAAGCTCACACGAGTGGGCGCGACGGCCTCTTGAACAGCATCTACTCGTTAGTTCAGATCGAATACCTAGGAGCATGGCCATGGACAACACCCGCAGCGAAGTACTTCGCTACGCGGCCTTTACGGACTCCGGCAAGGGCGGCAACCCCGCCGGGGTGGTCCTCGATGCTCGATCGTTGAGCGAGACCGACATGCTCGCGATCGCCCGGGAAGTCGGCTATTCCGAGACCGCCTTCGTGCTACCGACTCTCGAGCCATCGGAATTTCAGGTGCGGTACTTCAGTCCCAAGTCGGAGGTCGCCTTCTGTGGGCACGCCACCGTGGCTGCGGCCGTCGCGTTGGCCGAGCGAGACGGTCCGGGGGCTCGCGACTTCACCACCCTGGCAGGACTAGTCACGGTGAACGCGGTTGCCGACGAGCGCGGTGTCACCGCCACCCTGACCTCCCCGGCCACCCGCACGCGCCCGGTGGAAGAGTCAGTCCTGAGCGCGACGCTAGCCGCGATCGGTTGGCGCGAAGAAGACCTTGACCCGATGTACCCTCCGCACGTTGCCTTCGCGGGCAACGACCACCTGGTGCTTGGCGTAGCGAGACTCGCGACCCTGGCTGGGCTGGACTACGACTTCGACCAGCTGTCCGCGCTCATGGAACGAGAGCAGTGGACGACCGTCCACATGTTCTGGGCCGAACAGGACGGCGTCTTCCATGTGCGCAACGCCTTTCCCCCTGGCGGCGTCGTGGAGGACCCGGCCACCGGAGCAGCCGCAGCAGCGTTCGGCGGGTACCTGCGCTCACTTGGGTTAGTCACCATCCCTGCTCGACTGACCCTCCTGCAGGGCACGCATATGGGCTCACCCAGCCGGCTCATCGTTGACATTGACGCCCATACCGACAGCGTGCGCGTCACTGGATCGGCTTCTCGAATGCCGCTGTAGTTTGCCGAAGCGCCCTTGAAGGACTCATCTGAAATGAACCACGACCTCGACAATCAGGCCCTGTACACGAGCAAGAACTCAATCATGAGGTTCGATGACATCCCGCAACCCGAAGACGCAGTCAGCCTGGCAGCTTTGGAGGTCGCCAAGGCCTACTACTCGCCCTCGTTGCTGAACCACAGCGTCCGCTCCTACCTGTGGGCTGCCGCGTACGGGCGACTGCACCAAATTTCGTTCGACGTCGAACTGCTCTACGTCTCCGCGCTCCTCCACGACCTGGGCTTGGTGAGTCCGTTCGATAGTCACACGCTCCCGTTCGAGGAGGTCGGCGGCCACGTGGCCTGGGTGTTCGGTGCAGGAGCCGGCTGGCCGTCCGCCCGATGCGAGCGCGCGGCGGAAGTTATCGTCCGGCATATGCGCGCTGACGTAGATCCACAGACGGATGCTGAGGGTCACCTGCTTCAGATCGCGACGAGCCTTGACATCTCAGGGCGCGGTTTAGAGAAGTGGCCGAACGAACTCCGACTAGAGGTCCTCGACCGGTTTCCCCGCTTCGTACTCGGCGAGGAATTTCTGCGGTGCTTTGAAGATCAGGCAAGCCGCAAGCCTGACAGCTCCGCGGCCGCAGCCGTACGCAGCGGCATCGCCGGTCGCATCATGGCCAACCCGCTCGACGGCGAGGTCACCCCACCCCACAGCGTGACTTGAGCGCCACGGCAAGATCCTGGTTCAGATCTCGTCTGGAGCGGCATCGCTTGGCGTCCAGCCTCGTGCCTCGGCCCTCTTTCGCGCGAGCTCGGCCAGGCGACCGGAAGCGGCCTGCTGATAGCGCATGGCCGCCTGATTGGTTGAGTGGCCACCGAGGGCCATGAGCTCAGCCAGGGTGGCGCCGTGCCGGGCGGCTTCGGTGAGGGCTCCGTGTCTGAGGTCGTGGAATCGAAGATCTTCACGCCCGGCGAGACGCCGTGCTTCGTACCAACCCCAGCCTGTCGTGTCGGGTTTGCCGCGGCGCTTCTTGGAGACCTTGCCGTAGAACGCGCTGGGGGAGAGGTGTTCGCTGTTGCGGCCGGGGAACAAGAGTCCCTGCGCGCCCGGAGCTGCGTGCTGCGCAATGTGGTCCCGAAGAGCGTCGAGAATGTCGGGTGGAATCGGCACGTCGCGGATTCCGGCCTCGCTCTTGGGTGCTTTGGCGACCACGCCGGCTGAGCGTGAGCGGACGACTCCGCGGCGTACGCGAATGACGGCGTTGGCGACGTCGATGTCTGAGCGCCGGAGTTCAGCCAGTTCGCCGAAGCGGAGCGCGCACGCATCGGCGAGGAGAACCATCAGCTGGTGGCGCTCGGATATGGCCGCGACGATGGTCGCGACCTCTTCGGCGCTGGCCGGTCGTATCCTGCGCTTGGTGCCCGAGGAGCCGCCGCCTGAGATCCCGCAGGGGTTGTACGGGATGAGGGGACGGCCGTTGTTCTTGGTTGGGTCGGCGGCGGTGCGCATGATCGCCCGGAGCAACGAGTAGGCGTGTGCTTGGTAGGTGGGGGTGTCGGGGGCAGCCGTGTCGTACCACTGGGCGACTGCCTCGGGGGAGATCGCTTTGAGTTCGACGTCTTTGAAGGTCGGGAGGATGATGCGGTCGAGCAGGTCTTGGTAATGGTCGCGGGTGCGGTCGGCCAGCGGCTGGCCCTTGACCTTGCGGGCGGCCAACCAACGGGGCGCATATTCACTCATCGTCGGCGACTTCTCGCGACGGTGTGCCTGGCGGTCGGCGGGGGAGGTCCAGTCGCCGTTCGTGATGAAGCGTCGCTCGTCGACGAGCCACGCTTCGGCGTCTGCTCTGGCCGTGAAGGTGTAGGGAGCGCTGTGACGGAAGGGCAGACCTGCCTCTGTCTGACGACCGTCGGGATCGGCATAGCGTGCCCGGTAGCGTCCGCTTGGCAGTTTGGTGATCTGCCCGAAATTCCGCCGCTCGACTGCGCGTGCCACCGCTGGCCCCCATCCCTTTCGTGTCCACTACGTGTCCACCAAGAGGGTATTCCTGTCCCTGGTAGTCCGCCAATCCGTTGCCACGCAGATCACATAATCGCAGGTCAGCGGCCTAATGACTACTGATGACCACTCGTGACCACTGGGCTAGCAGTCTGGTTCGAACCCAGTATCGCCCACTTGCGTTTGCGCAGGTCAGAGGCCGGTTTCCAGAAATGGAACCGGCCCCGTGCCATCTACATGCCAGACACCGGCAGGCACGCGGCCCCTCATTGAGAGGGATCTCAGATGACCAACACACTCACCGAACCGCAGATCACGACCTGCCCGTCGTGGTGCACCCGAAGCCGGACTACGGCTGAGATTCCTCTACACCGAGCGCGGCGTCTGGTCGCGCGGCCACGGCGGTCCGACGTTCGGCGCTACCTGTTCACGGGCGGCACGGAGTACAGCACCGCTCCGGGTGTCGTCGCCAACGTCGCGGTGGATATCCACACCGACGAGCACGCGATGAACAAGCTGACCCGGACCGACCTGCTAGACCTCGAGGCCGAGGCCGAGGCCGAGGCCGTGGCGGCGGCGGAGTGGCTGGAGCGCGTCCGATGACGCAGCACGACGCGCTCGACAAGTTGGTCGAGGACCGCGCGAAGTTGCCCAAGTTCTGCCCGTCGTGGTGCACGAGCGGACCTGCGGGCCACGCCGAAGCCATGCTCGAGGGGTGCGACCTGGAGAGCGCAAGCATGCACCTCAGTGCCGACATCGGCGGGCAACAGGACGAGATCAGGAACTACGTCACGGGGGAGGTCGTCCGGCCCGGAAAGGGCGGCTGGCGTGTGCAACTCCGGCAGCAGGTGCGGCCCGGTCACAGGCTCGACGTGCCCCTCCTCGGGGTGGAGTGTCACATCCGCGAGAGCGCTACCCCGACCGCCTACGTCCGTACCGAACTGAACCTCACGACGAGCGAGGCCCGCAAGCTCGCGGCGCAGTTGCTCCACCTAGCGGATGCGGAGGATCTCAGGCGGTACGACACCCTGTAGCAACCAGGACCGGAACACCCCCCGGGCCTCCGGAGAGGGGCTGGGGGCGCGGTTCCGTCGGCAAACGGACCACCAGGCTGTCCCGCGACGGGATTGTCGGTCAAGAGCAGGTCTCGGTTCACTATGACTGATCGATGATGACGCCCGTATCGGAGGTCTTGAGCCAAACCACGGCTTTGCCGAATGTATGAACGCAATTCCATCGACCGGCACCCGAGTCGTACCTGTAGTGATCACCGAAGAATTCGTAGGCGCCGCCGCCGTTGTCGAGGGTTCCGATGTCTTGGGAGGTGGCGTAGGCATCGGAGATGTCGTCTCGGTTGGCCAGTAGCAGTTGGACGCAATCGGCTTCAGCGTCCTCGACGGTTGTCACCGTCTCCAAGTCCTCGAAGTAGGGCTCTTCGGCCTCACTGAGAGCGGTACTAGAGATGTGGGCTTCGGCCGGAAGGAACAGCGCGTAGCTGATGAGTCCGACCCAAACCGGGGCGGCAATGACACAGCCGAAGACGACCACAATGATGCGATGAGCTAGGGGCACGGAGAAACGGTAAGGCTGAGCATCGACAGTTGCGGTCGCAAACGAACACCTGGCTAGACCGCCTTAGAGGCGGCCACAGCTCGGCTTCAGTGGCCGCGACTTGACGTAGACTTCATGAGTGATGCGGACGCGGGTGCACGAGCTTGCCAAGGAGTGCGGAGTCGAGTCGCGATGGGTCCTGGCGAGATTCAAGGAGCTCGGCGAGTTTGTGAAGTCGGCGTCATCCACCATCTCCACCGAGGCTGAGGCTCGCTTCCGAACAGAGTTCGGAGATCGACTGGCGTCGGGCGAGTCACCCGAGTCGGTGGGGGCCACGTTCGCCACGCGCGAGTACAAGCGCGGTCCGCGCCCACGCGGCCGCCGAAGGCGCCGAGGCGGACGTGTTGGGACGAAAGCCCGTTCTCGCCGGCTGACGCTGAGATGTGGCGCGAGCGTGGTCTGAGCGAGGATGCCGCGCCGCTGGCGCTCTACCTGCTGGAGAAGGGCATCTGGCCCGACGACCTGGTCCTTGGGTTTGCTCGGCAGGAGTGCCGCCGTTCGTTTTCGCGAGGGCTTTGAGTCGCGATCGGTTCTTGCTGCGGAACTCCTCGAGGTGCGCTCCTCTGTGAAGCCCGCGAGGCGTGAGCCGCCCCTCCACCAGGACCGTGCACCGGCGTTACGTAGGCGACGAATAAGTCTCCGCCCATAGGGCGGCGGTCTTTTGCCGCTCACGGTGATTCCGACTGTGGCGAACGGCGTTCTTGCTGCGGCACTTTAGGCACGCCCACTTGCCGTTAGGCCCTTGGATCGAATGTTCTGCTCGATCGTGCCCGTTGTAGCATTTGCTCGGGTCGAGAACCCTTACCTGCGAATGTGGCGTCTCGTGTTCGTGCCAGACAGCCAAGATCTGGTGCCGACCTCGTCTGAGGGTGCTCAGGTAGGCGGGCTTCTCCATCCCTAGCGCCTTGGCTGCCGCGGTGGTGTCGCCGTCGAATGCGGCCAGCGTGGCAATGACGTCGTACTGCTTGGCCGTGAGGACAGACAGAACGACCGGCAGCGTCAGGCGCTCGGCGACCCGCTCGGTGAAGTCGCCCTCGGCATGGTTGTGGTGGGCCGACCAGTACTGCTGAATCTTGGGCGCTGCGGAACCGTTCGCCTGGTCGCGGGTCGTGCCGGCGTTGATCCCGTGGTAGCTGATCATCCGCTTTATCTCGCCGGACAGAGCGCGGGTGCCGGCCACAATGAGATCAAAACGGGTGGGCGTTGACTCTTCGGTGTAGAGATCCTCGACGATGGCGAGCCAGGCGATCGCGACGGCCTCTTCGGGGTCGATCAGGGTGCTGTGGCGATACAGCGCAGCTCGTCGAGCCAACGCGTCGATGTCAGCCATCGTGCAGCCGTGCGCCAGCGTCGCGGTGTCTGCAACTCTCTTCATCACTTCGCCCTTGCTGCGCCGGAGCGGACGGCTCCATTGATGACCCTGCCGAACTCGACCGGGCTGGCCCGCCCGCGAAGAACTTCGTGATCAGCACGACGACAAGCACCACCCGGTGAAGGTGAGACCGACCGCGTTGATCGCCCGGGAGCGGTGCATGTGCCGCCGGTTGGCCGGGTCCTTCTCGGTCCTCGTACGTCGGCAAGCCGTCCGGGCTGATCCCGTTCCCCGAGAACTGCGCGCTGGCAACGATCCTGCGCGACGGACAGGTCTACCCGCCCGACGCGGACCAGCCGGTCGAGTCCGGCGACGAGCTGCTGTTCGTAGTGTCGGCGGACGTCGAGGAGGAGCTCGAGCGGCTCCTCGCTCCCAGCCTGCACGGGCCTAGAGCTATCGGTAGTGGTCGAAGGCGTGCGCGTCGGCGATCTGCTGCGACTGCGGCGCGGCCTGGACTGCGGTCAGGAACGAGTCCCGGTCGAGCGCCCACAGCTTCACGTCCGTGAGCGCCGTGACCGTGGCCGTCCTCGGCACATCATGCAAGAGGGAGAGCTCGCCGAACCAGTCGCCGCCACCGAGCTCACGGATGAACTCACCGTCCACGGTCACCGCCACAGCACCGCTGTCGATGACGTAGAAGAGGTCCCCCGCGTCACCCTGCTTGATGACGACGGCAGTGGAAGCCATCATCACCGGCACGCAGTCACGTGCCATCCGCTCGACGATCCGGGGAGCCAGGACCGCGAGGATCGGGATGTCCCGCAACAGCGCGAGCACGTCGAGGGGCACCACCGCCTGTGCGTCGAGACCGCGCAGGCGACCGAGCGTCAGCAGGGCGACGAGCGGTAGCAAGGCACCGGCCACCACGCACGACGCCTGCGGTCCGATCGCAGCCACCAGGATCGGCGCGGCAACCACACCGATACCGATTCCGACCATCGAGGAGGACTCCTGCACCGCGAACATTGACGTCAGGAGGTGGTCCGGGAAGAGCCGTTGTACGAGCGTGCGTGACGCCACGTCGTAAAAGAGCTTGCCGGCGCCGCACGCCGCAACGAGCACCATCACCATGGCCGGGGACGGCAGCTGCCCCGCCAGGGCGAACGCCCCCCCGGTGACGACCGCACCGAGGACCAGCGGCGTGGCCAGCTTGGCGCGCCCGATGAGGACGAACGTGAATCCCGCGCCGATGATCCCGCCGATGCCGAGCGCGGAATTGAGGATCCCCGGGCCGGCGCTCGACATCTGCAGCACCTCCACGGCGAGCACCACCAGCAGGATGTCCGACATCCCCAGGAGCGAGAACTCGGCGACGACGAGCAGCGACATGAGGCGTGCCGGCCGGCTGGCCAGGACGGTGCGGATGGGGCGCGCATGGCTGCGCCCGGACCCAGCGGCCACCCGACGCGCGGCCCCCGCCGGCACGGTCAGGGCTGTCGCGACCAGGCTCCCCGCACCCATCAGGACGAGAACTCCCCCGGGCGCCCAGACCGCTGTGACGACACCGCTGATCAGGGGTCCGATGAAGGTCGCAGCGGCCTCCAGCGAGCCCGAGACCGCGTTCCCGGCGGTGAGGTCGCCGGTGGTCCGCGAGACCTCGGGCAGCAGCGCGTGGTGGGCCGGCCGGGTCAAGGTGACCGCAACGGACGCAAGCGCCGCCAAGGTTGCCACCACCCACAGTGGGAGGTCGAGCAAGAGCGCCGAGCCCAGTCCCAGCAAGGTGACCGTCTGCGCGAGGTAGCTGACCGCGAGCGCGAGGGCCCGGGACAGCCGGCCGAACAGCGCGGCTCCGGGAGCAGCGAGCAGAGCGCCCGGCACGAGCTGGACGAGGGCGATGGCGCTGGCAGCGCCGACACCCCCGCGCTCGTAGGCCCAGACCAGCAGGGCGATCCAGCTCGCCCACTCGGCGACGTTGAAGATCAGATAGGCCACCAGCACCCGACGCAGGCGCCGGTTCCGCAGCGACTCCCGCACGACTGCGGCGCGACCGTTGCCGGCACGGTTCTCGCTCACGGGGGAACCGCGGCCACGTCGCTCAGGGTCCAAAGGCGGACAGGGTGCTCGCGCCCACGCAAGCTGAGCTCGTCGACGTAGGACACCGAGGCCCGCTCGCTGGTGAGGAAACCGACGGTCTCCTCCGTCATCAGGACGGGAAGTCCAACCTCCTTGGTGAGCGACTCGACGCGAGCCGCAGTGTTCGTCGTGTCACCCACTGCGGCGTACTCCATGCGTCGCGGGGAGCCGACGTTGCCCGACATCACCGGTCCGGAGGCCATACCCACACCGAGCCTGAAGCCCTGGAGCAGCCCCAGCCGTTCGAGGCGGAGATTGAGGTCACGCAACCGCGCGCCACACATCTCGCGCGCGGCAGCGACAGCCTGGTCGGCGTGATCCGGTGTCTCGACGGGAGCCCCGAAGACGCTCATCATGCCGTCGCCAAGGTAGGACACGAGCGTGCCGCCGTGCTCGAGAACGACGTCGGACATGACCGTGAGGTACTCGTTGAGCACCTCGATCACCTGCTCGGCCGACCGCGACTCCGCGAACGTGGTGAACCCACGGAGGTCGTTGAACATGACGGTGCAGGTCAGCTCGCGAGCGCCGATGCGTAGATCGTCCTGGTGCTCGGCGAGGACCTGGGCCACAACGGTCTCAGGGAGGAAGCGGGAGAACACCTCGTGCACCCGGCGCTGTTCCATCTGGGCGATCCGTACCTTGCGCAGCGCCGCAGTCAGTCGCGCCCGCAGGATCAGCCGGTCCGCCGGTTTCGGGAGAAAATCCTCGGCTCCCAGCTCGATGCAGCGGGCGATGTTGGCGGTGCCCTCGATCCCTGACACCACCACGACGGGGACTCGCGACAGCGCCGGGTCCGCCATCATGAACTCGAGCACGCCGAAGCCGTCGAGGCCGGGCATCAGGATGTCGAGCAGGACCACATCGACGGGAGACGTCGCGAGGATGTCGAGCGCGGCCTCGCCCGAGGTCGCCTGGAAGGTGCGGTGACCTTCGCTGCGGACCCCGGCCGCCAGCAGCCGACCGTTGAGAACGTCGTCATCGACCACGAGGACCGTTGCGGGTTCCGCCTGCCCATCCGCAGCAGCCAGGGGGACCCGCGGCGAGATCCCCGACGGGCTAACCGGCCGATCACCCACTCGCTTCTCCCGTCATGCACTCCCAGCGCGGCGCCTAAGGACACGGCCGCCCGGTGCGACAGTGAGCCCACCACCCGACTTCGACAACCCGGTCTAGCCACGTCTTTGGTCTGGGTCCGGCCTGGATCGCGTTCCTCCATGATCAGGTCGAGCACCCGAATCCGGGGGCCACGACCCGGGGAGGGTGGGCGTGAAGGTAAGCCGGCGAACTGCCGTCCTGACCGCGTGGGGTGTGGTGATTGCGATGGTGCTGCTCCACGCCGTCAGCCCCGTCGGTCCGTTAGGGGACACCACCTACCTCGTCGGCGTCTGGACGGGGGCCGTCCTGGCTTGGTACGGCGCATCCCTCACGTCGGGCGACAACCGCTTCTTGCCCGGGCTGGTCGCATGTGGACTGACTCTCGGCGCGCTCGGTGACCTCATCTGGTTTGCCTACTCCTGGACCGGGAACCAGCCGGACGTTTCGCTGGCGGACATCCCCTACCTGATGAACTTCCTCAGTCTGGGCGCCGCGGTCGTCATCGTCACGACGCTGCGGCAAGGGCGCACGACGTACCTCGACCCCGACGCCCTCATCGACGGCCTGTCGGTGATCATCGTCAGCCTGCTGTTCTTCTGGACGTTCTCGATCCGGGACATCGTCGCGGACGAGTCGGTCTCGGCCCTGACCCGGGCGGTATGGGCGGCCTACCCGATCCTGGACGCGGTGCTCCTCGCACTGGTCCTGCGCGCCATGTCGATCCGGAGTGCCCGCGACGCAGTCGGCATCCCGTTCGCGGCCGGGGTCGGCTGCTGGCTCGTCTCCGACATCGGCTACCTGGTGCTCGACGTCAGCGGGAACGTGTCGATGGTGCTCGACCTTGGCTGGATGCTCGGCGGAATTCTCATCGCCACGTCCACGCTGCGCCCGCAGGCGGCGCCGTGGGAGGAGGCGGAGGAGTGCGCAGAGGACGCCTCCTCCCACCCCATGCGCACGTTTGTCATCGGCATCGTCCCGCTGCTGGTGCCGCCCATGTTGCTGCTCACGAACGCCGTGCTCAGCCGCGACCCCCGGGCGGTGGCCGTGCTCCTCGGAATGCTCGGCCTCGTCGGGCTCACCTTCGCGCGCACCGCCCGCATGCTCCGGTCCGAGGCCCGTGCCCGCTCCGAGCTCGCCACCCAGAAGGCGTACTTCGAAGCCCTGGTCGAGATCAGCCCGGCGGCCGTCGTCACGATGGACCTCGAACGACAGGTCACAGGGTGGAACCCGGCAGCCACGCGACTGTTCGGCTACGAGCCACGTGAGGCCCTCCGACGGTCGATCGACGAGATGGTCCCGGCGCCGCGGACACGAGCCGAGGACGTCGCGTCGACCGGGACAGCCGTCACCACCGCCGGGCGGGTCGACGAGATCACCCAGCGGGTGCGCAAGGACGGCACTCTCGTCGATGTCGAGGTCGTCGTGGTGCCCCTGGTCGTGGGCGGTGAGCAAGTGGGGTCGTACGCGGTCTACCACGACATCACCGAGCTCCAGGACGCCCGCAGCGCGGCCGACCGCGCCAACGACGCCAAGAGCGCGTTCCTCGCGGCCATGAGCCATGAGATCCGCACCCCCATGAACGCGATCATCGGGATGAGCGGCCTGCTCGGCGACACGCCGCTCGACGAGGAGCAGCACGAGTACGTCGACATCATCGGCTCGAGCGGCGATGCCCTGCTGACGATCATCAACGACATTCTGGACTTCTCCAAGATCGAGGCAGGCCAGATGAGCCTTGAGTCGAAGACGTTCTCACTGCGCTCGTGCATTGAGGCGAGCCTCGACGTCATTGGTCCACTTGCTGCCCGAAAGGGGATCTCGCTCGCGTACGAGATGACGGGGGAGGTTCCGGAGGCCGTGGTCGGCGACCCCCTGCGACTGCGGCAGATCCTGCTGAACCTGCTGAGCAACGCGGTGAAGTTCACCGACGTCGGGCACGTGCGGGTGCACGTCACCGCCGCAAGCGGCCAGACCGAACAGACCAAGTGCCTCGTCGTCACGGTCACCGACACCGGCATCGGCCTCACGACGGAGCAGACGGCGCGGTTGTTCCGGTCCTTCAGCCAGGCCGACGCCTCCACGGCACGCAAGTACGGCGGGACGGGGCTGGGACTGGCCATCAGCAAGCAGCTGGCCCTCCTGATGGATGGTGACCTCACCGTGAGCAGCCCCGGCCTAGACGGGAGCGGAAGCACCTTCACCCTGACGGTCGAGTCGGCCGTGCCAGCCGGCCGTGGCACCCCGACCGGGATGACGGCAGGTGCGGACCGGCTGGTCGGACGGATGGTGCTCGTCGTGGACCCGGACGAGATGTACCGCGCAATCCTGGAGCGCTGCCTGGCTGCCTGGGAGGTCCAGACGATCTCGGTCGCGACCCCCGTGGCGGCGGAACGCGTGCTCCGCGAGCGCACCGTCGACCTGGTCGTGGCCGCCTGGTCACCGGGGGACACTGCAGCCGAGGACGAGTGGGGCCATCTCGCGGCGACTCTCCACGCGGGGCCACCCCTCGTCCTCACCTCGTCGTCACCGAAGCGGGAGGTGCTGACGAGACTCGGCGCGGTGGGAGCCGCACCGGGATTCGCGCCTGGGTGGTTCGCCAAACCGATGAAGCCGAAGAGCCTGCTCGTCGCGCTGCTCGACGCCCTGGGTGAGCAGGTGCCCGCCGACCTCGCCGACGGCGGGCCCACGCTGGCCGACGGACCCGAGTTGCCGAGCCGCAGCTTGTGCGTGCTGCTGGCCGACGACAACGCCTTCAACCAGAAGCTCGCCGTCGCGCTTCTCGAGCGCATGGGCCACTCGGTCGTCGTCGTGCCAGACGGTCGCCGGGCGGTCGCCGCCGTCGCGACGGGCGGGTTCGACGTTGTCCTGATGGACATCCAGATGCCGGAGATGGACGGGTACGAGGCGACTCGCCGCATCATCGAGGCGCACGGCGAGAACAGTCCCCCGATCATCGCGCTGACCGCCAACGCGATGGAGGAGGACCGCGAGGCCTCCCTCGCGGCCGGGATGTCCGACTTCCTCACCAAGCCACTCAGGCCCGAAGAGCTCGCGGCGGCGCTGGCCGCCGTCTCCGATCCGGCACCGTCCGGTCCGGTGGGGCACCAGGTGGTCGACGGGGAGGACGTCGGGGAGGACGTCGGGGGCGGGGACGCAGCGGTGCCCGTCGGTGCGGCCAGCCACACCGAGTTCCGGCACTACGTCAGCACCATGGCGGGCGGTGCGGACGAGCACCTCGAGCGTGAGCTGGTCAGCGACTTCCTCGCCGAGCAGGGCGTGCTGGTCGGCGCTCTCGAGTCAGGCTGGCGCGACAACGATCTCGAGGCGCTCCGCCGGGCGGCTCACACACTGAAGTCGCAGGCCGCCGTGTTCGGCGCCTCCCACCTGCGGTCGCTCTGCCAAGCGCTCGAGACGGCTGCCGCCTCGCCCGGCAGCCAGGACCTCCGGGCACTCGTCGACCAGGCCGTCACCGAGTCGGCCAGGGTGGCCGAAACCGTGGCCGCCTTCTGACCCTCGGGAAGCCCCGCGTCGAGTGTCGCGAGCACCGGCGGGCCGGAGGCTAGGCCGGCGACGGCTCCACGGTGGTCCGGTCGCGCGCCAGCAGTGCCACCATCGCGGCGAGGGCTGCCAGCGGTGCAACGCGGGCCGGCCACGAAGCCGGAGCGTCGTCGCTGCTTCTCGTCGCGTGTGTGAAGGCCAAGGCTGCAGCACCGGCGGCTGCTCGCGACTCGTACGTCTCGCCCTTGTTCCGAAAGGAGCGTGACGATGCCGAGCGCTCCGGCCTTCCGTGGTTCATCCTCTCGGCCGAACATGGGTTGGTGGCTCCGGACGTAGTCGTCCGGTCACCGGCTGCCGTAGAGCTGATGGCCTTGCCGGGGGGTCGTGTGCGCCGAGGTGTTTGGCGACGTGGGAGCCTGGTCGAGCAGTTGCGCACCAGGGCAGAGAAGGCCGAGGCCGAGCTCGCTAGGACGCACTCGGTGGTGTGGGAGGAGTACAGGCCCTCCCGGCGCAAGATCGCGCCACGCTCGCCATGGTCGGCGGCCTCGTACTCGCCAAGGATCTGGGCCTTGTACTCCGCGGTGAACGTGCGTCGCTCGGGTCTATCAGCTCTCGGGGTCACGCCCCCATCATCGATCCGGGTCGTGTCAGCCAACGTCATGGTCATCAGATGTCTCGCTTCTCACCCCGTGCAAGGGAAAGAACTCAGTGGCGGTGTCTCACCTCAGCCTGACGCACAGGGTCGCGCCGACGTCGAGCAGCCAGTTCGCTCAGGTGGCGCCGCAGGTGACCACCATGAGAACCGCGATGACCAGGCCGTAGGTGAGGAGCGCTCCGACGATCTGACGCAGGTCGGCTGAGCCGCCTACGGCGCCGAAGTCCGGCCGACGAGGGGGAGGAGGTGAGCATGGGCATTCATGGCCATCAGGTGCTATCTCGGCGACGCTCGCCGGATGGCCAGGTTCTTCTCGTGGCGCGTGACGCTCGTCCACAATAAACGAACGCAGTTGTGGTAGTAACCGTATACAGGTAATGCTATCTGCATACGAAAGCGATCATCAGGAGGTGCAGTGCGATGGAAACCCTGAAGCCCTATCAGGCGGCCGACCTCGGGATGTCCGCGAGCGGTTTCTACCGCGCTGCCCTAAGTGGACGCTACGACAAGATCGCGCGGGGCATCTACCGCGAGTCTGACGCGCCTGGGCGTGCTCGGGGTGCGACAGCGCGGCGGAGGAGAACAGCGAACGGATCGCGGTCAGCCGCACGTTGCGGGCCCGGATGCTGTTGTGCCGTGCGGTCTCGAGGTGGTTGAGGAACCCAGCGATCGTCGTGGCGTCCAGGTCCTCCCCGTCGAGCACGGCGGGCAGCTTCCCGGACTGTTCGTGGACGAGCACGAGCAGCAGCCGCAGGGGCTCGGCCGGCCGCGATCGTGCGGCCCCACGCGACGTCCTGGCCGACCCGTGAGCCGCAACGCCAATCCGGTGACGGGCGTGTCACCACACCCCCTGCGCCACGCCCTGGCACCACACCTCGGCGTTGGCCTTCCAGCCATGTCCGAGGTGTGGCGGCACCTGAGCCTTGCTCAACGAGGCAAGGTCACCGGTGCATCAACCCAGGATGCGTGCGAGCCATGGGAACCGGGTCGGCCCCTCCGGTCCTGACGGCCAGGACCAGGGCGCGTGCGATGACCAGTGCCCAGATGAGGGCCGCGATCGACTGCATCAGGTCCATGCCGTCCACCTCACCGCGGCTTCGGTCCGCTGGTGCGGATCGAGCCGTTGACGCCTTCGGGGTAGAAGCCACCCTTGTTGGTCTTGCCCGGGTTCAGGTAGACGATGTTGAGCACCCGGTCGGCGGACCTGCTGAAGACGATGCCGTTGCGATCGGTCGGGACGAGGTTGGCCCGCTTCCGAGTCCCGATGCCTTGGTCGAGCTGCGTCTTCCCGTCGAGGCTGTCGCGCGCGTCGGAGATCTTCCGCACCGCGTTGTTCAGGTTCTTGGAGTAGCAGACGGTCCTGATGATGCCTGCGTGGTAGGCCTCGACCGCCAGGATGCCGGCGGCGGCCTCCACGAAGGCCTTGTTGTTGATGAGCGGAGCGGCGCCCTTGTAGGCCGTGACCCCGACGTCCTCGAAAATGAACGCCGCCAGCAGGAAGTTGTTCTCGTTGGCGAACGGGTCGAACCGTTCGTTGGGCCCGATCAGCTTCGCCGCGCGAGCGGCTGCGGTGAAGCTGTGCTTGAGGTCGATCTTGGGCCGCGACACCTTGGCGCCGCCGAGAGCCGTGCGGAGGAACTTGACGTGATCGAGCTCGTCCATGGCGATCTCGCGGGCGTATTTCGCGATGACGGGCGAGTCGAAGCGGACCTTGCGACCACCGACGACACCACCCCTGGGGCCCTTCCCCGAGGTGAGGTTGTCGGGGAGGCTCTTGCCGAAGGCGGCCTGCTGGTAGAACTCCGCCTCGAGGTACTCGAGGTTGAGCGCGAAGTTCAGGATCGCCCCATCGCTCGGCCCTGCCGCGGAAGCGCTCTGGGTCGCCCCGAGGGCTCCTGCACCGACCACGCCGAGACCGGCGACCCCGGCCGATTTCAGGAAGATTCGACGGTCTGCCGGGTTCTCAGCGCTGCGTACGATCATGTCGCGAACGACGGTCTTTCCGAACATGGTGGCTCCAATTCTGAGATGAATATGCGAATACGAGAAGGGCGCGCAAAAGCCACCCGAAACCCGCAATTGATTCGACCGCGACGCGCTGGCGAGACGGCATCGGGCCGCGGTGCGGTGGAAGACAATCTCCAGTCCTTGAAAGGGTTTCGCCGACTCCGAAAGGATTCGCCAGTGGTTGGAAGGAGCGGCGGGACCTCTTCAAGGTACGCATGCAAACTCGTCGTTGTCACGCATTCAAAGTGGAATAATTCTTAAGAATTTTGGCCTCTGACAAATCCGGTCTAGCCCGGGCACCGAACCCCCTATGTCGAGTTCTGCATCCGAAATTTTCACACCACAAACGCGGGAGTTTGCCGATGTATCAAGAGGCCAGGACAGCGCTTCCGCGAGCCAGGGTGCGCGGACCGCTGCCGCTGCTGGGACCGGCCTTCGTCACGGCCATCGCCTATGTCGATCCCGGCAACTTCGCCACCAACATCACCGCCGGCTCGACGTTCGGCTACCTGCTGGTGTGGGTGGTGGTCGTCAGCAACCTGATGGCAATGCTGATCCAGTACCTCTCGGCGAAGGTGGGCATCGCGACCGGCGAGAGCCTCCCGGCCCTGTGCCGACGGCACTTCCCGCGCCCCGTCACCCGCGCCCTGTGGGTCCAGGGCGAGGTCGTGGCCATCGCGACCGACCTCGCCGAGGTGGTCGGAGGCGCGCTGGCCCTCAAGCTGCTGTTCGGGCTGCCCCTGGTCACCGGCGGCCTCATCACGGCGGTGGTGGCCTTCGCCCTGCTGGGCCTCCAGACGCGGGGGCACCGTCCGTTCGAGGTGGCGATCGCCGGACTCCTCGGCGTCATCCTGGTGGGCTTCGCCTACGACGTGGCAGTCAGCGGCCTGGAGCCGTTGGCGATCGTGTCCGGCACCGTCCCTCGCTTCGATGGCACCGAGAGCCTGCTCCTCGCGACCGGCATGCTCGGCGCGACCGTGATGCCGCACGCCATCTACCTGCACAGCGCCCTGACCCGGGACCGCTACGTCCGCACCACCGAGGCGGAGCGACGCTCGTTGCTGGCCAGCCAGCGAACCGATGTGGTGGTGGCGATGACTGTCGCCGGACTGATGAACCTCTCGTTGCTCGTCGTCGCCGCCAAGGTCCTCTCCGGACCCGGCAAGTCCGTGGACACGATCGAGGGCGCCCACGCGGGACTGGGAGATGCCCTGGGCCCGGGCGCGGCCCTGCTGTTCGCGCTCGCGCTCCTCGCGTCCGGCTTCGCTGCCTCGAGCGTCGGCACCTACGCCGGTCAGGTGGTCATGGAGGGGTTCCTGCGGCTGCGGGTCCCCCTCGTCGTACGCCGGCTCGTGACGCTCGTACCGGCGCTGGTCATCCTCGCCCTGGGCGTCGACCCCACGCGGGCGCTCGTGGTCTCCCAGGTCGTGCTGTCCTTCGGCATCCCGTTCGCGCTGGTGCCCCTGGTGATCTTCACCAGGCGCGCCGATGTCATGGGCTCCCTGGTCAACCGTCGTCTCACCACCGTCGTCGCGTCCCTGATCGCGGTTGTGATCATCGCGCTCAACGCGGTGCTCGTGCAGCAGACGGTGTGGGGGTGATGAGCGGGCCACGGCATCGGCGGTGGCGTCGGCGAGGTGGCCCCGCTCTTCAGCGTCCCTGCGGTGGCTGGTCTCCGGCCCTCGGCGTCAGCACGTAGCGGCTGCTGGTCGACAGGTCGCGCAGCACGACCTCGGGGAAGCGTCGCTGGACCGCGGGCGCGACGAAGGCGATGCCGGCCTGCTCGCCCAGCCTGTGGGTGGTCTGCTCGGTGAAGAGCTGCTCGTAGAGGGCAAAGGCACGTCGTCAGGCCAGCGCGGTCAGGCCAGCGCCCTCGTCACGGCCGCCTCCACGTGGAGGCGGGTCGTGGGGAAGACCGGGACCGGGCTGTCGGCTTCGTTGACGAGCAGCTCGATCTCGGTGCATCCGAGGATCACGCCCTCGACGCCGCGGGCGACCAGCCGCTCGATGACCTCCCGGTAGGCCGACCGGGACTCATCGCGCACGAGGCCGAGGCACAGCTCCTCGTAGATGACGCGGTGCACGGTGGCCCGGTCGTCCGCGTCCGGGGTCAGCACGGTGAGCCCGTGACCCTCGAGGCGGTCGCGGTAGAACGCCTGCTCCATCGTGTAGGCCGTGGCGAGCAGCCCCACCCGTCGTACGCCGGTGCGCAGCACGGCCTCGGCGGTGACGTCGGCGAGGTGGAGCAGCGGGATGTCGATGGCTGTCTCGATCGCGTCGGCCACCCGGTGCATGGTGTTGGTGCACAGGACGATGAAGTCGGCCCCACCGGCCTCGAGCGAGGTGGCGGCGCGCGCGAGCAGGTCTCCGGCGCCCGCCCAGTCGCCCCGCGCCTGAAGCCGCTCGACCTCGGCGAAGTCCAGCGAGGCGAGGAGGACCTGCGCGGAGGCCAGTCCGCCGAGACGCTCCCGGACCTGCTCGTTGGCCAGGCGGTAGTACTCCGCCGTGCTCTCCCAGCTCATCCCGCCGATCATCCCGATCGTCTTCACCGTCGTCCTCTCGCGTCAGGCGTCCGGCGTCAGCACGTAGCGGCTGCTGGTCCACAGGTCGCGCAGCACGACCTCGGGGAAGCGTTGCTGGACCGCGACGTAGACCTCGCGGTAGTGCTCGGCCACCAGCTGCACGGTGCTCTCCGGGACCACGTCGGTCGTGGGGGAGGCGTGGACCCGCTTGTCCACGTCGGGCACGACGAAGGGGATGCCGGCCTGCTCGCACAACCGACGGGTGGTCTGCTCGGTGAAGAGCTGCTCGTAGAAGCCGTGGAAGACCTCATCGGGCGCGAACACCGCGGCGAGGGCGGCGAGGGTCTGGTCGTAGCGGGTGCGCCGCTCGTAGGCCGGGGTGGCGTGGTGCTCCAGGAGGAACGCCGCCGACTCCTGTGACGCCGCCGCGTGCTCGTCGTACAGGCGGGCGTGCATGCGCACCTGCGACCAGATCCGCTCGACGGGGTCGCGCATCAGGAAGACCGGCAGGGTCCGGATTCCCCGCTCGGCGAAGCCGTCGCGGATCTGGCGGAACCGGTCGGCGGAGAGCATCCCGTAGGCCGGTGTCATGTCGGCGACGAGGCGGGTCTCCGGGGAGCGGTGCAGCAGGCCGGTGAAGTAGGCGACGTAGAGCTCCGGGTCGAGATACATGCTGAGCCGGTGGGCTGCTCGGGCGGCGACCCGGTCCCCGGGGCTCGGGTCCGTGCTGGCCGCGTGTGCCTTGGCGAGCAGCCGGTTGCGGACGCCCTGCTCGGAGGGGAGATCGAGGGCGTCGAAGACGTGGTACTCCTTGCGATACCCGTGAGCGAACGACGGCGAGCCCATCAGGTAGTCGTAGAGCCAGGTCGTCCCGCCCTTCTGGCACCCCACGCCGAGCAGGAACGTCTTCGTCACGGGCCGACCCTAGGGCACGACCGAGGCCCCCGACCTGCGTCGGCGCCGCTCCTGCGTCGCCCGGCGTAAACCCGTGGCCCGGGATCGATACGATCGACTGTCAGGTCCATCCAGCCGGGCCACAGCAACCAAGGGAGCCCCACCGTGTCCGAGATCAAGGTTGTCCGCGTCCACGCCGGTGAGCGTGAGGAGCGGACCACCACGACGGGCACCAAGGCCTGGGAGCTGTTCGCCGAGGACACCGAGGTGATCGCGGCACGGGTCGGCGCCGACGGGGGAGAGCTGAAGGATCTGGCTCACGAGCTCCAGGACGGCGACGTGGTCGCCGGCGTGGCGATCACCAGCCAGGACGGGCTCGACATCCTGCGCCACTCGGCCGCCCACGTCATGGCCCAGGCGGTCCAGGAGCTCTTCCCCGACGCCAAGCTCGGCATTGGCCCGCCGATCGAGAACGGCTTCTACTACGACTTCGACGTCGAGACCCCGTTCACGCCCGCGGACCTCGACAAGATCGAGACCCGGATGCGCAAGATCATCAAGGAGGGGCAGCGTTTCTCCCGGCGCGTCACCACTGACGGCGACGCGCTCACCGAGCTCCAGGACGAGCCCTACAAGATCGAGCTCATCGGCCTGAAGGGCTCGGGCAAGTCCGATGGGGCCGCCGAGGGCGCGAGCGTCGAGGTCGGCGTCGGCGAGCTCACCATCTACGACAACGTCCGCCGCAACGGCGACGTCGCGTGGAGCGACCTGTGTCGCGGCCCGCACCTGCCCACGACCAAGCGGATCCCGGCGTTCAAGCTGATGCGCTCGGCCGCGGCCTACTGGCGCGGCGACGAGAAGAACAAGATGCTCCAGCGCATCTACGGCACTGCTTGGCCCTCCAAGGAGGAGCTCGAGGCGCACCTGCACCGCATCGAGGAGGCCGAGCGTCGCGACCACCGCAAGCTCGGCCGCGAGCTGGACCTCTTCAGCTTTCCCGACGAGATCGGCTCCGGCCTGGTGGTCTTCCACCCCAAGGGCGGCGTTATCAAGCGGGTTATGGAGGACTACGTCCGCCAGCGCCACATCGAGGAGGGCTTCGACTACGTCGGCACCCCCCACATCGCCAAGGAGGGGCTGTTCCACACCTCGGGGCACCTGCCCTACTACGCCGACACCATGTTTCCGCCGATGGAGTTCGAGGGCGCCAACTACTACCTCAAGGCTATGAACTGCCCGATGCACAACCTGATCTTCTCCTCGCGCGGGCGTTCCTACCGTGAGCTGCCGCTGCGGTTCTTCGAGTTCGGCTCGGTCTACCGCTACGAGAAGTCCGGCGTCATCCACGGCCTCACCCGCGTGCGCGGGCTGACCCAGGACGACTCGCACTCCTACGTCACCCCTGAGCAGGCGCCGGCCGAGATCAAGCACCTGCTCAACTTCGTCC
Source organism: Nocardioides psychrotolerans (assembly GCF_900113685.1). Lineage (GTDB taxonomy): Bacteria > Actinomycetota > Actinomycetes > Propionibacteriales > Nocardioidaceae > Nocardioides > Nocardioides psychrotolerans. The sequence continues at coordinate 35,524 of NZ_FOQG01000012.1, forward strand.
TCGGGCTGCTCAAGGACTTCGGGCTCGACGACTTCTACCTCGAGCTCTCGACCCGCGACGACTCCAAGCCCGACAAGTTCGTCGGCTCCGACGAGGACTGGGTCACCGCGACCACCGTGCTCGAGCAGGCGGCGATCGAGTCCGGCCTCGAGCTCGTGCCAGACCCGGGCGGCGCAGCGTTCTACGGGCCCAAGATCTCCGTGCAGTGTCGCGACGCCATCGGGCGCACCTGGCAGATGTCGACGATCCAATATGACTTCAACCAGCCGAAGGGCTTCGACCTGCAGTTCAACGCCTCCGACGGCTCGCGCCAGCAGCCGGTGATGATCCACTCGGCGAAGTTCGGCTCGCTCGAGCGCTTCTTCGGCGTCCTGGTCGAGCACTACGCCGGCGCCTTCCCGCCGTGGCTCGCGCCGGTCCAGGTGCAGGCGATCCCGGTCGCCGAGTTCGCTGCCGACTACCTGCACGACGTCGCGCGCCGGATGCGGACCCAGGGCCTGCGCGTCGAGGTCGACGACTCCGACGACCGCATGCAGAAGAAGATCCGCAACGCGCAGATGCAGAAGGTGCCGTTCATGATCATCGCCGGCGCCGACGACATCGAGGCCGGTGCGGTCTCGTTCCGCTACCGCGACGGGCGCCAGGACAACGGGGTGCCGATCGACGAGGCCATCGAGCGGGTCGCCGCCGCGATCGCCACGCGCGAGCAGGTCTGAGGGCTCGGCCGGCTCGCACCTCACCACCGGTGTGGTGAGGTGTGGGCATGGCCCGGACCATCGCAACCACGACCGACGTCGAGCTCGAGCAGCTGCTGGAGTTCATCAGACCCCGCCACCAGATGGTGCTGATCACGACGCGCAAGGACGGCCAGCCCCAGTCCTCGCCCGTGACCGGTGGCGTCGACGACGAGGGGCGGATCGTCATCTCGACCTATCCGGAGCGGGCCAAGGCGGCCAATGCCCGCCGCACGGGCAGGGCCACGGTGCTGGTCCTCTCCGACGCGTTCAACGACGCGTGGGTGCAGGTCGAGGGCACCTGCGAGGTCATCGACATGCCCGACGCGGTCGAGCCGCTGGTCGACTACTTCCGCAGCATCTCGGGGGAGCACCCCGACTGGGACGACTACCGCCAGGCCATGCGCGACCAGGGCAAGTCCCTGATCCGCGTCACGCCCGAGCGCTGGTCGCCGGTTGCGACCGGCGGCTTCCCGGCCCGCCTCGTCGACCAGGACTGACGTGCGCCGGGCCCTGCTGAGCCTCGCGAGCCTGGCCGTCCTGGCCGGGTGTGGAGGCACCGCGGGGTCCGCGGACACGTCGGGCGAGACGCCCGGAGCGAGCGCCGCCAGCGAGCCGCCGGCGCCGGCGCCGGCAACGCGCAAGCCCGTGCCGAAGCCGTCGCCGAGTCCGCGCGACGAGCTTGCCGACCTCGCCGAACAGGCCGCAACCGCCGTGCCCAGCCCGCAGATCCCGCCCGAGACCGGAGCCGTGCTCGGCGGCGACATCAGCTGGCCGCAGTGCCCGGTCGGGATGGGGATCCCACAGAAGCGCACCCTCGGCCTGCCTCTGCCGATCCCGGAGGCGCGCTACGTCGTCATCGGCCTCACCAACGGCCCCGGGTTCTACGCCAACCCCTGCCTGGGCGAGCAGGTCGCCTGGGCGCGCGACAACGACGTGCTCGTCTCGGCCTACGCCGTCGCGAGCTATCCCGAGGCACCCGAGCTGCGACGCTTCGCCACCGAGGGCCCGTACGACGGGTCCGACGGGCTGGGTGCCCTGCGCAACGTCGGCTACCAGCAGGCGCGCTTCAACATCGCCTCGATGCAGACGGCCGGCTTCGAGACGCCGATCGTGTGGATCGACGTCGAGCCCGTGCCGGACTTCGAGTGGAGTGGGGACCCGGTCGCCAACGCCGCCGTCGTCGAGGGACTCGCGCGGGGTTACCGCGACGCCGGCTATGCGATCGGCGTCTACTCCACGCCCTACCTCTGGGAGGGCGTCGTCGGCGACCTCGCCCTCGGGGTGCCCGAGTGGCGCGCGGCCGGGCAGACCTCGCGGGAGGAGGCGTTGGGGCGCTGCGGGGCCGACTGGGTGATCCAGGGCGGGGAGGCGGTGATGGGGCAGTGGGTCGAGGCCGAGCGGGACCAGAACGTGACGTGCCCAGGGGTGGCCGCTGACCTCGGCAGGTGGTTCCACCGATATTAGCGCGACGCCATGTCGCGCTAACTCTTTACATGTGACGCACTGTCGCACTAACCTCGGTGTCGTTGACCAACCAACGGTGAGAGGTGAGTGCACATGAGCGCCGTGCAGAGCTACCAGGACACGCTCCAGACCCTGTCGGAGGCGTCGGTGCACCAGCACTTCGACGCCTTCCTCGACATCGACTGGGACAACCCGGCCTACGCGATCGACCCGCACGACGAGCGTTGGATCCTCCCGGAGGCCGACGTGCTCGGCCGCCACCCGTGGTATCGCTCGCTGCCGCGCGAGGAGCAGATCCGCATCGGGCTCTACCGCCAGGCGCAGGTCACCAAGGTGGGCCTGCAGTTCGAGCAGATCCTGATCGCCGGGCTGATGAACTTCGCCTTCAACCTGCCCAACGGGTCGCCGGAGTTCCGCTACTCCACGCACGAGGCGACCGAGGAGTGCCACCACACCCAGATGTTCCAGGAGTTCGTCAACCGCTCCGGCCAGGACGTCGGAGGTGGCTCGCGGCTCTTCCGCGCGGTCGCGCCGTTCCTCCCCCTCGCCGCGAAGTGGGTGCCGTTCGCCTTCTTCTTCGGCGTCCTGGCCGGCGAGGAGCCGATCGACCACGTCCAGAAGTCGGTCCTGCGCGCCGGCGACGACATGCACCCGCTGCTGCAGCGGATCATGCAGATCCACGTCGCCGAGGAAGCCCGCCACATCGGCTTCGCGCACCAGTACCTCGAGCACCAGGCGCCCAAGCTGCGCCGCCTCGACCGCGCCGTCCTGTCGGTCATCGTGCCCGTGATCATGCGCTGGCTCTGCGACGAGATCCTCAAGCCGACCACGAAGGCCCGCAAGGACATGGGCATCCCGCGCAGCGTCGTCAAGGAGATCTACTGGGACTCGCCCGAGGGCGCCAAGATGCTGCGCGACCTCTTCGGCGACGTGCGGATGCTCGCCGAGGAGACCGGCATGATGAACCCGGTCTCACGCCGGGTCTGGCGCCTGATGCGCATCGACGGCCGCTCCTCGCGCTTCCGCAGCGAGCCCGCCTCGGCCGCGGCCTGATCCGTGACCTACGTCGTCACGCAGTCGTGCTGCGCCGACGCCTCGTGCGTCGTCGCCTGCCCCGTCAACTGCATCCACCCGGCGCCGGGTGAGCCCGGCTTCGCCGAGGCCGAGATGCTCTACGTCGACGCGAACTCCTGCGTCGACTGCGGTGCCTGCGCGACGGCATGCCCAGCCGACGCGGTCGTGCCCCACACGGCGCTGAGCGAGGCACAGCTTCCCTTCCTCAAGCTCAACGCCGACTACTACGAGGTCTTCGCGCACGTCGGTCGGGCACCCCTCGCGATCGTTCCGCCCCAGCGCCGGCTCACGCGACCCGGGCCCTTCCGGGTCGCGGTCGTCGGCGCCGGGCCGGCCGGCCTCTACACCGCCGACGAGCTGCTCAAGCAGCCCGAGGTCAGCGTCGACGTCTACGACCGGCTGCCCACGCCCTACGGCCTGGTCCGCGCCGGGGTCGCACCCGACCACCAGCACACCAAACAGGTCGACCAGCTCTTCCGCGAGATCGAGCAGCAGCCCGGCTTCCGCTACTTCCTCGGCGTCGAGGTCGGCCGCGACCTCAGCCTCGAGGAGCTCACCGCCCAGTACGACGGCGTCGTCTACGCCGTCGGCGCGTCCTCCGACCGCTCGCTCGGCATCGAGGGTGAGGAGCTGACCGGCTCGGTCGCCGCGACCGACGTCGTCGGTTGGTACAACGGTCACCCGGACAAGCAGGACCTCGACCTCGGCCTCGACCGGCTCTCCTCGGGGCGCGTCGTGATCGTCGGCAACGGCAACGTGGCCCTCGACGTCGCACGCATCCTCACCGCCGACCCGGCCGAGCTCGAGCGCACCGACATCGCCGCCGTGCCGTGGTCGATCCTGCACCGCAGCCGGGTGCGCGAGGTCGTCGTGCTCGGGCGTCGCGGGGCCGCCCAGGCCGCTTTCACCGTGCCCGAGCTGATCGGGCTCGCGGGGTTGCGCGGGGTGGACGTGCGGGTGTCGGGGCTCGCTGGTGCCACGGCGGTGGAGGCCGGCGGGGCGGTGGACGAGCGGAGCCGGCTCCTCGCGGAGCTCGCGGCCCGCCCGCGGCGGCCCAGTCTCCCGACGATCGAGCTGCGCTTCCTCACCTCGCCGACCCGCATCGTCGGCGACGAGCACGGAGTCACCGGCGTCGAGGTCGTGACCAACCGCCTCGAGGTCGGCGCCGACGGCGAGCTGCGCGCCGTGCCGTCCGGGGAGCGGCAGCTCCTTGAGACCCGCCTCGTGCTCCGCTCGGTCGGCTATCGCGGGGAGCCCGTCGCCGACCTTCCCCACGACCCCGCGACCGGCGTGGTGCCGAGCGACCGGGGGCGCGTGCGGCCCGGGGTCTACGTCGTCGGGTGGGCCAAGCGCGGTCCGAGCGGCTTCATCGGGACCAACAAGACCTGCGCGCAGGAGACCGTCACGCGGATCCTGGACGACCTCGACTCCGGCGCGACGGCGACGCCCGTGGGGACCCGCGCGTCCATCGCGGAGGTCGTGCGCGGCCGGTGCCCCGACGTGGTCGACCTCGCAGGGTGGCAGGCCATCGATGCCGAGGAGCGGCGCCGTGGTGCCGCCCGCGGTCGGGCCCGCGCCAAGTTCGTCGACGTCGAGGAGCTGGTGCGCGTCGCGCAGCAAGGTGCCCGACGTCCGGCCCGTCGCCGTTACCCTTCAGCCAGGGAGTGGTTCGAGAAACGGAGTTGAGTGGTGGCCAGCGCGAGGGTGGACGGACGTCAGGCGCGCTGGGACCGACACAACCAGCAGCGCCGCCAGCAGATCCTCGACGCCGCGATCGCGGTCGTGGAGACCGCCGAGCCTGGCGCGGAGTTCCACGTCCAGCAGATCGCGGACGAGGCCGGCCTCAACCGCACGGTCGTCTACCGCCACTTCTCCGACCGCGCCGACCTCGACCGGGCCATCCAGGCCGAGATCCTGGTGCAGCTCACCGCGCTGCTGGTGCCGCAGGTCAGCCTCGACGGCACGGTCAACGAGATCATCCACCGGATCATCTCGACCTACGTCGACTGGGCTGTCGAGCACCCGGCGCTGCACCGCCTCGCTGAGCATGACTCCACCGGCGGCCCCGGCCCGCTCCAGAACGGCATCCACCAGATCGCCGGCGTGCTCGTCGAGATCCTCGAGACGGCGGTGACCATGCTCGAGGTGCAGCTCGACGACGGCGAGAAGGCGGCGATCGACCCGCTGGCCTACGCCCTGGTGGGTGCGGTCTTCGGCGCCGTACGACGATGGGCGTCGCGCGAGGAGCGCGAGCCCTCGGCCGCCCAGCTCTCCGACATCCTCAGCCGCTCGGTGTGGCACCTGCTCGACGGCCACGCCCGCCGGCTCGGCCTCGACCTCGACCCGGACCGGCCGATCGAGGAGCTCTTCGGGCTTTGGGGCCTGGTCGACGACGGACCTGAGGTGGCGCAAGCATGAGTGACACGATCGTGCAGGACGGCGTCGGTGAGCCCGACGACCTCGACCGGCTCTGGACCCCGCACCGGATGGCCTACATCCGCGGCGAGAACAAGCCGGCCAATGCGACGTCGGGGGAGTGCCCGTTCTGCCGGATCCCGTCCATCGACGATGCCGCGGGGCTCGTGGTGCGCCGAGGACGGCTCGCCTTCGTGGTCCTCAACCTCTACCCCTACGCGCCGGGCCACCTGATGGTCTGTCCCTACCGCCACGTCGCCGACTACACCGCGACCACCGACGAGGAGGCCGCCGACATCGCCGACCTCACCCGCCGGGCGATGAGTGTCATCCGCTCGGTCTCCGGCGCGGGCGGTTTCAACATCGGGATGAACCAGGGTGTCGTCGCCGGCGCCGGCATCGCGGCCCACCTGCACCAGCACGTCGTGCCGCGCTGGACCGGCGACCAGAACTTCATGCCGATCATCGGGCGCACCAAGACCCTTCCCGAGCTCCTCACCGACACGCGGTCCCTGATCGCCGACGCCTGGGACCGTTGAGCGCCCCTCGTCGGTCGGAGAGCCGAAGTCGCGGGCCCAGCGCTCGCCCAGGACCCCTTTCCCGCGGTGGTCAAACGATTGACCATCGGGGCGGGGCCTTTCCCTCACGAGGATGCACGCCAGCGGAAATGTTCGTGGAGCGCGGCATGGTCGCACGCCCGCGGGCGCCGCAACAGCTCGACGAAGTCGAGTCTGGAATGGCGTGATCGCCTGCTGCATTCTCGGGTCGCCCGCGCGCGGAGCCCCTCAGATGGAAGTCGAAGGCGGATCGGGCCGGAGAAGTGGGACACCCAACAAGGCCAGGCCCCCTCTGACCGAGCCCGAGGGCTCCTCGGGCTCGACCAGCGAGCAGGCGCGTCAGACGTCAGGCACGTCGTACGGCGCGGTGGCGGAGCGCCCCTGGAAGGCCAGGATCGCCGGGTTGACGATGGCCCCCTCACGGATCTCGATGGCGCGGTGGATGGTCTCGTCGGCGTCCCACGACGCCGACCCCTCGAGCACGGTGCGGATGAAGGGCACCGTCGCCGAGCTGTTGTCCCACGTCGCCGAGCCCCACAGGTAGGACGGGCTGTGGTCGACGGCGTAGTAGCTCACCTGGCCGTGCTCGCCGACGGGGAACGTCGGCTCGTCGAAGCCCGTGGGTCGGGCCCACTCGAAGCCCATGCCCAGGTCGCACGACACGTCCACGATCAGGCTGCCGCGGCGGAACGCCTCGAGGTCTGCGGTCTGCAGGTAGGTCAGCGGGGCCGCCGTGTCCTGCAGGGTGCAGTTGACGATGATGTCGTTCTCGGCGAGGTAGGCAGCCAACGGCTCGCGCCCACGCTCGGTGATGACGCTCATGGCCAGTCCGTCGGCGTCGTGGTCGACCGTGCGGATGCGCACCGAGTGGATCGGCGCTGCGACCGCGGTGACCTGCCGCGTCGTCAGGACCGCGACCTCGTGCACGCCGTGCGCGTTGAGGGCCGTGACCGCGCCTCGCGCCGTGGCACCGAAGCCGATGACGATCGCGCTCAGCCGCCGCCCGTAGTCGCCGGTGATGCCCGCGATCTGCATCGCCTGCAGGACCGAGCAGTAGCCGGCGAGCTCGTTGTTCTTGTGGAAGACGTGCAGCCCGACCGAGCCGTCGCGGGTCCAGTGGTTCATCGCCTCGAAGGCGATCAGGGTCAGCTGCCGGTCGATCGCGGCTTGGGTGACCGCGGTGTCCTGGACGCAGTGCGGCCAGCCCCAGAGGACCTGCCCGGGGGAGAGTGCCTCGACATCGGCGAGCTGCGGCTTGGGTAGCAGCACGACGTCGGAGGCGGCCAGGATCTCGTCGCGTGGCAGGAAGCCCGCGACGAGGTCGGCGAGCTCGCGGTCGTCGTACCCGAAGTGGGTGCCATAGCCGGTCTCGAGGGTGATGCTGGCGCGCAGGTCGGCGTCGAGCTCCGCGATGTGCTCGGGGTGGAGCGGGAGACGACGTTCGTTCTCCTTCTCCGAGGTCCCCACCACCCCCAGGCTCAGGAGTGGCACGGGGGTGCTCAGCGCTTCTTCTCGCTGAGCTTCTCCATCGAGCCGGAGCCGGCGCCGCTGGCCGAGTCGCGCTTCTCGGCTCGCTTCTCCTTGATGGACTTGCCAGTCTTCTTCGTCATTCCTTGTCGTGGCGACTTGTCGCTCATCCGGGAATCTCTCGATATGGGTTGCCTGAGTGGCCCCTGCCAGCGACTCTACGCCTCCGAGTTGTGGCCCGGAGGTCGGCAGCGACTAGCCTCCGACCATGCTCGACAGGTTCAAGAGTTTCTGGCAGGGCGTCATGCTCGCGCCGTTCGTCAACCTCTTCATCAAGCTGGGCATCAGCCCGGACACGGTGACGTTCGTGGGGACCGTCGGGGTATCGGCCGGCGCGCTGGTCTTCTTCCCGATGGGGGAGTTGCTGATCGGCGTCCTGGTGATCACCGCCTTCGTGTTCAGCGATCTCGTCGACGGGCAGATGGCGCGTCAGACGGGCCGCACCTCGAAGTTCGGCGCGTTCTGGGACTCCACGCTCGACCGGATCGGCGACGGCGCGATCTTCGGCGGCCTGGCGCTCTACTTCGCCGGTCCCGGTGACTACTACCTCTACCTCTGCCTCACGCTCTACTGCCTGGTCATGGGTTCGGTGACGTCCTACTCCCGCGCTCGCGCCGAGTCGTTGGGCATGGATGCCAAGGGGGGTTTGGCCGAGCGCGCCGACCGGCTGGTGGCGATCCTCGTGATGACCGGCCTGAGCGCGATCCTCGACCTGCCGATCCTGATGTACCTCACGCTGTGGGTCCTCGCGTTCGCCAACACCTACACGGTGATCTTCCGCGTCATGAAGGTCCGCCGCCAGGCCATCGCCGCGGACGCGCTGGTCCAGTCCGGCGAGTCGTCCCAGGACGGTCCCGAAACGGCTCCCGCGACCTGACCGCCGTACGATGGAGGCATGTCTGAGACCTCTTCCCCCACTGCTGAGAACGGCTCCACCACCGGCACCTCGCGCGTGAAGCGCGGCATGGCCGAGATGCTCAAGGGCGGCGTCATCATGGACGTCGTGACGGCCGAGCAGGCCAAGATCGCGGAAGACGCCGGCGCGGTCGCCGTCATGGCGCTGGAGCGGGTCCCGGCCGACATCCGCGCCCAGGGCGGCGTCTCGCGGATGAGCGACCCCGACATGATCGACTCGATCATCGCGGCCGTCTCGATCCCTGTCATGGCCAAGGCCCGCATCGGTCACTTCGCTGAGGCGCAGGTCCTGCAGAGCCTCGGTGTCGACTACATCGACGAGTCCGAGGTGCTGACCCCGGCCGACTACACCCACCACATCGACAAGTGGAAATTCACGGCACCGTTCGTGTGCGGGGCGACCAACCTCGGTGAGGCGCTGCGCCGCATCAACGAGGGCGCGGCGATGATCCGCTCCAAGGGCGAGGCCGGCACGGGTGACGTGTCCAACGCGGTCATGCATATGCGCACCATCAACGCCGAGCTCCGCCGGCTGTCCTCGATGGAGCACGACGAGCTCTATGTCGCGGCCAAGGAGCTGCAGGCTCCCTACCAGCTGGTCGAGGAGGTGGCCGTGCGCGGCAAGCTCCCGGTCGTGCTGTTCACCGCCGGCGGCATCGCGACTCCCGCCGACGCGGCGATGATGATGCAGCTCGGCGCCGAGGGTGTCTTCGTGGGCTCGGGCATCTTCAAGTCCGGCAACCCCGCCGAGCGTGCCGAGGCGATCGTCAAGGCCACCACGTTCTACGACGACCCCGACGTCGTCGCCAAGGTCTCGCGCGGCCTGGGCGAGGCCATGGTCGGCATCAACGTCGACGAGATCCCCCAGCCCCACCGCCTCTCCGAGCGCGGCTGGTAGTCCCTCCAGGTCGGTCCCGTCAGCACCCCGTGGTCAGTCCCGACCACGGGGTGCTGGCGATGGTGACGGGAAATCCCTCAGGTGACGTGCATTCGTGCCGTTGTCCCAGGGGAGAGGCGTTGGGGGAACCGCGTGCCTCGAGGATCCTGGGAGGAACCATGCACAAGACCACCAAAGGCGCACTGGCTACCGGAGCCGCTGCGGTGCTGCTCACGGGCGGTGCCGGCACGCTGGCGTTCTGGACGGACTCGCTCGACGTGGGCACCTCGAACATCACGTCGGGGACCGTGACGCTGACCGCCCCCACGTGCGTCGGGGCGGGCCTCCATAACTGGGAGCTCGACGGCGCGGGTGCCTACACGCCCGGGGTGACCAACATCGTGCCGGGCGACGTGATCACGAAGGTGTGCAGCGCGACGCTCACCCTGAACGGCGAACACGTCGGCGCCACCCTCGCGATCGACACAGCTGCCCTCGTCGCCGATCCCACGACCACCTTGGACACCGAGCTGGCGGCCACCGCGACGTTCCTCGTCGACGGGGCGGCCTACGCGCCGCTGACCGCCCCGGGCACCTATGCGATCAAGTCCACGATCACCGTGACCTTCGACGGACCTGCTGCGACGAACGGATCGAAGCTGGGTGACGTCGATCTCGGTGCCGTCAACATCACCGCGACCCAGACGCACTCCTGAGGGGCCCGTCGTGTCGCGGATGGGACGGATCGTCGCCTGGCTGGTCATCGCCGGGGGCCTCGCCCTGCTCGCTGTCGCCGTCGTGATCCCTCGGGTCGTCGGCGCGACGCCCTACGTGGTGCTGACGAGCTCCATGCAGCCCGGCCTGCCTCCCGGCACCCTCGTCGTAACGCGACCGACCTCAGGTAAGGAGATCGCGGCGGGTGACGTCGTGACCTACCAGGTCGCCTCCGGCGAGCCGGTGTTCGTGACGCACCGCGTGGTGTCGGTCCGCTACGACGGACGCGGCGAGCTCTCGCTGCTGACGCGGGGTGACGCCAACCCCGTGCCTGACGAGGACGTCGTCCGTGAGGTGCAGGTGCGCGGCGAGCTCTGGTACTCCGTGCCCTACGTCGGCCACTTCAGCGACCTGTTCTCGCCCCACGAGCGACAGCTCGGAATCTTCGTCGTGGCCGGCGTACTGCTTCTCTATGCCCTCGTCGAGTTCGCCGGAGCCCTGCGGGACCGATGGTCCAAGGTGCCGCACCGGGAGCGCTCCCATGCCTAGCCATGCGGCTGCTGGCAGCAGGCGTCGTCCTCGGGTCCTGGGGTCTGCTCGACTGCGTGCCCTGCTGGGCCTCGGTCTCGTCGGGGTCCTCGGGACGACCGGCACCTTCGCGTTCTGGACCGACGACGTGGTCATCAGCGGCACGACCTTCACCGCCGGGACCCTGGACCTGCAGGTCAACAACACCGACGTCTCGGTGAGCACCACGACGCTCGGGATGTCCATCATGGTGCCGGGCAACACCTCGGCCGAGGTGCTGACCCTGAAGAACAACGGCACCGCGCCACTGAAGTGGACGATGACCGGAGGACTCACCGGCACCGATGCTGCTGCCTTCGGGACCGCGGGTGCCCTCAAGTTGACGGTGTCCGCCGGAGGGACCAGGTCGGGCACGGGCAACGGAGCCACGTGTGTCGGTGGAACGAGCCTGGTCAACGTGGTGGCCTTGACCGTGACCACGTCGACCGGGCTGGTCACTGCGCGCCAGGGCCCCATGGCGGCCGCAGGCACGCAGACGCTCTGCTTCCAGATGACGTTCGACGGTGCTGCCCCGAGCAGCCTGCAGGGGAAGACGGCCAACGCGACCTTCACCGTCACCGGCACCTCGGACGTCTCGTGAGGTCCCGGCTGGTGCGAGGTGTCGGCGAGCTGGTCCTGACCCTCGGGGCCCTGCTGGGGTCGCTCGGGCTGCTCGTGGTGCTGGCCGGCCTGACGCTCGATGTGCGTCCCCTCGTCTTCAGGTCGGGCTCGATGGCGCCGGCCATCGACACCGGCGCGCTCGCACTGGTCCGCACCGTCCCCGCCGCCGACCTGCGCGTCGGGGACGTCGTGTCGGTCGTGGATGCAGGCGGCACGCGGGTGACGCACCGGGTCGTGAGCCTCGCCTCGCAAGGAGATCAGCGTCAGCTGACCCTCCGGGGCGACGCCAACCGCTCGGCCGACCGCGAGATCCACACGGTGAGCGAGGCGGACCGCGTGATCGCCAGCGTGCCGCGGCTCGGTTACGTGCTCGGCTGGATGTCGGGTCGCGTCGGCATGCTCCTGCTCGGCCTCTACGGAGCGTTCCTGGCCTCGGTGCTCCTCCGTGGCCGCGACGACGTCCCGCCCTCCGTGCCACGCCCGCCACCTCCGCCACCTCCGCCACCTCCAGCGCGCGGGAAGCGCCGGGCCGTCTCGACGGCGGCCGGTCGGCATGCCTCCCGGGTGCTCGCGATGGCGGTGGTCGGTGGTGCGGGATTGCTGCCCTCGCCGGCGTCGGCGAACTGGACGGACGGTGTCGATGTCACGAGCACGTCGCTCGCGGCAGTGTCGACGTCAGCACCGGCGACCTTCACCTGCGGCGGACTGGGGGTCCTCTCGGTCACGTTCAACTGGAGCTCCGTGGCGGGCGCGACGAGCTACACGCTCCACTACGGGAGCGGCGGGGCGCAGAGCCAGACCTACGCCGGCACCAGTGCGACGCTCGTTTCCGCGATCTCGGGGGGGACCGCGTGGGTGACGGCCAACTTCGGGCCGTGGTCCTCGGGTCCCTCGACGACGCGCGGCTACACCGTGGCGGTCGTCAGTCTCTGTGGCTGAGCCGATTCCCGGACGGGGCACTCGTGGACCGACGGACACCAAGGCTCTCCCGGTAGCGCACGTGCCGACCAGCACCAGCGCAGGGCCAGGCACCTGAGCCGCGCAGCCGACCGGCCGCACACGCCGAGAACCGCCTCACGGGTGCCCACCCTGCCACTAGGTTCGCCGCGTGGATCGTCGACGGGGAGCGCTCGCCGCGGCCGCGGTCTGTCTGCTGCTGCTCGGGGGCTGCAGCAGCCTGATCGACCAGCCCGTGCAGCCAGTGCCGCGCGTGGCGGGCTCCGCGCTCGTCGTCGAGACCGACGACGGGCTGCTCCAAGGGATCGACCACGAAGGCGTGCGCTCGTGGCGTGGCATCCCCTTTGCTGCACCGCCCCTGGGTGACCTGCGCTGGCGGGCGCCTCAAGCGGCGGCCCCGTGGGAGGGGGGGCGCGACGCCACGCAGTTCGGAGCGGACTGCCTGCACCCACCGTCGCTCGCCAGCACGCTCACCAGCACGCTCACCAGCGAGGACTGCCTCTTCCTCAACGTCGAGCGGCCAGCGGAGGTCGGCGAGGACCTCCCGGTCCTGGTGTGGATCCACGGTGGGGGCTTCGTCATGGGCTCGGGACGCACCGAGGCCGCTGACGGCGAGGCGTTCGTCCGCCGCGGGGTCCTGCTGGTCACGCTGAACTACCGCCTCGGCCGGCTCGGCTTCCTCGCTCACCCCGCCCTCGATCCCGAGTCGGCCAACGCCGGCCTGCGTGACCAGGTGGCCGCGCTGGAGTGGGTGCAGGACAACATCGCCGACTTCGGTGGCGACCCCGATCGCGTGACGGTGGGCGGCGGCTCCGCCGGCGGACTCTCCGTCAACGCCCTGATGGCGTCGCCGACGACCGACGGCCTCTTCGCGCAGGCGATCTCCCAGTCCGGCCTGGGCCGCGAGCCCACGCAGACCTTCGCCCAGGCGACCTCGGAGGGGCGACGCCTGGCCACCGCGGCCGGCGCGCTCGACGCCGCTGCCCTGCGCTCCCTCGACGCCGCCGAGGTGATGACCTGGCCGCTGGACGTCTTCGCCGGCCAGGTGCCGGTCGTCGACGGCACCCTCGTGACCGCGCCCGTGGCGCAGGCCTTCGCCGCCGGTCAGGAGCAGGACGTCCCCTTCCTCGTCGGCAGCACCGACCTCGACCTCGAGGCCGACCTCCTCAAACCCCTGGGCCTGGACGACGAGGCCCGCGCGCTGCTCCGATCAGCCGGCGAGGCGAGCCTGGTCCGCGCCTACGCCACCCCCGACGCCGTACGACGGCACCTGATGGCCGACGCCATCTTCACCGAGCCCGCCCGCTTGCTCGCCACCGCGCACGGCCGTCGCGCGCCGACCTGGCGCTACCGCTTCGAGGTCGTCACCGCGGAAGCGTTCGCGCGTGTCGGTGGAGCGCCCCACGCGAGCGAGCTGCCCTACGTCTTCGACGGGGTCCTGCCTCTCGGGGCCCAGGCGGACGCCCCGGGGATGGCGGCCGTCGTGAGTGACTACTGGGCGTCGTTCGTGCGCACGGGTGATCCCAACCTCGTCGGCGGGCAGACCTGGCCCACGGCCGAGGACGGGGCGCTGCTGCGTCTGACCAACACCGGGGCGGTGACCGAAGCGGTCGACCCGTGGCAGCGACGTCTGGATGCCGTGCGCCGGGCTGTCGAGGGCGCTCCTAAACTAGAGCGGTGACCGCACCCACCATCGGCGTCTTCGCTCTCCAGGGCGACGTGCGCGAGCATCTGCGGATGCTCGAGACGCTCGGCGTTAAGGCGATCGGGGTGCGCCGCCCGGCCGAGCTCGACGCCGTCGACGGGCTGGTCGTCCCGGGCGGCGAATCCACCACGATGGCCAAGCTGGCCCGCACCTTCGAGCTGCTCGAGCCGTTGCGCGACCGGATCAAGCGGGGCATGCCGACCTTCGGGACGTGCGCAGGGATGATCCTGCTCGCCGACCGCATCGAGGACGGCTCGCTCGGTCAGGAGACCTTCGGCGGGCTCGACATCACCGTGCGGCGCAACGCCTTCGGCCGCCAGGTCGACTCCTTCGAGGGAGAGCTCACGATCAGGGGTGTCGAGGGGCAGGTGCACGCCGTCTTCATCCGCGCCCCGTGGGTCGAGTCGGTCGGCCCGGGCGTCGAGGTCCTCGGGCAGGTCGAGGTCGCGGAGGGCGCGAGTAGGATCGTCGCGGTCCGGCAGGGGCCGTTGATGGCGACGTCCTTCCACCCGGAGGTCGGCGGCGACACCCGGATCCACGAGCTGTTCGTCGACCTTGTGCGCGACTCCACTGCCGGCACCACCGTGCACAGCACTTCCTGAGCAACCGACTTCTCACAGAAGAGGGACGCATGTCCGGCCACTCCAAATGGGCGACCACCAAGCACAAGAAGGCCGTCGTCGACGCCAAGCGCGGCAAGATGTTCGCCAAGCTCATCAAGAACATCGAGGTCGCTGCCCGGATGGGCGGCGGTGACCTCACGGGCAACCCGACGCTCTACGACGCCATCCAGAAGGCCAAGAAGTCCTCGGTCCCCAACGACAACATCGACCGCGCCGTCAAGCGGGGCTCCGGTGCGGAGACGGGCGGCGCGGACTACCAGACGATCATGTACGAGGGCTACGGCCCCTCCGGCGTCGCGATGCTCATCGAGTGCCTCACGGACAACAAGAACCGTGCCGCCATGGAGGTCCGCACCGCGATGAGCCGCAACGGCGGCTCGCTCGCCGACCCTGGCTCGGTCTCGTTCCTCTTCAACCGCAAGGGCGTCGTCGTGGTGCCGCGGTCCCAGGAGGGCAAGGAGATCAGCGAGGACGACCTGCTCGAGGCGACCCTCGAGGCCGGCGCCGACGACGTCAACGACCTGGGGGAGGCCTTCGAGCTGATCTCCGAGGCGACCGACCTGGTCGGCGTGCGCACGGCGCTCCAGGCCGCGGGCATCGACTACGACTCCGCCGACGCCTCGTTCGTCCCCGACATGCAGGTCGAGCTCGACGCCGAGGCCGCCGGCAAGATGTTTCGCCTGGTCGACGTGCTCGAGGACCTCGACGACGTGCAGAACATCTTCGCCAACTTCGACGTCTCCGACGAGGTCATGGCCGAGCTCGACGCCTGACCAGGGCGTGTCGCGGGCCCGAGGGTCCCGCAGGCCGGATAGCGTGGACCTCCGAACAGGTGTTCGGACGAGAGGCGTTGTGATGACCGGGCTGATGCGGGTGCTGGGGATCGATCCCGGGCTGACGCGCATGGGCATGGGCGTCGTCGAGGGCATGGTGGGTCGTCCACTGACCCTGATCGACGTCAACGTCATCCGCACGACCAGCACCCTGCCGATCGCGGAGCGCCTGGTCACGATCGAGCGCGGCATCGACGCGTGGCTCGACGAGCACCAGCCCGACGCGGTCGCCGTCGAGCGGGTCTTCGCGCGCTCCGATGTCAGCACGATCATGGGCACCGCCCAGGCCAGCGGCATCGCGCTTGTCTGCGCAGCCCGGCGTGGCCTGCCGGTCGCCCTGCACACGCCCAGCGAGGTCAAGGCCGCCGTCTCCGGCAACGGTCGTGCCGACAAGGCCCAGGTCGGCGCGATGGTGACCCGCATCCTGCGCCTCGATGCGCCTCCCAAGCCGGCCGACGCCGCCGACGCCCTCGCGTTGGCGATCACCCATATCTGGCGCGGTGGCGCGCAGGCCCGCATCGACGCGGCGCTCGCGGCCTCCCGTCGCCCGACGTCCACCTCGACCCGGACCACCAGGAGCAGAGCATGATCGCGTTCGTGCGTGGCGAGGTCGCCGCGCTGACCCTCACCAGCGCCGTCCTCGAGGTCGGCGGGGTCGGCCTCGAGCTGCTGTGCACCCCCGGCACGCTCGCCACCCTGCGACCGGGGCACCTCGCGACCCTGCCCACCAGCATGGTCGTCCGCGAGGACTCCCTGACCCTCTTCGGTTTCGTCGACGACGACGAGAAGGCGGCCTTCGAGCTGGTGCAGACCGCCTCCGGCGTCGGCCCCAAGCTCGCCCAGGCGATGCTCGCGGTGCTGAGCCCCGACGACCTGCGCCGGGCCGTGGCCTCCGACGACGTGAAGACGCTCACCCGCGTCCCCGGTGTCGGCCAGAAGGGCGCCCAGCGGATCATCCTCGAGCTCAAGGACCGCATCGGCCCGCCCGTCGGTGGCCGCGTCAGCACGCCGGTCTCGATGATCCCGGCCTGGCGCGACCAGGTCACCCAGGGCCTGCTCGGGCTCGGCTGGTCGGCCAAGGACGCCGACAACGCCGCCGAGAGCGTGGCGCCCCAGGCCGGCGACCACCCCGACGTCGGTGCACTGCTCCGCGCCGCCCTCCGCTCGCTGAGCAAGGCCTGAGGCGGTGCACGAGGACGACCTGGACATGGTCGAGGAGCAGCACCTACGGTCCCTGACCGCCCCAGAGCTCGAGGGTGACGAGCGCGCCATCGACGCGGCGCTGCGACCGCGCTCGCTCGACGAGGTCGTCGGACAGACCCGGGTGCGCGAGCAGCTCGGTCTGGTCCTCGAGGCCGCGCGGCGTCGCGGTCGGGCTCCTGACCACGTGTTGCTCTCCGGTCCTCCGGGGCTGGGGAAGACCACGCTGGCGATGATCATCGCCCACGAGATGTCGACGCCCCTGCGGCTCACCAGCGGCCCGGCGATCACCCACGCGGGCGACCTCGCCGCGATCCTGTCGGGCATGAACGACGGCGACGTGCTGTTCGTCGACGAGATCCACCGCATGTCCCGCCCGGCCGAGGAGATGCTCTACATGGCCATGGAGGACTTCCGGGTCGACGTGATCATCGGCAAGGGCCCGGGCGCGACCGCCATCCCGCTGGAGATCCCGCCCTTCACGCTGGTCGGGGCGACGACCCGCGCCGGGCTGCTGCCCGGGCCGCTGCGAGACCGCTTCGGGTTCACCGCGCACCTGGAGTTCTACGAGGCCCACGAGCTCGACCGGATCGTGCACCGCTCGGCCGGGCTCCTCGACGTCGAGCTGACCGAGGAGGGCTCCGCCGAGATCGCCTCGCGCTCCCGCGGCACCCCGCGCATCGCCAACCGGCTGCTGCGCCGGGTCCGCGACTTCGCCCAGGTGCGCGCCGACGGCGTGGTCAACCGTGACGTCGCCCAGGCCGCCCTCGAGCTCTACGAGGTCGATGAGCTCGGTCTCGACCGACTGGACCGAGCCGTCCTGGACGTCCTGTGCCGCCGCTTCGGCGGGGGACCGGTCGGCATCTCCACGCTGGCCGTCGCGGTCGGCGAGGAGCGCGAGACGGTCGAGGAGGTCGCGGAGCCGTTCCTCGTCCGCAACGGCTTCCTCGCCCGCACGCCGCGGGGCCGGGTGGCGACTGCCGGAGCCTGGCGACACCTGGGCCTCGTGCCGCCCGAGGCGACCCTGGCGATGGACGCCGAAGCCACGCTGTTCGAGGACTGATTCGTCGCACGACGGACCCACGCGGTTAGACTCTCCCGTCGCGGTCGGTCTCCCCCCTCGGGGTGTGCGCCGCGCCCCCCATCAGTCGCGTGGAAGGTCATGTTGTGCCCCCAGAGCTTGTCCAGCTCTTGCCGCTCGTCGGAATCGCTCTCCTGTTCTGGCTTCTGGTCATCCGGCCGGCTTCTCGGCGGTCCAAGGAACTCTCACGCATGCAGTCAGCGTTGTCCGTGGGGGACGAGGTCATGCTCACCTCCGGTGTCTACGGCACGCTGCGCGAGCTGAACGACGACCGCGTGGGCGTCGAGATCGCTCCGGGCGTGGTCATCCACGTCGCCCGCGGCGCCGTCGGCACCGTCACACAACCGGAGCTCGGCGAGGCCGAGCCGGAGGAGAACTGACATGGCTCGCAAGACCGCCCGCCCCGGACGCACCCTGTTGGTGTTCCTCATGGGCGTGGCCATCTCCTACGGGCTGGTGGCACTCTCCGGGACCTGGAAGCCCGAGCTCGGTCTCGACCTCCAGGGCGGCACCCGCATCACCCTGACCGCCATCGGTGACCCCAGCGCGAGCAGCCTCGACGAGGCCCGCCAGATCATCGACCAGCGCGTCAACGGGTCCGGCGTCGTCGAGGCCGAGGTCACCACGCAGAGCGGCCGCTTCATCGTCGCCGAGATCCCCGGCGACAGCCGCCGCGACCTGGTCGACACCGTCCAGCGCCAGGCGCAGCTGCGGTTCCGCCTGGTCGCGTGCTCCGACTTCGCGCCGTGCGGCACCGGCACCGTCGATCCCAACCAGCAGTTCGACCCCAACCAGTTCGTCCCGCAGGAAGGAGCCACCGGCGGAGCGACCGGCGGGGCAGGCACGGGCGAGGGCGCCGGCAACGGCACCGCCAACCGCCCGCCCCTGGGCTACCTGACGAAGTCCGGTGGGACGACGTCCCCGACGCCGACCGAGGCGCCGAGCGACGCCGCCTCCCCGAGCGCCGCACCGACCGACAGCCCCAGCGACTCCGCGGGCACCGAGCCCTCCGGGTCGGCCTCGCCGACCGAGTCGCAGGCCGTGGTGCCGCAGGGCGACCCCGCGCTCGAGGCGGAGCGCCTCGACGAGGAGCTCGCTTGGATGAACAACCCCGACCAGGCCTCGATCGACGCCTTCAATGCCTTCCAGTGCCCGACCGACGGCTCGCCGCCGGTCGTCGTCGATGACCCCAACCAGCCGCTCGTCACCTGCGAGCGACCCGACGAGGACGGTCAGGTCGTCAAGTACCTGCTCTCCAAGAGCGTCATCGAGGGCACCGACCTGGACTCCGCCTCGGCCGGCATCCCGCAGAACGAGGTCAACTGGGTCGTCAACATCGACATCGGTGGCATCGGTGAGGACGTGTTCGCCAAGGTCTCCAACACCCTCGTCTCCACGGGCCAGCAGTTCGCGATCGTCCTCGACGGCCAGATCATCTCGGCCCCGACGATGAACGGCCGGATCCCCAACGGTCAGGCCGAGATCAGCGGCAACTTCAACGAGGAGTCGGCCACCAGCCTGGCCACGAGCCTGAAGTTCGGCGCCCTGCCGATCGCCTTCCAGGACGACGTGACCGTCGAGACCATCGGTCCCTCGCTCGCCGGCAACCAGCTCAACGCAGGGCTCATCGCCGGTGGCTTCGGTCTCGGTCTCGTGATGCTCTACTGCCTGCTCTACTACCGCGGCCTCGGCCTGGTGGTGCTCGGCTCGCTGGCCATCGCCGCGGTCATCACCTACTCGATGGTGCTGCTGCTCGGTGTCTCGGCCGGCTTCACGCTGACCCTGCCCGGCATCGCGGGCCTGATCATCGCGGTCGGCATCACCGCTGACTCCTTCATCATCTTCTTCGAGCGCATCCGCGACGAGATGCGCGACGGCAAGACCATGCGCGTCGCGGTCGAGAGCGGCTGGAAGCGGGCCAAGGTCACGCGTCTGGCGGCCAACGTGGTGTCGCTGCTGTCGGCGTTCGTGCTCTACTTCTTCGCGACGGGTGCGGTCAAGGGCTTCGGCTTCGCGCTCGGCCTGTCCACCCTGATCGACCTCGCGGTGCTCTTCTGGTTCACCAAGCCGCTGGTCTCGTGGTTGGGACAGTTCCGCTTCTTCAACGGCGGTGGTCGGTTCTCCGGCCTGAGCACCGAGACACTGGGCATGGACGTCCGCGTGGAGGGGAGGGTCTGATGGGCAAGTTCTCACGGATCGGCAACGACCTCTACGGGGGCCGCCGCTCGATCGACTTCGTCGGACGCAAGGCGCTCTGGTACTCCATCTCGGGGTTCCTGGTGCTGGCCGCCATCGCGATCGTGTTCCTCAAGCCGCTCAACTTCGGCATCGAGTTCACTGGTGGCACGCAGTACCGCGTGCCGGTGAGCACCTCGCAAGCCACCCAGGAGACGGCCGACGCGTTGCGCGAGGCGGTCGCCGGCGCCGGTGTCGAGGGTGCGTCCTCGCCCTCCGCCACGACCGCGGGTGACGACTCGATCATCCTGCAGGTCGAGGACCTCGACCAGGCCGAGAGCGACCAGGTCGTCGCTGCCATGCAGACGGTCGTCGACTTCGACGCGCAGGACCTGTCGCAGGACGAGATCGGCGCCAGCTGGGGCCAGGAGGTCGCCCAGCGGGCGGCCATCGGTGTGCTCGTCTTCCTCGTGCTCGTCATGCTGTTCATCTGGGTCTACTTCCGCGAGTGGAAGATGTCGGTCGCCGCGTTCGTCGCCCTGGCCCACGACATCATGATCACGATCGGGATCTACGCCCTTTCCGGCTTCCAGGTGACACCGTCAGCGGTCACGGGACTGCTCGCGATCCTCGGGTTCTCCCTCTACGACACCGTCGTCGTCTTCGACAAGGTCCGCGAGAACACCCACGAACGGCTCCAGAGCGGTCAGTCCTACAGTGACGCGGCCAACCTGGCCGTCAACCAGACCCTGGTGCGCTCGATCAACACCGGCATCGTGGCGCTGATCCCGATCGGCGCGATCCTCTACGTGAGCGCCGTCCAGCTCGGTGCCAGCTCGCTGCAGGACCTCGCGCTCGCGCAGTTCGTCGGCATGGCCGTCGGCGTCTACTCCTCGATCTTCCTGGCCCCTCGGGTGCTGGTGCACCTCAAGTCGGGGGAGAGCGAGGTCGTCCTCCAGGAGCGCCGCGCCAAGGCCCGCGCCAAGGCGCAGGCCGACCGCTACGCCACCGTGCCGTCGTTCGTCGAGGACATGCCGGTCGCGGCCGGTCCCGACGACGACCTCGACGAGGACGACGACGAGGGTCGCCCGGTCACCCGGTCCGCCGTTGCCCCGCCGCGTCAGCCCGAGGCGAGCGACCGCGGTCGTGTGGCGCCTCCCGCGCGAGGCCCGGTCAAGCAGGGCAACGCCTCCGGTCGGGTCCAGCCCGTGCGACAGACGAAGTCCAAGCGCGGCAAGAAGTGAGCCTTGCCGGTGAGTGAGGAGGCCCGCGAGGCGCTGGCCCGCCTCGTGGTCGACGTCCCCGACTTCCCCGAACCCGGCATCGTCTTCAAGGACATCACTCCTCTGCTCGCCGATCCGTCCGGCTTCGCGGCCGTGGTCGCGGCCCTGGCCGCGGGTGGTCGTGACGCCGACGGTGTCGTCGTGGTCGACAAGGTGGTCGGCATGGAGGCACGCGGGTTCATCTTCGCCGCCCCCGTCGCGCTGGCGCTGGGCGTCGGGTTCGTGCCGGTGCGCAAGGCCGGCAAGCTGCCGCGGGCCACGCACGGCGTCTCCTACGCCCTGGAGTACGGCGAGGCCACGCTGGAGCTCCACGAGGACGCGATCGGGGCCGGCGACCGGGTGCTCGTCATCGACGACGTGCTCGCCACCGGCGGGACGGTCGCGGCGACCGTGCAGCTCATCGAGCGGTGCGGGGGAGTGGCCACAGCGGCGGCCATGCTGCTGGAGCTCTCGTTCCTGCCGGGCCGAGCGACGATCGGCGACCTTCCGCTGACCGCGCTGATGGTCGTGTGAGCCGGACTAGACTCTCCACGTGACCGAGGAACGCACGGGCCCCCCGACGCGTGTGCGCGCGCCCGAAGCCACCCCGGCCGGCTCCGACCAGCAGCCACCGTCGGCGCGCAGCATGCGCGCGCGCCTGGCCCGCATGGGCACGCGTGCCCAGACCGGCAACCCCGTGCTCGAGCCGTTGTTCCGCGCCGTACGCGCCAACCACCCCAAGGCCGACCTGGTGCTCCTCGAGCGGGCCTACACGACCGCCGAGACCATGCACGGCACGCAGATGCGCAAGAGCGGTGACCCTTACATCACCCATCCGCTCGCGGTGACGACGATCCTCGCCGACATCGGCATGACCGAGTCGACCCTGGTCGCGGCGCTGCTGCACGACACGGTCGAGGACACGCCCTACACGCTCGAGGCGTGCCGCGCCGACTTCGGTGACGAGGTCGCCCGGCTCGTCGACGGCGTGACCAAGCTCGACAAGGTCCAGTACGGCGACTCGGCACAGGCCGAGACCATCCGCAAGATGATTGTCGCGATGTCACGCGACATCCGGGTCCTGGTCATCAAGCTGGCCGACCGGCTCCACAACATGCGGACCCTGCGCTACGTCCCGCAGAAGAGCCAGGAACGCACCGCCCGCGAGACCCTCGACATCTATGCGCCGCTGGCCCACCGCCTCGGCATGAACACCATCAAGTGGGAGCTCGAGGACCTCGCGTTCGCGACCCTGCACCCCAAGATCTACGACGAGATCGTGCGGATGGTGGCCGAGCGCGCCCCGTCGCGCGACTCGTTCCTGGCCGAGGTGATCACCCAGGTCGAGAAGGACCTGCGCGACGCCAAGGTCAAGGGCACCGTCACCGGACGGCCCAAGCACTACTACTCGATCTACCAGAAGATGATCGTCGGCGGGCGCGACTTCTCCGACATCTACGACCTGGTCGGCATCCGGATCCTCGTCGACGAGGACCGCGACTGCTACTCCGTGCTCGGTGTCCTCCACTCCCGGTGGAACCCCGTGCTCGGGCGCTTCAAGGACTATGTCGCGATGCCGAAGTTCAACATGTACCAGTCGCTGCACACGACCGTGATCGGTCCGCAGGGCAAGCCGGTCGAGATGCAGATCCGCACCTTCGCCCAGCACCGCCGGGCGGAATACGGCGTCGCGGCCCACTGGAAGTACAAGGAGGACGGCCGCACCGGCGCCGACACCGAGCGCATGGGCGACAAGGACGACATGTCGTGGGTGCGCCAGCTGCTCGATTGGCAGAGCGAGGTCGAGGACCCGGGCGAGTTCCTGGAGTCCTTGCGCTTCGAGATCAACCGGGCCGAGACGTATGTCTTCACCCCGCGCGGCGACGTGATCGCGCTGCCCGCGGGCTCGACCCCGGTCGACTTCGCCTACGCCGTCCACACCGAGGTCGGCCACCACACGATCGGCGCGCGCGTCAACGGCCGCTTGGTCCCGCTCGAGTCGACGCTCGAGAACGGCGACGTCATCGAGGTCTTCACCTCCAAGGCTGCCAACGCGGCCCCCTCCCAGGACTGGCTGACCTTCGTCCGCTCGCCGCGCGCCCGCTCCAAGATCCGCCAGTGGTTCACCAAGGAACGCCGCGAGGAGGCCATCGAGCAGGGCAAGGACCAGATCGCCAAGCTCATGCGCAAGGAGGGCCTGCCCCTCAAGCGGCTGCTGTCCCACGAGTCGCTCATGCAGGCGGCTGCCCACTTCAAGATCGCCGACGTGTCCGCTCTCTACGCCTCGGTCGGCGAGGGCAACCTCAGTGCCCAGGCCGTCGTACGACGGGTCATCGAGCTGCACGGCGGCGACGAGGGCGCGCGGGAGGACCTCGCCGAGGCGGTCACGATCACCGGTCGCCGTGGCCGGTCGAAGGTGTCCAGCGGCGGTGACTCCGGGGTCATCGTCAAGGGCTCACCCGACGTGTGGCTCAAGCTGGCCAAGTGCTGCACACCGGTCCCGCCCGACGACATCCTCGGCTTCGTCACCAAGGGTGGGGGAGTCTCGGTGCACCGTTGTGACTGCACCAACGCCACCTCGCTGCTCCGGCAGCCCGAGAAGGTGCTCGAGGTCGAGTGGGCCCCGACCGGCCAGTCGACGTTCCTGGTCAACATCCAGGTCGAGGCCATCGACCGCGCCCGACTGCTCTCCGACATCACGATGGTGCTCTCGGACGCCCACGTGAACATCCTCAGCGCCAACCTCTCCACGACCCGCGACCGGGTCGCCAAGAGCCGCTTCACCTTCCAGATGGCTGAGGCCAAGCACCTCGACACGGTCCTCAAGGCCGTCCGCGGTGTCCCGGGCGTCTTCGACGCCTATCGGGTCACGCAGTAGCGCGACCCGCCGCTCTCGCTCGTTGCTCGCCGGGCCGTGCTCAACCGGAGAATTCGTCGGACGCGCGTTTGGCCATCTCGAGGAACGCCCGTCGGGAGGCGAGGTTCTCCTCGAGCTCCTTCACCTTCGCGGCATTCCCCGCAGTGCGGGCCTTCTCGAGGTCGGCCTCGACACCGGTGATCGCGGCCTGGAGCTTCGCGACCATGTCATCGGCGCGCGCGGACTTCTCGGGGTCGGACTTGCGCCACTGCTCTTCCTCGAGCCCGCGGATCGTCTGCTCGACGGTGCGCATGCGGCCCTCGAGGTCCTTCATGCGGTCACGGGGCACCTTGCCGGCGGCGTCCCACTTGTCGGCGAGGTCGCGGAAGGTCTTCTTGGTGGCCTCGACGTCGGTGACGGGAAGCAACGCCTCGGCCTCGACGATCAGCGCGTCCTTCACCTCCGCGTTGGCGGCGAACTCCTGGTCGAGCGCGGCGTTGGCGGCGTCGCGTGCCCCGA
Source organism: Nocardioides psychrotolerans (assembly GCF_900113685.1). Taxonomy (GTDB): domain Bacteria; phylum Actinomycetota; class Actinomycetes; order Propionibacteriales; family Nocardioidaceae; genus Nocardioides; species Nocardioides psychrotolerans. The sequence goes on from NZ_FOQG01000012.1 coordinate 60,204, forward strand.
AGAACGCGTCCTGGGCGCCACGGAAGCGCGCCCACAGCTGGTCGTCGACGTCCTTGGGCGCAGGACCCGCGGCCTTCCAGTCACGCATGAGGTCGCGGTAGCGGCCCGCGGTGATGCCCCACTCGGTCGAGGAGGACAACGACTCGGCCTCGGTGGCCAGACGCTCCTTGACGACCCGGGCGGAGTCGCGCTTCTGGTCCTGCTCGGCGAAGTGGGACTTGCGGCGTCGGGTGTAGGCGGTGCGGGCGCCGGAGAAGCGCTTCCACAGTGCGTCGTCGGAGGGGCGGTCGATGCGCGGGAGTGCCTTCCACTCGTCGAGCAGCTCACGCAGCTTGTTGGCGCCGTGGCGCCAGTCGTTGCCGTCGGCGATCTTCTCGGCCGCGGCGACGAGCTTCTCCTTCTGCTCCTTCGCCTCGGCGGACTTCTTCGCCTTCTCGGCGCGCTTGAGTGCCCGCTGCTGGGCGATCACCGGTCCGAGCGAGTCCAGTCGGCCGGTGAGACCGGCCAGGTCGCCCACCGCGTTGGCCTCGACCAGCTGTCCGCGCACCATCTTGATCGACTCGGTCGCCTCGTCGGGACCGAGCACGCCGGAGCGCACGCGCTGGTCGAGCAGCGAGACCTCGGTCTCGAGCGCCAGGTAGCGGTCGGTGTAGAACTTCAGGGCTTCGTCGGGGGTCCCCACGGGGTACTGGCCGACGGCTCGTTCGCCCTCGGCGGTCTTCACGTAGACGGTGCCGTCGTCGTCGACACGACCCCATTCGGTGCTCGTCACTGCCAGTCCCTCATTCGGTCGCCTGCATAGCAGTGGCCCACCCTAGTGCCAGAGACCGCCGAGACGGCGCCGTGTCGGTCTCGATAGTGTTACCGAGTGTTGATCGCCGGCTTCCCCGCAGGTCCTTGGGGCACCAACTGCTACGTCGCCGCCACCGGCCCGGGCAGCGAGTGCGTCGTCATCGACCCCGGCAAGGACGCTGCAGCGGGCGTCGCGGAGGTCGTGCGCGAGCACCGTCTCAAGCCTGTAGCGGTCCTGGTGACCCACGGGCACGTCGACCACATGTGGTGCGTCGCCCCCGTCGCCGGCACCTACGACGCCACGGCCTGGGTCCACCCCAGCGACCGCCACCTGCTCAGCGACCCGATGGCCGGCATGTCCCGCGAGACCACCGCGATGCTCCTCGGCGGCGACTACACCTGGGCCGAGCCCGACGACGTCCAGGAGCTGAGCGACAACCAGGTGCTCGAGCTCGCCGGTCTCAGCTTCGTCGTCGACCACACCCCGGGCCACACGGAGGGGTCGGTCACGTTTCGCACGCCCTACGACCAGGCCGAGATCTCGGAGGTGATGTTCTCCGGAGACCTGCTCTTCGCCGGGTCCATCGGCCGCACGGACCTCCCCGGAGGCGACCACCCCACGATGCTGCGCAGCCTCGCCCAGAAGGTGCTTCCGCTGTCCGACGACATCGTGGTGCTCCCCGGCCACGGCGAGCAGACCTCCATCGGCCGCGAGCGCGTGACCAACCCCTACCTCCAGGACCTCTGAGATGGCAAAGACACCCCCGCGTGGTCCGCTCAGCGGGTTCCCCGAGCTGCTTCCTGAGCAGCGCTTCGTCGAGCAGCAGGTCATCGACACGTTGCGCCGCGTCTTCGAGCTGCACGGCTTCGCCGGCATCGAGACCCGCGCCGTCGAGCCCCTCGATCAGCTGCTGCGCAAGGGCGACACCTCCAAGGAGGTCTACCTCCTGCGTCGCCTCCACGAGGAGTCCGCCGAGGGCCACGCCGGGCTGGGCCTGCACTTCGACCTCACCGTTCCCTTCGCCCGCTACGTCCTGGAGAACGCCGGAAAGCTGGCCTTCCCGTTCCGCCGCTACCAGGTCCAGAAGGCCTGGCGCGGCGAGCGGCCGCAGGAGGGCCGGTTCCGCGAGTTCACCCAGGCCGACATCGACATCGTCGGTCGTGACTCGCTCGCGTTCCACCACGACATCGAGGTCACCCGCGTCATGGTGGACGCCCTGACGCGCCTGGACTTCCTGCCTGCCTTCCGCCTGCAGGTCAACAACCGCAAGCTCATCCAGGGCTTCTACGCCGGCCTCGGCCTCGGCGCCGACGACACCGACGAGGTCATGCGCCTGGTCGACAAGCTCGACAAGCTGTCGGTGGACAAGGTGCGCGAGCTGCTCCTGGCCGATGCCGGCATCTCGGCCGCCGACGCCGACAGGGTGCTCGAGCTCGCCACGATCCGCTCCGACGACGACGGCTTCGTCGAGCAGGTGCGTGCCCTCGGTGTGGAGCACGAGCTCCTCGACGAGGGCCTGGCCGAGCTGGCCGAGCTGGTCCGCGGCTGCGCCGACCTGGTCTCCGACCGGGTGCGCGTCACGGCCGACCTCTCGATCGCTCGTGGCCTGGACTACTACACCGGCACGGTCTTCGAGACCCGTCTCGACGGTTACGAGTCCATGGGCTCGATCTGCTCCGGTGGTCGCTACGACGCGCTCGCCAGCGACGGCCGTACGACGTACCCCGGCGTCGGCATCTCCCTCGGCGTCAGCCGGGTCGTCGTCCCGCTGCTGGCTCGGACCGGTCTGACCGCGTCGCGCTCGGTGCCCAGCGTGGTGCTGGTCGCGGTGGTGGACGAGGAGGGTCGGCCCACGAGCAGTGCGGTCGCCGACGGCCTGCGCCGACGTGACATCGCCTGCGAGGTCGCGCCCGACGCGGCCAAGTTCGGCAAGCAGATCCGTTACGCCGAGCGGCGTGGCATCCCCTTCGTCTGGTTCACCACGACGACCGAGGACGGCACGGTGACCCACGAGGTCAAGGACATCCGATCGGGGGAGCAGGTGAGCGCCGACCCGGCCGCCTGGACCCCACCCACCGATGACCTGCGACCGCAGGTCCTCTTGAAGGAGCAGCAGTGATCCGCACCCATGACGCCGGCGCCCTCCGCGCCGAGCACGTCGGTCAGACCGTCACCCTCGCGGGCTGGGTGGCCAAGCGCCGCGATCACGGTGGCGTGGCCTTCCTCGACCTGCGCGAGGCCAGCGGTGTCGTCCAGGTCGTCGTGCGTGACGAGGCCGTCGCCCACGCGCTGCGCAGCGAGTTCTGCATCAAGGTCACCGGGCAGGTCAGCGCCCGCCCCGAGGGCAACGCCAACCCGGGCCTGCCCTCCGGCGAGATCGAGGTCATCGCCGACGACCTCGAGGTCCTCAGCGCCGCGGCGCCGTTGCCGTTCCCGATCGACGACACGGGTCACAAGGGTGGGGACGTGGGGGAGGAGGCGCGGCTCAAGCATCGCTACCTCGACCTGCGTCGCAGCGGCCCCAACGCGGCGCTGCGCCTGCGGTCCAAGATCAACAAGGCCGCGCGCGACGTCCTCGACTCCCACGACTTCGTCGAGATCGAGACCCCCACGCTGACGCGCTCGACGCCCGAGGGCGCCCGCGACTTCCTCGTGCCCGCCCGCCTGCAGCCGGGCAGCTGGTACGCCCTGCCCCAGAGCCCCCAGCTGTTCAAGCAGCTGCTGATGGTCGCCGGCATGGAGCGCTACTTCCAGATCGCGCGCTGCTACCGCGACGAGGACTTCCGCGCCGACCGGCAGCCGGAGTTCACCCAGCTCGACATCGAGATGAGCTTCGTGGACCAGGAGGATGTCATCGAGCTGATGGAGGACGTCCTCGCCGCCATGTGGAAGCTCATCGACGTCGAGATCCCACGCCCGCTGCCGCGCATGACCTACGCCGAGGCCATGCGACGCTTCGGCTCCGACAAGCCCGACCTGCGCATGGGCCTCGAGCTCGTCGAGTGCACCGACTACTTCAAGGAGACGCCCTTCCGGGTCTTCCAGGCGCCGTACGTTGGCGCGGTCGTCATGCCCGGCGGCGCGAGCCAGCCGCGCAAGAAGCTCGACGCGTGGCAGGAGTGGGCCAAGCAGCGCGGTGCCAAGGGCCTGGCCTACGTCCTGGTCCAGGAGGACGGTGAGCTGACCGGGCCGGTCTCCAAGAACATCACCGACGACGAGAAGTCCGGCTTGGCCGCCCACGTCGACGCGAAGCCGGGCGACTGCATCTTCTTCGCCGCCGGCCCCGCCAAGTCGAGCCGGGCCCTCCTGGGTGCCGCGCGCCTGGAGATCGGTCGTCGCGGTGAGCTGATCGACCAGAGCGCCTTCGCCTTCACCTGGGTTGTCGACGCGCCGATGTTCGAGCCCAGCTCGGACGCCGTCGAGAGCGGCGACGTCGCCGTCGGAGCCGGTGCCTGGACAGCGGTGCACCACGCGTTCACCGGCCCCAAGCCGGAGTTCGCCGACACCTTCGACACCGACCCGGGCAGCGCCCTGGCCTACGCCTACGACATCGTCTGCAACGGCAACGAGCTCGGGGGTGGCTCGATCCGGATCCACCGCGAGGACGTCCAGAAGCGGGTCTTCGCGGTGATGGGGCTGAGCGAGGCCGAGTCGCAGGAGAAGTTCGGCTTCCTGCTCGACGCCTTCAAGTTCGGCGCACCCCCGCACGGCGGCATCGCCGTGGGCATGGACCGCATCTGCGCGATCCTCGCCGGGACCGACTCGATCCGCGACGTGATCGCCTTCCCGAAGTCCGGTGGGGGCTTCGACCCGCTCACCGCAGCACCCGCGCCGATCACGCCCGCACAGCGCAAGGAAGCCGGCGTGGACGCCGTCATAGAGAAGGATTCTGCGACCCGTCCCTGATCCGCAAGAGAAACCAGTGGACAAGTGCGCTGAGACCAGATCGTTACGCGGGGGAGACCCGTAGTGCGTGCTGTGTCACATAGAGTCCGGGGCGGCGCACAGGGCGCACCCGGGACGATCTTCCGGTCCGCCGACGAGTGGCAGCAGACTCTGCCTGGACGAGGTGAGCATGTCGACACCCACGATGGGGTCCGAGACTCTCGGGCACTTGAGTGACGAGGCAGAACCTGGCGGCGATCCGACCGCCACGAGGAGCCCGGTGTCGGGTAAGTCGCCCCTGGCGATCGCAGCCGGTCGACTGCGTCGCGACAAGGTCGCGATGGTCTGCCTGAGCATCGTGATCATCTTCGCGCTGATCGCCATCTTCGCCAGCCAGATCGCGTCCCTGTTCAACGTCACGACCCAGCCGGGCAACCCGTCACAGCAGCTCGACTTCATCAACGACGGGATGCCACTGAAGGGCCCGCCCCGCAACGGCTTCGACCCCGAGCACCCGTTCGGCATCGCGCCCAAGACCGCCAAGGACAACCTGGCCAGCTGGCTCTACGGTGCGCGCACCTCGATGCTCATCGCGACGTCGGCCACCGTCGTGGCCTCCCTCGTGGGGATCGTGCTCGGGCTGGTCTCCGGCTTCGTGGGTGGCGCGGTCGACAAGGTCATCTCCTTCGTCATCGACCTGTTCCTGACGCTGCCGTTCCTGCTGATGGCCCTGGTGATCGCCCCGATCCTCAACGAGCGCTTCGCCCTGACGCCTGATCGCTACCAGACCATGCAGGTGGTGTCGCTGATCGGCATCCTGGCGGCCTTCGGCTGGATGGGCGTCGCCCGTCTGGTGCGTGGTGAGGTGCTCTCACTGCGCGAGCGCGAGTTCATCCTCTCCGCGCGGGTGATCGGCATGCCGACCACCCGCATCATGGTCAAGGAGCTGCTGCCCAACCTGGTGGCCCCGATCGTGGTCGCGATCTCGCTGATGCTGCCGGCGTTCATCGCCGCCGAGGCCGGTCTGGCCTTCCTCGGGGTCGGCATCACCCAGGGCGAGTCGTGGGGCCAGACGATCCTGCTGGCGAGCGCCTACTTCGAGCTCTACCCCCTCTACCTGTGGGAGCCCCTGCTCGGCATCGTCGTGCTGGTGCTCGCCCTCAACCTCCTCGGCGACGCGATCCGCGACGCCGTCGATCCCAAGACCCGACGCTAGGCGTCGGTCCTCCCCCAAATGTTGTCGCGGGCTGGGGCCCGTGGCACGGATGAAGAAAACAGAGAGGCTGGACAACCATGAAGCGCACTAAGTCGCTTGCCGTTGTCGCAGGCTTCGCCATGGTCACGCTTGCGGCCTGTGGTGGAGACGGCGGAGGCGGAAACGCAGGGGGCAACAGCCCTAGCGAGTTCATCAACCCGGAGTCCGACTTCGGGAAGGTCGCCGACGCCGAGGGGCCCGCCCCCGAGGTCGAGGGCGCCACCACCGGTGGCACCATCACCGTCGCCATCCCGGGCGACCCCGGTCCGGAGGACCTCGACCCCGCCAACGGCTGGTCGGTCCTCGGCAACTCGATCCAGCAGGCGCTCACGCACCGTTCGCTGGTCCAGTTCCGTCGTGACCAGGAGACCGGCGCGATGGAGCTCGTGCCCGACCTCGCCACCGACCTCGGTCGTCCCAACGAGGACTTCACCGAGTGGACGTTCACCATCAAGGACGTCAACTGGGAGAACGGCAACCCGATCACCGCCGAGGAGGTCAAGTACGGCGTCGAGCGCACCTTCGACTCCGAGACCTTCACCTCAGGCCCCGGCCAGGTCTACTCCGTGTCGAATTTCGACTGCGGCGAGGGCTACACCGGTCCGCAGGACGGCGACTGCCCCGGCATCACGGTCGACGGCCAGGACATCACGTTCGCGATGCAGGGTCCCTTCCCGGACATGGACTTCTGGTCCACCTTCATGGCGATCGGTCCGATCCCGCTCGAGAACTCCGAGTTCCCGGCCTACGGTCGCATGCCCCTCTCCAGCGGCCCCTACAAGATCAAGGAGTTCCGCGTCAACGAGTCGCTGACCCTTGAGAAGAACCCCGAGTGGGACGCCGCGTCCGACCCGGCCCGTCACCAGTACGCCGACGAGTGGGTCTTCAAGTTCGACCAGGACCAGGAGAAGACCGACCAGCTGCTGCTGAGCGACTCTGCCGACGCGCAGACCACCGTCTCCAACGGCCTCGGTGCGACCAACGTCGCCGCGCTGCGGGACGCCCTGGGCGACAACTTCATCCAGCAGACCGGTCAGTGCGTGAGCTACCGCACGCCTGACTACACCAAGATCGACGACATCAACATCCGCAAGGCGATCGCCTGGGCCTACGACTTCGAGAACATCACTCTCGCGGGCGGCAACATCCCCGGCGTGACCCGGATCCCGGCCAGCACGATCATGCCTCCGGGCATGTCGGGTCGCAAGGAGTACTTCCCGGACACGGAGCAGTTCGTCTACGACCCCGAGAAGTCGAAGGCCCTCCTCGCGGAGGCCGGCGCTGAAGGCTACAAGCTGACGTTCGTCTACGACGACTCCGACGCCGAGGCCAAGGCTGCGGCCGAGCAGGAGAAGAAGGGCTACGAGAACGCCGGCTTCACCGTCGAGATGATCCCCTACCAGGAGGACGCCTACGCCCTCTGGGACGACGCCGAGAGCCCGATCAACGCCAAGCTCAACCTGCGCTCGGTCAACTGGTGCTCGGACTGGCCGTCCGCGTCCACGATGATCCCGCCGCTGGTCGAGAGTGGTCAGCCCTACAACACGTCGTACTTCTCGGAGACCGAGGTGGACGACCGCATCAAGGAGATCGCCACCCTGCCTCTCGAGGACCAGGCTGCGGCCTGGGGCGACCTGGACGAGCTCATCGGCACGAAGTACTTCCCGATGATCCCGACCGCCTACCGCAACGACCTGTTCGGTGCGGGCAGCAAGATCGGTGGCTTCACTGGTGACGCCGCCATGAGCGCGATCTACTACAAGGACCTCTTCGTCATCCAGTGACCTAGGTCCAAGAAGTAGTTCCGTTCGACACGGACACCAGGATGGGGGTCGGGCCACGGCCCGGCCCCCATCCGGTCCGCTCTTCTCCAGCCACCGTGGAGTGCTTCCACGCGAGAGGTTCGCAGCGATGTTCGCCTACATCATCAAGCGCCTGATCTCCGGCGTGATCGTCGTCATCTTGGTGTCGATGGCCGTGTTCGCCCTGTTCTGGTTCGGTCCTGAGGATCCGGCCCGTCCGATCTGCAACCAGCAGACGGGCAACCGGTGCACGCCCGATCGCCTTGAGAACTTCGAGGAGCAGATGGGCTACAACAACGGGTTCGTCTCCGAGTACGCCGCCTATGCCAAGGGGATCTTCGCCGGTCGCCAGATGGAGATCGGGTCGACCCAGATCGACTGCGACGCCCCGTGCCTGGGCTACTCACACCGGACCTTCAACCTGGTCTGGGAGGAGCTCATCGACCGAGTGCCTGCCACGATCTCGGTGGCGGCGGGCGGTGCTGTGCTCTACCTCCTGCTGGGTGTGCCCATCGGGGTCGCCGCCGCGCGAAGACGCGGCACGCTCGGTGACAAGCTCCTGGTGAGCTCGTTCCTCGTCATCAGCTCGGTCCCTTACTACCTCTTCGCCCTCCTGGCGTGGCTCTACTTCACGCTCATCTGGCAGGTGCCGATCCTCGGCGACAGTGGCTACACGCCGCTGACCGACAACCCGGCCAAGTGGTTCGGCGGTCTCCTGCTGCCCTGGTTGTGCCTGGGGATCTTCGGCTGCACGCAATACACCCGCTACACCCGTGGCGCCATGGTCGAGACGCTGAGCGAGGACTACATCCGCACGGCCAAGGCCAAGGGCCTCAAGCCGAGCACCGTCGTCTACCGCCACGGCCTGCGCAGCGCGCTCGTGCCGGTCGTCACCGTCTTCGGCATCGACCTCGGTGTGCTGCTCGCCGGGACGATCTTCACCGAGCGGATCTTCGAGATCCAGGGGATCGGACGCTGGGGGCTCCAGGCCGTCCAGAGCTTCGACCTTCCTGTGGTGTCGGCAACCGCCCTGTTCGGCGCCATCATCATCGTCATCAGCAACCTGATCGTCGACGTGATCTACAGCGTGCTCGACCCGCGAGTGAGGCTTTCGTGACCATCCACAACATGCCGTCCTCGAGCACCGGGAACGGCGACCCCGATGCGTTCCTCGTCGTCGAGGACCTCAACGTCGAGTTCCCCACCCCTGACGGGCCCGTGCAGGCCGTCCAGGACCTCAGCTACCGCGTGGGCCTGGGCCAGACCCTCGGCATCGTGGGCGAGTCCGGCTCGGGCAAGTCCGTGTCGTCCATGGCCGTCCTCGGCCTCCACGACGCGCAGCGCTCCACCATCACCGGGTCGATCAAGATCGGCGGCCAGGAGGTCGTCGGGCTCAACGAGCCCGGCCTGCGCAAGCTGCGTGGCAACGCGGTCTCGATGATCTTCCAGGACGCGCTGGCCGCGCTGCACCCCTTCTACCGGATCGGCGCTCAGCTGGGCGAGGCCTACCAGGTCCACCACTCGTCCGCCTCCAAGCGGGACGCCCGCCGCAAGTCGATCGAGATGCTCGACCGGGTCGGCATCCCCCAGCCCGACAAGCGGGTCGACGACTTCCCGCACCAGTTCTCCGGTGGCATGCGCCAGCGCGCGATGATCGCGATGGGCCTGATCAACGACCCCTCGTTGCTGATCGCCGACGAGCCCACGACGGCGCTCGACGTGACGGTGCAGGCGCAGATCCTGGACCTCCTCCAGGACCTTCAACGTGAGTTCAACTCCGCGGTCATCATCATCACCCACGACCTCGGCGTCATCGCCGAGATGGCCGACGACGTCCTGGTGATGTACGCCGGCCGCGCGGTCGAGTACGGCCCCTGCAAGGAGATCCTGGTCGCCCCCGAGATGCCCTACACCTGGGGCCTGCTCTCCAGCATCCCGGACGTCATGGCCGACACCGACGCGCGCCTGATCCCGATCCCCGGCAACCCGCCGAGCCTGCTGTCGCCGCCGAGCGGCTGCTCGTTCCACCCGCGGTGCGTCCACGTCGACAAGGTGCCGGGCGCGCTCTGCGCGACGACGCTGCCCGAGCTGCTTCCCGGGGGTCGCGGCCCCCACCACCTGAAGAGATGCCATCTCGCCAACCCGGCCGAGATCTTCCGCACCGAGGTCCTCGCCGAGATCGCGCCCAAGATGGTCGAGGAGAATTGATGGCCGACCAGGACACCACCACCGACGACCTGACGCCGGAGCGCTCGCGACCCGGGTCCGAACCACAGCTCAAGCCCCAGGTCCTGAGCTTCGACGAGGTGGCCGCCCAGGCCCACACCGCCGCGCAGCTGGACCTCTCCCGCGGTTCGGTGCTCGAGGTCGACAACCTCAAGATGTACTTCCCGGTCAAGGCCGGTGGTCTCATCCGCCGCAAGGTCGGCGACGTGCAGGCCGTGGACGGCGTCTCGTTCCAGGTGCCGCGCGGCGGCTCCCTGGGCCTCGTCGGTGAGTCGGGCTGTGGCAAGTCGACCACCGGTCGCCTGATCACGCGCCTCTACCAGCCCACCGGCGGCAAGATCCTCTTCGAGGGCCGCGACCTGGCCGACCTCAGCAACAAGCAGCTCAAGCCGCTGCGCCGTGATATCCAGATGATCTTTCAGGACCCCTACACCTCGCTGAACCCACGTCACACGGTCGGCTCGATCATCGGAGCGCCTCTCGAGGTCCACAAGGTCGTGCCCAAGAACCAGATCCTGCCGCGAGTGCAGGAGCTCCTGGAGATCGTCGGGCTCAACCCCGAGCACTACAACCGCTACCCCAACGAGTTCTCCGGCGGTCAGCGTCAGCGCATCGGCATCGCCCGCGCCCTCACGCTGAACCCGAAGCTCCTGGTGGCCGACGAGCCCGTCTCCGCCCTGGACGTGTCCATCCAGGCGCAGGTGATCAACCTGCTCCAGGACATCCAGAAGGAGTTCGACGTCGCGTTCCTCTTCATCGCCCATGACCTGGCGGTCGTGCGTCACTTCTGCCCGGAGGTGGCGGTGATGTATCTAGGCAAGATCGTCGAGATCGGTGACCGCGACAGCATCTACAGCAACGCGCACCACCCCTACACCCAGGCGCTCCTGTCGGCGGTGCCGGACGTCAAGCAGGCCGCCATCGGTGGTCGGCGTGAGCGGATCCGGCTCGAGGGCGACGTCCCCAGCCCCATCAACCCGCCGTCGGGATGTCGGTTCCGCACCCGCTGCCCGATCGCCCAGGAGATCTGCGCCAAGCACGAGCCGCCATTGCTGCAGATCGGCAAGCGCCACAAGGTCGCCTGCCACTTCCCGGGTCCGATCCACCAGCACCCGGACAAGCCCATCACCGCGCGTCTGCTCGGCACCGACGACGCCGGCAGCCCCGACCCGGGTGCCACGCCGAGCTCGCAGATCGCCAACAAGCCGGGTTACGACGACACCTGGTACGACTTGGATGCGAAGACGTTTGGACGAGCCTGACGGCCTGTTCGACACACCGGGGAAGTCGGCGCCCCGCATGGGCGCCGGCTCCCTGGCAGGCAATACGCACTCCTCCGCGCCGCTGGCGGTGCGGATGCGACCCCGCACGCTCGACGAGCTGGTCGGTCAGGCGCAGCTGAGAGCGCCGGGGTCTCCGCTGCGCCAGCTGATCGAGGGCGACCAGTCGATGTCGCTGCTGCTCTGGGGCCCTCCTGGCACGGGCAAGACCACGATCGCGGCGATCCTCAGCCAACAGACCGACCGGCGCTTCGTCGAGGTCTCGGCGGTCTCTGCCGGGGTCAAGGAGGTCCGCGCGGCCATCGACGGCGCGCGTGCCGAGCTGGTCAACGCCGGGCGCGAGACGGTCCTCTTCGTCGACGAGGTGCACCGCTTCAGCAAGGCCCAGCAGGACGCCCTGCTGCCGGGCGTGGAGAACCGTTGGGTCACCCTGGTCGCCGCGACGACGGAGAACCCGTTCTTCTCGGTCATCTCCCCGCTCCTCTCACGCAGCCTGCTGCTGCGCCTGGAGTCGCTCACCGACGACGACGTCAGACGGGTGCTCGACGACGCGCTCGCCGACGAGCGGGGCCTGGGTGGTCGCTTCACGGTGGAGCCCGAGGCGCTCGACCACCTGGTCCGCCTGGCGGGTGGTGACGCGCGCCGCTCGCTGACCTACCTCGAGGCCGCGACGGGGGCAGCCGTGGCCCGACAGAGCGACGTCGTCGACCTGTCGGTCGCCGAGACCGCCGTGGACCAGGCCGCCGTCCGCTACGACCGCCAGGGTGACCAGCACTACGACGTGACCAGCGCCTTCATCAAGTCGATCCGTGGCTCCGATGCCGACGCCGCCGTGCACTACCTCGCCCGGATGATGGAGGCCGGCGAGGACCCACGATTCATCGCGCGCCGACTGGTGATCCTGGCCAGCGAGGACATCGGTCTGGCCGACCCGACCGCCCTGACCACGGCGGTCGCAGCTGCCCAGGCCGTGCAGCTGATCGGGATGCCGGAGGCCAGCTTCAACCTCGCCCACGCGACCATCGCACTGGCCGTGGCCCCCAAGTCCAACGCGGTGACGCTGGCGATCGGCGCTGCGAGCGCCGACGTACGCGCCGGCAAGATCGGGCCGGTCCCATCGCACCTGCGCGACGCCCACTACGCCGGTGCGAAGCAGCTCGGACACGGCTCAGGACCTCAAGGCGGCTACAAGTACAGCCACGACGAGCCCTACGGCGTGGCCGAGCAGCAGTACGCCCCCGACGTGGTGCTCGACCGGGACTACTACCGCCCCACGAGCCTCGGTGCAGAGGCCCAGGTCAAGGAGCGCTGGGAGCGCATCCGACGGCTGATCCGCGGCTCCTGAAAGGCAGGCCCGGCCCCGCGATAGGGTCGGGCACTGTGAACGAGGAGTGGACCGTGCAGGCGTGGACCGTGGTGGTCGCGCTCCTCGTGCTGCTCACCCTCACCGTCGGTGGGATCCTGCTGACGCTCCTGGGACGGCGCCGGGCAGTCGCGGAGCGCGCTGAAGCCCTCGCCGGCACGGCCGCCCTGCAGGAGCGTCTCGACGCCCTCGAGCGTCGGCTGGCGACGCCTCCCGCGAGTGCCTCGGCCGTCGAGGACCGGAACTACGTCATCACCCGCATCGGCTCCGACGACGAGGAGTCCGATCGGCTCCCCGCGACCCGCGTCGACGGGCCGCTCTTCGCCGACCTGGTGCTGCGCGAGAGCGTCGTCCAGGCAGCCTCGCTGGTGGCCGGACTGCGCCGCGCGTTGGCTCCCGAGATCCGCAACCGGATCCGCTTCGAGATGAAGCGCGAGGTCAAGCGGGCCCGCAAGCAGCGGCGCGCCGACCTGCGCGGCGCTCGCCGCGACTGGGAGGCGCGGCAACGCGCCGGCACGCTCGACGAGGGCTCCGCCGCATGAGCCGCGGCCTCTGGTTCGTCGCCGGGGCCGGGGCCGGGGTCTATGCCATGATCCGGGGTCGCCGTGCCGCCGAAGCCCTGACCGTTGACGGCCTGCGTGACCGCGTCGGTGCCGCCGTCGTGGGAGCGCGGATGTTCCGCGACGAGGTGGCCCAGGGCAAGGCGGAGGCCGAAACCGACTTGCGGCAGCGCACCGGGCTCGGGCCTCATGGGGCACACGAGCTCGGGGTCGCGGCAAGCTCGACCAACCAACGAGGCCGCTCGACCCACGAGGTGGACCCACTGCACCAAGACAAGGAAGGCACCAGCTGATGGACACCGCGGAGATCCGCCGACGGTTCGTGGCGCACTTCGAGGCCGCCGGTCACACCGTGGTGCCCTCGGCCTCGCTGCTCGCCGACGACCCCAACCTGCTGTTTGTGCCGGCGGGAATGGTGCCCTTCAAGCCGTTCTTCCTGGGGCAGGAGACGCCGCCCTACGACCGGGCGACCAGCATCCAGAAGTGCGTGCGCACGCCCGACATCGAGGACGTCGGCAAGACAACGCGTCATGGCACGTTCTTCGAGATGTGCGGAAACTTCTCCTTCGGCGACTACTTCAAGGAGCGGGCCATCGAGCTGGCGTGGAGCCTGCTCACCAAGCCGGTCGCCGAGGGCGGTTACGGGTTGGACGAGTCGCGGCTCTACCCCTCCGTCCTCGAGGGCGACGACGAGGCGATCGGTTACTGGATGAAGGTCACCGGCCTGCCCCGGGAGCGCATCGTCCAGCTCGGCAACAAGGAGAACTACTGGTCGATGGGAGTCCCGGGTCCGGGTGGCCCCTGCTCGGAGATCCTCTACGACCGCGGGCCGGAGTGGGGCCCGGAGTTCGACGTGGCGACGCTCGGCCCGGACATGCCTTTCGAGCTCGAGGACCGGCTCCTGGAGATCTGGAACCTCGTCTTCATGCAGGACGAGCTCTCCGCGGTGCGGTCGAAGGAGGACTTCGACATCGCCGGCTCGTTGCCGAAGAAGAACATCGACACCGGCATGGGCCTGGACCGCGTCGCGCTGCTGCTCCAGGGCAAGGCGAACATGTACGAGATCGATGTCATGTACCCCGTCATCGCGAAGGCCGAGGAGCTCACCGGCAAGCGCTACGGCGACAACCACGAGGACGACGTCCGGTTCCGAGTCGTCGCCGACCACGTCCGGTCCTCGATGATGCTCATCGGCGACGGGGTCACGCCGGGCAACGACGGTCGCGGCTACGTCCTGCGTCGTCTGCTGCGTCGCGCGGTCCGGTCCATGCGCCTGCTCGGGTGCGAGGACCGCGTGCTCCCGGAGCTGATGCCCGTCTCTCGCGACAAGATGGGGGAGACCTACGCCAACCTCATCTCGGACTGGCCGCGCATCTCGCAGGTGGCCTTCGCCGAGGAGGACGCGTTCCGCAAGACGCTCCAGGCCGGCACCCAGATCTTCGACCTCGCCGCCACCGACGTGAAGTCGTCCGGTGCCACGATGCTGTCCAGCGAGCGCGCCTTCGCGCTGCACGACACCTTCGGCTTCCCGATCGACCTGACGCTCGAGATGGCCTCCGAGGCCGGACTGACGGTGGACGAGGCCGGCTTCCGCGCGCTCATGGTCGAGCAGCGCGAGCGCGCCAAGGCCGACGCCCGCTCCAAGAAGGGCCAGCACGCCGACACGACCGTCTACCGCGGGATCCTCGACGCGCACGGCCCCACCGAGTGGCTCGCCTACGAGACCGACCAGACCGAGTCCAGCGCCCTGGCGCTGCTGGTCGGCGGCGCTCCTGCGCGCTCGCTCGCCCAGGGTGAGATCGGCGAGCTGGTGCTCGACCGCACCCCGTTCTACGCCGAGTCCGGTGGGCAGGTGGCCGACGCCGGCACCATCGTGTTCGACGGCGGCAGCCTCGAGGTGCTCGATGTGCAGCGCCCCGTGCGTGGCCTGGTCGTGCACCAGGTGCGCGTCGTCGACGGCGAGCTGGTCGCGCCAGGCCCGACCGGCGGACAGGGGTTGCTGCACGCCCGAGTCGACCCCGACTGGCGCGTCGGCGCCCGCCAGGCCCACTCGGGCACCCACGTGGTGCACGCCGCGCTGCGTGACGTGCTCGGCCCCACCGCGCTGCAGTCCGGCTCCTACAACCGCCCGGGCTACCTGCGTCTCGACTTCGGCTGGACCACGGGGCTGAGCCCCGAGCAGGTGCGCGACATCGAGCAGGTCTCCAACAACGCCCTGCGTGCCGACTTGCCGGTCGGCGCCGACTACATGAGCCTCGAGCAGGCCAAGGAGTGGGGTGCGATCGCGCTCTTCGGCGAGACCTATGACAACACCAAGGTGCGTGTCGTCGAGATCGGCGGACCGTGGTCGCGCGAGCTCTGTGGCGGCACGCACGTGTCGCACTCCTCGCAGATCGGCACCATCGTCGTCACGGGTGAGGCCTCCGTCGGCTCCGGCAACCGCCGCATCGAGGCGTTCACCGGTGTCGAGGGCTTCGCCTACCTCGCGCGTGAGCGCGACGTCGTCGGCCAGCTGACCGGGCTGCTCAAGACCCAGCCCGACGACCTCGTCGGCCGGGTCAGCGACCTGGTGGAGCGCCTGCGCCAGGCCGAGAAGGAGATCGAGAAGGGCCGTGTCGCCCAGCTCCTGGCCGGTGCCGGCCGGCTCGCCTCGTCGGCAACCCGGGTCGGCGACGTCAGCGTCGTGGCCCAGCGCGCCGACGGAGCCGGCGGGGGAGACGTGCGCACGCTCGCGCTCGACGTCCGCAGCCGGATGAGCGCCGGCGAGCCCGGCGTCGTGGTGATCATCGGCGGCGTCGAGGGCAAGGTCGCCGTCGTGGCCGCGCTCAACGACGAGGCCCGCTCGCGGGGGCTCTCCGCCAACGACCTGGTCCGCGCCGTCGGCACGCTCCTGGGCGGCAAGGGCGGTGGCAAGGACGACGTCGCGCAGGGTGGCGGCACCGACGCCTCCCGCGTCGACGAGGCCCTTGCCCTCGTCCTCGCCGAGGTGGCCCGCGCCTGATGCGCCACGGCGTACGACTCGGCATCGACCCGGGGGATGCCCGAATCGGGGTCGCCCGCAGCGACCCCACGGGCTTCCTCGCCACCCCCGTCGAGACCGTACGACGAGGCAAGGGCGACCTGCGCCGGCTGCAGGCCATCCTGGTCGAGGAGGAGGCCGTCGAGGTGGTCGTCGGGCTGCCCCGGTCGCTCTCGGGGCGGGAGGGGCCGGCGGCCGTGAAGGTCCGCCAGTTCGCGGGCTCCCTGGCGCGCCGGGTCGCGCCCGTGCCGGTGCGGCTGGTCGACGAGCGACTGACCACCGTGTCGGCGGAGGCTATGCTGCGCGACCGTGGCAAGAAGGGCGTCAAGCGCAGAGCTGTCGTCGACCAGGCCGCCGCCGTACTGATCCTGCAGCATGCACTGGATACCGAACGCGCCACCGGGATGGCGCCGGGTGAGATCGTGGAGGAGACCCATGAGTGACCCAACGCCGGACCCGGTGCCGGACGAGCACACCGAGCCCCGTGACGACCCCCATGACGACCTCCACGAGGGCAGCGTCATCCCCGTGTCGGGTGCCGGGGGCTCACGGCGTCGCAGGCGCCGCGGTCGTGGCTGCCTCCCGGTGCTGATCGTGCTGGCCGTCCTCGGCGGCCTGCTCTACGTGGGCGTGACCAAGGGCGTCGAGGTCATCAAGGACCAGTTCAGCGAGGCCGCGGACTTCGCCGGCCCTGGGAGCGGCAAGGTCAACTTCGAGGTCGAGCCGGGCGACACCTCCACCGACATCGGCCGCAACCTCAAGGACCAGGGAGTCGTCGCCTCGGTCGACGCCTTCGTGGCCGCTGCCAACGGCGAGCCCCGCGCAGGCGGGATCCAGGTCGGCTTCTATGCCCTGAAGAAGGAGATGTCGGCCGAGGACGCGCTCCAGGTGCTGGTCGACCCCGCCAACATCATCTCCAACGCGATCACGTTCCCCGAGGGCCTGCGCGTGGTCGACATCCTCGACATCTTCGTCGAGAACACCGACTTCAAGCGCCGCGACTTCGAGAAGGTCCTCGACAACCCGGGCCCGCTCGGTCTGCCGGGCTACGCCGAGGGCAACGCCGAGGGCTACCTCTTCCCCTCGACCTACGGCTTCGGGCCCAACGAGACGCCCACCTCGATGCTCACCGCGATGGTCGACCGCTGGAAGCAGGCGGCTGACGACGCCGGTCTCGAGGACGCCGCCGCGGCGCTGGACCTGTCACCGCACGAGCTGATGACGGTCGCCAGCCTCGTCGAGGCGGAGGGTCGTGGCGACGACATGCCGAAGATCTCCCGCGTCATCTACAACCGGCTCGACGACGTCGACGGTCCGACGATCGGTCGCCTCCAGATCGACGCGACGGTCAACTACGCGCTGGGTCGCGAGCTCGTGGCGATCCCGACCCTCGACGACCTCGAGGTCGACTCGCCCTACAACACCTATGCCAACGCCGGATTGCCGCCCGGGCCGATCGAGGCACCCGGAGACGCCGCCATCCAGGCGGCCAGCAACCCGGCCGACGGCGACTGGTTGTTCTACGTGACGGTCAACCTCGAGACGGGCGAGACCAAGTTCACCGAGAGCTACGACGAGTTCCTGGCGTTCAAGGACCAGCTGCGCGACTACTGCGCCACCCAGTCCGACCGCTGCTGATGAGGTGCCCGGCGTGAGGTGCGCCGTCCTGGGCGACCCCATCGCGCACTCGCTGTCGCCGGTGCTGCACCGGGCCGGCTATGCGGCGGTCGGGCTCGACTGGACCTACGACGCCGTCCGGGTGCCGGCGGGGGGACTGCGCGACTTCATCGCTTCCCTGGACGGCACCTGGCGCGGGCTCTCCCTGACGATGCCGCTGAAGCGCGAGGCCATGGCGCTCGTCGACGAGGTCACCTCGCGCGGGAGGCTCGTCGGCGCGGTCAACACGCTGCTGCTCGTCGACGGGAGGGTCGTGGCCACCAATACCGACCTCACCGGTGCCGCCGCCGCCGTCCACGAGAGGTACGACGGGCCCGTCCGCTCGGCGAGCATCCTCGGCGCGGGTGCCACGGCAGCGTCGACGGGGCTGGCGCTGTGCGACCTCGGCGCCACCACGATCACCCTCCTGGCGCGCTCTCCCGAGCGGGCCCGGGAGACAGTCGAGGCGATCGGTCGACATCCCTCGCGTCCGACCGTCGACGTCGGCTCTCTCGACGACGTCCCGACCGGTGACGTGCTGGTCAGCACGGTGCCGGCTGGTGCGCAGACGCCCGCGCTGGTCGCGCGGTGCTCGGGGGTCCCGGTCGTGTTCGAGGTCCTCTACGACCCGTGGCCGACGCCGCTCGCTGCCGGCGTCGAGCGGGACGGACGGGTGCTGGTCAGCGGGCTCGACCTGCTGGTCCACCAGGCGGCGCACCAGTTCGAGATCTTCACCGACCGGGAGGCCCCGCTCGCAGTGATGCGCGCCGCCGGTGAGGCCGCGCTGGCCGAGCGGCGTCCCGCGTGAGCGACGACCTGGCCGGCCTGCTGGTCGGTCTCGTGCTCTGCGGCCTCACCGGGCTGTTCGTCCCGCGCCTGATCGCCCGCGTGCCCGAGCCGGAGGACGACCCTGACCTCGACCCGCCCAAGGAGACCTATGTGGCGATCGCCGCGTTGCCCGGTCTCACCTGGAAGGGCGCGCTCGCCTCGGCGCTCGCCGGTGCGTTGGTCGGCACCGAGGTCGGGCTCGCCTGGCCGCTGCTCTTCCTGCTGCCGCTGGTGCCCGTCGGAGTCGCGCTGACGGTCATCGACTGGCGGACCATGCTGCTGCCCACGCGCATCGTCGCGCCGTCGTACGTCCTGGTCATGGCGCTGGTCCTCCTCGCCGCGGCGCTGAGCGGTGACACCGACGACCTGGTCCGGGCCGGGTGGGGCTGGCTGGTCTACGGCGGGTCCTTCTTCGTGCTGTGGTTCATCCACCCGCGCGGCCTGGGCTACGGCGACGTCAGGCTCGCGGGCGTCCTCGGCATCGCGCTGGGCTACCTCGGCTGGGGCGAGCTGCTGGTCGGTCTCTACGCCGGGTTCCTGCTCGGCGGCGTCGGCGGGGGACTGCTCTCGCTGCTGCGGATCGTGGAGCGCCGGGCCTTCCCGTTCGGACCGTTCATGCTCGTCGGCGCCCTGGTGGGCGTCGTCGGGGGAGCCCCGCTCCTGGACGCCGCCTTCGGTGGGAGTCTCGTCGGGGGATGACCGGCGTGACGTCCGCGGGGGTCAGTGGAAGACTGAGCCCATGTTGCGTTGGCTCACTGCGGGCGAGTCCCACGGCCCGTCCCTGGTCGCGATCCTCGAAGGCCTGCCCGCTCACGTGCGGGTGACCACCGAGGACATCGGCGACTCCCTGGCCCGTCGACGCCTCGGCTACGGCCGCGGCGCCCGGATGAAGTTCGAGCGGGACGAGGTCACCATCACCGGTGGCGTCCGGCACGGGCTCACCCAGGGTGGTCCGGTCGCGCTGCAGGTGGGCAACACCGAGTGGCCCAAGTGGGAGAAGGTCATGGCGGCCGACCCCGTGGACGCCGACGAGCTCGAGTCCCTGGCGCGCAACGCCCCGCTGACCCGGCCGCGTCCCGGTCACGCCGACCTGGTCGGCATGCAGAAATATGACTTCACCGACTCCCGCCCGATCCTCGAGCGCGCCTCGGCCCGGGAGACCGCGGCCCGCGTGGCGCTGGGTCGCGTGGCCAGCAACTTCCTCGAGCAGGCCGTGGGCGCCCGGATCGTCTCCCACGTCATCGAGCTCGGCGGCGTCCGCGCCCCCGACGGCCTGTGGCCCGATGCCGACGACCTCGAGCGGCTCGACGCCGACGAGGTCCGCTGCCTCGACCCCGACACCTCCGCCGCGATGGTGGCCGCGATCGACCAGGCCCACAAGGACGGCGACACCCTCGGCGGCGTCGTCGAGGTCGTCGTGCACGGCCTCCCGCCGGGCCTCGGCTCCCACGTGCACTGGGACCGCCGCCTCGACTCGCGCCTGGCCGGCGCTCTGATGGGCATCCAGGCGATCAAGGGCGTCGAGGTGGGCGACGGCTTCGCGCTCGCCGCGACCCCTGGGTCGCTCGCCCACGACGAGATCGTCCCCACCGACGAGGGCATCCGCCGCACGTCGGACCGCTCCGGCGGCACCGAAGGCGGCATGACCACGGGGGAGGTGCTGCGCGTGCGCGCCGCGATGAAGCCGATCGCGACCGTCCCGCGCGCCCTGCGCACCGTCGACGTGAGCACCGGCGAGGCGACGGTGGCGCACCACCAGCGCTCCGACGTCTGTGCCGTGCCCGCGGCCGGGATCGTCGCCGAGGCGATGGTCGCGCTCGTCCTGGCTGACGCCGTCGTCGAGAAGTTCGGCGGCGACTCCGTGCAGGAGACCAAGCGCAACGTCGACAGCTACCTCGCTGCCTTGAGGTACCGATGACGCTCGCTGTGATCGTCGGCCCCATGGGCGCCGGCAAGTCGACCGTGGGAGCCCTGCTCGCGGAGTCCCTGGGCGTCCTCGCGCGCGACAGCGACACCGACGTCGAGCGCATCGAGGGTCGCTCGATCTCCGACATCTTCGTCGACTCCGGTGAGCAGCACTTCCGGGTCCTGGAGAAGGCTGCGGTCGCCGACGCGCTCGCCAGCCACGACGGTGTGCTGTCGCTGGGCGGGGGTGCCGTGCTCGACCCCGACACCCAGGCGCTGCTCGCCGGCCACCGCGTCGTGTTCCTCCGCGTCGGTCTCTCCGAGGCGGTGAAGCGCGTGGGTCTCGGCACCGGCCGCCCACTGCTCCTCGGCAACGTCCGCGCCCGCATCAAGGCCGTGCTCGACGAGCGGGCCCCCGTCTACGAGTCGCTCGCCGACTTCACCGTCGACACCGACGGTCGCACCCCGGCGGAGATCGCCGACGAGGTGCGCCAGGCCCTCGAGCAGGTGGCCCGGCCGTGACCTCGACCCCGGCGACGAGCTCTGCGGCCGGAGCCAGCGTGCTCCACGTCGGCGGCGCCTCGCCGTACGACGTCGTGGTCGGCGCTGGCGTCACCGACCGCCTTGCGGCGATGCTGGGCAGCTCGGTGCAACGGATCGCCTTCCTCTACGCGGGGCGGCTCGGTGAGATCGCCCAGCCGGTGGTCGACGCGTTGCGCGCCGACTACGACGTGCTCGCCCTCGGGCTGCCGGACGGTGAGGCGGCCAAGACCGCCGCGACCGCCAACGACTGCTGGGAGGCGCTCGGGGCCGCCGGCTTCACGCGCTCCGACGCCGTCGTCACCTTCGGCGGCGGAGCCACCACCGACCTCGGGGGCTTCGTCGCGGCCAGCTGGCTGCGCGGTGTCCGGGTCGTCCACGTGCCCACGACCCTGCTGGCGATGGTCGACGCCGCAGTCGGGGGCAAGACCGGCATCAACACCGGGGCCGGCAAGAACCTCGTCGGCGCCTTCCACGAGCCGGCCGGCGTGCTGTGCGACCTGGCGCTGCTCGAGACGCTGCCGCGTGCGGAGCTGGTCGCCGGGCTGGGCGAGGTCGTCAAGTGCGGGTTCATCGCCGACCCGGAGATCCTGCGGCTGGTCGAGGCGACCGAGCCGGAGGCCCTGACCCCGGGCTCGGTGGTGCTGCGTGAGCTCGTCGAGCGCGCCATCCAGGTCAAGATCGACGTGGTCGTCGACGACCTCAAGGAGACCGGGGGAGCCGACGGCCATCCCGGTCGCGAGGCCCTCAACTACGGCCACACCCTCGCGCACGCGATCGAGCGCGCCGAGGACTACGCGATCCGCCACGGCGAGGCCGTCGCGATCGGCTGCGTGTTCGTCGCCGAGCTGGCCGGGAGGGTCGGGCGACTCGCGCCCGACGTCGTCGCGCGCCACCACACCGCCTTCGCGCGGGTGGGCCTCCCCACGAGCTACGACGGCGCCGACTTCGACGAGCTCCACGCCGCCATGCGGGTCGACAAGAAGGCGCGCGGTTCCCAGCTGCGCTTCGTGGTCCTCGACGACCTCGCCCGCCCGAGCGTCCTGGCCGGTCCGTCCGAGGACGACCTGCGCGCGGCCTACGACGTCATCACCGGTGGTCCCCGGTGACCACCGAGCGGAAGGTGCTGGTCCTCAACGGCCCCAACCTCGGACGCCTGGGCCGTCGCCAGCCGGAGATCTACGGCACGACGACCCACGCCGAGCTGGCGCACCTGTGCGTCACGTGGGGAGCCGACCTCGGCCTCGAGGTCGAGGTGCGTCAGACCAACCACGAGGGCCAGCTCCTCGACTGGCTCAACGAGGCCGCCGACGACCACACCCCCGTGGTCCTCAACGCTGCCGCGTGGACCCACTACTCCTGGGCGATCTTCGACGCCTGCGCCCAGCTCACCGCGCCGCTGGTCGAGGTCCACATCTCAGATCCGACCCAGCGCCCCGAGGTCTTCCGCCACACCTCCGTCGTCACCCCCCACGCGGTCGAGGTGGTCGCCGGGCACGGCATCGACGGATATCGCCTGGCGCTCGAGAGGCTCTGTCGCACGCCATGACTTCCCGAGGGTCCCGTGCCGTGCGCATCGCAACCGTCCCGCTCGTCGGGGCCGGCCTCGGAGCGCTGGTCGGCGGAGTCCTCGGACGCGCGGCGATGTATGGCATCGCCCTGCTCAACCCCGAGGCCACCGGGCGACTGAGCGACGACGGCTTCGTCATGGGCCGCTTCACGCTCGCCGGGTCGCTCAGCCTCGTGGCCGTTGGCGCGTTCCTCGGTCTCCTCGGCGGTGTCATCTATGTGGTCGTGCGGGGGCTGCTCTTCGGACCTGGCTGGTTCCGGGTGGTCTGCGTCGGGCTCGGCGCTGGCGTGCCGGTCGGCAACCAGGTCGTCCACGTCGACGGTGTCGACTTCACCCTCCTCCAGCCGGTCTGGCTGTCCGTGGCCCTCTTCGTGGCGATCCCCGGCCTCTACGGCGTCCTGCTCACCCTCGTCGCCGAGCGCCGCCTGCTCTGGCGCTGGCCGGTCGGCGGCGCGCCTCGCGGACGCCTGGTCGTGATGTCGCTCTGGGGGGCGCGGGCGGCCGCGTTGGCGCTCGGATCGGCGTCGCTGGTCGAGCTCGTCGGCAAGGTCCGCGAGCTCAGCTGAGCGTCGACGCACGAGTCCGGACGCCACACCACGCAGGCCGGGCGCGGGCTCGACCTGCGTGGGTGGGTTGGGGGGGGGCTTGGGTGTGACCTCTCAGGGAAGCGGGGCGATCCAGGTGAGGGAGGCCGTCTCGAAACCATTGAGGAGCAGCGCGCCACCAGAGGTCTGGGTGACCGTGGTGGTGACGAACTGACCGGCACTGAGGTTGATGACACAGGTGACGTTGACGAACGTCGAGCCTGTCGTCGCCGCGCTGTCCCGGTCGAAGCAGGCCGGGCCAACAGGACCGGGCGCGCCGTCGGCGCCAGCCGGGCCCGGGGCACCGGCGGCACCTGTGGGACCGGCAGGTCCAGCAGGCCCGCGGTTGCCCTTGAGCGTCGTGCGCGCGGCGGGGCTGAGGTCCTTGGCAGCGATGCTGCCGTCCTTGATCTGCTTGCCGGTGATGAGCGTCGCGCGGGCCGCGCTGCTCGCCATCGCCGGACCGTCGATCGCCACGAAGGGCGAGCATCGCGATCGCGATGCCGGCCCACTGACTGCGGAGGGTGGTCATCCTCGGAGACAAGAACTGCTGCTGCGGCCGGGACCGGAGGTCTGGACCACCTGGCCGGAACCGCGTTCCGGGTCCTGGCGTCCAAGCGCGCAACCGACGCTCGGAGGATCCCGTGGACAAGAACGCTGACAGGAACATCACCGTGAGCACGACCGGTCTGCTGGTGGCAGCGCTCGCCGTGCTGGCCCTCCTCGTCGCCTACCTGCTCGGCGGGTCGGGTGGCACACCGGCCGCCCAGGCGGTTATACCGAGCCAGACGGTTGAGGGCACCGGTGTCGATCCCCGCACCCTCACCATGACCGGCGTCGGCGAGGCGACCGCCGTACCCGACCAGGTGACCTTCGACCTATCGGTGCGGATGAAGCAACCCGAGCTAGACGCGGCGCTCGACGCGGCGAGCCTCACCATGACGCGCGTGCGGGCGGCCCTCGAGGCGGAAGGGGTGGAGCGCAAGGACGTGCAGACCACCGGGCTGGAGATGCATCCGGTCTACGACTACCCGCGCTACTCGTCTCCCGTGCTCACGGGCTACCGGGTCACCCAGAGCGCCGCCGTGCTGGTCCGGGAGCTCCGCTCGGCCGGCGGAGCTGTCAGTGCCGCGATCGACGCCGGCGGCAACGCCGCGCGGGTCGGCGACATCGCCCTCAAGATCGGTGACCCCGAGGCCGCCCTCGGCAAGGCCCGCCGGCTCGCTGTCGAGGAGGCCACCCTCAAGGCGCAGGAGTACGCCGAGGCGACCGGCGAGGAGCTCGGCGCGGTGATGACGCTGCGCGAGGTGGACGCGACGTCACGCAGCGCGATCGACGACCGGCCGCTCACCTACGAGGTGGCTGCGGCCTTCCGCTCCTCGGCCGACTCCGCTCCGCTGCCGCTCAGCGCCGGGCGCGCCGACCTCGGCGTCACGGTGCAGGTCGTCTGGGAGCTGGCTGCCGAGGACAGCAGGTAGGGCGGTGGCGCATTCGGCGGGGAGGTCGGGCGCGGCTAGACTCGTCGGCTGTTGCCCGCTACGGACCGGGTGATGCTCGACCCCCCTCAGACACGAAGGCTGAATCGCGCGCATGGCATCGACCAACGACCTCAAGAACGGCATGGTGCTCAACATCGACGGTCAGCTGTGGGCCGTCGTTGACTTCCAGCACGTCAAGCCCGGCAAGGGCCCGGCGTTCGTGCGGACCAAGCTCCGCAACGTCGAGTCGGGCAAGAACGTCGACAGGACCTTCAACGCCGGCACCAAGGTCGAGACCGCCACGGTCGACCGCCGCACCATGCAATACCTCTACAACGACGGCACGTCGTTCGTCTTCATGGACACCGGCACCTACGAGCAGACCGAAGTCAGCCCGGAGGTCCTGGGCGACGGCGCCAACTTCCTCCTGGAGAACCAGGACGCGATCGTCGCGACCAACGAGGGCCGCGTGCTGTTCGTCGAGCTGCCTGCCTCGGTCGAGCTCATCATCGCCTTCACCGAGCCCGGCCTCGCCGGTGACAGCGCCACCGGCCGCACCAAGCCCGCGACGCTGGAGACGGGCCACGAGATCCAGGTCCCGCTGTTCATCAACCAGGGCGAGAAGGTCAAGGTCGACACTCGTGACTCCTCCTACCTGGGTCGCGTCAAGTCCTGATGGGTGCTCGCTCCAAGGCCCGCAAGCGCGCGCTCGACGTCCTCTACGCCTCCGAGATGCGTAGGGAGTCGCCCAACGACGCCCTGGACCGGCTCATCACGGAGGGGGAGGCGCCCAACAACGCCTACACGGTGACCCTGGTGCGCGGAGTGGTGGAGCACCAGGTCGAGATCGACGGCCTGCTCGCGTCCTTCGCCGAGGGCTGGACCCTCGACCGGATGCCGGCCGTCGACCGCAACGTCCTGCGCATCGGGGTCTGGGAGCTGCTCCACGCTGACGACGTGCCCGACACGGTCGCGGTCTCCGAGGCGATGGCGCTGGTGCGTGACCTCTCGACCGACGACTCGCCGCCGTTCGTCAACGGCATCCTTGGGGCGATCCAGCGCTCCAAGACCGCTCCTGCCTGACATGATCTGATGATGAACAACGTCGACAGCCAGGACGCCGTGGACACCGCGGGACGCATCGGACTGGTCGCCTACGGCGTCGTCCACCTCCTCGTCGGGTGGCTGGCCCTCCAGCTCGCCTTCGGTGAGAGCTCCGGCTCCGCCTCCAGCACGGGAGCCATCCAGGAGCTCTCCACCCAACCGCTGGGCGGTTTCTTGGTGTGGGTCGTCGCGATCGGCATGTTCCTGCTCGCGCTGTGGCGCCTCGAGGACGGCTTCCTCGGTCGTGGGCACGAGGACTCCTCCGACCGCGTCAAGGCCGGCGTCGTCGCCGGCTTCAAGGCCGTCCTCTACGTCACTGTCGGCATCAGTGCCCTCAAGGTCGCCCTCGGCTCCGGGTCCTCCGGTGGCGGTGGGTCCGACACCATGACGGCCAAGGCGATGGACCTGCCCGGTGGTCAGCTGCTCGTGGGTGCCGTCGGGCTGGGGATCATCGCCTACGGGGTCCGCCTAGTGTGGATCGCCTGGAGCGAGTCGTTCCTGAAGAAGATCGACGGCAAGGACCGCGGCGGCAACACGGGATCGGCCTTCAAGTGGCTCGGCAAGGCCGGCTACGCCGCCAAAGGCGTCTCGATCGCCGTCATCGGCAGCCTGTTCGTCTACGCAGCCGCCACGCATGAGGCCAAGAAGTCGGGCGGGCTCGACCAGGCGCTCCGCGAGATCCTCCAACAGCCGTTCGGCCCCGTCCTCCTGACGCTGGTCGCGCTCGGCATCATCGCCTACGGACTCTTCGCGTTCGCCCGCGCCAAGCAGGACTCCCCGGACTGAGCCGCGGCCCTGTCGGGTCCTTGGACGGCGTGCGAGGCTGAGGCCATGAGCGCAAGAGACGTCGACGTCGTGGTGATTGGGCTGGGACCGGGCGGCGAGTTCGCCGCACAGAAGCTCGCCGAGGCCGGACTGCGGGTCGTCGGGGTGGAGCAGGGCCTGGTGGGCGGCGAATGTCCCTTCTACGGGTGCATCCCCTCCAAGATCATGATCCGCGGAGCGGGCACGCTGGCCGAGGCACGCCGTGCCCCGCTGCTCGGTGGGCCGACCGACGTGACGCCCGACTGGAGCCTGGTCGCGCGTCGCATCGACAAGCAGGCCACCAACCACTGGAACGACGACGCCCACGTCGATCGGCTCGTCGAGGCCGGTGTCGAGGTCATCCGTGGCCGTGGCCGCCTCGACGGTCCCGGTCGGGTCCTGGTCGACGGCGCGGACGGGGACGGGCACGAGTTGGTGGCCCGCCGCGGGGTGATCCTCAACGCGGGGACGATGCCGGCCACCCTGCCGATCGACGGCCTGGCGGACACGCCGTACTGGACGAACCGCGAGGTCGTGAAGGTCACCGAGCTGCCGAGCAGCCTGGTGGTCATCGGCGGCGGGCCGATCGGTTGCGAGCTGACGCAGGCGTTCGCGCGCTACGGGGTCGAGGTCACGCTCCTCGAGGTCGCCGACCGGATCCTCGGCCCGGAGGAGCCCGAGAGCAGCGAGGTCATCCACGGGGTCCTCGAGAGCGAGGGCGTCACGATCCGCACGGGGGTGAAGATCGGCAACGTCAGGCACGACGGGCGCTTCCACGTCGACCTCGGCAGCGAGGTCGTCAGCGCCGACCAGCTCCTCGTCGCAGCCGGTCGCAGGACGTTGCTGACCGGCATTGGGCTGGAGACCCTGGGGCTCGCCGACGACCTGAAGATGATCGAGACCGACGAGCGGATGCGCGCGGGAGAGCGGCTCTGGGCGGTCGGGGACGCGACCGGCAAGGGAGCGTTCACGCACGTCTCGATGTATCAGGGTGCGGTCGCCGTGCGCGACATCCTCGGCGAGGACGGGCCGTGGGCCGACTACCGCGCGGTCAGCCGGGTGACGTTCACCGACCCGGAGGTCGGGTCGGTCGGGATGTCGGAGAAGCAGGCGCGCGACGCTGGGCTGCAGGTCGTGGTGAGCGTGGCCGACATCGCCGAATCGAGCCGCGGCTGGATTCACCAGGTGGGCAACGAGGGCGTGATCAAGCTGGTCGCCGACGCCGACCGGGGCATCCTGGTGGGGGCATCCGCGGTGTCCCCGGCGGGTGGAGAGGTGCTCGGGCTGCTCGCCGCCGCGGTGCACGCCGAGATCCCGATCTCCACGCTGCGCACGATGCACTTCGCCTACCCGACCTTCCATCGCACCATCGAGGTGGCCCTCGCCGGCCTGGAGTTCTGACCCCTCGCGCCACCTCTCGGCCCGACCTGGGGGTTTGAGCGCCGTCTCGTTGGACAGACTGCCGCGCAGGCGCACGCCCGTCGGCCCCCTGGCTCGGAACGAGAAGGACTGTCATGACCCAGCACCCGCACGACCCCGCACACGCCCCGGACGAGCGGGAAGCCTCCGACACCAGTGACCGGCTCTACACGCCCGAGGAGCTCCACGCCTACGGCGGGCGAATCGCCCCACTGGCCCCGCCTGCCCCACCGGCCCCGCCTGCGCCGTCTGCGCCGCCGCGGCGCCCTGACCCGCTGAGCGACCCGCTCACGGACCCGCTGCCCGGCCAGGTTGCTGCCCCTCCGGCGCCGCCGGTGATCCAGTTACCGCGCAGCCCTGCCCCGTTCGCACCCCCACCTGCCCCCGGCGCCGGACCGCCGGGGCCGCCGCCGGCCGCTCCGCCCAGCGCCCCGCCCGGCGCCCCGACCAGCGCGCCCACCGCCGCACCTGCACCGGAACCGCCTGCACCCGCGGCGGCCGCGGCGGCCGCCGTCGTGCCTGCTCCGCAGCCGGAGGGTGAGGTGCGCCGGTTCATGACGGCGACCGACTTCCTGGACCGGCGTGACAACGAGCTGGAGAACGGGCCTGCGACGTGGGGCTGGCGCGGCAAGGTACGGCGCTGGAGCGGCGGGCTGGTCCAGCCCAAGATGGGCCCCAAGGAACTGGAGTTCGAGGGCCACCGCTCCGCGATCCAGCGTGACTTCGACGGCCCGCGCACGATCGCGTTCATCAACCCCAAGGGCGGCGCAGCCAAGACGACCGGGGTGCTGGCGGCCGGCTACACGTTCGGCACGGTCCGCGGCGGCGGCGTCGTTGCGTGGGACAACAACGAGACCCGGGGCACCCTCGGCATCCGCGGCACGCGCAGCAACCACCGCAACACCACCCGGGAGCTGCTCGAGGACCTCGAGCGCTTCAGCGACGTCTACCAGTCGCGCATCGGCGACCTCGGTGCGTTCGTGCGCTCCCAGGGCGACGCCCACTTCGACGTCCTCGCCTCCGACGAGCGACCCGACGTCACCGGGACGATCCGAGCCGAGGACTTCGGAGCGGTACACACGCTGCTCGAGCGCTTCTACCGGGTGATCCTGGTCGACACCGGCAACAACATGCGCGCGGAGAACTGGCTGGCCGCCGCCGAGGCCGCCGACCTGCTCGTCATCACCAGCACGGTGCGCGAGGACACGGGCTACAGCGGTCTGTGGATGCTCGACGCGCTCCAGGACGCGGGCATGCAAAACCTGAAGTACAAGGCAGTCACGGTCCTGTCGGACCCCTCCGCCCAGGTCGACAGCAAGCTCGCGCACGACCTCGTGCAGGTCTACGAACAACGCACGCGTGCTGTCTACCGCGTGCCCTACGACCCGGCGCTCGTGTCCGGGTCGGTCGTGCCCTACGCGCAGCTGTCCGAGACGACGAAGATGTCGTGGCTGCGGGCGTGCGCGGGGATGGCCGCGGCGCTCTGACCCGGTGACGGTGACGGTGGAATGTCTGAGCGACGCGCGGTGCTGGGACTGACATGCGAGCAGTCGTCTACTCCCAGACCGGTCCGTCCTCCGTCCTGAGCCTCGTCGAGCGCGACGTCGCCGAGCCCGGCCCCGGGGAGGTCCGGGTTCGGGTCGTGCGGTCAGGCGTGAACCCCACCGACTGGAAGTCCCGCGCCGGGATGTCACAGGGCCATGACGAGGTCGTGCCGGGGCAGGACGGGGCAGGTGTGGTCGACGCCGTCGGCGTGGGCGTCGAGGACCTGGCCGCAGGGGACCGCGTCTGGCTGGTCCTGGCGCAGCACGGCCGGGCCTACGGCACGTCGGCCGAGCTGACCGTCCAGCCCGCCGAGCGCGTCATACGCCTTCCCGACGAGGCCGACTTCGACCTTGGGGCAAGCCTCGGTGTCCCTGCCGTCACCGCACACCGTGCCCTGACTGCCGCCGAGGGGGGTCCGACCCGTCTGGGGCCCGGCGCCCTCGAGGGCCGGACCGTCCTGGTCGCTGGTGGAGCAGGGGCCGTCGGCAACGCCGCCATCCAGCTCGCCCGCTGGTCCGGCGCGACCGTGATCACCACGGTGAGCAGCGACGAGAAGGCCGTGCTGGCTCGCGCCGCCGGTGCGCAGCACGTCGTCAACTACCGCACGTCGGATGCCGCCGCGGAGATCCTCACCATCGCTCCCGACGGTGTCGACATCGTCGTCGAGGTGGCCCCGGCCCAGAACAACGAGCTCGACCTGGCCGTGGCGAAGAACCGCGGCACGATCGCGATCTACGCCAACAACGGTGGCGACTCCTTCTCCGTCGAGATCCGTGCCACGTTCTCCCGCAACCTGCGCTACCAGTTCCTGCTGCTCTACACGCTCGGCGCCGACCTCATCGCGGCGGCGGCCGAGGACGTCAACGCCGCGATCGTTGCTGGTGCGTTGCGCGTCGGCGAGGACGCCGGCGTGCCGCTGCACCATTTCCCGCTGGAGGAGACCGCCGCGGCGCACCAGGCCGTTGAGGACGGCGCCATCGGCAAGGTCCTCATCGACATCGGGTGACGGTCGCGGCGATCTGCCACGAGCCCTGGGCGCGCCCGCTTGTAACGTGGGCGGATGCCGGTCCCTGACTTCGTCGTCCGCCTGCGCGAGAGCATCGGACACGACCTGCTGTGGCTCCCGGGAGTCACTGCGGTCGTCCTGCGTGACGACGAGGTGCTGCTGGTCGAGCGCTCCGACAACGGTCGATGGGCGCCGGTGACCGGCATCGTCGACCCGGGGGAGCACCCCGAGGTCGCCGCGGTGCGCGAGGCGCTGGAGGAGACCGGTGTCGTCTGCGAGATCGAGTCGCTGGTCTGGGTGGACGTGACGCCGGTGATCACCCACGTCAACGGCGACCTCGCTCAGTACCTCGACCACACCTACCTCTGCCGCTACGTCTCCGGGGAGGCGCGCGTGGGCGACGACGAGTCGCTCTCCGTGCGGTGGTGCGAGCTTGACGACCTGCCAGAGATGGAGCCGGTGCTCGTCGAACGGATCCGGCGCGCGGCGGGAGTCAGAGCAGGCGCTTGAGCGTCGCCAGTCCCTGCGGCGTGCCCGGCCAGTGCCGGTCGAGAGCGTCCGGTCCGGCCCGGCGCGCGACGGAGCGAAGCGCGAGGGCCACGACGACGACGTCGTCGGCGTAGCCCACCACCGGGATCACGTCGGGCACCAGATCGATCGGCAGCAGCAGGTAACCCAGGGTCAGCCCGAGTCGCCAGCGCACCCCGCGGGGGAGCGTCGGGTCGACAGCAAGCCGGCGCAGGAGGCGTACGACGTCCGGCAGGAGGCGCAGCGCGTCCTTGACCGTCGTGGGGTCGTCGTGGCGACGGCTGGCGGCGTAGAGCACGCCGACGAGCGCTGCCCACGCCACGAGCAGGCCCCCGATGACCCCCAGCACCACGTCCACGGGAGCAGCGTGTCATGCGGAAGGGCGGCCGGTCAGGTCGATGGCGAGGCGGGAGAGCAGTTCCTGTGCCGCAGGGAGCGGCATCGGGTCCTCCCGGCCTGCACAGCGCGACGGCGAGGCCGTCGACTGCTGCGACCAGCAGGTCGAGGTCGCCTGCTTCCGGCCGGTGGTCGAGGGTGACGTCGAGGAGGGCGCGGTCCTCGCCGCGTGCCCACCACAGGGTGTGGCGCAGCGTCTCCTGGTTGCGCTCCAGCTCGCACCACCCCAGCCAGGCGCGGACGTCGGGCAGCTCATCTGGCTCGCGCGGGAGGAAAGCCAGGACACCGTCTCGCCGTGCGCGCTCCTGCATCCTGGCCGTCCGTGCCCTGCTGGTGGCGAGGGCTGCGACGGCCAGCATGTGCTCGCGCGAACCGTAGTGAAGGCTCAGCGTGGCCGGGCTCAGGCGGCACTCGTAGGCGATGGTGCGCATGGTCAGGGCAGAGGCGCCCTGGGTGGCGAGCAGGTAGTTCACCGCGTCGGCGACGGTGCCGATCCGGGTTGTGGTGTCAAGGAGTCGGGGCATGCAGCGATGTCACCACGCATCGGTTGCGTCGTGCCCGGCTCCTCCACAGGGAGCGATGGATGCCGGTGGAAGGCTGGGTTCGTCGTTGCTGATGGCGCGGGTCCTGGGGTCGCCAGGGGCAGGGGCAGGTGCCCGTCTGGGGTGGTCAAACGTTTGGCCACCTCGCGAGACGGCCGTCGGGTGCGGACTCACCCGCGCTTCGGCCCCGCGCCCGGCCCCGCCTCGGGAGGACTCAGTCCTTCGCCGCACCCCACCCGTGCCACCGATCGACCACGAACCACGCGTTGACGCGCGCGCTGTCGCGGGTGGGGTAGGGCCGGTCGGCGTAGTGGGTGCTCAGCCGGTCGATGCCGACGAGGTCGTCGTCGTCGCTGATCTCGACGACGCGACCGATGAGGGAGACGTGGGTATACCAGTCGCCGCCGTCGAGCACGGTGAGCGTGACGCGCGGGTCGCGGCGCACGTGCTTCACGCGGACCCGGGTGTGGTCCATGTTGAGCAGCACCCGGTCGTCGTCCTCCAGCGCGTACCACGTCGCCACGGAGACCGGCGCGCCGTCGGAGCGGAGGGTCGTGATGACCGCGGGGTTGGGCTTGAGCAGCAAGGCACGGACGTCGTCGGGGAACGGCAGCTCGGGCATGGGGGACCTCCTGAGATCGGTCCTGCCAACCTAGCCAACGACCGCAGCTGTCCGCCGATCGAGAAGCCGACGGTCCCGTAGGTCCGTTCCCTCACCGCTGCGGTAGCGTGACGCCCGATCGACATCCTTTAACGAGCCGTCCTGTGAGGCGGAGAAGGAGGTCAAGCACGCTCGTGTGTGCCCAGCCTGCCCCCGGACCGACAGACCCCGCTGGCCCCCCTCCGGGACGCGTGGTCCTCGACGCCCGTGACATCTCCCGGGCCTTGACCCGCATCTCCCACGAGATCCTCGAGCGCAACAAGGGCGCCGACGACCTCGTCCTGCTCGGCATCCCCCGCCGCGGCGTCCCGCTCGCGCAGCGGATCGCCGCCCGCATCTCCGCGGTCGAGGGGATCGAGGTGCCGGTCGGCTCGCTCGACATCACCCTCTACCGTGACGACCTGCGGATGAAGCCGGCGCGAGCGCTGCTGCCCACCGAGATCCCCTCCGGAGGCATCGACGGCAAGGTCGTCGTGCTGGTCGACGACGTCCTCTTCTCCGGGCGCACGATTCGCTCGGCCCTCGACGCCCTGGGCGACGTCGGCCGGCCGCAGGCCGTGCGCCTCGCCGTCCTGGTGGACCGGGGGCACCGTGAGCTGCCCATCCGCGCCGACTTCGTCGGCAAGAACCTGCCGACCTCGCTGGTGGAGCGGGTGAGCGTCCGGCTCGCCGAGACCGACGAGATCGACGCGGTGTCGATCGACGGCCCGCCCGAGTGGAGCGAGGCATGAAGCGCCACCTGCTCAGCGCCGCCGACCTGACGCGCGACGACGCGATGCTGGTCCTCAAGACCGCCGAGGAGCTGCGCTCGCTGGCCGACCGGCCGATCAAGAAGCTGCCTGCCCTGCGTGGCCGCACGGTGGTCAACCTCTTCTTCGAGGACTCCACCCGCACCCGCATCTCCTTCGAGGCGGCGGCCAAGCGGCTCAGCGCCGACGTCATCAACTTCTCGGCGAAGGGCTCCAGCCTGTCCAAGGGCGAGAGCCTGAAGGACACCGCGCTGACCCTGGAGGCGATGGGCGCCGATGCGGTCGTCGTACGCCACGGCGCGAGCGGTGCCCCGCACCGCCTCGCCCACTCCGGCTGGGTGCGCTCAAGCGTCGTCAACGCCGGTGATGGCACCCACGAGCACCCCACCCAGGCCCTGCTCGACGCGTTCACCATGTGGCGCCACCTGGGCAAGGACGGTGCCCGGAGCGGCGACAACCTCGAGGGTCGCCGCGTGGCGATCGTCGGTGACGTCCTGCACAGCCGGGTCGCTCGCTCCAACGCGCTGCTGCTCCAGACGCTCGGTGCCGAGGTCACGCTGGTCGCCCCGCCGACGCTCTTCCCGGTCGGCATCGACACCTGGGGCGTCGAAACCTCCTACGACCTCGACGCGGTGCTGCCCAAGGCCGACGTCGTGATGATGCTCCGCGTCCAGCGCGAGCGGATGAACGCCTCGTTCTTCCCGACCGCACGCGAGTACTCCCGCCGCTACGGCCTCGACGGCAAGCGGATGCGGGCCCTCCAGGACCACACGATCGTCATGCACCCCGGGCCGATGGTCCGCGGCATGGAGATCACCGCCGACGTGGCCGACTCCGACCGCTCGGTCATCGTCGAGCAGGTCACCAACGGCGTCGCGGTCCGCATGGCCGTCCTCTACCTCCTCCTCAGCGGCGCCAACGGCTCCGACCACCACGGGGAAGCACCAGAAAGCGAGACCGACGCGTGAGCGCGTACTTGATCAGAGCCGTCTCCATCCTCGGCGGAGACGCGACCGACCTGCTCCTGCACGGGGGCGTCGTCGCTGCCATCGGCGCCGACCTGACCGCGACCGGCGACACGGGCGACACCGTGGAGATCGACGGCACCGGCCTGGTCGCCCTCCCGGGCCTCGTCGACCTGCACACGCACCTGCGCGAGCCGGGACGCGAGGACGCCGAGACGGTCGAGTCCGGCACCCAGGCCGCCGCCCTGGGCGGCTTCACCGCGGTCCACGCGATGGCCAACACCGAGCCGGTGGCCGACACCGCCGGGGTCGTCGAGCAGGTCTGGAGGCTCGGCCGCGAGGCGGGCTACTGCGACGTCTACCCGATCGGCGCGGTCACGGTCGGTCTCCAGGGCCAGCAGCTCGCCGAGCTCGGTGCCATGGCCGACTCCGCGGCCCGCGTCCGGGTGTTCTCCGACGACGGCAAGTGCGTGAGCGACGCGGTGCTGATGCGCCGCGCGCTGGAGTACGTCAAGGCTTTCGACGGCGTCATCGCCCAGCATGCGCAGGAGCCGCGCCTCACCGAGGGCGCCCAGATGAACGAGGGCGAGCTCTCCGGGCGCCTTGGCCTGACCGGCTGGCCGGCCGTCGCGGAGGAGGCGATCATCGCCCGCGACTGCCTGCTCACCGCGCACGTCGGCTCCCGTCTCCACGTCTGCCACGTCTCCACCGCCGGCTCGGTCGAGATCGTCAGGGATGCCAAGCGCAAGGGCTGGAACGTCACGGCCGAGGCGTGCCCCCACCACCTGCTGCTCACCGACGACCTCGCCCAGACCTACGACCCGATCTACAAGGTCAACCCGCCGCTGCGCACCGCCGCCGACGGCGCCGCCCTGCGCGCCGGTCTCGCAGACGGGACGATCGACATCGTCGCCACCGACCACGCGCCGCACCCGCACGAGGACAAGGACTGCGAGTGGGCCGCCGCCGCATTCGGCATGCTGGGTCTCGAGACCGCGCTGTCGATCGTGCAGGAGACGATGGTCGACCCCGGCCTGCTCGACTGGGAGGGCGTTGCGGACCGGATGTCCTACGCGCCGGCACGCATCGGTCGCATCGCCGACCACGGCCGGCCGATCGAGGTGGGTGCGCCCGCCAACGTGGTGCTCTACGACCCGGCCGCCCGCCGCACGGTCGTGGCGTCGGAGTCGGCGTCGCTGAGCCGCAACACGCCGTACGCCGGCATGGAGCTGCCCGGCCGCGTGGTCGCCACGTTCCTCCGCGGCACCGCCACCGTGCTCGACGGGAAGCTCCAGTGAGCGCCCGTGCCGCGGGGCCGGCCCTCCTCGTGCTCGAGGATGGACGCACCTTCCACGGCGAGGCCTACGGCGCGACCGGAGAGACCTTCGGCGAGGCCGTCTTCAACACCGGCATGACCGGCTACCAGGAGACGCTGACCGACCCTTCCTACCACCGCCAGGTGGTGGTCATGACGGCTCCGCACATCGGCAACACCGGCGTCAACGACGAGGACTCCGAGTCCAGCCGGATCTGGGTCGCGGGCTACGTCGTGCGTGACCCTGCACGGGTGCCGAGCAACTGGCGCTCGCAGCGCTCGCTCGACGAGGAGCTGCGCACCCAGGGCGTCGTCGGCATCTCCGGCATCGACACCCGAGCACTCACCCGCCACCTGCGCGAGCGCGGTGCGATGCGGGTCGGCATCTCCACCATCGAGACCGATCCGTCGGCCCTGCTCGCCCGGGTCATGGCCTCGACCGCGATGGCCGGAGCCGAGCTGGCGAGCGAGGTCTCCACCCGTGAGGCCTATGTCGTTCCGGCGATCTCGACAGGCTCGACCGACGGGGCTCGCCCCCTCCGGGTCGCCGCCCTCGACCTCGGGATCAAGACGATGACGCCCCACCGCATGGCCGAGCGCGGCGTCGAGGTGCACGTGCTGCCCGCGACCTCCACGCTCGAGGAGGTGCTGGCCCTCCAGCCCGACGGCCTGTTCTTCTCCAACGGTCCCGGTGACCCGGCGGCCACCACGCACCAGGTCGAGCTTCTCCAGGGTGCCCTGGCCCAGGGCCTGCCCTACTTCGGGATCTGCTTCGGCAACCAGCTCTTCGGCCGCGCGCTCGGCTTCGACACCTACAAGCTCACCTACGGCCACCGCGGGATCAACCAGCCGGTCATGGACCGCACGACCGGCAAGGTCGAGGTGACCGCACACAACCACGGCTTCGCCGTCCGGTGGCCGGACGGGATCCCGCTCGACGATCGTGTCCAGACGCCCTACGGCGTCGCGAGCGTCAGCCACGTCTGCCTCAATGACGACGTGGTCGAGGGGCTCGAGCTCCGCACGCCCGAGGGGGCGCTGAAGAGTTTCTCGGTCCAGTACCACCCGGAGGCGGCCGCCGGCCCGCACGACGCGGCCTATCTCTTCGACCGCTTCGTCCAGCTCATGGAGTCGTCCACCACCGAGGGAGCACGCTGATGCCGAAGCGCGAGGACATCAAGAGCGTCATGGTGATCGGCTCCGGGCCGATCATCATCGGCCAGGCCTGCGAGTTCGACTACTCCGGCACCCAGGCCTGCCGTGTGCTGCAGGAGGAGGGGATCCGGGTCATCCTGGTCAACTCCAACCCGGCCACGATCATGACCGACCCGGAGTTCGCCGACGCGACCTACGTCGAGCCGATCACCCCCGAGTTCGTCGAGAAGGTGATCGCCAAGGAGCGCCCGGACGCGCTGCTCGCGACCCTCGGCGGCCAGACCGCCCTCAATGCCGCGATGGCGCTCGACAAGGCCGGTGTCCTGGAGAAGTACGACGTCGAGCTGATCGGCGCGTCCATCGAGGCGATCGAGCGGGGCGAGAACCGTCAGGTCTTCAAGAAGATCGTCGAGGAGCTCGGCGGCGAGTGCTCCACGTCGGTCATCTGCCACACCATGGACGACTGCCTTGGTGCGGCCGACCAGCTCGGCTACCCGATGGTGGTGCGCCCCAGCTTCACCATGGGCGGCACCGGCTCCGGCATGGCCTACGACG
This sequence comes from Nocardioides psychrotolerans, assembly GCF_900113685.1. Taxonomy (GTDB): domain Bacteria; phylum Actinomycetota; class Actinomycetes; order Propionibacteriales; family Nocardioidaceae; genus Nocardioides; species Nocardioides psychrotolerans. The sequence continues at coordinate 97,692 of NZ_FOQG01000012.1, forward strand.
AGACCGACCTGCGCCGCATCGCCGGCGCCGGCCTCGCGGCCAGCCCGACCACCGAGGTGCTCCTCGAGGAGTCGATCATCGGCTGGAAGGAGTATGAGCTCGAGGTCATGCGTGACACCGCCGACAACGTGGTCATCGTCTGCTCGATCGAGAACGTCGACCCGATGGGTGTCCACACCGGTGACTCGATCACCGTCGCGCCCGCGATGACGCTGACCGACCGCGAGTACCAGGCGATGCGCGACCTCGCGATCGGCATCATCCGCTCGGTCGGCGTCGACACCGGGGGCTGCAACATCCAGTACGCCGTGAATCCCGAGGACGGTCGCCTGATCGTCATCGAGATGAACCCGCGGGTGTCGCGCTCGAGCGCGCTGGCCTCCAAGGCGACCGGCTTCCCGATCGCCAAGATCGCCGCCAAGGTGGCGATCGGCTACACCCTCGACGAGATCGCCAACGACATCACCACGCGCCCCGACGGGCGGAGCACCCCGGCCAGCTTCGAGCCGACGCTGGACTACGTGGTCGTGAAGATCCCGCGCTTCGCCTTCGAGAAGTTCCCTGGAGCCGACCGGACCCTGACGACCCACATGAAGTCGGTCGGCGAGGCGATGGCGATCGGGCGCAACTTCACGGAGGCGCTGCAGAAGGCGCTGCGCTCGCTGGAGGCTCCGTCATCAGGGCCAGGGTCCGCGGTCTTCGACTGGCACCAGGAGTGGGTCGAGCTCGACAAGGACGCCCTGCTGCACGAGATCGAGGCGCCGCACGACGGGCGCCTCAAGAAGGTCATGGACGCGCTGCGCGCCGGTGCGACCGCGCAGGAGGTCTTCGACCACACCAAGATCGACCCGTGGTTCATCGACCAGCTGCTGCTGATCAACGAGATCGCCGAGGAGGTCACGGCCGCACCCGAGCTGACGCCGACGCTGCTGCGTCGCGCGAAGCGGCACGGCTTCTCCGACACCCAGATCGGCAAGATCCGCGGCATGACGCCCGACGTCGTACGCGGGGTGCGGCACGCGCTGGGCATCCGACCGGTCTACAAGACCGTCGACACGTGTGCCGCGGAGTTCGCGGCCTCGACGCCCTACCACTACTCCTCCTACGACGAGGAGAGCGAGGTGCAGCCGCGTGAGCGGCCGGCCGTGATCATCCTGGGCTCCGGGCCCAACCGGATCGGGCAGGGCATCGAGTTCGACTACTCCTGCGTGCACGCCTCGCTGGCGCTGAGCTCGCCGTCGATGCCCAACGGTGGCTACGACACGATCATGGTCAACTGCAACCCCGAGACGGTCTCGACCGACTACGACACCTCCGACCGGCTCTACTTCGAGCCGCTCACCCTCGAGGACGTGCTCGAGATCGTGCACGCCGAGACGTTGGCCGGCCCCGTCGCCGGCGTGATCTGCCAGCTCGGCGGCCAGACCCCGCTCGGCCTGGCCCAGGGCCTCGAGGACAACGGCGTCACCATCGTCGGCACCTCGCCCGCTGCCATCCACCTCGCGGAGGAGCGCGGCGCGTTCGGCCGGGTGCTGCGCGACGCCGGGCTGCCGGCGCCCAAGTACGGCATGGCGACCAGCTTCGAGGATGCTCACCGGATCGCGGCCCAGATCGGCTACCCGGTCATGGTGCGACCGTCCTACGTCCTGGGCGGACGCGGCATGGAGATCGTCTTCGACGACGATTCCCTCGAGGGCTACATCGGCCGTGCCACGCAGATCAGCCCGGCCCACCCGGTGCTGGTCGACCGCTTCATCGACGACGCGGTCGAGATCGACGTGGACGCGCTCTACGACGGCACCGACCTCTTCCTCGGCGGCGTGATGGAGCACATCGAGGAGGCCGGCATCCACTCCGGCGACTCCTCCTGCGCGCTGCCGCCGATCACCCTGGGGGCGGCCGAGATCCTACGGATCCGCAAGGCGACCGAGGCGATCGCCGCGGGTGTCGGGGTGCGCGGGCTGCTCAACATCCAGTTCGCCCTGGGCTCCGACGTGCTCTACGTCCTCGAGGCCAACCCGCGCGCCAGCCGCACGGTCCCGTTCGTCTCCAAGGCCACGGCCACGCCGTTGGCCAAGGCAGCTGCGCGGGTGATGCTCGGGGAGTCCATCGCCGAGCTGCGCACTGCCGGTCTCCTGCCGGCCGAGGGCGACGGGGGCACGCTGCCGGCCGACCAGCCGATCGCGGTCAAGGAGGCGGTGATGCCGTTCAACCGGTTCCGCACCCCCGACGGCGCGCAGGTCGACACCATGCTCGGCCCGGAGATGAAGTCGACCGGTGAGGTCATGGGCTTCGACGCCGACTTCGGCACCGCTTTCGCCAAGGCGCAGGCCGCGGCCTTCGGCTCCCTGCCGCGCTCGGGCAAGGTGTTCGTCTCCATGGCCAACCGCGACAAGCGGCACATGATCTTCCCGATCAAGGTGCTCGCCGACCACGGCTTCGAGATCCTCGCGACCCAGGGCACGGCCGAGGTGCTGCGTCGCAACGGCGTGCAGGCCACGATCGTGCGCAAGCACTTCGAGGGCGAAGGGCCCCACGGCGAGAAGACGACCGTCCAGCTGATCCTCGACGGAGAGATCCAGCTCGTCATCAACACGCCCAACGGCTCTGCCAGTGGAGGGGGCTCCGGCACCCATGCGCGGGTCGACGGCTACGAGATCCGCACCGCAGCCGTGATGGCCAACATTCCCTGCATCACCACGGTGCAGGGACTCGGCGCCGTCGTGCAGGGCATCGAGGCGCTCGAACGCGGCGACATCGGCGTGCGGTCGCTTCAGGACTGGGCCCGCCGCTGATGACGCCGTACTCCCTGCTCTTCGACCACGGCTTCGCCCGGATCGATCCCGAGGTCGCCCACCACCTGGGCTTCCGCGGGCTGCGGGCCGCGGCACCGGTGCTGAAGGGCATCGACCGGGTGGTCGGCGCCGGCCAGCCGGTGGAGGCGCTGGGCCTCACCTTCCCCAACGTGCTGGGGATGGCGGCCGGCTTCGACAAGAACGCCGTCGGCATCGACGCGCTCGGGGCGCTCGGCTTCGGGCACGTCGAGATCGGCACGGTCACGGGGGAGGGGCAGCCGGGCAACCCGACCCCGCGTCTCTTCCGGCTCACCGACGACCGTGCGGTCGTCAACCGGATGGGCTTCAACAACGACGGTGCCGAGGTGGTCGCGCAGCGGTTGGCACGGCGCGCCGCGGCTCAGGTCCGTGCGGGACGCGACGACAGCGACCACGAATCCCCGCCGCGCACCATCCTGGGGACGAACATCGGCAAGACCAAGGTCGTGCCCGACGACGACCAGGCCGCGGTCGAGGCCGACTACGAGAAGAGCGCGCGGCTGCTCGCGCCGCACGCCGACTACCTCGTCGTCAACGTCAGCAGCCCCAACACCCCGGGCCTGCGCAACCTGCAGTCCGTCGAGAAGCTCCAGCCCCTCCTCGAGCACGTACGACGGACGGCCGACGAGGCCGCCGACCTGGCTGGCCGCAGCACCAGGGTGCCCCTGCTCGTCAAGATCGCCCCGGACCTCGCCGACGAGGACGTGCTGGCCGTCGCCGACATGGCGCTGGCCATCGGGTTGGACGGCATCGTCGCCACCAACACCACGACCTCCCGCGAGGGGCTGCGCAGCCCCTCGCGAGAGGTCGATGCGATCGGTGCCGGCGGGCTCTCGGGTCGTCCGCTCGCCTCACGCTCGCTCGAGGTGCTGCGGATGCTCAAGCAGCGGGTCGGTGCGGACCTGACGCTGGTCGGTGTCGGCGGCATCACCACCGTCCAGGACGCGCAGGACCGGCTCGACGCCGGAGCCGACCTGCTCCAGGGCTACACGGCCTTCATCTACGAGGGTCCGCTGTGGCCGCGCCGTGTCCTGCGGGGCCTCGGATGATGTGTCTCGACAGGCTGGCCGGGCGCCCCTTCGTCACTCTCGCGACCGCTCGACCTCCCCGCGTGATCCACCCCCTCGCGGGCCCGGGGGTGGCGTGGTGAGCTTCGGTGACTACCAGATCGAGCTCTACCTCGCGGCACTGTCGGGGGTCCTGCCCCCGCACCCGTTCACCTTCGCTGACCTCGAGCGCGACGCGCTGGCTGCCCTCCCGCCCGAACTGCGGACCTACGTGGCCGGCGGCAGTGGTGATGAGTCCACGCAGCGCGGCAACGTCGAGGCGTTCGAGCGGTGGGCGCTGGTGCCGCGGATGCTCGCAGGCGCGGCCGAGCGCAACCTGTCCGTCGAGCTGTTCGGCAAGCGGCTCACGAGCCCGCTGATGATGGCGCCGGTGGGCGTCATCGGGATCTGCACGCCCGACCAGCACGGCGACATCGCCACGGCGCAGGTCTCGGCGCAGACCGGCGTACCGATGATCGCCTCGACCCTGATGAGCGACCCGCTCGAGGAGGTCGTGTCCCACACCGGGGAGACACCCTCGTGGTTCCAGCTCTACACGCCGAAGGACCGTGACCTCGCAGCCTCGCTCGTCACGCGCGCGGAGCAGGCCGGCTACGACGCCATCGTGGTCACCCTCGACACGTGGGTGCCCGGCTGGCGACCACGCGACCTGGCGAGCGGCAACTTCCCGCAGCTGCGGGGCAAGGCGCTGGCCAACTACACCTCCGACCCGGTGTTCCAGTCGATGACCGGCCCGGACCCTGACCTCGCCACCACCGTCCTGACCTGGGTAGGCACCTTCGGCAACCCGTTGTCGTGGGACGACCTGCCGTGGTTGCGCTCGCTCACCGACCTGCCGCTGGTGCTCAAGGGCATCTGCCACCCCGAGGACGCCCGGCGCGCGCTTGACGGGGGAGTCGACGGCATCTACGTCTCCAACCACGGCGGCCGCCAGGCCAACGGTGGAGGCTCCGCGCTCCAGTGGCTCCCGGGCGTCGTCGACGTGGTCCGGGAGCACGGTGCCGCCCCGGTGATCTTCGACTCGGGCGTGCGCACCGGCGCCGACGTCGTGAAGGCGGTCGCCCTCGGTGCCGACGCTGTCGCGGTCGGGCGGCCCTATGCCTACGGGCTCGCGCTCGGCGGCGTGCCCGGCGCCGTGCACGTGCTGCGGTCGTTGCAGGCCGAGGCCGACCTGGTCATGGCCGTCGACGGCTACGCCACGCTGGCCGACCTCACCCGCGACGCGCTCGTGCGCTGCGACTGACCCCTTCCCACCGCACGACAGGAGACCCCATGACCTTCGGAGCCCGCCTCCACGCAGCCATGGCCGACCGCGGCCCCTTCTGCGTCGGCATCGACCCGCACGCCGGCCTGCTCCAGGAGTGGGGGCTCTCCGACGACGTGGCCGGGCTCGAGCGCTTCGCGCTGACCGTGGTGGAGGCGGTGGCTCCGGTGTGCTCGGTCGTCAAGCCCCAGTCGGCGTTCTACGAGCGCTTCGGCAGTCGTGGCATCGCGGTCCTCGAGCGGGTCGTCGCCGACTCGCGGGCCGCCGGTGCCCTGGTGCTGCTCGACGTCAAGCGCGGCGACATCGGCTCCACCTCGCAGGCCTACGCCGATGCTTACCTCGACCCGACCTCCCCGCTGGCCTCCGACGCGATCACCGTGAGCCCCTACCTCGGCTTCGGCTCGATCAGCCCGATGATCGACACCGCCCGCAAGCACGACGCCGGGGTCTTCGTCCTCGCGCTCACCTCCAACAAGGAGGGCCCGGAGGTCCAGGCGGCTCGCACCGAGGGTGATCAGAGCGTCGGCGGGCTGATGATCGAGCACCTGCGCCTGCTCAACGCCGGCGCCGAGCCGCTGGGCTCCTTCGGTGCGGTCGTCGGCGCCACGATCGGGGAGACCGACGTGGACCTCGACTTCAACGGTCCGATCCTCGCGCCCGGCTACGGCGCCCAGGGCGGCACGCCCGACGACATCCGCCGGATCTTCGGCCCGGCGACCGGCAACGTCCTCGCCAGCAGCTCACGCGAGGTCCTGCGGCTCGGACCCGACCTGAGCGCGATGCGCGACGCCGTGCATGCCGCCAACGAGGCGTTGCGCGGATGAGGCGTCCCGTCGTCGAGATCCTCCTGGTCGCCCTCGGGACCGTCCTCCTGGGCGGCCTCTCGGCGTGTGGTGAGGGCGACCGCTTCGAGGGCTACTGCGCGGAGGTCGAGGAGCAGCAGGAGCCCCTCAGCGAGGCGTTCGCCGGGGGCGGTCCGACTGCCCTGATCGAGGCGCTGCCGAGCTTCCGGGCGCTGCAGGAGAAGTCGCCCGACGACATCTCTGACGAGTGGGGGCTGCTCGTGGGTCGCATCGAGACGCTGGTCGAGGCGCTGGACGCAGCCGGGGTCGACGCGGCGTCGTACGACCGCGACGACCCGCCGGAAGGGCTGTCCACCGACGAGAAGACCGTCATCGACGCGGCGGCGGGGGAGCTGGCGACACCCGCCACGGCGGCGGCCCTGGAGGGCGTCCAGCAGCAGGCTCGCGACGTCTGCAAGGCACCCCTGAGCTTCTGACCGTGACGCGCGATGCCTGCGCCGACTGGGGAAACCAGCCGAACTGGAACAGGTTCTCGTCGCGCAATTGCCGCTCCGTCGGGGTTCTGACTAGATTGACCCCTCAGCGGCGCTGCTCCCGCCGCACTGACGACCGAGAAGGACCGTTCCTCGTGGCTCTGCCCCACCTGACTCCCGAACAACGCCAAGCTGCGCTCGACAAGGCTGCCGCCTCCCGCCGCGAGCGGGCCGAGGTCAAGAACCGCCTCAAGAATTCCGGTGCCTCGATCACCGACGTGCTGCGCCAGGGCGAGACCAACGAGGTCATCGGCAAGATGCGCGTCGTCGACCTGCTCCAATCGATGCCCGGTCTGGGCAAGGTCCGTGCCCGCCAGACCATGGAGCGCCTCGGCATCGCCGAGAGCCGCCGGGTCCGCGGGCTCGGCACCAAGCAGGTCGCCGCCCTGCAGCGCGAGTTCGCCCCGGGTGAGTGACACCGCGCACGCGACCCGTCCCACCAGGCTAGTCGTCCTGGCCGGTCCCACCGCCGTCGGCAAGGGGACCGTCGCCGCAACGATCAGGGAGCACCACCCCGAGGTCTGGATCTCCATCTCGGCGACCACCCGCGCGGCTCGGCGCGGCGAGGTCGACGGCGTGCACTACTGGTTCGTGTCCGACGAGGAGTTCGACCGGCTCGTGGCCGAGGGTGAGCTGTTGGAGTGGGCGGTGGTCCACAAGGCGGCTCGCTACGGCACGCCGCGTCGCCCCGTCGAGGACGCGCTGGCCGCCGGCCGCCCAGCGATGCTCGAGATCGACCTGCAGGGGGCGCGGCAGGTCCGCGAGACCATGCCAGGGGCCTTGTTCGTCTTCCTCAAGCCGCCGTCCTGGGACGAGCTGGTGCGCCGACTGGTCGGTCGGGGGACCGAGACGGAGGAGGAGCGGGAGCGTCGGCTGGACACCGCGCGGCACGAGCTGGCCGCGGAGGCGGAGTTCGACGTCACCATCGTCAACCACGAAGTTCACGCTGCGGCCGATGAGTTGGTAGCCTGGATGGTGCTCGACTCCGAGCAGCATCCCCATCAGTAGTCATTTCCAGCCAACCGACTTGTGAGGCTTCACGCGTGTCTGCCCCCAACATCGACGCTCAGGGTGTCACCAACCCCTCGATCGATGACCTGCTCACCAAGACCGACAGCAAGTACAAGCTGGTCCTCTACAGCGCCAAGCGCGCCCGCCAGATCAACGCCTACTACTCCCAGCTGGGCGAAGGCCTGCTCGAGTACGTCGGTCCCCTCGTGGACACCCATGTCCAGGAGAAGCCCCTCTCCATCGCGCTGCGCGAGATCAACGAGGACCTGCTGACCTGCGAGGACGTCGACCCCGCGGAGCTCGCCGCCGAGGAGGCCGCTGCCAAGCAGGCCGCCATCGACGCCTCCTTCACGTCGCACGAGTGATCCGCTGACCACCAGCGACTCTCACGTGGCCGTGTCCCCGACGGGGACACAGCCACGTGTCGTCCTGGGAGTCGGCGGCGGCATCGCGGCCTACAAGGCCTGCGATCTGTTGCGCCGCTTCACCGAGTCCGGCCACGACGTCACGGTGACGCCGACGGCCGCGGCCCTGAAGTTCGTCGGTGCCCCGACCTGGGCAGCACTCTCGGGCAAGCCGGTCTCCGCCTCGGTCTGGGACGACGTCCACCAGGTCCCCCACGTGCGCATCGGGCAGACCGCCGACCTGGTCGTGGTCGCCCCGGCGACGGCCGACCTGCTGGCCAAGGCCGCTCACGGCCTCGCCGATGACCTGCTCACCACCACCCTGCTGACGGCCCGCTGCCCGGTCGTCTTCGCCCCGGCGATGCACACCGAGATGTGGGAGCACCCCGCCACCCAGGCCAACGTCGCCACGCTGCGCGCCCGCGGCGCTCTGGTGATCGAACCCGCCGAAGGACGCCTCACCGGCAAGGACACCGGCAAGGGCCGCCTGCCCGAGCCCGGCGAGATCTTCGCGGTGTGTGTCGACGTGCTCGCCCGCGGCTCCGCCGCCTCGCACCAGGACCTCGCGGGTCGCCGCGTCGTGGTCTCCGCCGGTGGCACCCGTGAACACCTCGACCCGGTCCGCTTCCTCGGCAACCGTTCCTCAGGCCTCCAGGGCTATGCGCTGGCCCGCGCGGCGGTCGCCCGTGGCGCCGAGGTGACCCTGGTGGCCGCCAACGTCGCCCTGCCTGACCCGGCCGGCGTCAAGGTCGTGCGCGTCGAGACGACCGCCGAGCTGCACGCCGAGGTCGTCGCGGCCGCCTCCGGTGCCGACGCGGTGGTGATGGCCGCAGCCCCTGCCGACTTCCGGCCGGCGGGCGTGAGCGGAGCGAAGATCAAGAAGGCCGAGGACGGCTCTGCACCCAGCATCGAGCTGGTGCAGAACGCCGACATCCTCCACGAGATCTCCCACGACCGGAGCCGCCCTGACGCGGTGATCGTCGGCTTCGCCGCCGAGACCGGCGACGCCACCGGCACCGTGCTCGAGCTCGCCACCGCCAAGCTTGCCCGCAAGGGCTGCGACCTGCTCGTCGTCAACGACGTCAGCGGGGGAGCGGTCTTCGGCAGCTCCGACAACGAGGCGGTGATCCTGGCCGCCGACGGTGAGGTGACCGACGTACCCCGTGGGTCGAAGACGACCGTCGCCCACGTGATCTGGGACCACGTGGCCCGCCGATTCGGTGCGTGAGACGGGCATCTTGCATGCTGGCACCAGCAAATACCCTTGACCGGGTCGAGTTCACCTAACGGGAGTGAGTAACGCTGTGGTGGGACGTCTTTTCACGTCGGAGTCCGTGACCGAGGGTCACCCCGACAAGATCGCTGACCAGATCAGCGACTCCGTGCTCGACGCGATGCTCGAGCAGGACCCGCACAGCCGGGTCGCCGTCGAGACGCTGCTGACCACCGGCCTCGTCGTCGTGGCCGGAGAAGTCACCACGACCGGTTACGTCGACATCAAGGCCAAGGTCCGCCAGCGGATCCTCGACATCGGCTACGACTCCTCCGAGAAGGGCTTCGACGGCCACTCCTGTGGCGTCATGGTCGCCATCGGTGGCCAGTCCGGCGACATCGCGCAGGGCGTCGACACCGGTCACGAGAGCCGCACCGGCTCCGTGGACGCGATGGACAAGCAGGGTGCGGGCGACCAGGGCCTGATGTTTGGCTACGCCTGTGACGACACCGACGTGCTGATGCCGCTGCCGATCGTGATCGCCCAGCGCCTTGCCGAGCGCCTCTCCGCGGTCCGCAAGGACGGCACGATGCCCTACCTGCGTCCCGACGGGAAGACCCAGGTCACGATCGAGTACGACGCCGACAACACCCCCGTGCGCGTCGACACCGTCGTGCTCTCCTCGCAGCACGCCGAGGAGGTCGAGCTCGACACCCTCCAGGCCGACGTCAAGAAGCACGTCATCGACCACGTGCTCGAGAGCATCGACTTCCCCTCCGAGGGCTACCGTCTGCTGGTCAACCCGACCGGTCGCTTCGTCGTCGGCGGCCCCATGGGTGACGCCGGCCTGACCGGTCGCAAGATCATCGTCGACACCTACGGCGGCATGGCCCGTCACGGTGGCGGCGCCTTCTCCGGCAAGGACCCCTCCAAGGTCGACCGCTCGGCTGCCTACGCCATGCGCTGGGTCGCCAAGAACGTCGTCGCCGCCGGCCTGGCCCGTCGCTGCGAGGCCCAGGTCGCCTACGCCATCGGCAAGGCGCAGCCTGTCGGGGTCTTCATCGAGACCTTCGGCACCGGCACCGTCCCGGACGAGAAGATCCAGGAGGCCGTGCTCGCCGTCTTCGACCTGCGCCCCGCCGCGATCATCCGCGACCTCGACCTGCTCCGCCCGATCTACACCAAGACTGCGGCGTACGGCCACTTCGGCCGCGAGCTCCCCGAGTTCACCTGGGAGCGCACCGATCGCGCCGACGCCCTCACGGCCGCTGTGGAGTGACTTCGTCACTCGATGGGGAGCACTCGCTTCGCTCGTACTCCCGGGCCGGCTAAGGCACCTCGCACCACACGTTCGGCCCGACCGCGGGAGACCGCGGTCGGGCCGTTCGCCGTTCGAGACCGCCCTCGGCGGTCGAGCCGAGCCGAAGCCCGAGGACAGGGCGTACGACGACGTCGGCGCGCGCTGGTAGACATCTGCCATGACCGGACCGGAGGAGCAGCCAGAGCTGGTCCCCGGCATGGTCCGGGCGACGGTGAGGGCATCCCAGGCCAAGGCGCGCGCGACCAAGGAGCGCCAGGCGGCGCAGGCCGCGGTGGCCACGCACGACCCGGTCGCCCGGGTGCTGGTCGACGTGCCGTTGGCCCATCTCGACCGCACCTTCGACTACGCCGTGCCGGAGGCGATGGACGCCGGGGTGCGACCGGGCGTGCGGGTCAAGGTGCGCTTCGCCGGGCAGGACCTCGACGGCTACGTCGTCGAGCGCGCCGCCACGTCCGACCACCCGGGCACGCTCGCCCCGCTGCGCCGCCTGGTGAGCGACGAGCCGGTGCTCAGCCCGGCGATCGTCGCCCTCGCCGACGACCTCGCCGAGCGCTACGCCGGCACGCGATCCGACGTGCTGCGCCTGGCCGTCCCCCCACGCCACGCCACCACCGAGAAGGAGCCGTCCACGCCGGCGCCGCCGCTGGGGTCGTTGCCTCCGGCACCGCCCGGCTGGGGCGACCACCCCCAGGCCGCCGCCTTCCTGACGCACCTGCGCGCCGGTGGGGCCCCGCGAGCCGTGTGGGGCGCTGCGCCGGGCGCCGACTGGCCGGCCCTGGTCGCCCACGCCGCGGCAGAGACCTACGCCGGCGCGCGGGGAGTCCTGGTCTGCGTCCCTGACGGCAAGGACGTCGCGCGCCTCGACCGCGCGCTCACCGAGCGCCTCGGCCCGGGCCATCACGTGGCGCTGACCGCGGGGCGCGGACCGGCGGCGCGCTACCGCGAGTTCCTGGCGATCAGCCGGGGTGCTCGCCGCATCGTCGTCGGCACCCGCGGGGCTGCCTTCGCACCCGTGCACGACCTCGGCCTGATCGTGCTCTGGGACGACGGCGACGACCTGCACGCCGAGCCGCGCGCGCCCTACCCCCATGTCCGGGAGACGCTTCTCCTGCGCGCGGAGCGGGAGGGAGCAGCAGTCCTCGTCGGCGGGTTCGCCCGCAGCGTCGAGTCCGCCTACCTGCTCCGCTCGGGCTGGGCGCACGAGCTGGCCCCGGCCCGCGACGCGTTGCGTCGGGCCGTCACCGTGACCGTCGCGGGTGCGACCGAGTGGGAGCTCGAGCGCGACCCGGGCGCGCGCTCCAGCAGGATGCCCCGACAGGTGCACGAGGTGATCGGCCGCGCCCTCGAGCAGGGACCGGTGCTCGTGCAGACCCCGCGCCTGGGCTACGTCACCGCGCTGGCCTGTGAGCGCTGCCGCACGCCCGCGCGCTGCACGGCCTGCCAGGGCCCGCTCGTGCTGAGCGGGCCCAGCCAGCCACCGGCCTGTCGGTGGTGCGGCACCACCGACCCGGCGTGGTCGTGCGGGGAGTGCGGTCATCGCGGCCTACGCGCCCCGGTGCTCGGCGACGCCCGCACCGCCGAGGAGCTGGGCCGTGCCTTCCCGGGATCCCGTGTGCTGGTCTCCTCGGGGGAGCGGGTGCTGGCCGAGGTCGATGACAGCCGCGCCATCGTGGTGGCCACCCCGGGTGCCGAGCCCGTCGCCCCCCACGGCTACGCCGCCGTCGTCCTGCTCGACACCTGGCTGCTCCTGGGCCGCACCGACCTGCGCACCGACGAGGAGGCCCTCCGGCGCTGGTGCAACGCGGTCTCCCTCGTCCGGCCCGGGGGACAGGCCGTGGTCGTCGGGGACCCGGCCCACGCTGCCCTGCAGGCGTTGGTGCGCTGGGACCCGGGCGGCTTCGCCGAGCGGGAGTCGACCCAGCGGCAGGAGGCCCACCTCCCACCGGCCTCGCGGCTCGCCACGATCATCGGGGAGCCCGGTGCGGTCGACGACGCGGTCACCCTGCTGGCGGCCCCGGAGGCAGCCGAGGTGCTGGGCCCGGTCGACCTCGGCGACGACGAGTGCCGCGTCGTCATCCGCGTCCCGCGGGCCCAGGGACCTGCGTTGTCCGCAGCGCTGCGAGAGCTGCAGCGCGTCCGGTCGGCCCGCAAGCTCGACGCGGTCCGCATCCAGGTCGACCCCGTCAGCCTCTAGACCATCGGCTCCCTAGACTGGTTCCATGCCCATCCAGCCGATCCGTCTCTTCGGCGACCCCGTGCTGCGCAAGCCCGCGCTCGAGGTCGTCGACTTCGACAAGGAGCTGCGCAAGCTGGTCGAGGACCTCACCGACACCATGCTCGACGCCCCCGGCGCGGGCCTCGCCGCGCCCCAGATCGGGGTCGGGCTGCGCGCCTTCACCTGGTACGTCGACGGCGAGGTCGGCCACCTGATCAACCCGCGCCTCGAGCTGTCGGCCGAGCTCCAGGACGGCCTCGAGGGCTGCCTGTCCCTCCCCGAGCTCACCTACGAGTGCCAGCGGGCGATGTCGCTCGTGGCCCACGGTTTCGACATGCACGGGGAGCCGGTGACCATCCAGGGCTCCGACCTGCTCGCCCGCGCCATCCAGCACGAGACCGACCACCTCGACGGGGTGCTCTTCATCGACCGCCTCGACACCGCTACCCGCAAGGCGGCGATGAAGGAGATCCGCGAGTCGGAGTGGTTCGGCCTCGAGCGGCCTGCCGTCAAGCTCAGCCCCCACGCCACCCGAGGTCTCGGGATCTGATGCGCCTCGTCTTCGCCGGCACCCCTGACGTCGCCCTGCCCGCTCTCGACGCCCTCCTGGCCTCCGACCACGAGGTCGTCGGTGTCGTCACCCGGCCCGACGCGCCGTCCGGTCGGGGCCGCAAGCTGGTCGCCAGCCCCGTCGCCCAGCGCGCCGAGGAGCTCGGGCTGCCGGTCCTCAGGCCGACCCACCCGCGTGAGCCTGACTTCCAGGCCGAGCTGCGCGCGCTCGAGCCCGACTGCTGCCCGGTGGTGGCCTATGGCGCCCTGCTGCCCCAGTCGGCCCTCGACATCGCGCCGCTCGGCTGGGTCAACCTGCACTTCTCGTGCCTGCCCGCCTGGCGCGGCGCTGCCCCTGTCCAGCACTCGATCTGGGCCGGGGACGAGGTCACCGGTGCGACGACGTTCCGGATCGTCAAGGAGCTGGACGCAGGGCCGACGTTCGGGGTCATGACCGAGCGCATCCGCGACGACGACACGGCCGGCGACCTACTGGCCCGGCTCGCCGAGGGCGGCGCCGGCCTCTTGGTCGCCACCATCGATGGCCTGGCCGACGGCTCGATCCAGGCCCGCGAGCAGCAGGACGAGGGCGTCTCGTTCGCCCCCAAGATCAACGTCGACGACGCCCGCATCGACTGGGCCATGGCCGGCCACCTCATCGACCGCCAGGTCCGGGCGTGCACGCCGGCCCCCGGCGCCTGGTCGCTCTTCGAGGGTGAGCGCATCAAGATCGGCCGGGTCACGGTCGTCGACGAGCAGGTGCCGGTCGGCGTCATCGACGTCCGCAAGAACCACGTCCTGGTCGGCACCGGCACCTACGCCGTGCTGCTCGGGGAGGTCAAGGCCTTCGGCAAGAAGCAGATGGCGGCGGCCGACTGGGCCCGCGGGGCGCGTCTCGAGTCGGGCACCAGGCTAGGTGTTGCGTGACCGCGGTGTCACGGGTTCGCCTAGGTTGTCGATCATGAGCCGCCCGGCGACCCCCGACGACATCGCCGAGATCTGTCTCGCCCTGCCCGAGGTCGAGCTCGGCACCTCCTGGGGCGACCGGCCGACCTACCAGGTCCCGCGCGGCGACAAGGGCAAGGGCTTCCTGCTCTACCGGGCCCCGGGCAAGACCGCGATCGACCCCGAGACCGGTGAGCCCTACGACGATCTCCTGGTCATCACCACGCCCACCGAGGCCGAGAAGCAGGCGCTGGTCGACGACCCCGACCTGCCGTTCTTCACCATCGACCACTTCCGCGGCTACCCCGCCGTTCTGGTGCAGCTGTCGCGGCTCGGCGAGATCAGCCGCGAGGAGCTCGCCGAGATCATCACCGACGCCTGGGCGTCCAAGGCACCCAAGCGCCTCGTCCGGGAGCTCCTCGGTGGCTGACCAGGCGCCGCGGCGGTCGGGTCCGGCCGTGCGACCGCCGGCCCCTCGACCAGGATCGGGCAAGGCGGCTGCCCGCCAGGAGATCGACCCTGCCCGCCAGGCTGCCTACGAGGTGCTGAAGGCGGTGCGCGTCGACGGTGCCTACGCCAACCTGGTCCTCCCGGCTGTCATCCGTCACTTCGGGCTCGACGCCCGCGACGCGGCGTTCGCCACCGAGCTGGCCTCCGGCACGCTGCGGCGCCGCGGGACCTACGACGCGATCATTGCCGCGTGCGCCGACCGGTCCCTGCGCAAGATCGAGGAGAAGGTGCTCGACGTCCTGCGGCTGGGCACCCACCAGCTGCTCTCGATGCGGGTTCCTGACCACGCCGCGATCAGCACGTCCGTCAACCTCGTGCGCACCAAGGGCACCTCCGGCGCGGGCAACTTCGCCAACGCTGTGCTGCGCAAGGTCTCCGAGCACGACCTCGAGGAGTGGATCACCCGCGTCGCACCGCGCAAGCCGCCCAGCCGCTACGCCGAGGTGGCCTTCAGCCACCCCGTGTGGATCGTCGACGAGCTGCGCAAGGCCGTCGGCGAGAGCGAGCTCCACGCCGTGCTGGCCGCCGACAACGAGCCGCCGCGCGTGACCCTCGTGGCGCGCCCCGGGCGGTCCACGGTCGAGGAGCTGCCCGGCGAGCCCACGCCCTACTCGCCCTACGGCGTGGTGCTCGAGGGTGGGGACCCCGGCGCCGTGCCCGCGGTGAAGGACGGTCGTGCGGGAGTGCAGGACGAGGGCTCCCAGCTGGTCGCCGCAGTGCTGGCCGCTGCCATGGTCGAGGGTCCCGACGAGCGGTGGCTGGACCTGTGCGCCGGCCCCGGTGGCAAGGCGGCGCTGCTCGCGGCCCTCGCGGGGGAGCGCGGCGCGGAGGTCCTGGCCGTCGAGCGCCAACAGCACCGCGCCCGCCTCGTCGCGCGAGCGTTGGCCGGGTCGCCGGGGGTGCTCGGGATCGTCACGGCCGACGGCACCGCGCCACCGCTGCGCGCCGGGAGCTTCGACCGGGTCCTGGTCGACGCGCCGTGCACGGGCCTGGGCGCGCTGCGTCGACGGCCCGAGGCGCGCTGGCGGCGCAAGCCCGATGACCTGTTCACCCTGGTGCTGCTGCAGCGCCAGCTGCTGACCTCCGCCCTGGCGTTGACGCGCACCGGGGGCGTGGTCCTCTACGCCACGTGCTCGCCGGTCACCGCCGAGACCGACGACGTCGTCAGCTCGGTGCTCCAGGGCCGCGACGACGTCGTCCTCGAGGACGCGCGCGCCCTGCTGGCGCAGGTGCCCGACTGCGATGGTCGGCTCCCCGGGACCGTGCAGCTGTGGCCGCACCGCCACGGCACCGACGCGATGTTCATGGCGCTCTTCCGTAAGGTCTGACCATGGCTGCTGGGAAGTCCGCGCCGCCCGCCATCGAGGTCGAGGTGGACGGCCGGGTGATCCGGGTGAGCAACCCCGACCGGGTCTACTTCGGTGAGTCGGGGGCCACGAAGGCTGACCTCGTCGACTACTACCTCGCCGTCGGCCCCGGCATCCTCAACGCGCTCTTCGAGCGGCCCACCATGCTGCACCGCTTTCCGAAGGGGCTCGCGGGCGACAAGGTGCACCAGAAGCGGATCCCGCGGGGGGCGCCGCCCTGGGTCGAGACCGTGCAGCTGCACTTCCCCCGCTGGAACCGCACCGCCGACGAGCTCTGCGTGACCGAGCTCGGGGCGGTGATCTGGGCAGTGCAGATGTCGACGGTGGAGTTCCACCCGTGGAACAGCCGACGCGAGGACCCCGAGAGCCCCGACGAGTGGCGCATCGACCTCGATCCGGGGCCGCTCTCGGACTATGCCCAGGTGCGCCGGGTCGCCCACGTCGCCCACGAGGTGCTCGACGAGCTCGGGGCGGTCGGCTATCCCAAGACCAGCGGCGGGTCGGGCCTCCACGTCTACGTCCGGATCCGCCCCGACCACGGTCACAAGGCCGTACGACGAGCCGCGCTCGCCTTCGCCCGTGAGGTCGAGCGTCGGGCCGCCGACGACGTGACCACGACCTGGTGGCGCAAGGACCGCGACCCCCACAAGCTCTTCGTCGACTACAACCAGAATGCCCGCGACCACACGATCGCGGCCGCCTACTCCGTGCGCGGCGTGCCCGACGCCCGCGTCTCCACGCCGATCCGCTGGGACGAGGTCGACGACGTCGATCCCCGCGACTGCACGATCTTCACCGTGCCCGACCGGTTCGCCGAGCTGGGTGACCTGCACGCGGGGATCGACGGCGACGTCTTCGACATCACGCCGTTGCTCGAGTGGGCGGACCGCGACGAGCGCGCCGGGCAGGAGACGCCCGACGAGCCCGAGGCGCCCCAGCCCGGCTAGCGCGCCGCCCGCACGACGTACGCCGCGCCGCCGCCCCGCCGCACGGGCTCGGCGACGGCGACGACCCGGCCACCGCGGCCGAAGCGGATCGCGGTGGCGGCCCCGATGTCGGAGGCGCTGGTGAGCCCGTCGCCGGACGGCACCAGGTCGTGGCCGTAGAGCTCCTCGAGGGCCCTGCCGTAGGCGGTGATGAAGGCCGGCTCGGCCGTGACCGTGGCGGTGTTGCGCTGGGACGCGCGCGGTGCCGCGATCGCCTCGGGCAGGCTCATGCCGAGGTCGACGTGGTTGACCAGCACCTGCAGCACCGTGGTGATGATCGTGGAGCCGCCGGGGGAGCCGAGGGCGAGAAACGGCCTGCCGTCCTTGAGCACGATCGTCGGCGACATCGAGGAGCGCGGGCGCTTGCCGGGCTGGATCCGGTTGGGGTCGGCCGGGTCGTAGACGGTCGTGAAGTCCGTCAGCTCGTTGTTGAGCAGGAAGCCCTTGCCGGGCACGACGATCCCCGAGCCACCGGTCTGCTCGATGGTGAGCGTGTATTCCACGACGTCGCCCCACCGGTCGGTGACGGTGAGGTTGGTGGTGGAGATGTTCTCGGTGTCCTCGTCCGGCTCCGTCGTGGCGGCGGTCGCGCCACACGTGCCGTCGTAGTCGTCGACGTCGCCGGCCTCGGTCGGTTTCGCCATCGCGGTGTCGCCGATCTGGCAGGCGCGCTCGGCTGCGAACCGGTCGTCGAGGAGGTCGCGCAGTGGCACGTCGACGTACGCCGGGTCCCCGACGTAGGCGCCGCGGTCGGCGAACGCGAGGGCACTGGCCTCGAGGTAGTGGTGCAACGCCTCGGGGGCGTCCATCGCGCCGAGGTCGTCGCCCTCGAGGATGTTGAGCGCCTCGCCGACCGTCGAGCCCCCGCTGGAGGACGGGGCCATCCCGAAGACGTCGTAGCCGCGGTAGCGCGTGCTGGTCGGTGCCTGGGCGCGCAGCCGGTAGTCGCGCAGGTCGCGGACGGACATGGTCCCGGGAGGCACGGGCAGCGTGGTCGCGTTGCTCGTCGGTGGGTCCTGCACGGTGCGCACGATGAGGCGGGCGAGTGGCCCGGTGTAGAACGCTGCCTTCGTGCCGCGTCTGCCGATGGCGGTGAGGGTGTCGGCGAGGTCGGGGTTGCGGAACGTCGAGCCCACCGCCGGCGCCTTGCCACCCGGGAGGAACAGCCGCCGGGTCGCGGGGAAGGCCGCGAAGCGCTCGCGGTTGTCCTCGGTCTGTTGATGGAAGGTCGCGTCGACCCTGAACCCGTTGCGGGCCAGGGCGATCGAGGGCCGGAGCGCCTGCTCGAGGGACTGGGTGCCCCAGCGGCGCAGCGCCGTCTCCCAGGTCGCGGGCGTGCCGGGCGTGCCGACCGAGACGCCGCTGGTGACGAGGTCGGGCGTGAACGGGTAGGGCTCGCCGGTCTCGGGGTCGATGAACGCGTCGCTGGGCATCCGGCGGGGTGCGGTCTCGCGACCGTCGAGCGTCTGCACCGTGCGGGTCTTCGCGTCGTAGTGGACGAAGTAGCCACCACCGCCGATGCCGGCGCTGTAGGGCTCGGTGACGCCGAGAGCCGAGGCCATCGCGACGGCGGCGTCCGTCGCGTTGCCGCCCTTCTTGAGGACGTTGAGGCCGACCCTGCTGGCGTAGGGGTCGACGCTCGACACCGCGCCGCCGTAACCGGTGCTGGTGGCAGTCTTGGGGGGTGCGGCGATCGGCTTGGCCTGCGCGGCGCCGGCCGGAGGGGCGCCGGCCGGTGGTGCGGTTGCTAGGGAGGCGCCGGCGGAGGCTGCCTCGACGGCTCCGAGTGCCAGACCCCCGGAGAGGGTCAGGCCGAGGAGTACGGCGAGCGGACGTTGGGCGCGTGACATCTGAAGTGCCTCCCGAGACAGAGGTGGTGGCGTGGTCGCCTGGCTTGTGCTGCCGGTCCCCACCTTGGGCGATCGGATGCGGTCCTGTCGAGGGCCCTAGGATCACTGCTCGTGGGAATCCAGATCACGCCGAGCATCCTGAACGCCGACTTCGCCCAGCTGGGTGCGGAGGTCGCACGCATCGGCAGCGCCGACTGGGTGCACGTCGACGTCATGGACAACCACTTCGTCCCCAACCTGACCTTCGGGCCGACGATGGTCGAGGCGCTCGCACGCTCCACGGACATCCCCCTCGACGCGCACCTGATGATCGAGGACGCCGACCGCAACGCCCTGACCTACGTCGAGGCCGGTTGCGGCTCGGTCACCTTCCACGTCGAGGCCGCTGCAGCACCGGTCCGCCTGGCCCGCGAGATCCGTGCCGCCGGGGCCCGCGCCAGCATGGCGCTGCGCCCCGCGACCCCGATCGAGCCCTACGAGGACCTGCTCCCCGAGCTCGACATGCTGCTGATCATGACCGTCGAGCCCGGTTTCGGTGGCCAGAAGTTCCTCGACCTCTGCCTGCCCAAGATCCGCCGCGCCCGGGCCATGATGGTCAAGCACGGCATCGAGACCTGGCTCCAGGTCGACGGCGGCGTCTCTCTCGAGACCATCGAGCGCTGTGCCGAGGCCGGCGCCGACGTCTTCGTCGCCGGCTCGGCCGTCTACTCCGCCGCCGACCCCGACCGGATGGTCGCCGAGCTGCGCGCCGCCGCCGAGGCCGTCACCGCCTGACTCGGCGTCGCTCCTGTGCCGGGTCACCGAGCCGCGCCAGGACTGCAACATCGCGCCGACTCGGGCGCTTGGACGCGCCCCGCGCGCCTGGCCAGGGGAGGGAAGAGGGCTCGGTGAGACGCTTAACACGGACTCCCCTCGGTCGCGCGGGCGAGGCTGTGGCATCCTGAGAGTGACGAGTTCTCAACTCGCGTGCTCTGGGGTCGGTGTAATTCCGAGCCGGCGGTGAAAGTCCGCGACCCGGTCACCGCCAGTGACCGGTTGATCAGGTGCAACTCCTGGACCGACGGTGAAAGTCCGGATGGGAAGCGCACGCAGATGACGTCGACGCACGCCGGTGACGGCTGCGCCACGTCATCGTTGCCCCGGAGTCCGCGACCGGATGCGAGGGGCGACCTCATGAGCTTCACCCCAGCCGAGCAGGCCGCGATGACGCGCGCCCTCGAGCTGGCGGCGACCCCGGGCGTCCCGATGGTCGCCGACACCCGTCGGGTCGGGTGCGTGCTGCTGGCCGACGACGACACCACGGTGGCCGAGGGCTACCACCGCGGCCCCGGCACGCCCCACGCCGAGGCCGCAGCGCTGGCGCAGGCAGGCGAGTCAGCGCGCGGTGCCACCGCCGTCGTCACCCTCGAACCGTGCCACCACACGGGTCGCACCGGCCCCTGCACGGAGGCGCTGGTCGCCGCCGGCGTACGACGGGTGGTCTACGCCGAGTCCGACGCCAACCCGGTCGCGGCTGGTGGTCGGGCCCGGCTGGAGGCCGCCGGCATCGAGGTCGAGACAGGGCTGATGGCCACCGCCGCCGACGCGCTGGCCGGGGTCTACCAGCTGGCCCAGCGCGAGCAGCGCCCCTTCGTGACCTGGAAGTTCGCCACGACCCTCGACGGACGCAGCGCGGCCGCCGACGGCACCAGTCGCTGGGTCTCGAGCGCCGCCGCGCGTCGCGACACCCACCGCCTGCGCGCGCTGTGCGACACGATGCTGGTCGGGAGCAACACCGTGGCGGTCGACGACCCGCTGCTGACCGTGCGCGACGAGCACGACCGACCGGTCGGGCCGGAGCGTCAGCCGTTGCGTGCGGTGATGGGGGAGCGCGACCTCGACCCGGCGCGCCGGGTCTTCAACACCGATGCGGAGACCGTGCACCTGCGCACCCGCGATCCCCACCGCGCGCTCGCGGAGCTCTTCGTCCGCGACCGTCAGCACGTCTTCCTCGAGGGTGGGCCGACCCTGGCCGCGGCCTTCCTGCGCGCTGGTCTCGTCGACGAGATCGTCACCTACGTCGCGCCGATGCTCCTGGGCGCCGGCCGCAGTGCGGTCGGTGACCTCGGAGTCACCACCATCGCCGAGGCGTTCCGTCCGGTGGTCACCGACGTGACCGTCCTCGACCCGAGTCCCGCCGACGGTGCAGCCGGCGAGCAGCCCAACATCCGCCTCACCCTGCGGCCCGCGCGCCTGCACCAGCAGAAGGAGCACTGAATGTTCACCGGAATCGTCGAGGAGCTCGGCACCGTCGCCGCGGTCGAGGACCAGGGAGACGCGATCCGTCTCACGGTCCGGGCCAGCACCGTCCTGAGCGACGCCGGTCTGGGCGACTCGATCTCTGTCAACGGCTGCTGCCTGACCGTCGTCTCCCACGACGGCGTGCAGTGGACCGCCGACGTCATGCAGGAGACGCTCGACAAGACCAGCCTCCAGGGCGTCAAGCCCGGCGACCGGGTCAACCTGGAGCGCGCTGTCACCGCCGAGAAGCGTCTCGGGGGGCACATCGTGCAGGGTCACGTCGACGGCGTCGGCCACGTCGTGAGGAGAAGCCCCAGCGAGCACTGGGAGGTCGTCGAGATCTCGATGCCGCCCGAGCTGGGCCGCTACCTCGTCGACAAGGGCTCGATCACCGTCGACGGCGTGAGCCTCACGGTCGTCGAGGCCCACGAC
This sequence comes from Nocardioides psychrotolerans, assembly GCF_900113685.1. GTDB lineage: Bacteria > Actinomycetota > Actinomycetes > Propionibacteriales > Nocardioidaceae > Nocardioides > Nocardioides psychrotolerans. The sequence continues at coordinate 119,276 of NZ_FOQG01000012.1, forward strand.
ACCACGTTCACCGTCAGCCTCATCCCCGAGACGCTGGCGCGCACCACCCTCGGGTCCCGACAGCCGGGAGACCGCGTCAACCTCGAGGTCGACATCATCGCCAAGCACGTCGAGAAGCTCGTCCGTGCCTACACGCAGGACGCCGGTGCCACCGCGGGCACCGGCACCACCAAGGAGCAGTCATGACCGACGAGAGCACGTCCCACGACCGGGTGCGTCTCGACTCCATCGAGCGCGCCATCGCCGACATCGCGGCCGGCAAGGCCGTCGTCGTGGTCGACGACGAGACTCGCGAGAACGAGGGCGACATCATCTTCGCCGCCAGCAAGGCGACGCCGGAGCTGATGGCGTTCACGATCCGCTACTCCAGCGGCGTCATCTGCGTGCCCATGCCGGCTGACATGCTCGACCGGCTCGAGATCCCGCTGATGACCCCGCACAACAAGGACAAGCTGCGCACCGCCTACACGATCTCGGTCGACGCCCGCGACGGCGTCAGCACCGGCATCTCGGCCGCCGATCGGGCCCACACCGCCCGCGTGCTCGCCGACTCGGCCACCGAGCCGTGGGAGATCACCCGGCCGGGCCACGTCTTCCCCCTGCGCTACCGCGAGGGTGGTGTCCTCGTACGCCGTGGCCACACCGAGGCGGCCGTCGACCTGGCCACGCTGGCCGGGCTCACCCCCGCCGGGGTGCTGGTCGAGGTCGTCAACGACGACGGCACGATGAAGCGCGCGCCCGAGCTGCGGGCGTTCGCCGACGAGCACGACCTGGCGATGATCTCGATCGACGACCTGGTCCGCTACCGGCGCCGCCACGAGAACCTCGTCGAGCGGGTCGCGGAGACCCGGCTGCCGACTCGCCACGGTGACTTCACGGCCTACGGCTATCGCATCACCGTCGACGGCAGCGAGCACATCGCGCTCGTCTACGGCGACGTCGGCGGCTCCGAGCCGGTGCTGACCCGGGTGCACTCCGAGTGCCTCACGGGTGACGCCTTCGGCAGCGCCCGCTGCGACTGCGGTCCCCAGCTCGACGAGGCGCTCGAGCGGATCGTGACCGAGGGTCGGGGTGTCGTGATCTACCTGCGCGGCCACGAGGGCCGGGGGATCGGCCTGGTGGCCAAGCTGCAGGCCTACCAGCTGCAGGACGGCGGCCGCGACACCGTGGACGCCAACCTCGACCTGGGTCTCCCGGCCGACGCGCGCCACTACGGCACTGCCACCCAGGTCCTGCGCGACCTCAAGGTCGAGAGCGTCCGGCTGCTGACCAACAACCCCGAGAAGGTCAGCAACCTCGAGGACTTCGGCATCCGTGTCGCCGAGCGGGTGCCGCTGACCCCGCACCCCAACGACCACAACCTGGCCTACCTGCTGACCAAGCGGGACCGCATGGGCCACCACCTGCCCGACCTCGACGAGCCCCTGCTCGACGACGCGGGTCTCGACGAAGGGGCTGTGCGATGAGCGGCCACGGAGCACCCGACCAGGCGCCGGTCGACTGTCATGACCTGCGGGTCGCGGTCGTCGCCGCCAGCTGGCACACCGTCGTGATGGACGGCCTGATCGCCGGCGCCCAACGGGCGCTCGACGCCCACCAGGTCGAGGCGTCCGTGGTGGTGCGGGTGCCCGGCACCTTCGAGCTGCCCGTGGTGGCCTCGGCGTTGGCCGCCCAGGGCTATGACGCGGTGGTGGCCCTCGGCGTCGTCATCCGTGGCGGCACCCCGCACTTCGACTACGTGTGCAACGCCGCGACCGACGGGCTGACCCGCGTCGCGCTGGACCACACGACGGCGGTCGGCTTCGGCGTCCTCACCTGCGACACCGAGCAGCAGGCCCTGGACCGGGCCGGGCTCGAGGGCTCGATCGAGGACAAGGGCTGGGAGGCTACTGCGGCCGCCCTGCTGACCGCCCAGACCATCCAACGGGTCCAGCGGGGCTACGGGGCCTGAGCGACGCGCACCCTCGTCGCGTTGACCGCGGCGTTGCCCGACAGGGCGTCGACGAGGGTGCTGTCGGTCAGCAGGTTGACGTTGACGCCGGGGCGGGCGCTCGCGGTGCTCCAGCGCGATCCCTCGGAGTCGTGGCCCCAGCCGTGCGGGATGCTCACGACACCGGGACGCACCTCGTCGCTCACGTCCAGCGGGAGCCGGACGCTGCCGACGCTCGAGGTGACCTCGACGACGTCGCCGGCGCTCAGGGCGCGCGCAGCCGCGTCGTCGGGGTGCATCAGCGCCGTGCAGCGCTCCGCGCCCTTGACCATGGCCGGCACGTTGTGGAGCCAGGAGTTGTTGCTGCGCAGGTGCCGGCGTCCGATCAGCTGCAGGTCGAACCCGTCGGCCTCCGCCCCGAGCCGTACGCCGGTCGGTGCGGGCGGCAGCGCGTCGAGCAGCTCCGCGGGGGCGAGGTGGACCGTACGGTCCGCCGTGCGCAGGATCCCCGGCAGCCGGGGCTCGAGAGGCCCGAGGTCGATGCCCCCGGGAATCGACCGGACCCGCCGTGCCGTGAGCCCGCGCCGACCGCGCGGGAGACGTGACCCGCGGGCCTTGCTGAACGGGCCCTGCGGTCCGACCAGGATCAACAACGAGGTGACCTGGTGCGCGTCGACGACGCGCAGCACCCGCCGCACGACCCGGCGCAGCACCCCGGAGCCCGGGCCGGCCAGCTGCTCGGTGGCGAGGCCGAGCAGGATGTCCCAGTCCTCCAGCGCATCCGGTGCCGGCTCGATCGCCCGCGGCGACCAGCGCGCGTTGTTGCGCACGCTGAACGCCGGGAACACCACGTCCAGCTCGGAGCGCTCGAGCTGGCTGACCGGCGGCAGCACCAGGTCGGCCAGCCGCGAGGTCTCGGTGAGGTAGAGGTCGACGCAGACCAGGAAGTCCAGTCCCTGCAGGGCTTCCTGCATGGCCCGGCCGTCCGGGATCGACAGCGCCGGGTTGCCCGACGCGACGACGAGGGCGCGCACGCGCCCGGGGCCTGGGCGGGTCATCTCGTCGGCCATCGCCGCGACCGGCAGCTCGCCGTTGAGGTCGGGCAGGCCGGCGCCGCGGCTGCGGTAGGTCCCGTGCGATGAGGCGCCCCACAGCAGCCGCAGCACCCGCCCGAGGTCGACCGGGGGTGTGGTGAACATCGCGCCGCCGGTGCGGTCCAGGTTGCCGGTCACGACGTTGAGGACGTTGATCAGCCAGTGCGTCACCGTGCCGGTCGTGTGGTGGCACACGCCCAGTCGCCCATAGGCGACCGCGCTGCGCGCGAGAGCGAAGTCGCGGGCCAGCCGCTCGATGCTCGGAGCGTCGATGCCGCACGCCGCGGCGGCCCGCTCGGGCGTGCGGTCGGCGACGACCCGTCGTACGTCCTCGAGGCCGGAGGCCCACACCGGAACCCGGTCGAGCCCGTCACGGAAGACCACGTGGAGCATCGCCAGCAGCAGGTGCGGGTCACCCCCGGGCCGGATCGCCACGTGCTCGGAGGCGAGCCTGGCGGTCTCGGTGCGGCGGGGGTCGACGACGACCACACGACCGCCCCGCGCCACCACGTCCTTCACCCGGCGTCGGGCGTCGGGCATGGTCGTGATGGAGCCGTTGGAGACGGCGGGGTTGGCGCCGAGCACCAACAGGTGGTCGGTGTGGTCGATGTCGATGATCGGCAAGATGGTGTGGTCGCCGAACATCAGCTCCGAGGCGAGGTACTGCGGGAACTGGTCGATCGACGCCGCTGAGAAGACGTTGCGGCTGCGCAGCACCTTCTTGAGGCCCTCGATCGCGAGGACCGCGGTGGAGTGGGCGGTCGGGTTGCCGAAGTAGGCGCCGACAGCGTCGCGACCGTGTTCGCGTCGTACGGCGCGCATCCGGCGTCCCGCGAGGTCGAACGCCTCGGCCCAGCTGATCTCCTCGAAGACGTCACCCACGCGGCGCAGGGGCGTGCGCAACCGCTCCGGGTCCTCGTGCAGCGCCTTGAGCGCGGTGCCCTTGGGGCACACGTAGCCACGGCTCAGCACGTCGTCGGGGTCGCCCTCGATCCGGAGCACCACGTCGTCCTGCACCGTGACGCGGATGCCGCAGTGGGCCTCGCACAGCGGACACTGGCGCTGCACGACCGTAGGCTCCGCCGGGGGCACGCCAGCAGGGGCGACCGTGGGCTGGGCCACAGGACCCGGGGTGAGGGTGGACACGGTGCAGAGGCTAGCGTCCACCCCCGTAGGCTGGCTGATCGTGAAGACGTTCGACGAGCTCTGGGCCGAGCTGAGCGAGAAGGCCCGGACCCGCCCTGAGGGCTCCGGCACCGTGCGCGAGCTCGATGCCGGCGTGCACACCATCGGGAAGAAGCTGGTCGAGGAGGCCGCCGAGTCCTGGATGGCCGCCGAGCACGAGGGCAAGCATCGGGCCGCGGAGGAGATCAGCCAGCTGCTCTACCACGCGCAGGTGCTCATGATCGCCCTCGACCTCGACCTCGACGACGTCTACACCCACCTCTGAGGAGGGACCCCGTGTCCGATCCCACCAGCACCGATCCCACCAGCTCGCCCGGGCAGTCCCGTCTGCTGCGCGTCGCCGTCCCCAACAAGGGATCGCTCTCGCAGTCGGCCTCCGACATCCTGCGCGAGTCCGGCTACCGCCAGCGCACGGACTCCAAGGAGCTCACGCTCATCGACGTCGAGAACGGCGTCGAGTTCTTCTACCTCCGCCCGCGCGACATCGCGCTCTACGTCGGCGAGGGCACCCTCGACGCCGGCATCACCGGCCGCGACCTGCTGCGCGACTCCGGCGCCAAGGCCGACGAGGCGCTCCAGCTCGGCTTCGGTCGCAGCACCTTCCGCTTCGCCGGCCCCGCCGGTGCCTTCTCCGACCTCAGCCAGCTCGCGGGCACCCGCATCGCGACGTCCTACGTCGGCGTGGTCCACGCCTTCCTCGAGGAGCGCGGGATCGACGCGACCGTCACCCGCCTCGACGGCGCCGTCGAGACCAGCATCCAGCTCGGGGTCGCCGACGTGATCGCCGACGTCGTGGAGACCGGCAGCACGTTGCGCCAGGCCGGCCTCGAGACGTTCGGCGAGCCGATCCTCCAGTCCGAGGCCGTGCTGATCACCCGCACCGGCGACGTGCCGTCCGGCTTCGAGGTCTTCAAGCGCCGCGTCGACGGCGTGCTCGTGGCCCGCAGCTACGTGATGATGGACTACGACATCGAGGAGCGGCACGTCACCGCAGCGGTCGCTTTGACGCCGGGCATCGAGGGCCCCACCATCTCTCCGCTGCATCGCGAGGGCTGGGTCGCCGTCCGGGCCATGGTGCCGCGCGCCGGCGCCCAGCGCCTGATGGACGAGCTCTGGGGCATCGGTGCTCGCGGCATCCTCACGACGGACATCCATGCCTGCCGTCTCTGAGCCCGGGAGGGTCCCGCTGCCCCACACCTGGCGCCCGCTGGGCCCCCGGATCGCCGGCATCGCGGCCTTCGGTGCGCTGGTCGTGGTCATCCTCTTTCTCTGGCTGAGCTTCGACGACGAGACCCGTGCCTCGGTCACGCCCTTCCAGCGCGGCACCGTGCTGGCGCTCGGGCTCCTCGGTTTCGTCGTGATCTACGCGGTGGTGCGCTCACGCGCGGTCGCCCGGACCGACGGGCTGCTCGTGGTCAACGGCTACCGACGACACCACTACGCGTGGGCCGAGATCATCGCGGCGCGACTGCCCTCGGGTGCGCCGTGGGTGACGCTCGACCTGGCCGACGGCACCACGGTGTCCGTGTTCGCCATCCAGGGCTCCGACGGTCAGCGGGCCCGCATCGCCGTGCGTGAGCTGCGCGCGCTAGTCGACAGCGCGCACCCCCCACGAGACCGATAGCTCGTCGCCCGGCTCGCCCGTGGGCGCGAGCGTGACGAGGTCCTCCCCCGAGCGGAACGCGTCGGCGCCGGCACTCATCGGCTCCACGGCGATGGAGCGCCGCTCGAGCCCGGGGACGTCGTCGGCGGTGTAGAGCAGCAGCCACCGCACGTGCTCGTCGACCCACAGCGCCACGCCGCGACCGGTGGCCGGGTCGCGCAGCTGGGTGGTGGCGATGCCATGGCGGTCGCGGGCGAGGTCGGTGAAGGTGTGGTTGAGCTCGACGCCCCGCAACGGCCGTGCCACGCGGAAGTCGTACGACGTGCCCTCCACCGACTCCCGGCCGACCGGCAGCAGCCGCTCGTCCGTGAGCGTGCGGGTGTTGGCGGGCAGCGTGAGCTCCCACGTGTCGACCGGCCCGGGACCGACGCTGAGGTAGGGATGGGCGCCGCACGCGTAGGGCGCCGGCGTGGTGCCGGTGTTGGTCGCGGTCTGGGTGACCGTGAGGCCGTCGGCCGACACGTCGTAGGTGACGTGGAGGTCCAGCGTCCAGGGAAAGCCGCTCTGCGCCATCAGCCGGTACTGCAGCGACACCGAGTGTCCCGTGTGCTCCTCGACGCTCCAGGCGACCCAACGGGCCAGGCCGTGGGAGGCGTTGCCCCGCCGGGGCTCGGTCAGCGCCAGCTGGTGCTCGGTCCCGCCGAACGAGTAGCGGCCGTCGCGGATCCGGTTGGGCCACGGCATCAACAGCTGACCGCGGCCGCCGTAGGACATCTCGTCCTCGCCGAAGCCGTCCACGAGCGACCGCTCGGCGTACGTCAGGGAACGCAGCGCCGCCCCGCTCTCGGTGACCACCGCGCGATAGCCGCCCCCGCTGATCTCGAACTGGTCGCCGCTGGGAGGGATCACCCGAAGACCCTAGGCCGAGTCGGCGCGATGTCGCGGCCGTGTCCGGCTCAGAAGCCGTAGACCCGGGTGACCTTGCGCCAATAGGCGCGCGTCATGGTGGCCGTCTGCTGCGAGGTGGCGCGCAACGACGCGGGCAGCGGCACCCGGCAGGTGTCGCCCGCGCAGCTGCGGCTGCGCCACCAGACCCGGTGGAGGTCCTGCTCGACCGCGCGGTAGGCGCGACGGCCGTGGACGTTCTGCAGCTGGAGCGGGTCGCGCACGAGGTCGTAGAGCTCGTGCTCACCGGTGCGGTTGCGGATGTAGGAGTAGCGCGCGGTGCGGACGCCGATGGAGGTGCGGGGACCGGAGAACCCGGGGGAGCGGATCCCGCGGCCCTCGGTGCCGGTGGCCTCGTCGACGACCGGTGTGACCCAGCCGCGGTCGCCCCGTCGCATCGTGGTCAGCCGCGAGGTCCCGTCGGCCCGCAGCGGCGGGCGCGCGTTGCCGAGGTCCAGGATCGTGGCGGACACATCGATGGTGGTGATCGGGTCGAAGCGGTCGGCGTGGCGCCGCATGCCCGGGCCGGTGACGACGAAGGGCACCCGCAGGGACGGCTCGTGGGCGCGGACCTTGCCGCTGCGCCGGCGGTGCTCGCCGAGGAAGTAGCCGTTGTCGGAAGTGAACATGAAGACCGTGTCGCGCCACTCCCCGGACCGCTTGAGCTCCTTGACGAGCCGGCCGATCTGCTGGTCCATGACGTAGACGGCCTCGGCACGCTGCCGCGTCATCGTGCGTACGGCGGCACGCTCGCGCGCGCTGAGCTCCGGTTGGATCCGGAAGGACCGCGGCTTGTCGGAGATGTCGCGCTCGCTCGGACCGCCGCCGCGGGGCAGCCCCGCGCCGCGGTTGATCAGCCCGTCGAAGCGGCCACGCACGGAGCGGGGGCGGGCTGGGGTGCGCACGTCCTGCGGGCGCCCACGCGCGTCGGTGAGGAAGCGGGGCGGGTCGTCGGGCTCGGTCGGTCCGCCGAAGTGGGGTGCGACGTAGTTGACGTACATGAAGAAGGGCTTGGCGCGACGGCTGAAGGAGCGCGCCATGTCGACGGAGAAGCTGCCGACCACGAACGAGCTGTACGTGCCGCGGTGGGACTCGTCGACGCGCCCGTTCACGTTGAAGGGCGTGTCCATGTAGTGGTAGGTGCTGCCCCGGACGCTGGGGACGCCGGGATCGATCGACGCGCGCCAGTCGTCCCAGCCGCGCGGGACGTAGCGGAAGGAGGGACGCCCGCTGACGCGCGATCGCGCCGGGCCGTAGCGATTGAGGTACTTGCCGACGAATCCCGTGGTGTAGCCGGTGTCCCGCAGCGAGGTCGCGAGCGTGCGCGAGTCGTCGAAGGCGCCGTAGCCGTAGGGGTCCTCGTGCGAGAAGACCCGGTGGTTGTGCGCGTATTGGCCGGTGAGGAACGACGCGCGTGCCGGGCAGCACAACGGGTAGGGGGAGAAGGAGTTCTGGAAGGTCAGGCCGTGCTGGACCACGGTGGCGCGCAGCGCTGGCATGAAGCGCAGCTCGTCGACGCGCATGTCGTCGGCCATCACGACGACGATGTTGGGCTTGCGCCCGCGCTCCGGGGCCGAGGTCGCCGCCGCGCCCGCCCCGCCCGAGCCGACCGGCACGGCCGTGCGCCCGGGCACCAGCTCGTCGGCGCTGCCCGGCACGGGCGACGGGCCGGGAAGGAGGAGGGCAGCGGCCAGCAGGACGACACCGACCCCACCGGCCAGCACCGCCCGCGACAGCCTGGACCGGGGGAGCACGCTCACAACCTAGGTGACGCTTCCCGGGGGATCCTGGTTCGCGGGCGGGGCGTCGGTCACACGCGGCAGCTCGACCCCGGTGCCGTCGACGGCCAGGTCCGCGCGCTCACGGGTCCCCTCCCGGGCGAAGTGCCGTGCCTCGTCGACCATCCACCGGCGCCACTGCTCCTGGAGTCGTACGCCGTCGCGCGCGACGCCGCGGGTCAGGCGCAGGTCGGCCGGCACCTCGACCCACACCAGCACGGTGCAGAGCGCGGCGTGCGCGGCCGAGCCGGAGCCGACGCCCTCGAGCACCAGCAGCGGGGCCGGGGGGACCGTGCGCGTCTCGACGTACGCCTCAGCGACCCAGTCGTAGCGCCGGTAGCTGCCCGGCCGTCCCGCGGCCAGGGGGTCGAGGATCGTCGAGAGCTGGTCGGCCACGCCGGGGAGGCCGCCCCAACCGTCGTAGAGGTCGTCCATGTGCACGACCGGGCTGCCGGTCAGCGTGGCGACTGCTCCGGCCAGCGTGGTCTTGCCCGACCCGGCCGGACCGTCGAGGCAGAGCAACCGACCAGCCCCGAGCGTCGCCGACCGCGAGCCCAGCAGGTCGACGACGATCCCGGCGACCTCAGAAGGCGAGACCGTGGCCACGGTAGGACCGAACCTCGTCGACGAAGGCCTCGCCGCTCAGCAGCTGCACCGTGGTGGTGTGCTCGAAGAGCTCGCCGGACTTGGCGTGGCGGAACCACACCAGGTCGCCGATGGCCAGCAGGCCTGCGGCGTTGCCCGTGAGCGGGGTCTGGACCTCGCCGGCGCCCTCGAGCCCCGTCAGGCGCAGGCCGGCCGGCGCCCACGGCGTGGGGAGGCGGTCGGCGCCCGCAGCCCCGGAGGCGACGAAGCCACCGCCGTGGACGGTGGCGATGTCGGGAGAGGGTCGCCGCACGACGGGCACGCCGTAGAAGGCGGCCGGGCGCGCCTCGAAGGACTGGTAGTGGTCGAAGAGCGTGGGGACCAGCAGGCCGGAGCCGGCGGCCACCTCGGTGACGACGGGGTCGGCGACGGTGGCCTCGACCGAGCCGGAGCCGCCGGCGTTCCAGAGCTCCAGGTCGACGATCTGGCGCAGGGCGTCGGCGATCTCGCGGCGCCGGACGGTGAGCTGGGTGAGCGACATCGACTTCAGCCGCCGCACGACCATCGACCTCGCTCGCGCGGTCGGCACGTCGTCGGGCACGCCGGCGACCTGGCCCTCGTAGGTCATCGCGCCGACCAGCCGGAAGCCCGGCCGGTCCATCACGGTGCGGGCCAGGCGGGTCACCGATGCCGCGTCGAAGAGGGGGGAGCGCTTGGGGCCGACGTGCTGGTGGCCCATGCGGAGCCCGGCGTCGATGTCGATCGCGACCCGGACCGGGACGGCGTGGGAGGCGCGCACGGAGTCGACGACGTCGAGGTGGGCGATGTCGTCGATCATCAGGGTGATCCGGGCGGCTGCGCGGGGCGACGCGACCAGGCGCTCCAACGCGGCGCGGTCGACGGTCGGGTAGGCGACAAGCAGGTCGTCGGTGATCTCCTGCTCCTCGAGCCAGAGTGCCTCGGCCAGCGTGTAGGCGAGCACCCCCTCGAATCCGTCGCGGGCCAGGACCCGCCGCAGCAGGGCCGGCACCCGGACCGACTTGGAGGCCACCCGGACCGGGGTGCCGGCGGCCCGACGCACCAGGTCGTCGGCGTTGGCGTCGAAGGCGTCGAGGTCCACGACCATCAGGGGCGTGGGGAGCGGCTCGTCGTGCGCGGCCACGGCGGCGCCCAACCGGGCCCAGAGCCGGTTGCGGTCGACGAACGAGGACGAGCCGGCAGTCGCTGGCGGGGCCATCAGCTGATGCCGCGCTTGCGCAGCAACGCCTCGATCTCGGCGAGGTCGTCGTCGATCGCGGGTTTGCCGCGCCCGCGAGCCGGCAACGTGTCGGGAGCGACGGCACGCGGGGTGACCTCTCGGCGTGCCTCGAGGGCGCGCCCGGCGCCGAACAGCACGACCGCGACGCCCGCCGTGATGACACCGAGCCACACGAAGGGGTTGAAGACCAGCGTGGTCGCCCAGTCACCGACCGCCCCGACGATGCGGGTCAGCATCTGCAGGGACTCGGTGAGGTAGGCGGCGAGCGGCAGCAGGGTGATCCCGGCGCTCTTCAGGGCGGCGGCCAGGCCCCGACGCTGGTAGGCGTACCAGGTCCAGATCCCTCCCAGGAGGGTGAGCGCCAGCGTGAGCGCTCCCCACGTCACGTCGTCCACCTCCCCAGGGTGGCACACGGACGGGGAACGCCCCGTCAGGCCGGCACCGCCACGCACCGGGCCGACGCCCGCCCACAGGTGGGGCGAGACCTCCAGCTCGCGCGCCGGGGCGTACGTCGTCTGGTCATTGCTCAGCTCACTCCTCAGGGACAGCAGCCACGGGGCGTGCACCCACACCGCCTCACTGGTGTCGCGGGAGAGGGTGTGGATGCGCAGCCCGAAGCGCAGGGTCCGACCCGCCAAAGGTCGGCAGGAACCAGTGCAGGTCGAGGCTCATCCCTGGCCCCCCTCGGTGAACTCGTTGAACTGGTCGATGAAGAACGGGGCGACGTCGAAGGACTCGGGCAGCAGCTCGTTCTCCACGAACGCGTCGGCCATCGCCTGCTCGGAGTCGATGACCGCCTGGTCGACCGGCACCACCACGATGTCGCGATTCATGACCGCCGCGAGGGTCACGTCCTCGGGCAGACCGGTCTCCTCGGCCCACACCGCGGCCCACTCCTCCTTGTGCGTGGAGGACCAGACCTAGGCCTCGGCGATCTTGGCGAGGTAGTCCTCGAGGGCCGCGGTCGTCGCAGGGTCGGCCAGGGCGGCGTCCGAGGCGACCTGGAAGGTGTAGCCGTTGGCGAGCTCGGCGCCGTCGGCGATGACCTTGGCCTTCTCCTCGAGCTCGGCCTGCGAGGTGAAGGGCTCCCAGATCGCCCACGCGTCGATGTGACCCGAGCTGAAGGCGGCGAGCGCATCGGCCGGCTGCAGGTTCTGGATCTGGACGTCGGAGTAGGCGACGCCGGCCTCCCGGAGCTGGGCCAGCAGGTTGTAGTTGGCCGAGCTGCCCTGCGCGACGGCGACCTTGCCGCCCTCCAGGTCGGAGACCTCGTCGATCTCGGAGTCGGCCGGCACGACGATCGCGTCGCCAATTCCGCCGTAGGTCGCCGCCTGGACGACCTTGAGCTCGCTCTCCGCGGCAGCCGCGAACAGCGGCGGGGTGTTGCCGACCCCGCCGACGTGCAGCGAGCCGGCGCCGAGCGCCTCGAGGAGTGGGGGACCCGAGGTGAACTCCTGCCACTGCACCTCGTAGGGCAGCTCGTCGAGCAGGCCCGAGGCCTCGAGCAGCGCCTTGGAGCCGCCCTTCTGGTCGCCGACGATCAGCGTGACCTCGGAGAGGTCGACCGAGCCGTCGTCGTTCACGGCGCCCTCGTTGCCGGTGGCGTCACCGCCGCAGGAGGAGAAGGCGAGGGCGGCCAGCAGGCCGACGGCGACCAGGCCGCCCAGGCGCGTACGACGACCGGTGGTCCGGGTGGCGGTTCGGGTGCTGCGGGGATTCATGCTGCTCCTTGCTCGGTGCGGTTCTTCCGGGGGTTGCGGCTCGGGTTGGGCGGGGTGGGCCGCACGCCCAGGGCACGCATGACCTCGGCTCGCGTCTCCGCGATCTCGGGCTGCGACGGCGCCCGGTCCGAGCGCGGCAGGGTGACGTGCCAGGTGTGGGCGAGCTCGCCCTCGGCGATGACGATCAGCCGGTCGGCCAGCGCGAGCGCCTCGTCGACGTCGTGCGTCACGATCAGCACGGCCATGGAGTGGCGGCGCCACAGCTCGATGACGAGCTGGTGCATCTCGATGCGGGTCAGGGCGTCCAGCGCGCTGAAGGGCTCGTCGAGCAGCAGCAGCGACGGGTTGCTCACCAGGGCGCGGGCCAGCGACACGCGCTGGGCCTGGCCCCCGGAGAGCTGCAGCGGCCACGCGTCGAGCTTCTCGGCGAGGCCGACCTCCTCGAGCGTCTTCTCGGCCAGCGCGGCGCGGGAGCGACGCTCCGGCGTGTTGAGCAGCGCCAGCTCGACGTTCTCCTGGACCCGGCGCCAGGGCAGCAGGCGCGGCTCCTGGAAGGCGACCGAGCTGCGGCCGTTGATCTGCACCTCACCGGCCGGTGCCTTGTCGAGACGCGCCAGGCTGCGCAGCAGCGTGGACTTGCCACACGTCCGACAGGACGGGATGGTCCGCGCCCCTCCGGCACAATGGGCCCATGACCGACCGCCGCCTTCTCGGACCGGGCTTCCCCGGTGACGCCGGTAGGGCCGACCCCGCCCTGCGCGACGCCCTCACGGCGTACGCCGCGTCCCCGGCGCGCTATGCCGACGCCCTCACCGTGCTGGCTGCGGCGCGCCTGCTGGTGCCGGTGGTCGCCGTCCTGGGCGAGGTGGAGGTCGACGAAGCCGGCCTCACGCACGACAAGACCAGCGACATGGCCGCCGTGATGCTCGAGGGTGCCGACGGCCGCGTCGCCATGCTCGCCTTCACCGGCACCGACTCGCTGGCCGCGTGGGACCCCGAGGCGCGACCGGTCCCCGTGACGTCGGTGATGGCGGCGCAGGCCGCCCGCCAGGAGGGTGCCGCCGCACTCGTGGTCGACGTCGCCGGCCCCGTCGCCTTCGTGGTGGAAGGCGACGACCTGACCGGCATCGCGGCCGAGTGGGCCCTCACGACCGTCGCCGGCCGCTCCGCCTGGCTGCGGCCTGCGGGCGACGGCTGAGGGAGTGCCTGAGGAGGCACCCGAGGCGCTGATTGGAGTCCGAGGGGAATCGTCGACTACGATCAGGTGTTGACCGATCAGTCCGGCTTGCCGGACCGATCACACAAGCGGAGATCAAGCACCACACGTCTCCCACCCGCATCGACCGAACCAGGTCGTCGGGTCCGGTCCCGAAGGCCCTGGCCCTCGCACCGAGAGAACATTCTCGGCGCAGTTCCACGGCACTCGGAGTCGCGTCGCTCCGGCGGCGTGTCGTGACTGGCTTCCGCTTGAGCAAGCGGGAGCCGTTCTTCATTTGTGGCGGTGCCCGATCCCGAACACACTGGAGGACACATCAGCACCGAGCTTCGTATCAACGAGCGGATCCGGGTACCCGAGGTCCGCCTCGTCGGTCCCAACGGAGAGACGGTCGGCATCGTGCCGACCGACCAGGCCCTCAAGCTGGCCCAGGAGGCTGACCTCGACCTCGTCGAGATCGCCCCCCAGGGCAAGCCGCCCGTGTGCAAGCTCATGGACTACGGGAAGTTCAAGTACGAGAACGCCCAGAAGGCCCGTGAGGCGCGCCGGAACCAGACGAACGTCATCATCAAGGAGATGAAGCTTCGTCCCAAGATCGACGCGCACGACTACGAGACGAAGAAGGGTCACGTCGTGCGGTTCCTCCGCGCGGGCGACAAGGTCAAGATCACGATCATGTTCCGCGGTCGCGAGCAGCACCGCCCCGAGCTGGGCTTCCGGCTGCTGCAGCGTCTGGCCGAGGACGTCACGGAGCTGGGCTTCGTCGAGTCCTCGCCCAAGCAGGACGGCCGCAACATGATCATGGTGCTCGGCCCGCACAAGAAGAAGGCCGACGCCAAGGTCGACATGCTCGCCGACAAGGAGACCAAGATGGCCGAGCGTGCTGCCGTCGTGGACGCCGAGAAGGCCGAGCGGGACGCCGCCCACGCCGCAGGACCGGTCGCGCAGAAGAAGGAGCGCGGCCGCTCCGAGAACCTCGATCCCGAGATCGAGGCCTGAGACCCCGACCGGCCCCGTGCCGGTCCTGACCGCCGATCGGTGGTCACGCGTGCCGTGACCACGACCGACCAGAAAGAGATCAAGATGCCGAAGAACAAGAGCCACTCCGGTGCCGGCAAGCGCTTCCGCGTGACGGGCACCGGCAAGATCCTTCGCGAGAAGGCGGGCAAGCGCCACAACCTGGAGAAGAAGTCCTCCAAGGTCACGCGCCGCCTGACCGGCACGGTGGTGGTCGCCAAGGCCGACACCAAGCGCGCCAAGAAGATGCTCGGCATCTAAGTCCTCGCCCACCCCCAATCGATGGTCGAGCACGACGCTGACCACTGAGCACGAGCATCAAGGAGTACCACCATGGCACGCGTCAAGAGGGCAGTGAATGCCCAGAAGAAGCGTCGTACCACTCTCGAGCGCGCAGCGGGCTACCGCGGACAGCGCTCGCGGCTCTACCGCAAGGCCAAGGAGCAGGTCACCCACTCCCTGGTCTACAGCTACAACGACCGCCGCAAGAACAAGGGCAACTTCCGCAAGCTGTGGATCCAGCGCATCAACGCCGCCGCGCGTGCGCAGGGCATGACCTACAACCGCTTCATCCAGGGCCTCAACCTCGCTGGTGTCGAGGTCGACCGCAAGATCCTGGCTGACCTGGCCGTCAACGACATCGCCACGTTCAACGCGATCGTCGAGACCGCGAAGGCCGCGCTGCCCGAGGACGTCAACGCGCCCAAGGCCGAGGCGTCCGCCTGACCTCGCACGACGCGCCGCCCGTGACCCCGGGCTCGCCCCTCACCGCAGGGAACAGCCGGGTCAAGGACACGCGCAAGCTCAGCCGCCGCTCGGACCGCTCCGAGCGGCGGTTGTTCCTCGCCGACGGCCCGAGGGCTGTCGAGGGGGCGCTCTCGCGCGCCGGGTGCGTGGTGGAGGTCTTCGCGACCCCGGCCGCCACCGAGCAGCACACCGACCTCGTCGCCGCGGCTCCCGTGTGGACCCTCGTCGACGAACGCGCCCTGGCCTCCCTGAGCGACAGCGTCAGCCCGGCGGGGGTGGTCGCTGTGTGTCGCTTCCTCGACCGGCCACTGGAGCACCTGCTCGACCCTGCCCCTCGGCTGGTGGCGCTGTGCGCCGACGTGCGTGACCCCGGCAACGCCGGCACGGTCATCCGCAGCGCCGACGCCGCCGGGGCGGACCTGGTCGTCATGGCCGGCAGCTCGGTCGACGCCTACAACCCCAAGACCGTGCGTGCCAGCGTGGGCAGCCTGTTCCACCTGCCGCTGGCCGTCGAGCCCGACGCGGCAGCAGCCGTGCGGGCCGCCAAGGCCGCAGGGCTCGTCGTGCTCGCTGCCGACGGTGGTGGAGACATCGACCTCTACGACGCCGGCGAGCTGCTCATCCAGCCCACCGCGTGGCTCTTCGGCAACGAGGCGTGGGGACTCCCCGCCGAGCTGGCCGCCCTCGCCGACCACCGGGTGGCGATCCCCATCCACGGCCGCGCCGAGAGCCTCAACCTCTCGACGGCCGCTGCGCTCTGCCTCTACGCCTCCGCCACCGCCCAGCGCGCCCACTGAAGCGGTGCCGGGCTCGCCGGCCACCCGCACGCCTGCCAACCGTCCTCGTGGGCGCGCCTCAGAAGGTCGACGTCCGGACGACGCGCCAGCCGCCGTCCTTGCGCACGACCTTGAGCGCGATGGTCCGCCGGCCGCCGGTGAGCAGGTAGGTGGACGGCGAGAAGTCGTCGAAGGCCCGGACCCGCGTGCAGGTGCCCTCCCGTGGCAGCCTCACCCGCTGGATCGTGCGCCAGGTGTCGCCGTCATAGCGCTGCAGCACCCGCGGCCACCCCTTCGGCCCCCCGTGGAGACGCACCACTGCGTCAGGGGCGATGGGGAAGACGAAGCCGCACGGCGCGGGTGCCCGCACATGCAGGCCCACGATGCCGTCGGGGGAGACGATCTTCGTCGACTGGGCAGCGGGCACCGCGAGCAGGCTGCGGTCGGCCGACGTGCCGAGAGGCCGGCCGGCGATGTCGATGACCTGCCAGGCCGTGCCATCGCTGCTGACCAGCATCCGCGCCAGGCGCGGGGGGGCGGCCTGATAGCCGTCCGTGTACGGCGGGTAGTCGCCGTCGGCGCGCTCGACGAGGTAGCAGTGGAGCGAGATCGCGTGCACCCGCAACCGCTGCTGACCGAAGGTGCTCTCGGCGGTGCAGCCGGGGAACCGGTGCTCGTAGCGCAGCTCGCGCGGCGCCCACTCCTGCGCGTCCTCGTCGTAGCGCTGGGTGAAGACCCGGCGGCGGTCGGGGCTGCCGTAGGCCACGAGCGGCTGGCCGGCCACGTCGGAGAACGACGTGTGGATGGCCCGGTGAGGGGAGCCCTCGTAGGCGACCAGGCCAGGTGCGGTGTCCGGCGCACGGCTGCTCAGCAACCACGGCGAGCCGGCGTCCGCGCGACGGATCACGAAGCGCGCCGACCGCTCGGAGCCGCCCCCGACGACCTCGAAGGCGCCGCGGTTCTCCAGGCTGCCCTCGGTGCAGCCCGGATCGACCCCCTCGACCTGCGATGAGCTGATCTCCCCGGACAGCGTGCGCTCGTGCACGCCGACCACGCACGCCTCGCCCGGGCTCTCGGGCCCGAGCACGGTGACGGTGCCGTCATCGGTGACGACGAGGGTCTCGCCGCCGCTGTCGTAGTTGAAGGAGCTCCGGCGCAGCGGCAGGAAGCCCTCGCTCGCGCCCCACTCCACGAAGTCGCCGCTGCCCCCGGCCAGCCAGGCGGCGTACGAGCCGTTCGGCGAGATCGCCGGCGGGCGGTAGGCCTCGCCGGGCAGCTCGCGCTTGCTCCACGTGCGTAGGTCCTGCGTGACCAGCGCGACGCTCGAGGCCGGCGCCTGGTCCTCGTAGTAGGGCGTGTCGCACTCCAGCAGCAGCGCGACGCCACCGGCCGAGGCGCGGCCGGAGATGTCGCCGCAGGTCACGCGGTTGGCGCCGCGGAAGAGCAGCCGTGGCGCAGACCAGGTGAAGGTCGCCTCGTCGAGGTTCTGCACCATGACGTGCTTGGGGTCGGGGGCGCCGACGGCGATCGTGCCGAGGCCGGGTGACCTGTAGACCCGGGCCTTGAGGTGGCGGTAGGACGCCGGGGCGTCGGCCCGCCGCTCGGACGCAGCCTGGTCGGACGCAGCCTGGTCGGACGCAGGGGCGTCGGTCGCCGCCGCGTCGGCGCCCGCTCCGACGACGAGGGCGGACAGCAGGGCCGCGATGACCCGCTTGGTGGCTGGACGCATGGTGTCTCCTCCGAGAAGCGTGTGAGAAAGGGTGTCGCTCACATCGACGTCGGCAGTCGTCGGTGTGTTCGCCGACCGGCCTCATCGTTACCCTGCCGTGACGCGAGCGCCACGCCGCCCCCCGCGCCCGGCCCCTCGTAGGGTGCACCCGTGACCGCGAGCATCGAGAGTGCGCAGGAGCTGGCCGACGCCCTGCCCGACGGAGTGGTGGTAGCCGGCGCTGACGGCGCCGTCGTGCTCGTCTCGAGCGTCGCCGGACGGATGCTCGGTGGTGCGCCGGCCGACCTCGTCGGCCAACCCCTGGGCGAGGTCCTGGCCCTCCAGGACCAGGACGGCAAGGCGTGGCACGCCTGCAACACGCCCTACGACGGGCTGGCGACGCGCACCGCCGTCCCCGAGCAGCCGTGGCTGCTGCCCGACGGCACCGAGGTCCTCGTGGCCGCCCGCCTCCACCGGGAGTCCCTGCGCGACCCGGTGTCCCGGGTCGCGGTCACGCTGCGCTCGGGCCGGGGTCGGGCCCGCCTCGACCGGGAGCGCTCCGACCTCGTCGCGACCGTCGCTCACGAGCTCCGCTCGCCCCTGACCGGGGTGAAGGGCTTCGTCCAGGCGCTGCTGAACCGCTGGGACAAGCTCAGCGACGACCAGAAGAAGCTGATGCTGACCACGGTCAGTGCCGACTCCGACCGGCTCAGCCGGCTCATCGCGGAGCTGCTCGACGTGGCCCGCATCGACACCGGTCGGCTCCAGCTCTACCCCCGCCCCTCCGACGCCACCGTGCTGGTGCAGCGCATCGTGGACTCGGTCCAGGCCGGCACCTCACGCCACATCGAGCTCGTCGGCGAGGAGGACCTGCCCGAGATCAGCGTCGACCCCGACAAGTTCACCCAGGTCGTCACCAACCTGATCGAGAACGGCGTGCGCCACGGCGAGGGCACGGTCCGCGTGACGCTGGCGCCGCTGCCGGCGACCGCCGAGTTCGCCGGCGTGATCCTCATCGTGGACGACGAGGGTGCGGGCATCCCGATGGAGCTGCGGCGGCGAGTCTTCACCAAGTTCTGGCGCGGCGGCGCGCGCGGTGGCTCGGGCCTCGGCCTCTACCTCGTCAACGGCCTGGTCCGCTCCCACGGCGGCACGGTCGTCATCGACGACGCGCCCGGCGGCGGCGCCCGGCTGGTCCTCACCTGGCCCGCCGAGGACCGCACCGGCCCGCGCTGATCTCGGTTGCTGGATGGCAGCCGCGTCGGCACGAGCCGCCAACGTTCGAGACCTCACGCGTCCCGTCGGGGGGAACCCGTTCACGCGGGACCGCAGGACCTTCCTAGACTTGCTTCTCGTGTCAGGACCCAACACCGACTACGACCCCGTGGAGGTCAGTACCTTGCAGCCCGAAGAGGTCGAGGCAGCCCGCGACGCCGCCCTCGCGGCAATCGCCGAGGCGAGCGACCTCGAGGCGCTCAAGCAGGCCCGCACCGACCATGCGGGCGACCGCTCGCCGCTCGCGCTGGCCAACCGCGAGATCGGCGCCCTGCCGCCCCAGGCGCGCAAGGACGCGGGCCAGCGCATCGGTCAGGCCCGAGGCGCGGTCAACCAGGCGTTCGCTGCCCGCCAGACGGTGCTCGAGGCCGAGCAGGAGGAGCGGATGCTGGTCGAGGAGATCGTCGACGTCACGCTCCCGAGCGACCGCGTGCCCACCGGCGCCCGTCACCCGATCACCACAGGCTCGGAGCTGATCGCCGACATCTTCGTCGCCATGGGCTGGGAGGTCGCCGAGGGCCCCGTCCTGGAGGCGGAGTGGCTCAACTTCGACGCGCTCAACCTCGGCCCCGACCACCCGGCTCGCACCATGCAGGACACGTTCTGGACCGACCCGTCCGACGACGCGATGGTCCTGCGCACCCATACCTCGCCGGTCCAGGCACGCACCATGCTCACGCGGACACCCCCGATCTACGTCGTGTGCCCGGGCCGGGTCTTCCGCACCGACGAGTACGACGCCACGCACAGCCCGGTCTTCCATCAGGTCGAGGGCCTCGCGATCGACGAGGGCATCTCGATGGCCCACCTCAAGGGCACCCTCGACCACTTCGCCACGCAGATGTTCGGCGAGGGCATCACGACGCGCTTCCGCCCGTCGTACTTCCCCTTCACCGAGCCCAGCGCCGAGGTCGACCTGATCTGCTTCGTCTGCCGCGGGACCGGGCTCGACGGGGCGGGCAGCGAGAGCTGCCGCACGTGCCGGGGCGAGGGCTGGATCGAGTGGGGAGGCTGCGGCGTCGTCAACCCGCGGGTGCTGGCCGCCTGCGGCGTCGACAGCGAGCGCTACAGCGGCTTCGCCTTCGGCATGGGCATCGACCGCACGCTGATGTTCCGCCACGGCGTCGAGGACCTCCGCGGCTTCTTCGAGGGCGACATCCGCTTCACCACGACCTTCGGGAGCGACCTGTGAAGACCTCCGTCTCCTGGATCAAGGACTACGTCGACCTCCCGGCTGACGTCACGACCGAGCAGCTCGCTGCCCGGCTGACCGCCCTTGGGCTCAAGCTCGAGGCGATCGAGAAGCCCGGTGACCAGATCACCGGCCCGCTCGTGATCGGCCGGGTGCTCACGATGGAGCCCGAGCCGCAGAAGAACGGCAAGACCATCAACTGGTGCACCGTCGACGTCGGTGACGCCAACGGCACCGGGGAGCCCCAGGGCATCGTCTGCGGGGCGCACAACTTCGCCCCCGGAGACCTGGTCGTCTGTGTCCTGCCCGGGGGAGTGCTCCCGGGCGACTTCGCGATCTCCGCCCGCAAGACCTACGGCCACCTCTCGGCCGGCATGATCTGCTCCTCGCGCGAGCTGGGTCTCGGCGGGGATCACGACGGCATCATCGTGCTCCCCGCCGACGCCGGTGAGCCGGGGCAGGACGCCTTCGCCGTGCTCGGCCTCTCCGACGAGGTCATCGAGTTCGAGATCAACCCCGACCGCGCCTACGCGCTCTCCCTGCGCGGGATCGCTCGCGACGCCGCGCTCGCCTTCGACGCGCCGTTCCGCGACCCGGCCGCCCGCGAGGTCCCGCCCGCCGACGGCGCCGGCCACCCGGTCGTCGTCGACGACCCCACCGGCTGCCCGGTCTTCGTCGCCCGCACGGTGAGCGGCGTCGACCCGGCCGCGCCCACTCCCGACTGGATGGTGCGCCGGCTGACCCAGGCCGGCATGCGTCCGATCTCGCTGGCCGTCGACGTCACCAACTACGTGATGCTCGAGATCGGCCGCCCGATCCACGGCTACGACGCCGACAAGCTCACGGGAGCGATCCGCGTCCGCCGCGCGCAGGCGGGGGAGCGGCTGACCACCCTCGACGGCACCGACCGCGCGCTGTCACCAGAGGACCTCGTCGTCACCGACGACTCCGGCATCATCGGCCTCGGCGGCGTCATGGGCGGGGAGTCGACCGAGCTGTCCTCGACGACGACCCGCATCCTGGTCGAGTCGGCGCACTGGGACGCCACCTCGATGTTCCGCACCGGCAAGCGCCACAAGCTGACCTCCGAGGCCGGCAAGCGCAACGAGCGCGGCGTCGACCCCGTCGTCTGCGAGGCGGCCGCGGACCGTGTCGTCGAGCTCCTCATCGCCCACGGCGGCGGCACGGCCGAGCAGGGCGTCACCGTCGTCGGCACCCCGCCGGCCGCGCCGTCCATCACCATCGCCTACGACCTCTCGGCGCGGATCACCGGCATCGAGATCGATGCCGACACCGTCGTCACCCACCTCGAGGCGGTCGGCTGCACCGTGGTGCGTGAGCCCGAGACACTGATCGCCACCGCACCGACCTGGCGCCCTGACCTGACCGACCCCTACGACCTCGTCGAGGAGGTCGCCCGGGTCGTCGGCTATGACCAGGTTCCCTCCGTGCTGCCTCGCGAGGCGGCCGGTCGTGGCCTGAGCCGCGAGCAGCGGCTGCGACGCCGGATCGGCCGGCTGCTCGCCGGAGCCGGCTGCGTCGAGGTGATCAGCTTCCCGTTCGTGGGAGACGCGACGTTCGACGCGCTGGGGCTGCCCTCCGACGACCTGCTCCGTCACGCGGTCCGGATCGCCAACCCGATCTCGTCCGAGGAGCCGTGCTACACCACGACCCTGCTGCCGGGGCTGCTCAAGGCCGCCGCGCGCAACATCGGCCGCGGTGCGCCCGGGGTGTCGCTCTTCGAGACCGGCAGCGTCGCCTTCCCCGTCGATCGCGGTCCCGCGCCGATTTTCGGCGTCGACCGGCGCCCCGACCTCGATGAGCTCGCCAAGCTCCTCGAGACCCTGCCCCTGCAGCCGCTCCACCTCGCGGTCGTCCTGGCCGGCGAGAGCGAGCGGGCCGGCTGGTGGGGCGAGGGTCGCACCAGCGGCTGGGCCGACGCCATCGCCGTCTCTCGACGCCTGGCCGACGACCTGGGCGTCGAGCTCGAGGTGCGCTCCGCCGTCCGCGAGCCGTGGCACCCCGGCCGGTGTGCCCGTCTGTCGGTCGGTGACCTGGTGCTCGGCCATGCCGGGGAGCTGCACCCGAAGGTCTGCAAGGCGTTCGGGCTGCCTGCGCGCAGTGCCGCCGTCGAGATCGACCTCGACCTGTTGATGCGCGTGGCCGTCGACGTCGTGACCGGTCCCGAGCTCTCGTCGTTCCCGGTCGCCAAGGAGGACGTCGCGCTCGTCGTCGACGACTCCGTCGCCGCGGTCGACGTCGGGGAGGCGCTCCGCGAGGGTGCCGGCGAGCTGTTGGAGTCGATCCGGCTCTTCGACGTCTACACCGGCGAGCAGGTGGGCGAGGGGCGCAAGTCCCTCGCGTTCGCGCTGCGGTTCCGGGCGGTCGACCGGACGCTCACCGAGGAGGAGACGAGCGCGGTCCGCGACAGCGCGGTCGCCGTCGCGGCCGAGAGGTGTGGCGCGGTCCAGCGCTGAGCCGGGCCGCGCCCGGTGGGCTCAGGCGTCCGAGGACGCCGCCCAGAGGTTGATGCCCGAGTCGACGGCGTCCTGCTCGATGGCGTCGAGCTCCTCGCGGGCGATCTCGAGGCGGTCCAGCACCGCCAGGTTGTCGTCGAGCTGGGCGACGCTGCTGGCCCCGATCAGCACCGAGGTCACCCGCGAGTCGCGCAGCGCCCACGCCAGGGCGAGCTGGGCCAACGACTGGCCACGCCCCTGCGCGATCTCGTGGAGCCGGCGCACGTGAGCGAGTGTCTGCTCGTCGAGCAGCGACGGGTCGAGCGACGTGCCCTGGGCTGCCCGCGAGTCCGCGGGGATCCCGTCGAGGTAGCGGTTGGTCAGCATCCCTTGCGCCAGCGGCGAGAACGCGATGCAGCCGACGCCCTCCTCCTCGAGGACGTCGAGCAACGAGGGCTCACCGTCCTCGACCCAGCGGTTGAGCATCGAGTACGACGGCTGGTGGATCAGGAGGGGCACGCCCATGTCCCGCAGCAGCGCGGACGCCTCCCGGGTGCGCTGCGCGGAGTAGGACGAGATCCCGGCATAGGTGGCCTTCCCCGACTGCACGGCCGTGGCCAGCGCCCCCATCGTCTCCTCGAGCGGGGTCTCCGGGTCGAAGCGGTGGCTGTAGAAGATGTCGACGTGGTCCAGGCCCATCCGGGTCAGGCTCTGGTCGAGCGAGCCGAGGAGGTACTTGCGCGAGCCCCACTCGCCGTAGGGCCCCGGCCACATGTCGTAGCCGGCCTTGGTCGAGATCACCAGCTCGTCGCGGTAGGGACGGAAGTCGTCCTGGAAGATCCGCCCGAAGTTGGTCTCCGCCGATCCGTAGGGCGGCCCGTAGTTGTTGGCCAGGTCGAAGTGCGTGACGCCGCGGTCGAAAGCGCGGCGCAGGATCGCGCGCTGGGTCTCGATCGGCTTGTCGTCGCCGAAGTTGTGCCACAGGCCCAGCGAGACGGCGGGCAGCTTCAGCCCGGAGCGGCCGCAGCGGCGGTAGGCGTGCGACTCGTAGCGGTCTGCTGCGGCGAGGTAGGGCGGCGGGGTCGTCATGCCCTGATCTTGTCAGTCCAGCGGGGTGCTGACGGCCGCCAGGAGTGCGTCGTACGCCGCACGGTCACCGCTGACGGTGAGGTCACCGTCGTCGCGTCGCTTCCACAGCCACGTGTCGAGGTCCACGGAGCGGCCACTCACGGTCGCGGACGCCTCCCCGGGGTCGGTCAGCACGAGGTGGGCGCTGTCGTGGTTCTTGCCGGATTCCGGGTTGGTCCCGAAGAAGAGGCCAGGACGCACCCACAGGTCGGTGGCCACGTCGGTCAGCTCGATGCGGACCAGGTGCTCGGACGGCTCGAAGCGGCCCCACGGCGGCGCCTGGCCGCCGTACATCACCTCGAGGAGCTCCGCGACGCCGTCGGCCGCGAGCGAGGGATCCAGGGGGGTGACGGCGCCGGCAGCCTGCTCTGCGTCGAGGCGGTGGATCAGCGCCTCGTGGGCCTGGCGACGGTAGGTGAAGCCCACGGTCTGCTCGGGTGCCCATGACCACGCCGGCTCGGTCGGGTCGGCGGCCTCGAGCTGGGCGACGAGGTCGGCCGAGCAGGAGTCGAAGTGCGTGAGCAGCTCGCTGTAGGTCGTCGGGCGCGCGGGTCTGACCGCCGACTCGTCGGGCGCGGAGGGCCGGGTCCGGACCGTGTGCGCCCAGAACCACTGGACCTCGGCGAGGTGCCACACCAGGTCGGCGGCGTCCCAGTCCGGGCACGCCGGGACCCTGGCCTGCGGGTCGCAGTCCGTGAGAGCCTCGCGGAAGCGGGCCGACTCGAGGCGCACGTGGTCGAGATAGGTCGGGAAGTCCAGACGCGTCATGCAGCGAACCTAGGGCGGCGCGCCGACACCCGTCACTGGATTTTCCGCGACCCCCATCGCACATGAACATGCATAAGCATGTATAGTCATGCACATGACGGTCTCAGTCGCAGTAGCCGGTGCCAGTGGTTATGCCGGGGGAGAGGTGCTCCGGCTCCTCCTCGGGCATCCCGAGGTCGAGATCGGCGCGCTCACCGCCGGCTCCAACGCGGGCGAGCTCCTGGGCCCGCTCCAGCCTCACCTCGTGCCCCTCGCCGGGCGCCGCCTCGAGGCCACGAACCTCGAGACGCTGTCCGGCCACGACGTCGTGTTCCTCGCTCTGCCCCACGGCCAGTCCGGCGAGATAGCCGCCCAGTTGCCCGACAGCACCGTGGTCATCGACTGCGGCGCCGACTTCCGCCTGGCAGACGCGGCCGCGTGGGAGCAGTTCTACGGCGGCAGCCACGCCGGCACCTGGCCCTACGGCCTCCCGGAGCTGCCCGGCCAGCGCGAGGTCCTCGCCGGCGCCACCCGCATCGCCGTCCCCGGCTGCTACCCGACCGTCTCGACCCTCTCGCTCGCCCCCGCCGTCGCCGAGGGCCTCGTCGACCCCGACGTCGTCGTGGTCGCCGCGTCTGGCACCAGCGGCGCCGGCAAGGCCGCCAAGACCCACCTGCTCGGCAGCGAGATCATGGGCAACGCCAGTGCCTACGGCGTCGGCGGCGTCCACCGGCACACCCCCGAGATCACCCAGAACCTCTCCCGACTCGTCGAGGGAACCGTCAGGGTGAGCTTCACGCCGCTGCTGGTCCCGATGTCGCGCGGCATCCTCGCCACCTGCTCCGCCGCGCTGCGCGGCGACGTGAGCGCTGAGCGTGCCCACGCGGTCTACACGAGGTTCTACGTCGACGAGCCGTTCGTCCACGTCCTGCCCGAGGGGCAGTGGCCGCAGACCCAGTCGGTGACCGGCTCCAATGCCGTGCACCTTCAGGTCACCGTCGACGCCGCGGCCCGCCGGCTCATCGCCGTCGGCGCCGTTGACAACCTCGCCAAGGGCACCGGCGGCGCCGCCGTACAGTGCATGAACCTCGCCCTGGGCCTCTCCGAAGGCCTGGGCCTTACCACCGTTGGGATCGCACCATGACCGAGACATCCGAGACACCCGAGCCCACGGGGACAGAGCCCACCGAGCCCGCCGAGGCCACCGAGACCGAGACCGAGGCAGCTGCGCCGGAGCGGGTCTTCACCCTCCAGCAGTTCCCCGAGAAGCTCGCGATCGTCAAGCTGCCCCCCGGGGCCGAGATCCCCGAGTGGGCAGAGTCGTCCTCGCTGTTCTCGATCACCGCCACGGCGACCGAGACCTCGCTCATCTGCGCCGGGCGCAACGTGCCCACCAAGCAGGTCGCCCACAAGGGCCTCACCGCGTTCGCGGTGATGGGCCAGCTCGACCTGACGATGGTGGGCGTGCTCGCCGACCTCCTCGTGCCGCTCGCAGAGGCCGAGCTCAGCGTCTTCACGATCTCCACCTACGCGACCGACTGGATCCTGGTGCCGGTCGCCAAGGCCGAGGTCGCGGCCGAGGCCTGGCGACGACGGGGCCACACCGTCGACCTCGCCGTCCCCGTCACGCCTCCCCGGAAGAAACGCTCATGACCATCACCTCACCCGCCGGCTTCCGTGCCGCCGGTGTCGTCGCAGGCCTCAAGTCCACCGGCGCCAAGGACCTCGCCCTCGTCGTCAACGACGGTCCCACCCATGACTCCGCCAGCGTCTTCACCGCCAACCGGTGCAAGGCCAACCCGATCCTGTGGAGCCAGGAGGTCGTCAAGGACGGCGTCGTGCGCGCGGTCGTCCTCAACTCCGGTGGCGCCAACTGCTACACCGGCCCCGACGGCTTCCAGACCACCCACGCGGTCGCCGAGCAGGTTGCCACGCGCGTCGGCATCGGTGCCGGTGACGTGGTTGTCTGCTCGACCGGCCTGATCGGCCTGGCCAATGACCGCGATCACCTGCTCGCCGGTGTCGACGCGGCATACGACGCCCTGGCGGCAGACGGTGGCAACGCGGCAGCCGAGGCGATCATGACGACCGACTCGGTGAGCAAGCAGGTCGTCGTCGAGGGCGCCGGCTGGTCGATCGGCGGCATGGCCAAGGGCGCGGGCATGCTGGCGCCGCAGCTGGCCACCATGCTCGTGGTCATCACCACCGACGCCGTCGTGCCGGCCGCCGACCTCGACCAGGCGCTGCGTGCCGCCACCCGGGTCAGCTTCGACCGGCTCGACTCCGACGGCTGCATGTCGACCAACGACACCGTCACGGTCATGGCCAGCGGCGCCAGCGGCATCACGCCCTCGCTGCCGGACTTCACCGAGGCCCTGACCCAGGCCTGCACCGACCTGGCCATGCAGCTCCTGCGCGACGCGGAGGGTGCCGACCACGAGATCGCGATCACCGTCCTCAACGCCGCGAGCGAGGACGAGGCCGTCGAGTGCGCCCGCAGCGTGGCCCGCAGCAACCTCTTCAAGGCCGCGGTGTTCGGCCACGACCCCAACTGGGGGCGCGTCCTGGCCAGCATCGGCACGACGCAGGCGACCTTCGACCCCGCCGACCTCGACGTCGCCATGAACGGCGTCTGGGTCTGCAGGAACTCCACCCCGGCCGAGGACCCCACCACGGTGGACCTCGAGCCCCGCGAGGTCAGCGTCACCATCGACCTCAAGTCCGGCGACGCCCGCGCGACCGTCTGGACCAACGACCTGACCCACGCCTACGTCCACGAGAACAGTGCCTACAGCTCATGACTGACCTGACCCCCGAGAAGACCCCCGAGAAGGCCCCCGGAAAGGCCCCCGGGAAGCCCGACCCGGCCAAGGCCCTCGTCCTGGCCGGAGCCCTCCCGTGGCTCAAGGCCTACCACGGCAAGATCGTCGTGGTGAAGTACGGCGGCAACGCCATGACCGACGACAACCTCAAGCGCGCCTTCGCCGAGGACATCGCCTTCCTGCGCTTCGCGGGCTTCAAGCCCGTCGTCGTGCACGGCGGCGGCCCGCAGATCTCCAAGATGCTGGACAAGCTCGGCATCGAGTCGGAGTTCAAGGGCGGCCTGCGCGTCACCACGCCCGAGGCGATGGAGGTCGTGCGGATGGTGCTCGTCGGTCAGGTCCAGCGTGAGCTGGTCGGGCTGATCAACGAGCACGGTCCCCTCGCGGTCGGACTCTCCGGCGAGGACGCCGGGTTGTTCACCGCCGAGCAGACCAACACCATCGTCGACGGCGAGGAGGTCGACCTCGGCCTCGTCGGCGAGGTTGCCAGCGTGCGGCCCGAGTCGGTGCTGGACCTGATCGAGGCCGGCCGGATCCCGGTCGTCTCCAGCGTCGCGCCCGACGTCGACGGTCAGGTCCACAACGTCAACGCCGACCTGGCCGCGGCCTCGCTCGCGGTGGCCCTGGGGGCCGAGAAGCTCCTGGTGCTGACCGATGTCGAGGGCCTCTACCTCGACTGGCCCAGCTCCGACGACGTCATCGGCGAGATCAGCCCCGAGGCCCTGGAGGAGCTCCTGCCGAGCCTCGCCAGCGGCATGGTCCCGAAGATGCGGGCCTGCCTGGAGGCCGTCCGCGGTGGCGTCAAGCGCGCCACCGTCGTCGACGGGCGTCAGCTGCACGCGGTGATCCTGGAGCTCTTCACCAAGGAGGGCGTCGGCACCCAGGTGTTGCCCGGGGTGGAGACCAAGACCCGCAAGGCGAGGGAGATCGCGACATGAGCGAGCCCACCTGGGGCGAGCGCTACGCCGGCTCGCTGATGAACACGTTCGGTCCGCCGAAGACCACGCTCGTGCGCGGCCAGGGCGCGCACGTCTGGGACGCCGACGGCAAGGAGTACGTCGACTTCCTCGGCGGCATCGCCGTCAACGCCCTCGGCCACGCCCACCCGGCGCTCGTCGAGGCAGTCTCGACCCAGATGAGCACGCTCGGCCACATCAGCAACTTCTTCGCTAGCGAGCCGCAGGTGGAGCTCGCCGAGAAGCTGCTCTCGCTGCTCGGTGCCCCCGGCAAGGTGTTCTTCACCAACTCCGGAGCCGAGGCCAACGAGGCCGCCTTCAAGCTCACCCGCCGCACCGGTCGCACCCACGTGGTCGCCGCCGAGGGCGGGTTCCACGGCCGCACCATGGGCGCCCTCGCGCTGACCTCCAAGGAGGCCTACCGTGCGCCCTTCGAGCCGCTCCCCGGCGACGTCACCTTCGTCCCGTACGGCGACCAGGACGCGCTCGCCGCAGCGGTCACCGACCGCACGGCGGCGATCCTGCTCGAGCCGATCCAGGGGGAGGCCGGTGTCGTCATGCCGCCGGACGGCTACCTCGCAACCGCACGGGCGATCGCCGACGAGCACGGTGCGCTGCTCTGGTTCGACGAGGTGCAGACCGGGGTCGGGCGCACCGGCCGCTGGTTCGCCCACGAGACCTCCGGCGTCACGCCCGACATCGTCACGCTCGCCAAGGGGCTGGCAGGTGGCTTTCCCATCGGGGCCTGCATCGGGGTCGGCGCCGCCGGCGCGATGCTCGAGCCCGGCAACCACGGCACGACCTTCGGGGGCAACCCCGTCGCGTGCGCCGCTGCCCTTGCCGTCATCGCCACGATCGAGTCCGAGCACCTCCTCGAGCACGTCACCGTCCTCGGCCAGAAGCTGCGCGACGGCCTGGCCGCCGACCCACGGGTCACCGAGGTGCGCGGTGAGGGACTGCTGGTCGGTCTCGACCTGTCAGCGCCCGTCTCGGCCCACGTGGCGGCTGCCGCGATGGCCCACGGCTTCATCATCAACAACCCGACCCCGGGCCGGATCCGCCTGGCCCCACCGCTCGTCCTGACGACCGACGACGTGGACGCGCTGCTCGCGGCCTGGCCCGCGATCCTCGACGACGCGATGGCGGCTGGATCGTGAGGCATCTCCTCGCCGACGACGACCTCAGCCCGGCCGAGCAGGCCGAGGTGCTGCGCCTCGCGGCGGAGCTGAAGGCTGCGCCCTTCAGCGCCCAGCCGCTGGCGGGTCCCCACACCGTGGCGATGATCTTCGACAAGCCGACCCTGCGCACCCAGTCGTCGTTCGCGGCCGGGGTGGTCGAGCTCGGCGGCCACGCCATGCTGGTCGACGGGCACCTCGCCGGCATCGGTGTGCGCGAGTCGGTCGCCGACGTGGCCCGCATCCTGGGTCGCCAGGCTGCGGTCGTCGTCTGGCGCACCTACGCGCAGGCCAAGCTGGAGGAGATGGCGGCCTACGCCGGCGTCCCGGTCGTCAACGCTCTCACCGACGACTTCCACCCCTGCCAGCTGCTCGCCGACCTGATGACCATCCAGGAGCACAAGGGCGACCTCGCCGGCCTCCGAGTCGCCTTCGTCGGCGATGCGGCCTGCAACATGGGCAACTCCTGGCTCCTCGCCGGCGCCACAGCCGGCATGCACGTCGTGCTCAGCGGCCCCGAGGGCTACCTCCCCGAGGACCACATGTTCACCCGTGCGGCGGCCATCGCGGCGACCACCGGGGGATCGGTGCGCGGCGAGGCCGACGCCGTCGCAGCCGTGACCGGTGCCGACGTCGTCGTGACCGACACCTGGGTCTCCATGGGCAAGGAGGACGAGGCAGCCTCCCGCGAGGCGGCCTTCGCTCCCTGGTCGGTGACCACCGAGCTGCTCGCCCACGCCGACCCGGAGGCGATCGTCCTGCACTGCCTCCCGGCCTACCGCGGCAAGGAGATCGCCGCGGACGTCCTCGACGGCCCGCGCTCGGTGGTCTGGGACGAGGCCGAGAACAGGCGTCATGCCCAGAAGGCCGCGCTGGTCTTCCTACTCGGGGCATCGGGTGCGCCATGACCGAGGCGATGCGACCCACGACCAAGAACGCCCGGCACCAGCTGATCATCGAGCTGGTGACGCATCACGAGGTGCACTCGCAGGGTGAGCTGGCCGACCTCCTAGCGGCAGACGGCGTCCACGTCACCCAGGCGACGCTCTCGCGTGACCTCGTCGAGCTCGACGCCGTCAAGGTGCGCTCGACCTCCGGCCCGCTCGTCTACGCCGTGCCCGGCGAGGGCGGCGATCGTCGGCCTTCGGCGCCGGGGGAGACCCAAGCAGCCGTGCAGCGCCTCTCGCGGCTCTGCAGTGAGCTGCTCGTCAGCGCCGACTCCTCGGCCAACCTCGCCGTCCTGCGCACGCCTCCCGGTGCCGCGCAGTTCCTGGCGTCGGCCTTCGACCGGGCCGAGCTGCCCGACGTCCTCGGCACCATCGCCGGCGACGACACCGTCCTCGTCATCAGCCGCAACCCGGACGGCGGGGCCGACCTGGCCCGCCGCTTCCTGGCCCTGGCCGACGTCCACCAGTCCACCCCCACGGTCGATCTCCACTCGGCCACCTCGCACCTGAAGGAATCCTCGTGAGCAAGGTCCTGACCTCCCTCCCCGTCGGCGAGCGCGTCGGCATCGCGTTCTCCGGTGGCCTCGACACCTCCGTCGCCGTCGCCTGGATGCGTGAGAAGGGTGCCGTTCCCTGCACCTACACAGCCGACATCGGCCAATACGACGAGCCCGACATCTCGGGCGTCCCCGGCCGGGCCATGGCCTACGGCGCGGAGCTGGCCAGGTCCGTCGACTGCCGGCCCCAGCTGGTCGAGGAAGGCCTCGCGGCGCTGGCGTGCGGCGCGTTCCACATCCGCTCCGGCTCGCGCACCTACTTCAACACCACGCCCCTGGGCCGCGCCGTGACCGGCACGATGCTGGTGCGTGCCATGCACGAGGACGGCGTCGACATCTGGGGCGACGGCTCGACCTTCAAGGGCAACGACATCGAGCGGTTCTACCGCTACGGCTTGCTCGCGAACCCCGACCTGCGCATCTACAAGCCGTGGCTCGACGCCGACTTCGTCCACGAGCTCGGCGGCCGCACCGAGATGAGCCAGTGGCTCACCGAGCGCGGTTTGCCCTACCGCGACAGCCACGAGAAGGCCTACTCCACCGACGCCAACATCTGGGGCGCCACCCACGAGGCCAAGACCCTCGAGCACCTCGACGTCTCGCTCGAGACGGTCCAGCCGATCATGGGCGTGAAGTTCTGGGACCCCAGCGTCGAGATCCCCACCGAGGACGTCACGATCCGCTACGAGGCCGGGCGCCCGGTCGCCATCAACGGAATGACGTACGCCGACTCGGTGGCGCTGGTCCACGAGGCCAACGTCATCGGTGGCCGCCACGGCCTGGGGATGTCCGACCAGATCGAGAACCGGATCATCGAGGCCAAGTCCCGCGGCATCTACGAGGCCCCGGCGATGGCGCTGCTCTGGATCGCCTACGAGCGCCTGCTCAACGCGGTCCACAACGAGGACACCATCGCCAACTACCACGCGGAGGGCCGCCGCCTGGGTCGCCTGATGTACGAAGGCCGCTGGTTGGACCCGCAGGCACTGATGATGCGCGAGGCCATCCAGCGCTGGATCGCCTCGCTGGTCACTGGCGAGGTCACGCTGCGGTTGCGTCGCGGTGAGGACTACACGGTCCTGCGCACCGCCGGGCCGGCGTTCTCCTACCACCCGGACAAGCTCTCCATGGAGCGCACCGACAACGCCGCCTTCGGCCCCACCGACCGCATCGGGCAGCTGACGATGCGCAACCTGGACATCGCCGACTCGCGCGCCAAGCTCGAGATGTACGCCGCGCAGCCGCTGGACCAGGGCCAGGTGCTGGTCGAGAACGGCACGCTGTTCGGCGAGCTGCCGGCTGGTGGCGCGGAGCGGATCACCGACAACCCGTCCGCACGTGACGCCGAGGACCAGGCGCTCGACTACGCCGCGATGGAGTCCGGGACCGACTGATGGGCGAGAGCGGCACCACCAACGAGGGCAAGCTCTGGGGCGGCCGGTTCGCCGGAGGTCCGTCGCCCGAGCTCGAGGCCCTGTCGCGCTCCACCCACTTCGACTGGCGCCTGGCGCCCTACGACCTGGCCGGCTCGCGGGCCCACGCGAGGGCGCTGCACCGCGCAGGGCTGCTCAGCGACTCCGAGCTGGTCGAGCTGCTGCGCGGGCTGGACGTCCTGGGGGAGCGCTTCGAGGCCGGCACCCTGCTGCCGGACCCCAGCGACGAGGACGTCCACGGAGCGCTGGAGCGCTTGCTGCTGGAGGAGGTCGGCGCCGACACCGGCGGCCGCATCCGCGCCGGTCGCAGCCGCAACGACCAGATCGCCACGCTGTTCAAGATGTTCCTGCGTGACCACGCCCGGGTCGTCGCCGGTCAGGTGCTCGACCTCGTCGAGGTCCTCGCCACCCAGGCCCGTGACCACCTCGGCCCCGACGGGCCGAGCGTCATGCCCGGGCGCACGCACCTGCAGCACGCCCAGCCGGTCCTCCTGGCCCATCACCTGCTCGCGCACGCCTGGGCGTTGCTGCGCGACGTCGACCGGATCGCGGACTGGGACGCCCGTGTCGCCGGCGACTCTCCCTACGGATCCGGCGCGCTCGCCGGGTCCAGCCTCGGTCTCGACCCGATCGGGGTCGCCGACGAGCTGGGCTTCAGCGGCTCCTCGGCCAACTCGATCGACGGCACGTCCTCGCGCGACTTCGTCGCGGAGCTGGCGTTCGTCACCGCTCAGGTCGGAGTCGACGTGAGCCGCCTGGCGGAGGAGGTCATCCTCTGGTCGACCCGGGAGTTCGACTTCGTGGCGCTCCACGACTCCTGGTCGACGGGCTCGAGCATCATGCCGCAGAAGAAGAACCCCGACATCGCCGAGCTGGCTCGGGGAAAGGCAGGTCGTCTCATCGGCAACCTGACCGGCTTGATGGCGACACTCAAGGCTCTGCCCCTGGCCTACAACCGCGACCTCCAGGAGGACAAGGAGCCGGTCTTCGACTCCATCGACACCCTCGAGGTGCTGCTGCCGGCCTTCACAGGCATGGTCGCCACCTTGACGTTCAACACCCCACGCCTGGCCGAGCTGGCGCCCCAAGGCTTCTCCCTGGCCACCGACATCGCCGAGTGGCTCGTCCGTGCGGGCACGCCCTTTCGGATCGCCCACGAGGTCGCAGGGGCCTGCGTACGCCGTTGCGAGGAGCTCGGCATCGAGCTCCACGAGCTGACCGACGAGCAGTTCGCCGAGATCTCACCGACCCTGACCCCCGGCGTGCGTGAGGTCCTGACGGTGGAGGGCTCGGTGTCGTCCCGCAACGGGCGCGGGGGCACCGCTCCCGTCCGGGTCCGCGAGCAGCTCGACGAGCTCCTCACCCGGGCTGCTGCCCAGCGCGAGCACCTGGCCTGAGTCGTGTCCCGCGACCTGCGCGAGATCCTGTCGAGACAGGCGTCGGAGGTGGCGCCCGACCTGCTCGGCTGGCGGCTCAGCCACACCACCGACGAGGGGACCGTCACCGTCGCGCTCACCGAGGTGGAGGCCTACCACGGCGCGGACGACCCAGCCAGCCATGCGTTCCGCGGCCCGACGCCACGCAACCGCGTGATGTTCGGGCTCGCCGGCCACCTCTACGTCTACCGCTCCTACGGCATCCACTGGTGCGCCAACGTGGTGACGGGGGAGGGCGGCACGGCCTCAGCGGTCCTCCTGCGCGCGGGGCGAGTCACCGAGGGCAACGACGTCGTACGTCGCCGCAGGGGGGAGCGAACCGCGGAGTGCTGCTGGGCCCGCGGCCCGGGCTGCCTGGGGCAGGCGCTCGGTCTGACGGGGGGACACAGCGGCGTCGACCTGCTGGGGGACGGGGCTCTCGTGCTGCGTCCGGGCGCGCGGACGCTACCTGGCACCCGCGCCACCGGTCCACGGGTGGGGGTGAGCCGCGCAGCCGACGTGCCGTGGCGCTTCTGGCTAGCTGGAGAGCCCTCCGTGAGCGCCTACCGGCGCGCACCGACCGCGTCCACCTAGTCCGCGACGAGCTATTTGGTGTGTCCCCGCTCACATCGACGGCTGCAGGATCGGTCGGCCGCGGCGGCGACCGCAGCGCCTGGCGCCTCGGGAGGTGACCGATCTGGACAAGTTTCGGACCAGGCGCCAAGCCCTCTGACCTGCGCAAACTCGAAAACCACGCGCCGTGCCCGGGCCACGCCGGGCCTGGGAGGCCACCCCCGAGTTGACGGCCCCTGGCCTTGCACGTAATGTTCTCCGGGTTGCCCCAGCCGGGCCCGAAAGGGCCAGAAGGCGGAGAGCGACAGCCCCAGGCTAGGACCGGAGACGGTCCCTGTTCGGTGTGCGTCTGATCTTTGAGAACTCAACAGTGTGTCATAGTCGATGAATTAGTTTGTATGCCCTTATGTCAAAGTTTGGGTTGTTTTTTCGGCATTAGATAGATCTGGCAATTGTCAGTTTTGTTTTTTGTCAGTGATGGAATTTTCTACGGAGAGTTTGATCCTGGCTCAGGACGAACGCTGGCGGCGTGCTTAACACATGCAAGTCGAGCGGTAAGGCCCTTTCGGGGGTACACGAGCGGCGAACGGGTGAGTAACACGTGAGTAATCTGCCCTTCACTTGGGGATAAGCTTCGGAAACGGGGTCTAATACCTGATACGAC
>NZ_FOQG01000008.1 GCF_900113685.1 Nocardioides psychrotolerans
GACTCGTGCCGGGCGAGGCCGAGCTGCGCGGCGACTCCTTCGCCGACGCGTCGGGCCGGCGCCCCCGCCTCGACCTGGGCGGATCGTTGGGAGCGGTCGAAGTCGACCGCCGCGATCGCCTGGATCGCACATGCGGTGTTCTTCAGCTGCTCGAGGGTCGCGATCAGGTCGATCCGCTCGGCGTCGTCCAGGTCGCGCGGGACCACGGCCAGGGCGGTGGCGATCTGGCTGAGGTGAGCGATCCCGAGGTCGAACATACCTACGATTATATGACAACCCGCCGACATCCGGAAGCGGTGAACGCACATCTGTGGACAGCGATTCCGTCAGCGACGCTGCATCTCCCAGGCGAGGTCGATGGCCGCGCGCACGGCACTCGGATCGGCCCGATCGAGGTAGGCCTCGACCTTGTGATGTGCCTCCATGCTCGGCGGCACGCCGAAGCTGTCCGGGTAGGTCTCGAGCAGCGACTCCCGCCTGCTGAGGGGAACCCGGATCACCACGGTGTTCGGGTCGTCCAGCCGCACGACCAGGCGGTCGTGGACGTACCACGCGGGGCGCGTCGAGGTCCCCTTTCGCTTGACCAGCGGCAGCGACTCCGCATAGCGCGCTACCTCGACCGGGGTCATCCACCGAGCGTAGGTCCGTGCGGGGTCAGCGACCACCCACTCACCGCAACACCCACCCTCACGCCAGCGCGGCCGCGAACTGCGACAGGTAGAGCCTGCTGTAGGCGCCCCCGGTGGCGAGCAGCTCGTCGTGGGTGCCCTGCTCGACGATCGCGCCGTCCTCCATGACCAGGATCAGGTCGGCGTCGCGGATCGTGGAGAGGCGGTGGGCGATGACGAAGGACGTGCGGTCGCTGCGCAGCGCGCTCATCGCTTGCTGGAGCAGCAGCTCGGTGCGGGTGTCGACGGAGGAGGTCGCCTCGTCGAGGATCAGCAGCGCCGGGTCGGAGAGGAACGCGCGAGCGATGGTGACCAGCTGACGTTCGCCGGCCGACAGGTTGCCCCCGTCCTCGTCGATGACCGTGTCGTAGCCGTCGGGCAGCGAGTGGACGAACCTGTCGACGAAGGTCGCACGCGCGGCCTCGAGGATCTCGTCCTCGCTGGCGTCGGGGCGGCCGTAGGCGATGTTGTCGCGGATGGTGCCACCGAAGAGCCAGGCGTCCTGGAGCACCATCCCGATCCGGCCGCGCAGGGCGGCGCGGGGCATCGCGGTGATGTCGACGCCGTCGAGGGTGATCCGGCCACCGTCGAGCTCGTAGAAGCGCATGACGAGGTTGACCAGCGTGGTCTTGCCGGCACCGGTCGGGCCGACGATCGCGACCGTCTGCCCGGGTCGGGCGACGAGCGAGAGCCCGTGGATCAACGGGCTGCCGGCGTCGTAGGAGAACGCGACGTCCTCGAACGCCACCTCCCCCCGACTGGCGCGCACCTCGTGCGGCACCGCACTGTCGGGGACCTGCTCGTCGGCGTCGAGCAGCTCGAAGACGCGCTCCGCGGACGCGACGCCCGACTGGAGCAGGTTCATCATCGACGCGACCGTGGTGAGCGGCTGGGTGAACTGGCGGGTGTACTGCACGAAGGCCTGGACCTCGCCGAGCGACAACGACCCTCCTGCGACGCGGACTCCGCCGACGACGGCGATGACGACGTAGTTGAGGTTCCCCACGAACATCATCAGCGGCATGATGAGCCCGCTGACGAACTGGGCGCGGAACGACGCCTCGTAGAGCGCGTCGTTCTCGACGGCGAAGGTGCGCTCGACCTCGGGACGACGCCCGAAGACGGTCACCAGGGCGTGGCCGGAGAAGGTCTCCTCGATGTGCGCGTTGAGCTTGCCCGTACGACGCCACTGGGCGATGAACTGGCTCTGCGAACGCTTCATGATGCGGGTCGTGAGATACATCGA
Source organism: Nocardioides psychrotolerans (assembly GCF_900113685.1). Lineage (GTDB taxonomy): Bacteria > Actinomycetota > Actinomycetes > Propionibacteriales > Nocardioidaceae > Nocardioides > Nocardioides psychrotolerans. The sequence goes on from NZ_FOQG01000008.1 coordinate 1,915, forward strand.
GATCGGCACCGACACCAGGGCGATCAGCGCCAGGGTCGGTGAGATCCAGAACATCATCGACAGCACCGCCAGGACGGTCAGCAACGAGGTGAGCAGCTGGCTCATCGTCTGCTGGAGGGTCTGGCTGACGTTGTCGATGTCGTTGGTGACGCGGCTGAGGAGCTCGCCGCGCGGCTGCCGGTCGAAGTACTCCAGGGGCAGCGCGTTGACCTTGTCCTCGACGTCGGAGCGCATCCGGCGCACGGTGCCCTGCACGACGTCGTTGAGCAGGTAGCCCTGGAGCCAGGAGAGGAGGGACGCCCCGGCGTAGATCGCCAGCACCGCGAGCAGCACGTCGCGGACGCCGTCGAAGTCGATCGGCTGCTGCGCGAGGTAGCCGTCGAAGATCAGGTCGGTCGCCTCGCCGAGCAGCCGCGGGCCGAGCGCCATGAGCGTCACGCTGACCACCGCGAGCACGACGACCGAGATCGCCTTGTGCTTCTGGGGCGACATCCGCGCGACCATCCGTTGGGCAGACGGCCCGAACGTCATCGCCTTCTGGCCCACCTGTCCGCCCGCCATCGGGCCGCGGCCGGGGCCCCCCGCAGGTGCCTCGATGCGCTCGGTCTCCTTCATGGTGCTCTTGGTGTCGCTCACGCAGCCTCCTCCGCACTGAGCTGGGAGGCCACGATCTGCTGGTAGGTGACGTTGTCGTCGAGCAGCTCGTCGTGGGTGCCACGACCGACGACTCGGCCGTCCTCGAGCACCAGGATCAGGTCGGCGTCGCGGATGCTGGAGACCCGCTGCGCGACCAGGACGACGGTCGCGTCGCGGGTCACCGGCTTCAGCGCCGCGCGGAGACGGGCGTCCGTGGACAGGTCGAGCGCCGAGAACGCGTCGTCGAAGAGATAGATCTCAGGGCGTCGTACGAGCGCGCGGGCGATCGCCAGGCGCTGGCGCTGGCCACCGCTGACATTGGTGCCGCCCTGGACGATCGGGGCGGCCAGGCCTTCGGGCATCGCCTCGACGAAGTCGCGCGCCTGGGCGATCTCGAGCGCCTCCCACAGCTCCGCGTCGGTGGCCTCGGGCTTGCCGTGGCGCAGGTTGGAGGCGACGGTCCCGGTGAAGAGGAAGGCCCGCTGCGGCACGAGGCCGATGCGCGACCAGAGGACTTCTGGGTCGAGGTCGCGCACGGGCACGCCGTCGACGCGGACCTCGCCGTCGGTGGCGTCGAAGAGCCGGGGCACGAGGTTGACCAGCGTGGACTTGCCGGCGCCCGTCGAGCCGATGACGGCCACCGTCTGGCCGGCGTGGACGTCGAAGGAGACGTCGCACAGCACCGGCTGCTCGGCACCGGGATACGTGAAGCCGACACCGTCGAGCTCGAGCCGACCGCGGCCGGTGATGTCGCGGACCGGCGTCGGAGAAGGCACCACGGAGGAGTCGGTCGCCAGCACCTCGCTGATCCGGTCGGCACAGACCGCCGAGCGCGGGATCATCATCAACATGAACGTCCCCATCATCACCGACATCAGGATCTGCATCAGGTAGCTGAGGAACGCGGTCAGTGCGCCGACCTCCATCTGCCCGGCTTCGACGCGCTGCCCGCCGAACCAGATCACCGCCACGCTGGAGACGTTCACGACCAGCATGACCAGCGGGAACATGGTGGCCATCCAGCGGCCGGCACGCACCGAGACCTCGGTCAGGTCGTCGTTGGCCTTGGCGAAGCGCTTGGTCTCGTAGGGCTCGCGGACGAAGGCGCGGACCACGCGGATGCCGGTGATCTGCTCGCGCAGGACCCGGTTGACCGAGTCGATGCGCTCCTGGACCAGGCGGAAGCTCGGCACCATCTGGGAGACGACGACCCCGACGGAGAGGAAGAGCGCGGGCACGACGATCGCGAGCAGCCACGAGAGCCCGAAGTCCTCACGCATCGCCATCAGGATCCCACCGACCATCATGATGGGGACCGACACCGCCATCGTGCAGGTCATCAGCGCCAGCATCTGCACCTGCTGGACGTCGTTGGTGTTGCGGGTGATCAGCGACGGTGCGCCGAACTGCGCGACCTCGCGGCCGGAGTAGGAGCCGACCTGGTGGAAGACGGCCGCGCGCAGGTCGCGGCCGAATGCCATCGCGGTGCGCGCGGAGAACCACACGGCCACGACCGAGCAGAGGATCTGCAGCAGCGAGACCGCGAGCATGACCGCACCGACGCGCACGATGTAGTCGGTGTCGCCGGTGGCCACGCCGTTGTCGATGATGTCGGCGTTGAGACTGGGCAGGTAGAGCATCGCGACGGTGCCGACGAACTGGAGCACCACGATGATCGCGAGCGAGGAACGGTAGGGCCGCAGGTAGTCGCGGAAGATCCGGAGCAGCATCAGTCTCTCCCTCTGTCGGGGTGTGCCAGGCCGTGCAGGAGCGTGTCGACCACCTGGTCGGGGCTGAGCAGCCGACCGTCGGCGATCTTCTGGTGGCTGCCCGCGAAGGTCAGCAGGCGCAGGACGTGGACGAAGTGGTCCACGGGCACGGCCAGCTGGTCACTGCCGTCCCTGCCGTCACCGACGACGTCGGCGAGGAGCGCCTCGAGGCGCGCCCGCCACGCGTCGGCCTCCTCCGAGTCGTGCAGGTGGTGCGGCGGTCCGACGAGCTCGACCTTCTGCATCAGGTCGAAGGTCGCGCGGAAGCGCTGCTGGAGCAGGGCCACCAGGTCGACCAGGCGCCCGCGCAACGGCTGGCCACGGTCGATGCCCTCGATGCGGGCGACCACGTCACCGGGCTCGAAGGCCCGTGCGAGAGCGGCGTCGACGAGCTCGTCCTTGGAGTCGAAGACCCGGAAGATCGTGCCTTCCGCCACTCCCGCGGCCTCGGCGATCTGTCGCGTCGTCACCGCCCGGCCGTGCACGCGCAGCAGCCGCAACGTCACGTCGGTCAGCTCCGCGCGACGTGCGTCGGGCGGGAGCGGGCGGGCGCGGGGTGGCATGCCGATGAGACTACGTGAGTGAGCGCTCACTCACAATTGGTGCGGCCACCCTGGCTCGCCTACGGCGCCAACCGCTGCGTCGTCCAGCCCTCGCCCGAGCGGCGGTAGACGAGACGGTCGTGCAGCCGGCCGGTCCGCCCCTGCCAGAACTCCACGACCTCGGGCCGCACGAGGTAGCCACCCCAGCCGTCGGGCACCGGGACCACGCCGGGGAACCGCAGCTCCGCCTCGTCGTACGACGACTCGAGGGCGCCGCGGTCGGCGACCGGCGTGGACTGGCTCGAGGCCCAGGCGCCGAGCTGGGAGCCGCGGGGCCGGGAAGCGAAGTAGGCGCCGACGTCGTCGCGGGAGACCAGGGTGGCGCTCCCCTCCACGCGCACCTGACGCTCGAGGTCGTGCCACGGGAACAGCAGCGCGCAGTGCGCGTTGGCCGCGAGCTCGGTGCCCTTGCGCGAGCCGAGGGAAGTGTAGAACCGGAAGCCGTCGGGCCCGATCCCCTTCAGCAGCACGGTCCTGGACGACGGACGGGCCTGCGCCGACACCGTGGAAACCACCATCGCGTTGGGCTCGTGCAGCCCGCCGGCGACGGCGTCAGCGAACCAGCGCTCGAACATCGTCACCGGATCCGGCGCGAGATCGGCCTCGTCCAGACCTCCCGCGGCATAGTCGCGGCGCAACGATGCGAGGTCGGTCTCGTCCTGACTTTCGGCACCCATGTCGGGCAATCTATGTCGTGGGGCAGAATGCCTGCGGCGCGCCCACACCCTCGGGCGCCGGACGAAGGAGTCGCAACCATGACCGAGGTTCACCACGGACTGGAAGGCGTCGTCGCCTTCGAGAGCGAGATCGCCGAGCCGGACAAAGAAGGCTCCGCCCTGCGCTACCGCGGCGTCGACATCGAGGACCTCGTCGGCCGCGTCCCGTTCGAGAACGTCTGGGGCCTCCTGATCGACGGCTCCTACGACCCGGGCCTCCCGCCCGCCGAGCCCTACAACCTGCCGGTGCACACCGGCGACGTGCGCGTCGACGTGCAGGCCGCGGTCGCGATGCTCGCGCCCGCCTTCGGCTTCGGGCAGACCTATGACATCACCGACGAGCAGGCCCGCCAGGACCTCAGCCGCGTCGCCGTCATGGTGCTCTCCTACGCCGCCCAGTCGGCCCGTGGCCTGCAGCAGCCGGTCGTCCCGCAGAAGCTCGTCGACCAGGGCACCACGCTGGCCGAGAAGTTCCTGATCCGCTGGAAGGGGGAGGCCGACCCGAAGCACGTGCACGCGATCGACGCCTACTGGTCGTCGGCCGCCGAGCACGGCATGAACGCCTCCACCTTCACCGCCCGTGTCATCACCTCGACCGGCGCCGACGTGGCCGCCGCGTTCTCCGGCGCGATCGGCGCGATGAGCGGCCCCCTGCACGGTGGGGCCCCGTCCCGCGTGCTCGGCATGATCAGCGACGTCGAGGAGTCCGGCGACGCCGTGGCCTACGTCAAGGGCCTGCTCGACCGGGGCGAGCGCCTCATGGGCTTCGGCCACCGCGTCTACCGCGCGGAGGACCCGCGTGCGCGCGTGCTCCGTCGTACGGCGAAGGAGCTCAATGCTCCCCGCTACGCCGTCGCCGAGGCCCTCGAGCAGGCCGCGCTGGCCGAGCTGCGGGAGCGTCGTCCCGACCGCGTGCTCGAGACCAACGTGGAGTTCTGGGCCGCGATCGTCCTCGACTTCGCCGAGGTGCCGCCGCACATGTTCACCTCCATGTTCACCTGTGCGCGCACCGGTGGCTGGTCGGCGCACATCCTCGAGCAGAAGCGCACCGGTCGCCTGATCCGCCCCTCGGCGATCTACACCGGGCCCGCCGCCCGCAAGGCCGACGAGGTCGACGGCTGGAAGGCCGAGTGGGCCGACTGAACATCTGTCGCGGCGCCTTCGGTGAGCGAGGTCAGGCGACGGCGTCGACCAGCCGCAGGCCGGGTCGCAGCAGCGGCTGCGTGCCGTTGAAGAGCTCGAAGCGGAAGAAGCCGGCGCCCCCGCGCAGCACGCCGGACATGGGGAACGGCTCGCGGCCGACCTCCTGCTTGCCGTCGCGCAGCACCAGGGAGGCCGAGGCCACGAACCACGCGGTCTGACCCACGATGCGCACCCACGTCTCGTGGACGTCCCAGCCGACAGAGAACGGGTGCTCGAGGACCTCCGCCAGCAGCAGTGTCAGCTCGGCGGTGCCGTGGGCCTGCTCGAGCGGGTCTTCGCCGAAGATCGCACCGTCGGGCACGAAGCAGGCGACCGCGCCGTCCAGGTCACGGGTCTGCAGGCACCCCTCGAGCCGCTCCAGGGTCTCGATCAGGAGCCCATGAGGGTCAGTGAGCATGACGAGGGGCCTTTCCCCGGGGAAGGTAGATGAGCCGAGTGTGCTCTGCCGGGGCGCCTCCGGTCGGCAGCTTCACCTGGACGCGACGCAGGGTCTAGACCGCTCAGTCGAGCTGTTTGGCCAGGCAGCGGTTCATCGGGGAGTCACGGTAGTGCCCGAAGCCGGGCACGGTGACGTAGCCGGACGACTCGTAGAGCGCGATCGCCTCCGGCTGGGCCAGGCCGGTCTCGAGCACCATCGCCCGGGCACCGGCGGCGCGGGCGGTCTCCTCCAGCCGGGACAGCACGGTGCGGGCGTGTCCCGCGCCCCGGGCGAGGGGGACGACGTACATCCTCTTGATCTCGCAGGTCTCGGTCGTGCCGAGCGCCTCGACGCTCGAGCGTCGCCAGGCCCCCGTCGCCACCGGCTCCTCGTCGAGGTAGCCCACGAGGAACGTGCCGTGCGGTGGGTCGAACATCAGCGGGTCGACCGGCGACTCGTCGCGTCCCCCGTAGCGCACGACGTACTCCTCCTGGACCTGCTCGATCAGCCGCGTCGCGTCCGGGTGGCCGTAGCCGACCTGGTCGAGACGCAGCGTGGTGTCCTCGTGCAGAGGCGGCGTGTTCACAGGAGGCCTCCGATTTATCCCGCGCGCAATCGTGCTGACACACTAGAGCCACTCCTGACAGCGTCGTCAGCACCCACCACCGACTCCACTCGGAAGGTTGCCTCGTGTCCGACGCACTCCAGATCCCCGCCGACCTCCTGCCCGCCGACGGCCGTTTCGGCGCGGGTCCGTCGAAGATCCAGACCGGTCACCTCGACGCCCTGGCGGCGACCGGCGCGTCCCTGATGGGCACCTCGCACCGTCAGGCACCGGTCCGCGACACCGTCGGTCGCGTGCGCGAAGGGCTGGCGTCGCTGTTCTCGCTGCCCGACGGCTACGAGGTCGTGCTCGGCAACGGCGGCGCCACCGCCTTCTGGGACATCGCGACCTTCGGCCTGATCCGCGACAAGAGCCAGCACCTCACCTTCGGTGAGTTCTCCTCCAAGTTCGCCTCGTCGGCCAAGGCCGCTCCGTGGCTCGAGGACCCGAGCGTCATCTCCAGCGACCCGGGATCGCGACCCGACCCGGTCGTCGAGGACGGCATCGACGTCTATGCCTGGGCCCACAACGAGACGTCGACGGCAGTCATGGCGCCCGTCCTGCGCCCCGCCGGCACGACTGCTTCCGACGCCCTGGTGCTCGTCGACGCGACCTCGGGCGCGGGCGGCCTGCCACTCGACGCGACCGAGGTCGACTGCTACTACTTCGCACCCCAGAAGTGCTTCGCCTCCGACGGTGGCCTCTGGCTCGCGCTGATGTCGCCGGCCGCGCTCGAGCGCGCCGCCGAGATCGCTGCCACCGACCGCCACATCCCGGCGTTCTTCGACCTCCCGACGGCGATCGACAACTCCAGCAAGAACCAGACCTACAACACCCCGTCGGTCGCGACGCTCTTCCTGATGGCCGAGCAGCTGGACTGGATGAACGCCCAGGGCGGCCTGGCCGGCATGGTCGAGCGCACCACCGCCTCCTCCGACGCGCTCTACGGCTGGGCGGAGCGGACGAGCTGGACCACGCCGTACGTCGTGGACCCCAGCCACCGCTCGCTGGTCATCGGCACCATCGACTTCGACGAGTCGATCGATGCCGCCGCGATCGCTGCGACCCTACGGGCTAACGGGATCGTCGACACCGAGCCTTACCGCAAGCTCGGCCGCAACCAGCTGCGCATCGCGATGTACCCCGCCGTCGACCCGTCCGACATCGAGGCCCTCACGGCCTGCATCGACTTCGTGGTCACTGCTTCTTGATCAGCTTGAGCGTGGCCCGTTCGAGCGCGGCCTGCCGGCCGGCGGTCGTGTCATACCTACGACGCGTGGTCGCCCGGATCGTCCGGCCCTCCTCGTAGGCCTCGACCACGCGGGGGTCGACGTAGGCCGATCGGGCCAGGGTCGGGGTGTTGCCCAGGAAGTCCGAGACCTCCCTCATGGCACCGGAGACCGCGCGCTTGCGTGATGCCTGGGTCTCCCCCGGCTCCTCGGTCTCGGCGAGCGCGGCCGCCGCGAGCACGGTGGCGTGCCAGGTGCGGAAGTCCTTGGCCGTCGCCTCGAGGCCGGTGCTCTCGCGCACGTAGTCGTTGACCAGGTCGGGCAGCACCGAGCGCCACGCCCGCGCCTCCTGGTAGGCCAGGAGGCGCAGGTCCTTGCCTCGCCGCCGACGCATGATGTCGACGGCCTCGATGACCGTAGCGTCGTCGATCTCGACGCGGTGGTCCACGCCGGACTTGCCGACGAAGCGGAAGACCAGCGCGTCCTGGTGCCGCTTCACGTGGCGACGCTCCAGCGTCGTCAGGCCGAAGCTGCCGTTGGTGTCGGCGTAGATGTCGTTGCCGATGCGGAAGTAGCCCAGGTCCAGCAGCCGTACGGCGACCGCGCATGCCCGCTGCATCGGCATACCCTCGCGCCCGAGGTCGGTGAGCACCAGCTCACGGGCCTTCACCAGCGCCCGGCCGAACTCCACCATCCGGTCGAACTTCTCGGCGTCACGCCGCTCGCGCCAGGCCGGGTGGTAGAGGTACTGGCGGCGCCCTGCCTCGTCGGTCCCCACGGCCTGGAGGTGCCCGTTGTCGTGCGGCGTGACCCAGACGTCCTGCCAGGCCGGCGGGATCACCAGGTCGCGCACGCGCTGGGCAGCCTCGTCGGGGAGCCGGCCACCCGCCTGGTCGAGGTAGACGAACCCGCGTCCGGCGCGGCGGCGGGTCCAGCCGAGCTGGTCGGGCGACGTACGGCGCAGACGGGGCACCCGGTGACCCTAGGGCGGATCGCGCCACGCACGGATCACCCCGAAGGGTCTAGCGCCGGCGCAGCGAGAACATCAGCACCACGATCGCGCCGAGCCCGAGCCAACCGGTGAGGAACCACGGCCAGAACGGGCGGTCGGTCGACGTGGTCTCGGGCAGCTCGACACCCTCGCGGCTCTGGATCCCCGGGAACGGAGCCTCCGACTCGCTGGCGGGTGGACCCGTGACGGCATCAGGGGTCACGACCGTGCGCAGCAGCGCCGGGAGCGTCACGTGGAGCACGGCGGTGAACTGACCCTCGGTGCTGACGAAGACCTCGCCGTCGCGGTCGACGGCCAGCCCCTCGCCCTGGTCCTGCTCGGGCAGCTCGATCTCGGCGACCCGCTCCAGCGAGGGGAATGCGTAGACGACCGCACGACCGTAGTCGCGGAGCACCAGGTGCTTGCCGTCGGGGAAGAAGGCGCCGTCGGTGGCGATCGAGAGCACCGGTCCCACCGGCTCGAGCCGGTTGACCGAGCTGGTGCTGAGGTTCTCCGGCGCGGCGAAGAGGGTGCCTCCGAAGATCTCCTTGGACGCGACGTAGACCCGCCGCGTGACCGGGTGCACCAGCAGTGTCTCGGCATCGCGGGGACCGCCGCTGTAGGTCAGCTCGAACGTCTCCGCCTCGAAGGCCTGGTCTCTGCGCTGCACCGGGACCCGCAGCACGCTCACCGAGTCGCGCTCGCCTGCGTTGTCACCGATGTCGCCGACCAGGACCTCGTCGCGGTCCCAGGGCGCGAGCGCCTCGACGTCCGTGGCCTCGCCCCAGGTGGAGACGCCGACGGTGTCGCCCCCGCCGTCGTTGGCCGCCACCGCGAAGAGCCTGCCCTCGTCACCGGAGTCGTTGACGGTCACGAAGAGCCCGTCCGGCTGCACGACCAGGCCGCTGGACTCCACGATCCGCTCGTCGGTGAAGGTGAGCTCCACCTCGCGCTCCTGCGCCGGCACCGAGGCCGCCCCCAGCGCGAAGGGCACCACCATGGCGCCCGTCAGCAGGCGTTCGAGCAGGAGCATCATCGCTCCAGCAGCTCCAGCAGCCCCGCCAGCCGGGGCGTGATGCCCCACGTCGACACGAGCTCGTCGTAGTCGTCGCGGACGCTGCCGCCCGTGACCGGACCGCCCGAGCGCACGGCGCGCAACAGCGTGTTGCGGGGCGTGTGCTTGCTCTCGACGAACTGCATGACGTCGACCCGGTAGCCCTGCGTGCGCATGAGCGTGGCCCGCAGTCCGTCGGTCATCGTGTCGGCCAGTCGTTCGCGCAGGATGCCGTGGCGCGTGAGCATGGCGTAGGGCGCCGGCGTCGGCACCTTGCGCAGCTGGGCGGCGATGTCGTGGTGGCAGCACGGGGCGGCCAGCACCAGGCTGGACTGCCACCCCACGGCCCGGGCGAGGGCCTCGTCGGTCGCGGTGTCGCAGGCGTGCAGGGCGAGCACCACCTCCGGTGCTTCCTCGAGCTCGACGCCGGTGATGGAGCCCACGACGAAGTGCGCGGCCACCCCCAGCCCTACGGCGATCGCGTTGTTGTGGTCGCGCGACTGCTCCCTCACGTCGACCCCCGTCAGCCGGACGGGCATCCCCCGGACCCCGGTGAGGAAGCGCTCCGCGGCGAAGGTGAGGTAGGCGTTCCCGCACCCCAGGTCGGCGATCCGTAGCGGGTCCGCTGGGGTGGGCCGACGCAGGTGGCCCTTGTCGATGGCGTCGGTGACCGACGAGTCCAGCAGCCGGAGGAACTCCTCGACCTGGCGGTATTTCGCCTGGCGGCTCGGCTTCATCCGGCCGTCGGCGTCGCTGAGCCCGAGTGCCACGAAGACCGGGTCGTCCTCTCGCAGGAGTCGGTCCTTGTCGCGGTCGTGGCCGCGGTCGACCTCAGCGGTCTCCGTGCGGGGGCTCGTGTGGACCATCGCCTCGAGCTTCTTGGTGACCCGCACCTGATGGCTCTCGGTCGTGGTCTCGACGTGCCAGTTGCCGAAGGGCTCCTCGAGCAGCCCGTCGACCGCGTCGCGTGCTGCGTCCCCGACGGCGTGGTTGGACGTGTGGGCCTGGGTGTCGTCGTAGGCCACGACCTGCAGGTGCGGCCCGGCCTTCAGGTCGACGTAGCGCAGCTCGACGCGACGCCAGCGCGGCACGCCCTGGCCCTTCTGGCGCCCCGACCCGACCGCCCGGACGAAGGTCCCGGGATCGAGCACGTGGGCGCGCATGCGGGTCAGGACCCGCAGCAGCGGCTCGCTCACCGGCTCATCACCGACGCGACCACGACGAGCAGGAGCAGCCCCACCAGGGCCACCGGGATGACCAGTCGTCGGGCGCGTGGGTTCACCGGACGATCCTAGAAGCCAGCAGCTCCGCCAGGTGCATCGCCGGGACGCCTGCGAGGTCGTCGAGCTGGACCCGGCAGGACAGCCCGTCGGCCAGCACGACCGCGTCGGGGGCGGAACGCACCGCCGGCAGCAGGTTCGTCTCCGCGATGGCGACCGACACCTCGTAGTGGCCCTGCTCCATGCCGAAGTTGCCGGCCAGGCCGCAGCACCCGGCGACCTTCGTCACCGTCGCACCGGCAGTCGTCAGCAACCGCGCATCGGCCTCCCAGCCGAGCACCGACGCGTGGTGGCAGTGCGGCTGCGCCACGACCTCGACGCCGGTGAGGTCCGGCAACGGCCACGCGAGCCGCTCCCACAGCTCGGCCAGCGTGAGCACCCCGCCGGCGACGTCGGCGGCCCGCGGGTCGTCGCTGAGCTCCACGGCGTCGCTGCGCAGCGTGGCCAGGCACGACGGCTCCAGGCCCAGGACCGGCACGCCGGAGGCGACGTACGGCGCCAGCGCGGCGACCGTGCGGCCCATGATCGTCCGGGCACGGTCCAGCTGCCCGGTGGTCACCCAGGTCAGTGCGCAGCAGGCATCGTCGGGGATCACCCGCGCGGTCAGCCCGGCCGCCGCCAGCACCTCGATCGCGGCCGTGCCGGACGCGGGGTGGAAGTGGTCGGTGAACGAGTCGGCCCAGATCCACACGTCGGGGGTGCCGGCTCCGCCCTGCGACCGCACGGACCGGCGCAGGGTCGTGGCGGCGAAGGACGGGATCGAGCGACGCTGGTCGATGCCGGCCGTGGCCTTGGCGAGCCGGGCGACCGCCCCCAGCTTCATCAGCCGGTTGGCGACCCCGGCGAACGGAGCAGCCTTGTCGGCCCACATCGGCAGCCGGCCGAGCGTGTAGTGGCTGCGCGGCCGGCGCTTGCCGCGATAGGTCTGGTGCAGCACCTCGGCCTTGTAGGTCGCCATGTCGACGCCGGTCGGACAGTCCGACGCGCAGCCCTTGCAGGACAGGCACAGGTCGAGCGCCTCGTGGACCGCCGGGTCGGCGAGCCCCTCGACGAGGGTGCCGTCGAGGGCCTCCTGGAGCACCCGGGCCCGACCGCGGGTGGAGTCCTTCTCGTCACGGGTCGCCTGGAAGGACGGGCACATCACGCCGATCGTCGAGGAGGCGACACACTTCCCGACACCGGTGCAGCGGTGGACGGCGTCGCCGAAGGACCCACCGTCGTGGGTCATCGCCAGCAGCGGCACCACCGGCAGCCGCGGCCGTCCCGGACGCAGGTCGGCGTCGAACGGCGCCGGAGCCACGAGCACCCCGGGGTTCAGCAGGTTCTCGGGGTCGCAGATCGCCTTGACCGCACCGAAGAGCGCGATCGACTCGGCGTCGTACATCAGGGGCAGCAGCTCGGAGCGGGCCCGACCGTCGCCGTGCTCCCCCGAGAGGGAGCCGCCGTGCTCTCGCAGCTTGAGCGCGCTCGCGGTGAGGAAGTCACGGAAGACCGCGCGGCCCCTCTCGCCATCGTGGAAGGGGAAGTCGATGCGCACGTGCACGCACCCGTCACCGAAGTGGCCGTAGGGCACGCCGTCGAGGCCGTGCTCGCGCAGCAGCTCGTCGAAGTCGCGCAACCAGGCGCCGAGCCGAGCCGGCGGGACCGCGGCGTCCTCCCAGCCGGAGTAGGCCGGGGTCCGGAGGCTACGAGCCGCGAGGCCGGCGCCGTCCTCCCGGATGCGCCACAGGTCGGCGGCCTCGGCCGCGTCGCTCACCCGGCGGGAGCCGAGCGCGCCGGCGACCCCGGCGAGCCGTCCGAGCAGCGCCTCGGACTCCGGGCCCGAGACCTCGACGAAGAGCCAGCCGGCCCCGGCCGGGAGCTCGGCCACCGGACGACGGGCGCGGACCAGGTCGACGATCCGGGCGTCGATCCCCTCGCACGCCACCAGGCGCGCACCGGAGTCCGTGGGCCCACCACGGTCCTCGGCAGCGAGCAGCGCGGGCACGGCGTCGGCGGCCTCGATCATCGACGGGTAGCCCAGCACCAGCAGGTGGCGAGCCTCGTCGGCGACCAGCGAGACCGTCGCCTCGCGGACCAGGCCGAGGGTGCCCTCGGAGCCCGCCATCAGCCGGTCGACGCGGCGACCGTGCTCGGGCAGCAGCTGCTCCATGCCGTAGCCGCTGACCTGGCGTGAGAACTGACCGAAGCTGGTGCGCACGTGGGCGAGGTGGGCGTCGGTCAGCCCGGCCAGGCGAGCCGACACGTCGGTCTCGCCGGTGCCGAACAGGACGTCGAGATCGACCACGTTGTCGGAGGTGCGACCGTAGCCCAGGGCCCGGGAGCCGCAGGCGTTGTTGCCGATCATCCCGCCGATCGTGCAGCGGGTGTGGGTGGATGGGTCCGGCCCGAATCGCAGCCCGTGGGGCGCGGCCGCCGCCTGCAGGTCGGCGTGCACGACCCCGGGCTCCACCCGGGCCGTGCGCGCCTCGGGGTCGATGCCGACGATCCGGTGGAGGTGGCGCGCGACGTCGACCACGATCCCGGACCCGACCGCGTTGCCTGCGATGGACGTGCCGGCCCCGCGCATGGTCAGCGGCACCGACGCGGCGCGGGAGACCTCGAGGATCGCCGCCAGCTCGTCCTGATGACGCGGTCGCGCGACGACCTGCGGCACGACCCGGTAGAGCGAGGCATCGGAGGAGTAGAGGGCACGCGCGAGCACGGAGTCGTCGACGTCGGTGACGCCGCGCCGCCGGAGCTCGGCGACGAGGTCAGGAGCGCTCACCAGTGCTCCATCGATCCTAGGAAGACGGCCTCGAGGTCCTCGTCGGTCACCGGCTTGGGCGCCGTGGCGAGCAACCGCTGCTGCTGGAGCGACCCGGCGACGAGGTCCCCGACGTCACCCTCGCCGTAGCCGACCTCACCGAGCCCGTTGGGGATGCCGATGTCGCGCATCAGCCGGGCGAGCACCCCGGGCAGCACGTCGGGCCCGGCGCCGGGCACGTCCGGCTCGAGGAGGCGCGCCGCGTGGAGGTGCCGCTCGGGGGCGGCGTCGAAGGTGAAGCGGAACGCCTCGGGCGCGGTCAACGAGACGGCCATCCCGTGCGGCACGATCGCCTCGTCGTCGGGGTAGCCCTCGGGGCGGAAGGTGCGCACCCGGCCGGCGATCGGGTAGGCGTTGGCGTGCGGGATGTGGACACCGGCGTTGCCGAAGCCCAGGCCCGCGAAGGTGGCGGCCAGCGCCATCTGCTCGCGCGCGACCGTGTCGGAGCCGTCACGCACCGCGGCACGGAAGGAGGCGGCCAGCATCGAGAGCGCCTTCTCCGACCAGACGTCGGCGACCGGGTTGGCGCCGCAGTAGGGCACCCGCTGCTCGGGGCGCTTGGCATCGAAGTCGGCGTACCAGCGCGCGGTGTAGCTCTCCAGCGCGTGGCACAGAATGTCCATGCCCGACGCCGCCGTGACCATCGTCGGCTGCGTCAGCGTGAGCGACGGGTCGACCACGGCCAGGCGCGGTCGCAGCAGCGCATGGCTGATGCCGGTCTTGACCTTCAGCGCCAGCACGTCGAGCACGCAGATGGTGGTGCTCTCGCTGCCGGTGCCGGTCGTGGTGGGCACGGCCACCAGCGGCAGCAGGGGGTTGATCGGCGCCCGGGCCTTGCCCACGGGAGCGTTGATGTAGTCCATCAGCTCACCGGGGTTGGTGGTCAGCAGGTTGACGGCCTTGGCAGTGTCGATGGCCGAGCCGCCACCCACGGCCACGATCGCGTCGAAGGGACCGGCGTCGCGGGCGAACGCGATGGCCGCGTCGAGAGACTCATCCGTCGGCTCGACCCGCGCTCCGTCGTAGGTCGTGACGTCGAGGTCGAAGCCGGCCATCTGCTCGGCGATGCGCGCGGGGTGGCCCGTGGCGGCGACACCGGGGTCGGTGACCAGCAGGACCCTCCGCGCGCCCCAGCCGGCCAGGTCGTGGCCGATCTCCGCCGACGCCCCCGATCCGAACTTGAGCGCGGGTGAGGCATAGGTGAAGACGGTCTCGGTCACACGGTCAAGATATCCAAGAGGCCCCATCAACCGAGCGTCGCGGCCTACCATGCACGCGGAGAGAGGGGCTTTCCATGACGCTGGCGTCGCCCGGGCACGTCCCGACACGAGCGACAGGTGCACGGCGCGCGTGGCGCTGGCTACTGCCCGCCGTTCTCCTGCTCGGTCTCGGTGGTGGTGCCGCAGCACTCACCCTGGCCGACACCGGCGCCGGCCGGGACGCCGTGGGTGTCCCCGCACCCCGCCCCGTCGTGGCCCAGCAGCGTCTCGTCGACAGCCGCACCGGCCGTGAGTTCGTGCCTCGAGGTGTCACCTGGAGCAGCTTCGAGTATGCCTGCGCCCAGGGCTGGGGACTCTCCACGCTCGACCTGCTGCCCGGCGCCGACCCGGCCGCTCGGGAGGCCGAGGCGATGGCGTCCTGGGGTGCCACGACCGTGCGCCTCCCCCTCAACCAGGACTGCTGGCTCGGGACACGTGGCGCGCCAGTCAGCGACGCCCAGGACGAGCGCACGGTGCGCGACTACCGCTCCGCCGTCGGCGGGTTCGTCGACACCCTCAACCGGGCCGGTCTGGTGGTCGTCCTCGACCTGCACAGCCGCAAGCGCATGGGGGCCGACGAGTACGGCAGCCTGGCGATGCCCGACTCCGAGTCGCTGGTGTTCTGGTCGTCGGTGGCCACCGCCTTCCGCGACCACCCCTCGGTCATCTTCGAGGCCTTCGACTCACCCGGGTCGCGCACGGACACAGCCGGTCGTCGCGTCTTCGACCCGAGCTGGCTCTGCTGGCGCGACGGCGGCTGCGAGGCGCCCGTCGAGGACGGTGAGACCCCGACCAACGGAGGCCTGACCTTCCCCGCGCAGGGCATGGACCGCATCGTGCGGACCATCCGCGACGCCGGCGCCCGACAGCCGATCCTGCTCCCGGGGCTCGACGACGGCACCGACCTCACCCACTGGAGAGAGCTCGCGCCCGACGACGACCAGCTCGTCGCGGCGTTCCACGTGGACGGTGCAGGCTCCTGCGCAGACGTCCGGTGCTGGGACGCCGTCGTCGCGCCGCTCGCCGACCTGGTGCCCGTGGTGACCACCGACCTGCGTCCCGGGGACCCGCGCGGTCGCGACCTGGCGCCGTACCTCACCTGGGCCAGGCGCCACCACGTCGGCGTGCTGTTGTGGGCGTGGGCGGCCCACGACAACGACCCGTTGTCACTCATCCGTGGAAGTGGGCGCACCCCCACGCCGTACGGCGAACAGGTGCAGTCATTCTTCACGAGTTCTACACAAAGGGCTGGTCGCAGCCCTCTCGGTAACAGACAACTGTTACCCCGTCGTGGGTCCGGCGTAGGAGCGAGTTCGAGACGATAGCCGGGAACACTCCGACGCCATGGGGCACAGCGCGCGTCGGTGATATCCAGGGGGAGTGCGCACATGACCGTTCAAACGTCAGCGTCACGACCCGCCGGGAAGTCGGTCGGAGCCGCCACCGTCGGTGTCCTGCTGACGCTGATCATCTTCGCCGTCGTGTTCCTGGCCTTCCTGATCGCCCCCCTCATCGCGCTGCTGCTGGCCTTCCTCGCCTACACCGTGATGCGCCCGCGCGCGAACCGCACCACGTCCTCCGGCCCGGGTTCCCCGGCCGGCTCCGGCCAGGCCGCACAGGGCTTCGGAGCGGGCGCCCAGTGACGACCTCCCAGACCCGCACCACGACGCGCATCGGCGACGGCGTCGATGCCGACGTTCGCCACCTCATCCCCGAGGGGATCTGTCGCACCTTCCGGGTCCTTCCGTACGCCGTGGTGGACGGCAGCGTGCTGGTCGCTGCGGCCGACGCCGAGGACGCCATCACCGAGCAGGTCGTCGCCGAGCGCGTCGACCGACCCGTGCTGCTGGTGCGCCACACCGTCAACGAGATCGTGGCTGCGATCGACGAGGCCTACCCTCCCGTCGAGTCCGAGGTCGAGACCCCCGAGGCCCGTCGGGCGCGGATGCAGATGGCCCAGATGCTCACCCGCAGCGGGCTGGTCACGGCAGAGCAGCTGCGGCGCGCAATGTTGGAGTACGCCCGCACGGGCGACCCGCTCGGCGACATCCTGGTCTCCCACCAGGCGATCTCCGAGGACGTGCTGGTCGCCGCGCTGTCCGAGCTGCACCAGCTGCAGCGCGTCGGTCTGGGCGACTTCGAGCCCGACCTCAAGGTGGCCCGGCGCCTGCCTGAGCCCCTCGCCCTCCGACTCCAGGCCATCCCGGTCGCCGAGAGCGAGGATGTCGTCCTGCTCGCGGTGGCGCGTCCGCTGGCCGACGACGACGTCACCGAGGTCCAGGCGGCCCTGGGATCGTCGTTCCGTCAGCTCCTCGCCAACCGCACCGAGCTCGACCAGCTCATCCAGCAGGTCCACAGCGTGCACTACGCCGAGATCTCGACCCGCGGCCTGATGGAGAGCCGGCCCGAGTCGTCGGCCCACGTCGTCATCACCGGCACCCAGAAGGCCGTGCTGGTCATGACGGTCGTCGCACTCGTGCTGTGCGGGGTCATCTGGCCGGTCAACACCCTGATCGGGATCGTCGGCTTCTGCAGCTTCATCTACCTGATCGTGTCGGTCTACAAGTTCCGCCTCACGCTTCGCGCCCTCGGCACGCACCTGGAGACGGACGTGACCGATGCCGAGATCGCCGCGATAGACGAGCGGCACCTGCCCGTCTACACGATCCTCGTCCCCCTCTACAAGGAGGCGGGCATCGTGCAGCGGCTGGTGCGCGACATCAACGCGCTGGACTACCCGCGCACCCGTCTCGACGTGAAGCTGCTCTGCGAGGAGGACGACGACGAGACCATCGACAAGATCGTCTCCCTGCAGCTGCCGCCGCACTTCCACCTCGTGGTCGTCCCCGACAGCCTGCCCAAGACCAAGCCCAAGGCCTGCAACTACGGGCTGCAGCTCTCCACGGGCGCCTACTGCGTCATCTTCGACGCCGAGGACCGCCCCGACCCGGACCAGCTGAAGAAGGCCCTCCTCGCCTTCGACCACGTGCCGTCCAACGTCGTGTGCATCCAGGCCAAGCTCAACCACTTCAACCAGGACCAGAACCTGCTGACCGCCTGGTTCGCCAACGAGTACTCGATGCACTTCGAGCTGGTGCTGCCCGCGATGGGCGCCGCGGAGTCGCCGATCCCGCTGGGCGGCACGTCCAACCACTTCATCACCTCGACCCTGCGTGAGCTCGGCGCCTGGGACCCGTTCAACGTCACCGAGGACGCCGACCTGGGCATCCGCCTGCACCGCGAGGGCTACCGCACGGCGATGATCGACTCCACCACGCTGGAGGAGGCCAACTCCAACGTCGGCAACTGGATCCGCCAGCGCTCGCGCTGGAACAAGGGCTACTACCAGACCTGGCTGGTCCACATGCGCAATCCGATCGGCCTGCTCTCGCAGACCGGCCTGCGTGGCTTCATGAGCTTCAACCTGACCATGGGCTCGGCGTTCGTCCTGCTGATGAACCCGATCTTCTGGGGGCTCACCACGCTCTACGTCCTCACCCAGTGGGGCTTCATCGAGCAGCTCTTCCCGGGCATCGTGTTCTACGCCGCGAGCGCGATGCTCTTCATCGGCAACTTCATCTTCGTCTACCTCAACGTCGCCGGCAGCCTCCAGCGCGGAGAGTTCGGCATCACCCGCACCGCCCTGCTCTCGCCGCTCTACTGGGGCTTGATGAGCTGGGCGGCCTGGAAGGGCTTCATCCAGCTCTTCACCAACCCCTTCTACTGGGAGAAGACCGAGCACGGCCTCGACGAGGGGTCGTCATGACCGCCCAGCTGAGCCAGCCCGAGCCCACCGTCACCACGGTCACCACGGTCGAGGTCGTCACCAACCGCGAGCGTCTGTCCGGGGTCGTCCAGTCGGTCGGCCGTCGTCCGGACGACATCCCCCGCCGCTGGTGGGAGAGCGCCCTGGTGTTCGGACTGTTCCTGGTCGCCTACGCCTGGTTCGGCTACTGGCTCGTCGTCGACATGCACGTGGTGGGCTTCGAGACCCTCGACCGGTTCAACCGGGCCCTGATGATCTGGCACAACGACCCGCCCAAGCTCTCCTCGGTCGGCTTCGACTACCCGCCGCTGACGATCCTGCTGATCTCGCCGCTGACGGTCGTCCCCGCGCTGGCCAGCTCGCTCATCGTGGTGCCCCTGGCCTCAGCCGTCTTCGCCGCCTTCACGATGGTCACCTTCAACACGATGATGCGCCGCGCGCAGGTCCTCGCCCCGCTGCGGGTCGTCGTCCTGGTCGCCTTCGGGCTCAACCCGCTCGTCGCCCTGTACGCCGCCAGCGGGGCCCGCCACTTCATGTGGCTGACCTTCGTGGTGGCCGCCCTGGGCGCGCTCTTCGCGTGGTACGTCACCGCCGACATCCGCTTCGTGATGATCGCGGGCCTGGCCTTCGCCATCGCCGCACTCTCGGGCTACAGCAGCCTGCTGTGGTTCGTGGTCAGCGCCATCATGGTCGGGGCGATCCTCGCCCGGCTCGGCGCTGACGGCACCGAGATCGAGGGCACCACGGTGGGGTTCGCCGCCCCGACGGTCTACGTGATCGCGCTGTGGTCGGCCTTCAACCTGATCCTGGTGCTCAAGCCCTTCAACTGGATCACGGCCAGCAGTGACTCAGCCTCCTCGGGCGGGCTGGAGAGCTTCTCGGCCGTCGAGCTGCTGGAGTACACCGGGCGGTTGGTCCTCTACGGCGCACCGATCGCGATCGTCGTGCTCCCGGCACTGGTCTTCGCCGGCATCGCCCGTCGCAACGGGCTCGCGCTGTGGCTCGCGGTGATCCTCTTCCTCTCGATCATCGTCCCGGCGCTCTCGGTCGCCCTCAAGATCACCGACTCGCCGATGGTCATGCGCAATGCCCTGCCGATCCTGCTGTTCTCGATGATCGGCGCGATCTGGCTGGCCCGCTCCGCAGGGGAGGGCGCCACGCTCGTGAGCGCCCTGCTGGTGGCCGGGCTGATCATCAGCATCCCGTGGACCTTCCAGGCGATGAAGACCTACAAGTACCAGGGCCTGGAGTCCACGTTCGCTGCAGCGGTCTCGACCCGCCAGTCGCAGGAGGGGGCCACCACGCCGGACGGCTCCACCGTCGGCTATGTCTCCGAGCAGGCGATGGCGAGGTGGATCAAGGACAACGTGACCCTCAACAGCTCGATCCTCACCGACAACGCGCAGACGTCGGCGGTCATCCTCCTCACCGGTGACCCGGCGCTGTTCTTCGACCGCGTGGACAAGTCCGACGGCCCCTGGCTCGCGGCGGCCAAGGACCCCGCGGCGCACGTCGACTACATGCTGCTCTCGACCAACTCCTCCGCTGACCTGCTCAGCAACCTCTACGAGGACGCCGTCGACGGCAGCAACGCCTTCCTCACCGAGGCCTACCGCACGGAGCGCTACGTCCTGGTCAGCGTGCCCTCCGGCTTCCGTCGCGGCGCCGACTCGCTCGGCGACCAGGACCCAGCCGCCCTGTCCATCCCCGGACAAGGCATCACCACCACTCCCGTCGAGGCGGCAGACCAGTGACCACCTACCCGGGCCAGACCATCACGCCGCCGCCGTCGATCGACGACATCCTGGCGAAGAGCACCACGGACGAGCGCATCGGCCGCATCGACTTCACCGCGCCCCTCGTGACCGATGAGGAGGGCACCCCAGTCGAGCCCGAGGCCCTCACGACGCCCGCCGCCCGGCCCGTACGACGCCCCTCGCCCCGCCCGGCGCCGGTCGTCGAGACCGAGCCCGTCGTCGTCGAGACCGAGCCCGTCGTCGTCGAGATCAAGCCCGTCGCCGTCGAGGCCGAGCCGGTCGCCGTCGAGATCAAGCCCGTCGACGTATCCCTTGCTGCACTGCCGCCGGCGGACTCGCTGGCCAAGGAGCTGCCGCACCTGGCCGTCTCGGTCGAGGAGATCGCCGCCACCGTCATCGACCGCATGCAGCGCGCCGGTGACGCCCACGTGCGTCTTCTCGAGGCCGTCGAGCTCGAGACCGCCCGCCGCTGCGAGCTGGTGACGGCTCAGGCGGAGCTCGACGCCGAGCTGATCCGCCTGCATGCCCGGCGCGAGGCGCACGCCATCATCACGGCTGCCCGGATGCGCACCGGCGGGGACGCGGGTTCCGCTGCCGAGGGCCAACTCCTCGGCGAGATCAGCGCGTCCTTCTCCCGGTTCGCCGAGTCCATCGAGACCTCCGCCGCCGAGGCGAGCATGGCCCACGACCCCTCCTCGCCGTCATGACGAGCCAGGTCCCCGGACGCCGTCGGCGAAGCCGCCAGGCCCTGACCTCTCTCACCTTGGTGGGGGCGCTCGCCCTGGCCGGCTGTGGCGGCGACGACGAGACGCCGTCCGGCCGCTCGACCAGCGACCCCAGCGCCGTCCCCGGGTCCGAGGTCACGATCGACCCGGTCACCGGCGAGGGCGGCACGCTCGTCACCGAGCAGCGGTTCTTCAGCGAGAGGTCCCCGTGGAACAACCGGATCGACGACAACGAGCTCGACCCCGCCTCCGCTGAGATGATCCGGCTCGCCAAGATCCGGGTCGGAGTCTGCGAGGAGGCCGATGCCGGCAACGCCCTGCGCCTGTGCGACCGGGAGATCTCCGAGGGCGTCTACATCAACACCGAGGCCTGGACCACGGCGGTCGTGGCCGGCGGTGAGCCCACGGACGTGGTGTGCCGCCAGGTCAAGTGCGGCGACGGGGACGACACGGTGGTGCTCGACATCCCCGCCGACGTGGATCCCGACCCGCGCTACGACGGGTGGTACACGATCTTCGACACCAACAGCTCGGTGGCCTACGACCTGTGGCGCGCGCGCCGCGAGGCCGACGGCAGCATCTCCTACCACTTCATGCGGGAGTGGGACCTCAACGGAGCCGGCTTCGGTGCGCCCCAGGTGGTCAGCGCGCGCGGGTCCGGACTGCCCCTGTTCGCGGGGCTGATCAGCCCCGACGAGCTCGAGGCCGGACTGATCGACCACGCGCTGGCGATCAGCCTCCCCGGCCCCGCGGCCAACTGGTTCGTCCAGCCCGCGTCCTCGACCGACGGCAACGGCAACGAGCGCTCGATCCCCGAGGGCGCCCGGATCCGCCTCAAGGCCGACGTCGTCCCGCCCCGCCCGGTGGACCCGCTGACCCAGAAGCCGATCAAGATGACCGCACAGCAGCGTCGCTACGCCGACGCCATCGTCGCGGCCCTGCGCACCTACGGCGCGATCGTCGTCGACCGGGCTGCGGTCCCGACCCTCTACGCCCAGCGGGACGTCACGTCGACGTACCTCAACGGCAACGAGCTCCAGGGGCTGCACCTCGACGACTTCGAGGTCGTCAGGCTCGGCAAGCGCTACGAGTACCCCCCGGAGGACAGCGTGGACGAGAACGGCCTCGTCACCAGCCCGACCAGAAGCACGTCCAGCCAGGGAGCCCAGTGATGCGCAGCACCCTTCGACCACAGGCACTCGTCGGTCTGCTGGTGGCGGTCGGGCTGGCCCTGAGCGCCTGCTCGGACCAGACGCCGGAGGCGACCGACACCGTCGCCCAGCAGGAGGCCGCCCGCTACCGGCAGAACACCGACGAGCAGGAGCTCATCAACAAGCGCAACGCCGAGCTGCCGAGCCGTCCTGGAGGCGTCGTCGACATCGAAGGCTCCAGCGGTTCGCTGACGGCCGAGGCGGCCAGGCGCTATGAGTTCAACGCGAGCACCACCGACGTCACCTTCGCGGAGACCGGTGAGGACCGGGCCTTCCAACGTCTGTGCGCGGGCGAGATCGACCTGGTCGACTCCTCGCGTCCCATCAGCCGCGCCGAGTGGGACGCGTGCCGCGCCGTCGGGCTGGACGTCGTGCAGTTCCAGGTGGCGGCCGACGCCGTCGTGCTGGCCATCAAGTCCGAGACCGACGTCGGCGGCGACTGCCTGACCACGGCGCAGGTCCAGGACATCTTCCGCGCCGGCTCGCCCGTGACCAGCTGGGCCCAGCTCGGGCTGGACGACGTGCGCCTCGAGACCGGTGGTCCGACCCCGGACAACAACGCCTTCGGGTTCTTCGGCCGCTACGTCCTCGACGCCCCGGAGCCGAGCTTGACCAACCTCCGGTCCGACTACCAGGCCTTCGACTCCGACAACGGCGCCCGGATCTGGGTCGTCGGCGACACCCGCGAACACGCGCTCGCCGACCGGTTCCCCGAGCGCGCCCGCAAGCGCACCGAGCTCAACAGCCAGCTCGCGGTTGCCTGGCAGGTCCTGCGGGACGCGGCCGCCGAGGTCAGGGCCGCCAAGGCTGAGGTGGAGAAGGGGATCCGCGACAAGCGGTCGCCTGCGGACAAGGCTCGCGACCAGCGCCGCCTGGCTGACGCCATCGTCGCCCGAGACGCAGCCCGGGCCGCCAAGAGCCGCGTCGAGGAGCGCCGGGCTACTGCGCTGGAGCTCTACGGCCTGGCCCGCGACGCCAAGCGGGTCATCGATGGGACCCGCGGCAACGTGGCGTTCTTCCGGTTCAGCTACTACGAGCTCTACGAGGACCAGCTGCGGCCCTTCGAGATCACGATGCCCGACGGGGAGCTCAACTGCATCTTCCCCAGCCAGCGCACGATCGTCAGCGGTGAGTACCCGCTCGCCCGCCAGCTGCTGATCACGACCACCACCCGGTCGCTGCAGCGCCGCGAGGTCAACGAGTTCCTGACGTTCTACGTCAACCAGTCGGAGAAGCTCGCCGCCGATGCCCGTCTGGTCGCGCTGCCGAGCAACATCATCACGCTCCAGAACAGCTGGTTGCAGGGCGAGACCCCGGTGATCCTGGTCAGCCCCGACGAAGAGATCACCACGCAGGCGCCTGCGCAGCAGCCCGAGGAGAAGCCGGCTCGATGACCGTCGTGTCCCGCGCCGCCACCCTGGTCGTCGCAATCCTGACGACCGCCCTGGCGACGGTCGGGACCACGACCGCGTGGGCCGGCGCGGACCCCGCAGCTCTTCGTGGCGACGAGACCGCACGCATCGGGAGCGCCTCGACCGGTCCGGCCCCGCGACTGGCGGCACGGGCGACGAGCACCGCCGTACGACGGGTGCAGAAGGTCACGCTCAAGTGGAGTGGCGGGTGGAAGGAGCCGGTCCAGACCACGTCGGCGACCATCCCCGGCATCGGTGAGGTCACGCTGGTCTGCAGGCCCAACACGACCATGATCCGGCTCTTCGCGACCGACCGCTCGGCCGAGACCCAGATGTGGCTGGCCAAGCACGAGGTCAAGGACCAGCGCAACGTGGTGGCGACCAAGACGGTGCGCATCTACCGCTACGCCCACGCGTTCGACGACGGCACCGGCGGCACCGGGTCCTTCGCCCACGAGGGCCTCAACCAGGTCTTCCCCATCGAGAACTACTCGTCGGGCTACGTCGACGGCATCATCAGCCAGCGACCGGGCCGCCACCAGCCCGCCGCAGGGGCACCGATGGCGCCCGTGACGTCGTTCCGCCTCAACTGGTACTGGAACGGCTTCCACCACCCGGCGGAATATCGCTTCTGCCAGTTCGACGCGGTCTTCAAGACGACCTTCCCGACCCGCCTCGGCGTCAACTGGCACGGGGAGGCCGACGCGGTCGACAACGTGCTCCAGTCGTCCCGGCTGCCCTCGATCGGCCAGCTCAACGTGCGCTGCGGCACCAACGACGACGGCGGCGGCGGCATCCAGTCGATCAGCCTGGTCCCCGACGTCGACAACGCGAGCGTCTACGCCGAGACCGTGACCGGCGAGGGCGACGTCGACGACCACGTCGACCCGTTCTCCAAGGGGTTCGACCCCGAGACCGGCAAGGTCGGGCCGATCCCGGTGCCCCGCAACGGGATGGTGCGTCTCTTCTTCAGCGTCGGTGGGATCGAGCGACGATTCATCGCCTCCTCTTACTACGTCACCAACAACGGCAACGCGCGGCTGAACCTGTGCGAGCTCGCCGTCGCGCCGTACTAGCGTCATGCGCGGACCCGTCCGCCGGCTGCTGCCGGCCCTGCTCGCCCTGCTGCTCGTGGGGGCCCCCGGGCTGCTCGCCGCACCGGGAGCCGCAGCGGAGCGCCACGCCCCCGCAGTGTCGCCGGTCCGCAGCTCCTCGACCCCACGCAGCCTGGTGCAGCACCTGACGGTCTCGTGGGACCCCTCGACGCAGCGCAAGGTCTACTCCAAGAACGCCGTCGTCCCGGGCATCGGGGAGCTCGCGCTCATCTGCAAGGGCAACGCGACGATGATCCGGCTGCACACCGAGGACCGCGGCCTCGAGACCCAGATGTGGCTGCAGAAGTTCGAGGTGAAGAACGAGCACAACGTGGTCGCGGTGAAGACACCCCGGATCTACCGCTGGGCCCACGCCCTCGACGACGGCACAGGTGGCACGGGCTACTACGCGGCCGAGGGCCTCAACCAGCGCACGCCCATCGAGAACTACTCCTCGGGCACCATCAACGGGATCATCAGCCAGCGTCCGGGGCGCAACCTGCCGGGCACGGCATTCGCGCCCAAGCCCGTCACGTCCTTCGAGCTCACGTGGTTCTGGAACGGATTCCGCCACCCGGCCGACTACCGCTCCTGCCGCATCGACGCCGTCGTCACGACACAGCTCGACACCCGCGCGGGCATCACCTGGCGCGGCTCGGCCGACGCGGTCGGTCACGACCGCCAGACCACCTCGATCCCCGGCTTCGGCGACCTCACCCTGGAGTGCCGCGACGAGGTCGACCCCACCGGTGCCGCGCAGACCCTCAGCATCACGCCCGCCGCCCCCGACGCCGACCTCTACGTCGAGCGGGTCACCGGCGAGGGGTGGGTCGAGGACCACGTCGCCACCCGCACCTATGCCTGGGGCGAGACGGTGCCGGCGACGCTCGGCCCCGTGCCGATGCCGCGCAACGGGACGTTGCGCCTGCGCCTGCGGGTGGGCGAGGCCGAGCGCTGGCTGCTGGTGTCGAGCTATGACGTCGTCAACAACCCCGACCCACGGCTCAACGTGTGCGAGGTGGCGGCGGCCCACTACGCGCGGTGACCGCCTCCCGTGCGGCGAGGGCGGCGCGCACCAGGGGCACGACCGGCACGGCACCGGACCCGACCTCGGCCAGCGACACCCAGGCCGCGGCGTCGGTGGTGCCGCCCTCCTCGACCGCGAGGTCGGCGAGGTCGGCACCGTCGGGCAGGGTGGCGCTGAAGACGATCCCGATGGCATGGAACTCCTCGTCCCGCCCCGAGGGGGCGGTCCCCCGGATCCGCTCGTCGTCGACGGCGAGCACCTCACCGACCACGCAGGTCAGACCGGTCTCCTCCCGCACCTCGCGAAGCACGGCGGCGCGTGGCATCTCCCCTTGGTCGATCCCACCTCCGGGCAACGCCCACCGCCCGGTGTGGAAGCCGCGCGGGGACACCCGGGTGAGCAACACCGCGTCGTCGCACACCAGCAGGGCGTAGGCAGCCGTGCGCTGGAGCCGGGCCGGCTCGTGGGCCGCCAGTGCTTCCTTGACCAGTCCCACGGTCGGGATCGTGCCGGCCAGCACGGCGGCGACCGGGTGCCAGGCCGCGTCGACGGTCGAGCCGTCGACCTCCACGACGCGCGGGGGCGGCGCGTCGACCGGCACCCACCCGTCGTAGACGATGCGCAGGTTGTGGGCGTCGGCGCGGCGCCCCTTGCGCCAGGCCTCGGGCTGGTGGAAGGAGAAGGTGTGCGCCGTCGAGCCGATGGTCACCGCGAGCCCGGTCTCCTCGTAGACCTCGCGCACGACCGCGTGGCGCGGGTCCTCGCCGTGATCGAGCCCGCCACCGGGCAGCGTCCACAGCTCCTCACGGGCTAGGCGCGGCGCCAACCGGCTGAGCAGGATCTCGCCGTCACGCAGGATCACCGCATAGGCGGCGACCCGCTGCATCTGCTCCCGCATGGGCGTCAATCTACGACTCCCCGGTCCGCGGCGCCCGGCCCCCAGGTCGGCGACACGGCCGACCGGGGCATTCCGTCCAGCAGGAACGAGGCCTCACGCTCCACCGCGTGCCCGCCCAGGTGTGCGGGATACCACGGCGCACGCTCCCCCGGGCGCGGCCGGTGCTCGGGAAGGCGCTGCAACGTCTCGAGCCCCTGGTGCAGCCGACGCCCGAGTTCACGCGTCGACTCGACGAGGTCCGCGTCCGGCGCCACGTGCATCGGCGCCCCGAACCTCACGTCGACCAGACGCCCGCGGGTCAGGTCCGGCCGGGGCAACGAGTCCTCGAGGGACCGCTTCTGGGGCCACAGCCGATGGCTGCCCCACAGCCAGACGGGGACCAGGGGCGCGCCGCACTCACGTGCCAGGGCGACCGCGCCGGGCATCAGGGCCCGGGTCGTGTAGGCCGCAGAGATCCCTCCCTCGGGGAACACGCACACGGCCTCCCCCTCGCCCAGCAGCCGCCGCGCCTGGAGGTACGCCGCCGCTGGGGCCTGCCGGTCGACGGGGATGTGGCCCATCCGCTCCATCGCGCGCCCGGCGACCGGCGCGTCCCAGATCTCGTGACGGCACATGAAGCGAACCCGTCTGCCGCTGTCGAGCAGGGAGCGGCCGATGAAGACGAAGTCGGGGAAGGACACGTGGGTGGCCGCCAGCACCACCGGACCCGAGGCCGGGACGTGCTCGTCACCCTCCCAGCGCGTGGTGACCTGCAGCGCGCGCAGCGCAACCTTGCCGAGCGCGATCGTGGCGGCGTACCACGGCTCGCGCGTCCCGCTCACGTGAACGGCGGCCGGTGGTCGAGCGCCAGCGAGCGACGACCGGCCCAGCGCCAGACCCGCGCGGAGCGGTCGCGGTCCTCGTCGGTCACCAGGTTGCCCATCCAGCGCAGCGCCAGCGTCATCAACCAATCGGAGCGCATGCCGGCCGGGCCCAGCGCGGGCAGCAGCCGGGGCACGGTGACGAACCCGGCCAAGCGGCGCGCGACCGAGAACGACTCGCCGTAGTGCTCGCGCAGCATCGCCGGCCACGACTCGGTGAGGTCGTCGGTCTCGGTCATCATCTGCGCGATGAAGCGCCCGGTCTCGAGGCCGTAGTCGATGCCCTCCCCGTTGAGCGGGTTGACGCAGCCGGCAGCATCGCCGATGAGTGCCCAGTTGCGGCCGGCGACCCCCGAGACGGCGCCGCCCATCGGCAGCAGCGCCGACGTCGGCATCCGCAGCTCGCCCGACAGGCCGAACTCCTCACGACGCTCGTCGGCGTAGAAGGACATCAGGGGCTTGATCGCGATGTTCGCAGGACGCTTCGCGGTCGCCAGCGTGCCGACGCCGACGTTGACCTGACCGTCGCCCAACGGGAAGAGCCAGCCGTAGCCGGAGAGGATCCCGCCGTCCTCGCCGCGCAGCTCCAGGTGCGAGCTGATCCAGGGGTCGTCGGCGCGAGTCGAGTCCATGTAGGCGCGACCGGCCACGCCGTAGACGGTGTCGCGGTGCCACTCGCGGCCCAGCACCTTGCCTAGCGGTGAGCGGACGCCGTCGGCCACCACGAGCCGGCGGCAGGTGATCTCGACGAGTTCGCCGTCGCGGCCACCGCGCTCGAAGACGACAGCAGCAACCCGATCGCCCTCGCGTCGTACGTCGACGGCACGGACGCCGTCGATCGCGGTCGCGCCGGACTTGATCGCGGTGGTGCGCAGATGGTCGTCGAGCTCCGTGCGGGGCACCGCGCTGCCCCAGGAGGGCAGGTTGCCACCCGGCCACGGCAGCAGCAGGGTCTGGCCGAACCCGTGGGCGCGCAGGCCCTGGTTGACCGTGTGGGCCCGTAGCCAGTCCTCCAGGCCGAGCTTCATCAGCTCGCCGGTGGCGCGAGGCGTGAGCCCGTCGCCGCAGGTCTTGTCGCGCGGGAACACCGCCGCGTCGGCCAGCACGACCTCGGCCCCACCCCGGGCTGCCCAGGCTGCTGCGGCCGATCCGGCGGGGCCGGCGCCGACGACGAGCACGTCGGTCTGGGCGGATGCGCTGCTCACCCCCCGATTGTCCCATTCAGGCGGTAACCGGGATGCATCAGGTCCGCCGAGTCGGCGCGATGTCGCAGGCGGTCGCAGGCGGCTCTCCCCCGATCCGCACTGGATCTCGACGCAGCAAGGCCCGCCCACGCAAGCGTGGGCGGGCCTTGCTCTGCTCGCGCTCAGTTCTGGTAGGACCCGAAGTCGAAGTCGTCCAGCGCAACAGCCTGACCGGAGCCGGCGTTGCCGAACTCGTAGTCGTAGGAGTCGTAGCCCGTGACGGAGTAGGCCGCGGCGCGCGCCTCCTCGGTGGGCTCCACCCGGATGTTGCGGTAGCGCTCCAGGCCGGTGCCGGCCGGGATGAGCTTGCCGATGATCACGTTCTCCTTCAGGCCGCGCAGCGAGTCGGAGCGTCCGTGGATGGCCGCGTCGGTGAGGACGCGGGTGGTCTCCTGGAAGGAGGCAGCGGACAGCCACGACTCGGTCGCGAGCGAGGCCTTCGTGATGCCCATGAGGACCGGACGACCCGAGGCCGGCTTCCCGCCCTCGGAGACGACCCGACGGTTCTCCTCCTCGAAGCGGGTGCGATCGACCAGGTCGGAGGGGAGCAGGTTCGTCTCGCCCGACTCGATGACCGTGACGCGACGCAGCATCTGACGCACGATGATCTCGATGTGCTTGTCGTGGATCGACACGCCCTGGCTGCGGTAGACAGCCTGGACCTCGTCCACGAGGTGCTCCTGCGCCTTGCGGACGCCGAGGATGCGCAGCACATCCTGGGGGTCCGGCGTACCGGACGTCAGGTGGTGCCCGACCTCGATGTGCTCGCCGTCCTCGACGTTGAGGCGCGAGCGCTTCGACACGGGGTACTCCTGCACCTCCGAGCCGTCGTCCGGGGTGACGAGCACCTTGCGGGACTTGTCGGTGTCCTCGATCTCCACACGACCAGCGGACTCCGAGATCGGGGTCCGACCCTTGGGCGAGCGGGCCTCGAAGAGCTCGACCACGCGGGGCAGGCCCTGCGTGATGTCGTCGGCCGAGGCCACACCACCGGTGTGGAACGTGCGCATGGTCAGCTGCGTGCCGGGCTCACCGATCGACTGGGCGGCGATGATGCCGACCGCCTCACCGATGTCGACCAGCTTGCCGGTGGCCAGCGAGCGGCCGTAGCACTTGGCGCAGGTGCCGGTCTTGGCGTCACAGGTCAGCACGGAGCGCACCTTGACGACCTCGACGCCGGCTGCCACGAGCTCACCGATCTTGACGTCACCGAGGTCGCCGCCGGCCTCGACCAGCACGTCGCCGGTCTCGGGGT
This sequence comes from Nocardioides psychrotolerans, assembly GCF_900113685.1. GTDB lineage: Bacteria > Actinomycetota > Actinomycetes > Propionibacteriales > Nocardioidaceae > Nocardioides > Nocardioides psychrotolerans. The sequence continues at coordinate 31,731 of NZ_FOQG01000008.1, forward strand.
GGGTGACCTCGCTGGACGCCGAGCGGGCGTAGGCCGAGGTCTCGGCGTTGTCGTCCTTGCGCACGACCCCGTCCTCGCCCTTGACACCGATGACCTTGGGCAGGCCACGCTCGGTGCCACAGTCGTCCTCACGGATGATGACGTCCTGCGACACGTCCACCAGGCGACGGGTCAGGTAACCCGAGTCGGCGGTGCGCAGCGCCGTGTCGGCCAGACCCTTGCGGGCACCGTGGGTCGAGATGAAGTACTCGAGCACCGAGAGGCCCTCACGGAAGTTGGCCTTGATCGGGCGCGGGATGATCTCGCCCTTCGGGTTGGCCACCAGGCCACGCATGGCGCCGACCTGACGGATCTGGTTCATGTTTCCGGACGCGCCGGAGTCGACCATCATGTAGATCGGGTTGGAACGCTCGAAGGTGGCCTCCATCGCGTCTCCGACCTCCTTGGAGGCCTCCGTCCAAATCTCGATGAGCTCCTGGCGACGCTCGTCGTCGGTGACCAGACCGCGCTCGAACTGCTTCTGGACCTTGGCGGCCTGCTCCTCGAAGCGCGAGAGGATCTCGATCTTGTTGGTCGGCGTCGTGACGTCGTCGATCGAGACCGTGACACCGGAGCGGGTGGCCCAGGCGAAGCCGGTGTCCTTGAGGGCGTCGAGCGAGGCAGCGACCTCGACCTTGGTGTAGCGCTCCGCCAGGTCGTTGACGATCGCGCCCAGGGCCTTCTTGCCCACTTCGTAGTTCACGAAGGGGTAGTCGGCCGGCAGCGTGTCGTTGAAGAGGGCGCGACCCAGCGTGGTGTCGACGGTTAGCGACTGGCCCTCCTCCCACTCCGAGCCCAGGTCCATCTCCAGCGGCGGGACGATGTCGTTGAAGCGGATCTTGACCTTGCTCTGGACCGAGATCTCACCCTTGTCGTAGGCCATGATCGCCTCGGCCGGTGAGGAGAACGCACGACCGGCGCCCGGCTCGTCCTCACGGTCGGTCGTCAGGAAGAACAGGCCGATGATCATGTCCTGGGTGGGCATGGTCACCGGACGGCCGTCAGAGGGCTTCAGGATGTTGTTGGTCGAGAGCATCAGGATCCGAGCCTCGGCCTGGGCCTCGGCCGACAGCGGCAGGTGCACCGCCATCTGGTCACCGTCGAAGTCGGCGTTGAACGCCGTGCAGACGAGCGGGTGGATCTGGATGGCCTTGCCCTCGATCAGCTGGGGCTCGAAGGCCTGGATGCCGAGGCGGTGCAGCGTGGGCGCACGGTTGAGCAGCACGGGGTGCTCGGTGATGACCTCTTCGAGGACGTCCCACACGACCGGACGGGCACGCTCGACCATGCGCTTGGCCGACTTGATGTTCTGCGCGTGCGACAGATCGACGAGGCGCTTCATCACGAACGGCTTGAACAGCTCGAGCGCCATCTGCTTGGGCAGACCGCACTGGTGCAGCTTGAGCTGGGGGCCCGAGACGATGACCGAACGACCCGAGTAGTCGACGCGCTTGCCGAGCAGGTTCTGGCGGAAGCGACCCTGCTTGCCCTTGAGCATGTCGGAGAGCGACTTCAGCGGGCGGTTGCCCGGACCGGTCACGGGGCGACCACGACGACCGTTGTCGAACAGCGAGTCGACGGCCTCCTGGAGCATCCGCTTCTCGTTGTTGACGATGATCTCGGGCGCGCCCAGGTCGAGCAGTCGCTTGAGCCGGTTGTTGCGGTTGATGACGCGACGGTAGAGGTCGTTCAGGTCGGAGGTGGCGAAACGGCCGCCGTCGAGCTGGACCATCGGCCGCAGGTCCGGCGGGATGACCGGGACCGCATCCAGGACCATGCCCTGGGGCTTGTTGCCGGTCTTGCGGAACGCGTCGACGACCTTGAGTCGCTTGAGGGCGCGGACCTTCTTCTGGCCCTTGCCGTTGGCGATCGTGTCGCGCAGCGACTCCACCTCGGCCTCGATGTCGAAGGACTCCAGGCGCTTCTGGATCGCCATGGCGCCCATGTGGCCCTCGAAGTACTTGCCGAACCAGTTCTTCATCTCGCGGTAGAGCAGCTCATCGCCCATGAGGTCCTGGACCTTGAGGGACTTGAAGGTGTTCCACACCTCGTCGAGCCGGTCGATCTCGCGCTGGGCACGGTCCCGGACCTGCTTCATCTCGCGCTCGGCACCGTCACGCACCTTGCGGCGGGCGTCGGCCTTGGCGCCCTCGGCCTCGAGGGTCGCCATGTCCTCCTCGAGCTTCTTCATGCGGTCCTCGAGGGTGGAGTCGCGACGCTTCTCGAGACGTTCCCGCTCCAGGCCGACCTTGCCCTCGAGCGAGGACAGGTCGCGGTGGCGGGAGTCCTCGTCGACGGCGGTGATCATGTAGGCGGCGAAGTAGATGACCTTCTCGAGGTCCTTCGGCGCCAGGTCGAGCAGGTAGCCCAGTCGCGAAGGGACACCCTTGAAGTACCAGATGTGGGTCACGGGAGCGGCGAGCTCGATGTGGCCCATGCGCTCACGGCGCACCTTGGAGCGGGTCACCTCGACGCCGCAGCGCTCGCAGATGATGCCCTTGAAGCGCACGCGCTTGTATTTGCCGCAGTAGCACTCCCAGTCCCGGGTGGGGCCGAAGATCTTCTCGCAGAAGAGACCGTCACGCTCAGGCTTGAGCGTGCGGTAGTTGATGGTCTCCGGCTTCTTGACCTCGCCATGGCTCCACGTACGGATGTCGTCCGCGGTGGCCAGGCCGATCTTGAGCTGGTCGAAGAAGTTCACGTCGAGCACGATGGCTTTTGTCCTTCGTTTGAAAGCTAGAAAAAAGGTGCGGACCGAGGGCAGGCCGCCCGCCTCAGGCGGGCGGCCTCACACCTCAGACTTCTTCGACGGAGCTGGGCTCGCGACGAGACAGGTCGATGCCGAGCTCCTCGGCGGCGCGGAAGACGTCTTCCTCGGCGTCGCGCAGCTCGATCTGCGAACCGTCCTGGCTCAGGACCTCGACATTCAGGCAGAGCGACTGCATCTCCTTGACGAGCACCTTGAAGGACTCGGGGATGCCGGAGTCGGGGATGTTCTCGCCCTTGACGATCGCCTCGTAGACCTTGACGCGACCAGGCACGTCGTCGGACTTGATCGTGAGCAGCTCCTGAAGCGCGTAGGCGGCACCGTAGGCCTCCATCGCCCAGACCTCCATCTCGCCGAACCGCTGGCCGCCGAACTGGGCCTTGCCGCCCAGGGGCTGCTGCGTGATCATCGAGTAGGGGCCGGTCGAGCGTGCGTGGATCTTGTCGTCGACGAGGTGGTGGAGCTTCAGGATGTACATGTAGCCCACGGCCACCGGGTCGGCGAAGGGCTCACCGGAGCGGCCGTCGAACAGGTTGGCCTTGCCGGTGTCGCCGATCAGCCGCACGCCGTCACGGTTGGGCGTGGTGGCGCCCAACAGACCAGTGATCTCGTCCTCGCGGGCACCGTCGAACACCGGTGTCGCCACCTTGGTGTTGGGCGCCGCCTTGTCCGCGTGGATCTTGATCAGCCGCTGCTTCCAGTCGGCGTCGGACTTGTCCTCCATGAAGTCGAGGTCCCAGCCCTGCTTGGCGAGCCAGCCGAGGTGGAGCTCGAGGATCTGACCGATGTTCATCCGTCGCGGGACGCCCAGCGGGTTGAGGACCACGTCGACCGGGGTGCCGTCCTCCATGAACGGCATGTCCTCGATCGGCAGGATCTTCGCGATGACGCCCTTGTTGCCGTGACGACCGGCGAGCTTGTCGCCCACCGAGATCTTGCGCTTCTGCGCCACGTAGACGCGGACCAGCTGGTTGACGCCGGGGGGCAGCTCGTCGCCGTCCTCACGGTCGAAGACGCGCACGCCGATGACTGTGCCGGACTCACCGTGCGGCACCTTCATCGAGGTGTCGCGCACCTCGCGCGCCTTCTCGCCGAAGATCGCGCGGAGCAGACGCTCCTCCGGGGTCAGCTCGGTCTCGCCCTTGGGCGTCACCTTGCCGACGAGGATGTCACCGGTGGTGACCTCGGCGCCGATGCGGATGATGCCGCGCTCGTCGAGGTCGGCCAGCATCTCCTCGGAGACGTTGGGGATGTCCCGGGTGATCTCCTCGGGGCCGAGCTTGGTGTCGCGGGCGTCGACCTCGTGCTCCTCGATGTGGATCGAGGTGAGGACGTCCTCCTGGACCAGACGCTGGCTCAGGATGATCGCGTCCTCGTAGTTGTGACCCTGCCAGGGCATGAAGGCGACGAGCAGGTTGGTGCCCAGCGCCATCTCCGCCTTGTCGGTGCACGGACCGTCGGCGATCGGCGTGCCGATCTCGAGCCGGTCACCGTCGGCGACCAGGGGCCGCTGGTTGATGCAGGTGCCCTGGTTCGAGCGCTTGAACTTCGCCAGCTTGTACGTCGAGTAGGTGCCGTCGTCGTTCATCGCCTCGATGACGTCGGCGGAGACCTCCTTGACCACACCGGCCTTGACGGCCACGACCACGTCGCCGGCGTCGACCGCCGCGCGGTACTCGATGCCGGTGCCGACCAGGGGCGAGTCGCTCACGATGAGCGGCACGGCCTGGCGCTGCATGTTGGCGCCCATGAGCGCGCGGTTGGCGTCGTCGTGCTCGAGGAAGGGGATCAGGGCGGTCGCGACGGAGACCATCTGGCGCGGCGAGACGTCCATGTAGTCGACCTCGCCCGCGAGGATCTCGGAGACCTCGCCGCGGCGCTGGCGGACCAGCACCCGCTCCTCGACGAAGGTGTCGTTGTCGTCGAGGGCCGCGTTGGCCTGCGCGATGACGTAGCGGTCCTCGTCGTCAGCGGTGAGGTAGTCGATCTTCTCGGTGACGTGACCGTTCTCGACCTTGCGGTAGGGCGTCTCGACGAAGCCGAACGGGTTGATGCGGCCGTAGGAGGCCAGCGACCCGATCAGGCCGATGTTGGGGCCTTCCGGCGTCTCGATCGGGCACATGCGGCCATAGTGCGACGGGTGGACGTCACGGACCTCCATGCCGGCGCGGTCACGGGACAGACCGCCGGGCCCGAGAGCCGACAGTCGACGCTTGTGCGTCAGGCCGGAGATCGGGTTCGTCTGGTCCATGAACTGCGAGAGCTGCGAGGTGCCGAAGAACTCCTTCAGCGCCGCCACCACGGGTCGGATGTTGATCAGCGACTGCGGCGTGATCGCCTCGACGTCCTGGGTCGTCATCCGCTCACGGACCACGCGCTCCATGCGGGCCAGACCTGTGCGGAGCTGGTTCTGGATGAGCTCGCCCACGGTGCGCATCCGGCGGTTGCCGAAGTGGTCGATGTCGTCGGCACCGATGTCGAGGGCGCCCTGGGGCGTCTCGAGCTGCTCACGACCGTCGTGCAGGGCCACGATGTACTTGATGGCCGCGACGACGTCGGCGATGGTCAGCGTCTGGTGGTCGAAGGCCTCGAGCAGGCCGAGCTTCTTGTTGATCTTGTAGCGACCGACCTTGGCCAGGTCGTAGCGCTTGGGGTTGAAGTAGTAGTTCTTCAACAGCGTCAGCGCGGCCTCACGGGTGGGGGGCTCGCCGGGACGCAGCTTGCGATAGATGTCGAGCAGAGCGTCGTCGGGACCCTGGGTGTGGTCCTTCTCCTCGGTCAGCTGGATCGACTCGAACTGGCGCAGGTCGGCCATGACAGCGTCGTAGTCGTAGTCCTCGCCGATGTCCTCGGCGACGGCCTGGAGGGCCTTGAGCAGGACCGTGATGTTCTGCTTGCGCTTGCGGTCGAGGCGGACACCGACCAGGTCGCGCTTGTCGATCTCGAACTCGAGCCAGGCTCCGCGCGAGGGGATCAGCTTGGCGGTGTAGATGTCCTTGTCGGACGTCTTGTCGGCGGTGCGCTCGAAGTAGACGCCCGGCGAGCGGACGAGCTGCGAGACGACGACGCGCTCGGTGCCGTTGATGACGAAGGTGCCCTTGGGCGTCATGAGCGGGAAATCGCCCATGAAGACCGTCTGACCCTTGATCTCACCGGTGTCGTTGTTGGTGAACTCCGCCGAGACGTAGAGCGGAGCGGAGTAGGTGAAGTCCTTCTCCTTGCACTCATCGACCGTGTACTTGGGGTCGTAGAAGACCGGGCTCTCGAAGGCGAGGGACATCGTCTCGGAGAAGTCCTCGATCGGGGAGATCTCCTCGAAGATCTCGGTCAGACCGGACTTGCTGGAGACGTCCTCACCCTCGGAGCGGCGACGCTCGACGACGGCATCCCACTTCTCGTTGCCGATCAGCCAGTCGAAGGCGTCGGTCTGGAGAGAAAGGAGCTGGGGAACCTCGAGAGGCTCCTTGATCTTTGCGAAAGAGATGCGGCGGGAACTGGTTGAACCGGAGGTGGCGGAGGTGCTGCGCGCGGCCAAGAGTTGTCCTTCGACGTGTGGCTCTGAGAATGGCGCCGGACCACCACAGGTTCAGCCACCGGGCAGGCTGACGAGTATTTGAGGGCAGGCGCAATGCGCCACCATACAACAAATATGGGCGCACAACAAGACCTGCATGCGCCGAACCGACGAGCGTTGCCGAGGATCATCCGCTGCGCAGCCCGTCAGGTCAAGCACCGCGGCGGCGCGGTGTGGACGAACGGGAGCTTCGGCGCCTTGATCAGGCCGCGGCCGGCGTCGTCACGAGACCGTCGAGGAGCCACGTGCCGTCGACGAGACGCATCTGCATCGTCACCTGGTCGCGGAACGTGTCCTCCTGCGCAGCGTTGCTCCGGGAGCGGTTGACGAAGAGGAGCACGTCGACTCGACCCTCGCTCGAGCGCACCACCGAGTTGGCGACGACGTTGTCGACCCGGACGACCGTCTTCGTGCGCGCCGCGTTCTCCTGCAGGAGCGTGAATGTCTCGTCGTAGCTCTTGGCAAAGTCCCTCGTCATGTAGGACTTGGCCGCCTCGGCGTCCTCGTCCAGCGTCCGGTAGTCGTAGGACAGCACGGGGAACACCGCGGCCTCGGCCGCCGCCAGCGCGGGACCTTCGTCGATCGGCCCCGGCCGGGTCCAGGCGAAGATGGTGACGCAGACGACGGCGATGGCCACCACGGCCAGGAGCGCGACGAGGGCGATGCGATTGCCCTGACGACCGGCTGGCTCGTGGGTGGCGGGCAGTGCCCCGACGGTCTCCTGCTCAGGCTCCCCCTCGACCTGTTCCTCCTCCACCTCCTCCTCGGCCAGCGTGGCGTCGTAGGCAGCCCGACGATCGGGGTCGAGCAGGATCTCGGCAGCCTCGTTGAGCACGCGGAAGCGTCGGTCGCTCGGGTCCAGGTCGGCGATGGAGGACTTCCAGGCCGAGCGGATCCTCTCGGAGGAGGCGGTCCGGTCGACGTCGAGCAGGTCGTACCAATGCGGACTCACTGCTGGGGCTCCTCATCCTCGCCGGTCAGCGGCACGAAGTCGTCGACGAGCCACTCGCCGTCGATCTTCTTCAACGACACCTCGAACCGGAAGGGCAACGAGTCGGTGTCGATGCGCTCCTCCGGGGCCTGCGGGTTGGGGTAGGAGTTGGTGAAGGAGCCGGCCACCAGGACCTTTGCCGAGTCGGCGTCGATCGCTGATGTGCCGGTGGAGAAGACCTCACCGGTACGGCCGACCCCGGCCTGGGCCACGGTCTGCTCGGCGAGGGCGGCGTTCTTCTCGAAGTCCGTGGCGAACTTGGGTGTGATGACCTCGGTGACGAGCTCGCGATACTCGGGCATCGCGTTGTTCTCGTCGAGGAGCTGCGGGCCGTAGTTGTTGAGGCGCAGGACGAACTGCTTGGCCTGCGACATCGCCACCTCGCGCTCGCGGGCCTGCGAGGTGTCCCCCTTGAAGACCGAGCCGACGCGGTCGCCGAAGGACGCACCCTCCGCCGAGCGGGACCCGGCCAGGTAGACCAGGGACCCCACGCAGCCGACGATGACGAGCACCAGAGCGGGAACCAGCGCACGCAGCAGACGCGAGCCCGGAGCTGCGGAGTCGGGTGTGGAAGTCACGCTCGATGTCACCCCTGGGGTGCCATCAGGGGCTGAAGGTACAGCCACTTCCACGACTCCTCTCCCAACGTCGGCGGGGCCACGCTACCGGTCGAGGTCGCAGCACGGGACGCCCGGTCGCCCCAGGTCAGCTTGCCGGTCTCCTCGTCGTAGGACGCGATGACCGGGGCCACCCGGCTCGGCGCGTTCTGAGAGCCACGCGGGTTGCTCATGGCGGGCGGCTCGCTGCAGCGAGCTTCCTCGTTCATCGGGCGGTTGCTCCCATCCTGCGGCGGACGGGTGTCGGTGCCCTCATAGCCACGGTGGCACACCGGGGTGTCGGTGATGATCATCCCGAAGTGCGCGTCGAAGAGGCCGGTGTCCGGCGACTTCGCGACGACGGTGAACCCACCCTCGACGACATAGGGGTAGATGCTGAGGACCTGCGCGATGCCCGGCAGGCGCTTGACGACCACCTCACCCGTCGTGACCAGGTTGTTGATCAGGTCACCCAGCTCGACGCGGTTCTGCTCAAGGAAGGTCCGCAGCTGGGTTGCTGTGGCCGAGCCGGTGTCGATGACCGTGCGCAGGTCACCGTCCGCGCCGGCGAGGGTCTCGCTGAACAGTGCCAGCTGGCTGGCAAAGGTCCGCAGCGCGCTCTCGGAGGCGAGCTGTCCCCGCAGCACCACGTTGCTGTCCTCGATCAGTCGGTCGGTGACGTCGAAGTTCTGGTTGGCGACCTCGATGAAGGAGTTGCCCGAGTCGATGATCGTCTCGAGGTCCTCACCCGCGCCTGCGAACGCGTCCCCGAACTCGCTGACCGTGATGCGCAAGGCCTCCTGGTCGACCGACGAGACCGTGTTGGAGAGGTTGGTCAGCAGCTGGTTGGTGGAGACCGGGGTGCGGGTGTCCGCCTCGTCGATCTCGGAGGCGTCCCGCAGGAACGGCGCCTCGTCGACGTTGGGCTGGAGCTCGACGTACTGCTCGCCGACGGCCGAGCGGTTGCCCACGATGGCGATCGTGTCAGCAGGGATGGCATCGAAGGTCTTCTCGACCTCCAGGTGCACGTCGACCCCCTCGTCGGTGAGCACCAGCTCGCCGACCCGGCCGATCTTCACCCCGCGATAGTTGACCTCGGCACCGGCGAAGATTCCTCCGGACTCGGGGAAGTGCGCGACCACGGTGTAGGTGTCGTCGATGAACAGCCGGTCGAGCTTGGCGTAGCGGGCGCCGACGTAGGTCACGCCGAGCAGGGTGATGAGCACGAAGACCAGCAGCTGCAGCTTGGTGCGACGGGTGATCATCGGATCACCATCCCCGGCACCAGGAGCGACACCAGCGCAGGGTCATAGGCCTCCATGAGCTGTCCCATCGTGGCTCCTCCTGCTTGGCCCGGCTCCTGCTGCGCCCCGAAGCCGGCGCGTCCCGCTCCGAGGAGCCCGCCGAGGCCACCTCCGGGTAGTCCTGGGAGCTCAGGCAGACCGGGCAGGCCGCCTCCTCCGCCGCCACCTCCGCCACTGCCACACAGCCCCGGGAGCGGCAGCCCGCTGGATTCGCAGACCGCGTCGATGAGTGCAGCAGGCAGCCCTTCACAGTTGGCCACCGAGGGATCGTTCAAGCAGGCCGTGATCGCGTTGGAGGCGCCCTCGCAGAGGTTGGGCAGGTCCAGGAGCTCCTCGAGCGGGATGTCGTCGGGGATCTCGCTCAGAGGGAAGCAGGGGATACCGGGCACGTCGGGCAGGCCGTTGTCGCCGGTGAAGTCCAGGTCGAGCGTGACCGAAAGGTTGGTGTAGTCACCCATGTGGAGATTGCGCGCCACCTGCGGGTCCCGGCCCACGACCTCGTCGACGAACGGATAGGTCAAGAAGACGTTGAAGGCGTCGACGAAGTTGTCACCGGAGTTGGCGAGCTCGGTCAGCACCGGCTGGAGCTGACGGAACGATGCGATCGTGACGTCCTTGGACTCCTGAATCACCCGGACCCCGACATCGCCGAGGTTGTTGAGGGCCTGCAGCATCTTGACCAGGTCCCCGCGCTGGGCGTCGAGGGAGGTCAGGGCACTGGGCAGCTCCTCGAGTGCGGAGTTGATCGTGCCCTGCTGGCGTCGCGCCGACAGCGAGAGCCGGTTCAGCCCCTCGATGGCGTCTACGATGTCGGCCTTGTTGTCGTCCAGCTGGCCCACGAGCAGGTCGATCTGGGTGAGGACGGACTTGGCGCTGTCCTCACGACCCTCCAGTGCCAGGTTGAGCTCCTGGGTGATCGTCTTGAGCTGGGCCACGCCACCGCCGTTGAGGAGCAGGCTCAACGCACCGAGCACCTCCTCGATCTCCGGGTTGTTGCCACTGCGCTCGAGCGGGATGACGTCGCCGGTCGCGAGATCGCCGGAGCCGCCACCTTCGGGAGCCTTGAGCGAGACGAACTTCTCGCCCAGCAGGCTGGTCTGCCTGATCTCGGCCACGGCGTCGTCGGGAAGCTCGGTGTCACCGCGCAGCTCGATGGTCACCCTGGCCACCTGACCGTCCAGCTCGACCCTCTTGACCTGCCCGACGCTGACGTCGTTGACCTTGACGGTCGACTGCGGCACCAGGTCGAGCACGTCGCGGAACATCACGTCGACCGTGATGGCGTTGTCGCCGACGTCGGTGCCACCGGGCAGCGGCAGGCTGTAGACGTCGAATTCGCACGCGCTCAGAGCGAGCGAGCCGAAGAGCAGGGCGACCAGGAGCCGCATCTTGGCCTTCATCGGGTCGCCTCCACGAGTCCACCGAGGGTGAGGTCGTACTGGGCGCCGTAGGACGACCCGGTGCCGGCGCCGAACGGGCCGGTGCGGGGCAGCGGCAGCGTCTCGATCAGGTCGCACAGCTCCCCGCTCGGGTCCGCATTGTTGACGAAGCCGCACAACAGGGTCGCGGGGTCGGACTCGATCTGGTTGATGAGCTCTCCGATGTTGGCGTTGGTGTCCAACGTGCCGGCGTCGGGGTTGTAGGTCAGCGCCAGGTTGTTGAGCGCCAGCGGGGCAGCGCTCAGCACCTCGTCAAGGGCCCCACGCTGCTTGACCAGGACCTTGGCGACCCGGTTGATCTTGGTGATGTTGCGCCCCAGGACCTCACGGTTCTCCCGGACGAAGGTGCCGACCTGTCCCAGCGCGACACCGAGGTTGCGCAACGAGGCGGCCAGCTCCTGCCGCTCTCCCGCCAACAGGGTCGAGACCGAACTGAGCGAGGTGTTGAAGCGGCGGACCGTCGCGTCGTTGTCGGCGAGCGTCTCGATGAACTTGCCGAGCTGCTCGGCGGAGCCGAACAGCTCCTCCTTGTTGTTGTCCAAGGTGGCGCTGAAGGTGGCGAAGTCCTTGATGGTCTGGTTGAACTGAGCACCCTCACCGCCGAAGTTGGCGGCCGTGGTCTCGAGCAGGTCGGTCAGGGCGCCCCTCTTGTTGGCACCGTCGGGTCCCAGCGCCAGGTTGAGGCGGTCGAGGCTGGAGTAGATCTGGTCCAGCTCCAGGGGCACGGCCGTGCGCCCCGCGTCGAGCTCGGTGTTGTCGGCCAGCACGTCACCCTTCGTGTAGACCGGGGTCAACTGGATGTAGCGGTCACCCACAATCGAGGGCGCGATGATGAGGGCCTCGGCATCGGTGGGGATCTTGACATCGGCGTCATAGCTCATGGTGACCACCACGTCCGTGCCGGAGGGGGTGACGGTGTCGACGGTGCCGATCGGGACGCCGAGGACGCGGACCTCGCTCCCCTCATAGATCGAGATCGCGCGGGGGAAGTGGGCCGTGAGCGTCTTGCGCTCCTCTCCCCCGATCAACGTCAGCACAGCGGCAACCACGAGGGCGACCACGAGCAGGGGTCCGATGAACTTCTGCACGGTCTTCACAGTCGCGGCCCTCCCACGGGAGGAATGTTCTGGATGTAGGTGTCGAACCAGGGCCCGTTGCCCAGGGTGTTGGCGAAGACCCGGTAGAACGGCGCCATCAGGCGCAGGCTGTTGTCGAGGTTGTCCTCGTTCTTGTTGAGCACGTCCACGACCTCTTCGAGCTTGAGCAGAGCGGGCTTGAGGTCCGAGCGTGTCTGCTCGACGAGCAGGGTCAGCTCCCGGGAGATCTTCGTGGTCGAGACCAGCAGGTCGTGCACCGAGTCGCGGCGGGCCACCAAGGCCCGGAACAGGACATCGCCGTCCTCCATCAGGGCGATGATGTCCTGGTCCCGATCGTCGAGCACCGTGGAGACCCGGTCGAGATTGGTCAGCAGCGAGTTGATCTGGTCGTCGCGCGAGGCGATGGTCCGCGAGAGGGCCGAGACGCCGTCGAGCGCCGAGCGGAACTCCTCGGGCGTGTTGCGCGTCAGGTCGGCCAGCGTCGTCATCGACTTGGCGAGCTGGTCGGTGTCGATCTCGGCCGAGGTCTCGGCCAGGCCGGAGAAGGCGTCGACCACGTCGAACGGCGAGCTCGTGCGCTCGAGCGGGATCTCGGAGCCGTCCTCGAGCTGACCCTCGCCCGCGGGCTCCAGGGAGATGAACATCGCCCCGAGGAGGGTCTTGATCTTGATGGCGGCCTGCGTGAGCTCGCCGAACTCGGAGTCGGTCTTGACCCGGAAGGTCACCCGCACGTGACCGTCCTCGATCTCGACGTCCTCGACCTTGCCGACGCGGACGCCCGCGATGCGGACCTCGTCGTTGGCCTTGAGCCCCCCGGCCTCGCTGAAGGCGGCGTAGTAGGTGTCGCCCCCACCGATCAGCGGGAGATCCTGGGCACGGAAGGCGGCGATCAGCAGGAGCACCAGGACCGTGATGCTCGCCGCCCCGATGATCACCGGATTGCGCTCGCGGAAGGGCTTCATCCCAGATCACACCTTGCTGCGGCCGTGTCGAAGTTGACGGGAACGCTGAGGTTGCCGGGCAGTCGGATCTTGCCCTGGAAGTTGCAGAGGTAGAAGTTGAAGAACGACCCGTAGATCGCGGTGCGACCGACCTTCTCGAGCTTGATCGGAAGCACCTGGAGAGCCCGGTCGAGCTCACCCTTGCCGCGGGCGACGTTGGTCGCGAACCGGCGCAGCTGCTTGATGTCCTCGACGAAGGGGGGCCGGATGCCCTCGACCAGTCCGGCCGTCTCCACCGACAGCGCCGAGATCTGGTCGAGCGAGCCCAAGATCGCCTCGCGGTCCTCGTTGAGCCCTGCGACGAAGGTGCGGAAGGTCGTGATCAGGTCGCTGAGCTGGTCATCGCGGTCGGCCAAGTTGTCGAGCACGGTGTTGAGGTTGGTGATCAGGTCCCCGATCACCTGGTCGCGCGCGGCCAGCGTGGAGGTGATCGACGCCGTGTTGCTCAGCAGGCTCTCGAGCGTCCCGCCCTCGCCCTGGAAGACCTGGACGACCTCGTAGGAGAGCTTGTTGAGGTCGTCGGGTGAGAGGGCCTCGAAGAGCGGCTTGAACCCGTTGAAGAGGACGGTGAGGTCCAGCGCCGGGGCGGTCTGATCGACCGGGATCGTGTCGCCCTCCTGGAGCACCTCGGCATCGCCGACCTGCTGGTCCAGGGCGATGTAGCGCTGTCCCACGAGGTTGCGGTAACGGATCGTCGCCGTGGTGGCCTCGTTGAGCATCGTGGTCTCCTCGACGCTGAAGGAGACCATCGCGCGGTTGCGGTCGATGATCGCGACGTCGCTGACGGTGCCGACCCTGACGCCGGCGATGCGGACGTCGTCACCCTTGACGACACCCGTCGCGTCGACGAACTCCGCCTGGTAGTCGCGCGAGCCCTGGAAGGACAGGTTGCCGATCGTCACGATCAGCACCCCGGTGGCGAGCGTGGTGACCACGATGAAGATCACGAGCTTGATCAGGTCGTTGAGGGTGCGCTTGTCGAGGAGGGCCATCAGCGGAGACTCACTTCCGCGCCACGGGCCAGCGGACCCACGAGCAGGACGCTGAGGTCGGAGACCTCCGCGGCGGGCACGCCGAAGCCGGGGCCCATGAGCTCCTTGAGCAGCGCGGACTCCTCGGAGCTCCCGGGCTCTCCGGCGCCGTCGAAGTAGTAGTAACCGGGTGTCACGCGAGAGGTCCCCTTGCCGGTCGGCTCGTCCACGCCGTCGTCGAAGTCAGGCTGCCGTTTGAGCGGGTTCTCCTGGGTCCAAGGCGGGTTCGGGAGATTGAGGCAGGTCGGACCACGGTCCGTGGCGACCCGCGGCTTGTCGTTCGTGTTGTAGGGACGCGGCTGGCGTGGCAGCGTCTCCAGCACGATGTGCAAGGTGAAGCCACGGAAGGCCTCGGCCTGGAGCTTGCCGGCCTTCACGATGCCGGCGGTGAGGCAGGGGAACTCTGGCGAGTAACGTGCCAGCACCCTCAGTTGGGGGGCACTGACCTGGCCGAGTCGCGTGATGTTGTCACCGTTGTCGTCCAGGAACGTGCGAGCGGTGTCGGAGAACGAGGCAACATCGGTGAACAGTGCGCTGAGCTTGGCGGAGCGGTCTTCGAGGGTGCCGGTGGTCGTGATCGTGTTCTCCAGGATCTGCGCCACCTCGGGCAGCACGTCGCTGTAGATGTCGGAGACCTGGGCGGTCAGACGCAGGTCCTCGACGAGGCCTGGGATCTGGGGGTTGAGCCGCTTGAGATAGGCGTCGACGGTCTCGAGGTTCTCCCCGATGGCGTTGCCGCGTCCCTCCAGCGCCGTGGCCAGGGCGTTGAGTGTCATGTTGATGTCGGCGGGCTGGACAGCGCGCAGCAGCGGGTAGAGGTCGGAGAGCACCTGCTCGACCTCGGTGCTGACGAGGGTCCGGCTGATCACCGCGTCCTCGGCGAGCTGGCCCTCAGGGCCGCTCTGGGGGATCTCGAGGCTGACATATTTCTCACCGAACAGGGTCTTGGGGATGATCGCGCCGGTCACGTTGGCCGGGATCGTGTCCATCTCCTCCGGGAAGATGCCGAGAGTCAGCTCGGCGCCCTCCGAGACCGTGTCGAACTCGAGGACCTCGCCCACGATGACGCCGCGGATCTTGACGTCGGCTCGCGAGGGGAGCTGCAGGCCGATCGATGAGGTCTGCAGCGTCACCTCGTCGTAGTCGACGTACTTCTTGGTGAAGATGGAGTAGGTGGCATAGACGCCCAGGATCAGCAGCGCCAGGAACGCCACGCCCAACAGCTTGTAGTTCTTCAGGATCTTCATCCGCTCATCCCGCCAGTCTGACGGTTGTGGTGGTGCCCCAGATGGCCATCGACAGGAACAGGTCGATGACGTTGATGGCGACGATGCTCGTGCGCACCGCCCGGCCCACGGCCACGCCGACCCCGGCCGGACCGCCGGAGGCGTTGTAGCCGTGGTAGCAGTGGATCAGGATGACGACGACCGCGAAGACCAGCACCTTCCCGAAGGACCACAGGACGTCGCCCGGTGGCAGGAAGGCGTTGAAGTAGTAGTCGTAGGTGCCCGCGCTCTGCCCGTAGAACTGCGTGACGATCAACCTGCTCGCGAAGTAGGACGACAGCAGTCCCACGACGTAGAGCGGGACGATGGCGATGAGGCCACCCACGACACGGGTCGCGACGAGGAAGGGCATCGAGGGGATGGCCATCGTCTCGAGGGCGTCAACCTCCTCGGAGATCCGCATGGCGCCGAGCTGGGCGGTGAAGCCGCAGCCCACGGTGGCCGCCAGCGCGATGCCTGCGACCAGCGGTGCGATCTCGCGGGTGTTGAAGTAGGCGGAGACGAAGCCGGAGAACGCCGCCGTGCCGAGCTGGTTGAGCGCGGCGTAGCCCGAGAGCCCGACCTGCGCGCCGGTGAAGAAGGTCATGCCGGCGATCACGCCGACGGTGCCGCCGATGACAGCCAGGGACCCGGAGCCGAGGGTGACCTCGGCCAGGATCCGCAGGATCTCCTTGGGATAGCGCTTGATCGAGCGCGGAATGGCGCGCAGGACGCCGAGGTAGAACGCGAGCTGACCGCCGAGGTCGTTGAGCGATCCCAGGGGCTTCTCGTAGACGGACTTGATGTTGGCCATGGTCGTCAACCCGTCTTCGGTGGGATGACTTGGAGGTAGATCGTGCTCATCACGAAGTTGACGACGAACAGCATCAGGAACGTGATGACGACCGACTCGTTGACCGCGTCACCCACACCCTTGGGCCCGCCGCCGGCGTTCATGCCCTTGTAGGAGGCGACGATCGCGGCGATGAACCCGAAGACCAGGGCCTTGAGGAGACCCACCCACAGGTCGGGCAGCTGCGCGAGCGCGGTGAAGCTGGCCAGGTAGGCGCCCGGGGTGCCGTCCTGGAGCACGACGTTGAAGACGTAGCCGCCGGCTACTCCGACGACGGTCACCATGCCGTTGAGGAAGAACGCGACGAGCATGCAAGCGAGCACGCGGGGGACGACGAGCCGCTGGATCGGGTCGATGCCGAGCACCATCATCGCATCGAGCTCCTCGCGGATCTTGCGCGCGCCGAGGTCTGCGGCGATGGCGGAGCCGCCTGCGCCCGCGATCAACAGGGCGGTCGCGATCGGACCGGCCTGCTGGACCACCGCCAGCACCGAGGCGGAGCCGGTGAACGACTGCGCACCGAACTGCTTGATGAGCCCACCGACCTGCAACGCGATGACCGCGCCGAAGGGGATGGCGACGAGCGCCGTCGGGATGATGGTGACGGACGCGATGAACCAAGCCTGCTGCAGGAACTCGCGCAGCTGGAAGGGGCGTTTGAAGAGAGCCCGCCCGACGTCGAGACCGAAGGCAAAGAGCTTGCCTGCGGCGCCGACTGGGGCGAGGACCCTGGTCGCTGTGGATGCCACGAGGTCTGAGTCCCCCCGTCAGCTTCCGATGGTCATGGACATGTTTTCCTCGAACGAGCCCGGAGGAGGCGTGACGCCGTTGTCGCGGCACCATGCCCCGGGCTCGCGCTGGCTGCGACGCGGGACGCCGTTGGACGGCTCCTGCTGGAACGGGATCGGCGGCAGCGGCGGAAGCTCCTGGCCCTCCTCGGCCGCGAGCTCGTCGGCGTCCTTCTCCTCCGACATCCCGATCGGGCCGACCCGCTGGGCGTTGAGGAACTGGCGCACCACCGGCTCCTCGGAGCTCAGCAGCATCTCGCGGGGGCCGAACATCGCCAGGTGCTTGTGGTAGAGCAGGCCGATGTTGTCGGGCACGGTGCGGGCGGTGTTGACGTCGTGGGTCACGATCAGGAACGTCGCGTCGATCTGCGCGTTGAGGTCGATGATCAGCTGGTTGAGGAACGACGTGCGGACCGGGTCCAGACCCGAGTCGGGCTCGTCGAACAGGACGATCTCGGGGTCGAGGACCAGGGCACGGGCCAGGCCAGCGCGCTTGCGCATGCCGCCGGAGATCTCACCGGGGAGCTTGTCCTCGGCACCGAGCAGACCCACCAGGTCCATCTTCTCCATGACGATGTCGCGGACCTCGGACTCGGACTTCTTCGTGTGCTCGCGCAACGGGAACGCCACGTTGTCGTAGAGGTTCATCGAGCCGAACATCGCGCCGTCCTGGAACAGCACGCCGAAGAGCTTGCGGATCTCGTAGAGCTCCTTCTCCGAGCAGCTCGCGATGTCGGTGCCCTCGATGATGATCGAGCCCTTGTCGGGCTTCAGCAGCCCGATCAGGGTCTTCAGGAAGACCGACTTGCCCGTGCCCGAGGGCCCCAGCATCACGCAGATCTCACCAGCAGGGATCGTCAGCGACACATCGCCCCAGATCAGCTGCTTGCCAAAGGACTTTGTGAGGTCGTTGACCTTGATCTCTACGCCCATGTCGTCTCTCTCCCCTCGACCCCGAACCAGTGCACGGGTCATGGCCGCGCCGTGCTTCAGCGCAACCCCACTCGCCAGTAACAACGGTGCTACCGCGGTGAGGTTACGCAACATTGTGCCCCGCGTCACCGTCTGGACGGTTGGCGAGATGTACCTGTGACCCTGGGTATGACCTGGCGCAAAGGTAACCGACGTCACCTGAGAGCGCACAGCAGGCGGCCACCCCGTGTGGGGTGACCGCCTGGTGTGCATGGTGTGCATGGTGCTGGCCCGTGCGCGAGCGTCGATCTGCTGGGGGATCAGCCGCGCACGACCCTGCGGGTCACTTGAGCGTGACGGTGGCGCCGACGGCCTCGAGGGCCTCCTTCGCCTTCTCCGCAGCGGCCTTGTCGACCTTCTCGACAACAGCCTTGGGCGCGGCCTCGACCAGCTCCTTGGCCTCCTTGAGTCCGAGGGAGGTCAGGGCGCGCACCTCCTTGATGACGTTGATCTTCTTCTCGCCGGCAGCCTCGAGGATGACGTCGAACTCATCCTGCACAGCGGCCTCCTCGCCACCGGCGCCGCCGCCGGCAGCAGGAGCAGCGGCAACAGCGACGGGAGCAGCGGCGGTCACGCCGAAGGTCTCCTCGAACTGCTTCACGAACTCGGAGAGCTCGATGAGGGTCATTTCCTTGAACGCGTCGAGCAGCTCGTCAGTGCTGAGCTTCGCCATGGTGGCGTTTCCTTCCATTCGGTGGTCCACCGCAGCGCGGTGGACCGGGTTTCAGGTGGTGGGTGCCGAGGTCCTGGATCAGGACTCGGTGGCTTCGCCCTCGTCGGAGGCGTCAGCCTCGTCGGTGGGGGCCTCGTCAGCAGCAGCTGCCTTCGGGGCCTCCTCAGCGGCGGCCGGCGCGGAGTCAGGCTCCACGGGGGCACCACCTGCGAGGATCGAGGGGTCCTGCTCTGCCTTCGCCTGGAGTGCGCCGGCGAGCCGGGCAACCTGGGCGAGGGGGGCGTTGAGCAGGTAGACGGCCTGGCTGAGAGAAGCGAGCATGGCGCCCGCCATCTTGCCCAGGAGCACCTCGCGCGACTCGAGGTCGGCGAGCTTGCCGATCTCCTTCGCGTCGAGGATGTTGCCGTCCAGGACTCCACCCTTGATGACAAGGGTGGGGTTGGCCTTGGCAAAGTCACGCAGACCCTTGGCCGCCTCGACGACGTCGCCCTTGATGAAGGCGATCGCGGTCGGGCCGGTCAGCAGGTCGTCGAAGCCGGAGATGCCCACCTGATTGGCGGCGATCTTGGCCAGCGTGTTCTTGACCACGGCGTAGTTGGCGTTCTCACCGAGGGAGCGGCGCAGGTTCTGCAGCTCCTTGACGGTGAGACCGCGGTACTCGGTCAGCACGGCGCCAGCGGAGTCGTTGAACGAGTCAACGATCTCCGCGACGGCGGCTTCCCTGTCTGCCCGCGCCATGGGTCTCCTTCCGGACTGGAGACCGCCGCGCTGGGTCCGCCTCAAATGACGGACGCCCTGAGCGCAGGAGCTCAGGGCGTGGACTTCGCGGCCGGGGCTGCGGGTCATGCACTGCTCACCTGCGCTGGCCGTCCACATCGCTGCGGAACCTTCGGTCTGACTGCTGATGCAGCCGGACAACCGGCGGTCTCTGGATTCAGGTGCGAACTCTACGGTGGCCCCGGACCAGGACCAAATCGCCCGGCCCTCGTGGTGCCTGCCGTGGGATCCCGCACCAAGACCCTCTCAAATGCCACCGACCCGCCCAGAGGTCCGGGCGGGTCGGTGGTGAAGCGGTCGGGTCAGGCCTGGCCCTCGTCCTCCGACGCGACGTTGCGCGTGCGGTTGGGGTCGACCTGGACGCCGGGGCCCATGGTCGTGGAGACGGTGACCTTCTTGAGGTAGCGGCCCTTGGAGCTGGCCGGCTTGAGACGCAGCACCTCCTCGAGGGCAGCGGCGTAGTTCTCCGCGAGCTGCGCCTCGGAGAAGGACGCCTTGCCGATGATGAAGTGCAGGTTGGCGTGACGGTCCACGCGGAACTCGATCTTGCCGCCCTTGATGTCTGTCACGGCTTTGGCGACATCGGGCGTCACGGTGCCGGTCTTGGGGTTGGGCATGAGGCCGCGGGGGCCGAGCACGCGGCCGAGCCGACCGACCTTGCCCATCATGTCGGGCGTCGCGACGACGGCGTCGAAGTCGAGCCAGCCGCCGTTGACCTTCTCGATCAGCTCGTCGCCACCGACGACGTCGGCGCCGGCCTCGCGGGCGGCGTCGGCCTTGTCACCGTTGGCGAACACGAGGACACGGGCGGTCTTGCCCGTGCCGTGCGGCAGGTTGACGGTGCCGCGGACCATCTGGTCAGCCTTGCGGGGGTCGACGCCGAGACGCATGACGACGTCGACGGTCTCGTCGAACTTCTTCTTGCTCGAGGACTTCGCGATCTTGATCGCGGCCAGCGGGGCGTAGAGCTCGTCCTGGTCGAACGTCTCGGTCGCCGCACGGTAGGTCTTGCTGCGCTGCATGTCTGGTTCTCTTCTCTGTGTCCAGGTGTGGTCTACGTGGGCCAGCGCGGCCCTGCCACAGGTGCTGTGGTGCTGGGATGCGGTCGCGAGTGCGACCGCAGTGACGTCAGTCGGTCGTGACGCCCATGGAACGAGCGGTGCCCTCGACGATCTTCATCGCGGCGTCGATGTCGTTGGCGTTGAGGTCGGGCAGCTTGGTCGTGGCGATCTCGCGGACCTGGTCCTTGGTCAGCTTGCCGACCTTCTCCTTGTGCGGGACACCAGAGCCCTTCTTGAGACCGGCAGCCTTCTTGATGAGCTCAGCGGCCGGCGGGGTCTTGGTGATGAAGGTGAAGGAACGGTCCTCGTAGATGGTGATCTCGACGGGGACGACGTTGCCACGCATGGACTCGGTCTGGGCGTTGTAGGCCTTGCAGAATTCCATGATGTTGACGCCGTGGGGGCCGAGGGCCGTGCCGACGGGCGGGGCCGGGGTCGCGGCGCCGGCCTGGAGCTGCACCTTGACCAGTGCGGCGATCTTCTTCTTGGGAGGCATTTCAATGGATCCTTTGTGCTTGCGTCTTCGTGGTCATCTCGAGGTCGTGCCCGGCGCGCCGGGCAGACATCTGCCACCTGGGTGTTGCGGTCGTGCGTTGGTGCAGGTCGTGCGGGTGAGCTCAGACCTTCTGGATCTGGCTGAAGCTCAGCTCGACCGGGGTCTCCCGGCCGAAGATCTCGACGAGGGCCTTGACCCTCTGTGCCTCGGCATTGATCTCGGTGATCGTCGCGTGCAGCGTGGCGAACGGACCGTCGACGACCATCACCGAGTCGGAGATGTCGAAGTCGGCGACCTCGATCGCCTTCTTGGCGGTGGTGGAACCACCCTTGACGGGTGTGCCGGCGGCGGCGGCCTCTGCCTCGGCCTTGGCAATCACGGAGGGGGCCAGCATGTTCTCGACCTCGGCCATGCTCAACGGCACGGGCTGGTGGCTGTGGCCCACGAAACCGGTGACCGACGGCGTGTGCCGCACCGTCGACCAGGACTCGTCGGTGAGGTCCATGCGGACCAGCACGTAGCCCGGCAGGGACGGCTTGGTGCGGGTGCGGCGCTGGCCGTTCTTGATCTCGACGACGTCCTCGATGGGGACCACGATCTCGTGGATGTACTCCTCCATGTTCAAGGAGATGATCCGGTTCTCCAGGTTGGACTTCACCCGGTTCTCCATGCCGGAGTAGGTGTGCACGACGTACCAGTCGCCGGGCTTGGCCCACAGCTCTTCGCGGAAGACCTCGAGCGGGTCGAGGTCCTCCTCGGCGGCGTCGGCCTCGGCGTCCTCGGCAGCCTCGACGGCGTCCTCGTCGTCGGACGCCAGCACGGCGTCCTCGATGTCGACGCCGGCCTCGACGGTCTCGGCGACCGCGTCGTCGAGCACCTCCTCAGCGGCAGCGAGCTCGTCGGCGACGGGCTCGACGGCCAGCTCGGCGTCGACGGCGTCGTCGTCCGTGGCGACGTCTTCGGGGGCGGTGCCCTCAGGCGCGTCCTCGGGGACGGCGTCCAGGAGTTCCTCCTCCGGGGTGCCCTCGGTCTCGACCGACTCGTACTGCTCCGACACGTGTTGCTCCATCACCTTGCGTTGGTTGGCCCGG
Organism: Nocardioides psychrotolerans; assembly: GCF_900113685.1. Lineage (GTDB taxonomy): Bacteria > Actinomycetota > Actinomycetes > Propionibacteriales > Nocardioidaceae > Nocardioides > Nocardioides psychrotolerans. The sequence continues at coordinate 53,546 of NZ_FOQG01000008.1, forward strand.
AGGCCCGTAGTGCGCGGTCCCGGCGCGGATGCTCCGCGCCGGACCTGCTCAGAGGTCGGACCCGCCCGTGAACACGGCGAAGGCGAGCTTGCCGAGTCCGAGGTCGAGGGCCGAGACGAGCGCCATCATGAAGATCACGAACACCATGACCACGAAGAAGTACGTGACCAACTGCTCCTGGGTCGGGTAGACGACCTTGCGCAGCTCCGCCACGACCTGGCGGTAGAACGTCGGGATGCTGGTGCGCTTCTCGGCCTTGCTGTCGCGGGGACCCCCGACTGCCTTGCTGTCCGACACACCCTCACCTCTTCCTTCGTCCGACCGGGCCGTGCGGCCCGGAGGTCTTGCCAGATCCTGCGTCCACGCTGTTCGCAGGGCACGAGGGGCTTGAACCCCCAACCTTCGGTTTTGGAGACCGATGCTCTACCAGTTGAGCTAGTGCCCTCCGCGGTCGACCCCGCCTGTTCGCACCCGGGGTCCGGGCGCGCAAAAGCCTGGGGGAAACCACCAAACGTGGAGTCTACGGGCAAGTCGAAGCCTGCGTCCAAACGCCTCTACGATGACGCCATGTCTGACGCCTCCTCCGCCCCCACCACCTCCACCGGCGCCGCCAACCCGCGCGACCACCGGGTGTCCCGCCGCATCGGCGCGATCGCCGAGTCGGCGACGCTGAAGGTCGACGCGAAGGCCAAGGCGCTCAAGGCCGAGGGGCGGCCCGTGATCGGCTTCGGCGCCGGCGAGCCGGACTTCCCCACTCCCGACTACATCGTCGAGGCGGCCGTCGAGGCCTGCCGCGATCCCAGGAACCACCGCTACACCCCGGCCGGCGGCCTGCCCGAGCTCAAGAAGGCCATCGTCGCGAAGACCAAGCGCGACAGCGGCCTCGAGATCGCCGCCAACCAGGTGCTGGTGACCAACGGCGGCAAGCAGGCGATCTACGCCGCCTTCGCCGCGATGATCGACCCGGGCGACGAGGTCATCGTGCCTGCGCCCTACTGGACCACCTACCCGGAGTCCATCCAGCTGGCCGGAGGCGTCACCGTCGAGGTGCTCGCCGACGAGACCCAGGACTACAAGGTCACCGTCGAGCAGCTCGAGGCCGCCCGCACGGACCGCACCAAGGTGCTGCTCTTCGTCTCGCCGTCCAACCCGACCGGCGCGATCTACTCCTCCGACGAGATCCGCGCGATCGGGCAGTGGGTCGAGGACCACGACCTGTGGGTGCTCACCGACGAGATCTACGAGCACCTCGTCTACGACGCCGACGATGGATCGACCACGGACACGGGGTCGATGCCGGTGCTGTGCCCCGACCTGGTGGACCACTGCGTCATCGTCAACGGCGTCGCCAAGACCTACGCGATGACCGGCTGGCGCGTCGGTTGGATGGTCGGCCCCGTCGACCTGGTCAAGGCTGCGACCAACTTGCAGTCGCACGCGACGTCCAACGTCGCCAACGTCTCCCAGCGTGCTGCGATCGCAGCGCTGGAGGGCGACCTCTCGGCCGTGGACGAGATGAAGGTGGCCTTCGATCGTCGTCGCAAGACCATCGTGTCGATGCTCAACGAGATCGACGGCGTCCTCTGCCCGATGCCCGGCGGTGCGTTCTACGCCTACCCGTCGGTCAAGGGCCTGCTCGGCAAGGAGCACGGCGGTCGGCTGATCGAGACGTCGGCCGAGCTCGCCGACTACATCCTCGACGCCAGCGAGGTCGCGGTCGTGCCCGGCGAGGCCTTCGGGTCCCCCGGCTACCTGCGGCTGTCCTACGCGTTGGGCGACGACGACATCGCCGAGGGCATCACCCGCCTGCAGAAGCTCTTCTCCTGACCGAGCCGCGGGACCTCCGGACCCTGCCGAAGGCCCACCTGCACCTGCACTTCACCGGCTCCATGCGGCACCGGACGCTGCTCGAGCTGGCCGAGCGCGACGGCATCGTCCTGCCCGACTCGTTGGTCTCGGAGTGGCCGCCGCAGCTCCGGGCCACCGACGAGAAGGGCTGGTTCCGCTTCCAGCGCCTCTACGACGTCGCGCGCTCCGTCCTGCGCACGGAGCTCGACGTACGACGGCTGGTGCTGGAGGCTGCCGAGGACGACGTCCGCGACGGCGGGCGGTGGCTGGAGATCCAGGTCGACCCGAGCGGCTACGCAGCGCGCTTCGGCGGGATCACCGCCTTCACCGACCTGGTGCTCGACGCGGTGCGCGACGCCTCCCGGGAGACCGGGCTCGGCATGGCTGTCGTGATCGCCGCGAACCGCACCCGGCACCCGCTCGACGCGCGCACGCTGGCGCGCCTCGCTGCCCAGTACGCCGGGCGCGGGGTGGTCGGCTTCGGGCTCTCCAACGACGAGCGACGTGGCTCCACGGCCGACTTCGCCGGCGCCTTCGCCATCGCCGAGCGGGCCGGGCTGCTGCTGGCGCCCCACGGCGGCGAGCTGCTCGGGCCTGACAGCATCCGCACCTGCCTGGACTCGCTGCACGCGCGTCGCCTGGGCCATGGCGTGCGGGCCGCCGAGGACCCGGCGCTGCTGGACCGGATCGTCGAGGCGGGGGTGGCCCTGGAGGTCTGCCCGGTCTCCAACGTCGCGCTCGGCGTCTACTCCGACCTCACCTCGGTGCCATTGCCGACGCTCATGGCTGCGGGGGCGACGGTCGCGCTCGGCGCCGACGACCCGCTGCTCTTCGGGTCGCAGCTGGCCGCTCAGTACGCCACGATGCGTGCGGCCCACGAGCTCACCGACGTCGAGCTCGCCGAGCTCGGCCGGATGTCGCTGCGCGCCTCCTGCGCCCCGTCCGACGTCCTGGCCGACGCGCTGGCCGACGTCGACGCGTGGCTGGCCGCGGACGTCTCCTGAGGATCGCCGCAGGGTCGGCCGCCGTTTGCCCCCGACACCACCTGGGAAGATCCTTCCCGTGGCCAACCAGGGACCGCCCGAGCCGGACGAGACGCAGCCGTTCGCCTCCCAGGGCCAGCAGTGGCCGTCGTACGACCCGAGCGCCGGGGGCGAGCAGCCGCCCTACGGCTATGCGGCTCCGGGGTACTCGATCGTCCAGAAGAACAGCACCGCCACGACCTCGATGGTGCTGGGGATCATCGCCGTGGTCTCGATCCTGGCCACGCCCTTCTGCTGCATCACCCCCCCGGGCATGCTCACCGGACCCTTCGCTATCTGGACCGGGGTCAAGGCCCGGCGCGAGATCGACCGGCACCCGGGCTACTTCGGCAACCGCGGACAGGCCGTCGCCGGTCTGGTGACCGGCATCGTGGCCACGGTGCTGGCGGTGCTGCTGGTCATCGCGGTCGTGGTCTTCGTCGTCACCACCGACTGGGACGGGTCCTACGACGGCGGGATGTACTGACCGCACCCGTCACCGGTTGCCTCACAGGACGCACCCGAGCAGCACAGGCTCGTTGACCAGCCGGATGCCGAAGCGCGCCTCGACCCCGTCGCGGACCTCGCGCGCGAGGCCCAGCAGGTCCTCGGTCGTCGCGCCTCCCCGGTTGGTGAGGGCCAGGGTGTGCTTGCCGGAGACTGCGACCGCACCACTGCCGTAGCCCTTGCCGAACCCCGCGTGCTCGATCAGCCAGGCGGCGCTGGTCTTGACCCCGCCGTCCACGGGCCAGGCGGGTGCCCCCTCAGGGACGACCTCGGGCGCGACCACGGGGTTGGTGAAGAACGACCCGGCGCTCCAGGTGTCGTGGTCGGCCTCGTCGAGCACCATGCCCTTGCCGCGACGCAGGCCCAGGACGGCCTCACGGCAGGCGGCCAGCGGGGCGCGCTGCCCGGGCTCGACGCCGAGCGTGCGGGCGAGCTCGGCATAGCCCACGGGGGCGCCCAGCGTGCCCTGGGCGAGCTGGAAGGTCACGCTCAACACGACCTGGCGGCCGGGGTCGGCCTTGAAGCGGGAGTGGCGGTAGGCGAAGTCGCAGTCGGCGTTGGCGAACGTGCGCACGCCGTGGAGCGTGCGGTCCCACACCCGCACTGACGCGACGGTCTGCGAGACCTCCTGGCCATAGGCACCGACGTTCTGGATCGGGGTCGCGCCCACCGACCCGGGAATGCCTGAGAGGGCCTCGATGCCGACCCAGCCCCGCTCGACGGCAGTTGCCACCAGGGCGTCCCAGGACTCGCCCGCGGCCACCGTCACGAGCACCCCGCCGCACGAGGCGTCGTCGCCCTCCACGTCCGGGAGCACGCCCGTCGTGGCGACCTGCACGACCGTGCCGTCGAAGCCTGCGTCACCCACGACGAGGTTGCTGCCACCCCCGAGGACCAGGAGCGGCTCGCCGACCTCGTCGGCCCGTCGTACGGCGGCGACCAGCTCGGCCTCGGTGCGCGCGACCACGAAGCGACGCGCGGGGCCGCCGAGGTGGAGCGTGGTGTGGTCGGCGAGCAGGGTCTGGTCAGGCACGGACGACGGCCTTGGGCATGCCGAGCACCTTCTGGCCCTCGCAGGTGACGGTGAGGGCGACCGTGGTGAGCCCGTCGTCCACGCTCTTGACCTCGCCGGCAACCACGAGGTCGACCCCACCGTCGGCGGGGACGACGACGGGGTTGGTGAACTTGCAGCCGAGGCTGACGACCTCGGCCCCGGGGAACCACTCGTCGACGGCGCGGGCGGCGAGCGCCATGGTGTACATCCCGTGGGCGATCACCCCGGGCAGCCCGACGCTCACGGCGACCGACTCGTCCTGGTGGATGGGGTTGTGGTCACCACTGGCCGCGGCATAGCGGACCAGGTCGGCGCGGGTGATCGTGAAGGTGCGGGTCGGCAGGCTCATGACGCCGCCCCCCGGTGCACGAGGGTGGCGCTGGTGGAGCAGACGACGGCGCCGGCGCCGTCCGTCACGACGCTGGTCGTGCCGATGATGTCGTTGCCGGCGATCTGGCGCAGGCTCGCGACGGTCAGGGTCGCGCAGAGCACGTCACCGGGGAAGACCGGGCGCTCGTAGGCGAACTTCTGCTCCCCGTGGACGATGCGGAAGAGGTCGACCTGCTCGGCCTCGAGGAACGCGTTCATGGCATCGAAGGCGAGCACGATGGGGAACGTCGCCGGCGCCGCCCCGCCGGCGTAGGACGAGCCTCCGGTGGCGAGGACGAAGTCACGGACCTGCTCCTCCGAGACCGCGCGTGGCGGCGTCGGGGGGAAGGTGCGCCCGACGAGGGACTGGTCGACTGGCATGGGACCAACCTAGTGCGGAGCGTCGGCTGTCTCGAAACGCACGAACCCGCCGCACGGGTGCGGCGGGTCGGGTCACACCGGCTCACCGTGGGTGAGCCGGCGGGTGTGCAACGTCAGCGAGTCTCGCGGTGCGCCTTGTGGGTGCGGCAGCGCGGGCAGAACTTCGCCAGCTCGAGGCGGTCCGGGTCGTTGCGACGGTTCTTCTTGGTGATGTAGTTGCGCTCCTTGCAGTCCACGCACGCGAGCGTGATCTTGGGGCGAACATCGGAGCTCTTGCTGGCCACGGGAAGTCCTTCGTCGAAGTGCAGTTGTTCGTGCGTAGCGAGGGCGGGACTCGAACCCGCGACACCACGATTATGAGTCGTGTGCTCTAACCACCTGAGCTACCCCGCCATGGGGTGGGGCGAGCTCTGGTGGAGCCCTGGACCCAGAGCCCCTTTACGGAATCGAACCGTAGACCTTCTCCTTACCATGGAGACGCTCTGCCGTCTGAGCTAAAGGGGCAACGACGGAGAACTGTACAAGAGGTCCTGCCGTGGGGGAAATCGGCCCCTCGAGCCGTTTCCGGGGACCCTGTCAGTCCTGGATCCGGGCCCAGGGAAAGGCCTCCTCCAGCTCGTAGGCGAGCTCGAGGAGCGTGGCCTCGCGGCCTGCTCCGGCGCCGAACATCATCCCCTGGGGGAGACCCTCCGCGGTGGTCGCCAGGGGCAGCGAGATCGCCGGGTCACCGGTGACGTTCTGCAGCGGGGTGAAGGCCACCCACGCCATCAGCCGGTCCATGATCGTGTCGTAGTCCTGGGTCGGGTCGAGGTGCCCGACCTCTGGCGTCCGGGTCGCGAGCGTGGGTGTGAGGACGACGTCGTGGTGCTGGTGGAACGCGACTGAAAGCTGCTTGGTGGCCTTGAGTCGTCGGATGGTGCCGGGCAGGCGGTGCAGGTTGCGACGACAGTGTCGGTCGAGCCCGAGCGTGAGGTTGTCGAGGTTCTGCGGGGCCCAGGTGCGTCCGTGGCGGCGACGCCCGGTGCGGACGAGGAACATCGCCAGCATCGACCAGTAGAGCAGGAAGTCCTCGCTGAAGGAGTCGGGCACCATCAGCGCCTCGACCGGCTCCACACGGTGTCCCAGGGCCTCCAGGGAGGCTGCCACCTGCTCGGTCAGTGCGGCGACCTCGGGACTCGCGGCCATCCCCATGCCGGCGGTGTTGAGGGCCACGCGCAGACGGCGCTTGCCAGGCCGACGGACGTCGCCGATCGGCGGCATCTCCAGGGCCCGGTAGACCTTCTCGGACTCGCGGAAGAACGCTGCCGTGTCGCGCACCGAGCGGGTGACCACGCCGTCGGAGACGATCCGGATCGGCATGTCCCGCATCAGCTTGTCCTGGGCGGTCCGGTCCCTCGTCGGCTTGAGCCCGACCAGGCCGTTGACGGCCGCAGGGATGCGGATGGAGCCGCCACCGTCGTTGGCGTGCGCGATCGGGACGGCCCCGGCCGCGACCAGGGCGGCCGACCCTGCCGACGAGGCACCTGCGACGTGGTCGGTCGACCACGGCGAGCGCACCGCGCCGAGCCGGGGGTGCTCGGCCGCACCCGAGAAGCCGTACTCCGAGAGCTGCGTCTTGCCCAGGAGGACCAGGCCGGTGGCGCGGAACATCCGGGCGAAGTCGCCGTCGCGCGGCTGCGGTCGCCCGACGTAGGAGTCGGTGCCCTCCTGGGTCGGCATCCCCTCGACGGCCACGTTGTCCTTGATCAGGGTCGGCACCCCCGAGAAGAACCCGGCGTGCGGGTCCCTGGCCTCGAGGCGGGCACGCTCGAAGGCCCGGTAGGCCACGGCGTTGAGGTCGGGGTCGACGCGCTCTACGCGGGAGACGGCCGCCTCGACGACCTCGGGGGCGGACACCTCGCCTGCGTGCAGGGCCTCGACGAGCCCGACTGCGTCGAGCTCCCCCAGGGCGTCGTCGGAGAAGGCGTGGACACGGTTCATGGCCCTCAAGGTACCGGCGGGGGCGCGTTCACCGACGGTTGTCCGGACCGGCGGCGTCTCAGAGCAGGACGGCGAGCAGCAGCGGGAGCAGGATGCTCATCGCGAGGGCAGTCAGCCCCATGGAGAGCCCGGCGAAGGCACCCTCGGTCTCATGGTCGGCGAGCATCCTCGATGCCCCGATGCCGTGGGAGACAGCCCCCTGGGCGAGACCGCGCGCCCGGTGGTCGCGGACCCTCAGCACCGTGAGGACGGCCGGTCCCGCGACGGCGCCGAGGATCCCGGCGAGGATCGCCAGCACCGCCGCGAGCGCCGAGATGCCACCGGCGCTCTCGGCCAGCGCGATCGCGACCGGGGCCGTGGCGGCCTTGGGTGCCGTCGTGCGGGCGAGGACGTCGCCGCCGCCGAGGACCTGCACCAGCAGGACCGCGCTCGTGATCGACACCGCGGCACCCAGCAGCACGGCGACGAGCATCGGGACCACGAAGCCACGCAGACGGTGGGCCTGACGGTGCAACGGGATGGCGAGGGCAACGGTGGCCGGGCCGAGCATGAAGGCGATCAGCTCGGCGCCGGCGCGGTAGTCGGTGTAGTCGATGTCGAGGAACGTGAGGACGGGCGCCACCAGCAGGATCGCGACGAGGACCGGCTGGGCCAGCGCGTGGCCCCCCGTCCACGTCTGCACCTGACGGCCGACCCGGTAGGCCAGGAGGGTCAGCAGGAGCATGGAGAGCGGCGAGGTGAGCAGCCACTCCCAGGTCTCGCTCATCGGGCCCGCTCGCCGGGCAGCCAGCGCTCCAGCAGGGTCGTGGTCCAGCCGACCGCAGCGAGCGCCAGCAGCCAGGAGCCCACCAGGGCCACGGCGAGCGGCAACAGGTTGTCGCGGATGACGGCGGCGTAGGCCACCACCCCGACCCCGGCCGGGATGAAGAGCAGCTGGAGGTGGCGCAGCAGCGCCTGGCCGGCTCGTACGACGGCGGCGTCGTCGCCGACCGACCTGGCCCGGAGGACCACGAAGAGCAGCAGCATCCCGACGACCGGTCCGGGGACCCGGACGTCGAGCAGCCGGACCAGGACCTCGCCGACGAGCTGACAGGCCAGGAGCCAGGTCAGACCGGTGATCAAGCGACGCCCTGACGGTGGCACCCGACCAGGTGGGGGTCGAAGACGCCGATCGCCTCGCACAGGGCATACATCGTGGTCGGCCCGACGAACGCGAAGCCGCGTTTCTTGAGGGCCTTGGAGAGCGCCACGGACTCGGCCGAGGTCGTGGCCTGCTGGTCGGTGTCCTCCGGCGCCGGGGGAACCTCGGGCGCGAAGCCCAGGACGAACGCCTCGAGCCCGACGTCGTCGCGCAGTGCGAGCGTCGCGCGGGCGTTGGCGACCGCCGCCTCGATCTTGCGGCGGTTGCGCACGATCCGGACCTCGGTCATGAGCCGCTCCACGTCGCCCTCGTCGAAGTCGGCGACGGTCTCGGCGTCGAAGCCGACGAAGACCTCACGGAACGCCTCGCGCTTGTGGAGGATCGTCGACCAGGACAGGCCCGACTGGAAGGCCTCGAGGGTCAGCCGCTCGAGGTAGCCGGCCTCGCCGTCGACGCGCCGGCCCCACTCGGTGTCGTGGTAGTCCCGCATGACGCCCGGGCCACCTGCCCACGGGCAGCGCAGCACCCCGTCCTCGCCCAGCACCGGTCCCATCAGCGACGTTCCTTCAGCCGCACGTGCGGCATCGGGGGTGCCGGGATCGGCGCGTTGGCATCGCCGGCAGGCATGCCGAACCGGCCGTCGACGAGTCCGGCGTCGGTGACCTGCGCCTGCCACTCCTCGCGGAAGCCGACGATCTCCTCGTGGCTTCGGCCCACGAAGTTCCACCACATGACGATCGACTCGCCGAACGGCGGACCGCCCAGCAGCAGGGCGCGGACCGGCTCGTCCCCGGCGACCAGCCGGACGTCGGTGCGACCGGGCGGCACGTAGACCAGGTCGTGGGCCGCGGCAGCCGTGCCCGCGACCTCGACGCGGCCCTGGTCGACCAGCAGCCCCAGCTCGTAGGACGGGTCGACTGCGAGGTCGAGCGTCGTGCGGGCGGCGAGGACCAGCTCCGCGCCGAGCAGCGGGGTCGCGGTCTCGACCGGCGACGTGTCGCCGAGCAGGGAGCCGAGGAAGACCCTCGCCTCCCAGCCTCCACCCGTCACGGGGGTCGGCGCGTGGTGGGCGAACGCGGGCGCGGTGTCGCGGGCCGCGGCGGGCAGGGCCACCCAGAGCTGGGGCCTGTGCAGGGTCGTGGTCCCGGGGGTCGACATCTCGGAGTGGCTGATGCCGTGCCCGGAGGTCATCAGGTTGACCTCGCCCGGCCGCACCATCGCGTGGTGGCCGGCGCTGTCACGGTGCTCGATCTCGCCGGTGTGACCCACGTCGTCGGGCCCGTAGTGGTCCACGAAGCACCACGCGCCGATCAGCGAGCGCTGACGCTGCGGCAGGGTGCGCCGTACGGTCATGGCGCGGGGACCGCCCAGCGGCACGTCGCGCGGCGTCATGACCTCGACGCCGTCGGCGACGCCCGCCGCGCAGATCAGCTCGGCGGGGTCGCGCTCGGGGTTGCTCACGGCCCCATCCTGCCGCAGCGGCCGGCGGTCTCAGGAGAGGTGCGTGGGTTGGGGGCTCCGCTTCGGCTCGTCGCCCTCACCACCAGCGACGGCACCGGCCCCCACGCCCCCGATCGGACCCGCCGGCCCCCCATCGGCCGGGACCAGGCGCACGACCACGGACTTGTAGGCCGGCTGGTTGCTGCCGTCGGCCTTGGAGTCCAGCGGCACCAGCGGATTGGTCTCGGGGTAGTAGGCACCCGTGCAGCCGCGGGGAGTGTCGTAGGAGACCACCCGGAAACGCGGCGCCTGACGCTCGACACCGTCCTCCCACTCGCTGATGATGTCGACCATCTGGCCCTCCTCGAGCCCCAGCGACACGATGTCGTCGGGGTTGACGAAGACGACGCGGCGGCCGTTCTTGATGCCGCGGTAGCGGTCGTCGAGACCGTAGATCGTCGTGTTGAACTGGTCGTGCGAGCGCATCGTCTGCAGCAGCAACCGGCCCTCGGGCACGTGCAGCACCGAGGTCGGCGTGCAGGTGAAGATCGCCCGGTCCTTCGCCGTCGGGAAGGTGCGGGTGTCCCGCGGCGGGTGCGGCAGCACGAAGCCACCGGGCTGCGCGACCTTCTCGTCGTAGGCGGCGCAGCCGGGCACCACGCGGGCGATCCGGTGGCGGATCTCGCTGTAGTCGTCACGGAAGGCCGACCACGGGATGCCATAACGGTCACCGATCGTGGCCTGGGCCATCGAGCAGACGATGTCGACCTCGGAGCGCAGGTGCGCCGACGCCGGCTCGAGCGGGCCGACCGAGGAGTGCACCGAGCACAGCGAGTCCTCGACCGTGACCCGCTGCGGCGCCCCTCCACCAGTGAGGTCCTTTTCGCTGCGACCGAGCGCCGGGAGGATCAGCGCCTGCTTGCCGGTGACCACGTGGGAGCGGTTGAGCTTGGTGGAGACGTGCACGGTGAGCTCCGCCTTGCGGAAAGCGTCCTCGGTGACCCCGGTGTCCGGTGCTGCTGCGACGAAGTTGCCGCCCATGCCGAAGAAGAACTTCGCCCTGCCGTCGCGCAGGGCCTTGATGGCCGCGACCGCGTCGTGGCCGTGCTCGCGCGGTGGCTCGAAGCCGAACTCGGCGCGGATCGCGTCGAGGAAGTGCTCCGGCGCGCGCTCCCAGATCCCCATCGTGCGGTCTCCCTGCACGTTGGAGTGGCCGCGCACCGGGAAGAGCCCGGCGCCGGGCTTGCCGATGTCCCCGCGCAGGAAGGAGAGGTTGGCGATCTCCTTCACGGTGGCCACGGCGTTCTTGTGCTGCGTGATGCCCATCGCCCAGCAGTAGATCGTCTTCTCCGAGGCGGCGATCATGCGCGCCGCCTGCTCGATCTCGTCGCGGGCCAAGCCGGTCGAGGCGAGCACGAGGTCCCAGTCGAGCCGGCGCAGATGTGCGGCGTAGTCCTCGAAGCCGAAGGTGTGCTGCTCGATGAAGTCCTCGTCGAGCTCTCCCCACTCCAGCAGCAGCGAGCTGATCGCCTGGAAGAGCGCGAGGTCGCCGTTGATCCGGACGGCCAGGTGCAGGTCGGCCATGCCGGTGCCGTTGCCGAGGACACCGCGGACGTTCTGGGGGTTCTTGAAGCGCACCAGGCCCGCTTCCTTGAGCGGGTTGATCGCGATGATCTTGGTGCCGTTGGCCTTGGCCTCCTCCAGAGCAGTGAGCATCCGGGGGTGGTTGGTGCCGGGGTTCTGGCCGGCGATGACGATCAGGTCGGCGTGGTGGACGTCGTCGAAGGTGACCGACGCCTTGCCGATGCCGATCACCTCGGCGAGACCGACCGAGGTCGACTCGTGGCACATGTTGGAGCAGTCGGGGAGGTTGTTGGTGCCGAAGGCACGCACAAAGAGCTGGTAGGCGAACGCCGCCTCGTTGGAGGTCCTGCCCGACGTGTAGAAGATCGCCTCGTCCGGTGACGCGAGGCCGTTGAGCTGACGCCCGATGAGGTCGAAGGCGCCGTCCCACGAGATGGCCTCGTAGTGGGTCGCGCCGTCACGCAACACCATCGGCTCGGTGATCCGCCCCTGCTGCCCGAGCCAGTAGTCGGTCTTCTCGGCCAGGTCCGCCATCGGGTGCTCGGCGAAGAAGGCCGGCGTGACGCGACGCAGCGTCGCCTCCTCGGTGACCGCCTTCGCCCCGTTCTCGCAGAACTCGGCGGTGTGCCGGTGCGACGGGTCGGGATCGGGCCAGGCGCAGCCCTGGCAGTCGAACCCGTCGGCCTGGTTGAGCTTGAGCAACGTCTGCGCCGTGCGGCGCACGCCCATCTGCTCGATCGAGCGCTTCATCGACACGGCCACGGCCGTCGGCCCGGCCGCCGCGTGGGCGGTCCCCCCGACCTCGAGCTCTGACTCGTCGATGTCCTTCTGCGGTGCTCGTCGTCCCATGAAGCTCATGTACCCATCCTGACCTGCTCGGACAACAGTACGTAGCACCACTGTCCGAGGCGCTCCGCAGACGCTAGTTTCGAGCCGAGCCCGCGCCATCCCGGCCCGGCGGCGCAACGAAGGAGTCCCCATGTCGAACTACGGACCTCCGGGCGGTATCCCGCCCGAGCAGCCGCCCTTGGGCGGCGACGGCACTCCCCCGCCGCCCCCGCCGCCCCCCGCCGGCGGCTACGGCGCCGCCCCTCCGCCCCCTCCGGGTGGCTACGGCGCACCCCCTCCGGGTGGCTACGGCGCGCCGCCCCAGGGCGCGTCGGGCTGGGACGTGGGCTCCGCGATCAGCTACGGCTGGGCCAAGTTCCAGGCCAATGTCGGCCAGATCATCATCGCCGGCCTGGTGGTCTTCGGCGGGATCGTGATCTTCCAGATCATCGGTGCCGTCATCCGCAACGTCCTGGTCCAGGACCCCGAGTGCTACACCGACTCCAACGGGTTCTTCCAGTGCGACGTCGGAAGCGGCTTCGTCATCTCCCTCGTGGCCACCGCCATCAGCTCACTGCTCTTCTTCGTGGTCTACCAGATCATCGGCGCCGGCATCATCCGTGGCGCCCTCAGCATCACCGAGGGACGCCCGTTCACCATGTCCGAGGTGTTCAAGACCGACAGGATCGGGCCGGTCATCATCACCAGCGTGATCTCCAGCGTGATCATCTTCGTCGGCTTCCTGCTGTGCATCCTGCCGGGCATCGTCGCGGCGTTCTTCCTGCAGTACGCCTTGTACTTCCTGCTGGACAAGGACATGGAGCCGATGGACGCCATCAAGGCGAGCGTCACCTTCGTCAAGGACAACCTCGGCAGCGCCCTCGTCTGGTCGATCGTCAGCTACGTGATCATCCTGGTCGGCGCGATCCTGTGCGGCGTCGGCCTGATCGTCGCCATCCCGGTCTCCCTGATCGGCACGGCCTACACCTACAAGCACCTCACGGGTCAGCCGGTCGCTCCCTGATCGCTGTCACCTGTCTCAGGAGAGGACCCGGCCCGCCCAGCTCCAGGCGTACGCCGGGTCCTCCGCCGCGAGCCCCGCCTCGCCGAGGTCGAGGGGCGCGAAGGTGTCGACCATGACGGCCGACTCCTCGAAGTACTCCGCTCCGAGCGAGGCCTCGATGGCTGATGGCTGCGGCCCGTGCGCGTGCCCGCCCGGGTGCAGCGAGATCGAGCCGATGCCGATGCCCGATCCCTTGCGCGCCTCGTAGTCGCCGCCGACGTAGAACATCACCTCGTCGGAGTCGACGTTGGAGTGGTAGTAGGGCACCGGGACCGCCAGCGGGTGGTAGTCGACCTTGCGGGGCAGGAAGTTGCAGATCACGAAGTTCCACCCCTCGAAGACCTGGTGGACCGGCGGGGGCTGGTGGATCTTGCCGGTGATCGGCATGTAGTCGTCGATGTTGAACGTGTAGGGGTAGAGGCAGCCGTCCCACCCGACCACGTCGAACGGGTGCGTCGCGTAGGTCATCCGGGTGCCGACGACGCCGGCGCTCGTGCGGTGCTTGACCAGCACCTCCACGTCGGTGGTGTCGGTGGTGTCGGTGCCCTCGGCCAGGTGGACGTCGGTCGGGCCGTGCAGGTCGCGCTCGCAGTAGGGCGCGTGCTCGAGCAGCTGCCCGTGCTTGGAGAGGTAGCGCTTGGGTGGGCCGACGTGGCTGTTGGCCTCGATCGCGTAGAGCCGGCTCGGCTCGGCCGGGACCCAGCGATGCGTCGTCGCTCGCGGGATGACGACGTAGTCGCCGGCGCGGAAGGCGAGCACCCCGAACACCGTCTCGACGGTGCCGGTGCCGGACTCGACGTAGACGCACTCGTCGCCGATCGCGTTGCGGTAGAGCGGCGAGGGTCCGGTGCCCGTGACCACGTAGCCGATGCGCACGTCGTTGTTGCCGAGCACCAGCCGTCGGCCGGTGACGGGGCAGGTGTCGGTCTCGAGGTCGTGCAGCCTGAGGTGGCGCGGCTTGAGGGGGTGGTTGGGCGTGCGGGTCTGGTCGCGCAGCTCCCAGACCTCGCAGGCGACGATCGCCGAGGGGACACCGCGGTGGTAGAGCAGGGAGGAGTCCGAGGAGAAGCCCTCCTCCCCCATCAGCTCCTCGTAGTAGAGGTTGCCGTCGGGGTCACGGAACTGCGTGTGCCGCTTCGGCGGCACCTCGCCGACGTGGCGGTAGTGGGCCATCGATCCTCCGGGCTGCTCGGCTTCATGATCGTTTATCGGACGCCAGCGTCCGTTATCTGACGTCTCGTTAGAGTAGCCCCGTGGCCTCGCACCCGGAACCCGTCTGGTCCGCCCTCCTCGACGACGAGGCGCCCCTGGCCCTGCCGGGCGCGACGGCACCACCCCATCCCTCGCTGCGGGCCCTGGTCGTCCGCGACACCGACCTGCCGCTCCTGCGCGGGTCGACAGCACCGCTGCACCTCGTCGTGACCGGCGGCGCCGGACAGGTCGCGGGGCCGGCCGGGCTGGCGTCCCGGCTGGGACTGACGGTGGTCGGGCTCGAGGTCGCCCTGCGCGACCCCGACGACCTCGCCGGCAATGCCCGCCGCGTCGTGGCAGCCGTCGACGTGGCGCGCGCCGAGGGCGTGCTGGGCGAGGACGTGCCGGTCCACGTCGAGCTGCCCGCCGACGAGCCGACCCACGGGTGGCTGGCCGCGGCCGACGAGGTCGCCGCCGCCGAGCTGCGGCTGACGCTGCGCCCCGACGGCGCCTCCCCCGCACTCCTGGCCGCCTGGACCGACGCGGCCCTCGACCGGGAGACCCCGTTCCGCTGCAGCGGGGGCGGCCCCGGCCCGCTCCCCCTGCTGGTGGCCACTCGCCTCGCCTTCGACGGGGCGTCCCGCGACGAGGTCGTCGCGACGCTGGGGTCGCGCGACGGTGCTGCCCTGGCCGCCGCCAACCTGACCGGCGTACGACGCTGGGTGACGTCGATCGGAGCGCAGGACGTCGTCGCGACCCTCGCCGAGCTCCGCACCCTGGGGCTGGTCCCGTGAGCGCGTCCAGCGGCTTCGGCCTCGACCACCTTCCCTACGGGATCTTCTCCGTCGACAACGACTCCCCGCGGGTCGGGGTCCGCCTCGGCGACCGCGTGATCGACCTGCACGCCGCGACCGGCCGGCCGTGCTTCGCCGAGCCGTCGCTCAACGCCTTCATGGCGCTCGGTCCGCCTGCCTGGGCCGCGACCCGCGCCGAGGTCACCGCGCTGGCGCAGAGCGCCGACCCCCCGTCGTACGCCGTCGGCGCGGTGCGCCTGCACCTGCCGTTCGAGGTGGCCGACTACGTCGACTTCTACGCCTCGCTGCACCACGCCACCAACGTCGGAGCGATCTTCCGCCCCGGCCAGGAGCCGCTGCTGCCCAACTGGCGACACCTGCCGGTGGGCTACCACGGGCGGGCCGGGACGGTCGTGCCCAGCGGGACGTCGGTGGTGCGGCCCAGCGGCCAGCTCGGCGACGCGACGTTCGGGCCGAGCCGACGCCTCGACCTCGAGGCGGAGCTGGGGTTCGTGGTGGGGGTGGGCTCCGCACTCGGCAGCACCGTGGCGCACGACGACTTCGCGCGACACGTCTTCGGCGTGGTGGGGCTCAACGACTGGTCGGCCCGCGACATCCAGGCCTGGGAGTACGTCCCGCTCGGGCCGTTCCTCGGCAAGTCGTTCGCCACCTCGATCTCGCACTGGGTGACGCCGCTGGCGGCGCTCGAGGCCGCGTGGACCGACCTGCCGGGCCAGGAACCACGACCGCTCGACCACCTCGCGCCCGACCGGGCCCGCGGCCTCGACATCGACGTGGAGGTGCTGCTGGACGGCGAGGTCGTCAGCCGCCCGCCGTACTCCTCGATGTACTGGTCGCCGGCGCAGATGCTGGCGCACCTGACCTCCAACGGCGCCTCGCTGCGCACGGGTGACCTCTTCGCCTCGGGGACCATCAGCGGGCCCGAGCCGGAGCAGCGCGGCTCCCTCCTCGAGCTCTCCTGGGGCGGCACGGAGCCCTTCGCGGGAGGCCGCACCTTCCTCGAGGACGGCGACGAGGTGGTCCTGCGCTACTCCGCCCCCGGCACCTCCGGGGGCCGGATCACCCTGGGTGAGGTCGTCGGTCGGATCGAGCCCGCAGGCGGGTGACCTGATCGGCACCCGTTCGGCCGGAGGTCGTGCCAGGCTCACGGCGCGTTCACCGGCGCGCGGCAGGGTCGGGAAGTGCGCATCGCCCAGCTCGCCAACTTCATCGGTCCCGCCTCCGGCGGCATGAAGCACGCCGTCGACGCCCTCGGCCGCGGCTACGTCGCCGCCGGGGCGGAACGGCTCCTGGTCATCCCCGGTCCCGTCGACGCCGTGACCAGCACCGAGCACGGCGACGTCGTCCAGGTGCGGGCGCCGCGCGTGGGCAGCGGCTACCGCCTGATCGTCGAGCCGTGGCGCGTGATCGACGTGCTCGAGCGCTGGCGGCCGACCTCGGTCGAGCTCAGCGACAAGCTCACCCTGCTCCCGGTCGCCCGCTGGGCCCGCCGCCGCGACGTGGGCAGTGTCCTGATCTCGCACGAGCGCCTCGACGACATGCTGGCTCTGCGCACCGGCCTGGACGTCAGCGCCAAGGCGTCGATCAAGCTGCTCAACCGGGTGCTGGTCCGCTCCTTCGACGCCGTCGTCGTCACGTCGCGCTACGCCGAGGGCGAGTTCCGCGTCGTCGCCGACGCCGCGGGCTGCCCCATCCGACGTGTCCCGCTCGGCGTCGACCTGGCGACGTTCCGGCCGCACGAGGGACCCGCACGCGGTGACGTGCTGCGACTGGCCCACGTCGGGCGTCTCTCCCGGGAGAAGTCACCGCACCTGGCGGTGGCCACCGCGGTGGAGCTGCACCGGCGCGGGCTGGCGGTGCGGCTCGACGTCTTCGGCGACGGACCGCACCTCGACGAGCTGCGCGTCCTCGCCGGCAGTGCTCCGGTGCACTTCCGCGGCTATGTCGAGGGCCGCGCCGAGCTGAGCCGGGCGATCGCCTCCGCCGACGTCGCGCTGTCGGTCTGTCCCGGCGAGACGTTCGGCCTCGCGGTGCTCGAGGCGCTGGCCAGCGGGACGCCCGTCGTCACCGCCGACCGGGGCGGTGCCCGCGAGCTCGTGGACCGCCAGTCCGGCGCCTGGGGCACCCCGGACCCCGGCGCACTGGCCGACGCCGTCCTCCGCATCGTCGACCGCCCCGAGCGTCAACGGCGAGCGGCCGCGCGGCACCGGGCCGAACAGTTCCCGTGGTCACGCTCGGTGGAGCGGATGCTCGGCGTGCACGCCGACCTCACCGACCAGGCGTTGGGGCTTCCTGCCTGAGCCTCGGGCCGGGGCCGGCGTCGGGGCCGGCGTCGGCGTCGGCGTCGGCGCGGCAGGTGGCCAGACCGCCCCGACGATCCGCTCGAGCCGGTCCCGGGCCCGCGAGGTGAGCAGCAGGACCGGCAGCAGGCAGGCCACGAGCATGCTGCCCAGGACGATGGCCAGGTAGGCGCCGTGCAGCGAGGAGTCCAGGGGCGCCACCAGGCCCGCGACGGTCGCGGTGGCCAGGAGCCCGACCATGCCGAGCCGCGAGAGGCGCAGCACCGCCAGGAACGGAACCACCCACAACAGGTACCAGAGGTGGACGACCGGGCCGAGCAGCACCGTCGCGCCGACCATCACGGCCAGTCCGTGCAGCGCCTCGGGTCGCGAGCCCGTGCGGCCGCGCAGGGCGACGTGGAGGATCACCCCCACGGTGATCAGCGAGCCGAGCCCCCGCACCAGCCCCAGGAACGTCGCAGGTCCCAGGTCCAGCCCGATCACCGCGGCAGTCCAGTCGATCGCGCCACCGAGGAGGGTCGTCACCGAGAGCGGGGTGTTGACCGTCCCGGGGACGGTCAGGCCGTGGACCCAACCGACGCCCAGGCCGGTCAGCACGCCGAGGCCGGCCACCATGCCGAGCGCGAGCGCGGCCGCGCCGGCCAGGCGTCGTACGCGTGCAGCGAGGGGGGTGCCCACCGGGAGCGAGACCAGGACGATCGCGACGCAGACCAGCCCACCCGGCACCTTGACCGCGGCCGCCAGACCGCCGACGAGGACGCCGAGCCACCAGGTGTGCTCGACGGCGAGGACGAGCGCGGCGGCCATCAGGCCCACCATCAGCAGGTCGTTGTGCAGGCCCCCCACACCGTGGGCGAGCATCAGGGGTGAGGCGAGCACGACGGCCGACGCGAGGGCCGGGTCGACCCCACGCCACTGCGCCAGCCGCGGCACCGCCCAGGCGAGGAGCGCGAGGCCGAGCAGGGCGACGACGCGGTGTCCGACGACGAGGACCCACGGGTTGCCGGTCTCGCCGGCCGCCAGGCCCCCCAGCGCGAGCGGGACCGGCCCGTAGGGCGCGATCGTGTCCAGCCAGCGCGGGTCGACCGCCTCGACGACGGGGCCCCGCAGCACCGACGGCCCGTGCTCGTAGGGCGAGAGGCCGACGTGGGCGAGCATCCCCTGGGCGGCGTAGGACCAGCCGTCACGCGAGAACAGCGGAGGCGCGAGCACCAGCGGCGCTGCCCAGACCACCGTGGCATGTCGCACCAGCGCGAGCGCGTCGTCGCGGTCGTGGCCGCGCGCGAGGGCGACGTGGCGGCACAGCGAGAGCCACTGGCCCGCGAGGAGGCCGAGGCCGAGCAGCACGAGCGTGAGGCCGGCCATCCGACCGGCCTCCTCACCGCGGAGCGCGCCGAGGAGGTCCCAGTCCATCACCGGGGAGGACCGGGGCAGCGTCGACACCACCAGGCCGCCCAGGAGCACCAGGAGGGAACCGACGAAGCCACGGGACAGCACGGATGCACGCTAGGGACCGTCGGCGAGGAGACGGCGGCGTGCTCCTGAACCGCAGACGAACCATCGGCGACGCCGCGGCTGCCCTACATTTTCCCCATGGGTCTCCTCACTCCGCTCGCCGTGCGCATCGGCGCCCTCACTTGGATGCCGAAGCTGCTCCCCCAGGTCGTCTGGACCGACAAGACGCTGCAGCGCGCGACCCAGGGTCGGGTGACGATCCTCGACATCGCTGGTCTGCCCAACCTGATGCTCACCGTGGCCGGCCGCAAGAGCGGCATCCCCCGCACGACGCCACTGCTGTGCGTCCCCCACGCCGGCGGCTGGCTGATCGCCGGCTCCTACTTCGGCGGGCCGGACATGCCGTTGTGGGTCAACAACCTGCGGGCCACCGCGACCGCGACGATCCGCTACACCGGCCGCGAGCAGGAGGTCACTGCGCGCGAGGTCGAGGGCGAGGAGCGGGCCAGGGTCTGGCAGGTCATGCTGGCCACGTGGCCCAACTTCGCCAAGTACGAGGAGCGCACGACGCGACTGATCCCGGTGTTCTACCTCGAACGCACCTGACGCGCGTCGCCGCGGCCCTACCCTGACCGGATGCACCTCCAGCTCGGACAGCACGCGCCACCGACCCACGTCATCGCTCACCTCAGCGACCCTCACCTCCTGGCCGGTGGTGTGCTCCAGTACGGCGTCGTGGACCCCGAGGCTGGGCTCGTGCTGGCCCTCGATCGGCTCACCCACGTCGACCCGCCGCCGCAGGTGCTGGTCTTCACCGGAGACCTGGCCGACAAGGCCGAGCCGGCGGCGTACGCCCGGTTGCGCGAGCTCGTGGAGCCGGCCGCTGCGGCCATGGGCGCGCAGGTGGTCTGGGTGATGGGCAACCACGACGAGCGAGCGGAGTACGCCGAGGGGCTGTTCGGCCAGGCTTCCGACGCCCCGCAGGACCGGGTCTACGACGTCGCGGGGCTCCGCGTCGTCGCGCTCGACACCAGCGTGCCCGGCTACCACCACGGCGAGCTCGAGGACAGCCAGCTCGCCTGGCTGCGCGACGTCCTGGCCACCCCGGCCGAGCACGGCACCGTGCTCGCCATGCACCACCCGCCGATCCCGCTGCCGATGCTGCGCGCCGCCGAGATCATCGAGCTGGTGGAGCAGGACCGTCTCGCCGAGGTCGTCCGCGGCACCGACGTCCGCTCGATCGTCGGTGGTCACTTCCACTTCTCGACCTACTCGCAGTTCGCCGGCGTCCCGGTCAGCGTGGCGTCGGCCTCCTGCTACACCTCCGACCCGGCACCGGTGCAGCGCTTCGTGTCGGGCGTCGACGGGCACCAGGCGTTCACGATGATGCACCTCTACGCCGATCGGGTCGTGCACACGATCGTGCCGCTCGCGCAGGCGCCCGAGATCCAGGGCTACCCCTCGGACGTGATCGCCCAGGTCGAGGCGCTGAGCCCCGAGGAGCGCCGCGAGCTCCTGTCGCGCAAGAACTCGCCGTTCAACATCGACGGCGAGAGCCACAAGCCGCACGCCTGAGACTCACCGGCGTCCTGGAACAGCAGACGGCCCCGGACCGCGAGCGGTCCGGGGCGTCGTGAGGACGCTGGATGTCTCAGTTCGTGGGAGCCACGAAGTCGCTCGAGTCGCCGGTGATGATGACGTAGAAGCGCTTGTGCGTGTTGGGGTTGGCCGGGTCCGCCGGGATCGCGCCCGTCTGGGTCACGCTGCCGTCACTCATGCGGGGGCTCACCACAAGGTATTCAGGCATGTTGGCCCCGGCAGGGGCACACGCGACCGCACCCGCGACGGCGCACTGGCTGCCGGTGATCTCACCGGAGAACTCCGGGTTGGCGTCAGGACCAAGCGCGCGGCCGTTCACGTTGGCGTTGTTGTTCTGCTCGAACTGGTTCTGCAGTGCTATCGAGACGACGATCCCGTTGTTGCTGAGGTCCTCGTTGGACTCGATGTAGACATTGCCCAGCGCACCGGCCGGGACCGGAGCACCGGAGTTGTTGACGATGTCGTAGGCGGTGTGGATCTCGAAGCCCCCCGACTGGGCCACGATCGCACCGTTGCGGTCGACGAGGAGCCAACGACCTGCACCATCGGCACCCGCGGGGCCCTGAACGCCGGGAACACCCTGCGCACCCTGGGGCAACTGGCCCTCGCGGAAGTCGCGGGCCAGGAGTCCGCCGTCCATGATGTCGTTGGTCTTGAGCCGGTTGTCCTTGATGTCCACCGGCAGGATCGAGCCGTTGCGGATGTCGGCGGAGCCGATCGTGGCGACGGCGTAGGAGGTGCCGCTGGCGGCCACGACGAGTGCCGCGATCGACACGAACATCGAGGGAGATGGGAGTCGCATGGGAGAGCCTTCCGGGAGAGGGAGCAGGCGACCACCGGTGGCCGCCACTCCCTATTCGGTGTCGCGCCCGGCCCGGATTTGATGTAGATCACACTGAACCCAAAGCCGGCTTCGTCCCTCACGACAGACGCCCCCGCATCGGATCGCGATGCTGGGGCGTCAGTGGCAGGTGCAGGATTCGAACCTGCGTAGGCATAAGCCGACGGATTTACAGTCCGTTCCCATTGGCCGCTCGGGCAACCTGCCGGGGTCGTCGCGCGCCCGGTGTTTGGTCGGGCGGCAACGAGGCGAAACAATAGCGCAGCGACATCCGCTCGCGAAAAAGCGCACAGACTTAGGAGCAGGTGATCTCAGATGGGCGACTCGTCCTTCGACATCGTGAGCAAGTACGACCGCCAGGAGGTCGACAACGCGCTGGGCCAGACGGCGCGGGAGATCGCGACCCGGTTCGACTTCAAGGGCACCGGAGCGACGATCGAGTGGCAGGGCGACGAGGCGATCGAGATCACCGCCTCGGCCGACGACCGCGCCTCGGCCGTCCTCGACGTCTTCCAGGGCAAGCTGATCAAGCGTGATGTCAGCCTGAAGGTGATCGATCCCTCCGAGCCACGCCAGTCGGGCACGGTCTCCAAGATCGGCATCACCCTCAAGGAGGGCATCACCACCGAGGACGCCAAGAAGATCTCCAAGCTGATCCGTGACGAGGGTCCCAAGGGCGTCAAGGCGCAGATCCAGGGCGACGAGCTGCGCGTCTCCTCCAAGAAGCGCGACGACCTCCAGGCCGTCCAGGCGCTGGTGCGCGGCGAGGACTGGGACTTCGCGGTCCAGTTCACCAACTACCGCTGAGGTGGCCGCGGCTACGGCCGCCGCCGTCGTACGCCCGCGACACGACAGCCAGAGCCCGAGCACTCCTACGACTCAGACGGCCACCATCGCCGGCACCGTGGTGGCGCCCGATGCGGCCGTGAGCCAGACGTGGGAGCCCTCGACCAGACCGAGCTGGCGCGCGTGCGTCCTCGTGAGTACGACGGTCACCTCACCGCCCGCAGTGCTCACCGTGAGGCGCACCTCGAAGCCGACGCGCAGCAAGCGCGTGATCCGCCCGGAGAGCGCGCCGGCGCTGCCCGGCGTGGCCGACACCTCGATGTCGTGGGGGCGCAGGCGGATGTCGCCGAGCTGGGTGACCTCGCCGAGGAAGCCCATGACGAAGTCGTTGGCCGGCTCATCGTAGAGCTGGTCGGGGCTGCCGATCTGTTCGACGCGGCCCTCGTTGATCACCACGATCTCGTCGGCGACCTCGAGGGCCTCCTCCTGGTCGTGGGTGACGAACACCGTGGTCACGTGCACCTCGTCATGCAGGCGCCGCAACCAGTCACGCAGCTCCTTGCGCACCTTGGCGTCGAGAGCGCCGAAGGGCTCGTCGAGCAGGAGCACCTTCGGCTCGACGGCCAGCGCCCGCGCGAGGGCCATGCGCTGGCGCTGGCCGCCGGAGAGCTGCGAGGGCAGCCGGTGGGAGAACTGCGAGAGATGGACGAGCTTGAGCAGCTCATCGACCCGGTGCTCGATCTCGGCCTTGGGCCGCTTGCGGATCTCGAGGCCGAAGGCGACGTTCTTGGCCACGGTCATGTGCTTGAAGACCGCGTAGTGCTGGAAGACGAAGCCGACGTTGCGTTTCTGGGCCGGCAGCCGGGTGGCGTCGGTGCCCTCGATGCTGACCGTGCCGGTGTCGGCGCGGTCGAGGCCGGCGATGATCCGCAGGAGGGTCGACTTGCCACCCCCCGACGGGCCGAGCAGGGCCGTCAGCTGGCCGGTGGGCAGGGAGACGGACACGTCGTCGAGGGCGACGAAGTCGCCGAACTTCTTGGTGACACCTGAGACATCGATGCTCATGAGGGGTTCCTTGGTGGTCGGTTCGTGGTGGGAGAGGGTCAGTGAGCGCGCTTGGGGCGCAGGAAGGCGACGACGACCAACGCGGCGATGCTCACCACGATCAGCAGGAACGACGTCGCGTAGGCCGTCTCCTGCTGGAAGTTCTGGTATTTCGCCTCGACCACGAGCGTCGCGGTCTGGGTCTGCCCGGTGATGTTGCCGGAGACGATCTTCACGGCGCCGAACTCGCCGAGGCTGCGCGCCAGGCTCAGCACGACGCCGTAGACGACCGCCCACTTGATGCTGGGCAGGGTGATCCGCCAGAAGGTCTGCCGGGTGCTGGCGCCGAGGCTGCGTGCCGCCTGCTCCTGGTCGTCACCGATCTCGTGGAGGACGGGGACGACCTCGCGGATGATCAGCGGCAGGGCCACGAAGCAGGTCGCCATGATCATGCCGGGCGAGTCGAAGATGATCTGGAGGCCACGACTCTCAGCAGCGGGCCCGATCCAGCCGTCGCGCCCGTTGTAGACCAGGAGCAGCGCAAGGCCGACCACGACCGGCGACACCGAGAGGGGGAGGTCGATGAGCGCCGAGAGCACCCTCTTGCCAGGGAACTCGAAGCGCACCAGCAACAGCGAGATCCCCACACCGAAGACCAGGTTGATGACCACGGCCCACAGGGCGACCATGAGCGTCAGCTGGAGGGCCCCGATGACCTGCTCGTCACTCAGGGCATCGGTCAGGTTGGTGAGGCCGTTGCTGAAGGTCTGCTGCACGACCAGGCCGACCGGCCAGGCCACGAGGAAGAAGACGTAGCCGACGGCCACCAGCCGCAGCAGCCACTTGGTGGGGGTGGAGACGTCAACCACGGCGGGCCACCCTCCGCTGGACGACGTCGAGCGCGACGATCACGACCAGCGCGACCGCGAGCATGATCGAGGCGAGCGCGGCGGCTGACTGGTTGTTGCCGTTCTCGATGAAGGTCAGCACCCGCACCGAGACGACCTCGGTCTGGAAGGGCCGGTTGCCGCTCAGCAGCACCAGCGAGCCATACTCCGAGATCGCGCGCGCGAAGGACAGCGCCGCACCCGCCGCGATGGCCGGCGCCAGGCTCGGCAGGATGATCCGGCGCACGATGGTGGCGCGGCTCGCGCCCAGGGAGGCGGCGGCCTCCTCGACGTCGGCCTCCAGCTCCTCGAGGACCGGCTGGACCGTGCGCACGATGAAGGGCAACGTCACGAAGGCCAGCGCCAGGGTCACGGCGTTGGGCGTGAAGGCCCAGTGCAGCCCCAATGGGCTGTTGGGCCCGTAGAGCGAGAGCAGCACCAGTCCCGCCACGATCGTCGGCAGGGCGAACGGCACGTCGATGATGACGTCGAGCAGCCGCTTCCCCCAGAAGTCGTCGCGCACCAGCACCCAGGCGATGATCGAGCCGATCACGATGTTGACCAGGGTCACGACCAGGGCCTGGGAGACCGTCAGCGTGACCGCGGCCCACGTCTGGTCGTTGCGCAGGACGTCGAAGTAGCCCGACCAGCCACCCTGCCCGGCGGCGGCAATGACGGCGGTGAGCGGGATCAGGACCAGCAGGCTGAACCAGATCATGGCCACGCCGAGCCCGAGGCCGGCGCCCCTGGTCAGCGTGTTGTGTGGCGTCGTGCGGCGGACACGCCGCGGCCGGCGTCCCTCGGGGGACGCCGGCCCGGCTGCAGCACTCGCACCGATCAGGGCGGAGGTCATTCCTCGCCGACCTGACCGGTCGTCTGCTGGAGCTCGGTGATGATGCCGAGCGGGTTGTCCTCCTCGCCGTCACCGAAGTAGAGGTCCGCGGCCTCGCCCCACCCGTTGAAGGTGTCGTCGATCGTGAACAGCGTCTGTGGGGTCGGGAACGGGTCGGCCGGGTCGTTGGCGCCCTCGACGTCCTCGATCTCGACGCCGTCGACGACCGGACGGAAGCCCGACTGGGCGTAGTCGGCCTGGGCCTCGGGCGAGGTCATGAACTCGAGGAACGCCTGCGCGGTCTCGTCCGCGTCGACCGTGACGGTGGCCGGGTTCTCGATGAGGAGCGTGTCCGGCGGGACGACGTAGTCGATGTCGGCACCGTTCTGCTTGGCCAGGATCGCCTCGTTCTCGTAGGAGAGGAGGACGTCGCCGGAGCCGTCGGTGAAGGCGGTGGTCGCCTCGCGACCGCTGCCGGGCAGGGCGATCGTGTTGTTGAGCAGGGAGGTGGTGAAGGCACGGGCCTCCTCCTCGCTGCCACCGTTGCCGGTGATGTGCGCCCAGGCCGCCAGAATGTTCCAGCGGGCCGAGCCGGACGAACCGGGGTTGGGCGTGATGATCTCGACGCCGGGCTCGACGATGTCGTCCCACGTCTCGATGCCGTCGGGGTTTCCCTTGCGGACCACGAACACCACGACCGAGGACGTGGCGATGCCGTTGGTGGCGTTGTCCTTCCAGTCCTCGGCGACCAGTCCCTCACCCACGAGGCGCGTGACATCAGTCTCGAGGCTGTAGTGGACGACGTCGGCGTCCGCGCCGGCGACGACCGCGCGGCTCTGGTCACCCGAGGCGCCGTACGACGTCTGGAACGTCACGTCGGCACCGTCGGCGGTGCCCTCGAAATCGTCGAAGACGGGCTCGTTGGCCGCCTCCATCACGGAGAACGCATTGACAGTGACCGTCTCACCGGAATCGCTGCTGCCACCCGCAACAGAGCACCCGGTCAAGGCCAGCACCCCGGTGACAGAAGCAGCCACCGCGGCCTTGATCGTCTTCTTCATGACTTCACTCTTTCGTTGGCTGCCGGACGAGGTTGCCGGCATCGTTGTCACTAATGTCGAGCAGAATAATCAGGTTAAGTGCTTAAAAGCGAATATCCGGGCCGTGTCGCGACTCACTGGTCCAGACGGGGAGACGGCCCGCGCTGCCCACGAGGGCGGACTATCGTGAAGGTCGCGACCGGACTACCGGTCAAACTGGAACGTGTTCCAGTTTTGGCGATCCTCCGGATACGATCCGGGGCAGCAACGAACGACGTGACGAAGGTGGGCGAGGGTGTCCAAGCAGGTCAAGCAGCTCGATCGGGTGATCATCCGGTTCGCGGGCGACTCCGGTGACGGGATGCAGCTCACGGGTGACCGGTTCACCCAGGAGTCAGCGGTGTTCGGCAACGACCTGGTGACGCTGCCCAACTTCCCCGCCGAGATCCGCGCCCCTCAGGGCACGCTGCCGGGCGTCTCGTCGTTCCAGGTCCACTTCGCCGACCACGACATCCTCACCGCGGGCGATGCCCCCGACGTGCTGGTCGCGATGAACCCGGCTGCGTTGAGGGCCAACTTGGGCGACCTGCCCAAGGGTGCGCAGATCATCGTGGACACCCACGACTTCACCGCCCGCAACCTCACCAAGGCCGGCTACGACACCAACCCGCTCGACTTCCTCGGCGACGCGAACGACGCGTTGGGTGAGTTCTCGGTGTTCCCGCTCGACCTCACCGGCATGACCGTCGAGGCCGTCAAGGAGTTCGGCCTGTCCCGCAAGGACGCCGCCCGCGCGAAGAACATGTTCGCCCTCGGGTTGCTGTCCTGGATGTACGGGCGCCCCACCGAGTCCACCACCGCGTTCTTGTCCAAGCGGTTCGCGAAGGTCCCGGCCATCCGCGACGCCAACATCACGGCGTTCAAGTCCGGCTGGAACTTCGGGGAGACCACCGAGACGTTCGTGGTCCAGTACGAGATCAAGCCCGCCCCCATGGCGCCGGGCACCTACCGCAACATCACCGGCAACCTCGCCCTGTCCTACGGCCTCGTCGCCGCCGGCGTGCAGTCCGGGCTGCCGTTGTTCCTCGGGTCCTACCCGATCACCCCGGCCTCCGACATCCTCCACGAGCTCAGCAAGCACAAGTCCTTCGGCGTCACGACGTTCCAGGCCGAGGACGAGATCTCGGGGATCGGCGCCGCCATCGGCGCGTCCTTCTCCGGCCAGCTCGGCATCACCACGACCTCGGGGCCGGGCATCGCGCTCAAGGGTGAGTTCATCGGCCTGGCCGTGATGACCGAGCTGCCGCTGCTCGTCATCAACGTCCAGCGCGGTGGTCCCTCGACGGGGCTGCCCACCAAGACCGAGCAGTCCGACCTGCTCCAGGCCATGTACGGCCGCAACGGCGAGGCCCCGGTCCCGATCATCGCGCCGCAGTCGCCGGGAGACTGCTTCGACGCCGCTGTCGAGGCAGCGCGGATCGCGATCACCTACCGCACCCCCGTCATGCTCCTCTCCGACGGCTACCTCGCCAACGGATCCGAGCCCTGGCGGATCCCCGACATCGAGGACCTCCCCACCATCGACCCGAAGTTCGCCACCGAGCGCAACAAGACGGTGACCAAGAAGGGCAAGGACGGCGCCGAGGACACCACGACCGAGGAGTTCTGGCCCTACCTGCGCGACGAGGAGACCCTCGCGCGCCCCTGGGCGATCCCCGGCACCCCCGGTCTCGAGCACCGCATCGGCGGCCTCGAGAAGGGCGACGGTCACGGCAACATCTCCTACGAGCCGGCCAACCACGACCTCATGGTCCGCACCCGCCAGGCCAAGGTCGACCGGATCGCTGAGTCCCTGCCCCCGCTGCAGGTCGACGACCCCACCGGTGAGGCCAAGGTCCTCGTCATCGGCTGGGGCTCGACCTACGGCCCGATCGGTGCCGGCTGCCGCCGCGTGCGCAAGGCCGGCTACCACGTGGCCCAGGTCCACCTGCGCCACCTCAACCCGTTCCCGAAGGACCTCGGCGAGATCCTCGCCCGCTACGACAAGGTCCTCGTCCCCGAGATGAACCTCGGCCAGCTCTCCCTGCTGCTGCGCGGCAAGTACCTCGTCGACGCCGTCGGCTACAACATGGTCCGCGGGCTGCCCCTCAAGGCCGCCGACCTCGCCGACGCCATCGGCGCGCTCGTCGCCGACGCCGAGGGCATCACCGTCGACCTGACCCCGATCGCCGAGGAGGCGAGCTCGTGAGCACGACCGAGAAGCTGCCGTTCCCGGGGCTGCGCTCCGGCGTTGACCTGGTCCCCACCAACGACACCCCCCAGACCGGCAAGGAGTACACCTCCGACCAGGAGGTCCGCTGGTGCCCCGGCTGCGGCGACTACGCCGTCCTCAAGGCCGTGCAGGGCTTCCTGCCCCAGCTCGGCCTGCGCCGCGAGAACATCGTCTTCGTCTCCGGCATCGGCTGCTCCTCACGCTTCCCCTACTACCTCGACACCTACGGCATGCACTCCATCCACGGACGTGCGCCCTCGATCGCGACCGGCATCGCCACCGCTCGCGAAGACCTCTCCGTGTGGGTCGTCACCGGCGACGGGGACGCGCTCTCCATCGGCGGCAACCACCTCATCCACGCGCTGCGCCGCAACGTCAACATGACGATCCTGCTGTTCAACAACCGGATCTACGGCCTCACCAAGGGCCAGTACTCCCCCACCTCCGAAGCAGGCAAGATCACCAAGTCGACCCCCATGGGATCGGTCGACCACCCCTTCAACCCCGTCTCGCTCGCCCTCGGCGCCGAAGGGTCCTTCGTGGCCCGCACCATCGACTCCGACCGCAAGCACCTCACCGCCGTGCTGTCGGCCGCCGCCGCCCACCGCGGCACCTCGTTCGTCGAGATCTACCAGAACTGCCCGATCTTCAACGACGGCGCGTTCGACGCGATCAAGGACAACGACACCAAGGCCGACGCGATCATCCCGCTCGAGCACGGGAAGGCCATCACCTTCGGCACCCGCGACGACGAGGGCCACGGCGCCAAGGGCCTGATCCGCGACCACGAGACCGGTGGCGTCAAGGTGGTCCTGACCGCCGACGTCGCCCCCGACGCCCTGCTGGTCCACGACGCCCACAACCCCGACCCCTCCACCGCGTTCGCGATCAGCCGACTCACCGACTCCGGCTACCTCAACCAGTCACCCATCGGGATCTTCCGCCAGGTCGAGCGCCCGACCTACGACGACCAGACCCGTGCCCAGATCAGCTCCGCCAAGGACGCCGCCCCCGGCGACCCCACCGAGCGCCTCACCGCCCTCGTCAACGGCGGCGACACCTGGACCATCGTCTGAGGCTCGCACCCACCTGCACGACGACGTACGAGGGCCCTGCCGGACGGCAGGGCCCTCGTGCGGTGTCAGGGGGTGGTGTCGGTCAGGCAGGGACGATGCAACCCACGGGACGGTAGGCCGGCTTGTACTGCGAGGTGCCGGGGACGAGGACGCGGAAGCAGCTGCCACGCGGACCATCGAAGTTGAAGAGGAACTTGCCGGTGCCCGTGGTCTTCTTCTGCGAGACCGGCTTGTAGGAGCACTTGTCGCACTTCTTCTTCTGGAGCTTGACGAACTTGTTCTTGTAGGTCGTGACCTGACCCTTGGCGAAGAACTTGCCGGTGTTGCCGTACTCGCCGGCCTTCAGGTTGATGATCTTGTGCGGCTGGCGGGCCTTCTCGGACACGTCGGCGGAGGCGGTGCCCGCGAGGGACAGGGCGCCGAGCGCGAAGATGGCAAGGAACGAGGCGATGAGGCGGGACGATGACCGCATGGGGGATTCTCCTAGGGATGGGGACCGACGCTCATTACCTATCCCCCCGGACCCACTGCTAAACCGCTAGGGACGACATGTCTCGCGGGCACACGCGAGCCACACGCGTCCCTCGGTCCGGTCGTGCGTCGCCGTGCCGGCGACGTAGCCCCGGTAGCGCCACGTGGGCTTGACCGTGCGGGGGAACGCGATGCGGATCCGGAAGCGGCCGTCGGCGTCGGTGCGCACGGTCTCGTAGGGCTTCCAGGCACAGGTCGCGCAGAGCCGGCGCTGGTAGCGGACCAGCCGCTCCGAGGCGTCGGGGGTCACGCGCCCGACGAGGTAGTTGCTCCCGTCGACCCGACGGGCCTGCTCGGTGAAGGTCTGCGGCTCTGCTGCTCCCGTGGGGCCCGATAGTCCCATCGAGAGGAGCATCGCCAGGCCGAGCACCGTCATCGCCTGCCAAGTCGCCATGGACCGCAGCCTATGCTCGCCGGGTGCCGGAGTCGCGGAAGGGATTGCTGCTCGGCGCCTCGGCCTACCTGCTCTGGGGACTCTTCCCGCTCTACTGGCCGCTCCTGGAGCCCGCCGGAGCCGCCGAGATCCTGGCCCATCGCGTCCTCTGGTCGTCAATCACCATGGGCTTGCTGGTGCTCGTGCTGCGGCGTACGACGCACCTGCGGGCCTTCCTGACGAATCGGCGCCTGCTCGGGCTCCTCGCCCTCTCGGCCGTGACCGTGACGTCCAACTGGGCGCTCTACATCTGGGGCGTCAACAACGGCCGGGTCGTCGAGACCTCCCTGGGCTACTTCATCAACCCGTTGGTCACAGTCCTCATGGGCGTCGTCCTCCTCGGCGAGCGGCTGCGACGACCCCAGTGGGCGGCCATGGGCGTCGGGCTGATCGCCGTCGTGGTGCTGACCCTCGACTACGGCCGGTTGCCCTGGCTCGCCCTGGCCCTGGCCTTCTCGTTCGGCACCTACGGCCTGGCCAAGAAGACAGCCGACGTCGGCGCTGTCGAGGGTCTCGCCTTCGAGACCATGCTGGTCACACCGTTCGCCCTCGCGTACGTCGGATGGCTGGTCGCCACGGGCGCCTCCAGCTTCGGCACCGAGGGAGCGGGCCACGCGGCCCTCCTGGTCACGACCGGCCTGGTCACCGCGGTGCCGCTCATCTGCTTCGGCGCGGCGGCCACCCGCATCCCGATGGTGACGATCGGGCTGCTGCAGTACCTCGCGCCGGTGCTGCAGTTCGGCTTCGGCGTCTTCTACTTCGGCGAGGACATGCCGACGGGTCGGTGGATCGGCTTCGCGCTGGTGTGGGTCGCCTTGGCGATGTTCACCTGGGACGCCCTGCGCCACCGTCGTCGCCAGCTTGTCCTCAGCGTGGCCGGCGCGACCGCCGCCTGAGGTGGCGGACCCTCAGGCGGAGCGCACGGCCACGATGTCGGCGAAGGCCTCGAGGGCACTGCGGACCGAGCCCTCGGGCAGGACCGCCAGGTGGCTCTTGGCCTCCTCCGCCTGGGCCACGACGTAGGCGCGAGCCTCCTCCATCGCAGGATGCCTGCGCAGGAGGTCCAGCGCCTCCGCGTGGAGGACGTCGTCGGTGAGGTCGGCGTCCAACAGCTCGATCAGGCGCGCGTCGGCCGGGTCGGTCGACGCACGGGCCATCAGGCTGGGCAGGGTGGGCACGCCCTCGCGCAGGTCGGTGCCCGGGGTCTTGCCGGACTCGTCGGACTCGGAGGCGACGTCGAGGATGTCGTCGGAGAGCTGGAAGGCCGACCCGACGATCTCGCCGTAGGCGGTCAACGCGTCCTCGACCTCGCGGCTGGCACCACCGAAGCGGGCTCCGTAGCGCGCCGACGTGGCGATCAGGGAGCCCGTCTTGCCGGCCACCACGTCCAGGTAGTGCTGAAGCGGGTCGTCGCCGGGTGCCGGAGGGACCGTCTCGAGGATCTGTCCCTCGACCAGGCGCGTGAAGGTCTCGGCCTGGATGCGGACCGCGTCGGCCCCGAGGCGCGCCGTCAGCTCGGAGGACTTGGCGAAGAGGAAGTCCCCGGTGAGGATCGCGACCAGGTTGTCGAAGCGGGAGTTGGCCGAGTCGGCACCACGGCGCAGGTCGGCCTCGTCCATGACGTCGTCGTGGTAGAGCGAGCCGACGTGGGTGATCTCCACAACGCAGGCCGCCGTGACCACCTCGTCGCTCTCCGGGTGGTCACCTGCCTCCGCCGCGAGCAGGACCAGGAGCGGCCGGAACCGCTTGCCGCCCGCGGACAGCAGGTGGCGCGCGGCCTCGGTGACGTAGGGCGCACGGCTCTGGGAGTGCTCGAACAGGGCGCTCTCGACGACGGTCATGCGCTCACGCAGCCGGGCCGCCAACCCCTCGTCGGTGATGGGCAGCGCCAGCTCTGCGGGACTGGGCAGGATCGACCTCACCTGATGAATTGTCCTGCCTGGGTCACGAGGTCGAGCACCGGGCCGGGCAGGACGCCCAGGAACAAGGTCGCGAGCACGCACACCCCCACCGTGACCGAGGTCAGCAGCGACGGCGTGGTGACCGAGGCCACCTCGCCGTCCGGCTCGGAGAAGAACATCAGTCGGATGTGGCGGATGTAGAAGTAGACCGCGATGATGCTCGACGCGATGGCGACCAGCACGACCGGCCAGGCGCCGGCCGACATCGCCACGGTGAAGACCGCCCACTTGCCCACGAACCCGGCGGTCAGCGGGATGCCGGCCATCGAGAGCAGGAAGAACGCGAAGGCGGCGGCGACCAGCGGCGAGCGACGGCCCAGCCCCGCCCAGCGCGGGAACGAGGTGGACTCGCCCCCGGAGTCACGGACCATCGTGACGATCGCGAAGGCACCGACGCTCGCGAAGCCGTAGGTGGTGAGGTAGAACAGCACGGCCTCGAGCGAGGTCACCTGTCCGACGGCGAGGTCGCTGCTCGCCTGCAGCCCGAGGACCCCCGTGAGCACGAAGCCCGTGTGCGCGATCGAGGAGTAGGCCAGCATCCGCTTGACGTCGGTCTGGACGACCGCGAGAACGGCGCCGATCAGCATCGTCAGGATCGCGACGACCCAGAGCATCGGCTGCCACGACCAGCGGTCGGAACCGAAGGCGACGTAGAAGAGGCGCAGCAGGGCGCCGAAGGCAGCGACCTTGGTGGCGGCCGACATCCAGGCGGTGACCGCGGTGGGCGCGCCCTGGTAGACGTCCGGCACCCACGACTGGAACGGCACCGCACCGACCTTGAAGAACAGGCCGACGGCCAGCATGCCCATGCCGATGAGCAGCAGCGCCTCGTTGTCGGCGTCGTTGCGGACCGCCTCGTTGATCGCGCCGAACTGCATCGAGCCGGCGAAGCCGTAGACCAGGGCGACCCCGTAGAGGAAGAAGCCGGACGAGAACGCGCCGAGCAGGAAGTACTTCAGCGCCGCCTCCTGGCTGAGCAGCCGACGACGACGCGCCAGCCCGCAGAGCAGGTAGAGCGGGAGCGAGAGCACCTCGAGCGCGACGAACATCGTCAGCAGGTCGTTGGAAGCCGGGAACAGCATCATGCCGCCCACCGCGAACATCATCAGGGGGTAGACCTCGGTGTGGTCCAGGCCCTGGGTGGAGGCCTGACGCTCTGCCTCGGTGCCGGGCAGCGCAGCCGCCTGGCCGGCGAACGCCGAGACCCCTCCCTCGAGCCGACGCTCGGCGAAGAGCGCGACGCCGGCGATCGAGAACACGAGGACCAGGCCCCACAGGTAGACGGTCGGACCGTCGATGACCAGGGTTCCCTCGACCCCGAGGAGGCCGCGCGCGGCTCCGTCGCCGAGGGAGGTCAGGCCGGTGCCGACCACGACGGTGCCGACGAGCGCCGCCGCGAGACCCCCGAGGGCGAGGACGACCTGGACGACGCGGCGACGCTCACGAGGCAGGAAGGCCTCGACGAGGACCCCCGCCGCCGCGACGCCGAAGACGAGGAGCAGCGGCCAGAGCTCGGCGTACTCGATGGTGGGCTTGACGAAGTCCATCAGCCCTCGCCTCCTTCCGTGGCAGCGTGGTCAGGGACGGAGCCCGCAGGTACGTCGGGCGGCGCGTCGCTGACGCCGACGTAGGCCATCAGCGAGTCGATCGTCGGGTTGGCGACGTCGAGCAGCGGCATCGGGTAGAAGCCGAAGAGCACCAGCGCCAGCATCAGCGGAGCGATCGCGCCCAGCTCGCGCTTGCCGATGTCGGGGGTTCCCTCGACGCCGGTCGGCGTCGGACCGGTCATCACGCGCTGGTACATCCAGAGGACGTAGATGGCGGACAGCACGATGCCCGTGACGGCGATCGCGCCGACGTACCAGTGGTAGTCGAAGGCCGAGAGCAGCACGAGGAACTCGGAGACGAACGGGCTCAAGCCTGGCAGTCCGAGGGTCGCGAGACCCGCGACCAGGAACAGACCGGCGAGGATCGGGGTGGCCTTCTCGATGCCCGCCATCTCGCTGATCAGCGTCGTGCCCCGGCGACGGATCACGTAACCCGCGAGCAGGAAGAGCGCGGCGGTGCCGAGGCCGTGGTTGACCATGTAGAGGATCGAGCCGGTGCCGCCCTGGCTGCTCAGCGCGAAGATGCCGAGGGTGATGAAGCCGAAGTGGCTCAGCGAGGTGAGGCCGATAAGGCGCAGGACGTCGTCCTGGCCGATCGCGACCAGGGCGCCGTAGACGATCGAGACGAGCGCCAGGACCATGACCAGCGGTGTGGCCCACTGCGAGGCCTCGGGGAACATCCCGAGGCAGAAGCGCAGCATCCCGAAGGTGCCGATCTTGTCGAGGATGCAGACCAGCAGCACGCTCGTGCCCGGGGTGGCCTTCTCGGTGGTGTCCGCGAGCCAGGTGTGCACCGGGAAGAGCGGTGCCTTGATCGCGAAGGCGATGAAGAAGCCGGCGAAGAGCCAGCGCTCGGCGTTCTGGGACATCTCGAGCTGAGAGAGGTCCGAGAGCAGGTAGGACGGCTCGCCCTGCTGGGCGGAGACGACGTAGAGCCCGATGACCGAGGCCAGCAGGATCAGCCCACCGGCCAGCTGGAACATGAGGAACTTGACCGCGGCCGCGGCCCGGCCCGCGCGACCGAAGCCGCCGATGAGGAAGTAGGCCGGGATCAGCGTGACCTCGAAGACGACGTAGAAGAGGAACACGTCCGTGGCGCAGAAGACCGCGAGGGACATGGCCTCCAGCGCCAGCGCCCAGGCGAAGAACGCCTTGGTGTCGCCGTCGTCGCCGTCGAACCAGCCGGCGACCATGACGACAGGGACCAGCAGCACGGTCAGCAGGATCATCAGCAGGCCGAGGCCGTCGACGCCGAGGGCGTAGTTGACGCCGAACGCCTCGATCCAGGTGTGCTGCTCCTGGAGCTGCATGCCGCCGTCCACGTCGTACTGGACGGCGATGGCGACGCCGAGTGCGAGCGTGAGCAGGCCGAAGCCGATCGCGAGCTGCTTGGTCAGCGTGGCGGGCGCGAAGGCGACGACCAGGGCTCCGACGAGCGGGGCGACGACCAGCAGGGTGAGCCAGGGGAACTCGTTCACGACAGGTTCACCGCCAGCAGCGCGAGGACGACCAGCAGGACGCCGGCGAGGACAGAGAGGGCATAGGAGCGCACGAAACCGTTCTGGATCTTCCGGAGCTGGCCACCGATCCCCGACACCGCCGAGGCGCCGCCGGTGAAGACGCCATCGGCGCCGGATCGGTCGAAGGTGAGCAGGCCGCGCACGAGACGTCGGCCGGGGTTGACGACGACAGCCTCGTTGATGGCGTCGCCGTAGAGGTCGGCGCGCGCAGCGCGGGTGGCGAAGGAGACGTCCTGGGGCGGCGTGAGCGCGATCTCGCGCTTGCCGACGAGGAACCACGCGGTGGCGACACCGATGGCGGCCGTGAGGGTCGCGAGGACGGTGACCGCCAGCGCCGGGATCGGGGGCTCGTGGTGCTCGCCCTCACCGACGACCGGGACGAGCCACTCCACGATCCAGTCACCCAGCAGCAGGACGCCGCCGAGGACCGAGAGCGCGGCGAGCACGACCAGCGGGATCGTCATGGTGGACGGTGACTCGTGCGGGTGCACGTCGGCCTTCCAGCGCTTCTCGGTGAAGAAGGTCATCAGCATCAGCCGGGTCATGTAGAAGCCCGTGACGCCGGCTCCCACGAGGGCGGCGAGGCCGACGAAGACGTTCTCGGCGAGGGCCGTCTCGATGAGCTTGTCCTTGGACCAGAAGCCCGAGAAGCCGGGGAACCCGATGATGGCGAGGTAGCCCATGGCGAAGGTCAGGAACGTCACCGGCATCGCGTGACGCACCGCGCCGTAGCGACGCATGTCGACGTCGTCGTTCATGCCGTGCATGACCGATCCGGCGCCGAGGAACATGTTGGCCTTGAAGAAGCCGTGCGTGAGGAGGTGGAAGATCGCGAACGCGTAGCCGACGCCTCCCAGACCCGCACCCAGCATCATGTAGCCGATCTGGCTCATCGTGGAGCCGGCGAGCGCCTTCTTGATGTCGTCCTTGGCGCAGCCGAGCACCGCACCCCAGAGCAGCGTCACGACCGCGACGACCACGACGGTGGTCTGGGCGACAGGCGCAAGCTCGAAGATGAAGTTGGAGCGCACCACGAGATAGACACCGGCGGTGACCATGGTGGCTGCGTGGATCAGCGCCGAGACCGGGGTCGGGCCCTCCATGGCGTCGAGGAGCCACGCCTGCAGCGGGACCTGGGCGGACTTGCCGCAGGCGCCGAGGAGGAGGAGGAGTCCGACGGCGTTGAGGGTGCTCTCGGTCGCGCCGGAGGAGGCCGCGCTGATGCCCGAGAAGCTCGTCGTGCCGAAGGTGAGGAACATCAGGAAGATCGCCAACGACAACCCCATGTCGCCGACCCGGTTCATGACGAACGCCTTCTTGGCGGCAGCAGCCGCGCTGGGCTTGTGCTGCCAGAACCCGATCAGCAGGTAGGAGGCGAGACCCACGCCCTCCCAGCCGAGGAAGAGGCCGACATAGTTCTCCGAGAGGACCAGCATCAGCATCGCTGCGACGAAGAGGTTGAGGTAGGCGAAGAACCGGCGGCGGCGGGGGTCGTGCTCCATGTAGCCGATGGAATAGACGTGGATCAGCGTGCCGACCCCCGTGATCAGCAGCAGGAACAGCGCTGACAGCGGGTCGTAGAGCAGGTCCATGCCGACGTCGAGGCCGCCGACCTGGATCCAGTCGTAGAGGTGCTGGCCGATCTGTCGCTCCTCCTCGCCGCGTCCGAGGAGCGTGATGAACATCAGGAGGCTGACGACGAAGGAGCCGAGCGCCGTGGCGGTGCCGAGCAGGTGTCCCCAGCGGTCGGTGCGGCGACCGCCGAGCAGGAGGATCACGGCGCCGAGGAGCGGCAGCCCGATGACCAACCACATCAGGGAGAAGATCCCGTCGGCCTGCGCGGGGTCGACCACCGGGATGTGGACGGACTCAGTCAATGCGTACATCTGGTTGTCGAGCCTCTCAGAGCTTCAGCAGGCTGGCGTCATCGACCGAGGCCGACCGGCGGGTCCGGAAGATGGACATGATGATCGCGAGCCCGACCACGACCTCGGCGGCGGCGACGACCATGACGAAGAAGGCCGCGATCTGCCCGTCGAGGTTGCCGTGCTGCTTGGCGAAGGTCACGAGCGCCAGGTTGGAGGCGTTGAGCATGAGCTCGACGCACATGAAGACCACGATGGCGTTGCGCCGGGTCAGGACCCCGACGCAGCCGATGGTGAACAGGATCGCCGAGAGGACGATGTATTCATTCATGCCCGGGCTCCCTCGGCTGGTCGTCGTTGCTGTGCAGGTCGTGCCGCTCGGTCTCGCCGGCCAACGAGCGCTGCACGCCCTCGATGTCGTGGGCGAGCGCCGGAGCGGACCGCACCGTGCCGCGGGCGGCGAGGACGCGCGAGATCGAGGCGGACGAGGCCGTGCCGTCGGGCAGCAGGGCCGGGGTGTCGACCGCGTTGTGACGGGCGAACACACCGGGCGCGGGCAGGGGCCCGAGGTGCAGGCCCTTGTCGGCGTAGTCGCGCACGCGCTGGGCGGCCGTCTCGGCCTGCCCGGCCTTGGGGGTGAGCCGCTCACGGTGCGCCAGCACCATCGCGCCCACGGCTGCGGTGATGAGCAACGCACTGGTGGTCTCGAAGGCGAAGACGTAGCGGGAGAAGAGAATGTTGGCAAGACCCTGGATGTTGCCACCGTCGTTGGCCTCGTCGAGGCCCACGGCCGTGCCGAGCGTGATCTGGCCCAGGCCGATGACCAGCACCAGCCCGAGCAGCAGGCCGCCGACGACCGCCATGACGCGCTGGCCCCGGATGGTCTCGACGACCGAGTCGGAGGCGTCGACACCAACGAGCATCACGACGAAGAGGAAGAGCATCAAGATGGCGCCGGTGTAGACGATGATCTGCACCGCGAACAGGAACGGCGCCTCGAGCACGGCGTAGAGGATGGCGAGGCTGATCATCACGACCGCCAGGAGCAGGGCCGCGTGCACCGCCTTGCGCACGAAGAGGATGCCGAGGGCGGCGAGGACCATGACAGGGGCCAGCACCCAGAAGGCGATCACGACGACACCTCGTCGCCGGACGGCGCGGCGGAGCCGGCACCCGGGGCGGGGGCCGCGAACTCGCCGCGGTAGTAGGTCTCCGCGTCGTCGCCGAGGAGCATCGCGTGCGGCGGCTGCTCCATGCCCGGCAGCAGGGGCGCGAGGAGGTCGCTCTTCTCGTAGATCAGGTCGGCACGGTTGTTGTCGGCCAGCTCGTACTCGTTGGTCATCGTCAGGGCGCGGGTCGGACACGCCTCGATGCAGAGGCCGCAGAGGATGCAGCGCAGGTAGTTGATCTGGTAGACGCGGCCGTAGCGCTCACCGGGGCTGAACCGCTCCCCGTCGGGAGCATCGGAGTTGGCGTCGCCCTCGACGTAGATCGCGTCCGCCGGGCAGGCCCAGGCGCACAGCTCGCAGCCGATGCACTTCTCCAACCCGTCGGGCCACCGGTTGAGCTGGTGACGGCCGTGGAAACGAGGAGCCGTGGGCATCTTCTCGAAGGGGTACTGCTCGGTGACCACCTTCCTGAACATGGTGCGGAAGGTGACGCCGAAACCCGCGACGGGGTCCCAGAACTGTTCCTTCATGCCTTTGGACTCAGCCATCAGCGTGTGCCTCCTTGCCCGCGCCGGCTCCGGCGGGGCTCGAGATCGGGGTGTCGAAGGTGAGGGGGGCTGCGGCGCCGCGCACGGGTCCGCCGGCCGGCATGGTCGGCACCGGGAAGCCACCGGGTGTCGCCTCGGGCTGCGTGTAGGGCTGGTCCTCGTCGGCTTCGTCGGCCGCACCGAAGAGGAAGAGCAGCAGGAAGCCGGCCGCGAGCACGCCGATGCCGATCAGCAGGTAGCGGCGGTCGACGCCGTCGTTGAGCGAGACGACGCGGATCGTCGCCACGGCGATGATCCACACGAGGGCGATCGGGATGAGTCGCTTCCACCCGAAGGCCATGAACTGGTCGTAGCGCAACCGCGGCAGCGATCCCCGCAGCCAGATGAACCCGAAGACGAAGAAGAGCATCTTGCCGAAGAACCAGATCAGCGGGACGTAGCCCTCG
Source organism: Nocardioides psychrotolerans (assembly GCF_900113685.1). Classification (GTDB taxonomy): domain Bacteria; phylum Actinomycetota; class Actinomycetes; order Propionibacteriales; family Nocardioidaceae; genus Nocardioides; species Nocardioides psychrotolerans. The sequence continues at coordinate 92,981 of NZ_FOQG01000008.1, forward strand.
TTGGCGCCTGCCCAGACCTCGTCGATCCAGAACGGTGCACGCCACCCACCGAGGAACAGGGTCGTGGCGAGCGCAGAGACGGTCGCCATGTTGATGTACTCGGCGAGGAAGAACAGCGCGAACTTCAGCGAGGAGTACTCGGTGTGGAAGCCTCCGACGAGCTCTCCCTCGGCCTCGGGGAGGTCGAAGGGCGCACGGTTGGTCTCCCCCACCATCGCGATGAGGTAGATGACGAAGGACGGCACCAGGATCAGCCCGAACCAGAGGTCCTTCTGGGCATCGACGATGGCCGAGGTCGACATCGAGCCCGCGTAGAGGAACACCGCGACCAGCGCGAGACCCATCGCGACCTCGTAGGAGATCATCTGGGCGCTCGAGCGCAGACCGCCCAGGAGCGAGTACGTCGATCCGCTGGACCAGCCACCGAGGACGATGCCATAGATGCCGATCGAGGCGATCGCCATCACGAACAGCACCGCGACGGGCATGTCGGTGAGCTGCAGGGGAGTCGTCCGGTCGGAGAACGGCACCCCGACCTCGGGGCCGAAGGGGATCACGCTGAACGTCACGAAGGCCGGCACGACCGCGAGGATCGGTGCGAGGAGGAAGACCACCTTGTCGGCGGCCTTCGGGACGAGGTCCTCCTTCAGGGCCAGCTTCACGCCGTCGGCCAGGGACTGCAGGAGACCGAAGGGGCCATTGACGTTGGGGCCGATGCGGTGCTGCATCCGGGCCACGACGCGACGCTCCCACCAGATGTTGAACAACGTCAGGAGCACCAGGACCACGAAGATCAGCACCGCCTTGATGACGACGAGCCACCACGGGTCCTGGCCGAAGGCGCTGAGGTCGTCAGCCGCCAGTGGGACGAGTTGGCCGAGGATGGTGCTGGTCACGGGGTGCCTCCCTTGACGGTGACGCGGGATCCGGGCGAGGCCACGTCGGCCAGGACACCGTTGCCGAACGAGTTGGCCGGCAGCCACACGACCCCGTCGACGATGTCGTCGGCCACCACGGCCGGCAACGTGACGGACCCACGGTCACCGGTCACGGTGATCGTCGGACCGATGGCGTCGAAGACCGTCCGCCCGACGCGGGCGACCGTCGGCCGCGCCGTGGCGGCCAGGTGCTTGTCGCCGTCCTGGAGCGAGCCGCGGTCAAGCATCTGCTTCCAGGACGCCAGCGCGAGGCCGGTGTCCAGGTCACCGGTCGTCGCAACGGTCGCGGCGACGGTCGGGGCGGCCGCGCGGGCACCGTCCCAGGGGCCGAGGTCGGTCATCTGGACGCGCGCCTCGGCGACGTTGCGGAAGCCGAGCGGTGCGCCCAGCTCCTCGGCGATGCCGGCGAGGACGCGCAGGTCGGGCAACGCCTTGGGGTTGCTGAACACCGCGTCGAAGGTCCGCGGACGGCCCTCCCAGGTGACGAACATGCCGGCCTTGTCGGTGACGGTGGAGACCGGGAAGACGACGTCGGCGGCCCGGGTCACCTCGGTCTCGCGCAGCTCGAGGGCCACGACGAAGCCGGCTGCCTCGATCGCCGCTCGCGTGGCATCGGGGTCAGCGGTGTCGTCAGGGTCGACGCCCCCGACGACCAGGCCGCCGAGCTCACCGGCGACGAGCGCCGTGACGATGGCGGACGCGTCGCGTCCCTCGCTGTCGGGCAGCGAGTCGACGCCCCACGAGGTGGCGACGTCGACGCGTGCGGACGCGTCGGCGACCGGGCGGCCACCGGGCAGCAGGTTGGGCAGGCAGCCGGTCTCGACCGCACCGCGGTCTCCCGCGCGTCGCGGGACCCAGGCCAGCCGGGCACCGGACTTGCCGGCGAGAGCGGCAGCAGCGGACAGGGCACCGGGCACGGTGGCGAGGCGCTCACCCACCAGGATCACGCTGGCCGCGTCGATGCCGTGGTCGGCGTGGCCGAGCAGGGAGTCCAGTGCGGCCGGCTCCTGGCCGGGCACGGTCGGGATCAGCGTCCCGCGCATCTTGTGCAGGCCGCGCGTGCTGAAGGGCGCGATGGCGAGCACCCGGCTGCGACCGGCCTCGGCGGCCTTGCGCAGACGCAGGAAGATCGCGCCGGCCTCGTCCTCGGGCTCGAGGCCGACCAGCACGACCGTGGGGGCGGTCTCCAGGTCGGCGTACGTGACCCCGCCGCCCCCGGGCGCGGTGAGCACCACCTGGGAGGCGAGGAACTGTGCCTCCTCGGCGGAGTGCGGGCGCGCGCGGAAGTCGATGTCGTTGGTGCCGAGCGCGACACGGGCGAACTTGCTGTAGGCGTAGGCATCCTCGGCCGTGTGCCGTCCACCCAGCAGCACGGCCGCAGGGCCGGCAGCTCGCAGGCCGCGGGCCGCGACGGCGAAGGCCTCGGGCCAGGACGCGGGTCGCAGCGAGCCGTCCTCGTCACGCACCTGCGGGTAGGTGAGCCGGTCGGCCTCGGTGGCGTAGGTGAACGCGAAGCGGTCCTTGTCGGTGATCCACTCCTCGTTGACCTCGGGGTCGTTGCCCGCGAGGCGACGCATGACCTTGCCACGGCGGTGGTCGACGCGGATGGCCGAGCCACAGGAGTCGTGCTCCGCGACGGAGGGCGTCGAGACCAGGTCGAAGGGGCGCGAGCGGAAGCGGTATTCGGCGGAGGTGAGGGCGCCGACCGGGCAGATCTGGATGGTGTTGCCCGAGAAGTAGCTCTGCAGTGGCTCCTTCTCGTAGATCCCGACCTGCTGGAGGGCGCCGCGCTCGATCAGCGCGATGAAGGGGTCCCCGGCGATCTGCTCGGAGAACCGCGTGCAGCGGGCGCACAGGACGCAGCGTTCGCGGTCGAGCAGGACCTGGGCGGAGATGTTGATCGGCTTGGGGTAGGTGCGCTTGATGCCACCGGCCGCCGAGAAGCGGGACTCACCGCGCCCGTTGGACATCGCCTGGTTCTGCAGGGGGCACTCGCCACCCTTGTCGCAGACCGGGCAGTCGAGCGGGTGGTTGATGAGCAGGAACTCCATGATGCCCTGCTGCGCCTTGTCGGCCACCTCGCTGGTCGCCTGGGTGCTGACGACCATGCCCTCGGCGACCGGCAGCGTGCATGAGGCCTGCGGCTTGGGGAAGCCGCGGCCGTTGCCCGCGTCGGGCACCTCGACCAGGCACTGGCGGCACGCGCCGACGGGCGCGAGCAACGGGTGGTCACAGAACCGCGGGATCTGGACGCCGACCTGCTCGGCGGCCCGGATCACCAGGGTGTCCTTGGGGACGCTGACCTGGATGCCGTCGATGGTGACCGAGACCAGCTCGACCTCCACCTTCTCGGGGGTCCTGTCGTTGGCCCGGTGGTTGGTCTGCGTCATGCGGAGGCTCCCTCAGCGGCGAAGAGGGTCGAGGCGGCCGGGTCGAACGGGCAGCCACCGTGGGTGAGGTGGGCGAGGTACTCGTCGCGGAAGTACTGGATCGAGCTGGAGATGGGGCTCGTCGCCCCGTCGGCGAGGGCGCAGAAGGAGCGGCCGAGGATGTTGTCGCACTGGTCGAGGAGCAGCTCCAGGTCGCTCTCGCTCCCCTGGCCCTTCTCGAGGGCGGCGAGGGTCTGCACCAGCCACCACGTGCCCTCCCGGCACGGGGTGCACTTGCCGCAGGACTCGTGCTTGTAGAACTCGGTCCAACGCAGCACGGCGCGCAGCACGCACGTCGTCTCGTCGAAGAGCTGGAGCGCGCGCGTGCCGAGCATCGAGCCCGCGGCACCGACACCCTCGAAGTCGAGCGGGACGTCGAGGTGCTCCTTGGTCAGCAGCGGCGTGCTGGACCCGCCGGGGGTCCAGAACTTCAGCTCGTGGCCGTCGCGCATGCCGCCGGCCAGGTCGATCAGCTCTCGCAGCGTGATGCCGAGCGGGGCTTCGTACTGGCCCGGGGTCTTGACATGTCCCGAGAGCGAGAAGATGCCATAGCCCTTGGACTTCTCGGTGCCCATCGAGGCGAACCACTCGGCGCCGTGCTCGATGATGCTGGGCACGGAGGCGATGGACTCGACGTTGTTGATGACCGTCGGGCTCGCGTAGAGGCCGGCGACCGCAGGGAACGGCGGGCGCAGGCGCGGTTGGCCGCGACGCCCCTCGAGACCCTCCAGCAGGGCGGTCTCCTCGCCACAGATGTAGGCGCCGGCTCCGGCGTGGACGACGACGTCGAGGTCGTAGCCGGTGCCGTGGATGTCCTTGCCGAGGTGGCCGGCGGCGTAGGCCTCGGTCACGGCGGCCTGCACCCGGCGGATGACGTGGAGGACCTCGCCGCGGATGTAGATGAAGGCGGTGTGGGCCCGGATGGCGTAGGAGCTGATGATCACGCCCTCGACGAGCGTGTGGGGCGTCGCCATCATCAGCGGCATGTCCTTGCAGGTGCCCGGCTCCGACTCGTCGGCGTTGACGACGAGGTACTTCGGCTTGGGGTTGTCCTGCGGGATGAAGCTCCACTTCATCCCGGTCGGGAAGCCGGCACCACCGCGACCGCGCAGGCCGGAGTCCTTGACCGCGGTGATGACGTCGCCGGGCGCCATGGCGAGCGCCTTCGTCAGCGCGCCGTAGCCGCCCTGGGCCTCGTAGGCCTCGAGCGTCCAGCTGCGCTCGTCGCCCCAGTTGTTCGTGAGGACGGGCGTCAACACATCAGTCATCGGCCTTCTCCTGCTCGGTCTCGGTCTCGGCGCGCGAGGTGTCGGCCTGCTGGACCGCCTCGACCTTGGTCTGGGCGACGGCGGGCGCGGAGCCCGAGGCGTCGGAGGACGGGGCGGTCCAGCCGCGCTGGCGGGCGATCTCGCGACCGACCAGGCTGGCGGGACCCGCCGAAGGGCCCTCGTCGGCGAGTCCGTCGGGGAAGCCGGCCAGCACCCGCTCGGCCTCGCGCCAGGTGCACAGCTTGGGGCCGCGGGTGGAGTGGACCTCGGTGCCGGCGCGCAGGTCGTCGACGAGCTGCGTGGCGGACTGGACGGTCATGTTGTCCATGAACTCCCAGTTGACCATCATCACCGGGGCGTAGTCGCAGGCCGCGTTGCACTCGACGTGCTCGAGGGTGATGCTGGCCTGGTCCTCCGGGCGTCGCTGCGTGGTCTCGTCGTTGCCGACGTCCAGGTGCTGCTTGAGCCGGTCGAAGATCAGGTCGCCGCCCATGACCGCGCAGAGCGTGTTGGTGCAGACGCCGACGTGGTAGTCGCCGACCGGCTTGCGCTTGTACATCGTGTAGAAGGTCGCGACGCCGCTCACCTCGGCGGCGGTGATGTCGAGGATCTCGGCACAGGCCTCGATGCCCTCGGGTGTCACACGGCCGCTGGCCGACTGCACGAGGTGAAGCATCGGCAGCAGCCCCGATCGCTTCTCGGGGTAGCGGGCCGCGATCTCGCGGAGCTCGGCGTAGGTGGTCTCGTCGATCATCGGTCGACGCCTCCCATCACGGGATCGATGGAGGCGATGGCCACGATGACGTCCGCGATCATGCCGCCCTCGCTCATCACGCTGGTCGCCTGGAGGTTGGTGAAGGACGGGTCGCGGAAGTGCGTGCGGAAGGGTCTCGTGCCGCCGTCGGAGACCACGTGGGCGCCGAGCTCGCCGCGCGGCGACTCGATCGGCACGTAGGCCTGCCCGGGGGGGACCCGAAAACCTTCGGTCACCAGCTTGAAGTGGTGGATCAGGCCCTCCATGGACTCGCCCATGATGTGGCGGATGTGGTCGAGGCTGTTGCCCATTCCGTCGCTGCCGATCGCGAGCTGGCTGGGCCAGGCGATCTTCTTGTCGGCGACCATGACCGGCGCCCCCTCGAGGCCGGCGAGCCGCTCGGCGGCCTGCTCCACGAGCTTGAGCGACTCCCACATCTCGGCGAGGCGGATGCGGAAGCGTCCGTAGGCATCGCACGTGTCCCACGTCTGGACGTCGAAGTCGTAGTCCTCGTAGCCGCAGTAGGGCTGGGTCTTGCGCAAGTCCCAGGGATAGCCGGTGCTGCGGAGCACGGGGCCGGTGATGCCCAGTGCCATGACGCCCTCGAGGTCGAGGTGGCCGACGCCGTCGAGCCGGGCCCGGAAGATCGGGTTGGCGTTGCAGAGCGCTGCGTATTCGGGCAGCCGCTTCTTCATCAGCGCGACGAACGCGCGGATCTCGTCGAGCGCACCGGGGGGCAGGTCCTGCGCGACGCCACCGGGGCGGATGAACGCGTGGTTCATGCGCAGCCCGGTGATGAGCTCGAAGAGGTCGAGCACCAGCTCGCGCTCGCGGAAACCGATCGTCATGACCGTCAGGGCGCCGATCTCCATGCCTCCGGTCGCGATGCAGACCAGGTGGGAGGAGATGCGGTTGAGCTCCATGAGGAGCACCCGCATGACGTTGGCCTTCTCGGGGACCTGGTCCTCGATGTCCAGGAGCCGCTCGACGCCCAGGCAGTAGGTTGCCTCGTTGAAGAACGGGCTGAGGTAGTCCATCCGGGTGACGAAGGTGGTGCCCTGCACCCAGGAGCGGTACTCCATGTTCTTCTCGATGCCGGTGTGGAGGTAGCCGATGCCGCAGCGGGCCTCGGTGACCGTCTCACCATCGAGCTCCAGGATCAGGCGCAGCACCCCGTGCGTGGAGGGGTGCTGCGGACCCATGTTGACGACGATGCGCTCGTCGACGTCCTCGGCGAGACCCTCGACGATCGAGTCCCAGTCCTGGCCGGTGACGGTGAAGACCTTGCCCTCGGTCGTCTCGCTGGTGCCGGCGTACATGTCGTGTGTCATTAGCTGTAAGACCTCCGCTCGTCGGGAGGCGGGATGCTGCCGCCCTTGTACTCCACGGGGATGCCGCCCAAGGGGTAGTCCTTGCGCTGCGGGTGGCCCGGCCAGTCGTCGGGCATGAGGATGCGCGTGAGTGCGGGATGACCGTCGAAGATGATCCCGAACATGTCGTAGGTCTCGCGCTCGTGCCAGTCGTTGGTGGGGTAGATCGCCACCAGCGAGGGGATGTGCGCGTCGGCGTCGGCAACGCTGACCTCGAGGCGGATCCGACGGTTGTGGGTCATCGAGAGCAGGTGGTAGACCGCGTGCATCTCGTTGCCCCGGTCGTCGGGGTAGTGCACGCCGCTCACGCCGGTGCACAGCTCGAAGCGCAGCTGTGGTGCGTCGCGCAGGTGCTGGGCGACCGAGACGAGATCCTCCCGGCGGACGTGGAAGGTGATCTCGCCACGGTGGATGACGACGTTGCCGACCGTGCCCTCGAGGGCGTCGGCCACCTCGTCGTACCACCCACCGAAGGGGCGCTGGGCCGGGGCGGGATAGACGATCGGGGCGACGAGGCCGCCGTAGCCGCTGGTGTCGCCGGTGCCGGTGGCGCCGAACATGCCGGTGCGGGCACCGACCGCGGTGACCTCACCGGTCTCGGCCGGGACGTTCTCGGGGGACTGCTCGACGGCGGGCTGGTCGGGGCCGGACTGGTTCTGAGGAGTCTCGCTCACCGCAGCTGCCCTCTCATGTCGGACGTCGGGAGTGCACGCAGCGCCTCGGACTCGAGGTCCTCGATCTGGGCCAGTCGGTTGGCGCCCAGCTTGGTGGCCTGCACCTGGTCGTGGAGCTTGAGGATCGCGTCGATGAGCATCTCAGGGCGCGGCGGGCAGCCCGGAAGGTACATGTCGACGGGCACGACGTGGTCGACGCCCTGCACGATCGCGTAGTTGTTGAACATGCCGCCGCTGCTGGCGCAGACGCCCATCGCCAGCACCCACTTGGGCTCGGCCATCTGGTCGTAGATCTGGCGCAGGACGGGCGCCATCTTGTTGCTGACGCGGCCCGCGACGATCATCAGGTCGGCCTGGCGCGGGCTGGCGCGGAAGACCTCCATGCCGAAGCGCGCGAGGTCGTACTTGGGGCCACCGCTGGTCATCATCTCGATGGCGCAGCAGGCCAGGCCGAAGGTGGCGGGCCAGAACGACGCCTTGCGCATGTAGCCGGCGACGCCCTCGACGGTCGTCAGCAGGACACCACTCGGGAGCTTCTCTTCGATACCCATCAGGTCGTTCCTCTCTGGACCAGCGGTTGAACGTCGTCAGGCGCGTGCAGTTCCAAGGCGGAGGAGGGAAGGCGGCCATCGGCGGAGCGCAGCGGAGCGGCCGTCGACCGACGACAACGCAGGCAATGTGCGTGCATGGCGGCGTTCAATCCCATTCGAGGCCGCCGCGTCGCCATACGTAGGCGTAGGCGACGAAGACGGTGGCGATGAAGATGACCATCTCGACGAGCCCGAAGATCTCCATCGCGTCGAAGTGGACCGCCCACGGGTAGAGGAAGATGATCTCGATGTCGAAGACGATGAAGAGCATCGCGGTGATGAAGTACTTCACCGGGAAGCGGCCGCCGCCGACGGGCTGCGGCGTGGGCTCGATGCCGCACTCGTAGGAGTCGAGCTTGGCGCGGTTGTAGCGCGCGGGCCCGATGAACGCACTCATGGCGACGGACCCGACGGCGAACAACGCCGCGAGGAGGGCCAGTGCCAGCACTGGTGTGTAGAGCTCCATCCCAGCGCTCCTTCCGTGTCTCGGCGCCGTCGGACTCCGCGATTGTGACTTTGTGAAGCGAATCACGAGGTGGCGCAGCCCACATCCTGCCACTCCACGGCAGCCAGGTCACACCCAGGTCCGGGACCCGCGAGACCCCTTCCCGCCCGGGCATTTATGTCATGAAGGCGTCCCCTAATTCGGGCCCGACGTGCAGGCGTCGGAGTGGGTCGCTAGCCTCACGCCGTGATCATGGACGTGGTGCGCTTCTCGGTCGGCACGCTCACCGCCATCCCGGTCCGACCGCCCAGCAAGGTCGACCGCTCGGTCACCGTGCCGGGCATGATCGTGGCGCCGCTCGCCGTCCTGCCGCTCGGCCTGATGGTCGCCCTGGTGTGCTGGGGCGGGCGCGAGCTCGACCTGGCGCCGATCGCGGTGGCGGCGACCGCCATCGCCGCCCTGGCCCTCGGCAGCCGCGCCTTCCACCTCGACGGGCTCTCCGACACCGCCGACGCCCTGACCTGCTCCTACGACGCCGAGCGGTCGCTGGAGGTGATGAAGCGGGGCGACGCAGGGCCCGCCGGGGCGTCCGCCCTCGTGCTCGTCCTCGGCATCCAGATCGGTGCGCTGACCGCGCTCCTGGGGCTCGCGTGGGGGCCGTTGCTCGCCGGCACGCTGGTCTGCGTCTCCCGCGGCGTCACCGTGGTGATGTCGGTGCGCGGCGTCCCGGCGGCACGGGACACCGGCCTGGCGGCGACGTACGTCGGCACGATCGCGCCGGGCGTCGCCGTGGCCTGCTGGGTGGTGCTTACCGCCGTGCTCGGGGTCGTCATGGAGGTGAACGACCTGCCCTGGTGGCGCGCCGTCGTCTGCGCCGCGGTGGCGCTGCTCGCGGTGGCCTGGCTCGTCCGCCGGGCGGCGAAGCGTTTCGGCGGGGTCGCGGGCGACGTGTTCGGCGCCGCCGTCGAGGTCAGCCTCGCGCTGCTGCTGCTCGCGTCGACCTGACTCGGGCCGACCCCGGGCCGACCTCAGGCGGTGGCGCGGTGCAGCGCGACGATGCCGCCCGTGACGTTGCGCCACTCGGGCGCGAGCCAACCGGCCTCGCCGATCATGGTGGCCAGGGCCTCCTGGTCGGGCCAGGCGCGGATCGACTCGGCGAGGTAGACGTAGGCGTCCGGTGACGACGAGACCGCGCGGGCGACCGGGGGCAGCGCCTTCATGAGGTACTCGATGTAGACCGTGCGGAACGGCGACCACGTCGGGTGGCTGAACTCGCAGACGACCAGTCGACCACCGGGCTTGGTGACGCGACGCATCTCGGCGAGGCCCGCGGCAGGGTCGACGATGTTGCGCAGTCCGAAGGAGATCGTCACCGCGTCGAAGGTGTCGTCGGCGAACGGCAGCTGCGTGCCGTCGCCGGCCGTGAACGGCAGGTGCGGGAAGGACTGCTTGCCGACGCGGAGCATGCCGAGCGAGAAGTCGCAGGGCACGACGCGCGCACCGCGGTCGGCGAAGGGCTGGCTCGACGTCCCGGTGCCGGCGGCGAGGTCGAGAACCATCTCGCCGAACTGCGGGTCGACGGCGTCGATGACGTCGCGGCGCCAGCGGCGGTCCTGGCCGAGGGAGAGGACGTCGTTGGTGACGTCATAGCGGCGCGCGACCGCGTCGAACATCCGACGGACGTCGGTCGGTTGCTTGTCGAGCTCAGCACGGGCCACGCGCAGAGCGTACGGGGGCCTCGGTCGTGTCCTGGAGCCGGTCACGACCTGGTCTCGGCTCGAGATTCCCCGCGCGTCGTCGCAACCCGGAGGGCCCGGACGGCGTCACCTGGGTGTCGAACCACCCACAGACCAAGGGAAACGCCATGTCACTCGTCCGCCGCCTCACGCTGATCGTGGTCGTCGCCGCCCTGCTCTCCGGAGCGGCGTACGGCGTCGCCTGGGCCACCCACCGCTGGTCGGACTCCTCAGCGCCGACCCCGGCTGTAACCGCACCGATCGTGCCCGTGGAGCCGACCGAGCCGACCGGACCGACCGAGCCGACCGAGCCGGTGGAGCCGACCCCCGAGCCCGAGCTCCAGCCGGGCCCGGCCCTGCTGTCCCCCGGCGACGAGAGCGACGAGGTGCGCGACTTGCAGGCCCGGCTGCGCCAGATCGACTGGTTCGGCGCCGACGTGACCGGCTTCTACGGCGACCTCACCACCGAGGCCGTGCGCGGTTTCCAGGCCAAGCGGGAGGTCCCGGTCACCGGCGAGGTCGACCGGCGCACCATCGACCGGTTGCTGGGGATGACGAGCGAGCCGATCGAGGCAGAGCTGACCAACCAGCTCGGTGGGAACGTGCCGGGAGCCCTGGACCCGCGGTGCCTGACCGGGCGCGCGCTGTGCGTCGACAAGACCAGCAGCACGCTGCGCTGGGTCGTCGACGGCGAGGTGCTGCGCACCGCCGACACCCGCTTCGGCGGCTCGGCGACCCCGACCCGGGAGGGCACGTTCTCGGTGCAGTCGAAGAGCCGCGACCACGTGTCCAGCCTCTTCGACACCTCGATGCCGTTCGCGATGTTCTTCTCGGGCGGGCAGGCCGTGCACTACTCCCCCGACTTCGCCGCGGTCGGCTACGCCGGCGCCTCGCACGGCTGCGTCAACGTGCGCGACTACGACGCGATCGCCTGGCTCTACGACCAGGTCGAGGTCGGCGACGTCGTGATCGTCTACCGCTCCTGAGCCTGTCGTGGGCGTCAGCCGAGGAGGCCCTCGAGGAGCTCGACGGCTTCCTGGGCGGTGATCCCGACGCCGATCAGCTGGTAGGTGCTGTCCTCGCCCCCCACCTGGCACTTGACCGCCTGCGGGTCCGGCTCCGTGATCGGCTCGCCCGCCGGGACGGGCTGCTGCCAGATCAGGGAGCAGGTGCCGTCGCCGACCTCGACGAGGTCGGTCTGGTTGCGGGCGTTGCCCAGCAGCGAGGGGTCGACCGGCGGGCCGTCGGGCACGAACGGCCCGGCCGCCTGCTCGACGACCATCACCGTCACCTGTGCCCCGCGCTCGGGGTCCTGGTAGGTGCGGGCGTGGGCGGGGACGTCGTAGACGGCCTCCAGCCGGTCCTCGGCGGAGGCCATGAGTTCGCGCTGCTGGTCAGCGAACTCCTGGGCCGCCGCGGGGTCTGCCTGGGAGTCGTCGAGGACGTCCGTGGCGGTCAGTCCGCCCGGGAGGGTCCTGGGCAGGTCGGTGTCGACGCTGCCGTGCGCGCGCGGCAGCAGCACGGCGAAGGCCACCACGGCGACGAGGAGCACGAGGCCGACGAGGACCCCCAGCACGGCCGGGGACGGGGAGGACGAGGGACGAGATGAGGTCGCGGTCACGCGGTGACGTTACCCACGGTCCGGCTCGGCAGGCCAATGCGCTCGGTAGGCTCGTGGCGTGACGAACGCTGCGACCCCGGGTGGGCCGACCCCCTCGCTGGTCGCGCGCACCGTCTCGATCGACCTGGACGCCGCGACGTCCCTGGTGTCGCTCCTCCCCCCCGACCACCCGGTCGCGTGGTTGCGTCGCGGTGAGGGGCTGGTCGGCTGGGGTGAGGCCGCCGTGCTGCGCACCAGCGGGCCGACCCGCTTCTCTGACGCCGACAAGTGGTGGAGCGAGACGATCGTCCGCGCCGAGGTCCTCGACGAGGTCGGTGAACCCGGGACCGGTCCGGTCTGCTTCGGCACCTTCGCGTTCGGCGAGCTGCCCGGCGACTCGGTCCTGGTGCTGCCGTCGGTCGTGGTCGGTCGGCGAGGCGACCGTGCCTGGCTGACGACGATCTCGACGACCGGGCTCCCCGCCGAGGCGCCCAGGATCGCGGTCGCCGAACCCCCACGGGCGCCGGTCACCGTCAGCTTCTCCGACGGGGCCCTCAACAGCGAGGAGTGGATGTCGGCGGTGGCGGACGCCGTCGCCCGGATCAGTGCCGGCGACCTGGAGAAGGTCGTCCTCGCGCGCGACCTCCTGGCTCGCGCCAGCGAGCCCATCGACGTGCGCTGGCCGATGCACCGCCTCACCGAGTCCTACCCGATGTGCTGGACCTTCCACGTCGACGGCATGTTCGGCGCGACCCCCGAGATGCTGCTGCGCCGCGAGCGCGGCCTGGTCACCTCGCGGGTGCTGGCCGGGACCATCCGGCGCACGGGTGACGACGAGCGCGACCTCGCGCTCGCCGCGACGCTGGCGCGCTCGTCGAAGGACCTCGAGGAGCACGAGTACGCCGTCCGGTCGGTCGCCGACGCCCTCGAGCCGCACTGCTCGTCGATGAACGTGCCCGAGGCGCCGTTCGTCCTGCACCTGCCCAACGTCATGCACCTCGCGACCGACGTCAACGGCGTGGTCCACGACGCCGCGACCGTCTCCTCGCTGCGGCTGGCCGAGGCCCTCCATCCCTCCGCCGCAGTCGGCGGCACCCCCACCGACGTGGCGACCCGGCTGATCACCGAGATCGAGGGCATGGATCGCGGGCGCTACGCCGGACCGGTCGGCTGGATGGACGCCCGGGGCGACGGCGAGTGGGGCATCGCCCTGCGCGCGGCCTCTGTCGAGGAGGACGGCATCCGGCTCTTCGCCGGGTGCGGCATCGTCGCCGACTCCGACCCCGAGGCCGAGCTGGCGGAGGCCCAGGCGAAGTTCGTGCCGGTGCGTGACGCGTTGGGCGGGGTCTGACCCCGTCTGACCCCCCGGTCGACGACCTACAGGTCGGCGCCGTCCGCGAGCCGGAGGAACTCCTGGACCTCGGGCAGCAGGTTGCCCATGTGCGTCTGGACCATGGCGAGCCCCGCCTCGGAGTAGACACGGTCGTGGATGCCGAGCGAGCGCGGGGCGCCGACGGCGCGGACGAAGTCGACTGCCTCGGACATCTTGAGCCAGGGGGCGGAGACCGGTGCGAGGAGCAGGTCGACCGGCTGACCGGGCAGGGTCAGCGCGTCGCCCGGGTGGTAGACCGAGGTGTCGCCGAGGCTCAACACGTAGCCGCTGTTGGAGAACCGCGGGTAGTCCGGATGGATGACCGCGTGGAGCTCGCCGACGGCCCGAACGGGCACCCCGACGTCGAAGCGTTCCTCGGGCCCGACGACCGTGACGCGCTCGAGCAGGTCGGGCGCGTCCTCGCGGATGCGGGCCGCGACGGCGGCGACGGTGAAGACCGGGGCGTCGCAGGCGCGCAGGTGGGCGGGCAGGTAGTGGTCGGGGTGCTCGTGGGTGATCAGCACGGCGGTCGCGCCGTCCACGGCCTCCGCCTCGGTGAAGACGCCGGGGTCGAGGACGACGACCGCGCCGTCGTGCTCGATGCGCACGCAGGCATGCCCGAGCTTCGTGATCCGCATGCCCGGCACACTACCCAGCCCCCGCACCCCGACCCCCGTACCTAGACTCGCGCCATGACCACCTCGAGCCCGCCCGTCGTACGCCGTGCGACACCGGCGGACGCCGAGGCGCTGGCACACCTGCACCTCGACGTCTGGGACGACGCCTACACCGGCCTGATGCCGCAGTCGATCCTCGACGACCGCCACGACGAGGTCGAGGACCGCGTCGAGCGGTGGCGCACGATCCTCACCGACAACCACGACACGCTCGTGGCGGAGGACGGCGAGGGGCTGGTCGGCTTCGCCTCCTCCGGGCCGGGGCGCGACGCCGACGTCGACACCGAGCTCGAGCTGTGGGCGCTCTACGTGCGGGCCCGGCTGTGGGGCAGCGGTCTGGGCTACGCGCTGTTCAGCGAGGCCATCGGCGACCGCGCCGCCTACCTGTGGGTGCTGGCCGGCAACGAGCGGTCGATCCGGTTCTACGAGCGCCAGGGCTTCCGTCTCGACGGCACCCGCGACGAGCACGACGAGGGGCTCCACGTGCGCATGCTGAGGGCCGGCACGTGAGCACCCGGCTGGCCGTGACGGGGTCGACCGGCGCGCTCGGTGGCCTCGTCGCGCGCCAGCTGGCGGACCTCACGCCGCGCCTCGTCGTGCGCGACCCGTCGCGGGCCCCTGACCTGGGGTGCGAGGTGCGTACCTGCGCCTACGACGACGCCCCGGCGGCCCGGTCGGCGCTGGAGGGCGTCGAGGTGCTCTTCATGGTCTCGGCGGCCGAGTCCGAGGTCCGGCGCGAGCAGCACCACACGTTCATCGGCGCCGCCGCCGACGCAGGGGTCGGCCACGTGGTCTACACGTCGTTTGCCGGGGCCTCCCCCGACGCCGTGTTCACGCTCGGCCGCGACCACCACGACGCCGAGGCCGCGGTCCGCGCGTCGGGCATGGCGTTCACCCTGCTCCGCGACAACTTCTACCTCGACGTGCTGCCCCTCTTCGCCGACGAGGACGGGGTCATCCGCGGCCCCGCCGGCTCGGGCGCCGTCGCCGCGGTCGCCCGCGCGGACGTCGCCGACGTGGCCGCCGCCGTCCTCCGCGATCCGGGCGCACATGCCGGGGCGACGTACACCCTCTGCGGGCCGGAGGCCCTGACCCTGACCGAGGTCGCCGCCCGGGTGGGGCCAGCGACCGGCACGGAGATGCGCTTCGAGGACGAGTCCGTGGAGGCGGCCTACGCCTGGCGGCGTGAGCAGTACGGCGCTGCGCAGTGGCAGCTCGACGCGTGGGTGAGCACCTACACCGCGATCGCGGACGGGTCGCTGGCCGCCCTCTCCGACGACGTACGACAGGTGGCCGGGCACGAGCCCCGCACCCTGGAGCACGTGCTCGCCGGCCGCTAGCTCCTCAGGCGGTGAGGTGGTGCAGGAAGCACCAGCGCCAGTCCTCGCCCGGCTCTCCGGACTGCATGACCGGGTGGGTGGTCTCGTGGAAGTGCTCGGTGGCGTGCTGGCCCGGGGAGGAGTCGCAGCACCCGACGTGCCCGCACTCGAGGCACTGGCGCAGGGCCACCCACCGGGTCCCGTCCTCCAGGCAGCGGGCGCAGGTGCCGTCGTGGACGGTCTCGGCGACCGGGTGGGCGAGCAGCTCGTCGCACTGGTCGCCGGGAGCGCGCGGCACGCTGACGCCGCGGATGTCCTCGCGCTCGTGGATGGCGTTGTCGATCATCGACTCCTCGATGTCCAGCATCGCGAGCACGTCGGCAACGACCTCGGAGGCGACGGTGCCCGACGAGCGGATCTCCAGGATCCGGCTCCGCTCGGCCGCGAGCATCGCCAACCGGATGCGGGCGTAGAGCTCGCTGGGTGTCTCCTCCTCCGCGGTCGTGCCGAGGCGCTCCCAGGCCGCGAAGTTGCGCTGGTCGATGCGCTGCCGGACCAGGTCGACGATGCCGTGCGGGTCGTCGTAATCCAGCTTCTCGACGGCCTCGAACCCTGCCTTGGACGCCTGCTGCAGCAGGGTCGCGCGGGCCAGCGCGTCGTCCATCGGGTCGGGCGAGGGCACCCGGAAGCGCCGGGCCAGCCACGGCAGGGTCAGGCCCTGGATGAAGAGCGTGCCGGCCACGACGGTAAAGGCGATGAGCAGCAGCACCTCGCGGTGCTCGGTGTCCTCGTCGATGATGAACGCGGCCGCGAGCGTGACCACTCCCCGCATGCCGGCCCAGCCGAGGATGAAGGTGTAGGGCCATGGCGGGACCTGGCCGGTGGCGCGGTCCGGTCCGGGGCGCACCAGCAGGTAGCGGGCCATGAAGACCCAGACCATCCGCAGCACGATGACGCCGGCGAGAGTGGCCGCACAGACCGCGACGATCCGACCGGTGCTGAGCTCGCTCTCCCCCACGTCCTCGAAGAGCCACTTGGCCTGGAGACCGATGAGCAGGAAGACGGTGTTCTCCAGGACGAAGGCGATCGTCCGCCAGTTCATCCGCTCGGCGATGCGCGACTGCGCGGTCTGGAGGACAGGCGCCTGGTGGCCGAGCAGGAGGCCCACGATGACGACGGAGATGACGCCGGAGGCGTGGATCTCCTCGGCGAGGATGTAGGCCGCGAACGGCACGACGAGCGAGATCGCGGTGTCCATCAGCGGATCGGTGACCTGCTTGCGCAGCTTGGCCACCAGCACGAAGAGGCCGAAGCCGACCAGCACCCCGCCACCGGCGGCGACCAGGAAGTCCTCGGCGACCTCCATGGTGCTGATGCCCAGCCCGCCCGCGGCGATGGCCGTGCGCAGCGACACCAACGCGGTCGCGTCGTTGAGCAGCGACTCGCCCTCCAGGATCGTGACGATCCTGCGCGGCAGCCCGATGCGACGCGCGATGGCGGTCGCGGCCACGGCGTCGGGCGGCGCGACCACGGCACCGATCGCGAACGCCGCCGGCCAGCCGATGCCGGGGATCAGGACGTGCACGAGCGCCCCGATCCCGGCGGTGGTGAAGACGACCAGGCCGACCGAGAGCAACAGGATCGAGCGACGGTTGGCGTTGAAGTCGACCAGTGACGTCTGGATCGCGGTCGCGTAGAGCAGCGGCGGCAGCAGGCCCAGGAGCACCACCTCGGCCTCGAGGTGCACCTCCGGCATGCCCGGGGCGTACGACGCCGCGACGCCCACCGCGATCAGCAGCAGGGGTGGCGGCACGTCGATCCGTTCCGCGAGCGCCGTCACGGCGAGGACCCCGACGCTCAGCGCGACGAGGAAGAAGGCAATCTCCACACGGCCATCATCGCCGACGGGGCCGGATTGATTCCCGATCGACCGCGGTGGCGGCTCAGGTGGGCCCCGCTCAGCCCCGAGCCCTCAGTCCCCGAGCGCGCGGATCCGGGCATCGAGCTCGCGCCGGTTGTCGCGTCTCACGCGCACCTCGACGACCTCGATCCCGCCGTTCGGCGAGGAGAGCGCCTGCTCGAGCTCGGGCAGGCTCTCGACGCGCCAGTGCGGCGTGCGGGTGGCGGCACAGAGCGAGGCGAGGTCCACGCCGTGGGGGGTCCCGAAGAGGCGCTCGAAGCCGGCCGCATGCTCGGGCGCCCCCTGCTCGAGCATGGTGAAGATCGAGCCGCCGTCGTCGTTGACGACCACGATCGTGAGGTCGGGTCGCGGCTCGTGGGGCCCGAGGACCAGCCCGTTGCTGTCGTGCAGGAAGGTCACGTCGCCCATAAGCGCGATCGTCCGGCCGGGCGTCTCCCGGCCCAACGCCGCTCCGATCGCGGTGGAGATCGTCCCGTCGATGCCGGCGAGGCCGCGGTTGGCGATGGTCTTGCGCCGGCTGCCGACCGGGTAGGGCCGGACCATCAGGTCGAGGTCGCGGATCGGGCTGGAGGCGCCGACGACGAGCTGGTCTCCCGGGGCGAGGGCGCGGCTCACCACCCCCGCCACCTCGTAGGGCGTGAGATCGGCCTCGGCGACCAGCAGCGCGTCGAGCCTTCGCGCGACGTCGCGATCCGCCTCGAGCCAGCGCGCCAGCCAGGCAGGGTCGTCCACGCCCGTCACCGAGACTCCGCCCACCTCGAGCGCCACCGCGTAGGGCCGCTGTGCCCACACCCCCCGCGAGCGCACCGAGACCACTTCCACCTCGGCTCTCCCCAGCAGCCGGGTCACCGGCCGCGAGAGCGTCGGGTGACCTAGCACGACCACACGTTCGATGCTGCGACCCAGGTCGGAGTCCAGGAGCAGGCGGTAGCAGCGCAGGGCGTTCTCACCGGTGCGGGAGCCGCTCGTGGGCTCGGCGAGCAACGGCCACCTCGCGGCCTCGGCGACCCGACGGGCGCCCTGGGCGGCGTCGTCACCGGCCACGACGACCGTGCGCGGACCGAGCGGCAGCTCAACCGGCGTGACCTCGGCCCCCTGCGCCCGGCGCCCGGCCGGAGCCACGGCGGCCGGCACCCAGCCGTCGTCGGCGCGGTCGTCGTCAGGCAGCAACGGGTCGTCGAGCTGGAGGTTGAGGTGCAACGGCCCGTCGACGTCGAGCTCCGGCAGCGCGCCACCAGCCGCCAGGTCGTGGGTCGGGACCAGTCGGCCGAAGATGCCGACCTGGTCGGTGGTCTGGTTGGCATCGGTGCCGCGGAGGCGCCCGGGTCGGTCGGCGGTGACGACGACGATCGGCACCCCGGCGTGGGCGGCCTCGAGGACCGCGGGGTGCAGGTTGGCGACGGCGGTGCCCGACGTGCACACGACGGCGGCGCGGGCGTGGCTGCGGGTCAGGCCCAGGGCCAGGAAGCCGGCGCTGCGCTCGTCGATGCGGGTGTGCAGCCGCACGGCACCCGCCGACGCCGCGGCGAGGGCGGCGAAGGACAGTGGGGCGTTGCGCGAGCCCGGCGAGACCACGACTTCGCAGACCCCCGCCCTGACCAGGGCCGAGACGACGGCACGCGCCAGCTGGGTCGAGGGGTTCACGACGGGCGATCCTGCCGCAGCGCACGGACCTCGGCGAGGCGGGCCTCCCAGCAGGCCACGCGCTCCGGCTCGGCTCGGAGGCCCGCGAGCAGGCCTTCGTCGACCAGCGGCGCCCCCACCGACAAGTTGCCACCGACCGGGAGCAAGGAGTCGACCACGACGTCACCGTGGAAGAGCTGGACGGTCGCGAGCCCACAGGCGTAGGGCAGCGCGGGCAGCGCGGCCGCCAGGGCGACGCCGGCGGCGATGCCGACCGAGGTCTCGAGGGCCGACGAGACCACGACCGGCAGCCCGATGTCCTCGGCGATCCGCAGGCAGGCCCGCACACCGCCCAGCGGCTGCACCTTGAGGACGGCGATGTCCGCGGCCTCGAGGTCGCGCACCCGGTAAGGGTCGGCAGCGCGCCGGATCGACTCGTCGGCGGCGATCAGGACACCGACCCGCCGTCTCACGAGTGCGAGGTCCTCGACGCTCGCGACCGGCTGCTCGGCGTACTCGAGACCGCCGGACGCCCGGTCCAGCAGCCCGATGGCTGTGACGGCCTCGTCGACCGACCAGGCGCCGTTGGCATCGATGCGCACCGCACCGGAGGGACCGAGCGCGTCGCGCACCGCCTCCAACCTGGCCTCGTCGTCGGCCAACGTCTGGCCCGGCTCCGCGACCTTGACCTTGGCCGTCGTGCATCCACCGGCCTTCACGATCGCGTGGGCCTGCTCGGGTCCGACAGCGGGAACGGTCACGTTGACCGGCACCAGGTGCCGCACCGGCGCGGGCCAGTCCCCGGCAGCGGCCTCCTCGGCGCAGCGCAGCCACGGCTCCGCGACCTCCGCGCCGTAGTCCAGGAAGGGGCTCCACTCGCCCCACGCCCCGGACCCCTCCGGGTCGCGCACCAGCACGCCCTCGCGGACGGTGATCCCGCGGAAGCGGGTGCGCATCGGGATGCTGAAGACCTCAAGCACCGGCCAGCTCCCGCAGCGCGAGGCGGTCGGTCTTGCCATTGGGCAGCAGCGGCAGCGCGTCGAGCGCGACGACCTGTCGGGGGGCCCACGAGCGCGGATGCACGGCGGCCACGAAGTCGCGGACGTCCGCCACGGAGACGCGGCCGACCACGAAGGCCACGACCCTCGAGCCCCACTCCTCGTCGGGCACGCCGAGCACCTCCGCGGCAGCGACCTCCGGGTGCGACCGCAGCCGTGCGGCCACCGCGGCCGCCGGGACGTTGACGCCGCCGCTGACCACCATGTCGTCGAGTCGACCGAGCACGCGGAGCCGTCCGTCCTGGTCGATGCGGCCCGCGTCGGAGGTGAGGAACCAGCCGTCCACCAGCACCTCGGCGGTCTGCACGGGATCGTCCTCGTAGCCGTCGAACACCGTCGGTCCGCCGATCCTGATCCGTCCGCCGTCACCGAGGGCGAGCGCCACCTCGTCGAGCGGCATCCCGTCGTAGACGCAACCGCCGGCGGTCTCCGCCATGCCGTAGGTCGCCACGACCCGCAGCCCCTCGGCCTCGGCACGAGCGCGCAGCGCAGGATCCATCGGGCCGCCGCCGAGCAGCACGGTGTGGGCGGTGCGCAGCGCGGCCACCTGCTCGGGGTCCTCGAGCACCCTCAGGAGCTGGGTGGGCACCAACGAGGTGAACCAGGTGTCGTCGTGCGGCCACCGCGGCGCCGTCGCGTCGAGCAGCAGGGGCCAGTGACCTGCCACCAACGACCGGCAGATGACCTGCAACCCCGCGACGTACGACGGGGGCAGCGCCAGCACCCACCGTCCACGCCCCCCGAGGCGGCGCTCGGTGGCCTGCACGGAGGCCAGGACCGCCCGGCGGGAGAGCTGCACGCGCTTGGGTCGCCCCGTCGACCCGGAGGTCTCGACGACCCAGGGAGCGGGCTCCTCCGGCGCGTCCAGCCACCTCCCCAAAGCGGCGACCTGTGCCGCAACCTGCGCGGAGACCGTGGCCTCGCCGTTAACCATGTGGCCCACGCTAGTCCGGCGTGATTCCATGCTGGTCGTGTCCTCGGTGATCGCGACGTTGAAGCCCCCCTCGCCCCTGGCCGGCAAGCTGTCGGTCCAGTCGGTGCTCTACGCGATCGGCGACGGCACGTTCATGACGGCGAGCGCCGTCTTCTTCACCCAGATCGTCGGGCTCTCGGCCGCCCAGGTCGGGCTCGGCATCACCCTGGCCGGGGTCGTGTCGTTCGTCGTCGCCGTCCCCGCGGGCAAGCTGGCCGACCGGATCGGACCGCAGAACACCTGGTGCCTGGGCGCCGTGGGCACCGCGGCGATGTACACCGTCTGGCCCTTCATCGACGGCTTCGCCGCCTTCCTCGCCATGAGCATCGTGCTCGAGGTCGTCAACAGTGCCGGCGGCGCCGGGAGGGGCGCCTACATCCTCGACGTGCTGCCGCGCCTGGAGCGGGTGCAGTCGCAGGCCTACATGTACTCCGCCCTCAACCTCGGTTTCACCCTCGGCGCCGCCCTCGGCGGCTTCGCGCTCGCCTTCGACAACGACACCGTGATCCGGGCGCTGCCCTGGCTGACCGCTGCTCTCATCGCCGTCAACGCGTTCTGGATCTCGCGCCTGCCAAAGGCGGCCCACCGTGAGCGCCCCAACGTGCTCGAGGTGGCCGTCGAGGGAGCGCTCGAGGGCGACGCCCCCGGCGAGGTGCCCGGCGCGCTGCGCAACCGCGGGTTCCTGGCCACGTCGTTCTTCACCGGCGTCCTGAGCACCAACCAGGTGCTGCTCCAGATCGTCATCCCGCTGTGGCTGGTCGAGGAGACCGATGCTCCGCGGGTGCTGCTCGCGCTGCTCTTCGGCACCAACACCGTCATGTGCATCTTCCTGCCGATGGCGGCGTCCCGGGGCGTCAAGGACGTGGCGACGGCCCTGAAGGCCGCCCGCATCAGCTCGGTCTTCTTCGTCGCCTCGTGCGTCATCACGCTGATCACCCACGACACCGTCGGGGCGCTCACGATCGCGCTGATCTGGCTGGGCCACATCACCGTGACCGGTGCGGAGCTCTACCTCTCGGCGGCCAGCTGGGCCTTCGAGTCCGAGCTCTCCGACCCTGACCGGAGGGGCGAGTACCAGGGCGCCGGCAACCTCGGCGGCACGCTCGGCTACGTCTGGGCGCCCGCCCTCTACACGTTCCTCGCGATCAGCTGGGGCTCCTACGGCTGGCTGGTGATCGCCGGCATCGTCATCGCTGCCACGATCGGCATCCACCCGGCCAGCCGTGCCGCCCAGCGCTTCCTCGTGAAGCACGACCTCGACCCGAGCCGCTGACCCGCGCCCGCCCAAGGCAGAATCGTTCCCCGTGGCTACCTCCGCTGACTGGCTCGCCGGCGCGCGCCCGCGCACCCTCCCCGCTGCGGTCGCGCCCGTCCTCGCCGGCACCGGCGTGGCGGCGTACGCCGGAGCGTGGGACGAGTGGCAAGGCGTCTGGTGGAAGGCCCTCCTCGCCCTGGTGGTGAGCCTCGCGCTCCAGGTGGCCGTCAACTACGCCAATGACTACTCCGACGGCATCCGCGGCACCGACGACGACCGGGTCGGCCCGATGCGCCTAGTCGGCTCGGGCGCCGCGACCCCGGCCGCGGTCAAGCGGGCCGCGTTCCTCGCGTTCGGTGTCGCGGGCGTGGCCGGGCTGGTCCTCGCCGCCAGCACCGCCTGGTGGCTGGTCGCCGTGGGCGCGGTGTCCGTGGTCGCCGCCTGGTACTACACCGGCGGGTCCACTCCCTACGGCTACCTCGGCCTGGGCGAGGTCATGGTCTTCGTGTTCTTCGGACTGGTCGCCGTCATCGGCACGACCTACGTCCAGACCGAGACCTGGGTCTGGCCGGCCCTCTACGCCGGGATCGGCGTCGGGGCGCTGGCCTGCGCGATCCTCGTCGTCAACAACCTGCGCGACATCCCCACCGACACCGCAGCGGGCAAGCGCACGCTCGCCGTACGGCTCGGCGACGGCCGCACCCGCGCGCTCTACCTGCTGCTCGTCCTCGCCGCCGCGGTCGCCGTGGTGGCGGTCGCGGGCGCCACGACCTGGTGGGCACTGGTCGCGCTGGCATTCCTCGCCGTGGCGCTGCCCGCGGTGCGCACCGTGACGGACGGCGCCACCGGGCCCGACCTGATCCCGGTGCTGCAGCAGACCGGCCTCGCCGAGCTGGTCTGGGCCGCACTCGTCGCGGCCGCACTCGTCCTCCGCAGCTGAGCCGAGCGGCACTGCGGGGCCCGACGTAGGGTCGAGGACATGTGGTTCCTGATCCTCGTCCTGCTCGTGGCCGCCGCGTTCGTCGCCTACAAGATGCGCGTGCCACTCCTCGCCAGGATCCTCGGCCAGTCCGAGGGGCGGGTGAACCGCCAGCTCAACCGTCGCAAGGACTGAGCCTCGCGGGGTGCTCCTCAGGGACGGTCGGCGGACGCCTCGTCCTGGGCGTCCTCGGCGTCCTCCTTGGCCTTCATCTCGGCGAGCCGGGTCGAGGCCGCCCGTGCCCGGTCGTCGACGCGGCGGGCAAAGGCCTCGCGCTGGCGGTTGAGGAGGAAGTAGGAACCGATCCCACTGGCGACGAAAGCGATCACGACGACCCACGTGACGTTCACCTGGTCGGACAGCGCGGCCCACACCCCGAAGACGATCGCGAACGATCCGACGAAGAGGGCGAGACGCAGGGCGGTGTAGACGAGGAACTCCTTCACACCGCCAGGGTAGTTCGTGACCACTAGGCCCCTACTCTGGAGGGGTGCTCAAGTTCCTGCTCTTCGTCGTCGTGTTCGCCCTGGCGACCTACTACGTCGTCCGTCTCCTGCAGCAGCGCAGCGCCGGGGGTGGTGGCGGGCGACCGCAGGTGAAGCGTCCGCGTCGCCCCCAGCCACCACCGCGCATGGTCGCGCCCGACGACGACGAGGACTTCCTGCGCGACCTGGAGCGCAAGCGCCGTCGCAAGGACGCCGACGACCCCGAGACGGGTCCCTCCACCAGCTAGCGCTGGCCGACCGGCTGGCCGACCGGCTGGCCGACCGGCTGCACGACCGACGGGGCGCTGTCGGCGTAGGAGTGCTGGCTGGTGGTGGAGAAGAAGTTGATCCCGATGAAGTTGAACCACAACGTCGCCAGCCCGACGAGGGCCAGGATCGCGGCGTTCTTGCCCTTCCACCCCGCGGTCGAGCGGGCGTGCAGGTAGGCGGCGTAGACCACCCAGGTGATGAATGCCCACACCTCCTTGGGGTCCCAGTTCCAGTAGGACGACCACGCCTCGTGCGCCCAGATCGGTCCGGTGATCAGGACCGCAAAGGTCCAGACAGGGAAGCCGAAGGCGTGGATCCGGTAGGAGACCCGGTCCAGGGTGGCGAGCGAGGGCACCCGCGCGAGCGGCCCGGTGGCGATGTCACCCTTGCGGTTCTTGACCAGCCACATCGCCGAGGTCATGCCGCCCAGCGTGAACGCACCGGTGGCGATCACGGCCGCGACGACGTGGATCACGAGCCAGTACGAGTTGAGTGCCTCGGTCAGCGGGGTGACCGCACTGTGCAGCCAGATCACCGCGACCATCAGCATCGACAGCACGAAGGCCACCACGATCGGAGCCATCCACGACAGCGCGAAGCGGCGGTAGAGCACGAGGTACATCAGCGTCACGACGAACGTGCCGGAGAGGGTGAACTCATACATGTTGCCCCAGGGCACCCGGTTGGGGTCGGCGGCCATGCCGCGACCCACGAGGGAGGTCAGGTGGACCACGGCCGCGATCATCGTGAGCAGCAGCCCCAGGCGGCCGAAGAGGGCGACCCGCTGGCGGGACTCCTCCGTGCCGCTGCCGGCTCCCTCCGTGGGCCCGGTGGCGACGGCGACGGCGCCGACCGCCGCACGGGAGCGGGTGGAGGACGCCGCGGCGGCGTCGACCGGGACGGTGCCCCGCAGCGACGACCACTCGACGAGGTGCGCCAGCAGGGCGAGGAAGTAGACGACCCCGCTCACGCCGATCGCCTGGTCGCTGAGGGTCTCCCACGCGGCGTTGGTCATTGCTTCTCCTCGACTCGGGGTGGTGCGGAGCGCAGCTCGTCCACGATCTCCTCCAGCACCGGGGCCACGTCGCCCCCGCCGCCGGAGCGGTCGAGGGCTGCAACCTCGACCATGGTGACACTGCCGTCCTGGTGGGAGCCGGCCCGAGCCCGCACCCAGACCCGGCGGGGCCGGATGAACAGCGACCCGCACATGCCGATCAGCGCCAGCACGACGCCGACCAGGGCGATCTCCTTGCCGGGCGTCTGGCTGAACTGGATGCGGGTCCAGGGCTGGACGCTGTCGAAGGTGACGGTGCCGAGACCGTCGGGCAGGGTCGCGGTCTCCCCGATCGACAGGTCCAGCCGCAGAGGCTTCCCCTCGTTGTCGAGCACCTGCGTCGCGTTGGCCTTGTCGAGCACGTAGACCGACTGGGACGTCGGCACGTCGAGGCCGAGGTCGCCGGTGTAGACCGACAACGACAGCAACGGGTTGAGGTCGTCGGGGTAGATCGTCAGCGGGTTGCCCTCGACCAGCTCGAAGGTCGGGTAGAGGAGCCCTTCGAGGCCGATCTGCCCGGGCTGCGCGTCGGGTGACTTCACGACGCCGAAGGACAGGAAGCTCTGGTCCTGGGGAAGGAACGGCGTGGGCCCGCTGTAGACCTCGTTGCCGTCACCGTCGGTCACGGTGATGACCGGGGCATAACCGTGGCCGATCAGGAAGACGTCGGTGTCGCCGATGCTCAGCGGGTGGTTGACCCGCAGGTCGTAGAACTGCTCCTCGGCGCCCGGCTCGTCGGTGTAGGTCAGTCCGGCGTCGAACGCCCGCGCCAGGACGCCACGGTTGGTGCGCTGCCACTCGACGTCGAAGGAGTCGAAGGAGAAGACGAACGGGTCCATCTGGTCGGCCGAGAACAGCGAGCCCGGCTCGAAGTCGTCGTACTGGCTGATGGTGTTGGCGAAGGTCGAGCCCTGCGCGATCACGGCACCGCCTCGGAAGCCGAAGAGGCTGCCCAGCGCGAAGCCCACCAGCACCACCACGACCGACAGGTGGAAGACCAGGTTGCCGACCTCGCGCAGGTAGCCGCGCTCGGCGCTGACGTAGTCGGAGCCGTTCTCGGCCGGCCGCAGCCGGTAGCCGCGCCCCTTGAGCACCTCGCGTGCGCGCTGGAGCACCTCCTCCACGCTCGCGTCGCTGTCGTACGACGCGTGGTCGGGCAGGCGGGTCAGGTTGCGGGGGGCAATGGGCGGGGGGGTCCGGATGGCGCGGAGGTAGACGAAGGTCCGCGGGATGATGCAGCCCACGAGCGAGACCATCAGCAGGATGTAGATCGCGCTGAACCACGGCGAGTCGTAGACCGAGAAGAGGCTGAGCTTCTCGTAGACCGGCGTCAGCGTCGGGTGGTCGGCTTGCCAGCGCGAGGTCTTGAGGGAGTCGACGCCCTCCTGCGGGATCACCGAGCCGGGCACGGCCGCCAGTGCGAGCATCAGCAGCAGGATCAGCGCCGTGCGCATCGAGGTGAGCTGGCGCCACAGCCAACGACCCAGCTCACGCGGGTTCAGGTCGGCGCCGGTGGGCTTGTCGGCGCTCACACACTCACCTCGAAGTCGCTGATCAGCCGGACCTGGATCCAGGTCACGGCGCTGTCCCAGAGCCCGCTCACGAGCAGGAGGCCGACCACGACCAGCATGAGTCCACCGAAGCGGGTGACCCACGCCTGGTGCCGCCGGACGAAGGCGATCGCGCCCAGGGCACGGGTGTACGCCAGACCCAGCAGGATGAACGGCAAGCCGAGGCCGAGTGCGTAGATCGCCGCGAGCAGCGCGCCACGACCGGCGGTCGCCTCGTTGATCGACAGGGTCGAGATGGCGCCCAGCGTGGGGCCGATGCAGGGCGTCCAGCCGAGGCCGAAGAGAATGCCGAGGAAGGGGGCCGCAGCCAGCCCGACGGCTGGGACCTTGTGCACCCGCCACTCGCGCTGGAGGAACGGGATCAGACCTGCGAAGGCCAGCCCGAAGACGATGGTGAGCACGCCGAGCACCACGGTGATCTCGCGCTGCCAGGTGCGCAGCCAGAAGCCGACCGCCCCCGTGGCCGCACCGATGCTGACGAAGACCAGCGCGAAGCCGAGCACGAACAGCACCGAGCCGAGGAACATCCGGCCCCGGTGGGCGTCGCCCTCACCGGAGGCGAGGTCGGCGCCGGAGAGCCCGGTGGCGTAGGAGAGGTAGCCGGGCAGCAGCGGGATCACGCACGGCGAGAAGAACGACACCAGCCCCGCGACCAGCGCGACGGGCACGGCCAGCGCGAGGGAGCCGCTCGCGGCCTGGGTCTGGAACCAGTCACCCATCCTCGGCCTGCACCTCCTCGACCAGCTCGGTCAGTGTCAGGGCCGAGGTGAGGGCGCCGGCGACGACCGCGGCGACGCGGCCCTCGCGGTCGAGCACGATCGTGACGGGAGGGGAGCGCGGCGCGAAGCGCCCCAGGCCCAGCAGGGCCTCGCTCGCCTGGTCGTGGATCGAGGGGTACTCGATGCCGGACTTCCGCTCGAAGGCCAGCGCGGGCGCGACCTCCTCGCGGATGTTGACCCCCACGAACGGCACGTCGAGCTCCTCGTCCGCCTCGACGAGGAACGGCACCTCCGTGCGGCACGGCGGGCACCAGGAGCCCCAGACGTTCACGACGACAACCTCGCCCCGCAGGTCGGCCACGTCGAGCGGCTCCCCCTCGAGGGTGTCGCCGGCCAGCTCGATCGGCTCCTCACGGTCCTCGACCGCGATCTGCGCGATGGCACCGCTCTGCTCGACGTAGCCGCCGTCCCCGGTCCCGCGCAAGCTCGAGCAGCCGGAGGCCACCAGCAGGACGACGAGCAGCACCGCTGCCCGTCGTTGGACGGGGCGCGCAGCGTGGGCAGGGGCCGTCGGAGGCGTCATGTCAGGGCCGCTTCTCCTCGGGCGCTCCCCCGGCGGAGAACGGCGCCTTCTTGTCCCCGGTCGGGATCAGGTCACCCGCGGGCTCGCTGTAGGAGACCTGGGTCAGCCGGTCGCCGACGAAGTGGAAGGACGTGAGCGAGGTCAGCGTGCACTGACGCTTGCGCGGGTCATGGAGGAACGAGCGCTTCTCGACGTGCAGGCGCGTGGTCCAGATGGGCAGCTGGTGCGAGACCAGCACGGCCTCGTGGCCGGTCGCGGCGATGCGCGCGTCGTGCACCCCGGCCATCATCCTGGCCACGATGTCGGCGTAGGGCTCTCCCCACGAGGGCTTCCACGGGTTGTAGAGGTACTTCCAGTTCTTCGGCTTCTTCAGCGTGCCGTCGCCCTGCCCGAAGCGCTTGCCCTCGAAGACGTTCGTCGACTCGATGATCCGCTCGTCGATGGTCATGTCGAGTCCCCGCAGGAGCGCCAGCGGCGCAGCGGTCTCCTGCGCCCGTTCGAGCGGCGAGACGCGCAGGTGCACGATGTCGCGGTCCTTGATCGTGTCGGCGACCTTCTCGGCCATCTGCTTGCCGAGCTCGGAGAGGTGGAAGCCGTCACGACGGCCATAGAGCACGCCGTCAGGGTTGTGCACCTCGCCGTGGCGCATGAGGTGGACGATCGTGTCGGGGATCTGGCTCATCGGGCTCCTCCGGCAGCAGCGGCTGCGCTCGCGGCGTGGGGCAGGGCGTCCAGGACGGTCTGGATCGCCCGGTCGTCATGGGCGGAGGACAGGAACCACGCCTCGTACGCCGACGGCGGCAGGTAGACACCTCGCTCCAGCATCGCGTGGAAGAAGGCGGCGTAGGCCACACCGTCGGTGCGGGAGGCGGCCGCGAAGTCACGCACCGGGCCGTCGGCGGGGTCGGTGAAGAAGACGGAGAACATCGTGCCGGCGGACTGCACGACGTGCGGCGCGCCTGCAGCCGTCAGCGCGTCGGTGGTCGCCTGCTTGATGACGTCGCCCACGGACGTGATGTGGGTGTAGACCTCGTCGGTCGCCAGGCGCAGCGTCGTGAGGCCGGCCGTGGTGGCGATCGGGTTCCCCGAGAGGGTGCCGGCCTGGTAGACGGGGCCTTCGGGCGCCAGGTGGGACATCACGTCGGCGCGACCGCCGAAGGCCGCGGCCGGGAAGCCACCGCCCATCACCTTGCCGAAGGTCATCAGGTCGGGGGTCCAGCCCTCGACGGCGCCGTCGATTCCCCAGTAGCCGGTGCGCGAGGCCCGGAAGCCGGTCATCACCTCGTCGGTGACGAACAGCGCCCCGTGCCGGGTGCAGATGTCGGCGAGGAAGCCGTTGAAGCCGGGCCCGGGAGGGACGACACCCATGTTGCCGGCGGCGGCCTCGGTGATGAGGCAGGCGATCCGATCACCGTGCTCGGCGAACGCGGCCTCGACCGCAGCCCGGTCGTTGTAGGGCAGGACCAGCGTCAGGGCGGTCGACGACTCCGGCACACCGGGCGTGCCGGGCACCGCGAAGGTCGCCAGGCCCGAGCCGGCGGAGGCCAGCAGCGAGTCGACGTGACCGTGGTAGCAACCGGCGAACTTCACCACGACGTCGCGCCCGGTGAAGCCACGCGCCAGCCGGATCGCCGACATGGTGGCCTCGGTGCCGGAGGAGACGAAGCGGACCTTGTCGACCGGGGTGCGGTCGACGATCTCCTCGGCCAGCATGACCTCGGGCTCCGTCGGGGTGCCGTACGACGTGCCCCGCGCGACCGCGGCGGTCACGGCTGCCACGACCTCGGGGTGCGCGTGGCCCAGGAGCATCGGCCCCCAGGAGCAGATCAGGTCGACGTAGTCGACGCCGTCGACGTCGGTCAGCCAGGCGCCGGTCGCGGAGCGGATGAAGCGCGGGGTCCCGCCGACCGCATCGAAGGCCCGGACCGGGGAGTTGACCCCGCCGGGCGTCACCGCCTTGGCCCTCGCGAAGAGGGCGCCGGACGTGGGTGCAGGGTCGGCCGTGGTCACCGGATCATTGTCGCCGAGGGACCCCAGCGGGCAGCATCCGCGCCCGACTGCTGAGCGCGATCGTGTGACGCACACCACGGTCACGTACCATGGGTCACGCCTACTACCTTCGCGTTCCAGCACGACGATTTACCCTCCGGCCGTAACTTGACCGTGACACGATTCGTTGGGTTAGCACAGCCGGCCGGTGGGAAGCATGGCTGCAACTACAGGGGAGATGTCCATGTCCGCCAAACGCTTTGGCCGCACGCAGAAAGCAACGGCGATCCTGCCGCTCGCACTGCTGTCGGCCGCCTGGACCGCCAGCCTCGCCGGCGTCGGTCCGACCACCACGGTCTCTGCACCGACCACCACCGAGTCCACCTCGCTGCCCGACGGCACGAGCGTGCCGACCGAGGCGATCGAGGCTCCGGCCTCCGTCAGCGGTGGCCAGCTCGGCGGCGGGGCCGGCGGCAACACCGCACAGATCATCGCGACCTCCTCCACCAACGGCATCCCCTCCGCCGCGCTCGCCGCCTACCAGCGCGCCGAGACGGTCATCAACTCCGCCGACAAGACCTGCAACCTGTCCTGGCAGCTCGTCGCCGCCATCGGCCGCGTCGAGTCCGACCACGGCCGCTACGCCGGCAACGCCCTGAACAACGACGGCATCGCCACCCCCGGCATCTACGGCATCGCGCTCAACGGCAAGAACAACACCGCCGTCATCCGCGACACCGACGCCGGCCTCTACGACAACGACCAGGTCTTCGACCGCGCCGTCGGCCCGATGCAGTTCATCCCCTCGACCTGGTCGGTCGTCGGCGTGGACGCCGACGGCGACGCCCAACGCAACCCCCAGGACATCGACGACGCCGCCCTGGCGACCGCGGTCTACCTCTGCTCCGGCAACGACGACCTTGCGACCCTGACCGGCCAGCGCGCCTCGGTCTACCGGTACAACCACTCCCAGTCCTACGTCGACCTCGTGCTCTCCATCATGGAGAACTACATGTCCGGCGACTACACCTCGGTGCCCAACTCCACCACCGCGGCCGGCTACATCGTCCCCGACCCCGGCTACACCGCACCCGGCAATGGCGGCGGCAACGGCGGCGGCAACACCGGCAACATCAAGCCCGAGCCCTCCGGCGGGTCCACCACCCCCTCCGCACCCGAGACCGACCAACCCGCCCCCGACAACGGCGGCAGCACCGGCGGCGACAACGGCGGCGGCGACAACCCGCTCCCCGTCCCCGAGGAGAACCCGGTCCCGCTGCCCTCGGTCAGCGTCCCCCCGCTGCCCTCGACCCAGGTCGAGCCCGTCGACAACATCCTCACCCTCGCCCAAGCGATCGTCCAGTGCACCCTCGACGGCTACGTCGACAACATCCTCAAGAGCGACGACCCGTTCGACCAGTGCGTCAAGGACTACACCAGCTGATCGCCCTCCGACCCACGACGAGCCCCGGCCCGAGGCCGGGGCTCGTCGCACGTCGGAGCCGCGTCACCCGCAGCACTGCCCTGGGCCCACTACGCCTCCGAGCTGCGCAAAGTCCCTCGCGAACCCGATCGGAGGCGTAGTTTTGACTGCCATGGAGGACCCGACACCGTCGAGTGGCGAGCCTGCCGGCGAGCTGTTCGACCGATGGCTCTCCCACCACGAGGGCGGCGCCACCGAGACCCGGCCGGCGGTCGGCCCGGCCACCCCCGACGCGGCGCTCGAGGCCGAGCAGGTGGCCCTGGCCGTGCGGCTCGCCGAGGAAGCGCGCGTGGCGCACCAGGCCACCGCCGCGGTCGCCAGCACCGTCGCCGTCGCCGTCACGACACCCGAGGCACCCGGGGCACCCGGGGCACCCGGGGCACCCGGGGCACCCGCGGCACCCGGGGCACCCGCGGCACCGCCCGAGGAGCCCTTGAGCTGGTCGAGCGGCTCGCCGGTCATCCGCCTTGCCCGACGCCTGCGCCGGGCGAGGCCCGCGCCCGCGCCCACCACCGGGGAGGACTCCTCCCCACCCCGGGTCACGCTCGTGCAGGCCAGCATCCCCGCCGTGCGCACCCCACCCCCGACCACTCCCCCGCCGGCGACTCCCGCGACCCCGGCGACACCCGGGACGGCGTTCACGGGCGGCAACGGCAGCGGCAACGTGGTGTTCAAACCCCGCACGGGCGCTCGCCGCTTGGTCGGGCTCCTGCTGCTCGCGTCCCTCGCCGCGACGGCCCTTGCCGGCTACGAGGCCTACGACGTCCGCACGACCAACACGATCGCCGTCGCCGCCACCCTCGGCGCGCTCACCCTCGTGCTGTGGGCCCTGCGGGCCGGCTCGTCCGCGCCGCGGCTCAGCGTGACCAACGGCCAGCTCGAGGTGCTCGGGCCCGCGGGGCGCTTCGTCTTCGACCTGGACAGCCCCTACACCCCGATCGAGGTGGTCGGCACGGCCGGCAAGCGCGGCTGGAAGGTGCTCTTCCTGCGCCGAGGGATGTCGCCGTTCGTGATCGACTCCTCCATGGTCGACCCGGCCGAGTTCACGACCGTGCTGCGTCGCCACCGTCCGGAGCGGACCGACTGACGTCGTCGGTCGGCAGCCAATAGCGTCGCTTGCCGTTGCGGGAGTCCTCGTGGCGCCCACCGGCGCCCTCGATCGTGCCCCGTGAGCCCTCGTTGTCCTCGTCGCAGGTGACCAGGGCATGCTCGATGCCGAGTGCGGCCGCCTCGTCCAGGGCGAGCACCAGCGCCCGTGAGGCGTGCCCCTCCCGTCGCCGCGAGGGCCGCACGGAGTAGCCGATGTGGCCTCCCTCCTGGAGCAACCAGTCGTTGAGCACGTGGCGCAGCGCCAGGAACCCGACGACCTCGCGACCGTCGGTGATCCAGGAGAACGAGCAGGCCACCCAGTCCTGGCGGATCGGGGTGCCGGCCGCGGAGCGCAACCACGCGGCGTAGGCGGCACAGCCCTGCTCGTCGTACGCCGGCGCGGGGTCGCCGAGGCCGGAGCCGTGCGGGTAGTCGGTGCCGAACTCCAGCATCGCCGCCGCCCAGGAGGCGTGCCAGCGGACATCGGGGGTGACGAGCTCGGTCATGTCCTGATTGCACCAAACCGCCCCGGGGCACTGGCCACCGGATTCTGTGCACCACGAAAAACTGGAACGTGTTCTAGACTCCGCCCGTGACCGGATACGTCAAGGACGACCTCGACCTCGAGGAGGTGGAACGCCAGAAGGCGCTCTACGGCCCCTTCGCCCAGTCGGTGCGTGAGCTGGTGGACGTGGCCATCCGCACCACCGTCGACGACGACGAGATCCGACGAGCGCAGGGCGAGATCGAGGCGATCGTGTCCCGCCTGCGCACCAGCCAGCTGGACGGCCCGTACGGCGTGCGGTTCGGCGCCGAGGGCCGCGGACGGCCGTGGGGCAACACGGTCGTGGGGCTGCGCAACGGCGCGGCTCCCCCGCTGGTGATCGACCACGACGACACCGGCCGGGCCTGGTCGGACTTCCACCTGGGCGCGGCCTACGAGGGTCCGCCCGGGCTCGTGCACGGCGGCGTCTCGGCGCTGCTCCTGGACCAGATGCTCGGCGAGGCGGCCGGCGCCGGCGGCAAACCGGGCATGACCGGGACCTTGACGCTGGTCTACCGCCGGGGCACGCCGCTGGGCGACCTGCGGGCGGAGTCCTGGATCGAGCGCAGCGAGGGCATCAAGACCTGGGCCAAGGGCCACATCATCGGCCCCGAGGGCGTGACGGTCGAGGCGGAGGGGGTCTTCATCCTGCCGCGGTGGGCCCGAGCAGCGCTTGAGCGCCAGGACCCCGACAAGCCGACCCCCAGCTACTTCGAGTAGCCCGGGGACTTCGAGCCGTCCGGCTCAGCTGCTGGCGGGGTGCTTGACCCCACGCGCACCCGAGTCGGTGAGCCGGGCCTCTTCGAGGGCCTGCACCTCCAGCTCGTGGCGGCGGCTCTCGTCGAGCACCTGGCGTGCGGTGTCGTAGGCCCCAGGCGCGGACACGAGGTCGGTCGCGCCCCCTCGGAGCCGGCTGAGGGCTGCCCGGGCGAAGATCTGCTGCTCGGTCGTCGTGCGCTCGGAGCGACCGCGCCCCAGGAACGAGACGAACCAGTGCAGGACCGCGGTGACGCGGTTCTTGAAGCCGGTGATGTAGACGAGGTGCACGGCGAGCCACATCAGCCAGGCGGTGACGCCCGTCAGACGCAGCCGGCCGACCATCGCGACCGCGCGGAAGCGGCTGATGATCGCCATGGAGCCCTTGTCGAAGTAGCGGAACGGCGCCTGGGCGGGCTTGCCCTTGAGTCGGTTGTCGATCTCCTTGGCGGCGTACTTGGCGCCCTGGATGGCCACCTGGGCCACGCCGGGGAGGTTGTCGAGGGCGATCATGTCGCCGACGACGAACACCTCGGGGTGACCGGGCAGCGTCAGGTCGGGGTTGACGCCGATCCGGCCGGCGCGGTCGAGGGGAGCACCGGTCTGCTCCGCCAGGGTCTGCCCGAGCGAGCTGGCCTGCACGCCCGCGGCCCAGATCTTGGTGACGGTGTTGAGGCGCTCGACGCGGCCGTCCTTGTATTTCACCTCGAGGCCGCGCTCGTCGACATCGGTCACCATCGCGCCGAGCTGCACCTCGACGCCGAGCTTCTCGAGCTCGCGAGCGGTCCAGTCGCCGAGCTTGGCGCCGAACGGCGGCAGCACCTGCGGGGCGGCGTCGAGGAGGACGACGCGGGCGGTGCGGGTGTTGATGGCACGGAAGTCGCGCTTGAGGGTGCGGTGGGCGAGCTCGGCGATCTGGCCGGCCATCTCCACGCCGGTCGGGCCGGCGCCGACGACCACGAACGTCAGGAGGTGGTCGACGTTGTCGCCACGCTTGGCGCCGAGCTCGGCCATCTCGAAGGCGCCGAAGATGCGGCCGCGCAGCTCGAGGGCGTCGTCGATGCTCTTCATGCCGGGGGCGTATTCAGCGAACTGGTCGTTGCCGAAGTAGGACTGGCCCGCGCCGGCGGCGACGATCAGCGAGTCGTAGGGGTGGACGTGCTCGCGACCGAGGACGTGCGAAGTGACGACGCGCTTCTGCAGGTCGATGCCGGTGACCTCGCCCAGGAGCACCTGGACGTTCTTCTGACTGCTGAGGACCTCGCGGGTCGGGGGGGCGATCTCGCCCTCGGAGAGGATGCCCGTGGCCACCTGGTAGAGCAGGGGCTGGAAGAGGTGATGGGTCGTCTTGGCGACCATCGTGACGTCCACGTCGGTGCGCCGCAGGGCCTTGGTGCCGAACAGCCCCCCGAAGCCGGACCCGATCACCACGACCTGGTGGCGTGCACTGCTGGTCTCGGTGCTCATGGGCTGCTCCCGGGGGTCGGTGGGTCCTCGTAGTCATTGTCCAGTGACGCAACAACACTGACCAATCCCGGCTTCCGTCGTCTGTGTCACATGGCTGGACCACCTGGGTGGAGTGAGGAAAATTCAACGACATCAGGTTTGGTCCCACGACGCCCGGGGTAATCAGCCGACAGTTGCTCCACCCTGTCCCGTTGACGTCGGAGAATTCGTTGCCGTTGAACCGGCCAGCCCTGTCCTTGGGCACTGGGCCCCGGGGCGTGCAAGATGCACGCCGCTGGGTGGTCGACACATGTGCTGACATCGGCCGCGACGACCTCATCGAGTGCGCGGAGCTCGGCGTCTCGGAGCTGGTCACCAACGCCCTCCTCCACGGAGCCTCGCCGATCCAGGTGCGCGTGCGCGGCACCCTGGAGCATCCTCGCGTCGAGGTCCGCGACGGGTCGACGACCCCGCCGACGCTCCCGTCCAGCACCGAGCCGATCGACGAGGACGACCTGCTGCTGACCTTCGGGCGAGGGCTGAGCATCGTCGCCCGCAGCGCCGACGCCTGGGGAGCCGAGCTCGAGGACGACGGCAAGGTCGTCTGGTTCAACCCCGCGACCGGCTTCGCCGACGGTGACGGCATCGAGGGCACCATCACCGGCATCCTCGAGGGCCCGCGCGAGCAGCTCGCGGGCCAGGACCTCGTCGAGTTCGACATCCACGAGGTCCCGCTCACCTCCTACATCGCCTTCCAGCGCCACTACCGTGAGCTGCGCCGCGAGGTCCGGCTGCTCGCGCTGGCCCACGAGTCCGACTACCCGCTCGCCAAGAACCTCTCCGACCTGTTCGGCAGCCTGGAGCAGCCCCTGCGCGAGGGGATGGGTGCGGGGCAGATCGAGGCGGCGCTCGCGGTCGGCCAGACGAGCACCGACATCCATGTCGTGATGGACACCGAGTCAGCGACGACCGTGGGGCGCTTCATCGAGTTGCTCGACCTCGCCGACGCCTTCTGCCGCGAGGAACGCCTGCTCTCGCTGGCCCGCACCCCGGACCAGCAACGCTTCCAGGAGTGGTTCCTCGGTGAGCTCGTCCGCCAGACCAGCGGCGAGGACCCCCTGCCGTGGCGCGAGCCCAGCGCGCAGCAGCTCAGGCAGACTAGCGTCTCGTGACTCCCCTGCCGCCGCGCCTGATCGGTGCGGTGGCGCTCGGCGGGGCGGTGGGCGTCGTGCTCCGCTACGCCCTGGGCGAGCTGGTCCCCGACGGCGACGGCTTCCCGTGGACGACCTTCGCCATCAATGTCTCCGGGGCCTTCGCGCTGGCCCTGCTGCCCGCGCTCGCTCCCGTCCGACGGTCCCGGACGCTCGCGGTCGCCCTCGGGCCGGGCGTCCTCGGCGGCTACACGACCCTCTCCGCGACCTCCGAGCAGGGACGCAGCCTGCTGGACCAGGGGCGCCCCGCCCTCGCAGCGGCGTACCTCCTGGGGACGCTGGGGACCGCGCTGGTGGCGGTGGCGATCGCCGGGCACTGGTCGACCGCAGCCGAGCAGCGGGCGATCGCCGTCGAGGACGGTGACCGGTGACCGTGTTGCTGGTCGCCGTGGGTGGCGCCGTCGGCGCGACCCTGCGGTTCCTGGTCGGCCACCACCTCGACCGCGCCCTGCCCTTCGGCACCTTCCTGGTCAACGTGGTGGGCTCGTTCCTGCTCGGCCTCTTCACAGCCCTGTCCTTGACCGAGCCGCTGCTGGCGTTGCTGGGGACGGGCTTCTGCGGCGGCCTGACGACCTACAGCGCCTTCGCTGTGCAGACGCACACCCTGGGCCGCCGCGGCGCGCTCTACGCCGCTGTGACGGTGCTGGTGTCCCTCGGCGCGTGCGGGCTGGGCTTCTGGGTCGGTCAGGCGTAGCCGAGCTGGTGCAGCCGCTCGTCGTCGATGCCGAAGTGGTGGGCCACCTCGTGCACGACGGTGATCCGGACCTCCTCGACCAGCTCGGCCTCGTCGGCGCACATGTCGAGCAGGGGGCCGCGGAAGATGAAGATCCGGTCAGGGAGCTCGACGCCCATCGTCCCGTCGCGCGCGGTCAGCGCGACGCCGTCGTAGAGACCCAGGAGGTCGGCCGGCTCGTGAGCCGGCGGCTCGTCCTCGACGAGGACCACGACGTTGTGGACCAGCGCGGCCAGCTCCTCGGGGATGCCGTCGAGCGCACGGTCGACGAGCTCGTCGAAGCGCTCGGGGTCCATCTCGACGGGCATCCGGCCATTGTGCCCGCCACCCGGGCAGGCCCGGAAACGACAGCACGTCCCGGACCTGGTGGTCCGGGACGTGCTGTCTCTGCTGCTTGTGCGACCCCGACGGGACTCGAACTTCGGCGGCGCACGTAGCCGCCAGGTGCCCCCGGCCCCCTTGAGGTGCCGCCCAGGCGTGGACGACCCCAACACGAAGAGGGTTCGTAGCCCCGCGCTTCCGCCGATAGCCCCCGGGCCGTGACCACTTGCGTGACCAGCGCCGGGACAACCGTTCGGCGTCATCTCCAACCGGAAGGGACCACCCACATGAGCGCCACCACCCACGACCCGCTCTCAGCCGAGGCCGCGGTCACCA
The DNA here is from genome assembly GCF_900113685.1 of Nocardioides psychrotolerans. Classification (GTDB taxonomy): domain Bacteria; phylum Actinomycetota; class Actinomycetes; order Propionibacteriales; family Nocardioidaceae; genus Nocardioides; species Nocardioides psychrotolerans. The sequence continues at coordinate 130,552 of NZ_FOQG01000008.1, forward strand.
GGCCGAGCGTCGAGCGGGGCGCGCACCTCGAAGCAGGTGGCCAGGAGGTCGAGACCATCGTCATCCTGCGTCCCACCTCGATGGACGCAGCCGCGTGGCAGCAGCTCGGCCAGGCCGTCGACCACCTCGTGGCCACCGACCTCGTCGAGGTCCTCGCCGGCCTCCTGGCCAACGCTGCCCGTGGCGGTGTGGACATCGGCGACCTTCTCGGCGCCGCGTGCACCGAGGCGACGCGCCGGCTGCCGCGGGGCATGGCGCTGACCGACGCCCGGCCCGGATCGTGGGAGTCGGACCTCATCAATTCCCTGACGCACCCCGACGCTGTCGATGAGGGCCCGGTGGCCACGCCGCTCGACGTGGAGTGCGAGCGCTGCTGGGCGGCGGTCGGCGCGTCGTGCTTCAACCCGGTCACGTACGTCGACAACAAGCACCCGCACCGGGAGCGCGTCGAGCTCGCGCGCGGGGCGGTCTTCAGCACGACGTACGGCTGGGCGGGTTGGTGATGCCGACCCGAGACGAGTGCATCGACGCCGCCGGCCAGGCCTTGGCCTTCTCTCAGATGGCCATCGCACAGATGACCCCTCGCGAGCAGGCCGAAGCCGCCTGGCATCCCGGCGCCCCCTTTAGCGTCGACGAGCTCGAAGACCTCATCCGGCTCGGTCGGGGCCTGCCGAGCGCGCACCTTGAAGGCGCCGAGCTCCAGGACCTCCTGGACCGCGACCACCATCTGCGCCTCACACGCCGAGGCGTAGGTGGTCCCACCCGACGACGAGCTGTTGTCGACGACGAGAGCGAGGGGCACCTGGGCTAGTTCGGCGCTCGCGACGGGACGCGTCCCGCACCGTTCACCAGGTCCGCGCGGAGGGTTGGCGCTCTCCCCGGACATGAAGAAACCCCCTGGAGTTGGCGCTCCAGAGGGTCAGGTTCCCGGAAGGGAAAGCAATGTCTGAGACAGAACGTACTACCCGTGCGCCCAAGAGCGCTACCCCGAGCACCATCTCGCTCGGGGGTGTCGATCACGAGCTGTGTGGTGCCGAGCATCCGAGCGAGGCGGTCACGTGCGCCCTGGTGAAGAACCCGTGGCGTCACGACCGCCACGTCGGCCACCGCGACGGTGACGAGCCGCTTCCGAAGCGCACCATCACCTGGCCCGCAACGCGGGTCGACCCGGCCACCGTCGACGAGGGCGACGCGATCCGCGTCCCCCGACCCGACGGCCTCGGCGAGGAGCAGTGGGCCACGCTGCGCGAGACCATCCGCTCCGGCATCGACGACCTGGTCGCCCAGGTCAAGCAGACCCCGTGCACGCCGTGGTGCGAGCGGCACCAGGACCCCGACGGAGATGGCGGCTGGTGCGCCACCCGCGTCGTCGACGTCGACGGCGCCGACATCGCGGTCACCACCGGCACCCGCAGCGGCCAGCCCTACCTGTACGGCCTCTCCCAGCTGGAGGAGGGCATCGAGCTGGGATCGGCACGGCACCTCGCGGACACGATCCAGGAGCTCCTCGGGACCGTCGAGGGTGCGCCGGCCGCCGCGGTCATGGCGAGCCACACGTGGCGCGACCTGGCCGCCGAGGCGTCCCTGCTGCGCGACGTACGCCTGTACGACGCCGCTCGCCCCCGCATTCCGTTCGCGTCCAAGGACCTCCGACAGGCCTGCATGGCTGACCACGAGATCGGCGGACTGTTGGCCTGGAACAGCACCACGGACGACGAGGGCGGCAGTCTGGTGATGTTCGCTGGGCAGTCGGCTGCTCAGGAGCGGCGGGTGATGGAGAACGCGGGCTGGATGGTGTCGTGCGGGGCGGTGTACGCCGCCGAGCGGGTCGGGGTGAAGGGGTACAAGCTGCAGCCCGACGCGCGGGTCACGGAGGGGACCAACGAGTTCTTGGTGTGGCTCCTGCCGAACGGTGCCGACGTCGAGGGGATGCTCAGATGAGCACCTGGGAGGACGAGCAGCCGATCGACTACGCGCTCACCAACGCCGGGTGGGCGGCGGCCAGGACCCCGGTGACCCTCACGATCAGCGAGGCGGTGGCCTACGCCGGACGGGTGAAGTCACGGATCCTCGAGCTAGCCCGAACCGGACGGGTCGAGGCCGTGCAGGTCGATGGCCGGTGGCTGATCGACGGCGCCTCGCTCGACGCGTACCTGGCGCAGCCACGGCGGCCCGGCATCCGGCGGCGGACCGCCGGCCCACGCCGGGTGTCTGCCGAACCCCTGCTCCGCCAGATCGCTCTGCGGGGCGGAGACGCCGCCTGCGGGGTCGAGCATGGGTCAGCCGCCCAGAAAGCCCTGGAGCGGGCACGCGAGGACGGCACGGTCACCGTGTGGACGGCCGACCACCTCGCGGTGCACCTGCTGGGGCTGACGCTGTGGGATCTCTGGGATGCCCCCGGCGAGACGTAGCCAGCCCGCTACCGAACGGGGGACACCGCCCCACCTGGCCACGCGCCGGGTGGGGCCCCGGGAAGCGCCGCAACGGCACCTTCACCGGCGACGACATCCGCCCCGACGCCACCGACCACTCGCGCGGCAGGGCGGCCTAGGCCGGGACGAGGACCTCTGCGTGCTTCTCGACAAGCTCCGGGTACTCCGCCGGATCGCCAGGTCGGTGTCCGCCTGCGCTCATCGCTCGAGAGGTGGCGTCATCAACGATCGCTACGGCCTCGTCGATCGTCTCGGCGTCTACCGCGATCTCGATCGTGAGTCGCATCTGACCGAGGTCTAGGGACACAGCGGCGCTGTGAACACGCCCTTCCTGCTCTTCGATGTCCAGCAGTGCCTCCATGACGCGGTCGCAGGAGTCGCGGATGTCGTCACGCGTCTCCCCGGGGAGAGCAACCATTCGCCACTTAGATTCGGTTCCGATCATCATGTCGCTTCTCCCTTCATGCAGTCCTGGCGGCGGAGCCACCGGTAGGCGTTCTTGACGTAGTTCGGGTCGCTGGGCGTGAGGTGAATCGATCTCTGGTGATCACCGCAGGGACACCTCACTGTGTAGTACCTCGGAGGATTCAGGATCTTCCATCCCGACTCGTGGAACTCACCGAGTAGAGCTTCGATCTCCTTCTTCGGGTGACGTTGCCAGTACGGCACTGGCGCCACCTCTCCCAAGAATGCCACGGACTACCCCATTCCGGGCAGCCCTTGCGAAGGTCCGATTCCATCACGGGATGTCAACCCACTCGGGCGGCCGGACTATCGACGGGGACTCGGCCGCCTCCTGATCCGCCGGGGCGTGGGGCATGATGCGCGCATGGCCGAGAATTACGATCCCGCGCAATTCATGATCGAGAACACCTTCACTGCGTTCGAGCTCGTCACGATGGTCCTGGAGGACCGCGGTGACGACCTGGAGCGCGCGTTGGCGGACCTGGACCTAACGCGGCTTCCGGGCGTTCTGCGTGCCGCCGTCGCTTTGGCGGCCCAGGAGATGACCACGGCTCGGGGCGCCGACGAGGCTCTGGCCTACGCGCGCAGCGCACGCCCGGCCTGAGTGTCGGCGGCCACGCGAGAACCCGGCCTCGATGACTGAGCCGGGCCGGGCCCCCTACGCGTTGGCGTTCGGCATCTCGGAGTCGGGCACCCTGCAGCAGTCCTCGAAGCTGCGACCGCTCTGGCAGTCGCAGGTGTGACCCTCGGCGAAGTACGCAGCCAGATGGCAGTCACGGAACGACAGCCCGCTTCCGCACCAGCAGGGGGCCTTCTGGGACGCAGGGTGGCACGTGCCGTTGACCATCTTGCCGAGTTCGTCGCCGGTGTCGTCGAAGGTATGGATCGAGGTCGTGACTGATCGGCCGCGCTCGACGAGGCAGTGCATCACCTGGCCGCCGACGAGGATCGTGAAGAAGGGGTTGAGGGTGCGCTGCTCGCGCACGGAGATCGCCAGGGCGCGCCACTCGTCGACCGACGAGGGTCTCGGCAGCACGGGCTTCACCCGCCACCGCTCCGCCAGCACCAGTCGCGACTCGAGGGACTGACGATGGGGTCTGGTCGAGTCCTTCAGCAGACGCATCTCATAGCCAGACGGCGCGAAGTCCCAGGGGCTCGGCATGACGAGAGAGCCGTGGACCCGCACGTGCTTGAAGTCCTGGTCAGAGAAGAACATGTGCGCCGTGAACTTCTTCTGCTCCGGCGAGTAGCCCATCAGGTACAGCGTGGAGGACGCCATGCGCAGGTGCTCGTCATCGGTGTGGTGACCCCACAGGGCGCGGAGGAGGGCTGGAGCCTGCTCGACGAGCTGGTCGAAGTCGTCGACGTCCTGGGACACGGTCAGGGTGCCGGTGGTGGCGTAGGTGCTGAAGGCACTGTCACCGCGCGTCATGACGACTGCGTCGAGGTGCGGGATGGTGTGGTGCTTGGTGCAGTACCCCAGCGAGCTGAGGTTGGAGGCGTACGACAGCGTGTCGGTGATCAGCTCGGCGCGGTCGCCGTAGGTGGCGAATCCGATGAGGGTCACAGTGTGGCTTCTTCCAGCTCGAGAGGGAGGGGGGCTTCACGGACCGGGCCCGCGATGGGCCCACCGGCAGCGAGCTGCGACCGCGGCCGTACGCCGGCTCCGGACACGAAGGGGGCGTTGTCGGCAGTGCCCGACTCCTGGTGCCGCACGGTGACCGTGACGGTCTTGTCGCGTAGCGCCTCGATCTTCGCCTTGAGCGCTGCGACCCTGGCCTCAGCGGCTTCGGTCTTCGCTTCGATCGCGATCGCGCGGGCCTTCGGGATGTCTAGGACGCTCTTGGCCAGGCGCCGCGCTGCGTCCTCGGAGACCCCCATGTCCATGGCGGTGTCGATGAAAGCCTCGCGGGCCTGGTGGAACTCCTGCCGGTTGTTCTTCACCGCCGCCGACTGGTTGTTCCACGCCGCGGCCAGCCCCGACAGCTGCCGGCGGTTCTCCAACGCGGCCTCCGAGGAGCCCTTGATCCCAGCCTGGTTCTTGTCAGCCTGCTCTCGAGCCGCCTTCAGCGCCTCGCGATACTGCGTCTCGGCATCGAACGCAGCCAGGGCAGCGTCACGCTGGCGTTCCATCTGGTCGACCAGGCCCTTGATCTCGTCCTTGGTGAGCCCCGCCTCGTTGCCGAGCGCGGCGGTCACGTCAGCGAGCTCACCGGTAGGCGCGGTCGCTCCGCCTGCGGCGTCCCCGGCCAAGATCAATGCGTTCGCCTCTGCGTCGAGGGCCTCGCGGTAGTCCGGGAGCAGCTTCAGGAGGTTGGCCTGCTCAGACTCGGTGAGCTGGTAGGCGCCAGCCAGCCCCTCGAGCGCGTCAGCAGCCTGATCCGGTGCCCCTGCGGCCACGATCCCGGCGAGGGCCTCGTCGAGGGCCTTGATGGAGGCCGCGGCCTCCCTGGACTCCTGCTTCGTGGACTGCAGACCAGGGATCACGTTGTCAGCCAGGCCACCGAGGCCGAGGGGGATCGAGTCGTAGAACCCGGCGATGTCCGCCATGATCCCCGGGTCGTCGAGGGCGCTGATCGCGGCGCCGAGGTCACCAAAGTCCTGGGCGAGGGCCTTCATAGCCTCGGCCTTGCCCATGTTGAGGAGGTTGTTCGTCAGGCCTTCCACGCCGGGTACCGCCCGGTCGGTGGACTCCGCGATCGCGTCTAGGGCTTCGTCGAGGGCGTAGAGCCCAACCGCGACCGTGGTAGCGATCGACAGGGCCCGCAGCTTGGAGCCGGCGGTGCCGGACTCGGTGCCGAGACCCTTGATGGCCTCGCGGGTGTCGGTGACCGCTCCGATGACCTTTGCACCGAACCACAGTCCGCCGCCGGTGATCGCGGTCAGCGCGAGCATCTTCGTCACGACCCCCTGCACGGGGTCGGGCAGGGACCCGAACGCCTGGGCCACGGTCGAGACCTTGTCCGAGACCTCGGACAGCACCGGCAGCAGAGCCGCACCGGCGTCGATCCCGGCGTCACGCACGTTGTTCCACGCCTTCTGGACATCAGCACCCGTCGTGTCCATCCGCTTCGCGAACTCGTCCGCCAGCGCACTGTTCTCCGACCACGCGTCAGCACCCAGAGCCAGAGAGTCGGTCAGCAGGTCACCCGAGGCAGCCATGCCGAGCAACGCCTGAGACACACGGACATCCGACAGGCCAAGCCCGTCGAGGGTCGTGAACACGTCCCCACCCGACGCATTTATCTCGTTCAGACCAGCCGTGAACGCCGCGAACGCCTGAGCCGGGTCCTCCCCGAAAGCCCGTACGAACTCAGAGGCGCTCATCCCAGCCACACCCGCGAACTGCTCCAGGTCCGCGCCACCCTGCTTGGTGGCCTTAGCCATGTCGGTGAAGACCCGCGAGATCGCCGACCCGCCGGCCTCCGCCTCGATGCCCATGGACGCCGCGGCGTTCGCGATCGCGAGAATGTCGGACTCCGCGAGCCCGATCTGCGCACCAGCACCGGCGATGCGCTGCGCCATGGACAGGATCTGCGCCTCGGTGGAGGCACCGTCGTTGCCGAGCGCGACGAGGGCCGACCCGAAGTTGTCCACCTCGGCCGTGCTCGTGCCCATGACGTTGGCGATCTGCGCGATGTCCGTTGCCGCCTGCTCAGCGGTCAGCAGGCCGCCAGTGGCCTCGCCGAGCTGGATCATCGTGTCGGTGAAGTCCGCGATGTCCTCACGAGCCACACCGAGCTGACCCGCGGCCTCCGCGACGCCGGCAATCTCCTCGTGAGTGGCGGGCATCGTCTTCGCCAGGTTCCGCAACTCACCCTCGAGCTGCGAAATCTGCTCGACCGTGCCATCCACGGTCTTCTCGACCCCAGCGAACTGGGACTCCCAGTCCATGGCCGCCTTCGCGGACGCACCAAGCGCCAGCGCGGCACCAGCGCCGATCATCCCGGCCTTGTTCCCGAGGTTCTCCACGGCCCGGGCCTGCGACATCGTCGCCCGCTCCATGCCCTTGGTCCCGGACACCACGGCTGCCTCTGCGGCTTTCATGCCCGCGATCAGCTGCGAGCTCTCCATGGAGAGCTTCACGACGACGGAGCGTGCTTGTGCGCTCATCTCAGATCCTCACTGCCCTGGGTCACAGGATGTTGTCGACGATCTGCTCGATCGCCTTCTCGAAGCCGGGCACCTGGCGCTCGAACGCCGGCCCCATGAACGCCTGACCGGCCGAGACACTGGTGCCGAACTCGACGTAGGGGGCGTAGTCGGCCGAAGGGCCGATCTCGGCGGTCATGGCCCCGTGGCGGCCGTCGCCGACGATGTCGGTGTCGATGCTGCTGCGCAGGTTGCCCGTGTCGACGGGCGCCAAGGCCTTGGCGTCGGCCTCGATGGCGTACGCCGTACGCCGCAGCGCGGATGCGGCCTGAGCGCCGACGCGTCCTGAGGAAGCGCGCAGGGTGACCGCGAGCTCCCGTAGCTCGGAGGTGTCGATGCTGATGCCCACGGCGCGCCTCAGTCCTTCACGGACGCCGGTGCCGGCGCGAGAGCGTCGAGGTGCTCGCGCGCCGCGGAGATCTCGTCGTCGATGGCCCGCAGTCGCTCGCGCAGTTGAGGCAGCACCACGAACTTCCCCTCACGGGGCTGCATCTGCGCCTCTTGCCGCTCGAGGTCAGCGATCCGACCGGGCAGCTCGTCGCGGGCCTGCTCGAGCCCCACGATCACGTCCTGGGCCTGCTGGACCCGCTGCTGGACCCGCTGCAGGAACGCCGGCACCGGGACCAGGGCGTCGGGCCCCATGATGCACTCGGGGTAGATCTCCGAGCCCACGCGCCACTCGACGAGGAGCGGGGCGGGATCTACGCCGGCCGCGAGCTCGCACAGGATCCGGTGCTGCCGACGCGCCAGGGTGAGCGACGCGTGGATCGGCCGGCTCTTCGGGACCTTCCACGACTTCGGCCGATCCACCGGGGCAAGGGCCCAACGCAGATCGGCCTCCGGGACGTAGACGCCCTCGTGGTCCTCGAGCTGCTTCAGCAGCCGGGCGGTCTTGGTCTCGTGCTGGCGCAGCTCGTCTTCGAGGGGCGGGATCGCCGTCGCGAACAAGGCGGCCTGCGCCTGGAGCCACGCCGTCTCCGCGGCCGCGACCCGGGGGCGGTGCGCCACCGCGGCCCGGTGCACGATCTCGACCCGGGCCGTCAACTGCGTGATCGATGTCGCGAGGGCTTCCTCCGCACTGGGGTCCTCGAGCAGGGCCTCAGCGGCCTGGGCCTGGACGCTCTCGAGCTCGGCCCGTGCAGCCGACTCCTTGGCCTCCCACTGGGCCTGGACGCGGCGGGCGTCCTGAACAGCGGCTGCAGCGGCCGTCACGGCCTCCTCGGGAGCGACGCTGTCGATCTGATCCAGGGTGATGGTGTCGGTGCTCATGGTCGGGCGCCTCCTCAGGCGTTGGTGGTGATGGCGCTCAGGCGCCGGGTCCAGATGTGCTCGTCGAGGGCAGCGAGGAACGCGTCCTGGTCGAGCAGGGCGTCAGCCCTGGCCGGCAGATCCGCCATGAGACCGGCCACCTCGAGCTCGTTGAAGACGACCTCGGTCCCGCGGGTCCTCTCGACCAGCAGCGCCGCCGCACGCAGCCCCCTGGCCCGGGCAGCAGCCTCGGCATGGAGACCACGAAGGCTGGCCTCCTGGGTGTCGCGCTCGGCCTCGAGCTCAGTGGCTCGCAGAGCAGCGGTCAGCGTGTGGATGTGGTCGTCCTTGTCGACGCGCACGAAGCCTGGGGCCGGAGCCCTGGTGACGAAGCGGAGGACGTCGCGTCGGCGGCGCCTCCAGGTCTCGCTCAGCATGTCCGCGCCGTCCGGTCAGTCGCCGGCAGGCGCCATGAAGCGGCGGGCCCGATCACGCATCGCGGACTCGTCGAGGGTGCGCGACTTCGACGACGGCTTGAAGATCACCGTCGACAGGCACGCGTCCTCGAAAGACAGGAACTTCCCCTCGCTCAGCCCCGCCGCGGCCCCGGCGGCGTCGATCGCGTTGAGGCCGACGGCACGAAAGTCTTCGACGGTCGGCTTCACGAGCGGCGGCTTGGGTGCGACAGCGCCGCCGGCCATGGTCATCGCCGCGCCGGCCTCTTGCAGGGGACGGCCCCACGGGGTCCTAGTCGTGATGCCCTGGGCCTCGTCGAGGTCCTGCTGGGTCACGACTCTGCCGAAGGGGGTCTTCTTGTCCGTCATGCCGGTCTCCTGGCCTCGATGTACAACGCCACCGACGCCTCGTCGATGACCCACGTCCTCCCCCGCCGGTGGCCGACCAGACGACCCGCCGCGACCAGGTACCGCACCTGTCTCGCCGTGATGCCGAACTGCTCGGCCACCTCACCGGTGGTGACACCGGATCCAGGAGGACGAGTCGACTCTGACCCACCCGACGTCGACGGAACTTCCGCACTTCCGTCGACGGAAGTCGGGGCCTGTCGCTCTCGCCACTGCCGCGCCGACTCGACCATCTGGGCAATCCCTGCATGGATCTCGGCTGCGTCGTCGCGCGCGTCCGGGTCGGGGCTCCGCGCGAGTTCTCGTGCGAGGTGCTCGAGCTCGATCCCGAAGTGCCTGACGATGCGCAAGCTGACGCGTGGGCCGATCACGGCCGGCAGGTAGGGCCTCGGGCGGTAGGTCACGCCGCACACCTCCGCTCGGCGGCCGTGCGACCACCCCAGACGCCCTCGCGCTCGTTAGCGGCCAGGGCGTACGACAGGCACTCGAGCCGCGCGGGACACCACGAGCACGCCGCCGCTGCCTCCGCTTGGGCATCGACCCCCTCGCTCGTCCGCGGGGTCGCCCACCACAACTCCGGCTCGCGTCGACACGCCGGCCCGCCGACCAGGACGCTGACGGCGTCCTGCAGGTCAGCCCACTCCCCCAGCGCCCGCCTCGGCACCACCCACGACGGCCAATCGCCGGTGCCTGCAAGGAACCGGCCGCCGGTGTCGGCCGCCGCGGCTACGGTGACGCTCACCTCGACCACCTGGAGCACCCATGACCAACGCGGCCTACCTGCTCGCCTCCGCGCTGCGCGAATTCGCGACGCCCTCCGCAGAAACGCCCGAAGCTCGACGGGGGTTCAGCGGCCAAGAGGACCTCGACGCCTGGCGTGAGCACAGTCGGGTCTGCGACCTCGTCAGGACCGTCGACTACACGCTGCAGGGCATGGATGCCGTCCGCATCAACGTCGACATGTTCACGGCTGCACTGCCCCGGTGGTACGCCGGCGTCAACTTCGCCACCATCCCCTGGGGCAAGGTGACTCAAGGGAACGGGACCCGCCAGGTCTGCACCGACGGAGACATCAACCTTCTCGAGGCGCTCGGCCTGATCATCAACACCACCGGCCACGTCGCACTCACCGAAGCCGACCGACGCAACCTGTCCGACGTCCTCGAACAGGCCATCGAACTGGTCGACGACGCCAGCAGCGACCTTCCGGCCGACGTCAGGCAGTACCTCCACACCTTGCTGCTGAAGGCGCGCATGGTGGTGGACAACGTCGAGAAGTACGGGCACGAGGCTGTGCGGCAGGTGGCGCTCGAGCTCGGCGGCGCGATGGCCATGCAGGCGGGTCGGGCTCAGCAGCGGGGAGACACCGAGCGAGCCGGCCGCTGGCGAGCCGCCGCGTTCCAGCTCATGATCGGCTTCCTCGGAGGTACGGCCAGCGGAGGCGGCGAGGTGTTGGCCGCTGAGGCGCTGAAGCAGCTCGGCGGCTGACCCCTCCAGCACTCCGGTCACGACGAGTCGCCCTTCACCGAGGCGCGACGACGCCGAGCACGGGCCCGCTCACGCGCAAGGTGAGCGCGGACCTGTCGCTGCAGCCGGGCGCGGTGCCGGTGCCTCGGCCACTGGTCGCCGCGGCGCAGCCCGAGAAGGCTGACGCCCTGCGTCGGGACGCCCCTCACAGGACCCACCCCGACGGGACTACAAGCCCCGTGGACGACCCATTGCCGCAGGTCAGCGGCTTGATGGTCACAGCCTGGTCACACGCCTTCAACCTCATGACGCCCTCCACCTGGCCTCGAGCCGGAAGTGCTGCAGACGGCGGAGGAAGCGAGGTCGGTCGGCGCTGTGCGTCAGCACGTTGGTCGCCTCCACGGTGATGGCCAGCGCGACCTGCAGCAGCTTCTCCCGTGGCAAGACCTCGAGCTCGGACCGGACGGCGCGGATCGCATCGGGCCCCGTCGGCGCGGTCATGGACATTTCGAGGAGGTCGTAGGCCTGCAGCACGATGGCGGCGGTCTCCTGCTCCTGCGCGGCGCCCTCGCCCATCACGCGCTCACCGACCCTGCCCGCTCTGCGGCTCGCCCAGGGCACGGAACTCCTGCGGCACCACGACGAGCGAGAGGGCCCGTTGCTCGTCGCTCAGTCCGAGCCGATCGAGCACCGCCCGAACGACGCCGGCCAGGAGGCGGCCCTGATCCTCCGCGATGGCGATCTGCTTCGAGTGGAGGTCGAGACGCTCGATGCCCTCCAAGGCCTGGCGCAGCTCGCGCATAACCCGCACCCAGGCCAGGGCGGTAGTGCCGTCGAGCTCCCCGTCGAGCCGGGCGCCCAGCACGTCCGTGGCATGGCGCAGCTTGCCGGCCAGCAGTAGGAGGGCCTCAACGGGATTGGTGACCGGCGCGGCCTCGGGATCCCAGACCACGGCCAGCAGCGCTTCGGCTTGGGCTTCGGCCCGGCGACGTGCGGCGGCTGCGCGCGCCTGCGGGGACGACCCGCCGTGCATCCGGCACACCCGCATGCCCTCCACAGCGAAGGACCGGCAGCGTGCCCCCGACCGGGTCCGAGCGGCGCACTGTCGTACGTGGCCGTCACGGACAATCGCATGGGGTCGCTCGGGCGGCCCTGACTGCATGGCCTCCTCGCTCGGTCGCTGTGTCATCTGGGGGCCTCCTCGGCCTGGTGGGTGTCGCCGCCGACGGAGGATTCGCCAGCAGGCAGGGCCATGGCCGGGCACAGGGACGACGCCGACTGAGGGCACGATGCCCGGACGGGCAGCCGCCCCTGGGGTGCAGAGGGTGCAGGTCTGGCTACCCCCATACCTGCGCATACGCGGGCGCGCGCGTATGTAGGGGGTTGGGGTTTACCTGCACCCTCTGCACCCTGAGAACCGGTCACAGTTGCATCCGTGCAGGTCAGACCCCATTTCGCTGGGGTGCAGGTACGGGGTGCAGGTACGGGCCTCGGAGCCCCGATTTTGCCCATAGCCCCCGATCGCAGTTGCTCCGGCCTGCACCCTCTGCACCCCAGCCGGGTCTCGTCGACGGCCACGCTCATCCGACCTGCACCCCAGCGCGGGGCAGTTGGACGACGCCGGTGTGAAGGACCGCCCAGCCGCTGTCGATGACCCGCACGCCCTTGAACCCGCGGGACCCCTTGATGGTCGCCGGCACGGGGCCGGCGCTCTGGAGGCGGTCGTAGAAGTCGGTCGCCCGGACCGGGCGGTGCCCGTCGCGCGCGGCCCAGCGCTTGTACGCCTCGTAGAGGTCGGCGCGTGCCACGTGTGGGAGGTCGGCCTGGACCTCGCAGCAGTCCGAGAGCCAGGTGCGGACCTGGTCGACGCGGCGCTCGAACTCCTGGTGTGCTGCCTGGCCGGACTCGGTCACCTCGAAGTTGCCGCGGCTGAGCAGCCCGGGCAGCGCGCGAAGGCCGCGGGCCGCGATGCCCTGCAGCTCGGCGGGGCTGGTCAGAGTGGTGTCGAGACGGCGGTCCTCGCGCCCCGCGAAGCTGTTGGGGAACGGCACCACGAGCCAGCGCGACAGGTAGCCGACGGTGGTGTCTGCGCTGGCCGGGATCTTGTTGGCGCTGAAGACGGGCACGGCCCAGGGCGTGAAGTCGAAGCGGTCGCGGCCCTTGTGCTCGGCCGAGATCGTGTCGCCGCCGGTGATGGCCTTGAAGGTCGCGGTGTTCTCGAGGTAACCGGCGTCGATGTCGCCCGCGATGTTGGCCAGCTTGCCGTAGAGCGAGGCGGTGGCGAAGCGGGTGTTGACCAGGTCGTGGAGGCCGACGGTGGTGACGTTGCGGCGACCCAGCAGCGCCAGGAGCGCTCGCAGGAAGGTGCCCTTGCCGTTGCGGCCAGTGCCCGTGAGCATGACCGCCTTATGCAGCGGGTTGCCGGAGTACATGAGGTATCCGACGAGCTCCCACACCGTGCTGACGACGTCAGGCGGGACGATCTGCTCGACGAAGGCCTCGAAGGCAGGACACTGCGCGTCGGCGTCGTAGGCGATGGGCAACTGCACCGTGGTCGGCACGTCCGGCGTGTGGGCGAAGAGTTGCCCCGAGCGCCAGTCGAGCAGCCCGTTGGCGAAGTTGACGAACTCCGGGACCGGGTCGCATGCGATGGCGTCGACACGGGCGCGCACGATGGCCTCGGCAGTGCTCGCGTGCCCGGTGCGGAAGCGCTCGCCGAGCAGCACGGTGGAGCGGTTGCGCACGGCGTGCTTGTCCGCCACCCAGACGCCCTGGGCGTAGGACCACATGAGGTCGTCGCGCCCGATCCGCAGCGGCCCGCCGCCGATGACGTCGGTAGCGAGGGTCGCCGCCTGGAGCGCGCCCTTGGCGCTGAAGTACTCCCCGGTCGGCGGGGCGACGTAGAGCTGGTCGAGGGACGTGCCACCGGATGGCGGCGACAGACCGAGCGCGGCCCACCCGTCGGCCTCGCGGCGGCTCGCGGCGTGCTCGTCGATCGGGTCGCCGTACCCCTGAGCCCCGAGCGCACGGGCGGCGGCCCTGAGGTCGCCACCGTGCTCGAGCAGCGCGTAGGCGCCGAACTTGTCGTAGGCCTTCTCGGTCTCGAAGATCGTCGAGCTCGAGAAGACGTAGAGGTTGTCCGCGTCGTTGCGCCCCGTGGTCGCTGACGCTCCGTCACGCCGATCCTTGCCAGGCCGTGTCCATTCCCACCCTCCGTCGGGGAAGGCGGAGCCCCGCTGCCACCCGTGAGGCTCCAGCAGTTCCTCCCACGTCGTGCGGGCGTTGAAGTCGTCGCCCGGTCTGCCCCCGACCACGCCAGCCGGTGCGCGCGGCTGAGCGGCGACGGGCGCGGGCATCTGGTCGAGCGACGCCGCGACAGCGTGGATGGCGTCGCGCTCCTGAGCCGTGACCGTGGGGATCGAGCCTGGGGTGCCGGCCAGGACCGCCCACGGCTGTCCAGTGGGGTGGGTGCGCCCGTACGACGGTGCGACGACGGTGAACCCGCCCTGGCCGCGCGTCTCGATGAGCACAGCGACGGTGCCGGGGACCTCCCCCGGCCGGCGCGCCAGCTTCGCGTTGCCAGCCACTGGGCCATCGGCGACGCGGTAGAGCCAGTGGAGCCCTCCGGAGGGAGACTGCTCGAGATAGCCAGCCGTGATGCGGCGCCACACGAGCGCAAGGCCCGCGGCGTCCATGGCGTCGCTGAGCGCCTGGAGCAGCGGCACGGCGCGCCCTTCGAGCTCGAGCATCTCCAGGCCACCGGAGATCGAGCCCGTCACGACGCCGAGACCGTCGTACGACGGACCGGAGAACCAGGTGCTGAGCTGCTCAGGGTCGGGGCGCTGTGCTTGGAACTGCTTCCAGCCGATCGCTGGCCGCTTGGTTCCGTCGACGGCAGCCGGGATGACGCAGCAGCCGGCGGCGTGGAAGGCCAGCGCGGTCTCGAGCAGGCTCACCACGTGCGCACTCGCTCGAGGTGGGTGAGCACCAGGTCGAGGTGGCGGTGGGCGTCGGGGCCGCAGGCGAAGCAGCGTTCCCCGGGGAAGATCAGGCACGCCGTGCGCTCGAGGTGGTCGGTGCGCGTCATGGCCGGCGTCGGCAAGGGCCCCTCCTGGAGGGCGGCGTAGTAGGCCGCGACGTGCGGTGGGAGCGCCTGCTCGGCGCGGAACCATCGACGCGAGCGCGGGTCGAGGTAGGTGTGCGCGAAGACGGGCACGTCGCCGCCGGCGCCGTTCTCGCGCCAGGTGACGCACTCGTCGGCCTCATCGTTGTGGTGTGAGCAGAGCCCGCAGACTCCGCAGACCTTGCCGCTCTCGGAGCAGGCCCCGCAGGTGCGGCAGTGCAGGCAGTTGGCGAGCTCGCAGGCCAGCGGCGGGTTGGCGGCGATGAAGGCCTGCGTCGAGGCGTCACGCAGCTGGACGCAGGTCTGGCACGGGTCGATCCAGGGGAGCTGCTCGGCGAGGTCCCTGCAGAACGGGCACCCGTGGACGTCGCAGTCCCCTGACACCGGGTGAGGGCAGGCGGTGCGCGCGGCCGGCTCGACGAGGCGAGGCGTGGTGGTCACGACGACTTCGCCGCCTCTTCGGCCGTGGCGCAGGTGGGGCAGAGGAAGGAGACGTGCACCGCGCGACCGCCCACGTTGAGGGTGTAGCGCTCGAGCGCGCCGGAGCGTCCGTGGCAGTGGTCGCAGTCGATCGGGCGCGGAGCTGTCGTGAGGCACCCGGCGCACAGGTAGGCGGTGGGGATGCTGGCCATCCAGAAGTAGGACTCCTGACCTTTCACCTCGATGTGAGGGCAGGCAGTGAGGTCGTTGGCCTCGATCCGAGCACGGTGCTGCAGGAGCATCTGCCCGCCGGCGCAGTCATTGCCCGTAGGGCTCAGCGTCTTCAGCGGCTTGCGGTCCTGTTGGTCGAGCATTACGCGGAACCGCGCGACCAGAGCTTCGGTGGCGATGCCTCGCGCGTCGTGCTCGCTGCTCGCTGCCGTTGGGTGGCCTGGGATCTGGCCGGTCACCGCGTGACCTCGGGTGATGCGTTGATGGTCGACCTTGCTTCATCCATCATGGGATGTGGATCTCCTTCGTGGTGAGGGCTTCGATCTGTCCGTGGGCGTCTCTGGCGAGAGGCGCCCACGCTGGTTTCCGCGGCCGGGTCCAAGGTCGAGGGCAGATCGACCCGGCCGCGAAGTGTTAGGGACCGCCGACACCCGGCAGGGGGTGCACCGAGGCCCACGCCTCCGGTGCGCTCGTGGGCGCCGTGGGCTCGATGCCGAGCACGGCCAGCAGCGCAGCGGTGGGGATCCGCTTGAAGCGACCGACGTCGAGACAGGGGAGCTGGCCAGCCGCAAGCGCGGCCCGGATCGTCTTCTCTCCCTCGCCGGTGATCGCGCAGAGTTCAGCGACGGTCAGCCACGGCTTGTCGCGCGGGTCGGGGATGCGAAGCGGTTCGTTGGTCATGAGCGCGGCCACGCGGGGAAGAGCTCGTCGGCCGGCACGCCAAGAAGACGCTCTGCTGCCTCGCGAACGCGGGGGGTCGCCCGGCTTCTCCCGTGGGCGCAGGCACTGACGAAGGTCGGCGAGCACCTGGCTTCTCGCGCGATGTCGCTCAGCGTCACGGAGGGGCGGCTGGTCAGGCGGAGGATCAAAGAACGATCGTCGTCGACCTGGCGCTTGACCCGGGCCCTCGTTGGTGTCATGGTTCCTCCGTGTAACTGTTGCTCTTGAACTATCTAGTACACGATCTCACTCGGCTAACCCCGCGTCTACAGGGAAACCCCATGACTTTTGATTTCACGGCACCGCAGCTCACGATCGTGCTGCCCGATCTGCAGCTCCGGGGCACGCAGGGCACGGTCGAGGGCGTGCTCCCGATCCTGTTGCGGGTGGACTGGGGTTCGGCAGAGAGCCTCTACGCCTTCTCACGTGACGCGAACACGGTCGGCGCGGTGCTCGAGCCGGCGATCAGAGCCCAGTTGAAGGCAGACGCGGGATTCCAGACGGACGAGGAGGCCTTCGCGCAAGCCCAGCAGATTTACCCCCTAGGCATGCCCGAGTCACCCTTCGCTGGGCCGGCGTCGGAGCGCTGGCAACGGGGCCGAGCAACGAGGGTCGACATCGAGGACCTCGCCCGTCGGCTCGATGAGAGCGGGCTGGCGGGGTCGCTCGATAGCGCTACGGAACAGCTGCGCGCTCGGATCGAGCAGCTCGTCGATACGCATGCCAAACAGAAGGACACGCAGAGCACCGCTATCCGGCTCGACGGTGTCGATTTCCAGCACCGCTGGGACGACAAACAGCGTCTGAGACTCGCGGTCCACACCTTCAGCAACCCGTTCAGCCGCGCCGACATGGAGGCGGTGTCGGCCTACACCCAAGGGCGCCCGGGCCTCGTCCGGTGCGACGTCTGCGAGCGCCTCTTCGTCCCCGTGCGGGCGGGCCGGCCATCGCGCCGCTGCCCCGGCTTCGACTGCGCGGACCTCGCCCGGGAGTCCTACCAGCAGAGGCCCGATCGGCGCGAGTATCGCCGCCTGGCCATGCGCCTGTCACGGGCCAAGGCCACCGGCAAGCAGCACCTCATCGAGGCGGCCCAGGCCGAGCTCGACCGCTTCAAGGAGAAGGAGACACCGTGAGCACCACCGGACGACGCGGCAGCGTCAAGCAGTCAGCGAACGGCAGCTGGTTCTTCATCATTGACGTCCCCAGCCGCGACCTCGACGCCAACGGCAAGGTGAAGCGGAAGCAGACCCGCCGGCGCGGCTTCAAGACCAGGCGCGAGGCCCAGGCCGAGCTGACCCGCACCCTCGGCACGCTCGGCACGCTGACGTACGTCGCCCCGCAGAACCAAACCCTGGCCGAGTTCCTCACCACGACCTGGCTGCCGGCCATCGAGCACACCATCAAGCCTCTGACCTTCCAGGCGTACCGGCGAATGCTGCGTCGCCACATCATCGAGCGCGCGATCGGAGGGATGAAGCTGCAGCAGGTGGACGGTCCGGCGTTGAACATCCACTACGCACTCCTCCTGGCCGGTGACGGCACGTACGAGGCCCTCGGCGCGACGACCGTGAGGAACATCGCCACCATCTTGCACCGCGCCTTCCGCGACGCCATGCGCTGGCAGGCCGTCTCCCGCAACCCGGTCGAGGCATCGGACCCGCCCAGGCCCAGCGTCTCGCCCGAGATGAACACCTGGACCGCGGGCCAGCTCCACACCTTCCTCGAGGTCGCCCGCGACCACCGCCACGCCGCAGCGTGGTGGATCCTCGGCACCA
This sequence comes from Nocardioides psychrotolerans, assembly GCF_900113685.1. Classification (GTDB taxonomy): domain Bacteria; phylum Actinomycetota; class Actinomycetes; order Propionibacteriales; family Nocardioidaceae; genus Nocardioides; species Nocardioides psychrotolerans. The sequence goes on from NZ_FOQG01000008.1 coordinate 148,448, forward strand.
CCGGCATGCGCCGCGGCGAGGCCCTCGGGCTGCGATGGTCCGACATCGACCTCGAGAAGCAGCAGGTCAAGGTCCAGCGCGCTCTCCTCACCGGCGAGGGCGGCAAGATGTGGTCCTCTCCCAAGACGAAGGCCGGCAAGCGCGTCGTCTCCATCGACACCGAGACCGTGGCGCTCCTCCGCAGCCACAAGGCACGCCAGAACGAGGAGAAGCTGGCCCTGGGCGCCGGCTACGTGGACGACGACCTGGTGACGGCCCAGGAGGACGGGCAGTCCGTCAGTCCGACTCGCATCACCGAGCAGTTCGGCCGAATCTTCCGCCGAGCAGGACTTCCCCACATCCGTCTGCACGACCTCCGCCACACCTACGCCACGCTGGCGCTCGAAGCGGGCATCAACCCGAAGGTGGTCCAGGAGGCGCTCGGCCACAGCCACGTGTCGGTCACGCTTGGGATCTACAGCCACGTGGACCAGAAGATGCAGGCCAGCGCGGCCGCCCTGCTGGCGGCGATGCGCAAGGCCGCTTCGGAGGTCGCAACGTGAGTGCCCAGACCTCTCGTGACCACTCTGTGACCAGAACGCCCATTCTGGCCCGAAATGCAGAGAAGCGCAGGCCGCTGACCTGCGCTTTCTCTGGAACTACTCTGCGACCCCGACGGGACTCGAACCCGCGGCCTCCGCCGTGACAGGGCGGCGCGCTAACCAACTGCGCTACGGGGCCTAGATGATGCGTTTTGTCCGGCACTGCCGGAGCGCTGGAACTCTAACCCATCCCCCTCGGCACCTCCCAATCCGGGATCGGATCCAGCGACTGGTGCGGGTGGAGCACCCCCAACGGGATTCGAACCCGTGCTACCGCCGTGAAAGGGCGACGTCCTAGGCCGCTAGACGATGGGGGCCAGACTGCCGGGACAGCATAGGGCCGAGCGCGAGCGCGCTCCAAAGCCGGATCCCCCGGCCCTGCTCCGGGGCGGGCGTCACTCGGGCACGACGGTGGTGCCGCGGCAGGAGTAGTCCCGTGCGCCGGCAGCCGTCCAGCGCCCACCCTCGACCTTGATGAAGCGCCAGCACTCCCCGGTGCGCTTGGCGCCCACGTTCTGCGGCCCGTGCGCGTCGTTGGCCGTCCAGTCCTTCACCTGCTTGAGGCTCGCGATCAGCGCCGGGCGCGTGAGCTTGCCGCCGAGGGCGGTGGCCTGCTCGACGAAGAGGCGTGCGGCCGACCAGGCGAAGAGGCCGTACGACGTGGGCTCGGCGCCCGGACTGGCCTGCTGGAGCCAGGCGAGGTAGAGCGACACCTCGGGGTTGGTCGAGGCCTCCTCGAACGGCACGTGGGTGATGAAGATGTGGGTGCCCTCCGCGGCCTCGCCCGCCTGGGAGATGTAGCCCTGCTCGTACATCGGCTGCGACATCATGAACAGGTCCGGCTTGTAGCCCTGCTGCTGCATGGCCTGGGCCATCCGCACCGAGTGGGACGACGAGCCGAGGAACTGGACGTACTCGACCCCGGCGTCCTTCAGCTCCTGGACGTAGGGGGCGTAGTTGAACTCCGAGATGTCGATGCCCTGACGGATGATGAAGTCCAGGCCGCGCTTCTCCATCGCGTCGGCCTGGTAGTTGGCGTTGGCGGGCACGGCGCCGGCGTTGATCCAGACGTAGGCAGCCTTCTTCGCCGCATCGGGGTAGTTGGCCATCACCCAGTCGGGAACGGCATTCTCGAACTCGTTGGCCTTGAGCGAGAGCGCGCCGAAGCAGGTGGCGCACCGCGAGCGCTCCAGGGAGGCGGCGGCCGCCCGGAGGTCCGGCAGGCCGCAGCCCTGCGCGGTCGCGGCGCCCCCGGAGTCGAAGGCCGACATCGACCCGACCGCGGCGAAGGCCTCGTCGCACGCCTTCGTGTAGGCCAGCTGATCGGCCGCCGCGTCGGTGCGGCTGTCGAGCTGCAGCACCTCGAGCTTGCGCCCGCAGACGTCGGACGTGGCGTTGAAGTAGGCCGCGTAGGCGCGCACCGCGTCCTGGCCGGCCTGGAACAGACCCGGGACGGGGCCCGAGATGTCCGAGGCGTTGGCGATGGTGATCGTGGTGTCGGTGATGCCGGTCTGGTTGGCGAAGCCCTCGCAGCCCCCCGCCGCTCCCCCGCCGCCAGCCGCGTTCTCCCCCGTGGGAGCAGTCGCCCCGCCGTCGCTCCCGGTCTCGCCGCCGCCGGTGCGGTCGGTCTCGGCGAGCGGAGCTCCGGCCTCCGGCACGGCCCCGGGCGCGCCCGGGAGCGGCGAGGACCCGGGCGTGCCGGTCGTGTCGCCCCCCACGGCGCCGGCCGCGGTCCCGCCCTCGGCCTGCCCGGGCACGGCCACCGACCCGCCCTCGAGCTGGGCGACCGTCTCGGGATGGATCCGCGACCCACACGCGGCCAGGACGCCGACTAGGAGGAGCACGAGGACAGGGAGCAGCGTCGTACGACGGCCGCGCGGTTGGCTCATGGGATGCTCAACGTCCCAGCGGCCCTGAAGTGACGCGCGTCACGCGTCGCCTCGCTTTCGTGGGCCCCCTGGGGCTCCTGTAGGCTGTGCGACGCTTGGGCAGGTAGCTCAGTTGGTATGAGCGATCGCCTGAAAAGTGATAGGTCGGCGGTTCGATCCCGCCCCTGCCCACCAGCACCGCAGGTCCTCGACCTGCAAGAAGGCCCTCGCCGGAGTCCGGCGGGGGCCTTCGCCGTGTCCCTCCGCTGGCTCGAGCCGGCCACCCTGCGGGGTGGAGGTCTCCCGCCGCTCCCGCCCCATACTGAAGGTATGGAACATGATGCAGGGATCGGTCCCACGTGGCCCGGCGTGGTCGACGAGGTGCTCGAGGTGCGCGGTCGCGAGGTGCGGATCCTGCGGGCTCCGGGCCCTTCCGTAGCCGCCGGGACCGAGCCGCAGCTGCTCGTCCACGGGCTCGGTGCCTCGGCCGTGACCTGGGTCGAGGTGATGAGCGGGCTCAGCGCGACCGGGCCCGTCGTGGCCGTGGACCTGCCCGGCTTCGGCCGGACGACCGCCCTGGAGGACGAGCCGCTGACCGTGGACGCCTACGTGCGGTTCGTGCTCGACGTCGCCGACGCGCTCGGCTGGACGAGCTTCGCCCTGCACGGCAACTCGATGGGCGGGCTGGTCGCGACGCTCCTCGCCGCGCAACAACCCGAGCGGGTGTCCCTCCTGGTGCTGGTCTCCCCCGCCCTGCCTCCGACCTCGCCGCTGAAGCTGCTCATGCCGGCCCGGGCGACCCTCGAGGGCATGGTGCCGATCGCCGTGTCGTCGGTGTCGGCCGCGGCCCTGGGGGTGGTCGGCGCCGGTGGTCTTCTCGACGAGCGCCGCAACCGGCACCTGATGCGGCTGATCTTCTCCGAGCCCGACGGGGTGCGTCCGGAGCTCATCGACCTGATGGCGCAGGAGTACGCCGACGACGACCAGGTCGTCGTGGCGTCACGTCGCAAGGCGCTGCTGAGCGCGCTGCGCTCCATCGCCGTCCTCTGGGCGTCCCCCGGTCGGGTGCTGCGGGCGATCGACGCCGTCGAGGCACCCACCTTGATCCTCGGCGGGACCGCCGACGCACTCGTGCCCGCGAAGGTGCTGCGCCAGGTGCTCGCCCGTCGTCGCGACTGGTGCGGCCACGTCCTCGACGACCGGCGGCACGCGCTGATGATGGAGGCGCCCGCGGAGTACCTCGCGCTCGTCCACGCGTGGGCGGTCGACCACCGCGAGGCGGTCTGACGCGGGCCCGTCGAGCCGTCACGGACAGGTTTGTCAGACTCCCTGCCATGGACGACCTCGATCCGGAGACCAGGCCACCACCCAGCCCCGCGAACGCACGCGCGGCCGCACTCGGCGTCGTCGTCCTGGCGCTGGGCCTCATGGTCGCCCTCGGCCTCGTTGCCGCGGCGCTCGATCGTCGTACAGACTGGCAACGCCCCATGTATGAGGACGTGCTTGCCGTGGCACAGCTGGAGTGGGAGCAGATCCAGCTCGCGGGCGCGCCCTTGGAGTTCGCCCTGACCGAGGACGGCCGTCAGGTCCTCGGCGGCCAGGATGTCGTGCTCAGCCCGGGAACGACCTCGCTCAGCGTGCAGGTGGAGGGCAAGACCTACTGCGTCGGCGCAGCGAACGAGCGCGGCGACGAGACCGGGGCGCTTTGCTTCGACGGCGAGGGCCTACCCGACTCGATCCTCGACCACCGCGTCTCCTGACCAGTCACGCCGCTCTCTGTGATCAGACCGTGCCGGTGTTCATCCCTCGGCGCAGCGCGACCACGCCGACGGTCGGGAGGCGGAGGACGGCGGGTCCGTCGCTTCGGATGCGGTAGGACATGCCAGGTCGCAGGCACGCCGCGCCGGCGTCGACGCGCAGGCTCCTGACGTTGCGCAGGTCACCGCTCAGCAGCTGCGCCCGGGGCAGCCGCTTCGTGCCGGTCACCTCCTGCACCACCGACACCCACGGCACCGGTCGCGGGCCCGCCGAGTTGCGCTTGCCCAGCGTGGGGACCTCGACCCCGCAACCGTGGGAGGTCAGGTCGACGCGCAGTGGGCCGGCAGCAGCGATGCCGGCGGCCAGGATCGTGGGGCGTCGCAGTCTCATCGGTGACCTCTCGAGAAGGGGCTTACTGCGTGCCGGAGGCCTCTGGAGCACAACGGATCCACGTGTCCACGGTCACGTGCGCACCCCCTCAGACGTGGCCGGAGAGCTGCGCCATCCGCGTCTCGAGTGCCGCGAGGTAGCGGTCGCGGTCCTTGCGGGTCACCCCGCCCGCGTCGCTGTCGAGGTGGCTGCACGCAGGCAGCACGTCGATCGAGAGGTTGGCACCGCCCGCCAGCGCACGGAGCTCGTCGAGCCGGTCCCCGAAGGGCGTGCCGCTGCCGGGTGAGTAGGAGCGCACGACCGCGTCGATGTCGTCGGCGTAGAGATCGACCTTGGTGACGACCACGACCAGCCACGTGGGGCGCGAGCGGCGCACGGCCATCGAGGCGATCCGGTGGGCCGTGACCGTCCAGTCCTCGAGCTCGGCAGCGAGCTGCTGCTCCCGGGTGACGTCGGCGCGCCCGCTCGTGCCGGCCGGTCGCCGCCCCGTGGCGTGACCGTTGGCCACCACGTGCAGCACCCCGTCGACGGGGTCGTCGTGGAAGACGTCGTCGAGCGCCCCGAGCCGGGTCGCGGCATTGTCCCCGGGCACGACCCGGAAGCGGAATCCCGTCAGTCGTGCCCCGCGGCGCACGCGCCGCTCGAGGACCGCCGAGCCGGCCTCCGGCGTACCGCTCCCGGACGGGCGGCCGCACAGGTGGTCGACGAGCTCGGTCTTGCCCACCCCGGTCATGCCGGTGACCGCGACCGTCGGGAAGCGCTGCCCGAGGACACCGGTCACGCGCTCGCGGCCGCGGGCCAGCGCGTTGGGCAGGGAGCGGACCCCGCGAGGGGCACGACGGTCGGGCACGGGGCCTCCAGGATCGGGTGGGTCACGACGTCCTCGACCGTAGCGGGCTGGTGCCCACGGGTCGCTGACACCCGGTCTCAGGCCGACGGCAGATCGGTCCGCAGGCTCCACCAGCGCGGGTCCAGCACCCGCAGCCCGGCAACGGCCACGGCGGCACCCCCGGCGCCCACCACGGCGAGGTAGGGCGCCACGAGGGCCCAGCCGAGCAGCACCGGGTGATAGCCGGTCAGGGCCAGGTCGTCACCGACCTCGCGTGCCTCGACCCGCTCGCCGGGAACCGGCGGCGGACCGCCGTAGCGGTTGCTGACGTCGCCGTCGCCCCCGGACCAAGCGCCCGTGCACGTCGTCGGCTCGCCCGGTGGAGGTCCGACGCGGCAGCGAGTGTCCTCGGCGACCGACACAACGACCTCACGGTCGTCCTGCCACCTCGACGCGGACGCGTGCATGAAGAACCAGACAGGTGCGTTCAGGACGACCAGCATCCCGCCGCCGAGCAGCAGCGCAAGCAACACCCGCACCAAGGTCGGGCGACGGCTCGGGCGCAGGTTGAAGGGGCGGTCGGGCTGGGTGGGGGCGGCACCCACCTCGGGGTCCACTAGCGCGGCTCGGTCTCGTGGGCGACCGAGAGCCGCGGGACGCCGCCGAGGCCGCGGCGGTAGCGGACGTGGTCCGCATGGTGCTCGAGGGTGTCGTAGAGGGCGACGTGCGCGGCCCAGGGCAGGGGCTCGTCGCCGCGGCGCCAGCCGTCCCCGAAGGAGATCCACACCGGCGTCCAGTCGGCAGCGAGGTCCCAGGCGCCGAGGCGCGCCTCGACGAGGCGACGTCGCAGCTGGAAGGCCGCACGTGGGCCGTCGGGGTAGATCGGCGCCGTGGCGACCGGCCACACCCACAGGTCCAGCGTCACCAGGTCGAGCTCGAGGTCACGCAGCGCTGCCGGGTCGACCAGCACGGTGGCGACGTTCTCGTGGGGCTCGCGACGCGACACACGCACCTCCTCGGGACCTTCGAAGGGACAGGCGGACAGGACGGGGCGACCCCGACGCTAACCCGACGACCCCAGCGGATGAGCGCTTCTCCCCACCTCGGAGTGCTCAGGAGCCGGGCGCCGCGGCCGATCGAGGGTCCTGACGAGAGATCCGAGGACGATGGTGGTGGGGGTGGCGGGTGCTGGGTGCCGGGCGACGTACGGCGGCGGCCGGGTGCCTCCTCGCGCTCCTCGTGGGGGTCGTGGGGGTCGCGGGCCCGCCCGCGGCGACCGCCGGCACCCTCCCGGTCGAGCCGGGTGGCACCGGGGCGACCCTGCACCTCGGCGCGGAGCCGGCGGAGCGGGCGGAGCGGGCGGAGCGGGCGGAGCAGGACGACCGTGCGGCCCAGCCCTCGCGCTCCAGCCGACGAGCAACGCCGCCGACCCCGCCCGTCGTCGAGCCCGTCGAGCCCGCGCTTCTCCAGCCACTCATCGAGCAGGTCGTCCAACCGCCGCCGGCAGCACTCCCCGTGCTCCCTCCGACACCGCTGCCGGCGGCTGCCGACTTCACCGTCGCGTCCTTCAACGTGCTCGGCTCCAACCACACCCCGCGCGGCTCCGGCTGGGCCGACGGGGTGACCCGTGCCCGGTGGGCCAGCGAGCTGGTGGTGCGACGTGGCTTCGACGTGGTGGGGCTCCAGGAGATCCAGGTCGACCAGCTGGCGACCGTGATGGCGGCGACCGGCGGCGCGTTCACGTCGTACCCACCCCTGGGCCAGCGCGGGACCTCGGTGCCCCAGGCGATCATGTGGCGCGTGGACACCTGGGACGTCCTGGCAGCCACGACCTTCACGATCCCGTTCGTCGGCCAGCAGCGCGCCCAGGCGGTGGTCCTGCTCCAGCACAAGGCCTCGGGCCAGCAGGTCTGGTTCATCAACGTGCACCTCTCCCCGCGACGCCCCAGGCGCGACGCGGAGGGCGAGCGCAACGCAGCCACGGCGCTGCTGGTCGCGCAGATCCGTGACCTCCAGACCACCGGTCTGCCGGTGGTCGTCACCGGCGACATGAACGAGAAGGGCGAGATCTTCTGCGACCTCGCCCTCGGCACCGGCCTCACCGCCGCCAACGGCGGCTCGGTCGTCGGCGGCTGCCGCCCACCGCGCGCCCGCATCGACTGGATCTTCGGGTCGCCGGCGCTGACCTGGACCGGTTTCGGCTACCTCGAGGACTCCGAGGTGCGCCGCATCACCGACCACCCGATCGCCGTGGCGCAGGTGCGGGCCGGCTGACGGCGACCCTCAGCGGCTCAGGAGCCGAGCCCGTCTGCCGATGGGAAGGACACGTTCCCCCCACGGAGGCACCCCATGAGAGCACCCACCTGTCAGCACACTCTCGGACCACTCCTCTGCATGGCCGGAGTGGTAGGCCACGCCTACGGCCACGTCTACCAGTCGACCTCCGGGGTGCCCGACTGCCCCAAGGAAGAGATGTAGGTCGCTCAAACGGCCTGGCCCTCGCGCCCCCGGTCGCCGAGCGCGACGCGCACCATCTCGTCGTAGCCCATCGGCTGGAGGTCGACGACCCCGGAGATCGCGTCGTCAGAGACCACGACCTCGGTGCTCATCGACTCGATGAGGTTCTTGGCCGTGTCGACGTCGACCTCCGTCAGCGCCGCCAGCCCGTACGACGACGCCCTGGCCACCACGGCGTCCACCAGGTCGTTCTCCGGCAGGGGCACGGACACGAGGGCCACGTCGGCGCCGTTCTGGATCTTCGCCGCGCGGACCAGCATGTCCTCGTAGGTCACGACGTCGGCGCCGCCGATCTCGAAGACCCGACCCAGAGCCCGGGGCTCGTCGAGCACACCGACGAGGTAGGTCACGGCGTCGGCCAGGGCGATCGGCTGCGTGCGCGTCTGGGCCCACGAGGGGGCCACGAGCAGCGGCAGCCGGTCCACGAGCTGTCGGGTCATCTCCCACGAGATCCCCCCGCGGCCGACGACGATCGCGGCACGCAGCACGGTGACCGGCACCCCGTCCGCCCCCAGCAGCGCCTCGACCTCGCGGCGCGACCGCAGGTGCGGCGACAGGCCGTCCGCCTCGTCACCGAGACCCCCGAGATAGACGATCTGCCCCACGCCCTGAGCCGCGGCAGCCGCACCGAAGGCGGTAGCACCGGCCGCGTCCTCCTCCTCGAAGTCCTTCGAGGACAGCGAGTGGATCAGGTAGTAGGCCACGTCGACGCCCGCGAGGGCCTGACGCAGGCTGGTCTCGTCCGACATGTCGCCGGCTACCGGCGTGCCGGGGCCCTCGTAGTCGTCGGGACGGCGCGTCATCGCCTGCACCTGGTGACCCCCGTCGACCAGCGCCTGCGTCAGCGCCGACCCCACGAAGCCCGTCGCTCCGGTCACGAGCACCTGCATGTCCCACCCCGTTCGTCGCGGCCGCACGCGCGACCACCAGCCCGGTGCCCCGACGCCCCCCACGGTAAGCGCTCGCAGGGTGCGTCGCGGCTCACGTGACCCGGCCGCGCCGAGCGGACAGGTTGATGTGTCCGACAGGATGAGCGGGTGATGCAGCGCTTCGAGACGGTCGGCCACGCGCGCCCCGTCGCGCTGGTCCAGCCGGGCACCGACCTCACCGCGCCGCTCGCCCCCTCGGTCGCCGTCGAGGCCAACGTGACCGGCACCAGTCCCGTGAGCCTGAGCCTGGTCAGTGGCGAGGTCACCCTCACCGGCACGTACGACGGCACACTGGGCCTGACGGTGACCACCGGGTCACGGACCACCCGGCACCAGAGTCGGCGCAGCAGCCACCCCGAGGCTCCGGTGACGACCGTGGGCCTGGCGCTGACGGGCACCCACCTGTCGGTCCTCACCCGGGAGGGAGGGGCGCCGGACTCCGGGTGGACGGTGCGGGGCCGCCTGGACCTCCTGGACCGTGTCGACACCCGCGACGAGGCCTGGCTCGCCGGGCTGGTCCACCACGTCACCGGCACCGTCGGCGAGGTGCGCGCCGGCGCCTTCGGCCAGCTCGGGCTGCGTGACCTGCGCGTGGTCAGCCACGCCGACGGGTCACCGTGGCGCGAGGACGGTCCCGACGGCGAGCACGTCCTGCTGACCGCGACCAGCGCCGGGCCGGGCTTCTTCGACACCGCCCACACCTCGGTCTGGTCGCTCGACCCGCGCACCCTCGCCCTCGAGCACCGCAGCGACCTGTTCTTCCGACGACCCGACCGACCGGGGGTCTTCGGGGACCACGCCAGCCACCTGCTCCGCGACACCCGTGGCGACCACAGCCGGTGGCTCCTGACGACCAGCACGTGGGGAGACTTCGACAAGAGCGCACCCGACGCCTCCGTCGGGGTCACGCTCGCCGAGACCAGGGTCGACCTCACCCGCGGCAGGCACGTCCTCGACACGCGGGCCTTGGCCCTGCCGACCACCGGGCTGCGCTCGGTGGGGGTCTGGGACCCGCACCTGGTGCGCACCGACGAGGGCTGGTTGGTCGCCTACGTCAGCGCCCGCCGGTTCTTCCGGTTCCACCCCGTCCTCGCGGGCGGTCCCAGCCTCGACGACCTCACGCTGCTGGGCGCCGCATCCGACCGGCGTGCGACCGAGGGGCCGGTCCTGGCCCGGCTCGACGGCGCGGACGGGCGCTGGCAGGTCCTCGCGAGCGATGGACGAGACGGCCGGGCAGGCCAACGTCGGCGCTATCCCGTGCTCGACCTCCACCCCGACCTGCCGGCCGACCGACGGCTCGCCGAGGTCGGCGCGCTGGACGCGCCGTACCCCGCCAACATCCCGTGGCCCACCCTCCTCGAGGAGGACGACGGCTGGCTGATGATCGGTTTCGATGGCCGGCCCCACGGTGGGCGGTTGGTGGGCTACGGCAGTCACGGCCGGGTCGTGTTCGCCCGCGCGCCGCGCTGAGCACCCCTGCCCGGCCGGGACGTTTGCCTCGGGTGTTCCCCTCCAGCGGCGACTATTGTCAGGTCATGACCCCAAGGCACATCCCCGGCTTGGTCGACCTGGGGCTCGACGCACGCCTGGCCCGGATGGTCCTCGAGGCCCTGGGCCTCGAGCCCAGCGCGGAGCTGACCGACCTCGTCGCAGGCGGGCTCAGCGCCCTGGAGGTGGCGCTGACCAGCGGTCACGACGAGCTGTTCGAGGACTTCCTGGGCTTCCAGACGGCACGGTTGTCGGCCCTGAAGGTGTCGCACGTCGACACCCGCGACGTTGCTCACGCCATCGGTCGTCAGGTCGCAGCGCAGGGTGCGTCCCCGGGCGCCGTCGAAGACCTGGTGGACCGTTGCCTGGCGCGCCGAGCCGGCGACGAGGACACCCACGGCGTCGGCCCCACACCGCTGTGCCCGCTGGCCCGCGCCTACCTCGGCCGCGTGCTCGCCGTCGACCGGGAGCAGGCGCGCGAGCTGGTCGCGTCCGCCCTCAGCGACGGGACCGACCTCGGCGACATCCTGGTCGACGTGCTCGAGGCCGCCCAGCGAGAGGTCGGACGACTCTGGGAGCTCGGTGAGATCTCGGTCGCCCAGGAGCACTACTGCACTGCCGTGACCCAGATGGTGATGGCCGACCTCTACCCCTACCTCTTCACCGGTCGTGACCGCCGACGTCACCTCGTCGCCGTCCACGCGCCGGGCAGCCTGCACGAGGTCGGTCTGCGCATGGTCGTCGACCTCCTCGAGCACGAGGGCTGGGGGACGACCTACCTGGGCGCGGCGAGCTCCGTCGAGGACCTCCTCGCGAACGTGGCCGAGCAGCACGCCGACATCGTGGCCATCTCCGCCTCGATGCCCGGCCAGGTCTCCGCGGTCCGGTCCATGATCGGCCACCTCCGCGCCGACCCGCGTTCTGCCCACGCCCGGATCATCGTCGGCGGCCGCCCGTTCCTCGTCGCCCCTGCCCTGGGGAAGGCGGTCGGTGCCGACGGCACGGCGAGCGACGCCCGCAGCACCGTCGCGCTGTGCGAGCGCCTCGTGGGAGCACACGATGCCGCCCACTGAGGGGGCACAGGAGCAGGCTCTCCTGGACGAGATGAGTCGCATCAACAACGACTACGGTGTCCTCCAGCGGCGCACGGCCCAGGCGTTGGCGCGCACCCGCCACGAGCTGGCGGAGACCCAGAACGTCCTGGGGATGGTGGCCCACGACCTCCTCACGCCGCTCCAGGCGGTCGCGGGCTTCGCCGAGTTCCTGCTCGACGAGCCCAACCTCACCGAGCAGCAGCGCCACCTCGTCGATCGCATCGCCCACTCGGCGGAGATGATGACGGGTCTGACCGACGAGCTGCTCCAGAGCATGGACGTCGGGGCGTCCTCCTTGGTCCTGGCGCCGGTCGATCTCGTCGCCCTGGTCGACTCGGTGAGCTCGCGCTACCGGCTCCTCGGCAACGCCGTGTCCTTCGACAGGAACACACCGGCCGTCAAGGTCGACGGCGACGCCATCAAGCTCGAGCGCATGCTCGACAACCTCGTCACCAACGCCCTCAAGTTCTCCCCTGAGGGTGAGCAGGTCGAGATCGCCGTCGTGGACGAGGGACCGACCGTGGTCCTGTCAGTCTCCGACCACGGTCCGGGCATCGCTCCGGAGCAGCACGCGGCCATCTTCGCGCCCTTCCACCGCGCGCCGGGGACTGCCGCCGCGCCCGGGGTGGGCCTCGGGCTGGCGATCGTGCGGCAGATCGTCGAGCGGCACGGTGGCACCGTGTCGGTCGACTCCGACCTCGGTCAAGGTGCCACCTTCGTCCTGCGGCTTCCCGTAATGTCACCAAGGCCGACCAGCAAGGCCTGACAGCGACTCGGCACCGCCGCCGCGCAGGCTCGTCGTCGGGCTGACCGGGAGCGACGGGAGGGGAGCCATGCACGACACGGGGTCGCTGCATCGCAGCATCGTCGAGCAAAGCCCGGACGGTCTGTGGATCCTCGACGCCGAGGGTCGCACCCTCTTCGGCAATGCCCGGCTAGCCACGATCCTCGGACGTCGCGAGCCGGAGCTGGTCGGCCTCCTCTGCGCGGACGTGCTCGACGACGACGGCCGCGTCCAGCTGGCGGCCCACCTCGACGACATGAGGTCCGGTCACCCGGGCCAGCAGAACCTCGAGGCGCTGATGCTGCGGCCCGACGGGACCCCCGTCTGGGTCCTGGTCAGCTGGACCCCGCTGCGTGACCCGGACGGGGAGGTGCGCAGCTGGCTGCACCGCATCTCCGAGTACACCCAGCGCAAGCTGCTCCTCGACACCCTCCAGGACCGCGAGCACCAGCTCGCCGCCGCCCAGTCGCTCGCCCACCTCGGCAGCTGGGAGTGGACCGTCGGCACCGACACGATCTGGTGGTCCGACGAGCTCTACCGCATCTACGGCCTGGTCGCGGGCGAGTTCGCCGCGACGTACGACACGTTCCTCGACTTCTTGCACCCCGAGGACCGGCCGCGGGTCGAGGAGACGATCCGCGCGTGCTTCGCGCAGGGCGACGACTTCGCCTGGGAGGGGCGGATCGTGCGCCAGGACGGGGAGCACCGCTGGCTGCGCGGGCTCGGCATCGTGCACCGCGGGCTCGACGGGGCGCCGCTGCGGATGAACGGCACCGCGCAGGACATCACCGACCTGATCCGGGCCGACCAAGTGGCCGCCGAGGCCACCCGTCGACTGCACCTGCTCCAGCAGATGGCCGAGGCAGCCAACAGCTCGTCCAACCTGGCCGAGGCGCTCGAGAGCGCGGCCGGGACGCTCACGGGCAACAGCGGCTGGGACCCCATCTGCGTCATGGTGCGTGACGAGGCGACCGGAGACCTCGTCCCCCTGGCCCTGCCCCTGCAGAGCGACACCTGGTTGCCCGAGCCCGACCTCGCGCTGGCCGAGAGGTGCTGCACGTCAGGAACCGTCCAGCTCGCCCCGGCTCCCACCCGCGAGGACACCCACACCGTCGTCGCCGTCCCGGTCCTGGTCGGGGAGGAGTGCGTGTGCGTCATCCAGCTCCTCGCCGACGAGGTGCCCCCCGATGAAGAGTCCCAGGAGCTCATCCTCCAGATCGTCGACCAGCTGAGCCGGGTCGCCGAGCGCGAGCGCAACGCCGAGGAGCTCGCCGCCGCGCGTGATGCCGCCATGGAGGCCTCGCGGCTCAAGTCGGAGTTCCTCGCGACGATGAGCCACGAGATCCGCACCCCGATGAACGGCGTCATCGGCCTCAACGACCTGCTGCTGCGCACCGACCTCGACGACCGTCAGCGTCGCCTGGCCGAGGCGCTGCGCGGCGCGGGGCTCACCCTGCTCGGGCTCATCAACGACATCCTCGACCTGTCCAAGATCGAGAGCGGCAAGCTCGAGCTGGAGGCCGAGGACATCGACATCCGCTCGGTCTTCGAGCAGACGGCCGCCGTCCTCGCCGGCCCCGCGCACGAGAAGGGCCTCGAGCTCGTGGTGGCCTGCCACCCCGACGTCCCGGTGCTGGTCAGCGGCGACTCGGTGCGTCTCGGGCAGATCCTCACGAACCTCGGCTCCAACGCCGTGAAGTTCACCGACTCCGGAGAGGTGGCGATCCAGGCCCGCGTCGTCGAGGAGGACGACGACGGCCTGGTGCTCCGCGTCGAGGTCAATGACACGGGCCTCGGCATCTCCGAGGCCGAGCGCGTCGGGCTCTTCGACGCCTTCACCCAGGCCGACCGCTCCACCACCCGGCAGCACGGCGGCACGGGCCTCGGGCTCGCGATCTCCCAGCAGCTGGTGCACGCACTGGGCGGCGAGATCGGCCTGGAGAGCACCCCCGGGGAAGGCAGTACCTTCTGGTTCACCGCACGCCTGGGCCACGCCCGGTCCGACCAGCCCGACCAGGTGTCCGCGTCGACGTACCCGCTGCGCGGGCGCCGCATCCTCGTCGTCGACGACAACACCACCTCGCGCACCGTGCTGCGCGAGCAGCTGGTCGCCTGGCAGGGCTCCGTCGTCGCCGTCGCGACCGCCGAGGAGGCACTGGCGCAGGCGCTGTCCGCCGCCGCAGCCCGCCTGCCCTTCGACGTGGTGCTGCTCGACCTCACGCTCGACGCCGTCGACGGACTGGCGCTCGCGGCCCGCCTGCGAGCGAGCCTGGACAGCCCGCCGCCCCTCCTGCTGCTGACCCGCGACCAACCGGTCTCGGAGTCGCAGGCTCGCGCGGCCGGCATCACCGCCACGCTGACCAAGCCGATCAAGCACTCCGACCTCTACGACGCGCTGCTGCTCGCCGTCGTGGGCGAGGCCCCGGCGCGTGCTCCGCGGCACACGCGCAGCGCGCCCCCGATGGGCGTGAGCGTGCTCGTCGTGGAGGACAACGCGGTCAACCAGCTCGTGGCCACCGGCCTGCTCGAGAGCCTGGGCTGCCGGGTGGAGGTCGCCGGCAACGGCGTCGAGGCGGTCGACCGACTCGAGGGCGAGCACGGCTTCGACGTCGTGCTGATGGACTGCCGGATGCCGCTGCTCGACGGCTACGACGCCACCCGGGCGATCCGGGCCCGCGAGAGCGACATGCGCGTGCCGATCATCGCGATGACCGCCTCCGCGCTCGAGGGCGAACGTGAGCGCTGCCTGGCCGCCGGCATGGACGACTTCCTCACCAAGCCGGTCGACCCGCCCCAGCTGGCCCGGGCGATCTTCCGCTGGGTCCCGGCCACCCGCTCCAGCAGCACTCCCGTGGCCGAGTCCGACAGCTCGGCCCCGACGGTCGACCCCGTGCTGGACCTGGAGCGGGTCGAGATGCTCACCGAGCTCGTCAAGGACGGGGTGACCTTCTTCGAGCGCACCCGGCTGTCCTTCCTGTCCCGCATCGACCTGACCCTCGCCGAGATCCGCACGGCGGTCGCGGACAGCGACGCCGAGCGGGCGATGGCCAGCGCCCACCAGCTCAAGGGCAGCGCGCTCAACCTGGGCCTCACCCAGGTGGGGGCCGCCGCCGCCGCGATCGAGGCCTACGCCGAGACCGGCTCGGTCGAGGGCATCGGCTCGCTGGTCGACGGGCTCGCCCAAGCCGTCGTGGCCGGCGTCGACGCCCTGGTCCGCGTCGGGACCTGACGTGCCTCGCGCTCCGGGTGCCGGCGTCAGTCGTGGACGGCGAGCAACGGTCGCACCGCGTGGCGGGCGGAGTGGATGCGGGACTTGACCGTGCCGAGCGGCACGTCGAGCAGCCGGGCGATCTCGTTGTAGTCCAGCTGCTGCACGTCGCGCAGCACCAACGGCTCCACCAGCTCGGGGCGGTCGGCCCCGAGGATCTCCAACGCGTCGAGCAGGTCGAGCCGGCTGCCCGCGATCACGCTGGTGGTGCGCGGGTCGGGCGTGGCCGGCAGGTCGTCGGTGGGCCGCTCCGCGGCCCGTCGCTTGAGGGTGCGGTAGGTCGACCGGGCGCTGTTGGACGCGACCGCGTGCAGCCACGTGGTGAACTTGCTCCGTCCGGCGAACCCCCCGATCTTGGTCGCCACGAGGAGCAGCGCGTCCTGGGTCGCCTCCTCCGCGTCCTCCGGATAGATGAGCATCCGCCCGCAGATCCGTCGTACGCGAGGCTGGATCTCGGCCAGCAGCTCCTCGAGGGCGGCGCGGTCGCCCGCTGCCGCACGCGTGGCGAGCTCCTCGAGCGTGGGGCCACCGTCCTCCGAGATCACCTGCGGCACACTACCCACCATGGCCCTCCCGGAACGTCTCGGACGACTCCAGCAGGTGGAGCGGCTCGGGGTGGGCGGGTTCGCCACGGTCTGGCTCTACCACGACGAGGAGCTGCAGTCCGACGTCGCGGTGAAGGCGCTCGCGGAGAACTGGGCGCAGCGGCTCGACGTCCGCGAACGCTTCCTCGAGGAGGCGCGGATCCTGCGACGCGCCGACTCCGACCACATCGTGCGGGTCTACGACGTCGGCGAGGCCGACGGGACGCCCTACTTCGTCATGACCTATGCCGACCTCGGCTCGCTCGGCGACGTGCTCGAGCGCGACAGCCTTCCCCCACTGGCCACCGCCGTCGACATGGTGCGCCAGGCCGGCGCCGGCCTCTCGGTGCTGCACGAGCACGGGGTGGTCCACCGCGACATCAAGCCGCAGAACCTCCTGGTCCGCAGCGGCGGCAGCGCCGGCGACCGGATCCTGGTGGCCGACCTCGGCGTCGCCAAGGCACTGCTGCACGCTTCGGGGCTGACCCAGGTGGTCGGCACCCCGTCCTACATGGCGCCCGAGCAGGCCACCGGGATCGGCGTGGACGTGCGCGCCGACGTGCACGCGCTCGCAGCCGTCACCTACCAGCTGCTCACCGGCCGCCTGGTCCGCACCGGCACCCTCGGTGAGCTCATGCACGCCACCCTGCCCCCGGCGCCCTCCACGCTCGTCGACCTGCCGACCGCGGTCGACGACGTCCTGCTCCGGGCCCTCGAGCCCGACCCCGAGGACCGGTGGCCCGACGTCGCTTCCTACGTCGCCGCCCTCCGCGCCGCCGTCCCTGCCCCCGCCGGCGCCCAGGAGCAGCTGACTCTCTGGCAGCTTCCCGACCGCCCCCGCGAGGTGGTCCCGGCCAGCCGCGGGACGACCTGGACGACCGCCTTGATCAGCCTGCTCGCCTTCGTCGCCGCCTTCGGTGTCGCCTACGTGATCACCACGCTGGTCTGAGCGTCCTTCGGCGCGCGCCACCACCCCGCCGCCCGAACAGCCACCCGCGCCACCACCCCGACACCCGACGACCACGGAGAAGCGCACCACCAGCGTTACGCTGGCTGTGAGCCGCGCCACCCCTGTGGCTCACCGCCCCAGGGCCGCCACACCCACGCGGCCCGCGACACACGAATGAGGACATCACCCATGTCTGCAGCCCCCTCGGTCGACGTCTTCGACCTCGGCTCCGAGCACGAGCAGGTCGTCTTTGCACGCGACGCGGCGACCGGCCTCCGAGCGATCATCGCGATTCACTCGACGGCCCTCGGCCCGGCTCTCGGCGGCACCCGCTTCTTCCCCTACGCCAGCACGGCCGATGCTGTGCGCGACGTGCTCGACCTGTCACGCGGCATGTCCTACAAGGCCGCGCTCGCGGGCCTGGACCTCGGCGGCGGCAAGGCCGTCATCATCGGCGACCCCGCCGCGCTCAAGGGTGAGGCCCTGCTGCGCGCCTACGGCCGCTTCGTCCAGTCGCTCGGCGGCCGTTACTACACCGCCTGCGACGTCGGCACGTTCTCGGCCGACATGGACCACATCGCCCGCGAGTGCGACTTCGTCACGGGCCGCACCACCGCCCACGGTGGGGCAGGCGACAGCTCGGTCCTCACGGCGTACGGCGTGTTCCAGGGCATGCGGGCCGCCTCCACCGTCGCGTGGGGCTCCGACTCGCTGGCCGGTCGCACCGTCGGGATCGCCGGCGTCGGGAAGGTCGGACGCCACCTCGCGCGCCACCTCGTCGAGGACGGCGCCCAGGTGGTCGTGACCGACGTCGCCACCGCCGCACTCGAGCGCGTGCGCGACGAGCTGCCCGGCGTCACCGTGGTCGGCTCCACGCAGGACCTGGTCACGAGTGCGCTCGACGTCTACGCCCCGTGCGCGATGGGTGGCGCGCTCGACGATGCCGTGCTCGATGTCCTGTCTGCCCGCATCGTGTGCGGCGCCTCCAACAACCAGCTCGCCCATCCCGGCATCGAGAAGTCGCTGGAGGACCGCGGGGTGCTCTACGCGCCGGACTACTGCGTCAACGCCGGCGGGTTGATCCAGGTCGCCGACGAGCTCGAGGGCTTCTCCTTCGACCGGGCCCAGCAACGCGCGGGGGGCATCTTCGACACGACGCTGCGCGTCTTCGAGCTCGCCGCCTCCGACGGCGTGCCGCCCGCCATCGCTGCGGACCGGTTGGCCGAGCGGCGGATGCGCGACGTGGGTCGCCTCCGGGGGATCTGGCTGGGCGCCTGAGCACCGGTTCGGCCCGAGCCCGCAAACAGACACAGAGGGTCCCCCGGCCTGGCCGGGGGGCCCCCGTGTGTCAGCGGAGGTTCAGTCTCGTCGTGTCGGCTCGATGACGTCGGACCACTTCTCGAGCACCTCGGGATCGACTTCGTCGGTCTGACTGTTCTCACCGCCGTGCAGTTCGCTGGCCAGCGCCCCGAAGTCCGTGTCGTGCGTCCGGTACTTCAGGTCGCGAGCGACCTTGGTCTGCTTGGCTTTAGCTCGGCCGCGCCCCATAGGGTCAGCCCCCTCGCAAGTCGGCCGGGGCACCATGGCTCCCGGGCTGTCTCAAAGATTTCTCGTGAGGGCAACGCTACCTGCTGGCTGGGTGTTCCCGCACGTCGAGGGTCAATATCGCGGCGTTTCGGGGTACGCCCTGGGCGAAATCGCCTCTCACCAGCCCGGGTGCTGGCCCTCCAGCACGACCCGACCCCGCTGCTCGGGGTC
Organism: Nocardioides psychrotolerans; assembly: GCF_900113685.1. Taxonomy (GTDB): domain Bacteria; phylum Actinomycetota; class Actinomycetes; order Propionibacteriales; family Nocardioidaceae; genus Nocardioides; species Nocardioides psychrotolerans. Next base: position 167,245 of record NZ_FOQG01000008.1, read on the forward strand.
GACGGAGACCTCCCCGACCACCCAGGCGCGGATGCCGAAGCCGGCCAGCACCTCGATGGCGCGGTCCATCGCGGCCGGCGCAGTGATCGCGACCATGCCGACGCCGCAGTTGAGCGTCATCTCCAGGTCGGCCTGCGAGAGCGCACCCACGCGGCGTACGACGTCGAAGATGGGCTGGGGCGTCCAGGTGCCGCGCTCGAGGGTCGCCATGAGCTCCTCGGGCATGACCCTGGCGAGGTTGGCGGCGAGGCCACCGCCGGTCACGTGCGACATGGCATGGACCTCGACCTGGTCGGCGAGGGCCAGGCAGGCCTTGGCGTAGATCCGGGTCGGCTCGAGCAGCTCCGCGCCGAGGGTGCGGCCCAGCTCGGGGACGTCGCGGTCCAGCTCCCACCCGGCGGTCTTGAGGAGCACGTGACGCACCAGCGAGAAGCCGTTGGAGTGCAGCCCGCTCGCCTCCATCGCGATGACCGCGTCCCCGGGCCGCACCCGGCCGGGGCCGAGCAGCTTGTCGGCCTCGACGACGCCGGTGGTGGCGCCGGCGACGTCGTAGTCGTCGGGCTCCAGCAGGCCGGGGTGCTCGGCGGTCTCACCGCCGATGAGCGCGCAGCCGGCCTCGACACAGGCCTCGGCGATGCCCTTGACGATGGCCGCGATGCGCTCGGGGACCACCCGGCCGCAGGCGATGTAGTCGGTCATGAAGAGCGGCTCGGCCCCGCACACGACGAGGTCGTCGACGACCATGCCGACCAGGTCGTAACCGATGGTGTCGTGGACGTCCATCGCCTGCGCGATGGCGACCTTGGTGCCGACCCCGTCGGTCGAGGTCGCCAGCAGGGGTCGCTTGTACGACGTCAGGGCGCTGGCGTCGAAGAGCCCGGCGAAGCCGCCGAGCCCGCCGATCATCTCGGGCCGGCGGGCCTTCTCGACCCAGACCTTCATCAGCTCGATCGCGGTGTCGGCCGCTTCGATGCTCACGCCGGCCGCGGCGTAGGCGTTGCCGACGTGGGTGGAGGGGGTCTCGCTCACAGGTTGCTCCCGATCAGGGGTTGTTGAGGACGGGCAGCGCCTTGCCCAGCGTCGGCGACTTCAACGTCGCCTCGAGCAGGTGCTTGCCGAGGAGGCTCTCGTCGGGCAGCTCGATGGGGTAGTCGCCGGTGAAGCAGGCGGTGCAGAGCCTGGTCTTCTCCTGCTTGGTGGACTCGATCATCCCGTCGAGGGAGATGTAGCCGAGGCTGTCGGCGCCGACACTGGCGGCGATCTCCTCGGGGGTGAGCCCGTTGGCGATCAGCTCGGCCCGGGTCGCGAAGTCGATGCCGTAGAAGCAGGGCCACTTGACCGGCGGGCTGGAGATCCGGACGTGGACCTCCAGGGCTCCGGCCTCGCGCAGCATCCGCACCTGGGCGCGCTGGGTGTTGCCGCGCACGATGGAGTCGTCGACCACGACGATCTTCTTGCCCCGGATCATGTGGTCCAGGGCATTGAGCTTGAGCCGGATGCCGAGCTGGCGCAACGTCTGGCTGGGCTGGATGAACGTGCGACCGACGTAGGCGTTCTTGACGAAGCCCTGACCGAAGGGGATCCCGCTCTCCTCGGCGTAGCCGGCAGCGGCCGGGGTGCCGGACTCGGGAACCGGGATCACCAGGTCGGCCTCGACGCGGAACTGCCGGGCCAGCTCGCGACCCATCTCGACGCGCGTCTCGTGCACGCTGCGACCGGCGATCGTCGCGTCGGGGCGGGCGAGGTAGACGTACTCGAACACGCAGCCCTTGGGGTCGGGCTGGGCGAAGGTGTGGGAGCGCAGGCCCTGGTCGTCGATGACGAGCATCTCGCCGGGCTCGACCTCGCGCACCACGCTGGCGCCGATGGTGGCGAGCGCGGCGTCCTCGGAGGCGACCACCCAGCCGCGGTCGAGGCGACCGAGCACGAGCGGTCGGATGCCCTGCGGGTCGCGGGCGGCGTAGAGGGTGTTCTCGTTCATCCAGACGAACGAGAACGCGCCCTGGAGCAGCGGCAGCACCTCGAGCGCGCGCTGCTCGAGGCTGGTGTCGGGGTGGTGGGCCAGGAGGGCCGTCACGAGGCCGGTGTCGTTGGTGGAGGACTCCACGTTGCGGGCGTGCAGGTCCAGCTCGCCGGGGTCGGCGGGGAGCGCATCGACGAGCGCAGCCAGGTCGTGGGTGTTGATCAGGTTGCCGTTGTGTCCCAGGGCGATCGAGCCGTCGACGGTCGGGCGGAAGGTCGGCTGGGCGTTCTGCCAGGTGCTCGCCCCGGTCGTGGAGTAGCGCGAGTGGCCGATCGCGAGGTGGCCCTTGAGCGAGTCGAGGGTGGTCTCGTCGAAGACCTGGGAGACCAGGCCCATGTCCTTGTAGACCAGGATCTGACGGCCGTTGCTCACCGCGATGCCGGCCGACTCCTGACCACGGTGCTGGAGGGCATAGAGCCCGAAGTAGGTCAGCTTGGCGACGTCCTCACCGGGCGCCCAGACGCCGAAGACGCCGCAGGCGTCCTGCGGTCCCTGGTCGTGCGGGTCGAGCGCCGCGGTCAGACGCCCGTCACCGCCGCGTCTCTGGCCACTGCTGCTGAGGTAGGGCACGCGATGATTCTAGAAGATCCCCGCCCCGATGGGTGACGCCGGTCGTAAGGTGACCGGAGCCAAAGTAAAGACTGCGAGGTGAGATGGCTCTCGAGGCCCAGCAGGTCCCCGTGATCGACGTCCGCGCGGCGTGGGCCGATGCCCTCTCCCGCGACGCCCTCCAGCTGATCGCCGAGGGCGTCACCGAGATGGTCGGCTTCCAGGTCGCGATCCTCAGCGTGGTGCGCGACGACAGCCTCCGCGCGGTCGCGGTCGCGGGCAGCGAGTCAGCCCGTGAGCGTCTCATCAACGCGGTGACGCCCATGGAGGTCATCCACCAGGAACTCGCCGTCGCGGACGACTGGGGACGCTTCAAGTTCGTGCCCAGCGAGCGCGCGCCGGCCGACACCGCCGACTGGGGCTGGGTGCCCGACCTCGAACCCAGCGACGATCCCGACGCCTGGCAGGCCCTGGACCTCCTCGTCGCCCCGCTGCGCGACGCCTCCGGCGAGATCGTAGGCCTGCTCTCGATCGACCTGCCGGTCAACGGCCGGCGGCCCGATAGCGACCAGCGCACGCTGCTGGAGCGCTATGCCGCGCAGGCCGAGCGCGCCGTCCTGGTCGCGCTCGAGCGGCAGGCTCTCTCGGAGCAGATCCGACTGGCCACGGCGGCGCGCGAGATCGTGCGCAACGCCAGCGTGCAGCTGCACGTCGACGACCTCCTGGCCCAGTGCGGCGAGGCGCTCACCCACGGGTTCCGCGCTGGCGGGAGCTGGGTCCAGACCTTCGACGAGGCGGGCCTGAGCACCGGCGCCCTGCACAGTGCCCAGGGTGCCGACATCTGGCTCCCGGACGGGCTGATCGAGATGGCCGAGACGTCCGCGCACCAGCTGTGGGCGCTGCAGCAGTCGGTCGTGCTCGAGCGCCACCCCACCTCGCTCGGGGTGCTGACCCAGGAGCAGTACGACCAGATCACCCCCTTCATGGAGCGCATCGGGGTGGACTACCTCCTCTTCGTTCCTCTCGGGGCCGGCTCCACCTGCGTCGGCAACCTGGTGCTGACCCGCAACGAGGGCCAGCCGGCCTGGACATCGACCGAGGCCGCCGCCGCTCTCGACATCGGCCACGATCTCGGTCGCGCGATCCTCAACGCACGCACCTTCGCCCACGAGCACCGGCTGGTGGCCGAGCTCACCGCGCTCGACCTCTACAAGGGGCAGCTGATCGCGACGGTGTCGCACGAGCTGAAGAACCCGCTCACGGCCATCGTCGGACACCTCGAGATGCTCGACGGCGCCCCGGAGCTCAGCCCGGCGAGCCACAACTCGGTGTCCGCGATCGGCCGTGCTGCCCGACGCCTCCAGCGCGTGATCGACGACCTGTTGCTGCTCTCCAAGGTCGGCGACCCCGACCAGCCGATCGTCCCCGCGCCGGTCCACCTCCAGCCGATCGTGGAGGACGTGCGCGACCTCACCGCCATCTCCGCCAGCCGCGGCCGGGTTCGCGTCGAGCTCGATCTGCCCCTCGAGGCGATGGTCGCTGACGGCGACGCCGAGGAGATCGACTGCCTGTTGACCAACCTGCTCAGCAACGCCGTGAAGTACAGCCCCGCGGACACGACGGTCTCGCTCTCGGTCCACCGCGACGGCGCCGAGATCGTCCTCACCTGCCGCGACCAGGGCATCGGCATCTCCGCCGAGGACCAGGAACAGCTGTTCACCGAGTTCTTCCGGTCGGCCGACCCCAACGCCCGCGCCCAGCCGGGCACGGGGCTCGGACTGGCCATCGCGGCCAGGATCGTCGAGCGTCACCACGGCAGCATCACCGTGACCTCCGAGCTCGGTCACGGCAGCACGTTCACCGTGCGGCTCCCGGCCGCCGCCTGAGCGGACCGGCCAGGACCGAAGGACGGGGGCAGGATCGAGCTCGAGTCGTCGTACCTCGTGGGGACGACCGTGCGGGTCTACCTCCCGGTCGCGAACACCCTGAGCGGCAGCAAGGCCACCTGAGCCCGCGCCACCTCGGCCGCCTGCGTGCGGATCTCCGGAATGGCCGTCGACTCCCACAAGGTGCCCTTGCGCGGTGGTCCCACGGCGTAGAACCCCGCAACGAGCTGGCCGTGCGGGTCCAGGAGCGCGCCGTCGGTCGTCGTCGAGAGGCCCAGGCAGAGCGGGTCCGGCGAGGCGATCCCCCGCTCGCGCAGCGCGAGCAGCAAAGGGTCCCCGCTGCGGCTGATATCGGTGGACGGCCCGGTGCAGTTGACCAGCGCGTCGGCCACGACGGGGGCGTGGCCCTGGCCGATGTGGACCTCGCAACGCTCGCCGCGGTCGACCACCCGGTGGACGCCTCCGGCGAGGACAACGAGGCGCCCCTCCGCCTGGTAGTCCTCGAGCCGGGCCGCCACCTCGGGCGCCATCCGGTGCCGGCGAACCTCCCAGTGGCGCGCGTGCTTCTCCAGGAACCGACGTCGCTCGTCGAGGTCGAGCAGTTGCCAGGCCGCCTGCGTCTGGGGGCGCAGTCCGTCCACCACCGCGCGCCAGTCGACACCCTGGGCCTGCGCGGCCACGACCTGCTCACCGAAGAAGGCGGCCAGCCTGTCCGCGTCGAGAGGACCCGTGATCGTGGGGCTGACCCAGGCCGTGGACTGCTGGCCCACGTGGGTCTCGGGCAGGAAGCCGTGACGGCTCACCATCACCACGCGGCGCGAGGGGTGTTCCTCGAGGAAGGTGATCGCGGTGTCGATCGCCGTCAGACCGGTCCCCACGAAGACGGCGGTGGAGTCGCCGGGCAGCAGGTGCAGCGCCGCGAGGTCCCACGGGTTGGCCACGTGCCAGGAGGCCGGCGGCAGCACGTCACCGTCGACGACCAGGGCGCGGGGCTCCTGGTTGCCGTAGGCGAGCACCACCGAGTCGGTCACCGACACCGTGCCGGAGGCGTGGACCTCGTAGCCCCCGCCGTCGAGCGGCACGATGTCGTCGACGCGTCCGGCCCGGACGGTGAGTCGGTGGTCGGCCACCGAGGCCAGGGTGTCCTGGAGGTAGGCGGCGAAGTCACGACGGGGCAGGAAGCCCTGCGGGTCGACGTCGCGACCCGTGCGGGCGGCCCACTCCAGCAGGTCGGAGGGTACGTCGGTCCACGCGCTCATGTGCCGTGCCCGGACGTTGAGCAGGTGCCGGGGGTCGCACGTGCCGTAGGCGATCCCACGGCCGAGGATGCCGCTGGCCTCGTGGATCGTCACCGCGACCTGCTCACCACCAGGGATGGTGAGCAGGTTGATCGCGGTGAGGACCCCACTCGCTCCCCCACCGATCACCGCGACCCGGGTCGCGGGCGCGTGAGGGGCGGAGAGTGAAGTGGGTGAGGTCGGTGAGGAGGTAGCCACTCCCCAAGTCTACTGTTTGTAGTGACTTAAGGCGAACAGGCGGCTTAGGGGGTCGCGCAGGTCAGCGCATGTTGCGGGCGCCCTGCTCGATGGCTTCGCGGATGCGGAAATAGGTCCCGCAGCGACAGATGTTGCGGATCTGGTCGAGGTCGGAGTCGCGGATCTCGCGGCCTTCCCGACGGACCTTCTTGACCAGCGCCACCGCGGCCATGATCTGGCCGGGCTGGCAGTAGCCGCACTGGGACACATCCTGGTCGAGCCAAGCCTTCTGCATCGGGTGCAGGTCCTTGCCGACGGTCTCGTTGAGGCCCTCGATGGTGGTGACGCGGTCCTTGGGCTTGAGGTCGCCGACCCGGACGGCGCAGGGGTTGAAGGCCTTGCCGTTGATGTGGGACGTGCACGCCTTGCACACGTTGATGCCGCAGCCGTACTTGGGGCCGGTGACACCGAGCAGGTCACGCAGGACCCACAGGACGCGGACGTCGTCGTTGACGTTGACGGTGACGGGCTTGCCGTTGAGGATGAAGGTCTGCTTGGGCATGGTCTGTCTCTCTTCTTCCTCAGCGGGTGAGCTTGAGGCCGTTGGTCGGCGAGGGCGGCACGGGAGGGATGAACGACTTGGGCTTGAACGAGATCTGGCCGTGGTTGATCGGGAAGTACGCCGGCATCTTCCCGGTGGCCCGCACGTAGGCGCATGCCACGGCAGCAGCCGTGGAACCCACCGCCGCCTCTCCGGCCCCACCGGGGGTGTCGGAGTCGGACTTGATGATGTGCACCTCGATGTCCTTCGGCACGTTCCACTGGCGCGTGTAGAAGTAGTTGTCCCAGCTGGCCTCGAGGAAGCGGCCGTCGCGCAGGTGGCACGACGCGGTCAACGTCATGGCGATGCCGTCCATAGCCCCGCCCTGCATCTGGGCCTCGAGACCACGCGGGTTGATGACCAGCCCGGTGTCGACGGCGACGACGACCTTCGTGACGCGGGGCCCGGTGACCGTCTCCTTGCCGAGGTCGCGGTTGACGGTCTGAGGGCGGCAGTCGATCTCGACGAGCACCGCGGTGCAACCCTTGTACTCCTTGTGGATGGCGATGCCCTGGGCCGTGCCCTTGGGCATCGGGCGGCCCCAGTTGCCCTCCTTGGCGACCTTGCGCAGCGCCGTCTTGACCCGCTCGCTCTTGAGGAACTCCATGCGGAACTCCAACGGGTCCTTGCCGACCTTCTTGGCGATCTGGTCGATCGTCAGCTCGGCGGCGGTGCACACGTCGGGTGAGTAGATGTTGCGCATGGAGCCGGTGCTGAACTTGTCCTCGAACTCCAGGGGCTCGTTGAGCAGCTGGGTCAAGACGCCGAAGTTGTAGGGCAGCTCCTGGGTGAGGGTGAAGATCGACTCGGCGAAGCTGAGCCCGCCCAGCCCGAGGGGATCGAGCTCGTCGGCCTGGGAGGTGATCATCTCGCCGAGGCCGTGGCTGAAGTCGGACGTCACGCTGGTGTGGCGCTGCTCGAAGCTGAGCACCTGGCCGTTGAGGACCGTGGCCCGCACCCGCGAGGTCGCCATCGGGTGCAGCCTGCCCTGGCGTGGCTCGTCGGCGCGGTGCCACATCAGCTTGACCGGCTTGCCCATCGCCTTGGAGATGGTCGCAGCCTCGATGGCGTGGTCGCCGAACAGCTTGTGGCCGAACGAGCCGCCGGACGTGATCACGTTGACCTTGACCTGGTCCTGGGCCAGGCCGACCGCCTCGGCCACGCGCTGCTGGGCCAGGATCGGGACCTTCAGGCCTGCCCAGATAGTGGCGCGATCGTCACGGACGTCCGCAATCGCGGAGTAGGTCTCGAGCGCAGCGCTGCTGCGGAACGCGAACGCGACGTTGGTCTCGACCGTCTCGGCCAGGATCGGCACGTTGGGCACGACCATGGGCAGCTCCTGCCCGCGCAGCTTGGCCAGGATGGTGCTGTCGGACTCGCCCGACACGGTGCCGGGGTTCCACTCGACGTCCATCTCACGGATGGCGTCGATGCACTGACCGAAGGTGCGCGCCCGGACGGCCACGCCCGTGGGGACGACGGCGACGTGGGTGACGCCGTCCATCTTCAGGATGCGCGCCAAGTTGTTGAGCTTCTTGGGCGTGCCCTGGTGCTCCGGGGCACGGCAGACCATCGTCGGCAGGGCACCGGGCACGTCGAGGTCGGTGGTGAACTTCTTCTTGCCGGTGACCGCGTCGCGGGCGTCGAGCCGGTTCTTCGGCTTCCCGATGACCGTGAAGTCGCTCGGCGGGCGCAGCACCACCTCCACCGCCTCGACGACCTGGCTGGCCGCAGACGAGGCGAGCTCGCCGTACGTCGCGTTGTTGCCGAGACCGTCACTGATCACGCCGCCGGTCGTGGTCAACCGGTCGGCGGTGGTGCCGAAGAGGATCGCGGCCGCCTCGAGCAGCTTCTGCCGCGCGAGCGCACCGGCGACGCGGATGGGCGTGTAGGTCGAGAACGTCGAGTTCGATCCACCGGTCAGCTGGTTGAGCAGCAGCTCGGGCCGGGCCGGCGCCAAGGTGACCTTGACCTTGTTCATCGGCAGGTCGAGCTCCTCGGCCAGGATCATCGTCGTGGAGGTGAGGATGCCCTGACCGACCTCGCTGCGAGGCAGGGCGAAGGACGCCGTGCCGTCACGGTTGATGGTGACCGTGATGAGCTGCGAGGTCGGGGCTGCGGAGTCGGTCTGCAGGTCCTCGAGGTCGTAGAGCTCCGGGATCTGCACCCCGGAGGGAACGGCGCCGCGCGCCGGGCGCGCGAGCGTCAGGTCGGCGGCCACGACGAGCGTGCTGCCCGCCAAGACGTAGCCCAGGAACGATCGACGCCCGAGACCGGCAGCGGCCGTCGCGGTGTCGGGCGTGCTGTGCGCGTTGTCGAACGATGAGAAAGACATGTACACCCCATGGATGCGCGTCGCCTCGAGGTGGACCCCGAGGTACGTGCGACACGCTGCCCCAAGAGTGACAGGCGTCACGCCCGTCCAAAAGGGAACGACGCCCAGTAATGGGACACGTCACCTGTGCACACTGCACAGCGTGGCCGGGATAGGTCGTCAGTCGTCCTCAGGATGAGGGTGAGCTGGCGCGGAGCTTCTCCGCGCCTGGGACGCGGTCCCCACAGGCGAGGATCGCGCGTGGTGGCGGTCAGGGTTACCAGCGGCCCTACAACGGTGAAGGCACGCCGGCCGAAGGCGCGGCGCCTGGACCACTCGCCGGAGCAGACCTCGAAGAAGCTGCCCGGACTGTTCGCGAGGAACCGGCGGATGCGCGTGTGTCACGAGGCGATCTGCCAGTCGTTGTTCATCCAGACCGAGGGTGAGCTCAAACGGGAGCTGACCGCGCACCTACGCAGTGGCCGCCAGGCGCGTAAACCCCAGACAGGGCGGGCGAAACGCGCCACGTTGGGCATCACCGCGGCCATCACGATTCGGGCACGCCCTGCTGAGGTCGAGGACGGTGCGGCGCCGGGGCGTCACACCGCTCAGATGGCTCGGACGAGCCTGACCGAGATGATCGCGACGCTGCCGCTAAGCCTGCGTAGGTCGATCACCTGGGACCGCGGCTCCGAGATGGCCCAACCCGCCCAGCTCCGCATCGAGACCGGCGTCCCGCCCTACTTCCCGCGCTTGTCAAGCGAACGTCTCTTCGACTACACTAGATGCATGACAGCCGGCGCCATCATCGACCCCCATCAGGTCGGCGATGACGCGCCCACACCCACCAACCTGATCGACCAGATCCGGGCCACCAAAGCTGCAGAGAACGCCGCCGGGTTGCGGATGTTCCACCTCGCGATCGCGTGGGCCCACGCCCACCCCGAGACCCCCGGCGACCAGTCCTGGAAGGCGCCACGAGCTTCCTATGTCCCGGGTGAGCCGATGGGCGACGGGTCCCCGGTCATCGGTGACCTCGATGAGGTGCAGTGGTTCGGGATCCCCCCCATCACCTGGTCCGCCGCCGCACCCTTCGCCACAGCGAACGCGATGTCCACCGCAGCCGGGAAGGCGTTCCTGCGGGACTGCCTCGTGATCCGACACCGCATGCCGAGGGTCCACGCAAAAGTAGTGGCCGGGAAGGTCCCGGTGTGGCGGGCCCGGCGCATCGCGGGCGCCGTCCTCGGCGCACCCAGAGACGTCATCGCCCACGTCGACCGTGCCATCGCCCCCCTCGCCGACACCGCAGGGTTGATCACCCTCGACCGCCTCATCGACGAAGCGATGCTCCTCCTGCACGCCGAACAAGTCGAAGCAGAATCCCTCGAAGCCCTCGAACACCGCCACGTCACCCTCGATGAGAGGTCGATCGGTCATACCGGGATCGCGGAGATGACCATCCGCGCCGACTGGGCCGACCT
>NZ_FOQG01000007.1 GCF_900113685.1 Nocardioides psychrotolerans
CTCTTCTTCCGTGTCGACCATCAAGGCACCACCCCAGTCGCCCCACCCGGCGAGACCTGAGTCCACCGCCCCACACCCCGCCGCCGGCGGGGCCATCGGGCACGTCCGCACACGTCGGACTTCGTCAGAACCCGTCCGGCGATGACTGATCCAGCACTGTCGGTCGCTCAGGCACCCCACCCTCGGCCGACCCGGGACGGACGTCTCCCCACACCCGTCGCCGACCCCACGCCGCCGACCTCACCGACCTCACCCTGCGACGAGACCCGGCTCTGCTCCTACCAGCCCCGGCCGGCGCACTTCTCGGGATCCGAGCCGTCAGCGGCGGAACCCACCCTCGGTGTGGAGGACCTGCCCGACCATCCACTCCCCCTCGTCCGAGACCAACCACGCGATGAGGCGGGCCGGGTCATCAGGTCGGCCGAGTCGCCCGGTGGGGAAGCGGTCGACGACGGCGTGGGCCACGTCATCGAGGTAGCCGGTGTTCACCGGGCCGGGGTTGACCGTGTTGAGCAGGATCCCGGCTTCGACGAGCTCGTCGGCGACCGTGGCGGTGGCGCCCTCCAGCGCTGCCTTGGACACGGCGTAGGCAAGGTTGCCGTGCATGGGACCCAGCCCCTGGCCGGAGGTCATCCAGATCACTCGTCCTCCGCGCCGACCGTCGTGCTGCTCCGCGAAACCTCGGGTCAGCAGCAACGTCGCGCGCGTGTTGACCTCGAAGTGCCGGTCGAGGGCCGCAGAGGTCAGGTCGGCGAGCGAGACTGCGTCGCCGCCGTGGGCGTGGTTGCAGACGAGGACGTCGAGGTGCCCCCCAGCAGCGACGGCATCCGCGAGGACCGAGCCGGGGACCTCAGCGCTCCCCAGGTCTCCCGCGACCTCCGCGACGACCGCACCACTGCGCACCCGGCCACGCAGGGCGTCGAGGAGAGCGTCGACGTCGTCGGCGTCGCCGTACTCCTCGACGTCGTGCGGGCCATGGTGGTGGACCACCACCGACGCACCGGCGTCGACGAGCCGGCTGGCGACGGCGAAGCCGATGCCGCGACGGCGGCTCACCCCGGTCACCAGGGCCGTGCGGCCGGCAAGCGGCGACGTGGGGTCAGGAGCAGGATCCAGGTCGTTCACGACCCCATCGTGCCCCCCGGGCGCCACAGGAAGGGCAATGGCAAAGGCCCCGGGAGGAAACCCGGGGCCTTGCGATGTGCGATGTCGGTCGAGCGTGTCGACCGCCCTGTTCAGTCCTGGCTGAAGAACGCCAGGATGCGGAGCAGGTTCGTGTAGATCCAGACGAGGCTCACCGTCATGGCGAACGCCGCACGCCAGGACTCGCGCTCCGGGATGCCGTTGGCGACACCCTGCTCGACGAAGTCGAAGTCCATGATCAGCATGAAGACGCCCAGGACCAGGCCGGCGACCGCGGTCACCATGCCCAGGCCGCTGACGCCGAAGAGGCCGATCTGGGCACCGAAGGCGCTCAGGACGAGCTCCATCAGGCTCAGGCCGATCATGCCGAAGACGGCAGCCATCACGAACTTGCGGAACTTGTCGCCCACCTGGATGTTGAACACCTTGTAGGCGGTCAGCGTGCCGGCGAAGGCAGCGAACGTGCCGATGACCGCGCCGGAGACGACTCCGTCACCGAACTGTGCGTCGAACACCTTCGAGATCGCACCGAGCGCGACACCCTCGAGCGCACAGAACGCCAGCACCAGGGCCGGGCTCACGACACGCTTGAAGGAGTTGACCATCGACAGCGCGAAGGCGCCGAGCGAGCCGACGACCATCGCGAGGTAGAGGGAGCCGAGGTCAGCGGACGTGGTGGCCGGGGTGATCTCGGGCGTGAGGATCCACGTCGCGAGGGCCGTCACGATGACGACACCGAGCGAGATGGCGGTCTTCTGGACGACCGAGTCGATCGTCATGGGGCCCTGGGAGACGGGAGCCTGGGGCGGCATGCCCGTGCCGGGCTCGCCCGTGCCCCACTGGGCCGGGTCGTTGCCATAGCCCTGGTAGGTAGCACCGTTGCCGGCGTGCGTCTGGTTGCCATAGGCGTTCGCGCCACCGCGCTGGAACTCCTCCGAGCGGCGGAACACCGGGTTGTTGCTCTGCATTGGTCTCCTCCTTGGAGGCCTGGTCACCGTCTCCGTGACGGCTGGACCCTGTCAAGACCCCCAGTCTAGGGGCCTTCACCGTTCACAACGCCGCCCCGGGCCCGGACGTTCCCCACATGAGAGCTTTCTCAGCAACCCCACAGGCGCCGGGGACAGCCAAGTCAGCGGCGCCGGGCCAGTACGACGGTGTCGCGCACCGTCACCACGCCGTCAGCGTGCTGGTGCTCGCGGGTCGGGGCCGCCACGACGACGATCTCCCACTCGGCCTGGTCGAGGGCCGCGACGACCCGCTCGGGCGTGAACAGCAGGTCCGGACCGTGCGGGCGACGGGCGCCGGTGGCGAGGTCGTCGGGGTGGTGGCCGACGACGAGCAGGTGACCGCCGGGCGCGACCGCGGCCCCGAGCCGCTGGTGCACCTCGTCGAACAGGTCGGCCGGCGGGTGGAAGAACTGCACCGAGACCAGGTCCTGGTCACCCGGCAGCCCCTCCCCCGCGATGACGTCGACCTGCACCAGCTCGACGCTCTCCTTCACGCCGGCCTCGGCGGCATGCGCCCCGGCCTTCGCCAACGCCACCGGGGAGACGTCGGCGCCGGTGACGTGCCAGCCCTGCCGGGCCAGCCAGACGACGTCGGCCCCCTCGCCGCAGCCGACGTCCAGGGCGCGGCCGGGCGTCAGGTCGGCGACGTGCTCGACGAGACGAGGGTTGGGGTTGCCGCTCCAGACACGGTCGGACTCGGCATAGCGGGTGTCCCAGGTCGCCTGGCTGTAGAGGTCGGTGATGTCGGCCGGGGCCTCATCGGCCTCGTGGTCGTGGTCGTGGCTCATGGGGACCACTGTGCCGCTTCAGGTCGACCTGAAGGCAAGTCCAGGTGCCCCCGGTGGGGCTCGAACCCACACTGGGCCGCTTTTAAGGCGGCTTCCTCTGCCGATTGGGATACGGGGGCGAGGTGGTCGGCAACATCATCCGGTGCGTGGAGTCGCGTCCTCGCACCGCATGACGTCACGCTACAAGTAGGTCGTGCGCGCGTAGATCGCGTGCGCGCCGGCGGCGCGGTCGAGGAACAGCAGCCCGGCGCAGTGGTCGATCTCGTGCTGCAGAGCCCGTGCCTCGAACGCGTCGGTCGTCAGCGTGACGACCTCACCGGTGCCCGGCAGCGCGCCGCGGACGACGAGCCGCGACGCCCGCTTCACGTCGCCGGTGAAGTCGGGCACGCTCATGCAGCCCTCGCGGGCCTTCTCGTTGCGGCTCGACTCCAGGACCTCCGCGTTGCACAGCACGAAGGTGCCGTGGCCGGTCCTGGTCTTGGGGTGATCGGTCACGTCGACACAGAAGACCCGCGCGCTGACCCCGACCTGGGGCGCCGCGAGGCCCACGCAGCCCGGGCTGACCCGCATCGTGCCCACCAGGTCGGCGGCAAGCTGCACGGTCTCGGGCGACGTGGGGTCGACGTCGGCGCCGACGGTCGACAGCACCGGCTCCGGGGCTCGTACGACGGGCAGCACCCTCCCGGGCACGCCCAGCTCGTCCTCCGTCCAGGAGGACACACGTTCGTCGCTCACAGTTCGTCGGCCTCCGCCGGACGCAGCGTCGCGCCGACCCCGAGGTCGCTGGCCACGGAGCGGATCGCGACCTCGACCGCATCGAGGTCGGCGGCCGCCGGCAGGTCGATCTCGGCGACCAGGAGGTAGAGGTCGCCGGCCAGGCGCGTGGTGAGGTCGGTGATGTTGCCGCCGACGCGTGCCACCTCGCTGACGACCGAGGACACGATGCCCGCGCGGTCACCGCCGTGGACGGTGAGCACCCACGGGCTGCCGTTGCTCGGGGCGGGCTGCTCGACGGGGACCTCGCGCACGGTCACCGTGAGCGTGCCGTCCTCGGTCAGCGGCGCGAGCGCCGCCTCGATCTCCGAGGCCGCCGGGGCTCCGGCGCAGATCAGCATCATCGCGAAGTGACCCCGCAGGAGGGTCATCGTGGAGTCCTCCAGGTTGAGCCCGAGGTCGGCGAGGCGACCGGTGGTCTCGGCGATGATGCCGGGCCGGTCGTGGCCGAGGACGGTGATGGCGTGCAGCGAGGACGACGGGGTCACGGCGACATTCTGGCAGCGGCGCGCCCGAGCACGTCGTCCAGCATGGGTTCGGTGAGCCGTCCGGTGAACGTGTTCTGCTGGCTGGGGTGGTAGCACCCGAGCAGGAGCAGCTCCCCGTGCGGTGTCGTGATCATCGCCTCCGCGCCGTGGCCGAAGCGTGGCTTGGGGCGGGGCACGCCCCAGCCGGCTCCGCGGAACGCACCCAGGGCGGCGTCCCAGCCGATCGAGCCGAGCGCCACCACGGTCCGCAGCGAGGGCGCGACGAGCGCCAGCTCGCGGTCGAGCCAGGGGGCGCAGCGGGTGCGCTCGTCGGTGGTCGGCTTGTTCTGCGGTGGAGCGCAGCGCACGGTCGCGACGATGCGGGTGCCGACCAGGACCAGGTCGTCGTCGGCGTCGACGCTGGTGGGCTGGTTGGCGAGGCCGACCCGGTGCAGGCTCGCGAACAGCCAGTCGCCGGAGCGGTCGCCGGTGAAGACGCGGCCGGTCCGGTTGGCCCCGTGCGCCGCAGGAGCGAGACCGACGACCAGCACCTGCGGGGCATCGGCTCCGAAGCCGGCGATCGGGCGGCCCCAGTAGGGCTGCGCGGCGTAGGCCGCGCGCTTCCCTACCGCCACGTCCTCGCGCCACCGGACCAGGCGCGGGCAGGCCCGGCAGACGCTGATCCGCGCGTCGAGCTCGGGGAGGCTGGCGCTCCGCGCCAGGCGTCGTACGACGGACGGCGAGGTCGCCACGTCGGTGCCAGGAGGTGCCGGGTCGCCCGGCCAACCGGTGCCGGGCGGCACGGGCGAGGCGAAGGCTCCGCCCACGGACGGGTGCGGGAGGAGGGTCACCTGACCATCCTCCCGCCTGTCGCTCTGCGACTCTCAGGGAGCAGGGTTGATCGAGGTCTCCTTGCGCACCTTGTCGGCCGCGGTCGACGCGACGTCGCTGACCTTGTCCTTCACGACACCCGCGGCCACGGCGGCCTGCTCGGCGGCGACGTCCTGGGCGCGCTGGGCGGCGTCCTGGACCTTCGGGTTGCGCGCGACCTTCTGCGCCTGGACCTTGATCTGCTCGTAGCGCTCACGACCGGCGCGGGCGCCGAGGACGTAGCCGACGCCGGCGGCGGCGAGGAGGGACAGCTTGCTCATGGTGGTGCTCCTTCGGTGGGGGTCAGCCGGTCCGGTGCCCGATGGGCCGGCGCGACAAACCCGGGATGACGTCAGGGCGTGATCGACCAGGCGATCCCGTCGAGGATGTCGGACTCGGAGACCAGCACCGTGGCAACGCCGGCACGACGCAGGACCCGGGACAGGATCAGCGCCCCGGCCCCGATCACGTCGGCGCGGCCCGGGTCCATGAATCCCAACGCGACCCGCTCGGCCACCGACATCGCGACCAGCCGGTCGACGACCTCGTGGACGGCCGAGACGGCCAGCACCTGCTGGTCGATCGCCTCGCGTGCGTAGACCGGCAGGTCGAGCACCCCGGCCGCGACCGTGGTCACGGTTCCGGCGACCCCGACGACCGTGGCCGCGCCACCGATCTCGACCGGTGAGGCGTCGAGAGCTGCGTCGATGTCGGCGACACAGGCCGCCACCTGGGACGCCGTGGGCGGGTCGTCGTGGAGGTGACGCTCGTGGAGGCGCACCGAGCCGATGTCCATCGAGTGCGCCGCCGTGGGTTCGGTGGTGCCGAGGACCAGCTCGGTCGAGCCACCCCCGATGTCGACGACCAGGACCGGCTCGGCCGGCCGCGACGCGAGGTTGCGCACCGCGCCGGCGAACGCCAGCGCCGCCTCCTCCTCGCCGGCGAGCACCTCGGGCCGGACCCCGAGCCTGGCGAAGACCCCGTCGGAGAACTCCTGGGCGTTGGCGGAGTCGCGGGTCGCGGACGTGGCGCAGAAGCGGACCCGGGAGACGTGGTGGGCGGCCACCAGCTCGGCGTACTCCTCGATGGCGGCGAACGTCCGCGCCACCGCCTCGTCGGCCAGTCGACCCGTGCGGTCCACGTCCTGACCCAGGCGCACCATCCGGGACTCGCGCACGGCCACGTCGGGGAGGTCCCCGATGAGCAGCTTGATGGTGTTGGTGCCGCAGTCGATCGCAGCGATCACGGCCCGATCACCGGCTCGACCACTGGCCCGACCACTGGCTCGACCACTGGCCGAGCGGCGTCGACGCAAGGCCCGGCGGCCCACCACTGCCCGAGCAGCTCGAGGACCTCGTCGCCGAGCGGGTTGACGCCGGGACCGGCGGCGAGCGCGTGGCCGGCGAGGACATGGAGGCACTTGACCCGGTCGGGCATGCCACCGGCGGTGATGCCCTCGATCTCGGGGACGTCGTGGCCGGACCGACGCGCCAGCTCGCTGCGGAAGGCGAGGTAGGACTCGTGGGCACCCTGGTAGGCCGCCGCCAGCTCGGGGTCCTCGCCCAGACGCGCCTGCATCTCCTTCATCAGGCCCGAGCCCTCGAGGGTGCCGATCAGCGACGCGGCGCGCGGGCAGGTGAGGTAGAAGGTCGTCGGGAAGGGCGTGCCGTTGGGCAGGCGCGGCTCGGTCGTGACGACGTCGGGGTTGCCGCACGGGCAGCGGTGCCCCACGGCGTGGATGGCGCGCGGCGCTCGGCCCAGCTGGGCGCTGATCGCCGCCTCGTCGGTCGGGTCGATCACGGCTGCTGCGAGCCGTCGATCTCGGTCAGCGGCGGCGGCTCGGCCCTCGGCGGCCGACCGGCGAGCTCCACGGAGTCCCAGGCCTTGCCCCACCAGGCCTCGGGGACCTGGCCGGCGTCGACCTCGGCGGGGTCACGCAGCTCCGACTCGCTCTCGAGCGCGTTGCCGTCCTCGTCGAGCACGATGTAGGAGGTCTCGTCGGGCATCACGTAGCTCAGCCGCTCGCGCGCCTGCGACTGCACGTAGGCCGGGTCGTTCCAGCGGCGCTTCTCACGCTCGAGGTCGTCGATGCTGGCGGAGCGCTGCGCGATCTCCTCGAGGTAGGCGTTGTTCTCGGCGCGCTGCTCGAGGAAGGCCCGCATGGAGGAGGCGTAGGAGACCGCGAGCACCGCGACCACGAGCACCAGGATCGCGGCGCGACCGGTCAGCCGGGGTCGAGGCTGGTCGGCGCCCGGCGAGGCGCCGCCGCCCGGCCGGGCCGTGACCGCAGGCTGGCGCCCGGTGCGGACGGTGGACGTCGCCCGTCCGGGTCCCGTGCGACCCCGCGGGCGGGACCCGCGGGGCGGCGTACGTCGGGAGTCGGCCATGTCAGCTCGCTCCCGATCAGCCCTGATAGCGCGGGAACGCGGAGGCGCCGGCGTAGCGCGCGGCATCGCCGAGGTCGTCCTCGATGCGCAGGAGCTGGTTGTACTTGGCGACGCGGTCGGACCGGGCCGGGGCGCCGGTCTTGATCTGGCCGCAGTTGGTGGCGACCGCGAGGTCGGCGATCGTGGTGTCCTCGGTCTCGCCGGAGCGGTGGCTCATCATGCAGCGGTAACCGTTGCGGTGGGCCAGCTCGACGGAGTCGAGGGTCTCGGTCAGCGAGCCGATCTGGTTGACCTTGACCAGCAGCGAGTTGGCCTGGCCGCCACTGATGCCGCGCTGGAGGCGCTCGACGTTGGTGACGAACAGGTCGTCGCCGACGATCTGGGTCTTCGCGCCGAGCCGGTCGGTGATGGCCTTCCAGCCGTCCCAGTCGTCCTCGTCGAGGGGGTCCTCGATGGAGACGATCGGGTAGGAGGCGACCAGGTCGGCGTAGTAGGCCGTCATCTCCTCAGCGGTCTTGGAGCCGCCCTCGAAGGAGTAGGAACCATCCTTGAAGAACTCGGAGGCCGCGACGTCCATCGCGAACGCGATGTCCTTGCCGAGCGTGAGGCCGGCGGCCGAGACGGCCTCGGCGATCAGGTCGAGCGCGGCGCGGTTGCTCTCGAGGTTGGGCGCGAAGCCGCCCTCGTCGCCCAGGCCGGTCGAGAGGCCCTTCTTCTTCAGCACCGACTTGAGCGCGTGGTAGACCTCCGCGCCCTGGCGCAGCGCCTCGCGGAACGTCGGGGCGCCGATCGGCGCGATCATGAACTCCTGGACGTCGACGTTGGAGTCGGCGTGCGAGCCACCGTTGAGGATGTTCATCATCGGGACCGGCAGCAGGTGGGCGTTGGGGCCACCGACGTAGCGGTAGAGCGGCAGGCCGGCGGAGTCGGCGGCAGCACGGGCCACGGCCAGGGAGGCGCCGAGGATCGCGTTGGCGCCCAGGTTGGCCTTGTTGGGCGTGCCGTCGAGGTCGAGCATCGTCTGGTCGACGAGGCGCTGGTCGTCGGCGGCGAGGCCCTCGAGCGCGGGACCGATCTGCTGGATGACGGCGTCGACGGCCTTCAGCACGCCCTTGCCGGCGTAGCGGTCACCGCCGTCGCGCAGCTCCACGGCCTCGAAGGCTCCCGTGGAGGCACCGCTGGGCACCATGGCCCGGGCGAAGGAGCCGTCATCGAGCAGCACCTCGACCTCGACAGTGGGGTTGCCGCGCGAGTCGAGGATCTCGCGGGCGCCTACGGCTTCGATCGATGCCACGTGCTGCTCCTGGTGTCGTGTCGCGTTGTTTCGCCGGGGACGGTTGCGCGACCAGCGTAGACCGGTCGCCGGCCCGTCTCGCGCAGCACGCTCCGCCGACAGCCAGACAGCCAGACAGGCGGCCCAGCACCGGGCTAGCGCTCCAGCAGACGTCGTACGGCGTCGCGCAGGGCCTGCTCGGGGTCGCGGTCGGCCGCGCGGGCCTCGGCTACCAGCCCCAGCAACCGGTCGCCGAGGTCGGCGTCGTCCGTGGCGGGCGGCAGCACGACGGGAGCGCCGTCGCGGGCCAGCCGGTCGAGGACCTTGTCGGCGTGGAGCAGCGCGGGCAGGGTCGGCGGGAGGCCGTCGGTGACGTGGTCACGAGCCTTCTCCTCGGCCTTGATCTCCTGCCAGGCCTCGTTGACCGCGGCCGCGTCCAGCGCCGGCGCCCCCTCGGCGGCACCGAAGACGTGGGGGTTGCGACGCAGCATCTTCTCGGTGACCCCGCGCGCCACGTCGTCGAGGGTGAACGCGCCGGACTCCTCGGCGATCACCGCGTGGAAGTAGACCTGCAGCAGCAGGTCGCCCAGCTCCTCACGCAGGTGGTCGGGGTCACCGGTGTCGATGGCCTCGATCGTCTCGTGGGTCTCCTCGAGCAGGTAGCGCGCGAGCGATCGATGAGTCTGCTCGGCCTTCCACGGGCACTCGGCGCGGAGCCGCCGCATCACCTCACCGAAGTCGAGGAGCGGCTCGCTCACGGCTCAGCCGCAGCGCTGGGAGTCGGGCAGGGACGCGGCGTAGGCGGGGTCCGGCTCCTCAGCCATCCCCTGCAGGGCGGTCTCGCCGACCGCCAGGGACACCGACTGGTCGTCGGTGTTGATCGCGGCGCCGTCGACGCTGATGCCGTATTCCGGGTTGAGCTCCGCACCGTTGTCGTCGAGCCAGGTGGTGAAGGCCGCGAGGCCACGCTCGCCGGCCTCGGTGGGGCCGGGCTCGGTGACGCCCTCGTCGAGCAGGATCTGCTCGCCGACGGAGAGCTGGACGGCGGCGACGTACGTCGCGGCGCCCTCGACCTGGACGACGGCCTCCTGCTCGGACTCGCTGAAGTCACCGATCTGCTTCTCGATCTCGGTGACGGCGCGCTGGTAGTCGTCGGCCGGCTCCACGCCGTAGTCGTCGGCCAGCTGCTCGGCCGCGGAGACCAGCGCGAGCTGTCCGGCGATGCCGGAGCGGAAGACGCTGAGCGGGACGACCTGCGACTGCTCCGCCAGGATGTCGTCGATCGCGGAGCAGTAGGTGCTCACCAGGGTGTCGACCTCGTCGGTGCTGACCGTGCGATCGCCCACCTCGGCGGCGATGCCGGGCCGGAAGCCGGTTCCGGCCACGCCACAGCCGGTCAGGCCCAGGGCCAGCGCCGCGACGGAGACCCCGGCGACGGATCGGGCCAGGGTGCGACGACGTCGAGTGGTGCTCACGCGGATCTCCTCAGGGCTGTGCTCGGGGTGGCACGGACGGTGCTGGTCTGGACTCGACCGGGTCGATGACGTTGTCGATCACACCGCGCGCCCATTCAAGCAGGGCGATGCCGGCCAGGGGCGTCCCGGTCCGGCCGGGGGTGCCGGGACGCGGCACGAGGATGGTGTCGGTCGGCGCCTTGACGATCGACTTGGGGTAGAGCCGCTGGAGCCGCAGCGTGCGCGACTCCGGCAGGCTGACCGGCGCGAAGCGGACGTTCTTGCCCTGGATCGTCGCCTCCCCGATGCCGGCCGACCGGGCGCGGGCCCGGAAGCGGGCCACGAGGAACAGCGCGGAGACCTCCTGCGGAGGCTCGCCGTAGCGGTCGATCATCTCCTCGCGGAGCACGTCGACGTCGTCGTCGGAGCGCACCTCGGCGAGCCGCTTGTACATCTCGAGACGCAGCCGCTCGCTGGGCACGTAGTCGTGCGGCAGGTGGGCGTCGACGGGGAGCTCGATGCGCACCTCACGCATGCCGTCGGTGTCGGGGTCCTCGCCCTTGAACTCACTGACGGCCTCGCCGACGAGTCGCACGTAGAGGTCGAAGCCGACGTCGGCGATGTGACCGGACTGCTCGCCGCCGAGCAGGTTGCCCGCCCCACGGATCTCGAGGTCCTTCATCGCGATCGCCATGCCGCCGCCGAGGTCGGAGTGCTGGGCCAGGGTCGCCAGTCGCTCGTGGGCGGTCTCGGTGAGCGGCTTCTCCTGGGGGTAGAGGAAGTAGGCGTAGGCCCGCTCGCGGGAGCGTCCCACGCGGCCGCGCAGCTGGTGGAGCTGGCTGAGGCCGAGGGTGTCGGAGCGCTCGATGATCATCGTGTTGGCGTTGGACACGTCGAGGCCCGACTCGACGATGGTCGTGCAGACCAGCACGTCGAAGCGCTTCTCCCAGAAGTCCAGCATCACCTGCTCGAGCTGGTTCTCGCCCATCTGCCCGTGGGCGGTGGCGACGCGCGCCTCGGGCACCAGCTCCTTGATCTTGGCCGCGGCCTTCTCGATCGAGTTGACCCGGTTGTGGATGTAGAAGACCTGGCCTTCGCGCAGCAGCTCACGCCTCACCGCGGCGATGATCTGCCGGTCCTCGTAGGCGCCGACGTAGGTGAGGACCGGGTGCCGCTCCTCCGGCGGGGTGGTGATCGTCGACATCTCGCGGATGCCGGTGATCGCCATCTCGAGCGTGCGCGGGATCGGCGTCGCGCTCATGGAGAGCACGTCGACGCTGGTGCGCATCCGCTTCATCTGCTCCTTGTGCTCGACACCGAAGCGCTGCTCCTCGTCGACGATGATCAACCCGAGGTCCTTCATCTTGATGTCGGGGTTGAGCAGGCGGTGCGTGCCCACGACGATGTCGACGGTGCCCTCGGCCAGGGCGGCGACGACCTCCTTGGCCTCCTTGTCGGTCTGGAAGCGGCTCAGGCCCGCGATGTTGACCGGGAAGCCGCTCATCCGCTCGCTGAAGGTGCTCAGGTGCTGGGTCACCAACAGCGTCGTCGGGACCAGCACGGCGACCTGCTTCCCGTCCTGGACGGCCTTGAACGCCGCCCGCACCGCGATCTCGGTCTTGCCGTAGCCGACGTCGCCGCACACCAGACGGTCCATGGGCACCGTCTGGCGCATGTCGGACTTGACCTCGTCGACGGTGGTGAGCTGGTCGGCGGTCTCGGTGAAGGGGAAGGCGTCCTCGAGCTCGCGCTGCCACGGGGTGTCCGGCCCGAAGGCGTGGCCCTTGGTCGCCTGCCGCGCGGCATAGAGCTTGATCAGCTCGGCCGCGATCTCACGGACCGCCTTGCGGGCGCGGCCCTTGCGCTTGGCCCAGTCGGCACCGCCGAGCCGGTCGAGGCTCGGCTGCTCGCCGCCGACGTAGCGGGTGACCTGGTCGAGCGCGTCGGCGGGGACGTAGAGCCGGTCGGCCGGGCCGCCGCGCTTGCTGGCGCCGTAGTCGAGGACGAGGTACTCGCGGACCGCGCCGCCCACCGTGCGCTGCTTCATCTCCACGAAACGACCCACGCCGTGCTGCTCGTGGACGACGAAGTCGCCGGCCTTGAGCTCGAGCGGGTCGATCTGCTTCTTGCGGCGCGCGGGCATCTTGCGCATGTCACGGGTGCTGGAGCGCTGACCGCTGATGTCCTCGCCGGTGAGCAGGACCAGGCGGTTGGTGTCGTCGACGAAGCCGTGCTGGACCGCCCCGCAGGTGACCGTGACGACGTCGTCGGCGAGGGTGTCGAGGTCGTCGACGAGGCGGGCCGGGACGTCGCGCTCCCCCAGCGCCTCCACCATCCGCTGCGCCGGGCCGTGCCCCTGGTGGAGCACAACGACGCGGTAGGCCTCCTGGCGCCAGAGGTCGATGTCGGCCAGTGCGCGCTCGACGTCGCCGCGGTAGGCGTCGACCGGGCTCGCGGCGAGCGAGCGGGTGGGCACGCCGGCGTCCTGGGCGCTGCCCTCGGGCATGCCGGCGGTGTCGTCGAGGCCGTCGAGGCCGAAGGGGCTCATCGTCCACCAGGGCAGGTCGCGCGCCAGGCTGTGCTCGCGCACGTCCGCGATCGAGACGTACGACGCCGCGCCCAGGTCGATCGGGGCCGTGCCTCCGCCAGCGGCGGCCGCCCAGCTCGCGCCGAGGAACTCCTCGCTCGTGGCGACCAGGTCGTGGGCGCGGCTGCGGGCGCGCTCGGGGTCGAGCACCAGGACGTGGGTGGCGGCCGGCATCAGGTCGACCAGCAGCTCCATGTCGTCGACCAGGACCGGCGCCAGCGACTCCATCCCCTCGACGGCGATGCCCGCGGCGATCTTGTCGGTGAGCTCGAGGAGCTGGGGGTGGGCCGCGCCGAGCTCGGCCGCGCGACGGCGTACGTCGTCGGTGAGCAGCAGCTCGCGGCACGGGGGCGCCCAGAGGCGGTCGGCCTTGTCGAGGGTGCGCTGGTCGGCGACGGAGAAGGAGCGGATCTCCTCGACCTCGTCGCCCCAGAACTCCACGCGCAGCGGGTGCTCCTCGGTCGGCGGGAACACGTCGACGATGCCACCGCGCACGGCGAACTCGCCGCGCTTCTCCACGAGGTCGACACGGGTGTAGGCGGCATCGGCCAAACGCCGTACGACGTCGTCGAGCGCCAGCTCGTCACCGCGGGTCAGCTCGACCGGCTCGAGGTCGGCCAGACCCTTGACCTGCGGCTGGAGGATCGACCGCACAGGCGCCACGACCACCTGGAGCGGGCCGTTGGAGGCGTCGGTGCCGGGGTGGGCCAGCCGACGCAGGATCGCCAGCCGCTTGCCGACGGTGTCGCTGCGGGGGCTCAGCCGCTCGTGCGGCAGCGTCTCCCAGCTGGGGTAGTAGCCCACGCCGTCGGGGTCGACCAGGTCGCCCAGCGCAGCCACCAGGTCCTCGGCCTCGCGCGACGTGGCGGTCACCGCGAGCACGCTGCGCCCGGCGCGGACCAGGCCGGCGACGACGAAGGGACGGAGCGCCTCCGGACCGGTCAGGTCGAGCGCGCGGACGCGGCCGTCACCGGCGTCCTCCAGGACGGCGGCGAGGGTGGGATCTGCGATGACAGCGTCGGCGAGGCCGGCGAGCGACACGGGTGCTCCTGAACGGTCGGACAACACAGCAGCCCCCGGTCAGGCGTGACAGGGGGTGGACGACTCCCAGGGTACGCCGGGGGTGGCGGTCGACATCACGGTGGCGGCGGGCCGGCGTCGGCCTCGGCCTGCGAGCGCAGGATGCAGAACTCGTTGCCCTCGGGGTCGGCTAGGACCACCCACGCCGTGCCGGGACCGTAGGCGCCACGATGGTCCTCCACGACCCTCGCGCCGTGGGCGAGCAGCCGCTCGAGCTCCTCGTCGCGGGTGCCCTCGCGGGGGCGCAGGTCGAGGTGGATCCGGTTCTTGCCGGCCTTGGTGTCCGGGACCTCGATGAACAGCAGCGAGTGCTGCGTCTCCGGGTCCTGGATCATGCACTCCTCGTGCCCGGGCAGGTTGGGGTCGCCGTCCAGGTCGACGTAGCCGAGCACCGGCTTCCACCACTCGGAGAGGGCATGGGCGTCCGCGCAGTCGATCGTCGTGTGCGAGATGAAGGAGGTCATGGGTCCACCCTGCTCACCCGGAGCCGCGCAGGGCAACGGGTTTGCCCTCGTGGTCGGCCCTGCGGGTCAGCAGGCTCAGCCGAAGCGGCCGTTGACGTAGTCGGACGTGCGCGGGTCCTGCGGGTTCTGGAACATCGCCGCCGTGTCGCCGTGCTCGACGATCACGCCGGGCGTGCCCTGGGAGGCGAGGAAGAACGCGCACTCGCTGGAGACCCGGGCGGCCTGCTGCATGTTGTGGGTGACGATCACGATCGTCACCTCCTTGGCCAGGTCGACCATGGTCTCCTCGATGACCCGCGTCGAGGTCGGGTCGAGCGCGGAGCAGGGCTCGTCCATGAGCAGCACCCGCGGCTTGATCGCCAGGGACCGCGCGATGCAGAGGCGCTGCTGCTGGCCGCCGGAGAGGCTGCCTCCAGGGGCGTCGAGACGGTCCTTCACCTCGTTCCACAGCCCGCCCTTGACCAGGCAGGTCTCGACCAGCTCTTCCTTGGCCGACCGCGAGGCCTTGGTGCCGGTGAGCCTGAGGCCCGCCAGCACGTTCTCCTTGATCGACATCGCGGGGAACGGGTTGGGCTTCTGGAAGACCATCCCGATCGCGCGTCGGGCGTCGATGAGCCGCTTGGACGGGTCGTAGATGTCCTCGCCGTCCAGCCGGACCTCACCGGCGAGCTGGGCCGAGGGCACCAGCTCGTGCATGCGGTTGAGGATCCGCAGGAACGTCGACTTGCCGCAGCCCGACGGGCCGATGAGCGCCGTGATCGCCCCCGGCTTCATCGTCAGCGAGACCCGGTCGAGCACCATCCGGTCACCGAACCACGCGGTGATCTCGTGCGCCTCGATGGTCGCCAGCGAGGGCGCCGGAGCCTCCGCGGGGACGGTCGGCAGGAGCGTGGTCTGGTCGGTCGCGTTCATCGTGGTGGCTCTCGTGTGATGTGGGAGGACCGGGCGGCCGCCGTACGACGGCCGCCCGGTCGTGGAACGACTTCGTCGTCCCTCGGGGAGTGCTCGCAGGGATCGTGCTCCCGCGACGTGGTGCAGGTGCTACTTGGTCTGCTTGATCGTGAACGCCTTGGACGAACCAGCGGCGACGCCGTTGCCGGCCCACACGACCTTGAGCCTGTTGACGCCGTTGGTCAGCTTGGGCAGGGTGATGACGGCCTTGCCGGCCGTCAGCGCCTTGCTCGCGAGGACCTTGGAGCCCTTGAGCACCTTGACGGTGCCGGTGGCCTTCGAGGAGACGCCGGCCAGGGTGACCGTGATCGTGCCCTTGGCCCTCTTGCCCGCCTTGATGGTCGCCGCGAAGCTCTCGGCGATCGTCGAGGAGGTCTTGACCGAGCCGGTGCCCTCGTCCTCGGAGGCGTCGAAGAACGAGCCCTCCTGCGGCGTGAAGACCGCGCGGTAGGTGTGGGCGCCGGGAGCCACGCCGGTGAGCGTGGCGACGGCCTGGCCCGACGTCAGCGGCACGTTCGACGCGACGGGGGTCTCACCCTCGAAGAAGGAGACGGTGCCGGCGGGCGAGGTGCTGCCGGTCACCGTGGCGACGAGGCGGGCCGAGCGGGCCGAGGTGCTGGTGACCGCGAGGTTGGTCGAGGTCACGACGCGCTGGTTGAGCGTGAAGTTGCTGCTCGCGCTCTGCGTCGGGGCGCCACACACGCCACCGAAGTCAGAGGTCGCCAGCTGCTTGAAGCCGGCGGCCTCGACGAGCGGTCGGGCGTCGGTGGAGCAGAAGAAGCCGTCCTTGCCGAAGACGCTCAGCACGCCGGCGTTGCCGACGTCCGTGCCGCGCACGACGTTGTAGAGGGCACGGTTCGCGCGGAAGCCGGTCTCGAGGCGCAGCGTGGTGCCCAGCAGGCCGGCGCGACCCTCGGAGAACGGCGCGACGGCGTTGGGGTTGCTCTTGACCGTGGTGTCGTCGTGCTCCTGGACCTCGACCACGGAGGCGGCCAGCGCCACGTCGACGCCGCCGTTCATGGACTTGAGCTGGGCGACGAAGAAGGAGCGCGTGCCCGACCCGGCCTGCGGAATCTTGGGCGCGATGACACCGGCGGTGCCGCCGATGGCGCTCCAGTTGGTGACGCTGCCGTTGTAGATGCCCACGATCTGGGCGTTGGTCAGCGCGGTGGGGGCGTTGGAGGGCACCGAGTTGGAGACCGCCATGACCAGGGTGTCCAGGGCGAAGGGAAAGGCCTGGAGGCCTGCGGCCGACTCGGCGGAGCTGTTGGCCGAGGAGGAGCGGGCGAAGTCGATGTCGGTGTTGTTGCCGGCGCCGTACAGCGTCGACTTGCCCGCACCCGAGCCGTTGGGACGGTTGACCGCGGCGGTGGGCAGCGGGATCGTGCCGCCACCGGTGGCAGCGTAGGTCGCGATCTTGAAGGAGGGGGCGGGGCTGCCGGTGTTCCAGCCGTCGGCGAGGAGCTTCAGGGCGCGCTGGCTGGTGTCGGAGCCGACACCGATCAGGTCGGCGACGACGGGGGTGAAGGTGGTGTCGTCGGGGTCGACGGCAGCCGAGGCAGAGCCAGCGGTCAGGGCGACGGCCGAGGCAGTGAGCGCGGCGGTGACCGAGGCGGCGAGCAGCTTGCGTGCGTACATCTGTCTTTCTCTCTTCTCCGTGAGTGGCCGCGGGATGCGGCCGGTGGTGGAACCGTCAGATCACGTTGGGCAGCAGCCGCATCACCACATCCGTCGTCGTCCACGACAGGGCGATCGCGACAGGACTCGCGATCACCCACACCAGGACCGACGACCATCGTTGGCGGGCGGCGATGACCCCGAGCGTCAGCGCCAACAGGAGGGCGAGGTCCAGTGCCAGGAGTGGCACGGCCCCGCTGTCA
This sequence comes from Nocardioides psychrotolerans, assembly GCF_900113685.1. GTDB lineage: Bacteria > Actinomycetota > Actinomycetes > Propionibacteriales > Nocardioidaceae > Nocardioides > Nocardioides psychrotolerans. The sequence continues at coordinate 17,126 of NZ_FOQG01000007.1, forward strand.
GAGGCGAGTGGCTTCTCCGAGTCCGGGACGGCGGCAGGTCTGCCGCTCGGAGCCGGGAAGCCCTCGGTGGCGTCGGCGTCGACGTAGAGGACGGAGTCGGGAGCCAGGCTCGCGAAGCGTCCACCCCCGCCCTCGGCCGTCACCAGGGTGAGGCGGGCGCTGCCCTCGACGAGGGGCTGGGGCAGCGGGTCGCCCGGCCGGCGGAGGCCGAGGACCGTGAAGGTCTTGGCTCCCTGCGCCATGACGACCTCGATCTCGTCGCCGGCCCGCAGCTCGCCGAGGGCGCCGAAGGGACCGCCGTACGTCGTCGCGCGGCCCATCACGACCGCCGTGCCGACCTGGCCGGGCAGGACCGTGTTGCGCAGGTGACCCGGTCCCGCGAGCGTGTCGCCGGACGCGGTGCCCTCGACGACCACCTCGTCGATCCCCAGGCGGGCGATCGTCAGGGTCGCGACCGGGTCGCCCACGGGCACGACCGGGCCGATCGGCGCGGTAGCGCTCGCGACCTGGGTGCGGAACTCGCCGTAGAGCAGGGACTGGTCGCGGTCGTGGGACAGGCCGCCCAGGACGAGCAGCTGGGCGGCGACCCAGAGGCAGACGATCGAGAGCATCGTGAGGGCCGTGGAGAAGGCGATCGCGGTCTCGTCACCCGGGCGCGGTGCGCGGACGGGCCGCTGGGCCCTGGGCTCGCGGGGCACCTTGGGCTGCTTGGGCTGCTTCGGGGCAGGCTCGGCCCGGCGGTTGCGCACCCGCGTGCGCTCGGAGAGCACGGCGGTCACGCTCGACCACCCGCACCCGCACCCGTGCGCGGGACCCGCGGCGGCTGCACGAAGAAGCGCAGCACGCTGGCGGCGGCGATGCCGAGCAGCCCGATGACCAGCAGGCCGGGCAGCAGCTTGCCGGCGACCGTGGAGCCCAGGGGCGCCGTGGCCGGCATCTCGATCGGCGCAGCCACGGGGGCGGCGCTGGGAGCTGCCGGGGCCGAGGGCTCGCCCGCGGGGCCAGGAGCGGCGGGCGGCGGGGCGACGGCGCCACCGGTCGACCCGCCAGGCGTGCCACCACCGCCGTTGCCGTTGTCAGGAGCAGGCTCGTCGGTCGGCTCCGGCTCGGGCAGCGGCGTCTGCTTCTCGACCGCGGCCGCGACCTCCAGGGCGGAGGCGTGGAGCTTCTGGGTCACCCCGCTGTCCCGGATCGGGAGGAAGCCGCCCGGCAGCTCCCCGTTGCCCGTGCCGGCGCGCTGTCCCTCGCTCGTCGAGACGCGGATGAACTGGGCGACCTTGTCTGCGTCGGCCTGATCGAGGTTGCGCAGCCGGGCAGCGGTGTAGACCACCATCGTGCCGGGGTAGGCGCGTCCTGACTTCTTGACGTCGGCCTGGTCGAGCACGAAGGCACCGAACTTCTTCGCCTGCGTCGCCAGGCCGATCGCGGCACCGATGGAGGCGTCGGTCGGCTCGACGTAGCGGTCCTTCGTGGTCTCGAGACCGGCCGAGCGCAGGCCGTAGCGCTCGACGTCACCCAGGCTGACGATGCCGAGCATGAAGCGCGAGCCGTAGGACTGCCGGTCGATGCGACCGAGCTTGTAGGTCTTGGTCGACTGGTCGAACTCGCAGCGGCTCTGCACGTTGGGCCACGCGTCGAGGAGCGACTCCGCGATCTTGCGCAGGCTCGTCACGGGGGCGGCCAGCTGCGTGAAGTAGACCGCCGGATTCTCCTGGCGACAGGTGTTCTCGGTCTTCGGGATGTAGGAGTCGAGCAACGGCCACTCGGCGGTGGGCACGCTGATGTTCTTGTAGGCCGGGTTGACCTTCATGCCCCACGGGTCGGTCTTGCCGCCGATGAAGTCCATCGCCGCCTTGTCGTGGGCGATGTAGTCAGTCACCTGCGAGATCACGTCGGAGGAGCTCGACAGCGAGAGCAGCGACGCCCCGACCTCCTGCGAGATCTGGCTGAGCCCGGGGTTGAGCTCGATGAACTCGGGGTCGTTCATGATCGCCAGTGGGTTCTCGCCGATCCCGGGGTGCTCACGGCCGAGGTCGGAGCCCAGGTAGGACTGGGTCATCAGCTTGGCGATGAGGCGGGCGTTGAGCCTGAGCGAGGAGAACTCGCCGGCGTTCTCGGGGCGGTCGATCACGTAGCCGACCGAGAAGCCGGTGACGGCCGTCGGGGCGTAGCCGACCGGGTCGGACCCCCGACGCTCGTGCTCGCCGGAGACGACCGCGGCGACTCCCCCGCCGGTCTCCATGAGGGTGAACCCTGCGTCGTCGGAGGTCTGGTTGAGCTGGAACTTGAAGCGCTGCTTGTCCAGGCAGTAGGCCGGGGACCACTGGAGGGCCGCCTGGGCCAGCAGCTCCGAGCCGTAGAACCCGGTGGGCGCGCGGGGGTCGAGCACGTCGCACGTGTCGGGCGGCAGCCCGAAGGTGATCGGGATGGCGAAGCGGTTCTTCCAGTTGGAGGCCGACCACCACAGGGCCGGCGAGACCGCCTGGTCGACGCCCTCGTTGCCGAAGTTGCTCGAGCCGGGCAGGAAACGACCGCCCTTGCGGCACGCGGTGTCGGCCGAGGTCGGGGGCGACGCCGGCTGGTCGCAGCTGAGCCCGTTGATCGGGACCACCACGATCGAGCAGGCCACCTTGTCGTTGCAGCCGAGCGACTCGTTCTCGACGTCGCTGCGCACCTCGAACTGCACCGAGCCGCTCCCGTCGGTGTCGGTGAACGCGGCGATCTCGTGAGGCGGGAACGCTGCGCCGACGGCCGCTTCAGGCGGCATGTTCAACGCGTCGCAGGCGGCGAACGTCTCGCCCTTGCGGGTGACGAACGGGGTCAGGCGGGTGAAGAACGGCGCGATGTCGGCCGTCGGGCACTGCTCCGCGCTGGGCAGCGGGAGCAGGCCGGAGACCCGCTCCTTGTCGGCCTGCTCGGCGTCCAGGTCGTGGGTCCAGGTCGCCTCGGTGTCCGAGCGGGTGATCTGGGAGCGCTGCGCGACCGACGTGGTCCAGCAGGTCTCCGGGCGCAGCTGCTTGGCCAGCGGCAGCGAGGGGTCGTCGACACCACGGCACTGCATGATCACGACCGGGTACTCCTGCTGGAGTCCGTTCTCCCCGTAGGGGTTGCTGGCCCGACCGCCGCTGGGCTGGGCCCCGCTCCACTCGATCCTGATCCGCTGACGTCCGCGCAGGTTGCGGGTCTGGTCGGCCCTGACCGTGACGGTGTTGGTGGGGAACGAGTAGGTCGTCCCGTCGGGGTTGGTGAAGACGCGGGTCAGCGCCTTGGTCGCCTTGAAGCCCGAGGCGGCCTTCGCGAGGGCCGGGCTCGGCGGCGTCCCCGCGCCGGCACCCGCGGGCACCCAGGCAATGAGTCCCGCGAGGAGCAACGACAGGGCGGCGACCGCCAGGGGGCGCCGGCTACGGCGCAGCGTGCTCGAGGGGGACATCAGCGCACCGTCCCCGGCTTGCGACGACGAGGCAGGGACGCGGCGTAGAAACCGGGCATGACCACGAGGCCGACGGCCAGCAGCGCGGCGAGCCAGCCGAACGTGCGGGTGTCCAGGGCACGGTCGGCGGCGAGCTCGGTCGGGTTGGCGTAGATCGCGTCACCCGTGGCGGCGCCGGTCGAGGTGCCACCCACGACCGCGCCCGTGGCCGGGTCCACCACCGGGGGCGGCGCGGACCCGCCCGGTGCCCCGGAGCCGGCGCCCGCGGCGCCGGAACCCGCGCCACCCCCGGCCGGGGAAGCACCACCCGCACCGGTCTCACCGCCGTCTGGCGTCGTTCCGCCGCCGGAGCCGTCGGTGGACGGCTCGTTGTTGCCGGTCTCCGTGCCGCACGGTCCCTCGCCCTGCTTGTCGCAGGCGGCCGGAGCCGGGGCGATCGCGGCGAGCTGGTTCTTGTTGAGGTTCTTGCCGTCGAAGGTCGGGTTGTTGCACGAGCGGACGTCGCGGTCGGTGAGGTCGACGGCACTGTCGGCCTGCTGGAGGAGGGCGATCTGCTCGAAGCCGGCCTGCACCAGGTTGAGCGGCAGGGGCGAGTAGCCGTAGGGCCCGGCCTTGGTCTGGCCGGCGCAGAGCGAGTAGTAGAGGAAGTCCGCGATCGTCTGGCGCTTGGCCGTCGTCATGCGCGGGTCGTCGGCCCCGGTCGGGATGACCATGTAGGAGTAGGACGAGATCGGGTAGGCACGGGCGTCGGTGTTGCGGTAGACACCGTCGAGGATCTGGGTGAGGTAGAGCGCGGATCCCTTGTCCTGGTTGATCTTCGCCTTGGTGAGGGCGACCGCGACGTTGTACTGGGTGGGCTCGACGAAGTAGCCGGACTTGTTGAGCACCTTGACGACCGGGTAGTCCTTGTTGACCGGGTAGGAGTACTCGACATAGCCGATCGTGCCGTTGCCGGCGAAGCCCGAGATCGTGTTCATGACCTGGTCGGAGCCGGCCTGGCCGATGGCGCGGCTGCCCGACTCCTTCGGGTAGTAGGACGTGAGCCCGGAGCCGCCGAAGAACGGGCGCCAGATGCTCGGGAACTCCGAGTCGAGCCAGGTGGTGAACTGCGCCGTCGTGCCCGAGCCGTCGGACCGGACGACCGGGGTGATCGGCAGCGACGGGAAGGTCCGGCCGTTGTTGTCGGCCGTGATCGCCGCGTCGTTCCAGTTGGTGATCTGGTTGGTGAAGATCTTGGCGATCGTCTCGCCGGACAGGCGCAGGTTGCGGACCAGGTCGTTGCCGATCTTGAGCTGGTAGGTGAACGCCGTGCCCCCGGCCACGATCGGCAGGTAGGCGAACTCACGGCCGTTGCTGGTGTCGGCCTGGCCGGTCTCGTCGGTGCCCTGGTAGGGGATCTCGGAGATCGCGAAGTCGGTGCTGTTCTGGGAGAAGTCCTTGCGACCCTTGGACGAGCCGCCGCCGGTGTAGACGACCTTCATGCCGTTGGCGTCGACGTCGGCGATCCACTGCTGGACGATCAGCTCCGACCAGGTCGAGCCAGTGCCCTCGATCTGGGCGTAGACCGTTGCGCTGGCCGTCCCGGGTTGGGTCAGGAGGGTGGCGAACGCCAGCGTCAGGGCGATGGCGGAGCGGACGGCTGGGCGGAGCAGAGCACGGCGGTTCACCGGGAGACTCGATTCGGACGGGCCAGGAGGCGGGCGATGACGAAGAGGACGAGGACGAGGCCGAGCAGCACGAAGGCCGCACCGAAGGCGCGGGCGATGGCCTGCGGCTCCCCGCTGCGGACGTTGGCGTAGATGAAGAGCGGCAGGGAGTTCATGACCCCGTCGGTGGGGCCGGCGACCGTGAAGGCCGCCGCACCGGAGGTGAGCAGCACCGGGCTGGTCTCGCCGACGCCGCGGGCGACGCCGAGGATGACCGCGGTCGCCAGGCCCGGCCGGGCCGTGGGCAGTACGACGTGCCACACGGTTCGCCACCGGCTCGCGCCGAGTGCCAGGCTGGCCTCGCGGAGCCCTCCCGGCACGACACGCAGGACCACGTCCGCCGCCCGAGCGATGATCGGCAGCATCATCACGGCGATCGCGAGCGCGGCGGCCAGGCCCGAGCGCGGGAAGCCGAGCGCCACGATCAGCACGCTGTAGATGAACAGGCCGGCGACGATCGACGGCAGTGCGGTCATCGCCTCGACGACCGTGCGCACGATCCGCGCGAAGGCGCCTCCGACCTCGGTCATGAAGACCGCGGTGCCGATGCCCAGCGGGAGCGTGATGACCAGCGCGATCCCGAGCTCGATGCCCGAGCCGATGATGGCGTGGAGGATGCCGCCCTTCTCGAACCCGTCCTTGGGCCCGACCCCGCTCATGTCGGAGGTGAAGAAGTTGAGGTGGGTGACGGGCTCCCAGCCCCGGACGCCGACGAAGATCACGGTGCTGACCACCGCGGCGCCGACGATCAGGGCGGCCGTCGAGACGACCGACCTGGCCACGCGGTCCTTGACCTCGATCATCCCGCCGGACATGGCCGCGGTGACGGCCGTGACCAGGGTGCCGAAGGCGAACCAGCCGATCAGCAGCCACGGCAGCCCGTCCAGGGGCAGCAGCTTCTGGGTCACCAGCCAGGCAAGGGCCAGGCCGGCCACCCAGGACCCGATGTGCGCGAACCGCTCGTCGGGGCTCGGCTTCCCCAAGGACGCGCGCGGCAGCGGCGGCGGCGCGTCCTCGTCGTACCGGGGCAGGGTGGTCGGCTGCTCGGGGGTCTGGTCCTCGGGGACCCGGTCCCGGAGAGCCTGGTCCTGGGGGCCGCGTTCCTGGGTCGCGGTCATCAGGCGTCCGTCCCGGCGCCCGAGCGGCTGCGGTTGACGACGACCGAGGCGACGGTGTTGACGAGCAGGGTGATGACGAAGAGCACGAAGCCGGCGGCGAGCAGGGCGGAGAGCTGCGACGAGCTGGCCTCGCCGAAGCGGCCGGCGATGAGTGAGCTGACCGTGGTCGTGCCGACCTCGAGGATGCGGGGCTTGATCTCGAAGGCGGGGCTGACGATCAGGACGACCGCGATGGTCTCGCCGAGCGCGCGACCCAGCCCGAGCATGGTGCCGCCGATGATGCCGCCGCGACCGAACGGCAGGACGACGGACGTGACCATGCCCCAGCGGGTGGCGCCGAGCGCCAACGCGGCCTCCTTCTCGCCGTCGGGGGTCTGGGAGAAGACCTGGCGCATGACCGCGCAGGCCATCGGCATCACCATCATCGCCACAGCGATCCCGGCGCAGAAGGCGCTGGCGACGTAGCGCGTGGTGTCCCAGACGGCGGCGTTCGGATCGGTGTTGGCGACGTCGAAGATCGGGATCCAACCGAGGTAGCGCTGGAGCCACAGGGCCAGCTCCGCGGCGTACGGCATGATCAGGAAGAAGCCCCAGAGACCGTAGACGATCGACGGCACGGCGGCCATCAGGTCGATCAGGGCCACCAGCGACGAGCGGAACCGAGCCGGTGCGTACTCGCTGATGTAGAGCGCCATGAGGATCGACAGCGGCACGGCGAACGCCATCGCGACCATCGCGACCGAGAACGTGCCGACGAGGACGGCGGCGATGCCGATGACGTCCTGGTCGGGCTGCCACTGGCTCTCGGTGAAGAAGCTCCAGCCGTAGCGCTCCAGCGTCGGGTAGGCCTGCCAGGCCAGGAACACACCGACACCACCGGTGATCAGCAGGACGCTGGCACCCACGGCGCGAGCGCCGTTCTCGAACACGGCGTCGCCGCCGGTGGCCTTGCGGGAGATCTTGCGAGGCCGAACGTTCGCCACGGGTTCTGGCGCAGGAATCGTTGTCAACAGAAGGCTTTCCGGGTTTTCCGAGAACCGCTCAAACGCCGAAAGTCTCAGGAGATCAGCGGAACGGTCGTGCCTCTTCAGATGAACGAAACGCGAAGAAGATCCCCGCTTTCGCCGAACAGACCGGGGGATGACGAACGACGTAGTTCCAACGGACTATGGCCCGTCGTGTTCGGTAGCCCGAACGGGCTAGGGGGGTGCGTCAGGCCCCTGGGCGCACTCCGTGCTCGGCCATCAGGTCGAGCGGCCGCGGGTGCCCGTGGGCGAGGTCCCCGTGGATGCCTTCCAGACCCGCTGAACGGGCACCGTCGACGTTGTCGGCCCGGTCGTCGACGAAGAGGACCTCCTCCGGGGCGCTGCCGATCATCGCGACGGCGCGCTCGAAGTAGGCCGGGTCGGGCTTGGCCAGGCCGATCTTGCAGGAGTAGATGCTCACGTCGAACCGGTCGTCGTAGCCGGCTGCTCGAAGCGCGTCGACGAGCTGCATCGAGGTCTCGCCGACCTCGATCGAGTGCCATACGGCGCGATAGAGCTCCTCGACGGAGACGTCGACTCCGTGTCTCGTCAGCACTGCCGGGAGGTCGACGAGGAAGTCGGCCTCGCCGCGCAGCGCCGGCTTCTCCACCCGCTAGGCATCCTCGATGAACACCCGACCGGCCCCGCCCGCGAAGGGCTCGACGGCCGCCAGTCAGCCCCCGGCCAGCTCCTGCAGGACGCCGTCGGCGTCGAGCAGGACGTGACGGATCACCCGGCGGAGGTGACGCCGTTGCGCTGGACGAACTCGAGGATGGTGTCGGCGAGCTCGGGGCGGCAGACGATCAGGTCGGGCAGGTAGACGTCGTCCTGGTTGTAGATCAGCGGTGAGCCGTCAATGCGGCTGGTGAACAGGCCGGCCGCCTGCGCGACGGCCACGGGGGCCGCGGAGTCCCATTCGTACTGGCCGCCGGCGTGGACGTAGGCGTCGGTCAGGTCGCGCACCACCGACATCACCTTGACGCCGGCCGAGCCCATCGGCACGAGCTCGGCGTCGATCTCCTCGGCCAGCTTCTGCACGAAGGCAGGCGGGCGGCTGCGCGACACCGCGATCCGGGGTCGCCCGGCGGTGCCCTCGGGCACCACCGGAGGCTGACCGGTGTTGAAGGTCTCGCCGAGGGCGGGCTGGGCCACGGCACCCGCGGTGAGCTCACCGTCGTGCTCGCCGTCCGGCGTGCGCTCCCAGAGCGCGACGTGCACGGCCCAGTCGTCGCGCGGCGGCTCGGAGAACTCGCGGGTCCCGTCGAGCGGGTCGATGATCCACACCGCATCCGCCGAGCGCCGGACGGCCTTGTCGTCGACACTCTCGGCGCCCTCCTCGGACAGCACCGCGTCGTCCGGGCGGTGCACGGCCAGCAGCTGCATCAGCAGCTCGTGCGCGGCCGCGTCGCCCGCGTCCTTGAGCTCGCGGCCCTCGAGTCCCTGCGTGCGGACCTCGAGCAGCTTGCGCCCGGCCTCCTCGGCCAGCCACGTGGCCAGCACGTGGTCGTCGGTCGCTGCTGCGTCGGGCGGGGTGCCGGGCTCGAAAGTCACCTGTCCACCCTAGCGAGGCGTATGCCGTCGGGCTGGACGGCGCCCCGGCGGCGTACGGGTGGTGGCGCACGGGGGCTGCATGAGTACCCGGACAACCGGGGACTCCCGCGCCCGGCTGCAGGCGCCCCGCGCGCTCCGGCCGACGGGACTTGGCGGGCGAGTCGGTCACTTGAGGGGTGTTGCAACACCCCTCAAGTGCAGGAGTCCCCGGACATCCGGGTACTCCTGCACCCGGCACCGCCTGACCTCAGGAGTTGAAGCGCTGCTGCGTCTTCTCGAGGCCGTCGGTGACGAGCGACTCCACGGCATCGGCGGCGGAGTCGACCTGGAAGGGCAGCTCCTTGCGCTCGACCTTGGCATAGTCCGACAGCACGAAGTCGGCGACGTCCTGGCGACCCGGGGGGCGGCCGATCCCGGCGCGGACGCGGTAGAAGTCACCGGTGCCGAGCGAGGAGCGCATCGACTTGAGGCCGTTGTGGCCGTTGTCGCCCCCGCCGAGCTTGGTGCGCAGCGTGCCGAAGCCGATGTCGAGCTCGTCGTGGATCGCGATGATCCGGTCGGGGGCGACCTTGTAGAAGGTGGCGAGCGCCTTGACCGGGCCGCCGACCTCGTTCATGTAGGACCGTGGTCGCGCGAGGACGACGCGCGGGCCGGGCACACCCGGGGCGCCGAGTCGTCCTTCGACGACCTCGGCGCGCCCGGTCTTGTGCGACTTGAAGGGCGACCCCAGGCGACGAGCGAGCTCGTCGGTCACGAGGTAGCCGATGTTGTGCCGGTGACCGGCGTACTTCTCCCCGGGGTTGCCCAACCCGACCACGAGCCAGACGTCGGCTGTGGTCACGCTGGGCTCCTTGCTGGGCTCCTCGGGGTTCGTCCCACCCGATGACGATGGCGAGACAGGTGAGATGAGACGGCCCAGGAACCACCTGAGCCGGCGGATCACTCCGCTGCGTCCTCGGAGGCCGTGTCGCCCGAGGCATCCATGGCCTTGGCCTCGTCCTGGGCCTCGGCAACCTCGTCCTCGGACGGGTCGCGCTCGATGCCGGCCTCGGACTCGGCCTCCTCCAGCTCGGCCTCGAGGGCCGCGGCGGACATCTGCTCGGTGACGTTGATGATGAGCGTGTCGCCGTCGACCAGCAGGGTCGAGCCCGAGGGCAGCTTGAGGTCGGAGGCGTGGATCTGGGTGCCCGCACGGGCGTCCTGGATGTCGATGTCGATCTGCTCGGGGATGTGCGTGGCCTCGGCCTCGATCTGGACCGTGACGTTCTCGGTCACGACCAACGTGTCGGGGGCGGCGTTGCCGATGACGTTGACACGGACGTCGACGGTGACCTTCTCGCCCTTGCGGACAGCCACGAAGTCGATGTGCTCGAGGTGACGCTTGATCGGGTCGACCTGGATCTCCCGGGCCAGCGCAAGCTGCGTGGTGCCGTCGATCTCGATCTCGAGGAGCGCGTTGGAGCCACCGCGCTTGAGCGCCATCATCGTCTCGTGGCCCGGCAGGGTGAGGTGGATCGGGTCGTTGCCGTGGCCGTAGATGACCGCGGGGACCTTGTTCTCGCGGCGGATGCGACGTGCGGCGCCCTTGCCGAACTCGGTGCGGGTCTCGGCGCTGATCTTCTCTACAGACATGGGGTGACTCTCTCCTGGTGCGATTTCTCTACGTCCTGGCCGACGAGCGACCACGGGTGGCTGGGGGCCGGGGCGAGAGCACGAACGCCGCACGCAACAGCGCGCGGCGTGAGAGCCGGCCCTGTCGATCACGGAGCTCTGAGACTCCCTCGCCGAGGCAACTTCCCGATCTTAGACAAGGGCGGGGGCCGGTGGCGAATCGAGCCGGTCAGGTCAGGTCCGGTCCAACGACGCCGTACGCCGGCTCTCGTCCTCGAAGAAGCGCAGCAGCGCCAGCCCGGCGACGGTGAAGAGCGCCCCGCCCCCGAGCTCGCGGAGCATCAGCCCGCCCACCGCCCCCAGACCGCTCCCGTCGGCCAGCAGTCGACCCGCCTCGATGGCGTGGGTCAGTGGCAGCCAGGTGCCGACCGCCGCCATCCACCCGGGCAGGTCGTCGAGCGCGATGTTGGTGCCACAGAAGACGAGCAGCACGCAGAACACGACGTTGCCGAGGACCGCGGTCTCACGGACCCGCAGCGCCAGCGCTCCCATCGCCAGACCCAGGCCCGTGCAGGAGACCGAGGCGACGAGCACGACCACGAGCAGCGCCGGCCAGGCACCGGCCGGGATCCTGACGTCGAGCAGCAGCACCCCTGCGAGGACACCGACCATGGCGACTCCCCACCCGTTGGCGATGACCGGCAGCGCCCGGCCCAGGAACAGCGGGATCCGTCGCGCCGGGGTCGCCAGCACGATGCCGAGCGTGCCGCCCTCGCGCTCGCGCCGATCGTGGAGCCCATCGCGAACAGGCACGGGATCGCTGCGTAGTTGAGCGCGTTGCCGATCACGTAGAACTCGTCGTCGCCGACGCCCGCACTGCGGCCGGTGTAGGCGAACAGCAGGATCTGGCAGATCGGCGACACGATGAGCGAGGGGATCAGGATCCAGGGGCTGAGCCAGCCGAACATCGCCCGATAGCTCATCAGGCCGCCGATGAAGAAGATCCGCACGTTGGTCATGTGAGGGCCAACGTCGCGTTGCGACGCGCCGAGTCGACCAGGCGCCGACCGAGGTAGGCCGCCAGCGCTGCGTAAGCGAGACCGATCGCCGCGCACACGCCGAGGTCGGCCCACGGGCTGCCGCCGGAGGCCGCCTCGCGGACCGCGTCCATGGCCCAGGTGGTGGGGATCGCCCACGACAGCGGCTGGATCCAGACGGGCAGCGAGGAGACGGGGATCAGGAAGCCGCAGAGCAGCCAGCCGGGATACTCCAGCGCCGCACCGAGCGCCCAGGAGGTGCGGTAGCGCACGGCGGTGACGGAGAGGAAGAAGCCGAAGAGCGCCAGGCTGAGCCCCGCCATCAGCACGCCCAGGACGAAGAGCGGCCAGCTGGCGACCTCGAGGCGGAGGTCGAAGACCCACCGCATCCAGAGGATCGTGGCCACGACGCAGTAGAGCCCGATCGTCGAGAGCGCCATCGTGGTCGGCACCAGCACCCGGGTCAGCGAGATCGGGGCCGCGACGACCAGCTCGAGGGTGCCCGCCCAGCGTTCGCGGGTCAGCCGAAGACGTAGCCGATGCGGCGCCGCACCTCGCGGACGTCCTGCTCGACGTCGTAGCCGAGCACGCTGGCCCGCCCGCCCGAGGGGATCAGCAACGTGATGAGCATCTTGATCGTGGTCGTCTTGCCCGCACCGTTGGGGCCCAGGAGACCGAAGAGCTCGCCGCGCTCGAGGTGGAACGAGACGCCCTTGACCGCCTCGACGTCCTTGCGGGTGCGGCGCAGGATGCCGGTGCGGGTGACGAAGGTGCGACGCAGGTCGACCGCCTCCACCGCGAGGTCGGGGCGGCGGGCGTCCGAGAGCATGCTGAGGAGCCTAGGCGAGCGGTGCCGCCAGGCGCGCTCCCTTTACGTAGGGTCGGGGGGGTGTCCCTCACCCTCGGCGAAGCCCGCACCCGCGCGTCCCTGATCCGCGACGTCTCCTACGAGATCGACCTCGACCTGACCGACGCCACGACTGGCCACGCCTCCGGGACCTTCGGCTGCACCACGACCGTCCGCTTCACCTCCAGCGCCGCCGACACGTTCCTCGAGCTCACGGCCGCCACCGACCTGGCGGTGACCGTCAACGGCAGGGCGCTTCCCGCCGACGCCGCCCGATCGTCGTACGACGGCAGGCGGCTGCTGCTGACCGGGCTGGTCGAGCACAACGTGGTGACGGTGGCCGCGCGGGTGCCCTACGTCACCGACGGCGACGGGATGTATCTGTTCACCGACCCTGCCGACGGGGAGACCTACGCCTCGGCCTACTGCGGCATGGACGTCGCGCAACGGGTCTTCGCCTGCTTCGACCAGAACGACCTGAAGGCCACCGTCGCGCTGGGCGTCACCGCCGACCCGACCTGGACCGTGGTCGCCAACGGCCGCGTGCTCGAGGACGGCACCGACCGCGACGCCGGTCGCTGGCGCTTCGCGACGACCGAGGTCTTCGCGATCCCGATGTTCGTCGTGTGCGCCGGTCCGTGGCACTCGCGCACCTGGGAGCACGCGGGGCTCCCCTTCGGCTGGCACGCGCGCCGCTCGCTGGGCGCCGAGCTCGACCGCGACTTCGAGGAGCTGCGGGCCACGACGACCGCGTGCTTCGACCACTACGCGACGCTCTTCACCGAGCCGATGCCCTACGACAGCTATGACCAGGCGTTCGTGCCGGGTCAGAACTGGGGCGCGCTGGAGTCGCCGGGCTGCGTGACCTACCGCGACGAGCTGCTCCCCCGCGGCCGGGTCACCGACCTGGCCCGCAGCCAGCGCGCGTCGATCATCGCCCACGAGATGGCGCACATGTGGTTCGGCAACCTCGTGACGATGACCTGGTGGGAGGACACCTGGCTCCAGGAGTCCTTCGCCGACTACATGGGCTACCGCGTCTCGGCCGACGGGGCCGGCTTCGCCGGGGCGCTGCTCCAGCACGAGCTGCTCCGCAAGCCAAGTGCCTACCAGGCCGACGAGCGCCGCTCGACCCACCCGGTCGCCCCCGAGGCCGAGGACGTCCCCGACGTCGACGCGGCGTCCAACAACTTCGACGCGATCAGCTATTCCAAGGGCAACTCGGTGCTCCGCCAGCTGGTCACGTGGCTCGGCGACGACGCGTTCCTCGCCGGCGTCAACGCCTACCTCGGCGCGCACCGGCTCGGCAACGGCACGCTGGCCGACTTCATGGCCGCCCTCGACTCCGCCTCCGACCGCGACGTCCTCGGCTGGGTCCACGCCTGGCTGCGCACGTCCGGCTTCGACACGATCCGGGTCACCCGCGACGGTGGCGGGGTGCCCGTCGTGTCGCGCGACGGCACCCGTCCCCACCGCCTCCGCCTCACGTCGTACGACGAAGCGCCGGGCGGCGCGCTCGTCGAGCGGGAGAGCGTCTTGGTCGATGTCGGCGACGAGCCGGTGCGCCTCGACGACTGGGCCGGGCGCGTGGTGGTGCCCAACAGCCACGGCGAGACCTTCGTGCGCGTCGTGCCCGACACCGCGTCCTGGTCGGCACTGCTCTCGGGGCTGTCGAGCATCGACGACGACCTGGTGCGCGCCATAGCGTGGACCACGGCGTTCGACCTCGCCCACACCCGCCGCCTGCCGGCCGAGGACTTCCTCGACCTGGTCTCGCGCCACCTGCCCCACGAGCGCCACGTCACCGCCGTCGCTGCCGTGCTCACCCGCACCCTCGACTCCGTGGTGCCGCGTCGGATCGCGTCGTCAGGGGCGGCGCACGCGGTCGACCGGGTCGCCGACGCGTGCGCACGTGGCCTCGACACCACCCTCGACGAGCAGGTCCGCATCGAGCTGACCCGCGGGCTGGCCCGCACCTCGCGCGACACCGCGCTCCTCCAGGGCTGGCTCACCGACGGGGTCACGGATCACGGCGTCGCGCTCGACCCTGCCCTGCGGTGGCGCGTGGTCCACCGGCTCGCCGAGGTGGGGGCGCTCGACGCCGACGCGATCGAGACCGAGCGGGTCGCCGACGGCACGATCGACGGCGAGCTGGGTGCTGCCCGGGCGCTCGCTGCCCGTCCCACGGTCGAGGCCAAGGACGCCGCCTGGACGGCGTTGGCCGAGGACGACCAGGTCTCCAACCGGCGCTACGAGGCGCTGACCAGTGGGCTGTGGTCGCCCGAGCAGGCCGACCTGCTGGCGCCCTACGTCGCGGCCTACTGGCAGGTCAGCCCCCGCATCGCCGAGCGCCGCGGTCAGGCCTTCTCACAGGTCGTGCACCGCGCGTTCCCCGCGCTGGCGCTCACCGACGACCAGGTCGCCGACCTCGAGCAGGCGCTGGCGGGTGACCTGCCGTCGGTCCTGCGCCGGGGCTGGGAGGACAAGCTCGACGACCTGAGGCCGGCAAATACCTGACACCTGGGGCTCGGCACTGCATCCTTGCGGCATGCCTCCGCGACAGCCCGTGCTCCGGGCCGCCCTCAGGTCGGCCCTCCTCGCGCTGGCCGCGGGCCTGGTCACCTCGCTCGTCGTCGTCGCCGGCGTCGCCACGCAGGCCGTGCCGGTCCAGGCAGACCCCGGGACCGAGCAGGAGCGGGTCGCGAGGGCGGAGCTCGGCAGCTTCGACGCCCGCCTGGGCCCGCGCGCCTGCGCGCTCCTGGGCCGCGCCTGGACCTCCCAGGGCTGCAGCCGCACGACCTGCGCCCGCGCCGCCGACAAGGCGCGCCTCAACGCCAACGCCGAGATGTGCTTCACCCGCTCCGGTGCGTCCTTCGGGCGCGCCATCGACTTCCGCGTCTGCCGCGCCCTGCACCGGCCGTGGATCGCGGAGGTGAACCTCTGCGCCTCCAACCCCGCACGCACCAGCAGCGTCGTCGCCGCCGCGCGCCAGTGCGTGGGCGCGACCAAGGACTACGTGATGGTCCGCGAGCGCGCTGCGCGCTGGGACGAGTGCGTCACCCCGAGCCGGCGTCGCGACCTGGAGCGCATCGCCCGACGCACCGGCACCACGTTGCGCATCGTGGCCCTCCAGCGGTCCCGGACGCTCTGCGCGCTGCGCGACCACACGTCGTACGTCGACGGCATCTGTCGTTCCGTCCCGCCGACCACAACTCAGGGACCGCCCTCGGGCACGCTGCTCGTGGGCGACTCGTTGAGCTGGCGGGCCAACGACGAGCTCGCCCGCCTGCGCCCGCAGTGGACGCTCGACGGCCTCCCCGGTCGGCGCGTGAGCCAGCTGCTCGTGCGCATCCGCGACCACCTCGCCACCCAGGTCGCACCCAGCACGCTCGTCGTCGCGCTCGGCACCAACAGCACGACGTCGTGGACCAAGCAGGACTACCTCGACGCGACGGCGCTGGTGCCCGAGGAGACCCGGGTGCTGTTCGTGACGCCCTACCGCGCCGACGTCGGCAACGACGCCGCCGCGGTCAGTCGGGTCGACTCCTACGACCGCTGGATGCGCGAGATCACCGCCGCCCGCCCGCACACCTGCCTGGCCGACTGGCGGTCACTGGTCGTCGACGACCCGGACCTGCTCGTCGACGGCACCCACCAGACCCCCGACGGCGAGGCCGTCTGGGCGCAGCTCGTCAGCAGCTCCTGGGACGCCTGCTAGACGGGGTGGGGTGGGTGGCGGTCGCCTCGGGCGGGCGCTTCATCAAGGTATGTCGACGACCCGCCACTGCCCATGGCGTGCACCCCGTGGGAGGTGGAGTGTCGTCGTGGGAAGTCGCGGCCACCACAGCCGCACGACACACCCTCAGGCGTGGCCGTCGAACATCGACGTGACCGAGCCGTCGGCGAAGACCTCGTGGATCGCGCGGGCCAGGAGCGGGGCGATCGACAGGCAGGTCAGCTTGTCGAAGTGCCGGTCGTCGGCGAGCGGAAGCGTGTTGGTGACGACGATCTCGGCGGCCGAGGAGTTCTTGAGCCGATCGACGGCGGGGTCGGAGAGGATCGCGTGGGTGGCGGCGATGATGACGCCCGCGGCGCCGTCGTTCATGAGGGCCTCGGCGGCCTTCACGATCGTGCCGCCGGTGTCGATCATGTCGTCGACCAGGACGCACATGCGCCCCTTGACGTCACCGACGACACGGTTGGCGACGACCTCGTTGGCCACGTCGGTGCGACGGGTCTTGTGGATGAACGCCAGCGGCGCCCCACCCAGGCGGGCCGACCAGCGCTCGGCGACCTTGATCCGGCCGGCGTCGGGCGAGACGACGGCGAGAGGCTGGTCGCCGTACTTCTCCTTGACGTAGTCAGCCAGGATCGGCAGTGCCATCAGGTGGTCGACGGGGCCGTCGAAGAAGCCCTGGATCTGGTCGGCGTGGAGGTCCACGGTGATCAGGCGGTCCGCGCCGGCGGTCTTGAAGAGGTCGGCCATCAGGCGCGCCGAGATCGGCTCGCGGCCGCGGTGCTTCTTGTCCTGGCGGGCGTAGCCGTAGAACGGCATGACCACGGTGATCCGCTTGGCCGACGCCCGCTTGAGCGCGTCGACCATGATCAGGTGCTCCATGATCCACTCGTTGACCGGCGCCGTGTGGCTCTGGATCACGAAGGCGTCGCACCCGCGGACGGACTCCTCGAAGCGGACGTAGATCTCGGAGTTGGCGAACTCGTAGGCCACCTGGGGCACGAGCTCGGTCTCGAGGATCGAGGCCACCTGCTCGGCGAGGACGGGATGCGCCCGGCCACTGAAGATCATCAGGTTCTTCTCGGTGGCCCGCTTCATTCCGGTCACAGCGTCGGTTGCTCCTGGGTCGCGGCGGGGTGGTGTGCTCGGCATTCTGCCCCCGGGAGGGCGATCAGCCCAAGTCAGGACCCCGGTCTTGAGACGAGTCCTCCGCCACATCGCCCGCCTGCTGTGCGGCCGCCTCGGCAGCAGCGACAGCGGAGGCAGCAGCGGCGGCCTGGGCCGTGCCGGCCCGCTTGCGCTGTGCCCAGCCCTCGAGGTGGCGCTGGGGCCCGCTGCTGACAGCCAGGGCGCCCGGCGGGACGTCACGTCGTACGACGGTCCCCGCGCCGGTCGCGGCGCCGTCACCGATGGCGATCGGTGCGACGAACGTGTTGTGGGAGCCGGTCCGGGCGTGGCGACCCACCGTGGTGCGGTGCTTGGCGACCCCGTCGTAGTTGGCGAAGATCGTGCCGGCGCCGATGTTGGTGCCCTCGCCGATCTCGGCGTCGCCGACGTAGGAGAGGTGCGGCACCTTGGCGTCGTCGCCGATCACGGCGTTCTTGGTCTCGACGAAACCGCCGATCTTGCCGCGGGCACCGAGCTGCGTGCCCGGGCGCAGGTAGGAGAAGGGCCCGACCGTGGCCTCGGCCCCGATCACCGCGAGCTCGGCCTGCGTACGCACGACCCGGGCGCCGGCGCCCACCTCACAATCCTTGAGCGTCGTGTCGGGGCCGATCACGGCGTCCTCGGCGACCACGGTCGCGCCGAGCAGCTGGGTGCCGGGCAGGATCGTGACGTCCTGGGCGAGGACGACGTCGGCGTCGATCCAGGTGGTCGCGGGGTCCATCACGGTGACCCCGTCGCGCATCCACTGGCCCACGATGCGGCGGTTGAGCTCGGCGCCGAGCTGGGCCAGCTCCTCACGGTCGTTGGCACCCTCGGTCTGCCACGGGTCGTCGATGGCGTGCGCGCCGACGGTGAGCCCGGCATCGCGGGCGAGCTGGACGAGGTCGGTGAGGTAGTACTCGCCCTTGGCGTTGTCGTTGCCGATCCGCGGCAGCGCCTCGATGAGGAACTCCGCGTCGAAGGCGAGGATGCCCGAGTTGATCTCGGCGATCTCGCGCTGGTCGATGGTGGCGTCCTTCTCCTCGATGATCGCCTCGACGTCCCCCTCGTGGTCCCGCAGGATCCGCCCGTAGCCGAAAGGATCGGCCACGATCGCGCTCAGCACGCTGACCGCACGCTGGGCCGCCTCGTGCTCGGCGGCGAAGGCGCGCAGGCTCTCGCCCCGCAGCAGCGGGGTGTCACCGGTGGCCACGATGACGGTGCCGGTCGTGCCCTCGGCGGCGAGCGCGTCCATCGCGACGCGTACGGCGTGCCCGGTGCCGCGCTGCTCCTCCTGGACGGCGAGCACGACGTCCGGCACGAGCGCCTGGATGTGGGCTCCGACGGTCTCACGCTGGTGGCCGACCACCGCGACGATCCGCCGCGGCTCGACGGCCTCCACGGCCTTCAGGACGTGGCCGATCATGCTTCGCCCCCCGACGGGGTGCAGCACCTTCATCGTCTTGGACCTCATCCGCGTACCCCCGCCCGCGGCGAGGACGACGACGGTCAGCTCACGTGACACAGCAACTCATGCTCCCCGGGGATGGTCGATAGGGACGCATGCTGTCACAGGTCCCTGCGGACCCGATCGGGGTCGACCTTCGTCGTGGCCCTGACGCCGGGCCGCGCGCCACCTGGTCAGTGTCGCTCCCGGTCAGCGTCGGCGTACATCGAGTCCAGCAGCGGCTTGTACGTCGACTCGACGAACTTGCGGCGGACCTTCATGCTGGGCGTGAGCTCCCCGCTCTCGACGGAGAGGTCGTGGTCGAGGATGCGGAAGCCCTTGATCGTCTCCCAGCGGTTGAGCCTGCTGTTGACGTTGTCGAGGCACTCCTGGACGTAGGCGCGGACGGCGGGGTCGGCGGTCTGGGATGCGTAGTCGGCTCCGGTGCTCTCGTGCGCCGCGACCCACTGCGCCAGGGCGTCGGGGTCCAGGGTGACCAGGGCCGTCGCGTAGTTGCGGCCCTCGGCGTGCACCACCATCTGGCTGCCGAGCGGGCACAGCGCCTTGAAGAGTCCCTCGATCGGCTGCGGAGCGATGTACTTGCCACCCGAGGTCTTGACCAGGTCCTTCTTGCGGTCGGTGATCCTCAGTCGGCCCTGGTCGTCGATCTCCCCGACGTCTCCTGTGGCGAGCCAGCCGTCGGCGTCCAGCACTTCGGCCGTCGCCTCCGGCTGGTTGTGGTAGCCGCGCATCACGCTCGGTCCCCGCACGAAGACCTCGCCGTCCTCGGCGGTCCTGATCTCGGTGCCCACGATCGGTGACCCGACCCAGCCGAAGACCGGGTCGTCGAGGCGGACGATGCAGGCGCCGGCGCTGGTCTCGGTCAGTCCGTATCCCTCGAGCACCAGCATGCCGGAGGCGTAGAACCAGGCAGCAACGTCCGGCGAGATCGCGGCGCTGCCCGAGATGAGGAAGCGGATGCGGCCGCCGAGCCGGGCCCGGACCTTCGACAGCACCAGCCGGTCGGCCAGGGTGTGCTGGAGCCTGGTCGCCAAGGCGGGCTGCTGTCCCCGCAGCCGGGCCTGTGCGACCCGGTCACCGACGCCGAACGCCCAGGAGAACAGCGCGCTGCGGAGGCCTCCCTCCTCCTCGACGGTCTGCACGACCTTGGCGTGCACCTTCTCGAAGATGCGCGGCGGCCCGGCCATGAAGGTGGGCCGCACCACGGCGAGGTTCTCCACGATCTTGTCCATCCGACCGTCCACAGCCGTCGGGAAGCCGATCTGGAGCTGGACGACCTCGAGCATCTTGCCGAAGGAGTGCGACAGCGGCAGCCAGAGGTACTGCAGGTCGTCGTGCGACAAGATGTCCAGCGACTCGGCACCGGCACCGATGTAGGTCCAGCAGCTCTGCGGCAGCTGCACGCCCTTGGGGCGGCCCGTGGTCCCGGACGTGTAGATCAAGGTGGCCAGGTGCTCGGGCAGGATCGCAGCGACGACGTCGTCGACCGCGCTCGGGCAGTCGGCGAGGTGCCGAGACCCCAGGGCCTGCAGGTCCTCCAGGCTGATCACCCACTCGCCGTCAGGTGTGCCGTCGAAGGTCACGACCCGCTCGACGCCGGGCAGCTGGGCGCGCTGCTCGCGGAGCTTGGCGATCTGGGTGTCGTCCTCGGCGAAGACGATCCGGGAGCCGCTGTCGGCCAGGATGAACGCGACGTCCGCCGCGCCGGTGGATGGATAGACGGTCGTCGTCGCGCCACCTGCACAGGCGACGGCGAGGTCGGCGTAGACCCACTCGATGCGGGTGCTGCTCGCGATCGCCACCCGGTCTTCGTGCTCCAGGCCGAGGGCGATCAGTCCTGCTGCCAAGGTGGTGACCGAGCCCTTGGCCTGAGTCCAGGTCACGGAGGACCACGCCTCGGCCGTGGGGAACCGGTAGGCCTCCGCGTCGGGCGTCGACTCCGCCCGGTCGTAGAACATCCGGGCCACCGAGGGGGCCCGGACCAGTGCTGTGGTCGTGTCCATCATGCGCCTCAGTCCTTCTCGTGTTGCTGGGTTGCCAGGTGGATCCTCACGTCGACGCGTCCGCCCCCGGCTGCGGTCGCGTCCATCTGCCCCAGGCGGGCCAGCATGGCCAGCGACGCCTCGTTGTCGGCCGCCACGGTGGTGACGACCTGGATGACACCCTGAGGTCGCTCCCGCACCAGCTCGGCGAGCAGCGCCGTGGCGACGCCGCGGCCGTGCCACTCGTCGACCACCGTCACCGCGACGTCCGCCGCGGTCGGGTCGTCCCGGTAGCGGATCATGCGCGCCACGCCGACCGGCACCCCCACGTGGTCGTCGCCGATGCAGACCAGGACCAGTGCCACGTGGTCGATCCCGTCCACGTCGTCGACCAGGTGGTCCAGCATCACGTCGGTGAGGTGGGGGACGGCACCGAGGAAGCGGCGCCGCCGACTCTCCGGGGAGAGGTGCTCGTAGGTCTCCCGGAGCATCTCCCGGTCGCCCGGCAGCAGCGGCCAGATCTGCGCGGGCGTGCCGTCGGGGAGACGGACCTCGGTGATCAGGCGGAGATCCGTGCCTTGCTGTCGAGCAGTGCCTTGCGCAGGTCACGCACGGCGCTCTCGAGGCCGCTGCGCATCGTGTCCCCCACCCCGCTCGCGGTCGAGGTCGCCTCGTCCAGCTGCCCGCGGACCTCGGCCCACTTCTTGCGGAGCTCCTCGAGGAGGACGGCGGCGCGGTCGTTGGCCTCCATCGCCCCGAGGTGGAACTGCACCTCGAGGTCCTCGACGCGGCTCTGCCACTGGTCGCGCTGCGCTCGGGCGAGCCGGTGCCGGAGCACGTCCTGCGTGCTCGTGAGCTCGTCGATCTGCTGCTCCAGCCTGGCGATTCTCTCGTTGGTGTCCATGTCTCGAGCGTGCCCCCGCCAGGACCGCCCCCGGTAGGGCTGAAGGTCCCGGCGGCCCGTGCACAGACGTCCCACTCCCCGAGATGGAGTCGAACCATCGTCGCTAGTCCTGATTCAAAGTTCGCGCCGCCGTGGTCCGGAGCATGCTGGGCCCAGGCCACCCCAATATGGGGGTTTCTACTTCCGGCGCAAACCGGCACCTGGGTCGGCTGAACCGAGGAGAGGAAGCACCACGATGAACGTGCTCCCGACCCCCGGTGTGCTCACCGCCGAGAGGTCGCCGCCCATCAGGTCGACCAGAGTGCGGCAGATAGCGAGCCCCAGACCGAGACCGCCATGGAGTCGGGTATCGGTCATGTCCACCTGGGTGAAAGAATCAAATAGTGACAGCAGGTGCTCGGGCGGGATTCCGACACCGGTGTCCTCGACCATGAGCACCACCCGGACCCTGTCGTCTGCCTCTGGGTCGGGCGCGACCGACGTCTTGGTACCTACCGTGATGCCGACGCTGCCGGACTCGGTGAACTTCAACGCGTTGCTGACCAGGTTCGAGAGCACCTGGGAGACGCGTAGCGCGTCCCCGTGGACGATGGGTGGCAGCGATGCGTCTAGGTCCACGTCCAACCGCACGCCTTGCACCGTGGCTTGCGGCCGTGCCCACTCCAAGACTTCTTCGACTACGTCGACGAGCCGGAACGGTGCTGGAAGGAGCGTGATACTGCCTGCTTCGAGTCGGGAGAAGTCGAGGATGTCGTTGACGTGGCGCAGCAGGCGCTGACTGTTGCGGTGCACCATGTCGGTCAGCTGGTCCTGGCTGGGGGTCAGGTCGCTTTCGAGGAGCATTTCAGTGGCCCCGATGACCATCGTGAGCGGGGTGCGGAGTTCGTGGCTCATGTTGGCCAGGAACAGTGCCTTGGTGGCGTTCGCTGCTTCCAGGTCACGTTGCATCACGTTCGCCTCGGTGAAGTCCTCGGCGATGCCGTGCGTCCCGACCACCTGGTTGGACACGATCACGGGAACTGCGGTCACCCTGACCTCGCGGACATCGCCGCTGACGGTCACCAGGCGTGCCTCCAGTAGTTGAGGGCGTCGTTCGATGACGGCCGCGAGAGCGTTCTCGCTCGTCTCGATGTCGTCGGGGTGAATGATGTCGTGGAAGTCGGTGCCGACCAGTTCGCTCAGGCTCATGCCGGTGAGTTGTTGCATGGCGTCGTTCGCGGCGGTGAGGTGGCCGGTCAGGTCGAGGGAAAACACGCCGTGAGGGCTGTAGGCGAACAGGGATCGGTAGCGTTCCGCCTCCTCGGCGAAGGCACGCTCGCTTGGGTTCATCGACGGCTGATTGGGGTCTGCGGGCGCTTCTGGCGTCACCGTTGCCTCCCACTCGTCGCGGTATCAGGCACCAGCGGCGGGCTGAAAGCTGGAGCGCGTTAGTGATGCTCCCACACCCGATAAACGACCGCCCCGTCAACAGCGAGGTCGATGAGCCGCTTGCTTAGGTCACGGCCTTCCACGTTCCCATGCCGCGCGGGCGGTTCGCTCTGTCCGTCGATCTCGATGGCTAGCGTCGCTTCTCGGTCGGGATACGTGAAGCGCGGAGCACACCTCGCGGGAGCACACCGGGAGGAAGTACGACGGTGGCTCTCGGCAGGTACGACCGCAGGACGTGACGCTCAATCGTGAGCGCTACGGCTCGGCACGGTGATCGTCGCCATGACTTGCCCGCTGCCACGTGGTCCGTTAGCCGTCGGTCGTGCACGTCGTGAGTGATGCCGGCCATGAGATGGGCCGGCGGAGCCCGCACCGCTCGCACTCCGCCTCAAGGTGCGCGGAGATGTCGCCGGGCCATCGCGAGGTGAGGCGCACGCCGACGTGCGCAAGTCTCTGCCGCACGCGGTCTCTGCTTGACGGGCAGCGCCGCGAACCGCACCTCGGGGGCTGCTCGCCTGCACCACTGACAGACCCACCCGCCGCACCGGATCATGGTCAGCGTCACGTCAACGACCGCACCGCACGGGCCGTGTCGGGTGCGGAACAACTCGCCCGGGCCATTTCCGAGCCGGATCGCCGTCGCGCCGCACGCCTCGATCATGGCGGTCAGGTGGTCGTCGTACCACGTCTTGCCACGGGGATGGACCGGCCACCGACCCACGTCGGGCACGAGTCCGCCGCGCATGGTGCGATCTGAAGTTCGGTCACTCCGGCCGCGTGCCACGCCGGTCCGACGCTCCGCCTGTTTCGGGCTGGTCACGACAATCCGTGACAGCGGTGTGACACGCGAACGTGAGACCGCCCCCACCGATTGCTCGACGGGGGCGGCTATCTGACGCCTTTACCTGCGGATACTCCGCGAACCTGCTCCCCGGGATGGAGTCGAACCATCGTCGCTAGTCCTGATTCAAAGTCAGGCGGGCCCTGCCGGCAGACCAACCGGGGAATGTGCGCTCAGATTACCGTCCGCGCAGGTCGGGGCCGAACGTAGCCGTCAGAACCAGCCGACCTGGTCGACGCGCACCCGTGCCCGGTGGTCCAGGCGGGCGGTCAGCCGTTGCGCTGCAGCGAGGCCCACGACCACGTAGCGGCTGACCGAGTCCCCCGCCCGGGCCGGCACCACGGCCGTGGCACCCGCGCCACCGGAGAGCGTGAGCCGGACGGCCCGGGTCGCGCGCGAGACGGTGACCCTCAGCAGCACCCGGTCGGCTGCGGCGGGCAGGGTCAGCGACGCCGTACGACGGCCGGTCCAGGTCGCCTCCAGGACCCGCCGCGCCGCAGGGACCAGGCACCCGGGGTCGCGCACGTCGATGGCGAGCAGGGACACCGCCCTCGGGCTCTGGCGCGCCACGAAGCCGGGAGTCGCCGAGCAGGCGAACCTGCCGGACAGCTGCCCCGCACCGAGCGCCAGCAGGCCGCGTCCGGTCTGGAAGCGGCTGGTCCCGGCGGTGACGAGGCGTCCGGCCAGACGAGCGGTCCCGGTGACGGAGAGCCGGCCGGTGGCGGCAGCGGTCGGCACGGTGGGCAGCGTGGCCACCAGGGTGCCGGCGGCGTTGGCGGTGTAGTCGCCGTCGATGACGAAGACCCCCAACGGCGTCACCCGGAGGGCTCCGGCAGGGAGGTCACCGATGATCTTCCCGGTGCCGCGGAACGAGGCGCCCGTGACGAAGGTGGTCCCTGCGAGGTCCCACTCCGACGTGCCGGCGTGGGTGATCGCTCCACTGCCACCGAGCTCGATCCAGTCGAGGACCGCCGGCTCTGCGGTCGCCGACCCGACGTCCGAGCCGATCGCCAGGGTGCCGCCCGACTGGACCGTGACGCGGCCGGGGTCGGTGCAGCACCCGTCGGAGGTCAGCGTGGCGCCGGCAGGCAGACGCATGGTGGCGTCGTCGGGGATCACGAGCCGGGTCCCACCGTGCACGGACAGCGTCGAGCCGCTCACCACGTCGAGCCCACCGCGCGGCACCACGAGGCCGTGCTGGCCGGGCACGTCGGGGTTCCACTTCACCAGCCGGGTCGTCGTGCCAGCCACGGTCGAGGTGGACACGCCGGGCGCGACCGTGACGTCGGCGTGGACCCGGGGCCCGGCGAGCCGGAGCACCCCCTCTCCGCCGATGGTCCCCACCCCCGAGAGCACCGACTGGTCGCCGAGCTCCAGGGTGGTGCCGTCGGCCAGGGTGAGGTCGTCGAGCAGCTTGACGGTGCGGTCGGGTCCGGCGGGGTCGGCGGGATCGAAGGCGTCGCCCTCCGTCTGGGGGACGACCACGGTGCCGCCGCCGAGCAGGGTCGCTCCCCGGTCGATCCGCACCGGCCCGCCGGTGAGCTGGAGCGTGCCGTCGTCGGGCACCTCGACGGTGCCGCGCAGGTCGAGCCCGACGTTCTCGAGCCGCGTGGTGCCGCCGTCGACGCGGATGCCGCCGTCGACCGTGATCGTCGACGTCGGGCCGGCGCAGCACCGGTTGGCGCGGATCCAGGTGCGCTCGCCCATCGCCAACCGCCCGGTGGTGCTGACCACCAGGTCGGCGTCGAACATCAGCTCCAGCTGCGGTTCCGATCCGCCGAGCGGGTCGTCGGCGATGGCGAGCGGACCGTTGACCGTGAACGTCTGCCCGGTCTCGCCGCCGAAACGCATCGGGGCGCTCGGGGTGAGGAGGCCCACCGCCAGCTGCTCCAGCACCAGGTCGACCCCGATGTCGCCGCCGCCCCAGACGAGCGCGCCCGCGACCGTCACGGTGCCTGGGCCGGACAGTGAGACCAGCTGGTCAGGGTCACCGCTGACCGTCAAGGCGCTGAGCACGACGTCGGGGACCTCGGTGATCGTAGGTCGCGGCCCGGGGGCGAGCGAGACACCGTCACCGGCCTGCGGGACACCCTCGGGCTGCCAGTTCTTGTTGTTGCCCCACACCGTCGACTGGGTGCCCGTCCACTGGTAGGTCGTCGGCCCCTCCGCGCCGGCGGGTGGCCCGCCCGTCACGACGGTGAGCACGGGGAGGAGCAGCAGCAGACCAGCGGCAGCGTGGCGTTTCACAGTGTCCATGGTGGTCGTCCTCGGCGCTTCGCGGAAGAGGCTGCTGCGTCCACGGCACCGACCGGACCAGGCCGGGCTAGCCTCGGTCCGTGGAACTGCCCGTGATGCCGCCCGTCCGGCCGATGCTCGCGAAGGCCGTGAAGGGGATCCCCGACCCGGCCAAGCACGGCGGGCTGGTGTTCGAGCCCAAGTGGGACGGCTTCCGCTGCCTGGTCTTCCGCGACGGCGACGAGGTCGAGCTGACCAGCCGCAACACCAAGCCGCTGACGCGCTACTTCCCCGAGGTCGTCGAGGCCGTCAAGCGCCAGCTGCCCGAGCGGTGCGTGGTCGACGGGGAGCTGTTCGTGGCCAGCACGTCGCCCGACGGTGACCGCCTAGAGTTCGAGGTGCTGCAGGAGCGGATCCATCCGGCGGCCTCCCGCGTGAAGCTCCTGAGCGAGACGACACCCGCGGGCTTCGTGGTCTTCGACCTGCTCGCGCTCGGCGACACGTCGTACGTCGACCGGCCTCTGCGCGAGCGCCGCGCGACCCTGGAGGAGGCGTTCGCCGACCTCGACGGGCCGTGCTACCTCACCCGCACGACCAGCGACCCGGCCGAGGCGGAGCGGTGGTTCGAGCAGTTCGAGGGCGCCGGGCTCGACGGGGTCATCGCCAAGTCGCTCGACGCGCCCTACACCCCCAACGGGCGCACGATGATGAAGATCAAGCACGAGCGCACGGCCGACGTCGTGGTCTGCGGCTACCGCGAGCACAAGACGAGCACGCCCGAGCAGCCGCTGCTGGGCAGCCTGCTCCTGGGCCTCCACGACGACCAGGGGCGGCTCCAGCACGTCGGCGTCAGCGCCAGCTTCACCGCCGCCCGGCGCGCCGAGCTGATCGAGGAGCTGCAGGAGCTGGTCTGCCCGATCGAGGAGCACCCGTGGAGCGCCTGGGCAGGTGACGCCATCGCCAACCCCGACCGGATGCCCGGCACCCAGAGCCGCTGGAGCGGCGGCAAGGACCTGAGCTTCACCCCGCTGCGCCCCGAGCGCGTGCTGGAGGTGAAGTACGACGCGATGGAGGGCCGGCGCTTCCGGCACACCGCCCACTTCAAGCGCTGGCGACCCGACCGGGAGGCGGAGTCGTGCGACTACGGGCAACTGGAGCAACCGGTGCGCTACGACCTCGGTAGTGTGCTCAGCGGGGTCTCGACAGGCCCCGGCGCTGCACCCGTGAAGGGCAATGAGGGAGAGACCGATGGCTGACTACGACGTCGTCCTGCTGATCGAGCAGGAGCTGAGCCCGGCTGATGCGGCCCAGGTGCGCTCGCTGCACGAGGGCCTCGACGACCCGGTGACCTATCACGTGCTGCTGCCGTTGGAGGACGCCGCGGCCCGCATCGAGGCCTCCATGGGCTCACTGTCCGGAGGCGAGATGATCGCCTCCCCCGCGATGGCGATGAGCGACGTCGACCTCGACGCCGTCCGCCAGGACTGCGAGGACCGCTCCGCCGCCGAGCTGCGCAGCACGATCGCCGCGCTCGAGGGCGTCGGCGCCACGATCGGCAGCAGCGCCGTCGTCACCGACCCACCCATCGACGCCCTCGCTGCCAAGGTCACCGAGGTCGACGGGCGCGAGGCGATCATCCTCACCCGGCCGCACGTGGTCGCGGAGTTCTTCCACCTCGACTGGACCAGCCGCGCCCGCCGCAAGATCGGCGTCCCGGTGCTGCACCTGCTCGAGCACGAGAACTTCGACGAGCAGTCCGGAGGCGGCGAGGGTGTCACCGGCCTCTGAACCGGCCCACCGTGGATGGCGTGGATAGCATCGCCCGGTGAAGTTCGCCCCGAAGGCCGTCCTGCGCCGCTCCGCGGAGGCCCCTGCTGCCGCGGCGGGCGCGCCCGTCGCACCTCAGCCGCCGCGCGGCCGACCTGTCGTCGCGTTCGCCGGCATCCTCGACGGACGCAGCCTGTGGTTGGCGATCCACGCCGCCCCCGGCTCGCTCGCGTTGCGCGTCACCGGCACCGGTGACGTGGTCGCGCTGCCCAGCGACGTCCCCGATGACGACCCGGCCTTCCGCGCGGTGCGCGTCGACCTCGGTGCGCTGCCCGGCGGCGCCGAGCCGACGTCGTACGACGTCGTGCTGGTGCCCGCCGGTGGCGGCACGCCCAAGCCGGTGTGGAGCCACCCGCTGCCGACCGACAGCCTCGTGCGCACGCCGCTGTCGGCCGACGGCACCCACGCGTGGTCGCTCGAGCGGGGAGAGGACGGCGGACTCCGCGCGGTCCGCACGCCCCAGCCCGCGACCGTGGCGCTGCGTGCCGTCGCGCAGGACGGCGAGGCGGTCACGCTGGCCATCGATCCCCTGCCCGGCGACCTCCCTGGCCACCACGGACCCGAGCTGCGCCTGGTCGACCAGGAGGGCGTGCTCGTGCACACCCTGCCGCTGACCATCGGCAACGACGGCCTCCTGCACGCCCGGATCTCGCTGGCCGACCTGCCCACCGGCGACGAGGTGTGGCCTCGCGTGCTGGTCGACGAGCACGCCGTGCGTCGCCGCGGTGACGACCTGGCCAAGGCGCAGGCCGCCACGATGCTGCCGCAGCTCTTCGGCGAGGACCCCGAGACGCCCGAGCTGCGCCTGCGCTGGACCCCCGAGGGCACGCTGGGCCTGCGCATCGCCGCTCGACCGGCGCACCCCGCCGCCACCTCGCAGGGTGAGGACGCCTGATGCGCATCGCCTACCTCGTCGACGACGTCGACGCGATGAGTGGCCCGGTCCGCTCGCTGCTGACCCAGGCGCAGGCACTGGCGCTCGACCACGACGTGCGCGTGATCAGCGTGCGCCGCACGGCCGACGAACCGCACTTCGCGGTGGACCCGAGCATCCGGCTCGACTACCTGCTCGACCTGCGTGACCCCAAGGCGCCGACGCCGCTCGAGCCCGACCTGGTCCGCCCGGTCGAGGCCAGGCGCCTGCGCGAGCGCGCCTCCACCGTGGCGCCCGGGCTCAGCGCCCTCGACGACCTGGTCCTCGAGGCTGCCTTCCCGGTGCTCGACGTCGACGTCGCGGTCACCTGCTCCCCCGACCTGCTCCGCCCGGCGGTGATCCTGCTGCCCGACGACACGATCGTGGTGCACCAGGAGCACCGGGTGCTCTCCGACCGGGTCAGCGGCCTGGACACCCTCGCCGCCCACGCACCCCGAGCCGACGTCGTCGCCGTGCTCACCGAGACGTCCGCGCAGTGGCTGCGCGACCGCCTCGGCGAGCTCGCCCCCGAGATCGTGGTCCTGCCCAACCCGTTGCCCATCGGGTTCTCGCCGCGCTCGCGCCTCGACACCCCGTTGATCATGGCGGCCGGTCGGATCGTGCCCGAGAAGCAGCTCGCCAAGCTGGTGCAGGCCTTCGGCGAGGTCGCCGACCAGATCCCCGACTGGCGCCTGCGGATCTGGGGCGAGGGCTCCCAGCGCGGCGAGGTGCTGCGCCAGGTCCGCAAGTGGGGCCTCTACGACCGCGTCGAGCTCCCCGGCCCCACCGACCAGATGGCCGCCGAGTGGGCCAAGGCGTCGATCTGCGCGCTCTCCTCGCGCACCGAGGGCTTCCCGCTCGCCGCGCAGGAGGCCATGGCCGCGGGCGTCCCCGTCGTCAGCTTCGATTCCGCCTCGGGACCCCGTGAGCTGGTCGAGCACGAGCGCACCGGCCTGCTGGTCGGCCCCGAGTCGATCTCCGGCCTCGCCGCCGCGCTGCTGCGCCTGGCCACCGACGCCGACCTGCGCCGCCGCCTGGGCGAGGGCGCGCTCCGCGCCTCCCGGCAGTACGACGCCGCGTCGGTCGCCGAGCGCTGGCACCGGGTCTTCGCCGACGCGAGAGCCCGTCGCGCGGGCCGCGGGCGACTGGCCTCGCGTGCCCTCACGCCTCCCGCCCGTCGCCGGGTGGTCGACGGCACCCACGCCGACATCACCGGCATCACCCCGACGCAGGCACGCCACGACGCCCTCGCTCTCGCCGTCGACACCGCGCGCGGCGTCACCGACGCGTGGCTGGTCGTGCCCGGCGACCACACCACCGCGACCGCAGTCGTGCTGCCGATGGCCGCACGTCGCACCTTCCTGGAGGCGCTCGCGGCGGCCGACCACCCGGCACACCTCTGCCTGCGCGACCCCGAGATGCACGGCTGGCCCGAGCGGCGCGGCGAGATCGCGCCGCTGGCCCGCGAGCTGCACCGGGGCATGACCTCGGTCGTGGCGCTGGAGCCGTGGCCGACCCAGGACGGCGCCCCGAGCGTGCTGTCCCAGGGCTGCAGCGTCGAGGTGGAGTTCTGGGAGAGCTCCGCCGACGGCGACCTGCTCTCGCCGCGTCGCAACCGTTACGCCGACCGCATCCCGCACGACGTGCCGGCGGTCGAGCACGAGGTCGAGGGCGTCGCCGTGCGCACGCTGCCGCTGATGGCGGCGCCGAGCGTCAGCCAGTGCGCCTTCCCGATCGACGTCGTCTACACCTGGGTCGACGGGAGCGACCCGGAGTGGGACGCCGCCCGACAGGCCCGCCTCGAGGGCATCGCCGGCACGGCGCAGACGCGGGAGTCGAGCGGCCAGGCACGGTTCCTGGCGCGCGACGAGCTGCGCTACTCGTTGCGCTCGCTGCACCTCTTCGCCCCCTGGGTCCGGCGCATCCACGTCGTCACGGCCGGGCAGGTGCCCGACTGGCTCGACACCAGCGATCCCCGGATCAACCTCGTCGACCACCGCGACCTCCTGCCGGCCGACGGGCTGCCGACCTTCAACTCCCACGCGATCGAGACCTCGTTGCACCGCATCGAGGGGTTGGCGGAGCACTTCCTCTACTTCAACGACGACTTCTTCCTCGCCCGTCCGGTCCACCCGGAGACCTTCTTCAGCCCGGCCGGTCTCTTCGCGACCTACTTCTCCCACACCACGATCGGGCTCACCAACACCCCCGACGCCCCGCCCTACCTCAAGGCCGCGTGGAACAACCGCAACCTCCTCTACGACGCCTTCGGCCAGGTCACCACCAACAACCTCGCCCACGCGCCCTACCCCCACCGGGTCTCGGTGCTCCGCGAGATCGCCGAGCGCTTCGCCGAGCCGGTGGCCGCGACCGCGCGCTCGCCGTTCCGCTCGGACACCGACGTGGCGATGCTGAGCTCGCTGGCCCAGCACTACGGGCTGCTGACCGGCAGCTCCTACGTCGCCACGGCCGACCTGGAGTTCGTCAACCTCGCCAACAACGACGTCGACCGCCAGCTCTCGCTGACGTTGGAGCGCGACCAGGACTTCATCTGCCTGGGCGACCACCACGACCACGCGCTGCGGCAGTCGACGCTCGACGAGCTGCTCGCCGCCTGGTATTCCGCCTACTTCCCCGTCGTCGCCCCCTGGGAGCTGGCATGACCGCTGTCGCGGTCTACGCACGGGTGCTCGACGGCGACCACCTCTGGCTCGCCGTCCCCGCACCCACCGGCGAGACGCTGGCGGTGCGCGGCGGGCCTGA
The DNA here is from genome assembly GCF_900113685.1 of Nocardioides psychrotolerans. Taxonomy (GTDB): domain Bacteria; phylum Actinomycetota; class Actinomycetes; order Propionibacteriales; family Nocardioidaceae; genus Nocardioides; species Nocardioides psychrotolerans. The sequence goes on from NZ_FOQG01000007.1 coordinate 48,694, forward strand.
TGGTGAGCTGCCGGTGCCGACCGAGCACCGCGACGGGCTGGCGGTCGCCAGGCTCGACGTCGCTGCGCTGCTGGGCGGGGTCGACGCCGACAAGGTGGTGCTCACCTTCGCCCTCGACGGCGAGACCGTGACCTGGGACGGCGGGCCGATGGTCGGTCCGACCAAGGTGCCCCCGACCCGCGACGGACGCTGGCAGCTGCGTGCGTTCGCCGCCGACGGCGAGCTGCGCGTGGCGCGCACCCGCGCCGATGCTGCTTGTGTCGTGGACGGCATCGAGCACGACGGCGACGTCGTGACGCTGGGGCTCTCCATAGCCGATGGCGTCCTGGTCGCGCTCGATGAGTCGACCGAGATCGGCCGGGTCGCCGTGGTCGACGGCCGGGCCGTCCTCGACGCGTCACTGGTCGTGCCGGACGGCGTGGTCGCCCGGCTCGCGGTGAGGTCCGGGGACCTGGACGTGCCCGTCGTACGACGCGAGCGGGACCTGAAGCGCGCCAACTTCGCCGTCGTGCTGCCGGCCACCGCGGGCGGGCGCCTGCAGTGGCAGCCGGACGGCCAGCTGGCGATCGCGGGCGGTGCCGGAGCATGAGGATCGCCTACCTGCTGCCGACGATCTACGGCATGGGCGGCACGGCCAGCGCGATCGTGACGCAGGCCAACGCGATGGCGCGCTTCCACGACGTGGAGATCTACAGCGTCTACCGCGAGGTCGAGGCGGCGCACTACGCGATCGACCCTGCCATCACCGTGCACGACCTGGTCGACGCCTCCGGCGAGCAGGTGCACGTCGCGGGACTGATGCCCGATGAGGCCGCCGCGCTGCGCGGCACGCCGCCGCTGCTGATCAACCCCTCCTGGGACCCCAACCTCGACGCGCTCGCCGACGTGGCGCTCGAGGCGGCACTGCCGATCGTGACCGCCGACGTGCTCGTCAGCGTCACCCCGGCGTTGCTGTCGCTCGCGACCCAGCTGGTGCCTTCGCATGTCGCGCTGGTCCACCAGGAGCACCGCTCCTCCTCCCAGCGCACCTCCGGCCTCGAGCCGCTGCTCACCTTTGCCCCGCGCGCCGACGTGGTCGCGATGCTGACCGAGCCGATGGCGACGTGGCTCAGCGACGAGCTGGGCACGGGCGCGCCCGAGATCGTGGTCATGCCCAACGCGATCCCACCCGGCTTCCGGCCCCGGTCGCTGCGCGACGCCCCGCTGATCGTCGCGGCCGGTCGGCTGATGGGCGAGAAGCAGTACGCCCACCTGGTCAACGCCTTCGCCCTCGTCGCCGACCGGATGCCCGGGTGGCGACTGCGCATCTACGGCGACGGGCCCTCGCGCTTCGAGGTCATGAGCACCGTGCGCAAGCACGGCCTCTGGGACCGCGTCGAGCTGCCCGGACCCACGACCGACATGGCCACCGAGTGGGCCAAGGCGTCGATCTCGGCGCTGACCTCGCGCTCCGAGGGCTTCCCGCTGGTGATCCAGGAGGCGATGGCCGCCGGCGTCGCGGTGGTCTCCTACGACTGCCCCTCAGGCCCCCGCGCCATCATCGAGGACGACGTCGACGGGCTGCTGGTGGCGCAGGGCTCCGAGCAGGCGCTCGCGGCGGCGCTGCTGCGCCTCGCCACCGACGCCAGCCTGCGGGACCGTCTCGGCGAGGCCGCGATCGCCAAGGCGGCATCGTGGGACATCGACTCGATCACCGACCGCTGGCGCACGATCTTCGAGCGGGCGGTCGCCCGTCACGGGGCCTCGACCTCCGGGCGGAGCACGGCACACCTGCGCGCCGGTCGCCCGGCTGCTGCCCGGTCGCGCCACGAGGCGCCGGCCGGGGCCGAGGGCACCGGCGTCACCCCGGCCCAGGCGCGCGAGGCCGCGTTGGCGGTCGCCTCGCGGGTCGCCGACCAGGTGTGCGACGACTGGTTCGTGGTGCCCCCGCATGCCGGCGAGACCGTGCTCGTGCTGCCGATGTCCGCACGCCGTGCCTTCCTCGACGGGCTCGCGGCGACCGACCTCCCGCCGTACCTCTCGGTGCTGGATCCCGAGCGCGGCGGCTGGCCCGCCCGTCGCGGCACGCCCTCCGACCTGGTGCCGCACCTACGCGGTGGCCGCACCAGCGTGCTGGTGCTCGAGCCGTGGCCCCTCGTCGACGGCCGCCCCTCGCTGCTGGCCGGTTGCGGGTTGCGCGTCGAGTGGTGGGAGGAGGGCGTCGACGGCGACCTGCACTCACCCGGCCAGGCGCGCTACGCCACCCATGTCCCCCGCGGCGCCGCGAGCGCGACGACCGTGGTCGAGCGCCTCGAGGTCCCGACCTTCCCGGTGATGGTCGAGCCGACGCCCGAGGAGTGCCGCTTCCCGATCGACGTCGTCTACACCTGGGTGGACGGGAGCGACCCCGTCTGGGACGAGGCGCGCCGCCGTCGGCTCGCCGAGGCCACCGGCACCATGCAGACGCCCGCCGCGAGCGGGCGGGCCCGCTTCGTCGACCGCGGCGAGCTGCGCTGGTCGATGCGCAGCCTCCACCTCTTCGCCCCCTGGGTGCGCACGATCCACCTCGTCACCGCCGGCCAGGTCCCGACCTGGCTCGACACCTCGCATCCCCGGGTCAACCTCGTCGACCACCGCGACATCCTCCCCACCGACGCGCTGCCGACCTTCAACTCCCATGCGATCGAGACCGCGCTGCACCGGATCGAGGGCTTGTCCGAGCAGTTCCTCTACCTCAACGACGACGTCTTCCTCGGTCGGCCGAGCCGCCCCGAGCAGTGGTTCACCCCGTCAGGCTCAGCAGCGGTCTTCCCTTCGAGCGGTGTCGTGGGGCTCCCGGACCAGGACGACCTGCCCTTCCTCCATGCGGCCGCCACCAACCGTCGCCTGCTCCAGGACGCCTTCGGCGTGACGACGACCCGCACGTTCAAGCACACGCCACACCCCCAGCGTCGGTCCACGCTCGCGGCGATCAGCAAGCAGTTCGCCACCGACGTCGACCGCACCGCACGCGCGCCGTTCCGCTCCGAGACCGATGTCTCGCTGCTCTCCTCGTTGGCCCAGCACTACGGCCTCCTGACAGGAGCCGCCCACGTCGGGGCCGTCGACTACAGCTTCGTCAACCTCAGCGCGGCCGACGTGAAACGCCGGCTCACCCAGCTGCTCGACCGGGACCAGGACTGCTTCTGCCTCGGCGACCACCACGAGATGGCGCGGCCGCCCGAGGTCGTCGACCAGCTCGTGGCCGAGACGTTGGACGCCTGCTTCTCGGTCGCTGCCCCCTGGGAGCACTGACCTTCTGCACGCTCGTGAGAAGGGTCCACGTGGCCCCCTCTCACGAGCGAGCGGAGTGGCTGGTGCTGGTGCGCCTCAGCCGGCGAAGCGCGGCCGCCACAGCCACCGCAGCGAGCGGTACGGCGAGCGCTCGTCCCGGTGCGCCCAAGCCAACCCGACCGCAGCGACGGGGTGCTTGCGACCCCACTGCGGGTCGGACATCACCCGCGCGCTGAACTCGACGTCGATGTCGCGCAGGTAGGGCGCGCCGGTGCCGGCGAAGTCGCGCAGCATCTCCTCCACCTCGGCGATGCTGCGGCCGCGGGCCGACGCCCAGAGCTCGTCGTGCGCCTCGGCGTGGGACCGGACCGCCTCGTCGTCCCACTCCTCCACCCGAGGAGGAGACTCGAACGGCGCGTAGGCGAACCACCCCGTCGACTCGTCCCCGCGCGCCCGCGCCTCGCGAGCACGACGCTTGAAGTCCGCCCCGGCCGGCAGCGGCGGCAGCTCCTCGCGGACCGACCAGCACAGCTCGTCCTCGTGGAAGACGAGGAACACCTCGTCCTCCGAGGTCGGGTTGAAGTCCTGCGGGTCGTCGGCGTGGTGGTCCAGCGGCTCGGCGATCCGGGCCCACTCATCGGGCGTCGCGACAACGGTGATCTCGCGATCCTCGTCCGTCACCCTGACCCGCCCGTCACCCTGGTCGACGACCGGACCCAGCAGGGCCAGTCGCTCGAGCAACCACAGCCAGCGCTCGGCCACCTCATTGGCGGTCGAAGCCTCCTGGAGCTCGTCGTTGAGTCGTCGGGCCGCCCGCGAGACCTCCCTCTCCAGCAGCCACGCGTAGTCCTCGGGGACGTCGCGGGCGCTGAGGTAGCGCCAGTCCGCACCGAAGGGTGCGTGTGCAACACCCGAGGTCGGGCCGTGCCACCACCGCGGCGGCGTGCCGCTCAACCGGAAGGCCACCTCCACCCGGGGCCAGGCCCGGCCGTCGACGACGCGCACGTCGAGGACCTCCAGTCCCTCGTCCGCCAGCAGGTCAGGGAGCAGGCGTCGCACCTCGCCGAGGAACTCGTCGTCGTCCATCGCGGGCTCAGCCCTTGCGACCGAACAGCTTCCGCCCGGACCCAGCGGGAGCCGTGGACGCGGCGGCCTCGAGCTCCGCGATCCGCGCGTGCAGCGTCGTGAGCTCGCGGGCGTGCTCGCGGGCCATGTTGGCCTTGACCGTGCGGCGCACGTGGGCCTCGCGGGCCTTGGTGTGGTCGGTGGCGATCGCGACCGCGTAGTCGTGCGCGCGGGCGTAGTCGACACGCATCGCCGCGAACTCCTCCCCCACCGCCGTGTCCTGCGGCGAGTCGACGAGGTGGTTCATCAGCTCCCACGTGCGGTCGGCCATCGCACGCAGGTCGTCGGAGACGTCGATCTCGTCCCAGCTGATGTGGGAGCGGTAGAGCGTGGCGTCGATGAAGTCGTCGACCGCGTGGTGCTCCCCCGAGGCCAGGTCGGCGTTGTAGTCGAGCCCCAGCTGCTCCCCGGCCCGGCGCAGCGCGGTGCGCCAGTCGGCGAGCAGGTCGGCGTAGCGGACCATCGCGCGCCGGCCGTCGCGGGTGGCGATCTCGGTCTCGAAGGCGGCGTTGCACCAGGCCGCGATGTTGGCGGTCGCGCGCTGGCGGCGGAACTCCTCGGTCTGGTCGCCGAGGTAGGCAGTGTCACGCGACTTCGCGACCTCCACCGGGTGGCGCAGCATCGTGAGGAAGGTCAGCTCGCGTCCGGTCTCGGCCGCGGCCTCGCGCCACACGCCGTGCACCCAGAACGCCCGGGGGTCCTTGAGCAGCAGCTGCGGGTGACCGGCCTGCTCGCGCAGCCAGTCGACGAGCGTACGCCGTACGGCGGGGTCGGCGGCGACGCCGGCGGCCAGGGCCGCGGCCTCGGGCCGGGTGTCGATCGTGCGCACCGGGACCCGGTTGAGCAGCTCCTTGTGGAAGTCGATGACCCACTTCGACTCGTAGAAGCCGCGTGGGTTGGTCTCGTCGGCCTCGATCAGCGGCGGCGGGATGTGCAGCCCCAGCCGCTCGAGGGCGCCGGCGACCGTGCTGGTGCCGCTGCGGCCGGAGCCGGTCACCAGGACCAGGCGCCCCGCGGTGTAGTCGATGTTCGTCACGCGACTGGACCCTATCGTCCGGGGCGCGACCGGCCGCAGGCCTCCCGTCTCCCCCGTCCCACCCGCCACCGGCCGGAGGCGCCGTTACCGAATTGTGGATGTTCTGTTGATCCTTGCTGGGCCCCGCCGTCATAGGTTCTCCGAGTCAACAAAGTCTGACTCTGGTGACACGGGAGTCCGATCGGTCGCGATTCCGGGGGGAACGCGAACGGTCGGATTCACGGGAGCATGCTCGAGGACCGAAGAGCGCTCAGCCCTCCCCGACGCGGTTGCCCTCAGCGTCCCAGTGCGCGTCGACCTTCTTGCTCGGCTGCACGCGCGGCGGCTCCCCGGGCATCTTGGGGTGGTCCGGCGGGAAGTTGAGCTCGCCACCCGGCTGCTCGTCATAGAGCTTCAGCAGCGGCTCGATCGAGTAGGCCTCCTCATCGATCCCGGCCCACGGGTCCCCGTCGGCGAGCCGCTCCGGCACGCTGAAGAGGTGGTGCACTCCCGGGTCCGTCGTGGTCGCGAGCTCGTCCCAGGTCATCGGCGTCGAGACGGGAGCGCCCGGCAGGGGCCTCAGGGAGTACGCCGACGCGATGGTGCGGTCGCGACAGTTCTGGTTGTAGTCGACGAAGATCCGCTCCCCGCGCTCCTCCTTCCACCACGCCGTCGTGACCTGGTCATCGCGCAGCTCGAGCTCGCGCCCGAAGCCGATCGCGGCGTGTCGCACGTCGGCAAAGTCCCACTCGGGCCGGATCCGCACGTAGACGTGCACCCCACGGTTGCCCGACGTCTTGGCGAAGCCGCGCAGCCCGAGCTCCTCGAGCAGCTCCTTGGCGACCCCCGCGACCCGCACCGCGTCGGTGAAGCCGGTGCCCGGCTGCGGGTCGAGGTCGATGCGCAGCTCGTCGGGCCGGTCCACGTCGGCGCGCCGCACCGCCCACGGGTGGAAGGTCAACGTGCCCATGTGGGACGCCCACACCGGCACCGCGATCTCGGTCGGGCACATCTCGTCGGCCGTGCGCCCCGAGGGGAACGTCACGCCGACCGTCTCGAGGTAGTCGGGGGCACCCCGCGGCACCCGCTTTTGGTAGAACGCCTCCGCCGCCTCCCCCGGCCGTCCCGTCGCCAGCGTGAACCCGTCGCGTACGCCGTCGGGCCACCGCTCCATCGCCGTCGGTCGATCGCGCAGGGCCCGCATCAGCCCGTCGTCGACGCTCGCGAAATACTCCGCCACCATCAGCTTGGTGACCTCGGGCGTCCGTCCGGTCGCCTCGTAGATCACCCGGTCCGGGCTCGACACGCGCACGGCGCGCCCCCCGGCGACGACCTCGGCAGCTGGTGTCTTGGGCATGGCTCAACCTAACCCGGCCGGCACCCCCATCCGTCGATGTGGCGATCGTTAGAGTGACGCGCGTGCCACAGCCCCGCAAGACGTTCCTGATCGGCGCGGGCTGCCAGAAAGGCGGCACGACGTGGCTCTACAACCACCTGAAGAAGTCGCGGGAGCTCGCCCACGGCTACCGCAAGGAGTACCACGTCTTCGACAGCCTCGACCTGCCCTCGGAGGACTGGATGCGTCAGCGCATCCTGCGCCAGGCCGAGCGGGCCGTGGCCGCCGCCCAGCGCGGCGAGAAGGCCGACGCCGAGGTCATCCACCGCGCCAGCATGTACGTCGACCCGGAGCTCTACTACGACTACTTCGCCGGCCTGCTGCGGCGGGCTCCGCGCTTCCGCGCCGCAGCCGACCTGACCCCCGACTACGCGATGCTCCCCGCCGACCGGTTCCGCGCCGTGCGCGACGGCTTCGACGCCCGGGGCGTCAGGACGGTGTCGGTGTTCCTGATGCGCGACCCGGTCGAGCGCACCTGGTCGCAGATCCGGATGCAGGCCGACCGCTCACCCGACCGGTTCACGGTCCCGACCGAGCAGGTGCTCGCCGAGCAGCACGCCGAGCCGGTCTACGAGCTGCGCAGCCACTACGGCGACACCATCGCCGCCCTCGACGCGGTGTTCGCACCCGAGGACGTGCACTACGGGTTCTACGAGTCGCTCTTCACCCACGACTCCGTGCGCGCGATCACCGACCTGCTCGGCATGGAGCCGATCGAGCCCGACCTCGGCACCCGCCGCAACTCCTCGAGCAGGACGACCTCACGGCTTCCCGAGGACGTCGCGCGGCACGTGGCGCAGCACTACGCCGACACCTACCGCGCCGTCGCCGACCGCTTCCCCGACGTCGACCTGCTCACCCTGTGGCCGCACAGCCGTCACGTGCTCGGCTGACCCGGGCCGGCTAGAGCAACGAGTTGGGCTCGAACGTCGGCTGCTGGTCGGCGTCCTCGCGGTTGGGCCGGACGAACTCGAAGCCTGAGGTCGTCACGACCTCCCACGTCGGGTCGGCGTAGGGCAGCGCCCGCAGCTCCGTCACGCACCCAGCGTGCAGCGGTGGCGCGTGGAAGGCGTTGCGGCCGACCTCGAGCGGGGTGCCGACGAAGGCGACGGGTCGCCCGAGCGGCCGCGAGCACATCCCGCAGATGCGCGACAGCGCGCACTGCGTGACGCGGGCCTTGACCAGCTCACCCCCGGCACCCCACGCGAACGGCAGGACCGTCACGCTCACGAAGCCGCCTTGCGCATGTAGGCGCCCGTCTCCTGGCGACGGGTCGGGCGCTCGGCGTCGGTCTTGCGACCACGGTCGATCGACGGTGACGGCGGCTCGGGCGAGTCGTCGGACGTCATGGCGTTGGGCAGCGAGAGCTTCATGATCGTGCGCAGCGTCTGGCCGTACTGACGGTAGAGCGGGCCGGTCGTGTAGGGGATGTCGTACTTCTCGCAAAGCGCGCGGACCTTGACCGCGATCTCCGGGTAGCGGTTGCTCGGGAGGTCGGGGAAGACGTGGTGCTCGATCTGGTAGCCGAGGCTTCCGGCCATGACGTGCGTCAGCCGCGAGCCCTCGAAGTTGGCCGAGCCGAGCATCTGGCGCAGGTACCACTCGGCGCGGGTCTCGTCCTCGATCTCCTCCTCGGTGAAGTGCAGAGCACCGTCAGGGAAGTGCCCGCAGAAGATGATCATGTAGGACCACAGGTTGCGCGTGACGTTGGCCGTCGCGTTGGCCGTGAGCGTCGTCTTCCAGTTCTTGCCCGAGAGCGCCGGGTAGACGATGTAGTCCTTGAGGATCTGGTTGCGGCCCTTCTTGACGATCTGCTTGAGCTGCCGCTTCATCTCCTTCGGGTCCTTCTTGCCCTTCCGGATCGCCTCGAGGTCGAGGTCGTGGAGAGCGACGCCCCACTGGAAGAGGCCGGCGAGCAACGCGTTGTAGACGGGCTGCCCGAGGTTGACCGGGTGCCACTTCTGCTCGCGCGCCATCCGCAGGATGCCGTAGCCGATGTCGTTGTCGTGGCCGAGCACGTTGGTGAACTGGTGGTGCACGTAGTTGTGCGAGTGCTTCCACTGCTCCGCCGGCTGGGCGGTGTCCCACTCCCAGTTGGAGGAGTGGATCTCGGGGTCGTTCATCCAGTCCCACTGGCCGTGCATGACGTTGTGGCCGATCTCCATGTTCTCGAGGATCTTGGCCGCGCCGAGCATGGCGGTGCCAGCGGCCCAGGCCGGCTTCTTGTGGGAGGCGAAGAGCGCCACCCGGCCGGCGAAGGCGAGGCCACGCTGGATGCGGATCATCTTGTTGATGTACGCCGCGTCAGCGGCGCCGCGCGACTCCTCGATCTCGGTGCGGATCGCGTCGAGCTCGCGACCGAGCTGCTCCACCTCCTCCGTGCTGAGGTGGGTGTACTCCTTGACGTCTGCGATGGCCATGCGTGTCTCCTAGATGTCGAGCGTGCAGTCACCGACGGCGGCGGTGATGCACGTCTGGATCTGCTCGTTGGGCTGGTTGTAGTCGTCGCCGTTGCGCAGGTCGCGGACCGCTCCGGAGACGAGGGTGACGGTGCAGGTGTGGCAGATGCCCATGCGGCAGCCGTAGGGCATGCCGACGCCGGCCTGCTCGCCGGCCTCGAGGACGGTGGTGGCTCCGTCCACCTCCACGCTCTTGCTGGAGTTGCGGAAGGTGATCGTGCCGCCTTCTCCGCCCTCGCCACCGAGCTGGAGGTTGAAGCGTTCGAGGTGCAGACGCTCCTCGAGGCCGGCCTCGCTCCAGTGCGTGTCGATCGCGTCGAGCATCGGGCCGGGACCACAGGCCCAGGTCTCGCGCTCGCGCCAGTCGCCGGCGACCCGGTCGAGGTCACCCAGGTCGAGCATCCCGTCGAGGTCGGTGTGCAGCTGGTGGAAGCTCAACGACGGGTTCTTCTCGGACAGCGCCAGGAGCTCGTCGCGGAAGATCATCCGCTCGGGCGTCGTCGAGGAGTAGTGCATGACGACGTCGGGCATCGTGCCGCGGCGGTCGAGCGTGCGCAGCATCGACATGACCGGGGTGATGCCGCTGCCACCGACGAGGAAGAGCACCTTCGCGGGCGGCGGGTCGGGCAGCACGAAATCACCCTCGGGCAGCGCCAGCCGCACGATGGTGCCGGGCTCGAGACCGGACACGAGGTGTGCCGAGAGCAACCCCTCGGGCATCGCCCGCACCGTGATCGCGATGGTGCGGCCGCTGCGCTTGGGCGGTGAGCTGACCGAGTAGGAACGCCACTGGAACTTGCCGTCGACCTGCACCCCGATGCCGACGTACTGACCGGGGCGGTGGTCGTAGCGCCAGCCCCAGCCCGGACGGATGACCAGGGTCGCGGCATCGGCCGTCTCGGGGATGACCTTCTCGACGCGCCCCCGCAGCTCGCGGGTGCTCCACAGTGGGTTGATGAGCGACAGGTAGTCGTCGGGGTGCAGCGGGGTCGTGAGCTTGTTGCCCGCCCTGCGCACGCGTTCCCACGGGATGGTGCTCGCCATCGAGCCTCCTTCAAGCCACGGTCGGCCGGTCCGACTGAGTCAGTGAACAGGTGTGCACTGCGGTTCGTCAACAGACCGAAGGGGTGATTTCCGGACGGCTACTACCGTGGGGCCCATGGCCTACAACGTGGACAAGACCGACGAGCAGTGGCGCGAGGAGCTCACCCCCGAGGAGTACGCCGTGCTGCGCAAGGCCGGCACGGAGCGCGCCTTCGTCGGCACCTACACCGACACCGAGACGAAGGGCGTCTACTCGTGCAAGGCCTGCCAGGCCGAGCTCTTCGAGTCCGACACCAAGTTCCACTCCGGGTGCGGGTGGCCGAGCTTCTACCAGCCGATGACCGACACGATCGAGTACATCGAGGACGTGAGCCACGGGATGAAGCGCGTCGAGGTGCGCTGCGCGAAGTGCGGCTCGCACCTCGGCCACGTCTTCCCCGACGGCCACGGCACGCCGACCGGCGACCGCTACTGCATCAACTCGATCAGCCTGACCCTCGCACCGGCCGACGACGCCTGAGTCGTCGGGAGGACCGGGTCACTCGACGTCGACGAGGGCCGGGTTGACCAGGACGACGGACTCGCCGTACTCCTCGTCGGCCCAGGCCTGGATCGAGCCGTCGTCGTAGGTCACGTCGACCATCACGTGGCCGTCGCCGCCATAGGCACCCTGGGCGCCGGGCAGGTCGCCGACCTCGGTCGCGATCTCCTGGAGCTCGGCGTCGGTGTAGGCGGTCGCGGGTGACGGCAGCTCCGTGGGCTCCGGCATCATCGGGTCGTAGAGCGCCCCCGGGATCGCCTCGCTCACGGTGAAGGCGGCGCCGTCCCAGGTGCCGGTCACGGCGAAGGTGCCCCAGCGGATCTGGCCCTGCTGCTCGAACACGCCCTGCTGATCGGCCCAGTCCCAGTTGGGGATCGCGGGGCCGCCGCACTGCGGCGGGTAGGACTCGGCGATCGCGCCGAGGCAGAGCTCGACGGGGCCGGTCCCGGTGTCCATGACGGTCGGCAGGCTGGCGCTGCGCACCTCGCCGGGCGCCGCCGGCACCTCGGTGGGGCGCTCGAGCGACGAAGCGCCGGCGCCGCCGGCACCTGCCGGGTCCTGGACGACGTCGCCGCCCTGGTCGTCACCGCCGCACGAGACGAGCAGCGGAACGGCGAGGAACAGGGCGACGACGGCGGTCTTCATGCTCCTACGACGCGCCCGTCGCCGATCGCGTTCCCGGTCTCGACGCGAGGCGGTGTCGGTCCCATCGATCAGGGCAGCCGCTGGACCAGCTCGGCGACCGGCGTCAGCGCGCCGGTGTAGAACGGGACCTCCTCGCGCACGTGGCGGCGGGCTCCGGAGGCGCGGAGGTCGCGCATCAGGTCGACGATGCGGTGCAGCTCGTCGGCCTCGAAGGCCAGCATCCACTCGTAGTCGCCGAGCGCGAAGCTGGCGACCGTGTTGGCCCGGACGTCGGGGTAGGGACGGGCCTGCATGCCGTGCTCCTTGAGCATGGTGCGGCGCTCGTCGTCCGGCAGGAGGTACCACTCGTAGGACCGGACGAACGGGTAGACGCACACGTGCCGCTTGGGCGCCTCCTCGTCGAGGAACGCCGGCACGTGGCTCTTGTTGAACTCGGCCGGGCGGTGCAGCGCCAGCTGCGACCAGACCGGGTCGAGGCGACGACCGAAGGAGGTGCGACGGAAGCGGTGGTAGGCCTGCTGGAGCGACTCGGAGTCCTCGGCGTGCCACCAGACCATCAGGTCGGCGTCGGCGCGCAGACCCGCCACGTCGTAGACGCCACGGACCACGACGCCGCCCTCGCCGAGCTCGGTGAAGAGCTCCTCGACCTCAGCCCCCTCGGCGTCGCGGTCGGCCGATCCCGGTCCGTCACCCAGCACGTCGGCGAGTCGGAAGACCGACCACATCGTGTAGCGGATGGAGTCGTTGATCTCGCGCACCCGTGCGGCGTTGCTCTGCTGCTCGCTCATGTCTCCATTGTGCCGTCGGGCCCGAGCAGCTCGGCGGCGGCCCGGTGCGCGGAGGCGATGACGGCGGGGATGCCCACGCCGTCGTAGGCCGCGCCGCAGACCGCGAGGCCCGGGACCAGCGCGACGTCGGCCCGGATCCGTGCGACCCGGTCGAGGTGCCCGACGGCGTACTGCGGCAGCCCGCCACCCCACCGCTGGACGTGGGTGTCGACCGGGACGGCACGCAGGCCGGTCGCGGCCTCGAGGTCGACGAGCGACAGCGCGACGAGCTCCTCGTCGCTCGCCTGGAGCGCCACCGCCTCGCGGTGCCGGCCCAACGAGGTGCGCAGGTGGACGAGCCCCGCGGCGGCCCCGGCCTCGCGCACCCAGCCCCACTTGGCGAACGAGAACGTCGAGGCCTTGATCCGGCGGCCGTCGACGGGCGGGACCAGGAAACCGGACGACCCGGTGTCGATCGCCGCGACGCCGGCTGAGGAGAAGGCGAAGGTCACCACGGCCATCGACGCCGACTCGATGCCGGCCAGCTCGGCCGACGCGGTGGGTGCCAGGTCCGCGAGCAGCCGCGCGGTGGGCGCGGCAGGGGTGGCCAGCACGACAGCGTCGGCGCAGACGGTCTCGAGGTCGGGCGTTGGCCCCGTCAGGACCTCGAACCCGGTGGGCGTGCGGGTGAGGCCGCGCACCGTCACCCCGGTGCGTACGACGAGCCCAGCGGCCAGCGCGGCGGGCAGCAGGCCCATGCCGCCGGGGATCCCGGCGAAGACGGGGGTGTCGTAGGTCATCGGGATGGCTGCACCCTGCTCGAGCAGGGAGCCACGCTCGGCGTAGGCGACCAGCTGCGGCACTGACGCGCGGGCGGACAGCTCACGCGCGTGGCCGGCGTAGACGCCGCCGAGCAGCGGCTCGACGAGCCGGTCGACGACCTCGTCGCCGAAGCGGCGGGCGACCAGGTCCCCCACCGAGACATCGCCGTCGACGACCTCGGGCGGGAGCCCGGGCTCGCGTCGCGCGCGCTCGAGGCCCTCGGCGGAGAGGACGCCGGAGGCGGTGAGCTGCTCGAGGTCCAGCGGGACGCCCATGAGCGAGCGGGGCAGGGGGCGCAGGGCGCCCCGGGTCCAGATGCGGGAGGAGGCGACCGTCGGGTGCTCCAGCTCGAGCCCGACGGCCCGGGCGAGCGCCACCCCCTCGGGGCGCCGGTTGAGCATCGCCTCGGCGCCGACGTCGACCATCACGCCGCCGACCTCGTCGCGCAGGAGCTTGCCGCCGACGTGGTCGCTGCCCTCGAGGAGCACGACGTCGTGACCGGCCGTGACGAGGTCGCGGGCAGCGGTCAGCCCGGCGACCCCTCCCCCGACGACGACGACCCGCTTGACCACGTCTTCATCGTCTCACTGGGCGTGGGCGACGTGTCACAGTGCTGCGGATCAGGGCATCACGTATTCGGACGTACTCAACGCCACGTAGCCGCAGGCCGTCAGGCGTGGACGAGGTGGTGGAGAGGCACTTGCGTACGTCCGGCTACGCGAGCGGCACCGGGACGACGCCGCTCGCTGGCGCTCGGCGGGCTCGACCGACGAACAGGGCACACCCGGCCCTCGCGCCGCCGCGGCCGGGTGCACGGTCGCGGCGGCACGAGGTGTTCGTGGGCCCGAGGGGGGCTCAGGCGGAGGCGGCCATGCGGCCGAAGCCGCTGCGGTGGAAGACGAGCGGGCCGGAGGTGTCGGCCTGCGAGACGGCGTGCAGCTCGAGCAGCACGATCGTGTGGTCGCCGGCGGCGACCTCCTCATAGATCGAGCAGTCGAAGGTAGCCAGGCCGTCGTCCAGGCTCAGCGCTCCTGCGTCGGTGACGGTCACCTCGAGACCCTCGAAGCGCTCGTCGACGGGACCGGCGAGCTGACGGCAGACCTCGCCGTGGTGGTCGGCCAGGATCGTGACGCCGAGGTGTCCGGCGCGACGCAGGTCGGGCCACGTCTTCGAGGTGTTGGCGATGGAGAACGACACCAGCGGCGGGTCCAGGCTCACCGAGGTGAAGGAGCTTGCGGCCAGGCCGACCCGGCGTCCGTCGACCTGGGCGGCCACGGCGACGACACCGCTCGGGAAGATCCCGAAGGCCTCGCGCAGGGCCTGCGGGTCGAGGTCCTGGTTGGTCGAGAGCGTGGTCACGATCATGCGTGGACTCCTGTCGTGAGGCGGGCGGTGAGCAGGGCCGAGACCACGGGGCGGGCGGTGGCCAGCCAGGCGTCGTACGCCGTGGGGTCGGCGTGGGCGCTGTCGAGGACGTAGAGCCCCCGGACCGGCACGGTCGCGCCGATCTCGCTCAGGACGGTGCCGTGCTGCGGCGCGAAGCGGGCGAGGAAGAGCTTGAGCAGCCCGGAGTAGGTGGCCTTGTAGGTCGGGGTGGCGACCACGACCAGGTCAGCCGCAGCCACCTGGGACACCAGGTCGTCGACGTCCGGGTCGGCCCAGTCGAGCAGCCCGGGACCGGTCGTGGCGAGGTCGACGACGAGGTCGGGCTCGTGGCCGGACAGCTCGGTGGCGACATAGGCCGCTGCCTTGAGGGTGCGCGAGGCCGGCTGGGGGTTGCCGACGACGACGGCAACGCGCGACGCGCCGGTCACGACGCGGCCTCGGAGGAGCCGAACGGCACCGACGCGCGGCCCGTGACCGGGGCAGGGTGCTCCCACAGACCGCGGCGGGCCAGCTCGGGCAGGACGCCCTCGCCGAAGCGGTAGGACTCCTCGAGGTGCGGGTAGCCCGAGAGGACGAACTCCTCGATGCCGACCGCGACATATTGCTCGACCAGGTCGGCGATCTCGTCGTGACTGCCGACCAGTGCGGTGCCCGCACCGCCACGCACCAGGCCGACGCCGGCCCAGAGGTTGGGGTGGATCTCGAGTCCGTCCTTGGAGCCGGCGTTGAGCTCGAGCATCCGGCGCTGGCCCTCGGACTCGCTGCGCCTGAGGCCGGCCTGGACCTTGGCGATCTCGGACTCGTCGATGCCGGCGAGCAGGCGGTCGGCCTCGGCCCACGCCTCCTCGGCGGTGTCGCGGGCGATGGTGTGGAGGCGGATGCCGAAGCACACCTCTCGACCCTCATCAGCAGCCAGCTTGCGGATCCACTCCACCTTCTCCGCCACGGCCGTGGGCGGCTCGCCCCAGGTGAGGTAGACGTCGGCGTGCTTGGCCGCGACCCTCCCGGCCGCTGGCGAGGAGCCACCGAAGTAGATCTCGGGCAGCGGGTCGGGGATCTGCGCGAGCACGGCCTCGTCGAGGCGCAGGTGCTCGCCAGCAAAGGACACGCTCTCCCCCGTCCAGAGCCGACGCACGATCGTCAGGAACTCGTCGCAGCGGGCGTAGCGGGCCTCCTTGTCGAGGTAGTCGCCGTACATCCGCTGCTCGTGGCTCTCGCCGCCGGTGACGACGTTGAGCAGGAGCCGGCCCCCGGTGAGGTTCTGGAAGGTGCCGGCCATCTGCGCTGCCAGGAACGGCGAGGTGAGGCCGGGCCGGAAGGCGACGAGGAACTTCAGCCGGTCCGAGACGCTGCTGAGCATCGCCGTGGAGAGCCAGGCGTCCTCGCACCAGGCGCCGGTGGGCGTCAGGGCGGCCTCGAAGCCGAGCTGCTCCGCGCTGCGCGCGACCTGGCCGAGGTAGGGCACGGATGCGGCACGGCCGGACGCGCCGGCCTCCACGCCGTGACCGCCGCCGACGACCTGGCGGCCGTCGCCGCCGTTGGTGGGGAGGAACCAGTGGAACTTCAGGTGGGACATGACGTCCTTCCAGGTGGGTGTAGATGAGGTGGATGAGGCGTCAGCCGACGCGGGAGAGCTCTGCGGCCTCAAGCTCACGGACGATCGGGAGGACCTCGCGGCCGAAGTAGACGACGTCCTCCTGGGCGTGCAGGAAGCCGAGCAGCATCATGTCGACGCCGCGGCGCTTGAAGTCCAGGATCCGGTGGGCCACCTGCTCGGGCGTGCCGATCAGTCCGGTGCGGAAGCCGTCGTTGTACTGGACCAGGTCCTTGAACTCCGAGTCCTGCCACATGCCCTTCTTGTCTCCCGTCGACTGCCCGGCCTGCTTGACCGCGGAGCCGAAGCCCTCGACGGCCTCGACGTCGGCCTTCGCGATGATCTCGTCGAGCACGGCATGCGCCTCGGCCTCGGTGTCGCGGGCGATCATGAAGCCGTTGACGCCGAACTTCACGGAGCCGGCAGGGCGTCCGTGGACCTGGGCCGCGTCGGTGACGTCCTGGACCTGCTCGGCGATGCCCTTGGGCGTGTTGCCGTTGCAGAGGTACCAGTCGGTCACGCGGCCACCCAGGCCGCGCGCGTCGCTGGAGTTGCCCCCCATGAAGATCTCGGGGTGGGCCCGGCCGGGCACGTCGAGCGGCTTGGGCTTGAGGTCGAAGTCGTGGAGGCGGTAGAAGTCGCCGGAGAGCTCGGCGTGGTCGCTGGTCCAGATCTCGCGGACGTAGCCGATGAACTCCTCCGAGCGGCGGTAGCGCTCGCCGTGCTCGAGCCACGGCTCGCCGAGCCGGGTGAACTCGTCCTTGAACCAGCCGCTCACCACGTTGATCGCCGCACGCCCGCCGGAGATCTGGTCGGCGGTCGCGATGAACTTCGCGAGCACGCCGGGCTGCCACAGCCCGGGGTGCACCGCGGCGATGACCTTGAGTCGCTCGGTAGCGAGCAGCAGCGCGAGGCTGAAGCTGGTCGACTCGTGCTGGTGGGCCGCGCCGTAGGACGCCATGTAGCGCACCTGGGAGAGGGCGTAGTCGAAGCCGTTGCCCTCGGCCAGCCGGGCGAGCTCGACGTTGTAGTCGTAGCCCCAGTCGGTGCGTTGCTCGATCTTGCTGACCACCAGGCCACCGCTGACGTTGGGCACCCAGTAGGCGAACGTGATGGGTTCGTTCCGTGCTGTCATGGGATCCACTTCCGTCGCAGGTCATTCTTGCTTATGTATATTAGATTGATCGACATTGGGCTCAGATGCAGGGCGGGGCGGCCCACCAGGCGTCAGGTCCGGACGGCGGCGTGATCGGCCACGCCTAGCGCGTGGTCGTCCCGATGGCCCAGGCGTAGGGCGGCGGGGTGCCGTTGGTGAGGTGGTCACCGACCACCCGCGCCTTGAGGATGCGCGGGTTGTGGCTGGCGACCGTGCGGGCGTTGCGCCAGTGGCGGTCCAGGCCGGCAGTGCGCGAGGTCGCCGAGGCCCCCAGCGTGTCGAAGAGGTCGCTCGTCGCGCGCAGCACCAGGTCGGTGACGACGACCTGCGCGGTCGACGACTCCACCTCGACGACCTCGTTGAGCCGCCGCGTGACCGAGGCGTCCTCGTGGACCGAGTCGGCTACCGCCTGCAGCGCACCGGCCACGCGCAGGGTCGTCGCCTCAGCGGCGTAGACCGCGGCCGCGATCTCCCCGATCCGGGCCAGCACCTGCGGGTCGTCGCGCACCCGGGAGGCGTTGGCGTGGGAGTAGTTGCGCTCGCGGCGTCGTACGGCGTCGACGGTGTCGTCGAGCGCCGCCCGGGCGATGCCGGCCAGTGTCGCCAGCAGGTTGAGCTGGTAGAGCGCGGTCTGGTGGGGGAAGCGCTCCTCGAAGGGCAGCACGTGCGCGTCCGGAACGGCGACGTCCTCGAAGGTCGTCGTGCCACTACCCGTGCCCTTCTGGCCGAAGCCGTCCCAGTCGTCGACCACGGTGACGCCCTCGGCGCGCGTGTCGACGATGGCGATCGCGAAGCGGTCGGGCTGGTCGCCGAACTGGCCGTCGGCACGCACCCGCGCGTAGACGTCGGCCCACTCCGCGTAGATGCTGCCGGTCGTGTAGAACTTCGTGCCGCTGATGCGCCAGCCGCTCTCGGCGCGCTCCCCGGCGCGGGTGAGCACCGTGCGCTGGGTCTCGATCGCGGTGGAGCCAACCTCCGACCAGGCGTTGCCGGCGATCTCGCCGGCGACGAACCGGTCGAACCACGCCTGCTGATCACGCCCCACGGCGTGCTGCCAGAGCCGGTCCTCGGCCAGCGCGAAGTGGCCGCGGAAGGCCTGGGTGAGGTTGGCGTCCGCAGCCGCCACGTCGATCCACAGCTGCGTCAGCTCGGGCCAGGGCAGCCCGCGACCGCCGTACTGCTCGGGGACCCGGAGGGCGCCGAAGCCCTCCTGCTTGAGCCAGCGCACCGGTTCGAACGGCAGCTCGCCGTCGAGCTCGCGCTGCAGCGTGCCGGAGCGGATCTTCTCGAGCAGGGGGCTGTATTGCTCACGGAGGTCGTCGAGGGTCATGCCGCCGCTCCTCACGTGTACCAGGTCGGCTCGGGCAGCTCGCCGAGCAGCGCGTAGCGCCCCACCTCGGCGCGCTTGTGCGCGATCGGGTCGTGGAGGCTGTGGGTGCGGATGTTGCGCCAGGAGATGTCCAGCCCGACCGAGCTCGCCGTCGCGCGGGCGCCCGTGACGTCGAAGACGCGGGTGCCGATCTCCAGCCCGACGCCGATGGCGACCTGCTTGGCGGCCGCGATCACGACAGCGGCCTCGCCCCGCTCCTGCCCGGTCACGGTGTCGGCGTGCTCGTTGATGCCCTCGATCAGCTCGGCGCCGCGCTCGGCGAGCGCCTCTGCCGCCCAGAGCTTGGAGCGCAGGTCACCGTAGGCCTCGAGGACGTAGAACTCCTCGCTGCCGCGCTGCTTGAGGTCGGGCGTGTAGGGCCAGGCTCGGGTCTTGTCGCGGGTGTAGGTGGCCGCGGTCGCCAGCGCGCCCTCGGCGATGCCGAGGTAGAGGTTGGCGAAGATCAGCTGGATCAGCGGGACGTTGAGGGTGTTGTAGACACGCGGCACGAACACGCGGTCGAAGACGTGCTTCTCGGTCCCCTCGATGACGCCCTCCAGCACGGTGACGTCAGAGACCCGCCCGCCGGTCGAGAACGACTTGCGGCCGGTGAAGACGAGCTCCCCGCCTTCTTCGCGGATGCTGAGGTCGTCGTCGCGGGGGTTGACGGCGCCGCCGAAGAACCAGGTGCCCTCGGTCGCCTGCTGCTCGACGCTCTCGACCTGCTCCGACGTCCCGACGAGGCGCGCCGCCCAGGCCCACAGGTAGTGGTAGCCCAGCAGCTGCCCGATCGAGCCGTCGCCGGCCGAGACGGCACGCACGACACGGAGGGCCGTGGTCCAGTCCTGGCCGGCGTCCTTGAGCAGCTGCACCTCGGCGTACGGCGTCTGGTTGGCGCGGTCGCGCTCGACCCAGGCCTCGGGCGAGCGGGGATTGCTGCCCCAGGTGGTGAGCACCTCGGACGGGGTGGCGTAGACGGTCATGGGGTCTCCAGGGTTCTCAGGGACACGATGGGCTTAATCTCGCATATCTTGACTGACTTTATAGAGAATGGCACACCCCACAACCGATCACCAGGACCGGCCGCCACCGGCACCGTCCGGCGCGAGCCTCCCGGGCGGAACCCACCCACTGCGGGGCTCGTCGTACCCACATGTTCCGTCGCCTCCTCGCCTCCGCCGCCGTGCTCACCGTGCTCACCGTCGGCGCCGCCGGCTGCTCCTCGGGAGCGGACTCGACCTCGTCCTCCGATGTCGCAGCGTCGGCCCCGGACCCGGCGATCGAGGCACCTGCGATGCCGCCTGAGGAGGGGAGGGACCTCCTCGACAGCGGGTCGACGGCACTCGCCTTCAGCGAGTCGGCCGGCGGTGCCGCGGAGGCCACCGCCGCGGCCGCCGACTCGACGGTGCGGTCGCTGATCTCCACCGGCAACGTGCAGCTGCGCTCCGATGACGTCGGGGAGGCGCGCTTCGAGGTGCAGAAGGTCGTCGACGAGCTGCGCGGCGAGATCGCCCAGGAGGAGACCGCGACCGACGACGAGGGCGACGTGAAGCGCTCGCGGCTCGTGCTCCGCATCCCCTCGGCGCGGTTCGCCGACGCGATGACGGCGCTCGAGGAGACCGCCACGCTGATGACGTCGAGCTCCGCCGTCGACGACGTGACGACGAAGGTGATCGACACGCAGGTGCGGCTGCGGGTGCAGCGCGCCAGCATCCGGCGCATCGCGCTGCTGCTCGACCGGGCCCAGAGCATCCGCGACATCGTCAACATCGAGGGCCAGCTCTCCCGCCGCCAGGCCGCGCTCGGCTCGCTGGAGCGGACCGCCGCCTACCTCGCCGACCAGACGTCGATGGCCACGATCACCGTGTCCCTGGAGCAAACCAAGGACGAGCCCGCGAAGAAGAAGCCCGAGCCGGAGGAGACCGGCTTCCTCGCCGGCCTGGACGCCGGGTGGTCCGCCTTCACCGGCGCCGCTGTGGGGCTCGCGACCGCCGCGGGCGCGGTCCTGCCCTTCGCTGTGGTGCTGACCCTGCTCGGAGTGGCGACCTGGCCGCTGCGCCGCCGGATCAGAGCGGGTAGGACTGCACGTACTCCGTCAGCCGCTTGAGCTGGTCGGGGTCGGTCGACGGGATGACCCCGTGGCCGAGGTTGAAGATGTGGCCACGTGCCGCACGACCGGCCTCGATGACCTCGGCGGCGCGGGCGAGCATCAGCTCGGGCGGCGCGAAAACGAGGGTCGGGTCGAGGTTGCCCTGGACGCTGCGGTCTCCCACGAGGGGCACCGCGGAGGCCAGCGGCGTGCGCCAGTCGACGCCGACCACGTCGGCCCCGGCCTCGCCCATCAGCCCGAGCAGGTTGCTCGTGCCGACGCCGAAGTGGATGCGCGGGACGCCGAGCCCTCCGGCATGGGCGAGCACGCGGCTCGAGTGGGGCATGACGAGCGCCTCGTAGTCGGCCGGGGTCAGCGCGCCCGCCCACGAGTCGAAGAGCTGCACGGCCGAGGCGCCGGCGGCGACCTGGACCTCGAGGTAGGCGGCCGCGATCTGTGCGATCTTGCGCATCAGCGCGTCCCAGACGTCGGGAGCGCCGAACATCATCGCCTTGGTCTTGGCGTGCTCCTTGGAGGGCCCGCCCTCGACGAGGTACGACGCCACGGTGAACGGCGCCCCTGCGAAGCCGATCAGCGGGGTCGCTCCGAGCTCGGCGACGACGCCCCGGACGGCCTGGGTGATGAACGGGACGTGCTCGGGCGTCAGGTCGGGGATCGCCGCCACGTCCTCGAGCGTGCGCACCGGCGAGGCCACGACCGGCCCCACGCCCGCGACGATGTCGAGGTCGACGCCGACCGCCTTGAGCGGCAGGACGATGTCGGAGAAGAGGATCGCCGCGTCCACGCCGTAACGACGCACGGGCTGCAGCGTGATCTCCGTGACCAGGTCGGGGTCCATGCACGACTCGAGCATCCCCACGCCCTCGCGGATCCTGAGGTACTCCGGCAGCGAGCGTCCCGCCTGGCGCATGAACCAGACCGGCGTGTGCGGCACCGGCTCACCGCGCGCGGCCTTCAGGAGGGCACTGTCGGCGAGTCCGGGGTGGCTGGTGGGCGCGAGCATGGGACAAGCCTCCCAGGTCACCCCCGGCGTGTTCGCAGATGGGTTCGAGTCCCGCGGTCCTACTGTGATCCCATGGTCGTCCGTCAAGAGTCGCGCACCGGGTCCGGTGTGCAGACGAGCCCCCCGGAGTTCCGGGCGGCCGTGGCGACGATGCGCGCAGCCACGTTGCGCCCGGAGATCTTCTGCGAGGAGATGCCCGCTCCGCAGCGGATCGCCCCTCACGCCGCGGCCCTGTCGGCCGACGTCACCGTCGACGGGGTCGACGTGGGCACCGGGCGGATCATCCTGCTCCACGACCCGGCCGGCAACGACGCCTGGGACGGCACGTTCCGCTGCGTCGCCTACGCCCGCGCGGAGATCGAGCTCGACATGATCACCGACCCGTTGCTCGCCGACGTGGGCTGGTCCTGGTTGACCGAGGCGCTCAGCGCCCACGGTGCCGCCTACACCGCCGCCTCAGGCACCGTGACCCGGGTCGCGACCGAGAGCTTCGGCGGGATGGCCGACGAGGCCGGCACCGCCCAGCTGGAGATCCGCGCCTCCTGGACACCTCTCACCGACGAAGCCTCCCCCCTCGACGTCGGTCCGCACGTCGAGGCCTGGGGCGAGCTGCTCTGCACCGCCGTGGGCCTGCCGCCCGTGCCCGCCGGCGTGACGGTCATGCCCGGCCGTCGGGGCCAGCGGGGCGCGGGCCACTGATGAGCGACGAGCCCCAGCAACCCGACCAGCAACCCGACCCGACGTCCCACGAGAAGCCCGAGCCGGTCGAGCCCGTCGAGCCCGAGGTCCGCGCCGAGCTGCTCACCCTGCGTGACGGCCTCTCCGCCGTCATCGAGACCGAGGAGGCCCTGCGGGCCTACTGCGACGCGCTCGTCGCCGGCACCGGCCCCGTGGCGATCGACGCCGAGCGCGCCTCCGGCTACCGCTACTCCAACCGCGCCTACCTGATCCAGCTGCGTCGCGAGGGTGCCGGCACGTCGCTGATCGACCCGATCGCCTTCGAGTCGCTGGCGCCCCTCCAGGAGGCCCTCGAGGGCACCGAGTGGATCCTGCACGCCGCCACCCAGGACCTGCCGTGCCTCAACGAGATCGGCCTCTATCCCACCACGCTCTTCGACACCGAGCTCGCCGGCCGGCTGCTGGGCTATCCCCGGGTCGGCCTCGCCACGCTCGTCGAGACGCTGCTCGAGCGCCGGATGAAGAAGGAGCACTCCGCCGTCGACTGGTCGACGCGACCGCTCCCGCAGGCCTGGCTCGAATATGCAGCGCTCGACGTCGAGGTGCTCGTGGAGCTCCGCGACCTGCTCGCCGCCGAGCTGGTCGAGACCGGCAAGGACGACTGGGCGCGCCAGGAGTTCGACTACCTGAAGACCTTCGAGCTGCCCGCCCGCGTCGACGCGTGGCGTCGGGTGTCGGGACTCCACCGGGTGCGCGGGCGCAAGGCCCTGGGGGCCGTCCGGGCCCTGTGGGAGCTGCGCGACTCGCTCGCCGAGCAGCGCGACGTGACCCCCGGACGGATCCTGCCGGACTCGGCCATCGTGGCGGCGGCGCAGGCGATGCCGCTGGACCGAGAGGCGCTGCTGTCCACCAAGGGCTTCCACGGTCGGGGTGCCGAGCGCTACTCCAGCCGCTGGGTCGCTGCCCTCCGCGAGGTCGACGAGATGAGCGAGGACGAGCTCCCGACGCGGGCACCGCGTGGAGACGGCCCGCCCCTGCCGCGGGCCTGGGCCGAGAAGGACCCGGTCGCTGCCCGGCGCCTGACGCTCGCGCGCGAGGCGATGACCGCGCTCGCCGAGGAGCGCAACCTGCCCGTGGAGAACGTCCTCACCCCCGACTTCCTGCGCCGCACGCTGTGGTCACCGCCCTCGACCCGCCACGGCGACGAGCTGATCGACGCTGTCGTCTCCCAGCTCGCGAGCCACGGCGCGCGCGGGTGGCAGATCGCGCTGGCGGCTCCCGTGATCGTGACCGCGATCCTTCAGGCCGACGCGGACACGACGGCCGCCCTGGACGCTGCGGCCGCCGCGTCCGCCGAGACACCCCCCGAGACACCCCCCGAGACACCCCCCGACAGCGCCGGCCTCAGCGCGGATCCTCCAGCGCCGTCCTGAGCCGCTCGGCCAGCACTGCCACGGCCGCGCGCAGCTCCGGACCACCCTCGACGCGGTAGGGGAACGGCACCCGCGCCAGCCACTCCTGGGCATACATCTCCGGGTTGCTCGTCGTGCCCACGAGCACGCAGCCCTCGCCCAGGGACTCGAGGCGGCCCATCGTGGGGTGGACCCAGGGCGCGACCCGGGCCAGGGGAGCGTCGAGGACCACGCGGGTCTCGTGCTCCCACCCGCTCGACAGGGCCTCCTCCAGGGCCGCGACGGGGTCGAGCCCCGCGGGCGGCTCGAAGCGCTGCGTGGTCTCGCGGACCGCGCCGATCCGGTCGACGCGGTAGGTCCGGGCGGCGTCGGCGTGGTGGGAGTGGCACAGCAGGTACCACCGGCCAAGGCGCACCACGACCGCCCACGGGTCCACCTCGGAGTCCCAGGTCCGGCCGGAGCCGCTGCGGTAGGACACGACGACCCGGTGATGGGACGCGACCGCGGCGACCAGCGCGCTCGTGGTGGCCGGGTCGGGCCGGGTGGAGTGCTGCCGCGGGACCGCGGCTGCGTGCTCACGGAGCACCGCAGCCTGCCGGCCCACGCTGTCGGGCAGCGCCCGCACCACCTTGCCGAGCGCCCTGCCGACCAGGTCCTCGGCGTCGGTCGCGGCGGGCTGGCCGTCGAGCACCGCCATCACCAGCCCCAGCGCCTCCTCCTGGGTGAACATCACGGCCGGCAGCCTGGCACCGCGGCCGAGCCGGTAGCCGCCGTAGGGGCCGCGGGTGGCCTCCACCGGGATCCCGGCCTCGCGCAGGATCACGACGTAGCGTCGCGCGGCCCGCTCGGTGACCCCGAGTCGCTCCCCGAGATCGGCCGCGCTCACGCCGGGACGGTCCTGGAGGATCTCCAACGCGCGCAGCGCCCGCGCCGTGGGACTCGACTGGGAGGACATTTCTCGACCTTAGGCCACGAACCGGACGCAGATCGTCCGGAACCGGCCCTAGCGTGAGCGGCAGCCCCGAAGAAGGAGAACTGACATGGACATCGTGCTCGTCGCCGGCCTGTGGCTCGACGGATCTGCCTGGGACGCCGTCGTCCCGGAGCTCGAGGCGCTCGGCCACCGCGCCGTCCCGATCACCTTGCCGGGACAGGGCGACGGCGCCGCGGCGACGCTGGATGACCAGGTGGCAGCCGTGGTCGCCGCGATCGACGCCGCCACCGGGCCGGCGCTCGTCGTGGGTCACTCCGCGGCGTGCACCCTCGCCTGGCTGGCCGCCGACGCGCGACCCGACACGGTGGCCAAGGTCGCGCTGATCGGCGGCTTCCCCTCGACGGAGGGCACGGCGTACGCCGCGTTCTTCCCGGCGCAGGACGGCGTGATGGCGTTCCCGGGGTGGGGGCCCTTCGAGGGGCCGGACTCCGACGACCTCGACCAGACCACGAAGGACCGCATCGCGGCTGCGGCCATCCCCGTGCCCGAAGCGGTCGCCACCGGGCTCGTCCGCTACACCTCGCAGCGACGCTTCGACGTGCCGCTCGTGCTGGTGTGCCCGGAGTTCAGCCCCGAGCAGGCCCGCGAGTGGATCGCCGGCGGCGACACCCCGGAGCTGTCGACGGCGCGAAGTCTCGAGCTCGTCGACCTCGACTCCGGGCACTGGCCGATGTTCAGCCAGCCGAAGGCGCTGGCGGCCCTGCTGGACGAGGCCGCCGGCAGCTGAGCTGCTAGTCGGCGTCCTGCGAAGCAGACTCGCTGGCACTCTCACCGGGGCTGGCCAGCTCCGGGTCGAGCACCGCGCGCGACTGCTCGTCGATCTGGGTCGTGAGGGCCTCGAGGTCGGGCACGGTGACGCTCAGCATCAGCCGCAGGCTCCCGGCCACGGCGGCCTGGAGCGCGGTGTAGTCGTTGATCAGCGGCGGCACGACCATGTCGCGGATGCTGGCGCTGAAGACACCGGCGTGCTCGGGCTGGAGGGCCGGCTGGAGGAAGTCCTCGGACACGGCGACGGGCAGGCTCGCCGGGGCGAGGTAGCCGGCGCGCGCCACCCGGGCGACGGGCTCGGCGGACACCGCGTGCACCAGGAAGTCTGCCGCCTTGGCGATGTTGGGCGCCTCGCTGGAGACGCACAACCCGGTGATGTCGCCGATGGTCGCAGCGCTGTCGAGCGTGGGCATCGGCATCACGTCGAAGCTCAGGCCGTCGATCTCGCGCAGGTCGGGGGTGAGGGAGCGGAAGCCAGCGATCATGCCGAGCTTGCCCCGCTCGAACCACTCCATCGGCGAGGCCTCCTCGAGCTGCTCGTCGCTCAGTGTCACCGACGCGTCACGCAGGAGCTCGAGGGTGCGGCTCAGGGCCTCCTGGGAGCTGTCCTCGGAGAGCGCGAGCGAGGTGGGCTCGTTGTCGTCGTCGAAGAGGTCGCCGCCACCGGAGTAGACGAACGGCGCGAGGCCGCGCAGCGTCGGGTCGATGTAGACACCGGTGCTGCCACGGCGCGGTCGCGTGGCGAACTCGGCGGCCGCGGTGAACTGCTCGAAGGTCCACCCCTCGCGCACCTCGTCCTCGGGAGTCTCCTCGTCGTCCTCGGGTGCCGGGAGGTCGCGGGCGAGCATCCGGTCGAAGTCGATGAGGTCGGTGTTGTAGTAGATGACCATCGGCGAGATGCCGTAGGGCATGCACTGCAGCTCGTTGTCCGCGGAGAACGCGAGGAGGGCGTCGCGGGCATAGTCGTCGGTGTAGTTGACGCCGCGCTCGTCGAGCAGCTCGAGCAGCGGCTGGTTGAGCCCCTCCTCCTGCACCATCGCGAGGTCACCGCGCGAGACCAGGTAGAGGTCGGGGACCTCGCCGTCCCGCATCGAGGCGACGAACGCGTCGTGCGTCGGCCAGGACTGCAGCTCGATCTCGCTGGTCACGCTGTCGGTGTTGTAGTCGTCGACCATCGCGCGGTAGGCCGCGACCTCCGCGTCGGCACCCCAGACCCCGAAGGTCAGGTCGGTCGGCCTGGCCGGCGGCGACGTCTGGGTCGGCGGGGCGGGCGAGGGGTCCTGCTGGTCGGCGTCGCAACCAGCCACGCCGAGGCTCAGCGCCAGGACGCCGGCGAGCGCGACGGCAGCCGCACGAGGTCGTCGTACGTCGCGGAGTCCTCGCCTCAAGCCGTGTCCCTGCCTCATCCGTGGGTGCTGCCGTCTGGTCGCGCGGGCGTCACATTACCTGTGGGGCGTCAGCGTCAGGCTGTGGAGTGGAATCGGCGGGCCGCCGCGACGACGGCGTCGAACGCGGCGCGGTCCAGCGCAGCGCCCTCACGTCGTACGGCGTCGTGCTCGAGCACGATGAGGCGGTCCAGCCGGACCTCGCTCGGGCGGCCCTGCCGGTCCCAGCCCCCGGCGCCCACGTCCATCCAGTGGCGCCCGTGACGGGTCTCGTCGGCGGCGTCGCGGTCGTGGTCCTTGCTGGTCAGCATCAGGCCGAGCCACCGCTCGTGGCCGCCGGCCCGGCGACGCCCGATGATCAGCACCGGCCGGTCCTTGCCCTGGCGAGGGTCGTCCTCGTAGGGCACCCACGCCCACACGACCTCGCCCGGGTCGGCCTTGCCGTCACGCCTCGGCGCGTAGCCGATCTCGTCGGGCAGGCGACCGGAGCGACGACGGCGGACGCGGCCCAGGAGCTGGCGAGTCATCTGGCGGGGAGACCTCATGGCACGAGGTTAGGGCGCAACACCGCGCCGTCTCGGCAGGGGAGCTGGTGAGCACGCCGGACCGGGAGCACCTCTCGGCGCATGGCCGCTCGTAGCGGCTTATTGTGGGACCCGGGGCTACCGCAGTCCGGCGCACTCAAGCACCAGTCTAGGGGGTCAAGCCAGCCCGCGGGCGAGCTCGACGTGACCGGCGGCCTCGAGCTGCTCGGCCAGCGCGAGCATCCGCGTGACGTCCGTCTCGCCGCCCAGGACGGCGCGGCCGGTGGCGACGACGCGGGCGAAGGCGGCGGCCCGGAAGAGCACGTCGGCGAAGTCACCCGAGGCGATGCCGCGCAGGACCTGGTCGACCATGGCGCGCAGCTCGGCCGGGCCGGGCGGGTCGGCCACGCCGGCCACGACTCGCGCGACCTGGGCCCGGGCGCGGCCGGCCTCGAACTCGCGGGCCACCCCGACCGCGTCGGCATAGACCCACGAGCGGAGCAGGTAGAGCCGCCACAGGCAGCCGGCGAGGGAATCGGCCGGAGAGTGCGACCACACCTCGGCGATCGACTCGATGCCCTCGGTGTCGGCGAGGTGCATCAGCCGGTCAGCAACCGCCTTGTCGTCGCTCTCCCGCGCCCCGCGCACCAGCAGCGCCGCGGCCCGGTCCCCGGCCTCGGTCACGAGCGCAGGGTCGGCACCGCCGACGAACTCGTCGAAGAATCCGCTGCTGCGCTGCATCGGCCGGTGGTGGGGCCGGGGATGGGGCTGGTCGGTCATCCGGTCAGGCTACGGCGGATGCGTTGGTCGCTCACCGGGTAGGCCGTGCCGAGCTGCTGGGCCCAGAGCGAGACGCGATACTCCTCGAGCATCCACCGCACCTGGCGCAGCGCCTCACCCGGCGGCCGGTCCTCGGGCAGCGCAGCCAGCCGGTGCAGGTAGGCCGCCTGGAGCTCGGCGACCCGGTCCATCAGCTGGCGGTCCTTGTTGACCGCTGCGCCCCCGCCGTCGAGCCGGTCGCGACGTGCCTGGACGGCGGTGAGGTAGCGGTGCAGCTGGCGCAGCTGGGTCACGCCCGCGTCACCGACGAAGCCGCGCGTCACCAGGCGGTCGACCTGCCCCTTCATGTCGGCCAACGCCGGGAGCATCGCCATGTCGGCGCGCCCGCTGAGCCGTTTCTCGGTCGCCCGCCAGGTGTCGAGCACGCGGATGACCTCGGCGACGACCGCCGGCAGCTCTGCGGCCTGCGCGCGACCCGCCTCGCCCAGCAGCACGTCGTACGACGCCTGGTCGCGCGTCGGTGGCCGGGCGTCGACGCAGGCCTGCAGGACCGCGTGGCGGCAGTCCTCGAGCAGCTCGGAGACGTGGGGGTAGGGCGAGCCGGCGAGGCCGAGCTTCTCGAGGTTGGAGAGTCCGTCGAGGACCGGACGGTCGGCGCGGGGCAGGGTGAGCGCGAGCAACCGGGTGACCCCGAGACGGTGCCGTGCATCGCGCTCGTCCTGGGAGCCGAAGACCTTGAGCCCGATGCTGGCGCCCTCGTCGACGAGCCCGGGATAGCCCTGCACGTCATGGCCCGCGCGCACCTGGCGGAAGGACTCCTCGATGGTGCGGAAGACCCACGTCGTCTCGCCGGTGCGGGACAGGCCGCTGTCGGAGGCGACCTCGGCCATCGCCTTCGCGAACTGCGGTCGCAGCGGCGCCTTCAGCGCTTCGAGGTCCTTGCCGCGGGCGTGCTCGCTGCCGTCGTCGCCGACGACGCGGTAGGTCGGGCGCAGGTGCTCGGCGAGCTTGTCCCAGTCCCACGACTCCCGGGGCACGAACACCCCGGTCGTCGAGCGCAGGTGCCGCTCGAGCGCGTCGAGCAGCGGCTCCTCCCCCGCCGGCACGGCGGCGAGGAAGGCCCGCGCGGTGTTGGGGGCCGGCACGAAGCTGACCCTCAGGTTCTTGGGCAGGCTGCGGATCAGCTCGGTGACGAGCTCCTCGCGCAGGCCCGGCACGTTCCACGAGAAGTCGTCGGCGACGACCCGGTTGAGGGTCGCGACCGGCACGTCGATGGTGAGTCCGTCGTCGGCCGAGCCGGGCTCGAAGTGATAGCTGATCGGGAAGGTGAGGCCCTCGCCGGCCGACCCGTCGCCGGCGCTCCACGTCGAGGGGTAGTCGTCCTCGCGGATCTCCTCGGCCGTGTCGTGGCGCAGCATCGAGGGGTCGAAGGTGAGGAGCTCGGGGTCCAGCCGGCGAGCGTCCTTCCACCACCGGTCGAAGTGGGCGCCACTGACGACCTCGGCCCCGACGCGCGCGTCGTAGAAGTCGAAGAGGGTGTGCTCGTCGACGACGATGTCGCGGCGGCGCGCCCGGTGCTCGAGCTCCTCGGCCTCCTCGAGCAGCGCGCGGTTGCGCGCGAAGAACTTCTGCTGCGTCGACCACTCGCCGTAGACCAGCGCGTGGCGGATGAAGAGCTCGCGACTGAGCTCGCGGTCGACCTTGCCGAAGCTGATCAGGCGGTCGGCGATCAGCGGGACGCCGTACAAGGTGGCGCGCTCGTGGGCCATCACCGACGCGCGCTTCTTGGACCAGTGCGGCTCGGAGTAGGTGCGCTTGACCAGGTCGCCGCCGAGACGCTCGGCCCACTCGGGCTTGATCGCGGCGTTCTGCCGGGCCCAGAGCCGCGAGGTCTCCACGAGCTCGCCGGCCATCACGAAGGCCGGTGGCTGGCGGGCGAGGCCGCTGCCGGGGAAGATGGCGAACTTGGCGCCGCGGGAGCCGAGGTACTCCCGCATCGGGCGGCGACCCTTGCCCGGTCTGCCCGTGGACGGGGCGACCTCCTCGAGCAGGCCGAACTGGCTGAGCAGCCCGGAGAGCAGCGCCTGGTGAATGCCGTCGGCGTCCGGGGTGTCCGCGGGCACCCCGACGTCGATCTTCATCTCCTTGCAGACCTGGCGCAGCTGGGACTCGAAGTCCTGCCACTCCCGCACGCGGAGGTAGTTGAGGAACTCTCGTCTGCACATGCGACGGAAGGCGCTGCTGCCCATCTCCCCCTGCTGCTCCTTGACGTAGCGCCACAGGTTGAGCCAGGTGAGGAAGTCGGAGCCCTCGGCCTTGAAGCGGGCGTGCTGCTGGTCGGCCTGCGCGCGCATCTCGGCGGGTCGCTCACGGGGGTCCTGGAGCGAGAGCGCGGCGGAGATGACGATGACCTCGCGCACGCAGCCGAGGCGCTCCGCCTCGAGGATCATCCGGCCGAGCCGCGGGTCGATGGGCAGGCGGGCGAGGCGGCGGCCGAGCTGGGTGAGGCGTACGCCGCCGCGGGTCTCAGCAGCACCGGTCGTGCCCAGCGCGCCGAGCTCCTCCAGCAGCTGGACCCCGGCGGTGACGTTGCGCCGGTCGGGCGGCTCGACGAACGGGAAGCGACCGACCTCGCCGAGCCCGAGCGAGGCCATCTGGAGGATGACGGACGCGAGGTTGGTGCGCAGGATCTCGGGATCGGTAAACTCCGGACGGCCCTCGAAGTCCTCCTCGGAGTAGAGCCGGATCGCGATGCCGGCCTCGACGCGGCCGCACCGACCGGAGCGCTGGTTGGCCGACGCCTGGCTGATCGCCTCGATCGGCAGCCGCTGCACCTTGGTGCGCGCCGAGTAGCGCGAGATGCGCGCGACGCCCGAGTCGACGACGTAGCGGATGCCGGGCACGGTCAGCGAGGTCTCCGCGACGTTGGTGGCGAGCACGACGCGGCGGCCGGTGTGGGCGGCGAAGACGCGGTGCTGCTCGGCGGCGGAGAGCCGGGAGTAGAGGGGCACGACCTCGAGCGGCCCGTACCTATTTCTCGGGGTCAGGTTGAGGCCCGAGAGGACCTCGGCGGTGTCACGGATCTCGCGCTCGCCGGGCAGGAAGACCAGGATGTCGCCAGGGCCCTCGGCGCTGAGCTCCTTGACGGCCTCGACGATCGCCTCGGTCTGGTCGCGGACCACCACCTCGCCCTCGCTGTCGTGGGAGTCCTCCTCCGAGACCTCCATCAGCGGGCGGTAGCGGACCTCGACGGGATAGGTGCGGCCCGAGACCTCGATGATCGGCGCGGGGGTGCCGTCGGGCGCCGCGAAGTGCTCCGCGAATCGCTGAGGGTCGATGGTCGCGGAGGTGATGATCAGCTTGAGGTCGGGGCGCTGCGGGAGCAGGCGGCGCAGGTAGCCCAGGAGGAAGTCGATGTTGAGGCTGCGCTCGTGGGCCTCGTCGATGATGATCGTGTCGTACTTCATCAGCTGGCGGTCGCGCTGCAGCTCGGCGAGCAGGATGCCGTCGGTCATCAGCTTGACCCGGCTCGCGCGCGACGTCTTGTCGGTGAAGCGCACCTGGTAGCCGACGAGGTCGCCCAGCTCGGTCCCGAGCTCGGAGGCGATCCGCTCGGCCACCGAGCGCGCGGCGATCCGGCGCGGCTGGGTGTGGCCGATCAGCTTGCGCTCGCGCCCCTCCCCGAGCTGTCCGCGGCCGAGCTCCAGACAGATCTTGGGCAGCTGCGTGGTCTTGCCCGAGCCGGTCTCGCCGGCCACGATCACGACCTGGTGGTCACGGATCGCCGCGGCGATGTCCTCGCGGCGCATGCTGACGGGCAGCTCCGCGGGATACGTGATCTGGAGCTGGTCGGTCATGGCTGGGCCCATTCTGCCTTGCCGCTTGCCTAGAACAGGTTCTACTTGCGACGATCGCGCGGTGACGGACTCCGAGAGCCCCCTGGACACCCCCGAGCAGTACGACGTCATCGTGGTCGGGTCGGGTGGCGGCGCGATGACCGGGGCGTTCCTGGCCGCACGGTCCGGGTTGCGCACGGTCGTCGTGGAGAAGACCGCGTTGATCGGTGGGACGTCGGCCTACTCGGGCGGCGCGTGCTGGCTGCCGGGCAGCCAGGTGCAGCAGCGCGCGGGGCTGCCGGACTCGACCTCGGGGGCACGGGCCTACCTCGGGGCGATCCTGGAGTCGCCCGACACGGCCAAGGTGGAGGCCTTCCTCGCCCACTCCCCCGAGCTGGTCGCCGAGCTGGAGTCCGACGAGGGCATCGACTTCGAGTGGCTGCCCTTCGCGGAGTACTACGACGCTCCGGGTCGCGTGCCCCTGGGTCGCTCCATCCAGCCGATCAAGGTGCGCCGCGACGAGCTGCCCTCGGAGGTCGCTGAGCTGGTGCGCCCTCCCGTCGAGCTCGATCGGGCAGGGCAGGGCGGCCGACGCACGCTGACCGGGGGCCAGGCGCTCATCGCCCGCCTCGCCACGGCGTACGTCCGTGAGGGCGGTGAGATCCGCACCGGGCTGCCGGTGACGGGCTTCGTGGTCGAGGACGACCGCGTGGTCGGCGTCGCGGCGATGACGCCCGAGGGGCCGGTCACGCTGCGCGCGTCGCACGGGGTGCTGGTCGCCGCCGGCGGCTTCGAGGGCAACGCGGCGCTGCGCGCCGAGCACGGGGTGCCCGGCGCGGTCGCGTGGACGATGGCGCCGCGCGGGACCAACACGGGCGAGCCGATCGAGGCGGCGATGGCCCTCGGGGCGGCCGCGGACTTCAGCGCTGTCGGGTGGTTCTGCCCCGGCCTCGAGCACCCCGACGGCAGCGGGTCCTTCACCCTCGGCTTCCGCAGCGGCTTCTTCGTCGATGCCGCCGGGCAGCGCTTCGGCAACGAGTGCCTGCCCTACGACCGCTTCGGCCGTCTCATGGCAGCACACGCCGGCGCCGTGCCGTCGTGGTTCGTCTTCGACTCGCGCGAGGGTGGTCGACTGCCCGCGATCGCCATGCCCGAGGGTGATCCCGCCGACCACCTCGCGGCCGGCACGTGGGTGCAGGCCGACACTCTTGCTGCTCTCGCTGGGCTGATCGGGGTGCCCGTCGACGCGCTGGTCGCGACGGCTGAGCGCTTCAACGGCTTCTGCACGACCGGCAAGGACGAGGACTTCGGCCGGGGCGAGGACGAGTACGACACGTTCTTCGCCGGCGGCACCGGACCCAACGCGGCACTGACCGGCGTCCACCAGCCGCCCTTCTTCGCCGCCCGCTTCGTGCTCTCCGACCTCGGCACCAAGGGCGGTCTCGTCACCGACACCGCAGGTCGCGTGCTGCGGCCCGACGGCTCGGTCATCGCCGGGCTCTATGCGTCCAGCAACTCCTCGGCCTCCGTCTTCGGCCCGGTCTACCCCGGCCCCGGCGCACCCCTCGGCTCGGCGATGGTCTTCGCGTCGCTGGCCGTGCGGGACATGCTGGGGGCTGGCAGGGACGTGACGCGCTCGAGGTGCGGCGCCCTGTCCTGAGCCGGCGGCGACCCGCGCTCCACAGCGGCAGCGTCACGCTTCCGGGATGGTCAAACGATTGACCACCCCGGGAGAGGTGATCGAGCTGCGGCTCCATCGACCACGACGAGGAGGAGCGACAGCCCTCAGGCGGGCGCGACCCGGCGCCCTCGGCACGGGCCGATCCGATCAGCCCTGGACGCCCTGCGCGCGCCAGTAGTCGTTGATCGCACCGTTGGTCTTGACGAACCACACGATGGGGCCGACGAGGATGAAGATACCGGGGAAGTACCACAGGCCGGTGGCGCCGCTGACGGGCTTCTGCTGACCCTTGGCCTCATACATCCCGCCGGCCTCGGCGGAGGTGATGTAGGGCATCACGATGCCGACGAACAGCTGGAGCAGGGCGGCGACGAGGCCACCGAGGCCGCGGCCGGTGTGGCGCTTCATCTCCTCGTGGACCGAGTAGGTCCAGACGATGGCGTAGATCCCGAACGTCACGATGGCGAGCAGGATGCAGACGCCGGTGCCGCGGATCTTTCCGGTCGGGCCGGGGCCGAAGGCCTGGACGGGGGCGCCGTACGCCGGCATGGGTGCGCCGTACGCCGGTGTAGGGGCGCCGTAGGGCGGGGGGACGGTGGCGTCGGGGGTTGCGTTCTCGGTCATGAGGGTCCTTGAGGTTCTGCCCGAGCGGGAGGTCGGAGACGGCGACCGAAGATTAGCGGCTCGATTGCCACCGCGGGTCCGAACACCCGGACCGACACGGTCGCGCCTCAGGTGGTGTTGCCGTCGTCGCCCGGCCGTACGTCGTCATCGGTGTCAGGGAGCGTCGCGTCGTCGGGTCGGATGGCGGGCGGGATGCCACCCCGCGGACCGGGCACCTGACCCTGCTGGAAGCCGCCGGGACCGCCACCTGGGCCGGGGCCCAAGCCACCGCCGCGGCCACGTGTCCCTCAGCAGCGCTCCGGGCCGCACGCGGATCGACGTGCGTCTGGGTGCGCGGCCGGCGTGATCGTCGAGTGACGCAACGAGCAGGTCAGCAGCGCCCTCGAGCATGCTCTGGGTGTCACTCGACGAGACCTGGAGCCTCGACGGTCATCCCGAGCTGCTCGGCCGCGACGTGAGCCAGCCTCCCGCCCGGGCCAGGACGAGGAGCCAGACCGAGGCGTAGACCAGGCTCGTCGTCACGTCGGTCACGTGGTGCGCGCCCTGGTAGAGCCGGGACAGCGCCACGAGGAACGGGACCAGCGCCAGCAGGCCGACCACCGTGCGACGCACGGGTGCCGACCGCAGCCGCAGGGCCAGCACGACCGCGACGCAGCCGTAGGCGATGACCGCCGTGCCGACGTGGCCGGACGGGAAGCTGTGGTCCGGGACCAGGCCGGGGTCGAGGATCTCGACCGGCGGACGGTCGCGGGGGGCGAGGTGCGTGCCCAGCAGGTAGATGCCGAGGTGGCCGACGACCGCGGCCACCACCAGCACCGGCCCCCGCCACGAGCGGTCGCACACGCCGGCCGCCACCGCGACGGCGAGCGCGACGAGCACGCCCACCCAGGTGTCGGCCACGAACGTCACGACGTCGGCGACCCGGTCGAGGCCGGGGGTGCGCCGGTCGGCGAACCAGCGCGACACATCGTCGTCGAACGCGCCCACCGACCCCGCGAGCGGGTGCGTGAGGAGCCACCCGAGGCCCACCACGGCGGCCGCGACGACGACGTACGTCGTGGCGACACGAGCCAGTCGCGCTCGCACGGAGTGGGGGGTGTCGACCTTCTCCTCCTGCTGATTCACCCGAGGACCGTAACGGGCACCGACCTCGGTCGCCGCCAACTGGCTATCCACCAGATTGTCTGACAATCTGAACCGTCCCCCTACAGTGGGGAGCGACCAACGAGAGGAGTGACCATGACCGCGTCCCTCACCGAGAAGCAGCACGGTGTCCGCGAGCTCGCCCGCGCCGAAGAGCGCACCGCGCACAACTACCACCCCCTCCCGGTGGTGGTGGCCCACGCCGAGGGTGCCTGGATGACCGACGTCGACGGACGCCGCTTCCTGGACCTGCTCGCCGGCTACTCCGCACTGAACTTCGGCCACAGCCACCCCGCCCTGGTCGCCGCTGCCCACGCGCAGCTCGACAAGCTCACGCTGACCAGCCGTGCCTTCGTCCACGACCAGTTCGCCGACTTCTGCGCCGCGCTCGGCGACCTGTGCGGCAAGGACCTCGTGCTGCCGATGAACACCGGCGCCGAGGCCGTCGAGACCGCGATCAAGGTGGCCCGCAAGTGGGGCTACGAGGTCAAGGGCGTGCCCGCCGACCAGGCCACGATCATCGTCGCCTCGGGCAACTTCCACGGCCGCACGACCACCATCGTCGGCTTCTCCGACGACCCGGACGCGCGCGACGGCTTCGGGCCGTTCTCGCCCGGCTTCGTGACCGTTCCCTACGGCGACCTCGAGGCGCTCGAGGCCGCCATCGACGCGACGACGGTCGCCGTGCTGATCGAGCCGATCCAGGGCGAGGGCGGCGTCGTGATCCCGCCCGAGGGCTACCTGCGCGGCGTCCGCGAGGCCTGCACCCGCGAGAACGTGCTCTTCGCCGCCGACGAGATCCAGGCCGGCCTCGGTCGCACCGGACGCACCTTCGCGTGCGACCACGAGGGCGTCGTGCCCGACATCTACATCCTCGGCAAGGCGCTCGGCGGCGGCATCGTGCCCGTCTCCGCGATCGTCGCCGACCGCGACATCCTCGGCGTGCTCAAGCCGGGCCAGCACGGCTCGACCTTCGGCGGCAACCCGCTCGCCTGCGCGGTCGGCCACGAAGTCGTCGACATGCTCGCCACGGGCGACTTCCAGCGTCGCGCCGAGGAGCTCGGCGAGCTGCTGCGCACCCGCCTCGAGGCGATGGTGGGCCACGGCGTGCTCGCCGTCCGCGTGCGCGGGCTGTGGGCCGGCATCGACATCGACCCGTCGGTCGGCACCGGTCGCCAGGTCTGCGAGGCCCTCATGGCCCGCGGTGTCCTGGCCAAGGACACGCACGGCTCGACGATCCGGCTCGCGCCGCCGCTGGTGATCTCGGCCGAGGACCTCGAGTGGGGCCTCGACCAGCTCGCCGAGGTCGTCGGCACCTGAGCTCGGCACCTGATCTCGGCGACATGAGCTCGGCGATGTGAGCCGGCGGTCTGGGCGGGTGCGACTTCTCGCCCGCCCGGACCCGCTCAGCCAGGAATCACCCCGACCAGCGCCGGCAACGACGCGGCGATGATCTCGAGCAGCTCCTCGCGACTCACGCCAGAGGGGTCCGCGCGCCAGGTGATGACCAGCTCCTCGGTCATGGCGGCCCAACCGCGCACGACGAGGCGAGCGGCCGGCGTGTCGGTGATGATCGTGCCCTGGGCGTCCTCACGGAAGACACGGTCGGTGAGGGCCGAGCGGGCCTCGTCGTAAATTTCCCGGAGCGTGTCGTTGCCACCGGCGGCACCCTTGACGAGCGAGAGGTAGCCCTCGTAGTTGGTCACCACGTAGTCGACGTAGGCCGTCACCGAGGTCAGCAGCCGCTCGAGCGGCTCCCCCGAGGCCGGAGGGGCGGTCTGGGCGATGAGGTCGTCGGCAGCACGGCGTACGACGGCCTCGTGGAAGACGTGCTTGTTGCCGAAGTAGTGGTAGAGCAACCCGCGCGAGATGCCGGCTTCCTCGGCGAGCACGTCGATCGAGAGCTCGTCGAGGGAACGAGTGGCCAGGAGGCGCACACCGAGGTCGAGCAGCTGGGAGCGCCGCTCCTCGGGAGAGAGCCGGACACGTGTGGTTGCGGTCACGCACCCCATTCTATTGACACCGATTCAATAAGGGCAATACCGTCGTCGCATGACATCGACCACCTCCCCCACCACCGCGACCCGGGAGACCCGGGTGCAGGTCGAGCAGCTCGTCGTCGGGGCCGGCTTCGCCGGACTCTGCGCGGCGATCAAGCTCGACGAGGCCGGCGAGCGCGACTTCGTCGTGATCGAGAAGGGCGCCGACGTCGGCGGCACCTGGCGCGACAACACCTACCCCGGTGCGGCCTGCGACGTCCCGAGCCAGCTCTACTCCTACTCCTTCGCGCCCAACCCCGACTGGTCGATGTCGTTCTCACCGCAGTCGGAGATCCTGGCCTACATCCGACGCGTTGCCGCCGGCTCCGGCACGCTCGACCGCTTCCGCTTCGACACCTCCGTCGAGTCCGCCACCTGGGACAACGCCACTCAGCGCTGGGTCGTCGAGACGACCGGCCCCGCCGGCACCACGACGTACGACGCCCGCGTCGTCATCTCCGCGGCCGGCGGGCTCTCGGAGCCCAAGCTCCCCGACATCGAGGGCATCGAGACCTTCCAGGGCGAGCTGTTCCACTCGGCCCGCTGGGACCACGACACCAACCTGACCGGCAAGCGGGTCGCCGTCATCGGCACCGGCGCGTCCTCTATCCAGATCGTGCCGAAGGTGCAGGAGGTCGTGGCTCACCTCGATGTCTACCAGCGCACCGCGCCCTACGTCCTGCCGCGCAACGACCGGACCTACGGCAAGCTCGAACGGCTCGCGCTCAAGCACGTGCCGGGCCTGCAGTCCGCCTACCGCACCGCGATCTACTGGGGTCGCGAGACCTACGTGCCGGCGTTCACCCTGCAGCCCAAGATCGCCACCCCCGCCAAGCTGCTGGCCCTGGGCAACATCTCCAAGGCCATCGAGGACCCCGACCTGAAGGCCAAGGTCACCCCGACCTTCGAGATCGGCTGCAAGCGGATCCTGATCTCCAACACCTACTACCCGGCGCTGGCCTCCGACAACGTCGACGTGGTCACCGACCCGATCGCCAAGGTCACCGGCAACGCGATCGTCACGGCCGACGGGGTCGAGCGGGAGATCGATGTGCTCGTCGTCGCCACCGGCTTCCACACCACCGAGCTGCCGATCACCGAGCGCATCACCGGCCGCACCGGGCGCACGCTGGCCGACACCTGGGCCGAGACGGGCATGGCGGCCTACAAGGGCACGGCCGTGCCCGACTTCCCCAACCTGTTCTTCATCGTCGGGCCCAACACCGGCCTGGGCCACTCGAGCATGGTCTTCATGATCGAGTCGCAGGTGACCTACATCCGCGAGGCCATCAAGGCGATGCGTCGCAACGACTACACCGTGGTCGAGGTGACCCGCGCGGCCGAGCGGTCGTGGACCGGCGAGATCCAGCGCCGGATGAAACGCACCGTCTGGAGCACCGGCGGCTGCGCCAGCTGGTACATGGACGCCCACGGCAACAACACCACCCTGTGGCCCCGCACCACCTTCTCGTTCCGCGGCGAGACCGCCGACTTCGACGTCGCCGCCTACACCGTCCAGGCCGCGACCGCAGCCGACCCCACGCCGACCAACGGCCGTCAGGAGATCACCGCATGAAGACCCTCGAGGACAAGGTCGTCGTGATCACCGGCGCCGGCTCCGGCATCGGCCGGGCCCTGGCGCTCAACCTGGCCGCGCGTGGCGCGCTGCTCGCTCTCTCCGACGTCGACGAGGCCGGCCTGGCCGTGACCGTCGACCTGGTCAAGGGCGCCGGCGCCCGCGAGGTGCGCAGCGACAAGCTCGACGTCGCCGACCGCGCCGCCTTCACGGCGTACGCCGAGGCGGTGGCCGGCCAGTTCGGTCGCGTCAACGTCGTCATCAACAACGCCGGGGTCGCGCTCGCCGGCAACTTCGACGAGCTGACCTACGAGGACCTCGACTGGATCGTCGGGATCAACTTCTGGGGCGTCGTGCACGGCACCAAGGAGTTCCTCCCCCACATCATCGCCTCGGGCGACGGCCACGTCGTCAACATCTCCTCGCTCTTCGGGCTCGTCTCGATGCCCGGGCAGAGCGCCTACAACGCGACGAAGTACGCCGTGCGCGGCATGACCGAGGCGCTGCGCGAGGAGATGCTCATCGCGGGCCACCAGGTCGGCGTCACAGCCGTCCACCCCGGCGGCATCAAGACCGCGATCGCCCGCAACGCGCGAGTCTCGGCGAGCGAGGACAAGGCCGCCACGGCCAAGCTCTTCGACGAGAAGCTCGCCAAGATGACGCCCGAGAAGGCCGCCGAGGTCATCGTCAAGGGCATCCTCGGCAACAAGGCGCGCGTGCTCGTCGGCCTCGACGCCCACGCCGTGCACCACTTCGCCAAGCTCACCGGCTCGCGCTACCAGGACATCATCGCCTACGGCTCGAAGCGCGTCCTGCCCGCCAAGGTCGTCTGACCGGGGCAGCATGACCGGGTGACTCCCCCGGCCAGACCAGGCGATCCAGGCGATCGGGTGCGGGTGGTGATGACCAAGTGGGGTCACCGCCCGCACTGGCAGTTCGAGGGGGTCCTGCTCGGCTCCGACGAGCACGGTGACTGGCTGGGCTTCGCCGCCGGGAGCACGATGTCGCGCCCGGGGGCGTCGTACGTCGCCCCCGTCGACCAGGTCTGCCTCGTCCCCGCCGCCGGCGACGACGCGCTCCGGGGCTGGGTGGCGACGTTCCACGCGGCCCACGGCCCGCTCCACACCTACGTCGACATGACGACGCCGCCGACGTGGCACGTCGTCGACGGCGGGGTGGAGGTGCACGCCGTCGACCTCGACCTCGACGTGATCCGGGGCACCACCGGGCGGGTCTGGGTGGACGACGAGGACGAGTTCGCCCAGCACCGCATCGAGCACGCCTACCCCGAGGACGTGTGCGCCCTCGCGATCGCGACCGCCGAGCGCATCCACGCCGCGGTCACGGACCGGGTGGCGCCGTTCGACGGGTCCGCCCACGCCTGGTTCGACGAGCGCCGGTCCGGCGCGGTCGACCGGACCTGAGCGGACCGACCAGGCGCGGGCCGGCGAGTCGGCTCTCGAGACGACGGGCCTCCCGCTTGAGCGGCTGCGCGACGTACTCCCCGAGGATCACGCCCGAGGACAGCGCCGTCGCGATCGAGGCAGCCGTGACCATCGACAGCAGGCCCTGCGAGGTATCGGTCCCACCCTCGGCCATCAGCGCCAGGCCGCGGTAGATCGAGAGACCCGGCAACATCGGCACGACGGCGGAGACCACGACGACGAGCGGCGGCACCTTGAGCCGACCGGCGACGGTGAAGCTGACGAGACCGACGAAGAACGCCGCCAGCGCGGTCGGCCAGGCACGGCCGAAGCCCTGGATGGCGATCGACTGCGAGATCAGGATCGCGGCCGCCGCGACGACCGCGATCGGCAGGATGCTGCGGCGCGGCGCGTAGGAGGCGACGGCGAAGGAGCCGGCGCACAGGGCCGCGCCGAGGGCGATCGGGGTCAGCGTCTCCCAGGTGGTGACGCCCAGGCCGACGCGGCGCAGCTCGACGCCGGCGACGTCGGCGACGGTGAGCCCGCCGCTGACCCCGGCGATGATGCCGGCGGTGGCGAGCAACGCCTCCGTGAGGCGGGCGCCGGCGGTGACGTAGAAGCCGGAGAGGGCGTCCTGGAGTGCGCCCATGAAGCCGATGCCGGCGAGCATCATGACGATGTTGGCGGTGATGACCAGCGACGGGTCCTCGACCACACCGACCGCCGCGGCCGCAGCGGCCAGGAGCGTGGCGACGCCGCCGCCGGCGACCTGCTGGTAGAAGAACGGCATCCGACGCCGGGCCATCAGCAGCTGGAGCCGGTCGATGCAGATCGCGGCGAGGAACGCGATCGCGACGACGGTGAATCCGCCGCCGAGCAGGATGCCGACGCCCGAGCACATGGAGCCCCAGGCCAGGCTGGTCGCCCAGCGCGGGGTGCTGTGGCCGGAGGAGACGATGCGGCTCAGGGTGGCGCGGGCCTCGGCGAGGTCGACCCGGTCGGCGACGACCTCGCGCACGAGGTGGTCGACGAGGGTGAGGTCCTCGTAGTCGATCTCGCGCTGCTTGACGTGGCGTACCTGGAGCAGCGGCGGCTCCTCGGGGTCCGGCTGAAAGCTCATCGACAGCGCCGTGAAGGTCACGTCGATGTCGGGGTGGCGCACCCCGAAGTGCCAGGCCAGGGTCTGCATGGTGGAGGTGACGTCCGCGGCACCCGCCCCCGACGCGAGCAGCAGCTCGCCCACGCGGAGACAGAAGTCCAACGTCAGGTTCAACGCGCGGGACTCGAGCATGGGCGCAATGCTGGCAGGAGTGCCGTGTGCTTCGCTGTGCGGGTGCGCATCGACTTCCACGGGTCCGCCGAGCCGACCCTCGGAGTCGAGTGGGAGCTCGCCCTGGTCGACCGGCGCAGCCGTGACCTGCGCAACGACGTCTCCCACCTCTTCGCGCGGGCACGCCCCCGGCTGGAGCACCAGGGCCGGCTCCACCAGGAGCTGTTGAAGAACACCGTCGAGCTCGTCACCGGCATCTGCCGCACCGTCGACGAGGCCATGGGCGACCTGCGCCGGACCCTCGATCACGTGGTGCCCGCGGGCGACGACCTCGACATCGACCTCTACGGCGCCGGCACCCACCCCTTCGCCTCCTGGACCGGTCAGCAGCTCACCGAGGGCCACCGGTACCGGGAGCTGATCAACCGCACCCAGTGGTGGGGACGCCAGATGCTGATCTGGGGCGTGCACGTGCACGTCGGGCTGCCCGAGCGGGACCGCGTGCTCCCGGTGCTCTCCGCACTGCTCACCTACTACCCCCACCTCCAGGCGCTGTCGGCGTCCTCGCCGATCTGGGCCGGGGTCGACACCGGCTACGCCTCCAACCGCGCCCTGATGTTCCAGCAGCTGCCGACGGCCGGGCTGCCCTTCCAGTTCACGACGTGGGCGGAGTTCGAGTCGTTCGCCCAGGACCAGCTCACCACCGGCGTGATCGACGAGCTCTCCGAGATCCGGTGGGACCTGCGTCCGGCGCCCCACCTCGGGACCCTGGAGAACCGGGTGTGCGACGGGGTCTCCGACATGCGTGACCTGGCCGGGCTCGTCGCGCTGATGCACTGCCTGGTCGTGGACCTCGACACCAGGATCGCGGCCGGGGAGAGCCCGCCGGTGCTGCCGCCGTGGCACGTGCAGGAGAACAAGTGGCGCGCCGCGCGCTACGGGCTCGACGCGATCATCATCCTCGACGCGCAGTCGCAGGAGCGGCTCCTCACCGACGACCTGGCCGACCTGCTGGTGCGGCTCGAGCCGGTCGCGGCGCGCCTCGGCTGCCTCGAGGAGCTCGCGTCGGTCGCCGACCTGCCGCGGCGGGGTGCGTCGTACCAACGGCAGCGGGCGGTCGCCGAGCGCACCGGTGGCGACCTGGTCGCCGTCGTCGACTCCGTGGTCCGCGAGCTGAGGGCGAGCCTCTAGTGGCGAGCGCCGTGGATGTGGCGCTCGCCGCGCCCAACGAGGCCGCCGCCGATGCCGGGGCCGCGATCGCGCGGGCTGGTGGGAACGCGGTCGACGCCGCCGTGGCGGCCCGTCCTCGTCACGATGG
Source organism: Nocardioides psychrotolerans (assembly GCF_900113685.1). Taxonomy (GTDB): domain Bacteria; phylum Actinomycetota; class Actinomycetes; order Propionibacteriales; family Nocardioidaceae; genus Nocardioides; species Nocardioides psychrotolerans. The sequence goes on from NZ_FOQG01000007.1 coordinate 91,830, forward strand.
TCAACGAGGTCGGCATCGTGCTGGCGGGCTTCGTCAGCGGCGGGCTGTCGCTCCAGGACGCGGTCGACCACCCGCGCGTGCACCTGCACCGGGTCGGTCAGTGACCGCCCTCCGGTTCGACCATCTCCAGCCGTACGCCGAGCAGCCGCACTGCCCGCTCCTCAGGCCCATCGAGGTGGCGGGGGCAGTGCTTCGGTCGACTCGACCTGGCTCATGCCGGTGAGCAGCAGCAGGTCGACGACGATCGAGCGCAGCTGGGCGAGGATCACCTCGGCGGTGAGGACCTCCGAGCGCTCCACCCGTCCCGTCGCGTCGCCGATCGCGAGGATGGCGTCGCGCGCGGCCACCGGCATCCGGTCGGCGGCCAGCTCGGCCGCCACCAGCTCGGCGGCGTCCGCGAGCTCGGCGGCGAGCACCGCATAGGCACGTGGGACCGGGCGCCGGTGGTAGGCCGTCACTGCGACCTGCCGGACCAGGACCCGGGTGCTGCGCAGCGCCCGGTCGAGCGGGTCGACCAGATCGACCATGCGTCGCAGGTTGTCCTTGTGCCGCACCCGGAACGGGGACGACGCCACCACCGACATGCCCTCGTCGGCGGCCGCCTGGAGCTCTCGGATCAGGTGGTCGGTGGAGCGGGCGTCGGCCAGCAGGTCGAGCCCGCGCTCGGCCTCCCCGTCGACCATCACCTCCCCCGCCGCACGCAGCAGCGCCGCCACCTTCTTCATCACCCGCGCGGCCTGCTCGCGGGGTCTGCGCAGCGGTGCCGCCGGCGTGACCGTGGCCGCGACGAGGGCGATCACCCCGCCGATGAGCGCGTCGGTCCACCGGGTCAGCGCCGCTCCCGGGTCGGGCAGCAGCGTGCTGACCACGATCGACTGCACGGCCGCCTGGGTGACGAAGAGCTGTCCGCCGTCGAGCAGGAAGGCCGTGGTCATGGCGAGCCCGACGATCAGCGTCAGCTGCCACCAGCCGGTGCCGACCTGGATGACCAGCAGGTCGGCGACGAAGACCCCGATCGCGACGCCGAGGGTCACCTCCGCCACCCGGCGCAGGCGCTGGCCGTAGGAGGTCCCGAGGCTGACCACTGCCGCGATCGGCGCGAAGAAGGGCGTGTCGTGGCCCAGCAGGTCGGCCGCGACGAACCACGCGGCCCCGGCCGCGAGCGCGCACTGCACGATGAGCCAGCGCTTGGCCGAGAGCCGCTGCAGGCGCTCACCCAGCGACGTGCGGCCCCGGCTCCACGCGCGGTCGAGCGGCGAGGCCTCCATGGGGAGATCGTGTCAGAGCGGCCTACTGCGCGTGCGCGTAGGCGAGCGCGCGCTTCAGCTCACCGAGGTCGCGGTACCAGACGCGGACCTCGGTGCGGCAGCGCAGCCGGTCGGCCCAGCGGTCATATTCTCCGCACTCGGCGGACGCCTCGGAGTCGGTCGGCGGGTAGAGCGCGGTGCCGTCGGAGTAGGAGATGCCGAAACCGTTTGCCTTGTCGCCCTCGACGGCGACGATGACCGGGCGCTCGGTCCGGGCCGGTGGCTCGTGGACCACCGCTCCGCCCGAGGCGAGCGCGGGCACCCAGGTCGCGGCGCCGACCAGGCCCGCGACGAGCGTGCAGCTGGTGATGGTCATGGAGATGAGGAGTGTCTTCATGGGTGTCCCCCGAGGGTCCGGCACCGGCGAGTTCCGGTGCGAGCAGGACGCTAGGAGCCAGGGCGGACAAGCAGACCGGGCTCGGGCAGACCCTGTGGAGGGACCTGCCGGAGCCCGGCCTGTGGACGATCAGTGGGTCGATCAGCGCGCCAGCGTCACCGTGATCGTCGAGTTCGTGCACGACGAGGCCAGCGACGACAGTGCGGACTTCTCACCGCTGTCGACCGTGAGTCGCCAGCGGTGCTTCACCGCGACCCACTCCGAGACGTAGCGGCACCGGTCGTAGGTCGGCAGCCACTCCTGCGGGTCCTGGTCACCCTTGGACTGGTTGACGTTGTCGGTCACCCCGACCAGCGAGCGGTAGTCGCCGAGGTCGTTGGCGTAGGCCTGGCGGGTCGTCGTGGTCCACGAGCGTGCCCCCGAGTCCCATGCCTCGGCCAGCGGGACCAGGTGGTCGATGTCGACGTCGGAGGGGTTCGTCCAGGAGACGCGGTCGTAGTAGGAGAACCAGCGCCCGCCCGAGAGCGAGCAGCCGCTGCCCACGGTGACCGGGTCGTCGGCCTCGCTGATCAGGACCTCGTTGCGGGTGCTGCACCCGTCGCCGTCGGCGTCGACCCAGTGCGGGAAGAGGTCGCGCGAGTAGCCCGTGCGGACCTCGCTCGAGGTGGGCAGATCGCTGATCGCGGTCGTCAGCGGGGCGGAGTAGTCCTGGGCCTGGGCGGCGGCGGGCACGGCCACCAGGCCCACGGAGAGGCCGAGCGTGAGCAGGGTGTGACGAAGCATGGGTTTCTCCCGAGAAGAAGACGAGGGCTACCGAGGTCCGGTGCACGTCGAGCCTCGGGCAGGCGCGGCGCCCACCGCAAGGGACTCGCCGCACGCGTCACGGATGCAAGGGAGAACCCTGAGCTGCTACCCATCGGCCCCTCATCGCCCCCTCGTCGGCCCCCTCATCGGCTGGGCGCCTTGTGGCAGTCGTCACCGCGAGCAAGGATGCCCACCTACGAAAGGTGCTCCCTGTGGTCTCTCCGATCGATCCCACCTCCTCTGCGTTCCTCCTCGCGGAGAACCGCAACATGCCGATGCACGTGGGTGGCCTCCAGCTCTTCAAGAAGCCGGAGGGGGCAGGGCGCGACTACGTGCGCCAGATGTACGAGGAGATGCGCGACGTCGAGGAGATGGCACCGCTCTTCCTCAAGCACCCGCACCGCTCGGTGAAGACCGGCGGCCAGCTCGTATGGCAGCCCGACCTCGAGTTCGACATCGAGCACCACGTGCGCCACAGCGCCCTGCCCAAGCCCGGACGGGTCCGCGAGCTGCTTGATCTGTGCTCGCGGCTGCACAGCACCCGCCTGGCCTGGGAGCGCCCGCTGTGGGAGGCGCACCTGATCGAGGGCCTGCGCGACGGCCGGGTCGCGATGTACACCAAGACCCACCACGCGCTCGTCGACGGCATCTCCGCGATGCGGCTGCTCGCCAGCGTCCTGTCGACCGACCCCGACAAGCGCGGCATGCCGGCCCCCTGGGGCGCCCAGCCCAACGCGCGCCGCTCCCGCGAGCTCGACAAGGCGGAGGCCAGCCTCGCCGGTGTGCCGATCAGCGCGCTGCGCAGCGCCATGGGCATCACCGCCGATGCCGCCGGCATGCCCGGGGCGCTGGTGAAGACGATCACCAAGGGCCTCAGGAACGAGACGTCGTCGCTGTCGCTGCACGCGCCGCGCACGATGTTCAACCAGTCGATCACCGGCTCACGCCGCTTCGCCGCCCAGGACTGGCCGATCGAGCGCCTGCGCGCGATCGGCAAGGCCACCGGGACCACGATCAACGACGTCGTGATGGCGATGTGCAGCGGTGCGATCCGGCAGTACCTCCTCGAGCTCGACGCCCTCCCCGACGCCCCGCTGGTCGCGATGGTCCCGGTCGGCCTCAACGCCAAGCAGTCGCAGGTCGCCTCCTCCGAGGGCGGCAACGCGGTCGGCGCCGTCATGGTGCAGCTCGCGACCGACCTGGACGACCCCGCCCGCCGGCTCTCCGCGATCCACCGCTCGATGAAGGACGGCAAGGAGGCGCTGTCGTCGATGACGCCGATGCAGATCCTCGCGATGAGCGCGATCGGCCAGGCACCGGCGATCCTCACGCCGCTGCTGCGCATGCAGGGCATCGTGCGACCGCCCTACAACCTGATCATCAGCAACGTCCCCGGCCCCCGCAGCACGCACTACTGGAACGGTGCCCAGCTGATGGGCACCTACCCGTTGTCGATCCCGATCAACGGGATGGCGCTCAACATCACCTGCACGTCGTACGACGGCAACATGGCCTTCGGGCTGACCGGCTGCCGCCGCACCGTGCCCCACCTGCAGCGGCTGCTGACCCACCTCGACACGGAGGTCACGGCGCTGGAGAAGGCCGCCGGGATCTGACTGGGGGTGTCCCTGTTGGCCGCGTCGCGACAGTAGGAACCGTGCCCGCCACCAACGTCTTCCGCCCGCTGCTGAAGCGGCTGCCTCGCGTGCGCTCGGGAACGAGCCCGCAGGCGTCCAGTCGCGCTCGCAGCCTGACCACCCGACCGTCGTGAACCGCGCGGATCGCGGCAGGGGCGGATGCTTGCCGACCCAGCGCGCCAGGTGCACCGTCTCCGGTTGGCCACCCCTCACCGGTCACCCCTTCCGGACGGGGCTTACGGGACGCTCATTGTGGACGAGCGAGGTGTTGACCGCGGCAATCGCACATGAGGTTCCTTTCCGGATCAGTGAGCTGATTGTCGTCCGAGCATCCGGCGCCGTCACCGGCGCGCTCAGCAAGCCATCGGGCACGCCGGCCGCGGGCGGCACCGGTGATCTGCCCCTCGAAGGGGGCGACGCCGAGGGCGATGACGAGTCGGAGGAGGCGCCCGCTGTCATCGGCAGCCCCGGTTTCCTGACGACTGCGAAGGAAAGGTCAGCGTAGGGCGTACGTCGCCAGCGAGACCGCCACGTAGTGCGCGATGAAGGCCAGGATCGTGAAGGCGTGGAAGACCTCGTGGAAGCCGAACCACACGGGACTGGGGTTCGGCCTCTTGAGTCCGTAGACGACGCCGCCGAGGGTGTAGAAGAGGCCGCCGACGACGAGCAGCACGACCACCGACACGGCTGTGGCGGTGCTCAGGCGGCCGGCGCCCTCGACGAAGTCCGGGATGAAGAACACCGCGAACCAGCCAAGTCCGATGTAGATCGGGGTGTAGAGCCAGCGTGGGGCGCCGGTCCAGAAGACCCGGAAGAGCACCCCGAGCAGGGCGCCGCTCCAGATGCCGACGAGAAGGTGCACTCGGGCATCTCCCTGCAGGAGCAGCATCGCGAAGGCGGTGTAGGTGCCGGCGATGAGGATGAAGATGTTGGAGTGGTCGAGCCGGCGCAACAGCGCCCAGACGGCCGGCTGCCAGGTGCCGCGGTGATAGATCGCGGACACGCCGAACAACAGGAGCGCCGAGCCGGAGAAGACCCCCGCGCCGACCTTGGTCCCGGTGCTCGGCGACAGCACGATCAGCACGACTCCCGCCGCGATCACGAACGGCACCGAGCCCGCGTGCAGCCCGCCGCGCAGCCGTGGCTTCAGCTCGGCCATCTTGTCGGCCATCACCACGAGGGCCGCCTCGTGATCGAGGAACTTCTTCACGACAGGACCCGCAGGGCCGCGGGCCGGGCCCCGCCCACGGCCGGGGTGGTCGCCGACATCGGCAGTGCGCCGAGCGGCTCTCCGTCACCACCCATCGGCACCGACGGGGTCTCGACCTTGGTTCCGCGCAACACCGTCACCTGCTCCAGTTCGATATGCCGCCGATGTAGAACTTGGGCAACGCCCTCATCATGGCGCGTCGTGCGGCTGCCTCGATCACCACCACGTCGGCAGGCCGTCGGTCACCGAGGGCGGAGCGTGCCACAGACCGATCCCCATCAGACGGCGCGCGTACCCTCGATTCAGTCCTTGAGTGGAGACCCGACAACGTGGAAGCGGAAGCCGCCGTAGGTGCCGGACAGGATGGGCCGCGCCGCAGCGATAACCGCTTGAACCTCTGGCAGGGCGAGCGACGATTGATGCGCGTCCGCGCTCTCCCACAACTCCACAACGAAAACCGTGTCGGGCTCGTCGTCACTGACACCAACTTCGTACGCCAGGCAACCGGCCTGCTGGAGAGCGGTGTTGCGCGCAGTGAGGTGCGCGAGCAGTTCATCGCGCTTGCCCGGGACGGCACCTAACGTGCCCACATTCGCAAAGGTCATGCTCGGACTCTAGTTCGCGGCACTCCCACTCAACGCGCCGCTAGAAGATCGGCTCACGGAGACGTAAGCCGCTGGTTCAGGGCAGAAGTTCCCAGTACTGTTTGCGAGCTGGCATGGCGTGGATGACCATCTCGTCGCCGCTCTCGAAGATCAGCACGACCGTCTCGAGCAGACGTGCGTGGGTGTCGAATCCGAGTCGCAGCTCGCGGCGCAGCCAGTCGGTTTCGTCGAGCGGCTCCACCCAGAGCGCCCAGTCGGCCGCTTGAGCCGCGTCCTCCGGAGTACGCCGTGCTTGAGTGCGCTGTCGTGGACCTTCACGCCGCGAAGCCGGCCAACGCCCTGCGGATCGCTTCGGATCGCGAGATGTGCTCACGCTCGGCGACCGCGTCGACTGCAGCAAGCTCTTCGGCGGTGAGGCGTACAGCTACGACCTGCATCGGCTCGGCGCCACGGCCGGGTCGCCCGCGTCCGCGGCGCTTCATCTCCTCGACCGCGTAGCCCGTTTCGGCCTCGTCAGCCCACGTCTGGATCTGTTCCTCGCTTGCCATGGCGAAAACCGTATAACGAAAATGTGATCGGCGGAAGTGGCCACTCAAGTCATGGCACTTGCGGACCGGCAGGGAAGGGCAGTCTCTGGTGGGGTCGGGCTCGGCCCGACGCCCGAGCCGACCACATCCCGTGGCGACCGGACCCACGTTTGGAGGTGCGCCATGAGCGCGTTGCTTGTCGGGTACGCCCGATGCTCCACCAATCAGCAAGATCTGACCGCCCAACGCGACGGGCTTCCCGGTCTCCCTGTGTCGAGGCCGATCGGATCTACGTCGACCACGGTCTGACCGGCACCAATCGCGAACGCCCCGGACTCCGCGAAGCATTGGCCGCCTGTCGGGCTGGGGACACCATGGTGGTCACCAAGCTCGACCGCCTGGCCAGGTCACTGCCTGATGCTCGGGCAATCGCCGACGAACTCACTTCCCGGCAGATCAGCCTCAGTCTCGGCGGGTCGGTCTATGACCCCACCGACGCGGTCGGGAAGCTGCTGTTCAACGTCCCCGCCATGGTGGCTGAGTTCTCTGTTATCTCGACACGCCGGAGTGGCGACGTTCCCAGGGTGGGGACTGCGGCCTGATGGGCTGAGTACCGGCGAGGGAGGCCGGTGTGCGGGTGGTCAAGGAGCGCGAGGGCGGCATCGTTCGTCGGGTGATGCTGGTCGACGACGCCGGTGACGAGGTGGCGCTGGTCAACCGGTTCCTCTCCCACCTGTTCGACGCGGGGTACAGCCCAAACACGGTGTGCGCCTACGGCTACGACCTGCGACACCTGGCGCTGTTCCTGAACGATCGGTGCCTGGGCTGGAAGGACTTCCGTCCGGCGACCGCGCTGGAGTTCCTCGGCTACCTACGACGGGTGCCGTCGCGACGGCCGGCGCAGCGACTCGGGCTGACGGTGGCGACCGAACAGGGCCGGCTGCTGTCGCCGGCGACGGTGCAACGTGCGCTTGCCGCGACGTCGAGCTTTTTCGACTGGGCGATCGCGGCCGAGAAGTACACCACCGGGGAGAACCCGATGCAGCGGCGGATCGACCACGCACTGGGCCGCGTGCCGGAGCGTCACCAGCCCTTCGTGGGCGCCGCGAGCCGTCAGCAGCCGATCCGCCGCACGGTGCGGGTCCGGCTACCGCTGCGGTTGCCGAGGCCGATGAGCCCCGAAGACATCGACGCGCTGCTGGCCAGCCTGACGACGATGCGCGACCTGGCGATCTTCTTGCTGATGCTCGACGGCGGACTGCGCCCGGGCGAGGTGTTGTGCCTGCAGCTCGACGACATCTCCTACGGTCGCCGTCGCGTCACGATCCGCAAGCGCGATGACCACCCTCGTGGCGCCAGAGCGAAGGCACGCCACGAGCGCGTCGTGGACCTGCATGAGTCGCGCACGCTCGACGCGGTCAACCGGTACGTGCTGCATGAACGCCCACTCGATGCGGAGAGCCCGTTCGTGTTCCTGGTCGGCGGCACAGGCGCGCGCCGGTGCGAGCCGCTGAGCTACCAGGCCGTGGCGCGCGGCTTCGCCCGCCGCCTGGACCGACTCGGTATCCGGTCCCCGGACAAGACACCGCACGCGCTGCGCCACACCCACGCGACCGCGATGTGGGAAGGCGGAATGCGGGAGCTGGCCTTGCAGAAGCGGCTCGGGCACGCCTCGCCGGAGTCGGTCCGCATCTACACCCGGGTCTCGGACGAGCAGGTCCTCGCCGACTATGACCAAGCGCTTCGGGACCGGTCGTGACCACGCCCGGTCCCGCGCGGCACCTGACCGCGGCACCAGAACCGGTGGTGGTGCCGCGGGTGCACGCCGACCGGGCCACCTACCAGGGATGGGTCGATCAGCACTGCACCAGTTACGCGTCGCGCTGGGATCGGATGAAGAACTACGACCGGTTCGTCGAACAGTGGCCGGTGCTGGCCGACTGGTTCGATGCGCCGCTGCGACAACGCCTGCTGGACAAGGAGAACTGCGTTCGCGGGCAGCATCCGCACGGCGGCGCGAGCGTGATCATGCCCTACCTGACCTACCTGTCGCTGGTGCACGGCGTCGGCCTGGACTACCCGGTGCTCCTCGCCCGGACGTTCACCAGCCCGTTCAAGCTCCAGGCCCGCCACGGCGGCCTCGGCGTGGACGCCGGCCTGTTCGACCGGCACGTCGCCCGACTCACCGAGCTCGGCTACGCCACGGCGCGCACGCAGCTGGTCTGGCCGCTGGGCCGGATGCTGCTGCACCGCGGCGACCCGGACCTGACCGCGCTCGGTGTGGACGACCTTGACAAGCTCCGCGCCGCGATCGACGCGTTCACCGCCCGGCTGCGTCTGGACCCGGTGCGGGAGTTCTACTCCCGTGCGCCAGTCGAGCGACCTCCGGCCGTGGTCGCCGACGGGTACCTGCGTTCGGCGATCGCTCGCTTGCACGCGGTGCACGTGCTGCTCTTCGACCTCAGCCAGGTCGACCGCCCGCCGACCGGACGCGTCACTGCGGGCAGCTGGGTGGACCGGCTCGCCCCGCCGGACGCGCCGCCGAAGATTCGCGCCGTCGTCGAGCGCTACCTGCGCCTACACATGGACGCGAACCTGGATCGGCCACAGACCGTGCGCCACGCCCGGGACGCGCTGCGCCGCCTGGTGACCTGGATGGGCGGGGCGTATCCGGAGATGGACAGCCTGGCCGACCTGCACCGCGAGCACGCCGAAGAGTTCTTGCGCTGGCTCGGCACGCAGACCAACCAACAGACCGGCGCCCCGTTGAGCATCAGCTACCGGCGCAGCGTGGTCACGCTGATCACCCGGTTCGTGACCGAGACCGCCGCCTGGGGCTGGGACGACGTCCCGGCACGGGTGCTGTTCACCCGCGGCGACATCCCGAAGATCCCCAAGCCGCTGCCGCGGTTCATCCCCGACCACGAGCTCGGCAAACTGATGACCGCCGTAGAGCAGCTGCCCAACTCCTATCAGCGGGCGGCGCTGATCGTGGCCCGGTGGAGCGGCGCCCGTCGCGACGAGATCCGCCGACTGGCCGTGGACTGCCTCGACACCTATCCCGACGGGCACCCGCGGCTGCGGATCCCGGTCGGCAAGGGCTACGCCGAACGCAGCATCCCGCTGCACCCACAGGCCGCCGAGGCGCTGCAGCCGCTGATCGACCCGGCCCGCTGCACGGGCGGTCGTCGCCGCTGGGATTCCAGCGCCGCCCGGGAGGTTCAGCACATCTTCGTGGTGCGCGGCAAGCTGCTGTCCAAGTCGCTGCTGTTCGACATGGCCCTTGCCGAAGCCTGCACCGCCGCCGGCCTGGTCGACTCGGCCGGCAAAGCAACGATCACCGCGCACCGATTCCGGCACACCATCGGCACCCAGCTCGCCGAAGGCGGAGCCCGCATCCAGACGATCATGGCCGTGCTCGGCCACCGGACCCCGAACATGTCGATCATCTACGCGACCCTGTCCGACCCGACCGTCAAACAGCAGTACCAAGACGCCCTCGACCGCCACCTCGGACCCGACGTCACACTCGCCGGCCCGGCCGCCGACGCCCTCCGTGAGCACCGCCTCGACCCCGAAGCCGTTTCCTGGGTGCAGACCAACTTCCTCAAGACCGAACTCGAACTCGGCCACTGCCTGCGCACCCCGGCAGAAGGTCCCTGCGAATGCGACCTCGTGCTGACCTGCTCGAAGTTCCTCACCACCAGCGACTACACACCCCGCCTCCGTGCACGCCTTGACGTGGAGCAGCAGCTCATCGACGATGCCACCGCCCGCAATTGGCCACGCGAGATCGAGCGGCACGAAGCCACCAAACGACGCCTAGAGCAGCTCCTCCACGACCTGACCTGACGCTTGCTGCCTGTGTCGGTAAGCCCGCAATTGCATTGCACCGAGCCCGTGTGTACGGGACATCGTGCTGACGAGCGCCTGGTGCCAGCGCCAGGGTCCGCGCTAGCTCGTTGTTAAAAACGATTGGTCGGGCTCCTGGACGAGGGCTCGGACCTCGGGGTCCGATGCGAGAGCCTGGCGCGCACGGTGTAGGCGCACCCGCGCCGTTCCGGGTCGTATACCGAGGGCGACCGCGAGCTCTGCCGGGGTGAGGCTCTCCCAAGCGGCGAGCCGCAGGATCTCCCTGTCGGTCGGCGCGAGGCGCTCGAGCGCCTCGCCCATGACGCGTGCGGTTCGGTCGCTTGACGTCAACTGGGATGCGGGCTCGGGACGTGCCGCGAGTTCGCTGACCAGTTCACCTTCGCGTCGGTGCTGGCGGCCGTCTGCCTTGAGGAGGTTGCGGGCAACACCGAACAGCCAGGCCCGTCGCAGCATGGGGGCCGGCAGGTCTGAGCGGCGGCGCCACGCCACGGCGTACACCTCGGCGACGAGGTCCTCGCCATCCCGGGAGGTGCGGCGTCGCGCGTAGGCCAGGACGTCGCGGACAGTGGCGTCGTAGAGCTCCTCGAAGTCAGTTGTCGTGATGGCGCGCCCCATGTCAGTGCTCCGCGAATAGTGCGTAAGCCCTCGGGATGTCAGGTACGAGCTCTGGCCGGCAATAGCCATTGTTCTCGGCCAACAGGGCTGCCACGGCGTCCAGGTTGCGTCCTTGAACGGCCCTCCCCAGAGCGCCCACGTAGTAGAACTGGCTCTCGTCGCGATAGCGCTCGGTGCGCGTGACACCCTTCTCGTCAGTGACGTCCTGGGTCTCCATCCGGCTGTAGGGATCAGGGTCAATGGCGACGACAGCAGGCCATGTCGGTGCCTGCTGGACCATGCCGATGGCCTCGGCGCGATCGGCCGCTTTGTCGTCTCGGGTCGCAGCGGCCCACTCGTTCGACCACGCGCACAGTGCCGCATCGGCCACCCACGCCCGGAGGGCGCCCACGGACAGACGCTCGGAGCCAGGCACCGCGAATCGCGCGTCGTGGACCTGGGCCTGGACCGCGAACTCGCGCGACTCGAGGCTGGGGAACGGGATGTCTGCGGTCTCCTGCGCCACGATCTGCCCGTAGTCAGGAGCTGCGGGGTCGAGGCGCTCGCCTGGCCCACCCAGACGGAGATCCTCGGCGTCCACGGGCCCTTGGCCGGTGTAGGCCGAATACAACTCAGCAGCCGCGATACCTGACGTACCGAGAACCACGGCGCCGACGAGGGCGCCGACCACGATGCGGGCCTTTCGGCGACGCGGCTGGCTATCGCCCTCCATCGCGCCGGCCACACGGTTCCAGACGCGTGCAAGATCGACGTCTGATGACTCAGGCACCTGTGGGGCGGCGTCCAGCATCAGCCGATCGTGCTCTTCGGTCCACGGTGTCGCGCGCATGAATCCTCCAGCAGGTCGAGGCCAGGTTCACCTCTACATGTCCGAGCGTTACATCGTCGCCCAGTCCGAGTTGCGGCGACCGAGCTCTCGACCTCCATCAAGAGTCGCAACGAAGGTAAGCCCAAGCCATTAGCCCACAAGAGTGCCCAGGCACTGACGCGTTCCGCGCACGCCTGGACCGGTGAACTCTGACCACGACCCGCCACACTCCACAATCGAAAACGGCGCCGTCCTGTCATGCGGCTTGACGGGCCAGGACTGTCCACATAATCGAGTCCGACCTGATCCGGCTCCGCACGGTGGAGGGGATGAAGGTCGCCAAGGCGAAGGGACGGTTGCGCGGGAAGCAGCCCAAGCTCAGCCGCAAGCAGGAGGCACACCTGGTGTCCCTGGTGCACAGCGGCGAGTACAGCACCCTCGAGGTGGCCGAGTTGTTCGGTGTAGGTCGCTCAACGGTCTACCGAGCCATCGAACGCCAGCGGATCGCGGCCAAGGCTGGTGTCGCGGCGACACCACCGAGGCGCTGACCGCCCCTGGCACCGGTTGTCCCGCATCGGACACCTCACCGGGACGCCGGCGCCTTCGGGTGTTGACTGAGCCATCCAGTGCCGATAGCGGTTCGGCTTCCGGTCCTCGCGCCGCCCCGGCCCTCCGTCGCAGCCACGACGCGCCCCGAAGCTCGTCGCGACATTGGTGGTCTGAACAGGACCCGGGGCGTGGGCCTTGAACTGATGGGTCAGGTCAAGAGTGCCTCGAGGCCGCTTCGAACTAAATGTGAACAGCTACCTAGACCTGGATGGTGCCGTCCGTCGAGCTATCGCTGTGGGCGCGGCGTTTATGGTGCTGGCATGACCCCGCAGGCCTACCTCTCGGAACTGTTCTCGCTGGACGGCCGGGTCGCGGTGGTGACCGGGGGAAGTTCCGGCATCGGCCGGGCCATCGCCAGGGCGCTCGCGTGCGCAGGGGCGAGTGTCTTGGTCGTGGCGCGCAGGGAGTCCGAGTTGGCCGCTACGGTGGGCGAGCTGGCAGCCCACGGCTGCCAGGCGGCTTGGGTGAGTGCCGACCTGAGTACCCGCGAGGGTTTGCGCGCGGCGGCCGATGAGGCAGCCGAGGCGTTCGGGGAGCCCGACATTCTCGTCAACTGCGCCGGGGTCAATCTGCGGCCGACGATGGGCGAGCTGGACGAGGATGTGTGGGACACCACCATGGCGGTGAACCTGGAGGCGCCCTACCTGCTGGGACAGCGGTTCGGGCCCGGCATGGCCGAACGGGGCTTCGGGCGGATCATTCACATCACCTCCCAGCAGGCGCATCGGGCGTTCGTCCAGAGCGGCGCCTACGGCGTCTCCAAGGGGGCGTTGGAGTCGCTGGCCCGTTCACAGGCCGAGGCATGGTCGCCGTATGGCGTCACCTGCAACACGCTCGTGCCGGGGTTCGTGATGACGCCGCTCAACGCGCGGTTGTCGTCTGACCCTGAGAAGATAGCGGCGCTGGCTGCGCGCACGATGGTGGGCCGTAACGGTCTGGCCGAGGATTTCGCGGGCGCAGCGGTGTTCCTGGCGAGCCGCGCCTCGGCCTACGTCACGGGGCAGTCGATCTTCGTCGATGGCGGGTTCTCCGTTCACTGAGCCCAACACCGAAGAGTGCAATGCCGGTCGCCGCTCAAGGATGCTGACCGGTGGCAGTGTGCGCGACCTCGGCGTCCGCGCGCCTTTATGACTCACCCGGCCGACTGTCGGTACCAGGTGGCGGTGGACGTGGGCCGGAAGCCGACACCCTGATACGCGCCGGCGGCTGCTTGGCTCCCGTAGGAGATCTTCACCCGCTCGGCACCTCTCGCGACTAGGCGATCGATCCCAGCGGTCAGCATTGCGGTCGCCAGACCGCGACGTTGGAACTCGTCCTCCACCCTGACGGGCTCAACGAGTCCTACTTTGGTCGTTGGGTCGAACCAGTACAACGAGTAGCCGGCGACCCGCCCGTCAGCGGACTCGACCACGAGGTCGAGGGCCGGGTCGTAGAGCGAGCACTGCTCGAGGCGTTCCTTCACCACGTTTCCGCTTCGGTGCCGCATGTGATGCGGGACGTCGAGGCGCTGCGTGCGGTCCACGAGAGTGAATCCGTTTGCGGGCACCGAGACGGCCGGCCGATCGGCGGCGTCCATCCAACCGGTGCTGTCGCGGTCGGCAGGTGTGAGGCCGGATCGCTGAGCAACCTCTACGAAGACGTCGTCGTCGCTGACGGGAACGTCGAAACCCGCCGACGCGTGTTCCGCAGCATGCTCCAGCGCTCGACCCCACACGTCGTCAGGCTCGTGGCCCGACGCACCTGGGACAACGACCGGGTCGCACTGCCACGAGTTGTCGGCCGAGCTCGTCAGGAGGACACCGGCGATAGGCCCGTCGTCGTCGAGCCAGAAGAGCTGATCGATCTCGTCGGACTGCTGCGGTTTGCGCCACCACCACTGCACGTCGGCGGCCTCCCACATGCCGGCCAGAGGGTCGGCCAGACGAGCACGTTGAAGCAGGGACGTCGCTAGCGTGACGGCATCCGGCCCTGTCACTCTGACTTCCTTCACCGAGACGGCCATGTCCGATACCTCATCACGCGGCGGTCGTTGTTCACCAACGGTCTTGGTGCGCGCACCGGCCACACAAAGGAGCGAGTGCGACAAACAGAGTGGCCGCCGAGGGATCCATGTGTGGGGCACGCACGCGCTCAGCCGTATGCCCGCGCGCTCTCCCGCCATGGTCACGGCCTTTGCGTCGTGCCGTGATACTCAAGTCCTGTGGCGATCGACTTGGAATCGGACCCTGACAGGGCGGCCGACCTGTGCCGAGCCGCCTACCAGCGACTTGTCGAGACGACGGCGGGCCTGACGGACCACCAGAGCGCGAGTCCCAGTCGCCTCCCCACGTGGAGCGTGGGACATGTCCTCACCCACCTCGCGCGGAACGCGGATGGGCACTCACGCCGACTTCACGGGGCGCTGCTCGGCAAGGACGTGCCGAAGTACGAAGGGGGCGGTGAGCAACGATCGCAGGAGATCAATGAAGGTGCGGGTCGCCCTGCCGCCGAGGTCCTCGCCGACCTCGAAGCAAGTCAAAGGCGACTTGAGGACCTCTTCTCGGAGTCCTCCGCAGCGGGCTGGCCGAATACTCTTATGCTCGGTCACACGAGATACGGGCCCCGAGGATGTCCGGCCCACCGCCTGCGCGAGATCGAGATGCACCACGTAGACCTTGGGCTTGGCTACGAGCCAGCGAACTGGTCGGAACGCTACGTCGCTTGGGACCTCGACGTACTGCTGAGCACTGTGTCCGAGCGACTTGGAGATCCCCTTCATCGCCGGGACCTGATGGCCTGGCTCGCGGGCCGCGCCCCGCTGCCATCCGAATTGACACTCGACCCTTGGGGATAGTGCAGTGCGTGGCACGAGGTGCCGTCCTCGTATCCATACGCGATCGCGCTCTATCAGATCCGGGCGTCCCACGAACCGAACCGGCTGCGGGACGCTTGTCGGCGAGTGGGATAGAGGCGTCCCGTCACCGCGCGGATCGCCGTAGCGGGATCCCGTTCCGGTCACCGCCTCATAGGCCAGAAGAGCAGCCCAGAAGTCGCTGCCTTGAGGTCAGCCTGCCTGGAGGCTGAATTCGTTGCCGTCCGGGTCGGCCAGCTCGACACCGTCAGCCAGGTCGCCAAGTCGGATGGCACCGAGCGAGATGAGCCACTCCACCTCGGTGCGGGGGTCATCGGTGACAAGGTCGAAGCGCTGCCGGTTCGGTCCGTGCTTGGGTTCGACCGGCGGGCCGCCCCACGAGACCTTGGTGCCGCCGAGCGGCGAGTGGATGGCGGTCTCCTCGTTCTCGTCCCACACCAGCGGCCAAGCCAGTGCGTCGCGCCAGAACAGGCCGACGTCCCTGGTTCCGTCACAAGTGACCTCGCCGAGGTAGCCGGTGTCCGCCAGGAAGTTGTTGCCCGGTGCGATCACACAGAGCTCGTTGCCACCCGGGTCGGCGAGCACGACGAAGGGGTCATCGGGCGCTTGGCCCACCTCGATGTGGCGGCCGCCTAGACGGAGCACCGTCTCGACGGTCCGCTGCTGGTCCTCCAGGCTGTTGCTGGTCAGGTGTAGATGTAGTCGTCGCGGCCCGACCTGCTCGGTGTCGGAGGCGACGAACCTGAGCCCGACCTGCCTCTCGTCGCCCGGCACCAGCGCGCCGCCGGACTCTACGAGGACATCCCGATCGAGCAGCCCGGCCCAGAACGCCGCGATTGCGGGCGCATCGGCGACGTCGAAGGTCACCGCTTGCAGTCGCGAAGTCACCTCTGCACCATAGGACGGTCGCCGAGCCGGGCGACCGGTTTCCATGGCATGGGTGACGCCGACGTGCAATAGCCAGAAGGCATCGGGGCGACTCATCCCGGTCATGGATCCTGTTGCGGGTCCTCGTGCAGGAAGGGGGAACGGCTCCCGCATCTGCTGGTCCGGTGGGGCGGTCGCCGCGGGCGTGGGTGCGAGTGGGCTCTGAGAGTTGGTCCTGCGCAGCCATCGGGACCCGGGTCCCTCGGCGGCGGCTGCGTCGTCGGTGTTGAACAGCGCGCATCGGGTCAGGGAGAGGCACCCGCAGCCCAGGCACTCGTCCAGAGAGTCCTGCAGGGCTTGGAGCTCACGGACCCGGGCCGCGACCAGCTCGCGCCAGGGACCGGCCAGGCGGGTCCAGTCCTGGTGGGACGGCGCGCGGTCGGCCGGCAGCTGTGCGAGGAGGTCGTGAACCTGCAGCAGGGACAGCCCAACCCGCTGGCCCGCGGCCACGAGGGCCAGCCGGCGCAGGACGTGGCGGGGGAAGCGGCGCTGGTTGCCCGTCGTGCGGGTCGCGCTGACCAGACCCAGCCGTTCGTAGTATCTCAGCGTCGCCGGGGTGAGGCCGGCGCGGTCGGCGACCTGACTCACGCTCAGCCCCTCGTCGTCTGCAGCCATGACACCATCATCGCCCCTTAGCCCCTTGACCTGAAGTGCGCTTCATGTTGTGTACTTCGGTGATGAGCGATTCCACGAGCCCCTCGACCCGTGACGCCGACGTGCTCGACGAGACCTACACGCGGATGCACGCCACCGGACCTGAGTTCGAGGGATGGCTGTCCAACCACGGCCCGATGGCCGCTGACGCCTTGATCCGGCTCGGCTGTGGCGAGGATGTCGAGGCGTGGCTCGATGGCTACGCCCGTCGCCTGGACGAGGCGCCAGCTCCTCGGTGGGACATCGAGGAGGCCGACTGGCGGGAGGTGATCGGTGACCCCTCTCGGCTCGGGGACTGGTGCGCGCTCTTCGACCGCCAGCTCCGCGAGGAGCCATGGCGCGACGTCCTGGCCCGGTGGTGGCCCCGGCTGCTGGACGGAGCAGTCGCCTCCGCCGCCCACGGCCTGATCAGGACCGGGCACGCCGTGCGCGCTCTGCTCGAGCTGCCCACCCCACCCCGCCGCGCCGAGCTCGCCCAGGCACTGGGTTACTGGGCGGCCCGCCACCAACCACTGCCCGACCATCCGAGCCCGCACGGAGACGCTGACTTCGCGACCGCCCTGGACGCCGTCCCCGTCATCAGCAGCAGCGGTGGCATCCGCACCCGACTCAGCGACCTCGCGAGGACGCCGTCATGGCCCGACACCGTGGCGCGGCTACGCGGTGCACCCCAGCCCGGACAGGTGCCGGCCGCCCTGGACGACCTCGTCGACGAGGCCGTCACTCGATACCAGCGCTGGGCCCATGGCAATCCGATCATGCTCGTGCACGCCGCGACGGCGCCGCGCGCCGCCCGCCTGGTGCTCCCCGCCCTGCCCGAACGCCTGTGGGCGCCGACGTACGACGCGGCCTGGGCCGTCACCGCCGCCATCAGCGCCATCTACCGACCGTCCACCCCGCCGCCCCCGGCCGGTAGCAGCGAGCGGCAGACGGTCACACCCCAGGATGTCACCGCTCGCGCCATCGCCACCGGCGACGAGCACGCCATCAAATTCATCGAGGTAGCACTGGAGTCCCACCACCGCGGCAACAACCACGCACTGACCGCTGGCGCACGCGCCAGCTACCTCATCGCTCCCGTCGACTACGACGAATGACACGACGCCGCGACGAATCCCGCTGGCCGATCCCCTGCGGGACGACGGCGGCTGGTTCCCACAATTTTCCGGACGTCGCCGTGGCGGGTTCCCCTTGCAGGGAGGTCCGGCGAGGTCCGTTGGACGACGGAGCGTCGATCAGAATCGGGAGCGGAACCTGTCGGCACCGCTGCCCTCCAGGCGGACCGCGGAAGCACTGCGGTTCATCAGCGCGTTGGCCAACACCGCAGCCGGGCCAGTGACGGTAGGACCACCCAGCCCCGTCGACCAGTCGATGTCGGTCGCCATCAGGTGCAGTCCCTCGGTCCTGGCCGGGTCGACCGCACGCTTGCCGTGCGTGAGGTCGTCAAGCACTCGACGGCCGCCTTCGCGGGTGGCTTCGGCAGGAAGGTCCAGCGGCTCGCGGATGTCCTGTGCATGCAAGAACAGGTGGCTCAGGGGCGCGGTCTCTCCTGCGCCGGGCACGTTGAACCCGCTCGCCGTGGTGGCGGCGATCGCCTCAACCAGCTGGGGGCCGGTGCGTATGTCGGCGCGAGCCCACCGATCGGCGAACCGGTCGAACCTAAACCGCGCCCGAAGCAGTCCGACCACAAAGCCTCGGAAGCTCAACCCGTAGGGCATCAGCAGGTGCGCAGCCACGTCCCTCACCGACCAGCCGTCACACAGGCTGGGGCTCGCCCATTCCGCGTCCGTCAGGCCACGGAGCTGGCCAACCAACAAGTCGCGCTCGGCGGCGTACACGGACTCGATATCCGTCATGCAGACTCCACCGGCAGGGCCTGGGTGAGCCGGAAGGAGTTGCCCGACGGGTCGCGGAAGCCGGCATCGACCCCGTACGGCCGCTCCTCGGGCTCCTCGGTGAACTCCACGCCACGGGCAGTGAGCTCCTCGTAGGACTTCTGGCAGTCGCCGGTGGTCAGGAAAAGCGTCTGCGCGAATCCCTTGGCCATCAGCGCGCGGATCTCCTCACGGACCGCCTCGTCGATCATCGGCGGCCCCGGGATCGCCATCAACACGACCTCGGTCTCCTGGCCGGGCAATCCCACGGTGAGCCAACGGAAGTCGCCCATCTCCGGCACGGTGACGTCCTGGCGCAGCTCCATGCCGAGCTTCTCGGTGTAAAACGCGAGCGCTTCGTTCTGGTCGTGAACCCACACCTGCGCGCCGCTTAACTTGATCATCGGGTCTCCTCTGCTTCCGGTCTGGTGACAGCAACGCTAGAGACCACACGCCGAGTTCGTCTTCTCGATTCGTGCGCCCTTCTGCTCGGGCACGTGCCCGGGCCGGCCGTAGAACCGCACCACGCAGCTCGGCAGCACCGTTCGCGCGCTTGCGGGCGGGAAGTCGGCGCGGTAGGCGGTCGGCGTACTGCCGAACATCCGCTTGAAGCTGGTGGTGAACGAGCCCACGCTGGTCAGCCCCACCTCGACGCAGATGTCCGCGACGCGGTGGTCGGTGTTCCGCAGCAGCGCGGCGGCCCGCTCGAGGCGCCGGGTGAGCAGGTAAACGTGCGGCGAAAGGCCGAAGGCGGCTCGAAACGCCCGGCTGAAGTGCGACCGGCTCAGCCCGGCGGCGTCCGCCATCGCCGCCACGTCGATAGACTGGCCGTAGTGGCGGTCGGCGAGGTCCTTGGCGCGCAACAGGTGGCGCTCGATTGGGTGATGGCCCACGGATCCGAGTATGCCGGTCAACCCTGACTCGGCCCGCGGCCGGGCTGCGACGGCGCATGAGCCCACGGACGGAGCGCGACCTTTGACATTGTGGCGGTCGCCCAAGGCCCTCATCCTGGACCGCATACCATCGCCGACCCCGATAAGGGATCCGTACAGGAACACGCTGTCCGCGGCAAAGAGCGGGCGGTCCGCCGCAGGTCCCGGCCGCCGTGTGACTGAGCATGCGCGGGCCAGATGGGTCAGGCGGCCACTACCTTGGCCACCAGCTCGACGAGGTTCCGGTCGGGATCGCGGAGTAGCGCGCTGCGGTTGTCATTCGCTACGTCGTGCGGCGACTGGAGGACGGGAGTTCCCGCGGAGTTCAGCTTGTCGAAGGCCGCGTCGACGTCGTCCGTCCAGATGACCAGCACCATGGCTGGTTGCCCGGGTGTGGCATCGACTCCGTGCACGTTCTTGGCGGCTTCGACCGTACCCAGCCCGATGGCAAACCCATCGAGTCTGAGTTCTACATGCTCGGGGACCCCGTCCTTGGGTGTCCGGAACGTTTCTTCGAACCCGAGCAGATCTCGGTAGAACTTGAGACCGGCTTCGATGTCGTTTGTGTAGAGGTTGACGAACCCTGAAGCAAACATGTCCTGCAATCTAGCGGCCAGAGTCACGCCCGGTCACGGAGTCGCTTCCGTCGCGGGGGCGCTGCTGTGCTGCCGCGCCTAGAGCGCCGCGTTGCGGTCGGAGTGATCCGCCCCGGACGTTTGCCCACAGGCTGCGCTCCGACAAGCGTCCCGCAAGCCGAAGGGCGTTCCGGTCGTCGATCCCTCAGCGGGGCGTACTGGTCAGCGGCCCGTCTTCGTCGCGCTTCTGAGTGAGCAGACGTTGCGCGAGAAGAACTTCAGAGCCGGCCAATCCGACGGAGCAGTGCACGGTGATGTCGTCGCTGTGTCGACGCCCGTTCGATGTACCGAGCAGAACGTCAGCTAGCGAGACCAGCGGTGTTGATCCGGTGAAGAACGGTTCGGGATACGCGGCAGCTTGTGCCGGCGAATCGCATGTGACGAGTGCGGCCGCGGCGACGAGGCCGGAGGGCATCTCGTGGCGGTCGGCGAACTTGGGGCCGACGGTAGTGACGTGGGCGCCGACTGCGATGTCGGTGACGTCGATGACAGGAGTGGTGGATCTGGTGGCGAGAATGACGATCCCGGCATCGCAGACGGCCGATGCTGCGTCTTCGGATGGCCAGACCATGAGCCCGAGTTCTTCGCGGGCGCGGGCAGCGAAGTCCCGTCGGTGTTGTTGGTCCGGGCTGTACACGCGAACCTGTCTCAGCTCTCGGACGGCCGTAAGGGCCCACAACTGCGCCCAGGCCTGCCGACCGGTGCCGACAACCCCGGCGGTGTCTGCTTCGGGTCGAGCCAGGAGATCGACGGCGACGGCGCCGAGGGCCCCGGTACGCCGAGCGCCGAGTTCATCGCCCACCACCAGGCCGGTCAGCTGGCCGCTTGCGTTCCACACGGCCACCAACTGATCCCCAGCCGGGTGGCCGGCTCGGTAGGCGCGGAATCCGCTCGTGCCGTCTGGGAGACCGCCTACGGTGAAGACATAATCCACGCTGCCCAGTTCGGCGCGTGCGCGCGGAGGGGCGATGAGTTCACCGCGACCGGCCTGCAGGAGAGCCTCCCGCGCGGCGGCCACCACCATTGCGGCCGATGCTGCACACACATCGTCGTCGGTCAGGATCATCATGGACTCACCATTGCAAGTGAAGTGCGCTTGAGGTCAAGCACCACGCTGAGCGAAGCGAGCAGGCGCCCGCCGTGAAGCTCAAACTATCGCCAAGAGCGGATCGCTCTGCGAGACGCACTCGCAGGGCTGAACCCAGCAAGGTCGGTGAGCGCGCAGCCTGAGCGAGCGTCGCTCGCTTGGCTGTGGGTCGTGAGTGGTGGACTGGTCTCATGACGACCGTTGCTCTGCATCACACCGAGTTCGGACCGACTGACGGTCTCGCCGTCCTTGCCCTGCATGGATGGACGCCGGACCACCGGTTGATGACCGGATGCCTCGAACCGGTGTTTGCAGCTCGAACCCACCCGTACCGTCGGCTCTATCCCGATATGCCCGGCATGGGCGCCACACCCGCCGGCTCCGTCGCGTCATCGGACGACATGCTCGCCTCCCTCGAGGTGTATGTGGACGAGCACGTCGGGGATGGGCCCTTACTCGTCATCGGCGAGTCTTACGGCGGCTACCTTGCTCGGGCGATCACGCGGCGCCGTCGGCACCAGGTTGCCGGACTCGCTCTCGTCTGCCCGATCGGCCGCGCCGTACTACACGCCGATCGGGACGTTCCGCTGCACACCGTGCTCGTTCGTGACCCCGCCCTGGGAGACATGCAAGGTTCGGACTTCGACGATGTCGCCGTGGTCCAGACCCACGAGACCTACCGCCGCACCCAAGATGAGATCGTCGTCGGACTCGAGATCGCCGATCAGGCAGCGCTGGACCGCATCCAGCAGCAATGGGTGCTCTCCGACGATCCCGAGGACGCGGAACCGATCATGGTGCCAACAGCGATCGTGTCTGGTCGACAAGACGCCTCAACCGGCTACCGCGATGTGTGGTCACTCTTGGAGCACTACCCGAGAGCGAGCTTCGCGGTCCTCGATCGGGCCGGACACAACTTGCAGATCGAGCAACCTCGTCTCTTCACCGCGATCACCGCGGAATGGCTTGACCGCGTCGAGGAATCCCTTGCGACCTGGCCTGGACGTGTGCTCGGTCGAGCGCCCTCGGTGGTGCACGAGGAATAGCGGTCGCCCGCTCGACGGCATCTCCGGTGGTCCCGTAGTCGATCCCCAACTGCGACTGTGAGCTATGGAAGCCAGGCGAGGCTGTGGCCATGTGGTCCGGTCACGGCAACAGGCACCCGGTCGTGCGCGAGGATGAACCGGCCACGAGGTCTCGGATTTAGGTCGGCGCCACGGATGACGCCGGGAGCCTCGTTCGACACCCAGTGAATGTCGCGGATTCTCTTCACAGCGCGCATGACATCGGTGAACCGACTGCGCTGCTCTTGATCAAGGT
Source organism: Nocardioides psychrotolerans (assembly GCF_900113685.1). Taxonomy (GTDB): domain Bacteria; phylum Actinomycetota; class Actinomycetes; order Propionibacteriales; family Nocardioidaceae; genus Nocardioides; species Nocardioides psychrotolerans. Next base: position 114,442 of record NZ_FOQG01000007.1, read on the forward strand.
AGGCCAACACTGCGGAGTGGAAGACAACCAACGTCGCATCCGAGGGTGCGTCCGCGAGCAGCCCGGGAAGGTCGATGAGGAGGTCACCGGCGTCGAGTCGGGGCGGGTCCGCGGCGACCAGGTCAAGTGCCCGGTCCAGGCGTTCGGCGCGGTCGATCTGTTCAGGCCAGACAAGCGAGGCCAGCCAGCGGCGGTCGTCGTCACGGTTGGCCTGCAACGGGTTCAGGTCGAGTCCGGCCCGCCAGACCACCTCGGGTAGCTGGCCGGGCAGCGGGACCGGTCCGGTCACCTCGCAGGACAGAAAGATCTCGCTTTCGCCAAGCCGATGCTCGCCCAGGCTCGTTGCATAGCGGTAGCTGTACCGGTTGGGGTACAGACACAGCCCTGCGCTGGCTCCGACTTTCGACCAGAGCGAGCGGCTGGGGCAGTGAGGCCAGTCATACGACGGCGACACCCCATGCAACTCATGCACGGCCATCCCCAGATACAACTCAGCCGTATCCCGCCCCACGCCAGTCCAGTCAGCCACGCGATCACGATAGGCAGGCCTCGAAGGATGGAGGACATGCCCCAGGTCGTGAGGTGTTCGCAAGCGGATCGGCTTTCGGGACGCATGGCTCGACCTTCAAACGCCGTCCGCTCATCGGCCAGATCCGGTAGACGCCGGCCCGCACTGCGGTCGATGGGGACACAGCCAGTGAGGGGTCCTAGACGGGCGTCAGGTCGACGAACCCGCCACCGAGCAGCGCGTCGACCGCCGCCAGCCGGGCGCGGGTGATGTCGGCGACGGTGGCGTAGCCGGCGAGCTGGGCGTTGGAGCCGACCCGGGTCGGTTCGGTCGAGTTCACCGACAGGCACGTGCGGCGCCCCCCGTCCTCGGCGTTGGCGAGCGCGACCGCGTGGCCCGTCGTACCGCTGCCGGCGAAGAAATCGAGCACCCGCGCGTCGTCGGGCATGGTGGCGAGGATGCGCCGCAGGAGCCCGGTCGGCTTGGGTGACTCGAAGACGTGACCGAGGATCTCCTTGAGCTCGACGACCGCGCTGTCGGTCGAGCCGATCTCGTCGGCCAGCCAGATCGTGCGCAGCTTCTTGCGGCGCCCCCCGGGAACGTCGCGGTGCAGCCAGTCCTTCTGGAAGACGTCGACCCGCTCGCCGCGCACCCCCTTGATGGTGCGGCACACCAGGTCGTCAGGGCGCTCGTCGATGCGGGGCCGGCTCCAGCGCCAGACCGCAGAGGTGCCGTCGCCGAAGACGGGGGCGATCTCAACGGCGCCCTCGAACGGCAGCGTGCGCACGGCCCCCGACTCCGGGTCGCCCCACACCGAGAAGTGCAACGTGCGGGCCGTCGCGGGGTTGAACTTCTTGTTCGTGTTCCTCAGCGGCAGGTGCCGGAACCGCCTGCCGTCGACGTCGGTCAGCGGGAAGTCGTGCTCGTTGACGGTGTCGGTCGTGCTCGCGTCGAGCACGCAGGCACGCGCATCCCGGGCATAGGCGAGGAGGTACTCATGGCTGGTCGCGAAACCCTTGCCCAGCTGGCGTCCCTTCGGGTTGAGGTTGACCACCACCTGTGCCAGCAGCTGGGCCTCACCGAAGACGTCGTCCATGAGCAGCCGCAGGTGGGCAGCCTCGTTGTCGTCGATGCTGACGAAGATCGCTCCCGTCGGGGCGAGCACGTCGCGGGCGGCCACCAGCCGCGGCCGCATCATCGCCACCCACGCCTGGTGGCGGCTCGCCCCGCCGACGCCACGGATGTCGTCGCGGTAGGCGAACTCGTTGCCGGTGTTGTAGGGCGGGTCGATGTAGACCAGGTCGACGCTCGCGGGCGCCAGCAGCGGTAGCACGTCGAGGTTGTCGCCGGCCACGAAGGCGTTCCCCTGCTCCGGCCACTCCACGGCCGCACCCTACGGCGCGGACGACGGCCAGGCCGTCCTGGGTGCGGGTCGCTGCGTAGAGTTCTGACGTGGGGTGGTCCGAGCGTCGCGCGCAGCGTGAGTGGGAGCGTGACCTGCTGCGCCAGATCCGAGCCCTCGAGACCACCGACGAGGGCCCCGACGGCGGTCAGGTCACCCGCCTCCGCCGCCAGCGCGTACGACGACCACCTCGCCGCCCGCGCCGTGCCCCGGCGGTGCGACGCGGACGCGCCCCGGGTGAGCGCCGTCGTACGTTCGTGACGATCGGGGTCACGCTGTCGCTCATCGGCGCGCTGCTGCTGCTCAACGTGGTGCCCGGCGCCTACCAGCTGCGCAACCTGCTCGGGCTCGACGACCGACTCGGTGCCGCGGTCGACGGCGGGAGCTCCGGCGCCTACCGCTTCCTCTCCACGCGACCGGGCACCGACGACCCGATCGGCTGGGACCCTTGCCGCCCGATCGCCTACGAGGTCAACCCGGCCGGGGCGCCCGACAGCTGGGAGTCGCTCGTGGGCGACGCCGTCGCGACGATCAGCAGGGCCACGGGGCTGGTCTTCGAGGACGAGGGCGTCACCGACGACCGCGCCTTCGACGAGCGCTTCCGAGCCGGCATCGACCCGCGACCGGTGCTCATCGGGTGGGCCACGTCCGACGAGGTCCCGGGGCTGAAAGGCGACGTCGCCGGCCTCGCCGGGCCGATCTCGACCAGCGACGGGGTCCTGACGCGCTACGTCACCGGCCGCGTCGTCCTCGACAGCGAGGCGTTCGAGCAGATCGAGCGCTTCCGCGGCGCCGAGGAGCAGCAGCGCGCGATCGTGCTGCACGAGCTCGCGCACCTGGTCGGGCTCGACCACGTCGACGATCCCTCACAGCTGATGTACCGCACCACCGAGGTCACCCGGTTCGGCCGGGGCGACCTGCGCGGGCTCGCGCTCGTCGGCGACGCGCCCTGTGGATGAGCCCCGGGTGACGGTGGTCACAGGGCGTGACCTTCGTCTCTCCGGCGAGTTGATCCCGGCATGACGTCACGCCTCGCCCTGCGCTTCGGAGTCCTGCCGCTCGGTGCCACGCTGCTCGCCGCCACCCTGGCCGCCGTACCGACCGCGACGGTCGCGTCCCCGGCCGCCTCGTCCGCGAGGTCCGGCGTCGCGGTCACCAACGGCTGCCTCTCAAGCGTCCCGGAGACGAAGGGCGGCGCCCCGGTGAAGATCTGCTACTCGATCTTCAAGCCGGCCTCGGCGACCTCCGCGAAGCGTGTCCCGATGGTCATCCACTCGCACGGCTGGGGCGGCTCGCGCACCACCGACCCCGCCGACTTCGCCAGCCTCACGCGAGCCGGCTACGGCGTGCTGTCCTTCGACCAGCGCGGCTTCGGCGCCTCGGGCGGCAAGGCCCACGTCGAGAACCCCGACTTCGAGGGCCAGGACGTCCGCGCGCTCGTGCGGTTGGTCAGCAGGCTCCGCTGGGTGCAGCAGGACGCCCCCGGCGACCCGCGCCTCGGCGCGATCGGCGGCAGCTATGGCGGGGGCTACCAGTTCCTCGGCGCCTTCGAGTCGCTGCGCCTCAAGGGCAAGCCGGTCTTCGACGCGCTCGCACCGGAGATCACCTGGCACGACGTGTCGCAGAGCCTCGCGCCCGAGGGCGTGGTGCGGACCGCGTGGGCGCTCGCACTCAGCGCTGCGGCGCTGCCGACCCAGGCGCTGCCCGAGCGTGTCTACAAGGCGCTCGTCGAGGGCGCCGCTACCGGCACCTGGCCCGACGGGTCGATCCCCGGCACGGAGGACCTCGTGACGTTCTTCGCCAAGAACGGCCCGAAGCACCACGTCGACGCCGGTCGCCGCCTCGACATCCCGGTCCTGCTCGGCCAGGGCACGACCGACTCGCTCTTCCCGCTCCAGCAGGGGCTGGCCAACTGGCAGCGCGCGATCACCCCTCGGGCCCGCAAGCAGAGCATCTTCGTGGGCTACAACGGCGGTCACGTGCTCCCCGCTGTCCTTCCCCAGGGTGTCGACGTCACCTCCGACCCGTGCAGTCGCAGGCTCGGCGGCGGCGACTTCCGCGCGCTCACCGTGAAGTTCTTCGACAAGGTCCTGCAGCGCAAGCCCAGCAGCCTCGGCGGCTTCGGCAAGATCCACCTCGCCACCCCCGACAACACCTGCACGACCGTCTCGTCGGTCGCCCCCACCACGACGTACGACGTCGGCACGGTCGCCACGACCGAGGGACCGGCCGGTGCGCCGATCCCCTACGCGGTCGCCGAGGGCCCGATCCGGATCGCCGGCTCGTCCTACCTCACCGGCAAGGTCACGGCACTGGGCGTCAACAACCGGGCGTTCTACGGGCTGGCCGTCGGCACCTCGCCGCTCGATGCCCACCTCGTCCAGAACAACGTGCTGCCGCTGAACGAGCGCCTCCCCGTCTCGGGCTTGGCCCGGCGTGTGACGCTGCCGTCGGTCGCGATCGACGTGCCCGCGGGGCAGACGCTCTACCTCCTGGTCTCGCCCGTCAGCGACACGTTCGTCACGATGGGCTCGCGGACCCCGGGTGCCGTGGTCATCGACGACACGGTCGTGCACCTCCCCGTTGTGGGCCGCTGACTCTTTACCCTGGGCTGGATGCGTACCCGACTTCCCCGGATCGCAGGCCTGGTGCTGGTCTGCGCTCTTCTCGCGGCTCCGCCGGTCCAGGCCGACGGTCCCCCAGACGACGGCACCGACCTGCGCCCCGACCAACGCTTCGCCCAACGCCTGAGCCAGGCCCGTCTCCCGCAGACCTCCGACCGGGTCCGCGGCGCGATCGCGGCGCCGATGTCACCGCTGGTCCGGCGACTCTCGACCCGTGTGGGGCCCTCGTCGAGGTGGGTCGTCTCGCCCGGTGTCAGCTACACCACCTGGAGCCAGACCGACGCGCGCGGCCCGATCCGGGCTCATCTGCTCGCGATCGACCTGAGCACCCCCGGCCTGCGGCTCGACTACGCGTCGGCCGGGGCCGTCCGTCGTACGGACCAGGTCAGCGACATCCTCGCCCACAACAAGGCGATCGCCGGTGTCAACGGCGACTTCTTCGACATCGGCGACACCGGGGCCCCCCTCGGCCTCGGTCAGGACCGCCAGCGCGGGCTGCTCCACGCACCGCGCGGCGGGTGGAACTCCGCCTTCTGGCTGGACAGGGCCGGGCGACCCGACATCGGCTACCTGCCGCTGAAGGCAGCGGTCAGGTTCCGCCCCCACCTGAAGATCACCAACGTCAACTCCCCCGAGGTACGCCGCGGCGGCATCGGCGTCTACACACCTGGGTGGGGTGCGAGCGCGGGCTACCGGTGGACCGGCGGGCAGACCAGGCAGGTCCGGATGGTGCGCGTCGTCAACGACCGCGTCGTCGAGACCAAGAACAAGCTGCCGAGCAACACCGTCATCCGGGGCAACCTGCTGGTGGGGCGCGGCGAGGGTGCCCGGCGGCTCGCGGGACTCGCCAAGGGCGCGAAGGTCGACGTCGAGGGCTGGCTCCAGGGGCGGCCGCAGGTCGCGATCACCGGCAACAAGTTCCTGATCCGCAACGGCGTCTTCGAGGTCATCAACGACCGGGAGATGCACCCCCGCACGGCGATCGGCATCGACCGCGACACCGGCGAGGTGCTCCTGCTCGCGATCGACGGGCGGCAGAGCTTCAGCCGCGGCTACACGATGGTCGAGCTCGCCGAGATGATGCAGGACCTCGGCGCCAACGAGGCGCTCAACCTCGACGGCGGCGGCTCCACGACCATGGTCGCGCGCCGGCCCAACGGGTCGATCGGCGTGGTCAACAGCCCGTCCGACGGCTTCCAGCGCTCGGTCGCCAATGCTCTCGAGGTGACCTACTCCGCGCCCTAGCCCTGGCTCGGCACGTCGACGACCGCGATGGTCGTCACCGGAGCGAGGCACTCCTGCAGGGGCGCGGTGACCTTGTCAGGGGTCACCGTCCAGGTCCCGCTGTCGTCGGGCGCGCCGGTCACCGTCACGCCCGGAGGCACGTCGCAGCCCAGCGCCACGACCGCGGCCATCAAGCGGTGACCGTCGGCCGGCGGGTTGTCCTCGGCGATCGTCATCACCTGCTCGCTGAGGCTCGAGGAGTCGAGCTGGGTCAGGAAGTCGAGCAACCCGTCGCCGTCGATCGGCGTCAGTGTGTCCGACACCGTGCCGCCGGCGTTGGTCTCGTGCACCAGGCCGAGCACGGTCGCGCCGTCGTCGGTCCCGTCGTCGGCCCCGCCGTCCGTGGGTGCCGGGGTGGTCGGGGCGCTCGAGGCCGACGGTGTCGACGTCGCGTCGTCCGTGGCTGAGCCGGTGCCCTCCTCCCCGCAACCGGCGAGCAGGAGGGGCAGAAGCAGGAGGGGTCCGAGTGTCCGTCTCATGATGGTTGGGACGTTACCGGGGTGAGGGGGGTTCCGGCAGGCTGGGCCGGTGACCGAACGCCGCCGCTCCTTCACCCGCGCCGAGCTGGAGTCCTTCCGCGACGCGGAGGTGCCCGACCTCCTGCCCGATGACGACGACCAGGGGCTGCGGCTGCTTTTCGTCGGCATCAACCCCGGCCTGTGGACCGCCGCGACCAACACCCACTTCGCCCACCCCGTCAACCGGTTCTACCCCGCGCTGCTCCTCGCGGGCGTGCTCGAGCGGCCGATCGACCCCGCGGCCGGGATGAGCGAGGAGGACCGTGACTACCTGCGCGCGCGAGGCGTCGGGATCAGCAACCTCGTGCGCCGCGCCACCGCCCGCGCCTCGGAGCTGTCGAGGGAGGAGCTGCGCGAGGGCGGGGAGGCACTCGCCGCACTGGTCCGACGTACGACGCCCGCGGTGGTGGCCGTCGCCGGCATCACGGCCTACCGCACAGCGTTCGGCGTGCCCAAGGCCGTGCTCGGGCGGCAGCCGGAGCCGTTCGAGGGGGCCGAGCTGTGGGTCGTGCCCAACCCCAGCGGGCTCAACGCGCACGAGACCGTCGCGTCGCTCGCCGAGGCCTACGCGGCACCGGCCCGGGCCGCGGGGATCCTCGGACCGACCTAGAACTCCTGGTCCTTGCCGAGCACGGTGAGCCCGTCCTCGACGACGAACCCGCGAGCCAGGTCGGCCGCGGGGTCCACGCCGAGCTGGCCGCCGGGCGGCACGACGACGTTCTTGTCGAGGATCGCGTTGCGCACGACGGCTCCGGCGCCGATGCGCACACCGTTGAGCAGGACCGAGCCCTCGACGACGGCACCGGGCTCCACCCGCACGCCCGGGGAGAGCACCGACCGCTTCACCGTCGCGCCGCTGACCACGACACCCGGGGAGAGCAGTGCCTCGTCGACCGTCGAGTCGACGCCGTCCGCGCCCTGCACGACCTTGGCCGGGGGCTGGGGGCCGTAGGAGGTGTAGATGGGCCACTCGAAGTTGTAGAGGTTGAAGACCGGCAGCGGCGAGACGACGTCCATCTGGGCGGCGTAGTAGGAGCCGAGCGTCCCGACGTCGCGCCAGTAGCCCCGGTCGCGGTCGGTGGCGCCGGGGACCACGTTGTCCTTGTAGTCGTAGACGCCGGCCAGGTTGCGGCGCACGAACGACGGGACGATGTCGCCGCCCATGTCGTGCTTGGAGCCGGCGGTCGTCGCGTCGCGGGTGACGGCGTCGATGAGGGCATCGGCGTCGAAGACGTAGTTGCCCATCGAGGCGAGGACCTCCCCGGGGCTGTCGGGCAGGCCGATCGGATCGGTCGGCTTCTCGAGGAACTCGCGGATCCGCGACGGGTCGTCCGGGTGCACGTCAATGACGCCGAACTGGTCGGCGAGCCCGATCGGCTGGCGGATCGCAGCGACAGTGCAGGTCGCATCGCTCTCGACGTGCTGCTGGACCATCTGCGAGAAGTCCATGCGGTAGACGTGGTCGGCGCCGACCACGACCACGATGTCGGGCTTCTCGTCCTTGAGCAGGTTGAGGGACTGGAAGATCGCGTCGGCGCTGCCGAGGTACCAGTGCTTGCCCACGCGCTGCTGCGCCGGCACGGGCGTGACGTAGTTGCCGAGCATCGTCGACATGCGCCAGGTCTGGGTGACGTGACGGTCGAGGCTGTGCGACTTGTACTGCGTGAGCACGACGACCTGGAGGTAACCCGAGTTGACCACGTTGGAGAGCGCGAAGTCGATCAACCGGTAGATGCCGGCGAAGGGCACGGCGGGCTTGGCGCGGTCGGCGGTGAGGGGCATCAACCGCTTGCCCTCCCCACCCGCGAGGACGATGGCCAGGACCTTCTTGCGCGACGCTCCAGTCATGGCGCGACCCTAGCCGGAGGCCGGGGCCTAGGGTGAGCGTCGTGCGCGTCGACGTGGTGTCCAAGGAGTATCCGCCGTCCGTCTACGGAGGGGCCGGCGTCCATGTGACCGAGCTGGTCCGGGCGTTGCGCGCCCGCGCCGATGTCGATGCCCGGGTGCACGCCTTCGGTGGGCCGCGCTCCGAGGCCGGTACGTCGTCCTACCCCGACCTGGTCGAGCTCGCCGGCGCCAACACCGCGCTCCAGACGCTCGGGGTCGACCTGGCCATCGCCGACGCGGTCGGCGGGGCCGACCTCGTGCACTCGCACACCTGGTATGCCAACCTGGCCGGCCACGTCGCGTCCCTCCTGCACGGCATCCCCCACGTCGTCTCGGCGCACTCGCTGGAGCCGCTGAGGCCGTGGAAGGCCGAGCAGCTCGGCGGTGGCTACGCCGTGTCGTCGTGGGTCGAGCGGACGTCCTACGAGGCGGCCGCCGCGGTGATCGCCGTCTCGGCGGCGATGCGCGACGACGTGCTGGCCTCCTACCCCGCGATCGACCCGGCGAAGGTGCAGGTGGTGCACAACGGCATCGACACCGAGCAGTGGTCGCCGATCGTCGCGCCCGACCGGGTGCGCGAGCTCGGCGTCGACCCGGACCGGCCCTCGGTCGTCTTCGTCGGTCGGGTCACCCGCCAGAAGGGGCTGCCGTTCTTCCTGCGCGCGGTCGCGCAGCTGCCGCCGGAGGTGCAGATCGTGCTCTGCGCCGGCGCGCCCGACACCCCCGAGATCGCTGCGGAGGTGGAGGTCCTGGTGGCGGAGCTCGCCGCCGGGCGCTCGGGCGTGGTGTGGATCCGCGAGATGCTGCCGCGCCCCGACGTCATGGCGCTGCTGACGGGCGCCACCGCCTTCGCGTGCCCGTCGATCTACGAGCCGCTCGGCATCGTCAACCTCGAGGCGATGGCCTGCGAGACCGCCGTCGTCGCCACCGCCACCGGCGGGATCCCGGAGGTCGTCGTGCCGGGCCAGACCGGCCTGCTGGTGCCCATCGAGCAGGCTACGGACGGCACGGGCACGCCACTGGATCCCGAGGGCTACGTGCGCGACTTCGCCGCCGCGCTCAACGAGGTCGTGGCCGATCCGACGCGGGCAGCCGCGATGGGGGTCGCGGGTCGGCAACGGGCCGTCGATTCCTTCGGCTGGCCGGCGATCGCCGAGCGCACCGTGGAGATCTACCGCTCGGTGCTCTGAGCCGCGGCCTGAGTCGCGGGGCGTGAGTCGCGGGGCCTGAGTCGCGAGGCCTGTGGAGGAGCGTTCGCGCGATCGCCGGGATGGGGGGATCGTCGAGACATGACCTTTCAGACACAGATCCGCACCCAGTCCGACCTCGAGAACGCCTGGCGCACCCTGATGGGCCCGCTGGGCTTCGGCGGCCACAGCGTCTGGCTGATGGCGCTGGAGCCCGACGGCACGACGACGCCCATGATCATGGAGATCACCGAGTCCGAGGAGCCGATCGACGAGGAGATGCAGGCCTCGCTGGCCGAGCTCCTCCGACTCACCACGACCGAGCTGGTCCCCGACGGCCGGGTCGCCTTCCTGCGCACCCGCCCCGGAAGCGACGGCCTGAGCGCTGCCGACCGGGAGTGGGCGCGGGCGCTCTACGCGGCGTGCCGGCTCGCCGGCGTGCGGCACGAGGTGTTGCTCGTCGCCAACGACGTGATGCTGGAGCCGTTGCCCCTCGACGACCTGCCCACCGGCCTGCCGATGGCCGGATGACCCTCGCCCGGCGGCCACGTGCTCTAGGTTCGGCTGCGTGACCAAGCTGATGTTCGCCCTGTGGGGTGACGACCTCTCCGCCGCCCTGCACTCCCCCGACCTGCGGGCCGCTCTGGCTGCGGCCGGCGCCGAGCGTCTGCAGGTCAACCTCGACGACGAGCACGTCGCTGCCGCGATGCGGATCCCCACCGGCGACCGGCCGATCGGGGCCGTCGTGAGCGTGTGGACCTCCGGTCCCTCAGCAGTCGTCGTGTCGGCCCTCGAGGCAGTCGCCCGGGACGCGTCGGGTCACGTGGCCGGGTGGGAGGTCGAGGAACGGCGTCCGATCGGGCCTCCCGAGACCTGGGACGGCTCGCGTGGCGCCGGGCTCGCCAACGTGGCGGTCCTGCGACGTCCCGACGAGCTCTCCCAGGAGGAGTGGCTGCACCGCTGGCTCGTCGACCACACCCCGATCGCGATCGCGACGCAGGCGACGTTCGGCTACCTGCAGAACGTCGTCGTCGAGGCCGTCACCCCGGACGCTCCGGTGGTGCACGCCCTGGTCGAGGAGCTCTTCCCGATCGAGGGCATGACCGACATGCATGCGTTCTACGGCAGTGGTGGCGACGACGCCGAGCTGTCCCGACGCCTCGAGCTGCTCATGGGCAGCGTGACGCGCATCGGAGCCGACCGCGACATCGACCTGGTGCCGACCAGCCGCTACCTCTACGCGCTCAGCTGACAGGGTCAGCTGACGGAGCGGTCGATGACGGTGCCGTCCTTCTCCGCCCTGAGGTAGCCCGACTCCCCGAAGTCGTTCGACGCATACGCCGACAACCAGGTCGTCGAGTCGTCCTGGGGCTTGCGCACGATGACGTAGTAGCTCGTCGGGTCGTCGACCAGCATCCGCGTCTTGCGGGTCAGTCGGCCCAGGACGGTGGGGTCGATCGTCGAGAGGTCGAAGCGCTCGTAGGTCGAGGTGCTCTTCGTGCTCTCGGTCAGGTCGCCGTCGAAGTAGTAGCTGATGGAGCGCTTGCCCTCCGCCTCGGCGGGGGCCGTCGTCACGGCGTACTCCGAGTAGAGCACGGACTCGAAGACCGCCGTCCTCCCGGTCTCCTCGCGGAGGGAGTCAAGGAGGTCGCGGAAGCCACCCGGCGTGAACAGGTCCGGCGGTGGGGCGTCACCCGGGCCCGGGGCGTCCTCGAACCCGTCGAAGGGGTCGAACCCCCCGAAGGTCTCGTCCGAGCCGTTCTCGATGTTGCCGACGACGCTGAGGATCACCGCGCCCGCCCCGATCGCGATCACGAGGAAGAAGATGATCGGGACGAGGATCAACGCCCTCGACCCCCCCGGGGGCTTGGTGCCATACATCTGCGTCACCTGCGCCGCGACCATCTGGTCCTGCGGCGGGCCGTAGTTGACCTGCGGCGCGGGGCTCGCTTCCTCGCTCGGGTCCGTCTGCGGCGGCTCGTACGTCGTCCACGCCGGCGCGGTCGCGCGGTGCGCGAGGTCCTGGGTGATCATCTGCAGCTCGGTCGTCGTCTGCGCGTACTTCAGCTGGTCGACGCGGCGGTCCCGGTCTGCCTGGACGATCCGACCCTCGGCCAGGGCCGCCTCGACGGCCTTCTTCGCGGCGTTGCGATCCCCATCGTCTACTCGGTCCACGGGTGCACGCTAGCCGTGACGGGGGGTCGGCGTCAGTAGTCCACACGAGCCATCGGGACGCTGTGCAGCGCGGGCCTGCTGCTCACCTACGCTCCGTGAGCCGGCCCGTTCTCGAGGTCGGCGAGTCGCTGGTGCAGCTGGCGGCGTACGTCCTCCGGCGTGACCTGCGCGCGCTTGCGCTGCTCGCGGGCGATGATGGCTCCGCTGGCGGCGACCCCGGTCAGCCCGGCGATCCCCAGCACCTTCCACAGCTTCATCGACAGGACTCCCTCATCGTGCACACCTCACGCCTGACCCTCGATGCCGCGGTCGAACTGACCCGCACCGGGGACCTCTGGCTCTTCCGTGGCCATTCGGCCGCTGACCACGCTATCCGCGTCCTGACCAACGCGCCCGTCAACCACGTCGGCATGGCGATCGTGATCGATGACCTGCCGCCGCTGATGTGGCACGCCGAGCTCGGCAAGGGGCTGCTCGACGTGTGGACCGGCGACCACCACCGCGGCGTCCAGCTCCACGACCTGCGCGGTGCGGTCGAGCAGTGGTGCGGCCGCTACGAGCAGCGAGCCTGGCTGCGCCAGCTCGACGGCGAGGTCACCCCAGAGATGGAGGCAGCCGTGCTGCGGACGGTGGCGCGGCTCGACGGCACGCCGTTCCCCGCGACGGCCAAGCTGATCGGTCGGTGGGCGCGCGGACGCCTGCGACGACCCGCACCCGCCGAGCTCACCTACTGCGCCGAGGTGGTCGCCGCGACCTACCAGGCGATGGGCCTCCTCGACGGCTCACGCCCCACCAACTTCTACGACCCCGGGACGTTCTGGTCAGGAGACGACCTGGAGCTGGGCCGCGGCGCGACGCTCGGCGACGAGATCGAGGTCGTCACGTCCCTGCCGTGACCCACTGCTCGCCACCGATCACCCGGCGTACGGGCCTGGAGAGGGCGCCGGTGGGCACGTTGCGCAGCAGCGAGGCGGCGGTGAACTCGGCGGCAAAGCGGTCGAAGACCCTGCCGTGGCTGAGCATCGCGTGCTTGCCCCCGGGGATGGTGATGAAGCCCAGCGACGCCCGCTGCGCGATGCGTTCCGCGACCAGCCGGGCACGGGAGATCGGTGCGATCCGGTCGGCGTCCCCGTGGACGACGAGGACGCGGCGCCCGGAGAGGTCGGCATCGTCGTCGGGGTAGAGCCACGGATTGAGGGCGACCACCGACTCGACGCGGGACTGACCACCGGCCAGGAGTGCGGCGCGACCGCCCAAGGAGTGACCCACCAGCCCGACGGGGAGATCGGCGTAGTCCGCACGGACCTTGCCCATCGCCCAGATGACGTCGCGCACGGGCGTGTGCGCCGAGTCCCAGCCGCGGTAGGAGTTAAGGAGTCGGTAGACCGCCAGGTGGCCACGTCCCTCGCGGGCGACGCGTCGCCCGGTCGGGATCATCCGGACCACCGACAGCTGCGCGGGGCTGACCATCATCTGCTGTTCGCGCGACGCTCCGCCGTGCAGCACGAGCACGACACCGGTGGCCGCATCGGGCTCGCGGACCGGGATCAGCCGGGGTGATGCTTCCAAGCTCAGTCCCTCCTCTTCTCGCTCATGGCTGGCCAGTACCCAGGGTGGCCGTCCTCAGGCGCATCCCACGCACGTCCGCGCCATCGGGCGGGCCTCGAGCCGACCGGCCGGGATCGCGTGGCCGCACACCTCGCAGGTGCCGTAGGTGCCGGCGTCCAGCCGACCCACGGCCGCGTCGACCTCGGCCAGGTGGGCGACGGCCTGGTGCACGAGCGCGTCCACCTGCGAGCGCTCGAACGCGATCGTGGCTCCCTCGGGATCGTGCTCGTCGTCGGCGTTGGTGTCGCGCGAGGCGGCGACGACCCCGGCGAAGTCACCGCGCAGGCTGGCCAGGCGTAACGCCGTGCGCTCCCGCTCCACGGCGAGGCTCGCGCGAGCGTCCTCGTCGCTCACCATCAGGACGAGGGCGTCGGGCTGGGCGTGGGCAGGGTGGGGTCGACCTCGGTCGGGAGCGGGTCGGTCGGCGTCGGGTCGGACGGCTCCGTCGGCTCCTCGGTCGGCGTCTCCGAGGGGTCCACGGTCGGCACCTCCGACGGGTCCTCCGTCGGCTCCTCGGTGGCACCCGAGGTCGGCTCCTGCGTGGGCTCGCTGCCACCGTCGCTCGGTTGACGGTCGGGCTGCTCGTCGTCGTCGCCGGACGAGGAGCCGCCGCCGGTGAAGGTCGAGCTGGAGTCCTTGTCGCTGCCTCCGGTGTAGGAGGACACGCTGCGGCCGGTGAGCGCCTCGAAGGAGGCGATCGCGATGACGACGACGAGGAACGTCGCCGCGGCCAGGGCCGCGATCCGTCTCCACGGCAGCACCACGAGACGATCGCGCAGGGTCGGCGGCGCCACGGCCGCCTCGTCGAGGTCCGCCTTCGCCTCGCCGAGGCGCTCGTCGGCCATCTCGAGGTGGGCCTCGACGGCCTCGTCGTCACCCTGACGCCGGCCGGCGCGGCGTACTTCTGCCTGCGCGATGCCGACCTTGAGCAGCGCCGTCTCCTGGGCCTTCGCCAGGGAGCGCCTGCTGCGGGCGAGACCCTGCGCATAGAGCTGGCTCGTCACGGTCACCGCGATGCTGCCGAGGGCGGCACCGACGAGGGTGCCGACCGCGCCGAGGGTGGACAGCAGGACCGCAGTCGAGACGGCCGCCAGCGCTCCGGCGAACGTCTTGACCCAGTCGAGCTCGAGCTTGGGGTCTTCGTCAGTCATCTCCTCTCACCATGCCACGGTGACCCAGCCCACACCGCACCCCGTCAGGTCACCTCCACCGCCGTCACGACGAGGTTGTCGGCGTAGTGGAACCCGCCGACCGTGCGGCGTCTGGTGGTGCAGGTGACGAGGTGCAGGACGTGGGGGCCGTCGGTGCGGAACAGCTCGGCAGGCAGTCCGCGGGTGCGGGCGAACCGCTGGACCCGGCGTACGACGAAGCGGTGGGCGCTGCCGTCCGCCGCGGTCCAGGCCACGACGTCACCGATGCGCACCTTCCGCAGGCGCCACAGTGCTCCCGGACGTTCGTGACGGTCCGAGACGTGGCCCGAGACGACGCTCGCACCGAGCAGCTCGCCGGCCGACGAGGTCGTCGTGAGCCACCCCAGCCGCCGCCTGTCGTCGGGGATCGCCATCGCGCCCCGGTCGAGTCCCACCCCGTCGACGGGCGCGCCGATGCCGGCGCTCGGGATGCTGAGCCGCCCAGCCGGCAGGCGTCTCGCCGACGAGACAGGAGCACGGTAGGTGCGGTGCAGGTAGTGCGGTCGCGCCCGCCGGGTCGGCACCGTCGCCTCGCCCTGGACGGCCTCGCCGCCGAGCAGCGCCGCCGAGCCCAGGCCCCGCAGGTCGCCGGAGGTGGGACCGGAGGGCACCTCGGGCACGTAGGGCGTGACGGGTCGGGTGAGGAGCGCCGTCTCGACGGGGATGCCGGGCCGGGTGGCCGCCGCGTCGGTCGAGGAGGTCGCAGGCAGCCGCTCGCGGTAGGTGTAGCACCCTGCGACCTCGAGCAGCGTCGACCGCGTCTCGCGCGTGCCGTTGCCACGAGCGAGGAGCTCACCACGGTCGACGACCGGAGCGCCACGCCAGTCGAGCCCGTCGCAGGACCCGTTGCCACGCGGCGCGAGTGGTCCGTGCAGCCACCACCGCACCGTGACCCGGTCGTCGGCGCCGAGCCCGCGCAGCCGCACGGTGTCGGAGATCCGCTCGCCGGTCAGCGCGTGCTGGTCGGAGGCGACCGTGCTCACCCGTGGCGTACGACGGACCGCGAGCGCCGTCTCCGTCTCCAGGCCCGGCGGACTCACCGCCTCGCTCGTCAACGCCGTGGGCGCGACCCGCTGGCTGTAGGTGTAGCAACCGGTGGCGCTCAGCGTGGTCGACGGGGTGCGGTAGGAGCCGTCGCCCAGCACCGCGAGCCCCCCGGACGCGACGATCCCGGCGCGACCCCACGCCAGGTCGTCGCACGAGCCGTCGCGGGGTGCGCGCGGGCCGTGCAGCGCCCACTCGATCGTCACCGGGCTCTCCCCGATGCCGCCGAGGACCACCCGGTCGTGGAGGGCGTCACCGACGAGCGCGCGTTGCTGCGACGCGGTCGTGCGGATCGTCGGCGTGAACGGGATGACCCGGGTCGTCTCCTCGACGATGCCGCAGCGCGTGGTCACCGGCACGGTGTCGTCGTCACCGGGGAACGACTCGACCCACGTGTAGAAGCCGACCGCGGGCACCACCACCGGCGGTGTGGTGGACGTGCCGTTGTCCGACACCGCGAAGGTCACGCTCCCCGCCCTCGCCGACGGCGTGCAGTCCTCAGCGCCCGGCTGGTCGGCGAACGGGCCGAACAGCGTCGCCGTCACTTGCGCGTCGTAGCCCTCGGGCAGGCCGGTCACCATCACCACGTCGTGGATCTCGGCCCCGGGCGTCACGACCGCCTCGGAGGTGCGGGTGACGACCTCGGGCCTGGCCTTGCGGATCTTGGCACTGGCCTGGACGACCGCGGTCGTGCGACTCTCCTGGGCGATCCAGCCGCGCTGCACGCCGGCCGGGCGCGCGGTGCGACCGCCGTGCGGTCGCCACGACCGGGCGCGGTAGAGCAGCCCGTCGGCTGCCGGCCCGAACGCGTTGGCGCGGATCCGGTAGCGGCCGACGTCGTGGGGCTTGATCCGGAGCTTGGTGCGGTGCGCGTTGGAGCGCACGGGTCGCGGGCAGCGGATCGGACCGGTGCAGACGAAGCGCACCTCGACCCCGGGCACCCGGACCCCCGCCGCGGAGAGGACGCGGACCCGGTAGGTGCGGGTGCGTCCGAGCCGCATCGGGCCCTGGTTGCGACTCTCCATGCGGAGCTCGTAGGGGCCGCGAAAGCGTGAGGCCTGCGACCACATCTCCTGCGCCAGCCGCAGGATCGGCCCACCGAGCCCCCCGATCGGTGGCCGGACGTGCTCCCCCACGTGGAGGCCCTGCGGGTAGACCACGGCGCCACCGGGTCGCACCCCGTCGCCCATGACCTCGCGGATGACCAGGGCGATCGCGGCGTCCCGGTCGTCGCTGCCGGTCGAGCCGTCACCGGCCCACGTCGAGATCACCTGGTTGAGCGCCGCCACCTCCGCGTCGCCGACCCGCTCCCCGAGCTGGTTGACGAGGCGGTCGGTGCCGACCGTGGGGGCGCTGCGCGGCAGCCGCGAGTCGTAGAGGAAGTCGATGCAGAAGAACACCCGGCCGTCGGGCGCTCGGTAGGTGCCGATCCAGGTCAGCCCGCTCCCCCGACCCGTCGACCAACGCAAGCAGGCGCCGTTGACCAGGTTGGGGTCGATGCTGCGGCAGGCGCCCTTGGCGACGCGCGTGGCCGCCTCGGCTGCCGGCGTACGGCCGGGTGGGAGCAGGACCAGCACCAGCGCGCCGAGGAGCAGGCACAGCGCGAGGGCGGCGTGGGTGACGGGACGGGCGACGGGGCGGGCAAGGCGTGAGAGCGACATGACGAGCACCGTTGCCGCTCTCGGGGGCTGAGCGAACCACGATCTGGACGCCTGTGGATGACCGCCTGGTCGGGCTGCCGCTAGCGTGCAGGTCGTGGACGACTACGACGCTGAGGAACTCTTCGACGAGATCGAGTTCGGCGCCCGCGCCGACAAGGCCGAGGCCCACGAGAAGATCGGGTGGTCGATCCCGGTAGGTGAGCACGGACGCGTGCTGTTCCTCAAGGCGGCAGCCGAGCACTGGGCGATGCGCGACGACCTCGCCCACGCCCGTGAGCTGCTGGCCGAGATCGCGGACGGTCCCGACGAGGGAGTGCTGAGCGTCCGTGCCATCCAGCTGACCATCGCGCTCCGGGAGGACGACACCGCGGAGGCCGAGGCGCTCCTCGCCCAGCTGCTCGCCGACTTCCGCAAGGACCTGGTCACGACCTCGACCTGCCACTTCGTCGGGGACTGCCTGCAACACGCCGGTGAGCTGAAGAAGGCGCACCGCTGGTTCACCCTGCCGCTCTCCAACGTCGACCCCGACGAGGACCTCGACGACCTCGAGGAGATGTGCGTCGTGGCCCGCGCCGGCGTACGCCGTCAGCTCGGGCTGCCGCACGACCGCTATGACGCGGTCGCCGACGAGATCGAGGCCCTGCGCGAGGCCTGACGCGCGAGGCATCCGGATCAGAGCCGGGGAGGACGCCCGGCAGGCGCGGTCGCCGCCCGACGCCCGCGTGGTATCCACCTGCCGGCGAAGGGGTGCGCCTCGGGAGAGCTCGCCGGCGCGCGCTCGCTGCCATCCTCGAGACCGCACCGAGCGACCGATGAGTTCTCCGGCCGACGCCGGTCGGAGCACCTGAAGGACCACCCGACCCGACCTGAGGAGCCACCATGGCCGCCCTGCTCAACCCCTACATTCACTTCGAGGCAAGCGCCCGCGAGGCGATGGAGTTCTACCAGTCGCTCTTCGGCGGCGAGCTCAACGTGATGACCTTCGGCGACATGGGCATGGAGGGCGCCACCGCCGGCCACGTCATGCACGCCCAGCTGCAGGCGCCCAACGGCTTCGCACTGATGGCCTCCGACACACCTCCGGGGATGACCCTCACCAAGGGCGAGACCGTGACGCTCTCGCTCAGCGGTGACGACGAGACCGAGCTGCGTGGTTGGTTCGAGGCGCTGGCCGAGGGTGGCGAGGTGCACGCGCCGCTCGAGAAGCAGGTGTGGGGCGACCAGTTCGGGCAGGCGGCCGACAAGTTCGGCGTCACCTGGCTGGTCAACATCAACCAGCAGGGCTGACCCAGCCTCCACGGCTGCGGCTGCGGCTGCGGCTGCGGCTGACCGACCGGCTCAGTGCAGCAGCTTGAGGCCGGTCACGCACCCGACCAGGCCCACGAGCAGCAGCACCTTGAGCGCGGACACCGACTCCTCCCCGCTCGCCATCGCGTAGGCGACGGTGAGGGTCGCGCCGATCCCCACCCACACGGCGTACGACGTGCCGACCGGGAGGGTGCGCATGGCCCAGGCCAGCCCCGCCATGCTCGCGAGCAGCGCTGCCGCGAAGGTCACGCTCGGGACGAGCCGGGTGAAACCCTCGGAGCGACCGAGGGCGGTCGCCCAGACCGCCTCGAGCACGCCTGAGATCACGAGAACGAACCATGACACCGGAGTCTCCTCTGGGCCGTCTTGTCGCGAGCCGGGTACGGCACCCATCGTCCGGGAGCCTCGTCGGGCTCTGGCTCGACCCTAGCAACGGGTGGGCTGAGGGGCACGTCGCCGCGGTGGCCGCTCCGTCACGTTAGGCGGACTAGGAAACCCGCTCCGCCATTGAGAACGGCACAGTGAGGACGCCACCACCGCGGACTTCCAGGTGGTAGCGGGTGCGGCCGCGCTTGACCAGCGTGCCGACGACGCCTTCGTAACGGCCCTGGGCGATCACCCGCATCGGCTCGCCGACCCGGGCAGGCGGCCCGGCCGGCACGAGGGCGGGCTGGTCGAGGATCCGGCGCAGGTGGGCGTCGTAGCCGGCGGTCATCGCGACCGATCGGCCGTGGTGGGTCCAGGTGAAGAGGTGGGCGACGTCGAAGGTGGTCGAGCAGAGCCTGCAGGTCAGGGGGCGCTCGGGCCGGCGGTGGCGGGTGACGCGGTGGGCGGCGCCGCACAGCCCGACCCAGGCTCCGTCCACGGAGGGGGCATCGGGTGACATGCACCGCTCGGCGCTGCAGCCGATGCGTCGGGCGGTCGCCTGCCAGACCCGGTCGTGGCCGTGGCGCGCACCGACCAGGGCATGGGCGACCTCGTGGAGGAGTGTGTCGCGCACGTCGGCCTCGGAGTGCAGCTCGGTCAGCGGCGCGGACAGACCGATCTGACGGGTGGTCTCGCGGCAGATCCCGGCGCGGCGCTTGGCGCGGTCGAAGACCAGCTCCCAGTCGCGCAGGCCGTGCTGGTCAAGGAGGGCGCGGCCGAGGTGGGCTGCGGCGGTGAGCTGCACGTCGTACCTCCTCGGGAACCGGTGCACCACGATCCTAGGAAGGCCCACCGACATCGGTGCCGAGGCGCTCCGTGCAGGTGCGAGGATGTGACCATGACGACTGAGAAGCCCGTGATCGTGCTCGGCAACGACGGCTCGAAGGCGAGTGAGCCCGCCCTGCGCTGGGCCCTGCAGCAGGCCCGCGCCACGGGTGGGCAGGTCCAGGTCGTCCGGGGCTGGACCATGGCGACGGCGCCGCGACCCGAGTCCCAGACCGTCGGCTACGTCCCGCCGCTGGCGGACTTCGAGGCTGCGGTCGTCACGTCGATCGAGGCCGACTGCGCGGCGATCGTCGCGGAGTTCCCCGAGGTCGAGGTCGCCTACGTCGCCAAGCGCGGCCCTGCCGCCAACGCCCTGCTGGACTGCGCCGAGGCCGCCGACCTCGTCGTCGTCGGTGCGCGTGGGCTCGGTGGCTTCCGCGGCCTGGCCCTCGGGTCGACGAGCGACCAGGTCACCCGCCACGCGGCGTGCCCCGTGGTCGTCGTCCGCCACGACAAGGACGCGCAGACCGAGAGGTCGCTCCCCCGCGAGTGACCCCCGAGTGACCCTGGTCAGACGACGGCGCCCTGGCGATCAACGCCTGACGTCGGGCTCCAGGTCGGTGCTCCACAGCACCGCGCCGGTGAGGTCGCGCAGGCTCATCGTCAACCGCCCGTCGATGGCGATCGCCGCGTGGCCGAAGAACTGGTTGCCCTTGCGCGGCGACTCGTTGGGCGTGGCGGCCGACTTGCTGAAGACCACCTCGGGCCCGAACGTGCCGTCGAGCTGGTTGGGGCCGAAGGTGCCCGCCGCGATCGGCCCGGCGACGAACTCCCAGAACGGCTCGAAGTCGGTGAAGCCGGCCCGCGTCGGGTCATAGCGGTGCGCCGCGCAGTAGTGCACGTCGGCGGTGATCCACACCGTGTTGCGGATGCCGCGGCGCTTGATCTCGGAGAGCACGTGCGCGATCTCGAGCTCCTTGCCCAGCGGTGCGCCCGGGTCCCGGTTGGCCAGGCTCTCCTGGTTGACCGGGCCGTCGGGCACGACGACGCCGAGCGGCATGTCGGCGGAGATCACCTTCCACGTGGCCGTCGAGCGATCGAGCTCGCGGACCAGCCAGTCGACCTGCTCCTGGCCGAGGATGTTGGTCCCCTCGGCCTCGAGACCAGGGGTGTTGGGGTCCTTGAAGGTGCGCATGTCGAGGCAGAACACGTCGAGCTGCGGCCCGCGCGCGACCTTGCGATAGATCCGCGCCGGCGCGAAGCCCTGGTCACGACCGCGGTCCTGGCGGTGGGCGCGCGGGTCGGCGATCGGCATGTACTCCTGCCACGCCTGCCGCGCCCTCGCCGCCAGCACGTCGACGCGACGCTCCTGTGCGTAGCGCGGGTCGTCGAGCACCTCGCCGGCCCACCAGTTGTTGGTCGTCTCGTGGTCGTCCCACTGCGCGATCACCGGCACCTCGGCATACATCGCCCGCACGTTCTCGTCGAGCATCGTGTAGCGGTGCCGCCCGCGGAACTCCCCGAGCGTCTCGGCCACCTTGCTCACCTCGGGCGTCACGAGGTTGCGCCACACCTGCCCGTCCGTCTCCACGACCTCCGCCGCGATCGGCCCGTCGGCATAGATCGTGTCGCCGGCGTGGACGAAGAAGTCGGGCCGCGTCTCGTGCATGGCGCGATAACCGACCAGTCCCCCGAGGTCCGGATTGATCCCCCACCCCTGTCCGCACGTGTCACCGGTCCACACGAAGCTCGTCGCCTGCGGCTGTACGCCGGCCGTGCGGAACCTCGCCACCTGCGACTCGCCCCGGTGGCCGTCCTCGTCCTCGAACGCCAGCCCCACGGCGTACTCACGCCCGGGCGCCAGCCCCTCCAACGCGATCTTGGCCGTGAAGTCGCTGCTCGCGTCGGCCCACGGCCCCTCCACCCGCCGACGCTTCCGCCCGCTCAGCACCTCCGCCACGAGCCGCCCCCGCCCCGACGACCGCGCCCACACCACGCCCGAGCCAGTGCTCACGTCACCGCTCTGCACGCCGGAGGTCAGTCGCAGGCGGCTGCGCACCAGGCTCGCCAGCACTGCCGATGTACTCGAGGGGAGCGCGACGGCGCCCGTGGTGGTCAGCGCGCCCGCGGTGAGTGCGCTGGAGCGCAGGAGCGTACGACGGCCGAAGGTCTTCCCGAGATCAGTCATGTCCCCCACGCTGCTCGATCGAGGTGGCGAGGCGGTGATCTGGAGCCGAACAGACCACGACGACGTCCCACCACCATGCGCTTCCTGCTAGCAGCCACGGCCCTGCTCACCTGTGCCGGTTGCGGCAGCGATGCCTCGCCCCCCGCTTCAGGGGCTGGGACCCGGTCCGCCGTCTCCGGCCAGGTCCTCCTCGGACCTCAGTGCCCGCTCGAGGTCGTCGACGAGCCCTGCGACCCGGCACCCGCCGCCGGCGCCACCGTGACCGTCTCCGAGCAGCTCCCCGGTGAGGCCTACGCCGCCGGCCCCACCGTCGCCGAGGCCCTCACGGACGCGTCAGGCCACTTCCGGATCGACCTCGCCCCCGGCGACTACGTCGTGACCGCCGACGCCGGGATGTCCTGCGAGCTCATGGACGTGCGCGTCGTCGTCGGCGAGGACGCCACGATGGACGTCCCGTGCGACACGGGGATCCGCTGACCGTCAGCAGATGCCGAGCCGCTTGGCGACCTCGTCGCCGGCCACCCGTCGTACGACGTCAGGGTCGCCCACCACAGTGAGCAGGTCGGTCGCGCGGGACATGCCGACGTAGAGCCGCTCGCGAGCGCGGTCACGCCCCCCTGATTCGTTGACGCACAGCACCACCGCGGACCGCTCGAGGCCCTTGCAGCCGAGGACGTGGCCGTAGAAGACGTCGTCGCCCTCCCAGAAGGTCCGCCAGTAGCCGAGCTGGCCGTGCCGCTCAGTCGCGTCGGCGTGCATCGGGTGACGGTGCCCGGTGGTGATCAGCGCGATGTTGCCGTGGGACCAGCCCTCGACGAGCAGGCGCTCGACCTCGTCGTCGGCATGCCCGATCGCCTCGTCGGACGAGCACGGCACGAACCGGACGGCAGGGCCGTCGCCTCCCTGGGCATACATGCGACTCGGTGCCAGGGGTCCGAAAGCGCCGTGGATCTGCTTGGTGTTGCGCAGGTTGTGGTCGAGCACGAGGGGCACCAACGCGACCGGCGGCCGGCCGAAGCGGGCGAAGATGCGCTGGTTCTCGTCGGAGTAGACGTAGAGCCCGCCCTCGACCTCGTCGCGCAACGACTTGAGGACCGGACGCCACCAGCTGTCGGCGAAGTCCTGGGCCTCGTCGACGATGACGGCGTCGTACCTGTGACCCTCCGGCAGATGCTCGGCCAGGTCGCCCATGACGGTCGGGAGGGTGACCTCCCAGAAGTGGCTGTCCTCCCTGCTCCCCTTGGGTGCGCCCCACTGGCCGCCGAAGTCCTCGAAGGTTCCGACGTACGCCGGGCGGTGGTTGCGCGGCCAGGTCGAGACCTGGCGCTTGAGGAACTCCGCGAGGCCGATCGAGTAGCACAGCAGGGCCACCCGCTGGGCCTTGCGCTCGCTGGTGCCGCGGGTGAGCTCCTTCGCCTGCTGCAGCGCGAGGACCGTCTTGCCGCTGCCGGCACCGCCGCGCACCTCGACGCGCCGGAGCAGCCGCGTCACCTTCAAGATGATGTCCTGCTCCTGGGTGAGCCGATCGGCGCGCGCGGACCGCTCGGCGGCCTCGGCGTTGACGTCGTAGGCCGTGTGGAGCCGGCCCGAGAGGATCTCCACGATCAGGTCGATGTCGTCGTGGTTGGGCGTCGGGTGGTCGTGCGCCAGGCCCCAGCCGTTGTCGCGCACCCGTTGCTCGAGCTCGACCTGGTCGTGCTTGTCGTGGAACGCCCACCGGGGCAGCTCGGGCACCGAGAAGTCGTTGCCGAGGACGGAGTAGGGAAGGACCACGCCGTGCGACCAGGCGACGTGGCCGCGACTCCCCCAGCGGGGGTCCTGCTCGACATAGCGACGCAGCGCGTGCTTGGCATCGCGCGCCTGGTCGACGGGCCAGGTGGGCTCGTCCTTGCCGCTGCGCCTGACCCACCAGCCACCCTCGTCGTGCCACACAGAGCCACCCTTGACCTCCAGGACGAGCACGCCCGCCTCGGGCATCAGCACGATCAGGTCGGCCTCGTGGTCCTTGTCCTGGTCGGTCAGGCGGAAGTTGGCGATCAGCACGTCGTCGGCGCCCAGCCCCGCGCGGAGCCGCTCCCAGACCTCCTGCTCGGAGGTGGTCGTGAACCGGGGCTCCTCGGGGATCAACCTCACCATGGGGCGACCGTGCCACATCCGGGCGCCGTCACGACACCTCCTGCTCCCACTCGCCGGAGTCGAGTGTCTCCTCGACGTCCAGCAGGGACAGCTGCTGGCTGCGGCGCAGGGGCGACCGTTTGTCGAGGGCGCCGCGGCGGACCCGCGCCTCGCCGTCGGAGAGGAAGCGCAGCGCCCGACGCAGGTGGCTCAGGACGAGCTCCTGGTCGTGGTCGTCGGTCGCCAGCGAGTCGCGACGCAGCGCCACGATGGCGGCGATGATCGCGCTCCGGTCGTGGCTGAACAGCACCGCCACGCTCGAGGGACGCATCGGACCCTCGTGCAGCGCCTCGAGCAGCGCGGTGAGCGCCAGGGGCGGCTCCGGGGCGACGGGCTGCTCCCGGAGCACGTCGCGGAACCGCCGCCCACCCAGGCGTACGGCGAGCTCGCGCGCCAGGTCGTCGACCACGCTGAGCATCACCGCCAGCATGCCGCGCAGCTGCGCCGGCGCGAACGGCATCGCCACGAGCCGCACCTTCATGACGACGTAGTCGCCGACCAGCACGAACTTGAAGAGCTCGTTGGCCCGGTTGAGCAGCGCCAGCTCGACCGGGACCCGCGAGTGCTCCCGGACCCCGAGCACGACGTGGGCGAAGAGGTCGATCGACGGAGAGTCCTCCACGACGCGCACCCAGACCAGGGACCGTCCCTCCACGACCGTGACGTCGCCGTCCTCGTCATGGGTCAGGTCGTCACCGAGCATGACCCGCAACGCCTCGTCGACGAGCGAGCGCAGGTGGTCGTCGTCGACCGGCATGACCGCGATCTCCTCGGGCTCAACCGCCGCGGCGCTGGTCACCGTCTCGACGGGGCTCGGCTCCTCCAGGTCCCCCAGCAGGAACGACGGGTGCAGGCATCCGTAGACCTCGCGCAGGGCCCGCACCACCAGCACGGCAACGCGGTCTGCCTCGCGGGGTTGCGCGTGGACGTAGAAGTTGCCGCCCTGGTCGGACTCGTCGTCGGCTGGCGCTGGCCGCTCCCAGCCCATCTCGAGCAGCGCGTGCTCGTGGTCGTCGGACAGCGCGTAGCGCTCGTCGAGGTAGTCGTTGCTCACGACCTCGACGCGGATGGCTCCCTCGTCCCACCGCAGGACCTGCGCGTAGGGCGCCGCGCCCTCCAGGTCCTCCTCGTCGACCCCGGTCAGCACGTCGATGCTCAGGATGTCGTCGACCTCCATCGCGATGATCCGGTCCGCCAAGCGGCCCCGGAACCGCACCCACTCGTCCTCGACCTGGCTGTCCAGGTCCCGTCGTTCGTTCGTCATCTGACCCCTACCTCTCGACCCGCTTCACGGCTCACGTTAGGGGTGACCACCGACACTGATGGCGAGGTGAAACGGCGGTATGAAACCTTGGGTCCGTGACTCATGAGGCAGTGCCGCTCGGGCTGTATGAATCGCTGCTCACGGAGCGCTCTCGTCTGAACCCGATCCACCACGGCGACCTCGAGTCCTCCACTGGTGCCGTCGACCCTGCCGATCAGCCGCACGTCCCGGCGCGAGCCCAGCGCCTTGCTAGCCGCGTCGTCGATCGTCGGCGCCCTGACGAATGACCCCCCGGAGATCGCACCCACCATCGCCTAGACAGTCGCCCGCGGCAGGTGCGGATGGATCATCAGCACTGCGGTTGCCCGCGCACGCCACGCACGTGCTGAAAGAATGCGGTTGATCTGGTCCACTGGATGGGTAGACCAGATCAACCGCACTGTCACGGGCAGACCTTCAACGGTCGAGCCTCAGCTGCAGCCGGACGTGCTGCCGCAGCCCTCACACACATAGCAGGAGCCGGCGGGGCGCATCTTGGTGCCGCAGGTCATGCAGAGGGGAGAGTCGACGGCGGTGCCGGTGAGCTTCTCCATCAGCTCGGCGGAGGTGCGGGCCTGCTGGGGCTCGACGACCACGGCCGAGGTCTCGACGCGGGCTCCTGCGTCGCCCGGCTCGACCACCAAGGACAGGTCCACGAACTCGGCCTCGATCAGCTCGGAGGGTGAGCCGGTCTCGGTGACGGGCTCGTAGGAGCCGGTCTCGAGGTGGCGCTGGCGCTCGTCGGCGGAGTAGATGCCGAGGGCGGAGCGCTCCTCGAACGTCATGTAGTCGAGGGCCAGGCGGCGCCAGACGTAGTCCATGAGGGACTGCGCCATGCGGACGTCGGGGTCGTCGGTGAGGCCGGCGGGCTCGAAGCGCAGGTTGGTGAACTTCGCGACGTAGGTCTCGAGGGGCACTCCGTATTGCAGGCCGATGGAGACCGCGATCGAGAAGGCGTCCATGACGCCGGCGAGCGTGGAGCCCTGCTTGCCGAGCTTGAGGAAGACCTCACCGAGCTGGCCGTCGTCGTGGGCACCCGAGGTCATGTAGCCCTCGGCGCCACCCACGGTGAAGGAGGTGGTGCGCGAGGTGCGCGACTTGGGCAGGCGCTTGCGGGTCGGGGCGTAGACGATCTTCTCGATCACCTTGGTGGCCTCGATGACCTCCCCGACGACGTCGCCGGCAGCGGCGGACTTGTTGGAGTCCTCGCCCTTGTTGTCACCCTTGCCGCTGGAGAGCGGCTGGCCGACCTTGCAGTTGTCACGGTAGATCGCGGTGGCCTTGAGACCGAGCTTCCACGACTGGAGGTAGATGTCCTCGATCTCCTCGACGGTGGCCGACTCCGGCAGGTTGACGGTCTTGGAGATGGCACCGGAGAGGAACGGCTGGCAGGAGGCCATCATCCGCACGTGGCCCATCGGCTTGAGCGAGCGCGCGCCCATCGCGGTGTCGAAGATGTCGTAGTGCTCCAGCTTGAGGCCCGGTGCGTCGATGACGTGGCCGTGCTCGCCGATGTAGTCGACGATCGCCTCGACCTGCTCGCCGACGTAGCCCATCTTGCGCAGCGCGCGCGGGATGGTCTGGTTGACGATCTGCATCGAGCCGCCGCCGACGAGCTTCTTGAACTTGACCAGCGAGAAGTCCGGCTCGATGCCGGTGGTGTCGCAGTCCATCATGAAGCCGATGGTGCCGGTGGGGGCGAGGACCGAGGCCTGGGCGTTGCGGAAGCCGTTGAGGGCACCGAGCTCCTGCACGTCGGACCAGGCCTTCGTGGCGAGAGCGTGGACCTGGCCGTCGGCGATCCCGAGCGTGCGGATCGTGTCGTTGGCGGCCTGGTGCTTGCGCATGACCCGCTTGTGGGCCTCGGCATTGCGGGCATAACCGGCGTAGGGACCGACGATCGCGGCGAGCTCGGCCGAGCGCTTGTAGGACTGACCGGTCAGCAGCGAGGTGATGGTCGCTGCCATCGAGCGGCCACCATCGGAGTCGTAGCCCAGGCCCATGGCCATGAGCAGCGCGCCGAGGTTGGCGTAGCCGATGCCGAGCTGGCGGTAGTCGCGGGTGGTCTTGGCGATCGGCTCGGTCGGGAAGTCGGCGAAGCAGATCGAGATGTCCATCGCGGTGATGATGAACTCGACGGCCTTGGCGAACAGCGGGGCGTCGAACGTGTCGTCGTCCTTGAGGAACTTCAGCAGGTTGAGCGAGGCCAGGTTGCACGAGGAGTTGTCGAGCGACATGTATTCGGAGCACGGGTTGGACGCGGTGATGCGGCCGGTCTCCGGGTTGGTGTGCCAGTCGTTGATCGTGTCGTCGTATTGCAGACCCGGGTCGGCGCAGGCCCAGGCGGCCTGGGAGATCTTGGTGAAGAGCCCCCGGGCGTCGACGGTCTCGATGACGGAGTTGTCCTTGCGCGAGCGCAGGCCGAAGTCGGTGCCGTCCTCGACGGCGCGCATGAACTCGTCGGAGACGCGGACCGAGTTGTTGGCGTTCTGGTATTGGACCGAGGTGATGTCGACGCCACCGAGGTCCATGTCGAAGCCGGCGTCACGCAGCGCGCGGATCTTGTCCTCCTCGCGCGCCTTGGTCTCGACGAACTCGACGATGTCGGGGTGGTCGACGTCCAGGACGACCATCTTGGCCGCGCGACGCGTCGCGCCACCGGACTTGATGGTGCCTGCGGACGCGTCGGCGCCGCGCATGAACGAGACCGGCCCCGAGGCGGTGCCGCCGGAGGAGAGGAGCTCCTTGGAGGAGCGGATGCGGGAGAGGTTGAGGCCGGCCCCCGAGCCGCCCTTGAAGATGAAGCCCTCCTCCTTGTACCAGTTGAGGATCGAGTCCATGGAGTCGTCGACGGAGAGGATGAAGCAGGCCGAGACCTGCTGGGGCGACGGCGTGCCGACGTTGAACCAGACGGGAGAGTTGAAGGAGAAGTACTGGTGGACCAGCAGCCAGGTCAGCTCGTGCTCGAAGATCTCGGCGTCGGCGACCGTGGCGAAGTAGCCGTGGTCCTTGCCGGCCTTGGTGTAGGTCTGCACGACCCGGTCGATGAGCTGCTTGAGGCTCCACTCGCGGACCTCGGTGCCGACGGCGCCGCGGAAGTATTTCGTGGTGACGATGGTGGAGGCGTTGACCGACCAGAAGTCGGGGAACTCGACCCCGCGCTGCTCGAAGACGACCGCGCCGGTCTTCCAGTTGGTCTGGTTGACGTCACGACGCTCCCAGGTGAGCTCGTCGTAGGGGTGGACACCCTCGGTGCTGAAGACCCGCTCGAGGGTCAGGCGCTTGCCGGAGACACCGTCTCCTGCGCCCCTGCTCGTGCCGCTCACGGTCTCGGTCATGTGCTCTCCTCGTGCCTCGTCTTCGGGGGTGGGTCGATCATCGCTGCTGGCACCGACAGTCCCGACCGGCCTCGTCACGAGGAACCGGTCGGGCTGGGGCGCTCGACGTTGGTACGCCCGGCAGGCAGCTTCCCCACTACCTGCCGGGCGGTCTGTGGTCAGCCGCTGGGGGCTGAGTGGGTGAGCTCCGCGGGCGAGTCCGGGACGGACCGCTCGGCGCGGAGGATCGCGATCTCGTCCTCGAAGTCGTCGGCGGACTCGAAGGCGCGGTAGACGCTCGCGAAACGGAGGTAGGCCACCTCGTCGAGCTGACGCAGCGGACCCAGGATGGCGAGCCCGACCTCGTTGGCAGGGATCTCGGCGGCACCGGAGAGACGCAGCGCGTCCTCCACGGCCTGGCCGAGGTGGGCCAGCTCGTCCTCGGTGACCGGGCGGCCCTTGCAGGCCTTGCGGACACCGGAGATGGCCTTGTCACGCGCGAACGGCTCCGTGGCGCCGGAGCGCTTGAGCACGGTCAGCTGCATCAGCTCCACGGTCGTGAACCGTTTGGCGCAGGCGTTGCAGGTGCGACGACGGCGGATCGAGCCACCGTCGTCGGCGACGCGCGAGTCGAGGACCCGGGTGTCGGTGTTGCGGCAGTAGGGGCAGTGCACGACGGGGCCTCCTCTCGGGCGCAGTCGAGACACCCGCCAGATGACGGGTGACCTGTGGATAACGGGGGTCTTACTGTGCATAACAACGAGCGAACTGTGGGCCATCCCCATCCGAGCTGTGAACTAGATGTGGATAACTACACCGGTGTAAGTACTAGATGTTGTGGTAACCGTACGCCCCGACTTCGGGGCTGCGCAAGTGGGTCGGCGAACTTCCTGGGACCCACTTCACAGCAGACCCAAAGCCGCAGGTCAGCGGCGTGATGGACGCTCAGGGAAGGGCCCGTGGCACAGTCGGGGCATGCGTCGTACCCCTGTGCTGAGCTCCCTGGTCCCGCTGTCAACCCTGCTGCTGACCTTCGCCCTCACGGCCTGCGGTGGGGACGGCGAGGAGCCTGACGCCTCGGATGGGAGCACGGCCTCCAGCAGCGTCAACACCGGCGACCTGCCCGAGGGCTTCCCGGTCGACGACGTCCCGCTGATCGAGGGCCGCATCACCCAGGCCACGGCCGGCGAGGAGGCCGGCGAGGACGAGGGCTTCGTGGTGATCCTCCAGGCCGACGGACCCACCGACTCCGTCCTGGCCGAGGCCGTGGCCCTGCTGACCGACGCCGGATTCACCGTCACCGAGACCGTCGGCGGGAGCGGCGGCGGAGGCTTCGCAGGCAGCTCGCTGACCCAGGACTCCTTCACCGTGACCATCACGACCTTCCCCAACACCGGCGACGAGCAGACGACGTTGCAGTACCTCGTCTCGGAGTCCTGATCGGGTCCTGATCGGGTCCTGAGCGAGTCCGGCGCGACGAAGCCAGGCGCATCGGGAAGAATGGCCGCGTGGCACAGGGGAAGCGGGCAGGGACGCGCAAGGGCAGCAAGCCCAAGACGGGGTTCCAGCCTGCGCTGCTCGGCCTCGCCCTCGGCGTGACGGGCGCCGTCGCGGCCTGGGGCTACCTCGTCTACGCCGCGATCGACTTCGGCTCCGAGGCCCGCGGCGGCGACTCCGGAGCCTGGCTGTTCCTCGGCCTGGCATCCGTCGGTGCCGTCGCGTGCCTGTTCCTCGGCTTCCTGCTCGTGGCGCGACTGCTGCGCCGACTCGGCATCACCCAGGCGCCCGCCCGCACACTCACCGCGCCGGTCATCGAGGACGGGGCCCGGCCCGACGCTCCGCCGAACACGCCTCCCGGCGGGCACCGCGCGATCCGCTAGGACGCCGCAGGGGGCGAGGCCGATGGCCTCGCCCCCTGTCTTCCCCGGCTCACCAGCCGGGGTCGAAGCGGCTGGCGAAGTCTGTGTGTCAGCTGGTGGGGACCCGCAGCTCCTGCCCGACCGAGAGAATGCCCGAGTCGAGGGCGTTGAGGCGGGAGATCTCGTCCATCATCGAGCGGACGTCACCGTCGTCGGAGAGGTCGGCCGCGAGGTCCCAGAGCGTGTCGCCGGGGCCGACCAGCACCACGCGGGTGGGCTCGGGCGTGCCGGGACGCTCGGTGGCGACCGAGCCGGAGGCCAGGGCGAACCCGACAGCGAGCACGACGAGCAGCGACCCGAGGAACACCACCAGGCGACCACGCCGGGTCAGCCGCAGGGCCGGGCCGTGGGTGATGGCAGTGGTGGCGGCGGTGGCGGTGATCGGGTGCAGGGTCAGGGTGCTCATCTGGGACCTCCTGGGGAAGTGGCGGTCAGCCTCGGATCGAGAAGTGCTGCGGTGTCGAGGAGATGTCTAACCGTGGCCGCCGACAGTGCCTCCTGAGGAGGATCCGCGGTGCCACTCGATCAGAGATTCGATCGAACACATGCTCGAGGCTAGAGCAGGTGTTCGAACGACGCAAGGCCCTGGGCGAACATTTGTTCGAAGCCGTCAGGGGTGCACTCAGGAGCGCCCGGCGCGCCGTCCCTGGGCCGCGAAGAGCGCGGTGGCGCCCTGCGACAACGACGGAGCCAACGTCGAGGCGCGCATCAGCCCTCCACGCCAGGCCGGCAACGTCCGCACCACGCGCCGCGACCCCAGGAGGGCGACCGCCTGGGTCGCGACCTCCTCGACACCCAACATCCGCCCACCCGACTGGACCAGGGCGCGGGCCAACCCGTCGGGTCGCATGTCGGCGACCATCTGGGTCGCCACTCCGTCGGGGCACAGCGCGTGCACCCGCACCCGACGGGGCGTCTCGGCCTGCACCGACATCGTGAGCGAGACGACCGCGGCCTTCGTGGCGGCGTAGACCGAGAGACCCGGCACCGGGCCGTGACCCGAGAGCGACGCGGTGTTGACGACGTCGCCGCCATGGTCACCGAACGCCCCGACCGCGGTCCGCGTGCCCCACAGGACCCCGAGCAGGTTGACCTCGACCAGCGTGCGCACCTGCTCCTCGGACAGCTCCGCGAGGGTGCCGTCGAAGCCGACGCCGGCATTGTTGAACCAGGCGGTGAGCCGGCCGTGCCTCGCGGCGCTCGCCGCGACGGCCCGGTGGGCCTCGGGGTCGCGCACGTCGTGGGCCAGCCCCTCGGCGGCGCCGATCTCAGCGGCGGTGCGGGCCGCAGCCTCTCCGTCGAGGTCGGTGAGGACCACCCGCGCTCCGCGCGCCACCATCTGCTCGGCGATCCCCCGGCCGATGCCCCGCGCCCCACCCGTCACGACACAGCTCACGTCCATGGCGCCATCCTCCCGGCCTCGGGGGCGGGGACGGGAGCGGTCTCGCCCCGCGACACGCCTTCGAACAGGTGTTTGAAACTCCGGGGGGAAGATGGGACAGTCACCCCATGGCCAAGAAGACTGTCACCGAGCTCCCCGACGGACCCCCCGACGCCTCGGGGCTCACCCCTCGCCAGCTGCGCGTGCTCGCGCACATCAAGGACAGCATCGAGATGCGCGGCTATCCGCCCAGCATGCGCGAGATCGGTGAGGCCGTCGGTCTCACGAGCTCCTCGAGCGTCGCCCACCAGCTCAAGTCGCTCGAGGAGAAGGGCTTCCTCAAGCGCGACCCCAACCGTCCCCGGGCACTCGAGGTCTTCCTGCCCGAGGTGCTGGCGGCCCGCAGGTCGATGAGCAGCGCCGACGACTCGACGTACGACCCGACGGGTGCCGGCGACGCGCACCCCGAGGCCACCTACGTGCCGATGGTCGGGCGCATCGCCGCCGGCGGCCCGATCCTGGCCGAGGAGCGCGTCGAGGACGTCTTCCCGCTGCCCAAACAGCTCGTCGGTGACGGCACGCTCTTCCTGCTCGAGGTCTCGGGCGACTCGATGATCGACGCGGCGATCTGCCACGGCGACTACGTCGTCATCCGCCAGCAGCCGACGGCCAACAACGGCGAGGTCGTGGCCGCCATGATCGACGGCGAGGCGACGGTGAAGACCTTCCAGAAGAAGGACGGCGAGGTCTGGCTGCTGCCGCACAACCCGGCGTTCGACCCGATCGACGGCACCCACGCGACGATCCTGGGCAAGGTCACCGCGGTCCTGCGGCGGATGTGACCGGGCTGCGCTAGACCAGGGTCGGATGGCCGGGACGGATCGGCGCGACGGGTCTAGCGTCGGGAGCCCCTCACCTCTTGCCCCCGGAGCCCTCGTGAACTCTCGTCCCGCACGTCTCGGCGTCCCCTTCCTGGTGTCGCTCGTGCTGGGGCTCGCGACCCTGGTGGCGCCGCCCGGCGCGCAGGCGCGTCCCTTGCCGGAGACCGAGAAGGGCGCGCGCGCCTCCGCCCCCGCCGCTCGCACCGCCCTCGACCGGGCACAGGGAGTGCTCGCCGGCCGTCAGCGTGGCGACGCGACGACGGCCCTGCGCCGGCTGGCCCTCTCGAAGTCGCAACTGACGGGCGCCGACCGCGCCGCGGCCGACCGGATCCTGGCGCGTCCGAGCGACCCCGGCGACGAGGACGGCTACGGCGCCAACCTGGTGACCACCACCTGCTCGGCCACGGTCTGCGTGCACTACACGACCACGGGTGACGAGGCGAGCACGGCGGAGTTCGCCGCCGCGACGCTGGCGGAGGCCTCCGCGGTCAACGACACCTACGTCGCAGCCGGCTACCGGGCACCCAAGCAGGACGGGACCCAGGGCGGGAACGCGCTGCCGGACGTCTACATCGCCGAGATCGGCGACAAGGGGCTCTACGGCTACTGCACGACCGAGGACGACGTGCCGTCGAACGGCCCCTACGACGTCTCGGCCTACTGCGTGGTCGACAACGACTACTCCGCGGACGAGTTCCCGACGAACACCCCTCTGGAGAACCTCCAGGTGACGGTGGCCCACGAGTACTTCCACGCCGTCCAGTACGCGTACGACGTCTACGAGGACGATTGGTTCCTCGAGGCGACCGCCGCCTGGGTCGAGGACATCCTCTACGACGACGTCGACGACAACCTGCAGTACCTCCGCGACAGCCCGCTGACGATGCCGCGCGCCTCGATGGACCAGTTCAACCGCGACAACGGCTTCCACTACGGGGTGTGGATCTTCTTCCGCTACCTGAGCGAGAAGTACCCCACGGCCCAGGGCGGTATGCCGACCATCGTCCGCGACATCATCCGTCGCACCGACGGCTCCGCCGGTGGACCCGACGACTACTCCTGGCAGGCCATCGGGAGGGTGATCCAGGCGCGCGGGAGCAGCGCGGCCCAGGCCTTCGCGTTCTTCGCCGACGCCAACCGCCGGCCTGCAAAGTCCTACGCGGAGGGCGCGGCCAACAGCTACCCGCAGGCACCGCTGGGCAATTTCAGGCTGAAGTCCGGGTGGTACGTCACGACGATCGACCACCTTGCCTCCGCCACCGGACGCTTCACACCGGGTCGGCGCGGGTCGAAGCTCAAGGTCACCGTCGACCTCGCTGACGAGGCGACCTCTCCCGCCGCGATCGTGTCGGTCTACCTGAAGTCGGGAGCCGTCAGCACCTCGGCTATCTCGCTCAACGGCTCGGGCAACGGGTCCAAGACCGTCGCCTTCTCCAGGAGCAAGGTGACGTCGGTCGAGGTGACGCTGGTCAACGGCAGCGGCCGCTTCCGCGACTGCTATTCCTATGCGACACCGTTCTCCTGCGGTGGAGCGGTCCCGCTCGACGACAACCGGTTGTTCAGGCTGTCCGCCACGCTCCGTTTCTGACCTGCTGCCGGGCGGGGAGGCCCTGTCCCCGCCCGGTTGTAGTGTCGGTGGCTCGCACCCCTTGATCTCTCGCGTTCGGAGCCATCTGTGTCAGCTCAGCCCACCCGTACGCCGCTGCTCGTCGTGGTCGTGGCCGTCCTGGCCGCGTTGCTCGCCGCACCCGTCGCGCAGGCGGAGGCTCCGGCGGCTGGTCCACCCGGTGCCGCCCCGGCGTCCGGCTCCCAGGCCCGCCAGGCGCTCGTCGCAGCCCAGTCGATCCTGCGCGGCGACTCCGACGTGCTCGCGCGCGGCTCGGCCTCCTCGGCCTCGAGCGATGGTGACGCCACCCTCGCGCTGCGCGACCTGGTCCTGCTGAAGGACCAGCTGACCGGCGCCGACCGGGAGGCCGCCGAGCGCCTGCTCGCCCGGCCGACCGGCGGCAACCAGGACCCGCAGGACGACGGCTACTCCGTGCCGGAAGCGACGCCGGTGTGCTCCGCGGACGTGTGCGTGCACTACGTCGCGACCACCCGCGACGCTGCCACCCCGGCCTACGTCAACACCGCGCTCGCCACGCTCACGTCGGTGCACAACACCTATGTCGGCGCCGGTTACCGCGAGCCCAAGGGCGACGGCACCCGCGGTGGCGGGTCCAACCTGATGGACATCTACCTCTCCGACATCGGCGACGCCGGCCTCTACGGCTACTGCACCACCGACGACAAGACCGCCTTCAAGGCACCGTGGGCCCGCTCGGCCTACTGCGTGCTCGACAACGACTACGCCCGCAGCGAGTTCGGCGACGCCAACACCGCCGAGGAGAACCTGCAGGTCACCGCCGCCCACGAATACTTCCACGCGGTCCAGTACGCCTACGACTTCAAGGAGGACAGCTGGTTGCTCGAGGCTACGGCCACCTGGGCCGAGGACGAGCTCTTCGACGCGGTGAACGACAACGTGCAATACCTCGGCTACAGCCCGCTGACCCGCCCGCGGCTGCCGATGGATTCCTCCGGCGGCGGTTTCTTCTACGGCACCTTCGTCTTCTTCCGTTTCCTCACCGAGCGCTTCCCCGCCGCCCAGGGTGGGCTGCCGACCCTGGTGCGTGACATCTGGCGCAAGGCCGACGGCACCAAGGGTGCCCCCGACCAATACTCCTGGCAGGCGGTCGCGACCGTGCTGCGCGGCAAGAAGACCACCGCGGCCAAGGCGTTCACCGCCTTCGCCGAGGCCAACCGACGCCCGGCCCAGACCTACGACGAGGGTGCGGCCAACCGCTACCCCAAGGCCCGCCTGGCCGACTCCCTCACCCTGGGCGTGCGCCAGTTCCGCCGAGAGGTGCGGCTCTCGCACCTGACGTCCGCGACCTACCGCCTGACGCCCGGCGGCGCCCTGCGCAACAAGGCCTTCAAGCTGCGCGTGCTGCTCGACCTGGCTCCGACCTTCCGTGGGTCCTCGGCGATCGTCACGGTCTACACCACGTCCGGCGACGTGCGCCGCAACATCATCAAGCTGCGCAAGGACGGCAACGCGACCAAGGTCGTGCCGTTCTCGAAGGCAGGAGTGCGTCAGGTCGAGGTGACGCTGGTCAACGCCAGCGGTCGCTACGACTGCTTCGTCCGGGGGGCCTTCTCGTGCCAGGGCGACTCGCGCGACGACCGCCAGGTCCAGAGGTTCAGCGCCCGCGCGTTCCGGTGACGAGCAGGTGAACGCTGGGTGCTCATCGGCGCAAACGCATGACCTCACGGGCGTCGGCGCGTTGACTACTGTCGTGAGCACCCTGCGCAGTCCCCTTCGCCGTCGTACGGTCCTGGCCGGCGGCACCGCCGCCGGAGCCGGCGCGGCCGCCCTCGTCGCGACCACGCCCGCCGGCGCCGCCCCCAGCGCCGCAGGCCCCGGGGGCACCGCCTATTTCCGCCACGGCGTCGCCTCGGGCGATCCCGAGCCGGACCGTGTGGTGATCTGGACCCGCGTGACCCCGACCGCAGCCAGCACCCCCGGCTCCGGCAAGGGCCCCAAGATCGACGTCGGCTGGGAGGTCTCGAGGGACCGGTCGTTCAGCTCGACCGTGCGCCGCGGCACCTTCGCGACCAGCGCGAGCCGCGACCACACCGTCAAGCTCGACGTCGGGGGGCTGAAGCCCGCGACGTGGTACTTCTACCGCTTCCGCTACCGCGGCTCGGTCAGCCGGGTCGGCCGCATGCGCACCGCGCCGGCCGCCGGGTCCTCCCCCGGGCACCTGCGCTTCGGTGTCGTCTCCTGCGCCAACCTGCAGGCCGGCTGGTTCACCGCCTACCGGGGCCTGGCGAAGCGCGACGACCTGCACGCGGTGCTCCACCTCGGCGACTACCTCTACGAATACGGTCCCGGCCAGTACGGCTACGGCTCCGACAACGTCGACATCCGCAAGCACCAGCCGGCCCACGAGATGGTTTCGCTGGCCGACTACCGCCAGCGGCACGCGCAGTACAAGCGCGATGCCGACCTGCAGGACCTGCACGCGAAATACCCCTGGATCATCACGTGGGACGACCACGAGGTGACCAACGACCAGTGGGAGGCCGGCGCGGAGAACCACACCGCCGGCGGCGGCCAGGGCGGCGAGGGCAACTACCTCCAGCGCCGGGCCCGCGCGCACCGCGCCTACGACGAGTGGATGCCGGTCCGCATGGACGCCACGGCCGCCCTGGGTGACGGCGCGCGGCTCTACCGGCGGCTCACCTTCGGCACCCTGGCCGAGATCAGCATGCTCGACCTGCGCACCTACCGCGACGAGCAGGTGAGGACAGCGGCGCCCACCCCCGTCCCAGCTCTCGAGGCCGAGGTCAGCGACCCCGACCGGACCCTGCTCGGTCGTCGCCAGATGCGGTGGCTCAAGGAGTCGCTGAGCCGCCAGCGGCCGCAGTGGAAGATCATCGGCAACCCGGTGATGATCGCGCCGGTCACCTTCGCCGCCGTGCCCCAGGACCTGCTCACCCCGATCAACGACGTCACCGGCCTGCTGCCCGACGACGGGCTGCCCTACAACGTCGACCAGTGGGACGGCTACACCGACGACCGGCGAGAGGTGCTGGCCCACATCCGCGACCACCAGATCAAGGACGCGTTGTTCGTGACCGGCGACATCCACTCCGGCTGGGCCTGCGAGCTGCCCTACGACGTCGGCGCCGACCCCGTGGTCGGCGACTCCGCGGGCGTGGAGTTCGTGTGCTCGTCGGTGACCTCCAACAACCTCAAGGACATCACCGGCACCCCGTCGCGCACCACGAGCGTGGCGGTCGAGCAGGTGATCATGGCCAACAACCAGCACATCAAGTACCTCAACTTCGACGACCACGGCTTCTCGGTCCTCGACGTCACCGCCAAGCGGGCCCAGATGGACTGGTTCATCATCGGCGACCGGGCCGACAAGCAGACGACCGTGCGCCACACCGCCTCCTTCGCCACGAGGACCGGCACCGGCAAGGTCATCAGCGTCGATCGGCCGGTGCGCTGATGTGTGAGCTGCCCTCCTGCTCCTCAGGGGACACGCCCTTCGCCGCCGGCCTCGCGGAGGTTCGCGCGGGTCGTCGTACGTTGTTGAAGGTGGGGGGCGCGGGCGTCGCCTTCTCGACTGCGGCCGGTGCGCTGGGTGCCGCCGCCGCGGCTGCTGCCGCGGCACCGCCGGGCAACCGCAAGCGGGCCTACGTGCTGGTCGTCGACGGCTGCCGGCCCGAGGAGATCGACAGCGGCCTGACGCCCAACCTGGCCGCGCTGCGCAACGGCGGGCTGCGCTTCCCGCGGGCCTCCTCGATGCCGGTCATGGAGACCATCCCCAACCACGTGATGATGATGACCGGGATGCGCCCCGACCGGACCGGGGTGCCGGCCAACTCGATCTACGACCGCAAGCTGGGCGAGACGCGGACGATGGAGCGGGCCTCGGACATCAAGGTCGACACGGTGATCGAGCGGCTCAACCGCAAGGGCTACCGGACCGGGACGGTCCTCAGCAAGGAATACCTCTACGGCGTCTTCGGTGACCGCGCGACCGCGCGCTGGGAGCCGGCGCCGATCATCCCGATCTCCGGGCACGCGCCCGACCACTTCACGATGAACGCCGCGCTGACGATGGTCGAGGAGCTCGACCCGCACCTGATGTTCGTCAACCTCGGCGACATCGACCGCTTCGGACACAGCGACTTCACCGGCACCACCGTGCGCGTGGCGCGCAAGCTGGCGCTGGTCGACACCGACCTGCTCGTGGGCCGCTTCGTCGACATGCTCAAGTCGACGGGTCGTTGGGAGCACTCCATCGTGGTCGTGCTCGCCGACCACTCGATGGACTGGTCGCGGCCCGACCGGGTCATCTCGCTGCAGTCGTCGATGGACGCCGACCCCTTCCTCGGTGGCAAGGTCGCGATCTCGGCCAACGGTGGCGCTGACCTCCTCTACTGGACCGGTGCCGCCGCCGAGCGCACCCGCGCGATCACGCGGATGCGCCAGATCGCCCTCGCCACCCCCGGCGTCCTGTCGGCCCCCCGTCGCACGGACAAGTGGTTGCGGCTGGGCCCCGAGGCCGGCGACGTCGTCGTCTTCTGCAAGTCCGGCTGGCGCTTCAGCGACCCCGACCCGATCACCGACAACCCGATCCCCGGCAACCACGGCCACCCTGCGACCCGAGCGATCCCGTTCTTCATCGGCGGCGGCCACCCGCGGGTCCCCTCGCGCAGCGCCTCCTCGGCGCACGCCAAGACCGTCGACGTCGCCCCCACGATTGCGTCGTTCTTCGGCGTCGGCTCGCCGCGGCGCGGCTGGGACGGGATCGCGCGGCTGTAGGTCTCAGGCCGTCGAGCCGGGAGCGTCCTCGACGACCCGCCACTCGTAGATGACCCACTCGTTGTCGGTGTGGCCGACCACGAGCACGGTCTGGCGCCTGCGAGCAGGAATCGTGCCGACGACATCGCCGCTTGAGTCACGGGCGGTGAGCTCCGGCTGGTCGAGCAAGGTCCTGACCTTCCAGTAGCGCACTTCTGGGTCATCGGGCAGTTCGCGCATCTGGAGCACCTGCACCGACCAGTCGTCGAAGTCGTAGACCTCCTGGTCCTGGTGAGCCTCGGCCGCGAGGTCGTTGATCTGCGAGCAGATCTGACAGAAGGCGTCGCTGCGGAGCACCGCTGCGGGGAAGGTCGTGCGCAGTGCGTACTGCACCTGGTCGACGAGGTGCACGGCGTAGGCGACCACCCGCGCCTTGGCATCGCGACCCATGGCCGGGTCGGGCGAGGTGGGCTCCGGGAGGCTCAGCACCGAGGCGGGCGGCCACGAAGGTTCGGTGCGGGTGGCCGAGACCTCCTGACGCGGCTCGGCGGTGGGATCGCCCGTGCACGCCGCCAGGAGCAGCAAGCAGACGAGGAGGTCCGCGCCCGCCTTCCCGAGTCGTGTCGTTGCCGGCACCTCAGCCGCCGGCCAGCCGCTTCAGGGCCTTGCGTACGACGGCAGGGTCGGTGGTCGTCCACATGGGCGGCAGGCTCGCCTTGAGGAAACCGCCGTAGCGAGCGGTCGCGAGCCGCGGGTCGAGCACGGCCACGACGCCGCGGTCGGTGGTGGTGCGGATCAACCGACCGGCGCCCTGGGCGAGGAGGAGCGCCGCGTGGGTGGCGGCGACCTGCATGAAGCCGTTGCCGCCGGCCTTGTCAGCGGCCTTCTGGCGCGCGCTCATGAGGGGGTCGTCGGGGCGCGGGAAGGGGATCCGGTCGATGAGGACCAGCTGGCAGGTCTCGCCGGGGACGTCGAGGCCCTGCCAGAGGCTGAGGGTGCCGAAGAGGCAGGTGTGGGGGTCGCTGACGAACTGCTTGGCGAGCTCGGGCAGCTGGGCCTCACCCTGCGCGAGGGTCGTGAGGTGCGGCAATCGCTCGCGGACGGCTGCTGCGGCGGCGTCGGCGGCGCGGCGGCTGGAGAAGAGCCCGAGCGTGCGGCCCTCGGCGGCGTCGACGAGCTCCACGATCTCGTCGATCTGCGCCTGGGCGAGGCCGTCGCGCCCCGGTGGCGGGAGGTGGCGGGCGACGTAGAGGATCGCCTGCT
This sequence comes from Nocardioides psychrotolerans, assembly GCF_900113685.1. GTDB lineage: Bacteria > Actinomycetota > Actinomycetes > Propionibacteriales > Nocardioidaceae > Nocardioides > Nocardioides psychrotolerans. The sequence continues at coordinate 154,820 of NZ_FOQG01000007.1, forward strand.
GGCCGTAGTCGAAGGGCGAGCCGACGTCCATGCCGACCCACGGCAGCGCTGCCTCGTCGTCGGAGACCGGCCCGTCGCCCAGCACCCGCTCGCTCGGCTTGAGGCCGACGTTGCTGGCGACGGCGGAGAAGTCGCCGCCGAGCATCAGGGTCGCCGACGTCATCACGACGGTCTTGTCGGTCAGGAGCTTGTCGCGCATCTGGCCCCACACCTGCAACGGTGCGACGCACAGCCGCGGGGGCATCCGCTCGGTGCCTTCGGTCAGCCACATGACGTCGGCGTCGGAACCGGCCGCCATGCGCTCGGCGGTCACGAAGACCTCCTGGACCGAGCCGCGGGCCTGCGTGCGGCCGGCGTCGCCGTCGGCGTCGGAGTCGCCCTTGGGGTAGGCCGACAGGCACGCCCGCGCCGCGTCGCGGATCAGCTGCAGCGCGTCCGAGATCTCCTCGGGCACCCGCTCGAAGCGCCCGGGCGTGCCCTGCGACAGCGCGTCGCGCAGGGCGCTCGCCGAGTCGGCGAGGTCGTCGGCCTGCGGGCCCTCGACGTAGCGCTGCGAGCGTCGGGCCGCCCGCTCGACGTCGGCGGCGAACAGCTCGTCGGTGGCGGCCTGGGTGACCCGAGCGGTGAGCTCGTGGGCCTCGTCGATCACCACCACGTCGTAGTCGGGGATCATCGGCACGCCCTCGATCGCGTCGATCGCGAGCAACGAGTGGTTGGTGATGACCAGGTGGGAGCGGTGGGCCTTCTCGCGGGCCAGCTCGACGAAGCACTCCTGGCCGAAGGGGCACTTGCTCGCCCCGAGGCAGTCGCGGTGGCCGACGCTGACCTGACGCCAGTCCTTGTCGGTGTGGCGCGGCGCGGCGTCACGCTCGCCACTGCCACCGCTCTCGGCCTCCTTCTCGGCCCAGGCGCGCAGCTCGAGGATCTTCTTGCCCTGCGAGCCTTCGGGCAGCTCGACGAGCGCGCCCTGGTCGTCGGGGACGCCCTCGCGGATGCGGTGCAGGCACGCGTAGTTGGAGCGGCCCTTGAGCACGGCGTAGGAGGTGTCGACACCAGGGGTGTCCTTGAGCGCCTCGACCAGGCGCGGGATGTCGCGCTCGACGAGCTGGTTCTGAAGCGCCAACGTCGCCGTGGCGACAACCACGCGCTCACGGTGCATCAGGCTCGGGACGAGGTAGGCCAGCGACTTGCCGGTGCCGGTGCCGGCCTGGACGAGCAGGTGCTGCTCATCGCTCATCGCCGTCGCGACCGCCTCGGCCATGGCGACCTGCCCGTCACGCTGCTCCCCACCCAGCGCCTCGACCGCGGCACCGAGCACCCGGCGTACGGGGCTGTCGGCGGCGGCGGGGGCAGGGGCGTCGGGCACCTGCGAACCCTAGCCGCGGCGGCGGACAGCGCCGACCAGGCGACCCCCCGCCTGTGCACGACCTAGGGTCGGCCCATGACCTATCTCGACGTGACCACCGCCGACGGCCGCACGCTGGAGGTCCTGGTGGAGGGGGACCCGGAGGGCTACCCCTGGCTCTACCACTCGGGCTCGCCCTCGGCGGCCGTGCCGTTCGCCGCGGTCGACGAGGCCGCCCGGTCACAGGGACTGCGGATGATCACCTGCTCCCGCCCCGGCTACGGCGGCTCGAGCCCCCGGCGCGCGGAGCAGGGACCGCCGCGGATGGTCGACGACGTGGCGGACGCGGTCACGGTGCTCGACCACCTCGGCGTGGGCGACTTCGTGACGCTCGGCTGGTCCGGCGGCGGACCCCGCGCCCTGGCCTGCGCGGCGCTGCTGCCCGCTCGCTGCCGCGCGGCGGCCAGCCTGGCCGGTGTCGCGCCCTACGACGCCGCCGGTCTCGACTGGTCGGCCGGGATGGCACCGGAGAACGTCGCCGAGTACGCCGCTGCCGAGCAGGGCGTCGACGCCTACGCCGCCTACCTGACGACGGAGTTCCTGCCGGTCATGCGGGCCAGCGCCGACGACCTGATCGAGGCGATGGGCACCCTGCTGACCCCGGTGGACCGGGCGGCGCTGGACCGCCCCTACGCGGACTACCTCTCCCGGACCTTCCGCCGTGCCGGCGCCCAGGGCGTCGTCGGTGTCCGGGACGACGGTCTCGCCGCCGCTGCTCCCTGGGGCTTCGACGTGGCGTCGATCAGCGTGCCCGTCGCCATCTGGCAGGGGCGCCAGGACGCGATGGTGCCCTACGCCCACGGCGCCTGGCTGGCCGCGCACGTGCCCGGCGCGACGCCCCACCTCCTCGAGGACGAGGGTCATCTCTCGCTCGTCGCCCGGCTCGACACGATCCTGGCGGACCTCAAGGACCTGGCGGGGTTGGGCTAGCCCTACGCCAGCGCCAGGCCACGCGCGTCGATGTAGTCGGGCGAGAGCACGTGCCCGATGGCGAGCGCAGCGGCGCCGAGGACCCCGGCGCGCTCGCCGGCCTGGGCGGTGCTCGGTGGCGAGCGGCAGCGATCGCGGGACCGGCGGCGACCGCCTCGAGGCAACCGGTGTTGCCGCAGCGACAAGTGACGTCGTCGGCGCGCAGGACCCGCACGTGCCCGAGGTCGCCGGCGGTGCCCTGGGCGCCGCGCTGCCGCTGACCTCCGGAGATGAGGCCGGCGCCGATGCCGGTGCTGACCTTGATGAAGACCAGGTCGTCGACGTCGTTGTCGATCAGCACGGGTACGGCGAACGCTCGCTGCACGTGCGCGGGCACGTCGTAGCGGTCCCGAGCCACATGATGTGGCAGGACCTCGACCCGGTCGCGTTCATCACCGACTTCGCCGACCGGATCTACCACGTCGACTGCAAGGACACCCGGATGCGGCTGGGCGGCGGACGCAACGGCGTCCTGTCCTCGCACCTGCCGTGGGGCGACCCGCGTCGCGGCTGGGACTTCGTGTCCACCGGTCGCGGCGACGTGCCCTGGGAGGACTCGTTCCGCGCCCTGGCCGCCATCGGCTACGACGGCCCGATCTCGGTCGAGTGGGAGGACGCCGGCATGGACCGCCTCCACGGAGCCCCCGAGGCGCTCGCGTTCCTCCGGCGCTTCGACTTCGATCCACCGGCTGCTGCGTTCGACGCGGCGTTCTCGAGCTGAGGCTCGGGGTTCGGGGCTGGTGGGGGCCGCTTCATCAAGGTATGTCGCCGGAGCGGCACTTCCCACGGTCGAACGTCGCCGGTCGCGCCTCGGGCGGCGTACTTCCCATGGCGACACGCCACCCACCACGGGGTGCCCGGCGTGGGAAGTGGCGGTTGGTCTGCATACCTTGATGGAGCGGCAAGCAGCGCGATCAGCCCAGCGCCGCCACCGCGTCAGCAACAGCATCGCCGAACTCCTGGTGCCCGGCGGGGGTGAGGTGCAGCCGGTCGTCGAGATAGGGCAGGTCGAGCCCCATCATCGAGAGGTACGACGCACCGTGCTGCTCGGCGAGCCCGGCGAGGAGGTCGTCGACGTGGGGCACGGCCGAGGAGCGGGCGGGTGCGTCGGCCGGCCCGACGACGAGCACGGGCAGGTCACCGAGCACGCCCATCAGCCGCGCGAAGCCGGCGCGGATCTCGGCGTCGGTGCGGTCGACGTCGTTGAGCCCGCCCTCGACGACCACCAGGTCGGCGCCGTCACGGACGGCCCGTGCCGCCCGGTCGGCGAAGGACACGCGACCGCAGCCGCTGGACCGGTCGCTGAAGCCGGAGCCGGAGAAGCCCGAGACGTGGACCCGGCCCGGCAGCCGTGAGGGCCAGGAGTCGGCGGCCAGGTCGAGGCCGAGACCCACCGAGTAGGAGTCTCCGACGACCACGACCCGCTCGCCCGAGCCGACGTCGGCGGTCAGGCGCGCGGCCGCGACCTGCTCGAAGCGGGCGCATCCGTCGACCCCCGCGCTGCTGGCATCGGAGAGCCACAGGGTGAGCAGCGAAGCAGCGACGAACAGGCACACGGCCGTCGTCAGCAGGCGCGCTCGCACGCTGGTCGCCCCCCGATGGATCACGAGGAAAGTGTGCGGCACCCGGGGCCGTGATCACGACCAGGTTGCCGAACCGTTATCGAACGACGTCCACGGCGTAGCCGGCGAGCTCACCGGCCAGGTCGTCGTTGGCGCGTCCGCGCACGAGCGTGCCGTCGGCGGTGTGCTCCAGGGTGGCGATCTCGCCCTCCTGGTGGATCCGGTTGACCAGGTCGCCGCGCTCGTAGGGCAGCAGCGCGTTGAACTCGACGCCCGGGCGCGGCAGCTCGCCCTCGATGACGGCGAGCGCCTCGGCGATGCCCTCGCCCGTGCGCGCACTGACCACGACCGAGTGCGGCTCGCGCTGCTGGATCCGCGCGATGACCAGCGGGTCGGCGGCGTCGGCCTTGTTGATGATGACCAGCTCGGGCACCTGCTCGGCACCGATCTCGACCAGCACCTCGCGCACGGCGGCCAGCTGGCCCTCCGGGTCGGGGTGGGAGCCGTCGACGACGTGGAGGATCAGGTCGGACTCGGCCACCTCCTCGAGGGTGGAACGGAACGCCTCGATCAGCTGGTGGGGCAGGTGCCTCACGAAGCCGACGGTGTCGCTCATCGTGTAGACACGGCCGTCCGTGGTCGTCGTACGACGGACCGTGGGGTCGAGGGTCGCGAACAGGGAGTCCTCGACCAGCACCCCGGCGCCGGTGAGGCGGTTGAGCAGCGAGGACTTGCCGGCGTTGGTGTAGCCCGCGATGGCGACCGAGGGGATCTGGTTGCGCTGGCGCTCCTGGCGCTTGTTGTCGCGGGTGCCCTTCATCGCCTTCAGCTCACGACGCAGCTTGGCGATCTTGTCGTTGATGCGTCGGCGGTCGGTCTCGATCTTGGTCTCACCGGGGCCACGGCCACCGATGCCGCCGCCCTCGGCGCCGACGCGGCCACCGGCCTGACGGGAGAGGTTGCCACCCCAGCCGCGCAGGCGCTGCTTCATGTATTGCAGCTGAGCCAGCTCGACCTGCGCCTGGCCCTCCTTGGACTTGGCGTGCTGGGCGAAGATGTCGAGGATCAGCGCGGTCCGGTCGACGGCCTTGACCTTGAGCCGGTCCTCGAGGTTCCTCAGCTGGCTGGGCGCGAGGTCGCCGTCGAGGACGACGGTGTCGGCGCCGGTGGCCTGCACGATCTCGAGGAGGCCCTCGACCTTGCCGCGACCGATGTAGGTGGCCGGGTCGGGCGTCTGGCGGCGCTGGTAGATCGCCTCGAGCACCTCCGAGCCGGCGGTCTCGGCGAGCAGCGCGAGCTCGGCCATCGAGTTCTCGGCGTCCTGGATCGAGCCCTCGGTCCACACCCCGACGAGCACCACGCGCTCCAGGCGGAGCTGGCGGTACTCGACCTCGGTGATGTCCTCGAGCTCGGTGCGCAGGCTCGCGACGCGGCGCAGCTGGTGGCGCTCGGCGAGCTCCATCGCCCCGACGGTCGGCTCGTCCTCGGGGTCGGGCTCGTCGGCCCAGGTGGTGTCGGGCTCGCTCTCGTCCCAGTCGTCGGTGGCCTCGAGCTCGTGGTCGAGGTTGAAGTCGTCAGCGTTTGCGGTAGTCATACGTCCTCCAGCCTAGGTCGGCGGGCGAACCAACGCGAACCCCTTTTCGGGTGGGGTCACCGCCCGGGGTCGTCGAGTGACACGGAATGCATGCTCTGGGGGGCTCAGGACATGCTCCAGGCGTCACTCGACGCGACCTGAGACGGCCGAGCACGACCTGAGACGATCACCGGGTGCTCCGCCTCTCCCCCGACGCCCACGAGCTCGACGACCTGCTGGCCGACCTGCTGGCCGACCTGGTCAGTCGCGGCGGTCGGCTGCTGGGGATCACCGGAGCACCCGGCGCCGGCAAGTCCACGCTGTCCGCGTTGCTGGCGAGCCGGCACGGCGCCACCGTCGTCCCGATGGACGGCTTCCACCTCGCCGACGCCGAGCTGGACCGGCGCGGGCTGCGCGGCCGCAAGGGCGCGCCGGAGACCTTCGACGCCGAGGGGTACGCCGTGCTGCTGCGGCGGGTGCGGGGCCACGAGGCGCTGGTGATGGCGCCTGCCTTCGACCGCGACCTCGAGCAGCCGGTCGCCGGGTCGATCGCGGTCCCCGGCACGGCCGACCTGGTAGTGACCGAGGGCAACTACCTGCTGCTGCCGACCGCGCCCTGGCCCGTCGTCCGCGCCGAGCTCGACGTCGTCTGGCACGTCGTCACCGACGAAGGCCTCCGCCTGGAGCGCCTGCACGCTCGGCACGAGGCGTTCGGCAAGACCCCCGCGCAGGCGCGGGCGTGGGTGAGGGACGTCGACCAGCCCAACGCCGCGCTCATCGAGGCCGCTGCCGGCACGGCCGACCTCACGCTGGACGTGACCGGGCTTGTTCCTGGGGCTCCAGCAGCGTCGACCACAAGACCGCGCCCGTCCCGTCGTGCAACGTGACCGTCAGCTCGCCGGTGGCGGCCACCTGGGCGTGCCCGAAGAACTGGTGGCCGGCGCGGGGCGACTCCCGCCCCCCTGAGTCGTTGCCCCGCGAGTAGTCCACCCGGGGGCCGAAGGTCCGGTCGAGCTGGTCGTCCTTGGCGGGGAACGTCTCGGCCGCGATGGGACCGGAGACGAACTCCCAGAACGGGTCGAAGTCGGTGAACGCCGCCCGCTCGGGTGCGTAGTGGTGGGCGGCCGTGTAGTGGACGTCGGCGGTGAGCCACACGACGTTGCGCACCCCGTTGCGCTTCAGGCCCGAGAGCACCCGGGCGATCTCAGGCTCCCGCCCGACCGGCCGGCCGTCGGCGCCGTTGCCGGGGCCGTCGAGGTCGTCGGCGTGGGTCGAGGGGATGGACAGCGGGAGGTCGGCGCAGACCACCTTCCACGTGGCCGTCGAGGCGGTCAGCGACTCGACCAGCCACCGCTCCTGGACCGGCCCGAGGATCCCCTTGTCGTCGGCCCCGGAGTTGGCGCCTCGGTAGGAACGCATGTCGAGGCAGAAGACGTCGAGGTGCTGCCCGCGCGGGACCTTGCGGTAGATGCGCAGCCCCGCGAAGCCGTCACCGGTCTCGGAGACCAACCGGTCCACGGGCACCGGTTGGTACTCCTGCCACGCCCGTCGACCACGCGCCGCCAGGACGTCGCAGCGTCGCTCGGTGTAGCGGTCATCGTCGGTCAGCTCGCCGGGGAACCAGTTGTTGACGGTCTCGTGGTCGTCCCACATCGCGATCGTCGGCACCTCGGCGTAGAGCGCGCGCACGTGGGCGTCGTCGAGGGTGTAGCGGTGCCGGCCCCGGAAGTCGGCCAAGGTCTCGGCCACGTGCGTCACCGCGTCGGTCAGCTCGTTGCGCCACACCCGGCCGTCGTCCTCGACGACCGTCTCCTCCATCGGCTCGTCGCCGTAGATGGTGTCGCCACAGTGGACGAAGAAGTCGGGTCGGGTCTCGAGCATGGCGCGGTAGGCCGTGAGCCCGCCGAGCTCGGCATTGATCCCCCACCCCTGACCGCAGGTGTCACCGGACCAGACGAACGACTGGGGCGCCGCGTGCAGCGGGGCCGTGCGGAAGGTGAGCCGCTCCGGCACGGAGTCCCCGCCGGAGCCACCGGGACCGGTGAACCAGACCGTGGCGTCGTAGGCCCGTCCCGGTGTCAGGCCGGTCAGCTGCAGCCGGGCGGTGTAGTCGCTGCGCGCGTCGGTCCAAGGGCCGCGCACCGACCGCAGTCGGCGCCCACTGCTCTCCAGCCGCAGCATCAGCCGGCCCTGCTGGCCCGCCCGGGCCCAGACGACGGCCGAGCCAGTGCTCACCTCGCCGGTGCGAGCCCCCGTGATGGAGCCGCGTCCCATGATCAGGTACGGCGCCTCCCGGCCGAGCCCGGCCCCCATGAGACCGGGGACCGCCCCCACGGCGACTCCCGCGAAGAGGGTGCTGCGACGTCCGATCCTGGGCTGCTCCGGCGCGACCACGCCACCGAGACAACCCGGCCAGGTTGACCAGACCCGGACGCCTCGATGACGAGTCGCCCAACAGCGCCCGAAGTCCTACGTGCGGGGTCCTACTTGGGGGGCATCCGGATGCCGCCGTCGACGCGGACGACCTCGCCGTTCATGTAGGCGTTGGTGAGGCACTCCACGACCATGCTCGCGAGCTCCTCGGGCGTGCCGAGCCGCTTGGGGAAGAGCACGTTCTGGCCGAGGTTGGCCTTGAAGGCCTCCGAGTCGGGGCCCTCGCCGTAGATCGGGGTGTCGATCAGGCCGGGCGCCACGGTGTTGAGACGGATGCCGGCGGCCGACAGGTCGCGTGCGACCGGGAGGGTCATCCCGACGACCCCGCCCTTGGAGGCGGAGTAGGAGGCCTGGCCGATCTGGCCGTCGAAGGCGGCGACCGAGGCGAGGTTGACGATGGCGCCGCGACACCCGTCCTCGTCGGGCTCGTTCTGGCTCATCGCCGTCGCGGCCTGGCGGACCATGTCGAAGGTGCCGATCAGGTTGATCTGGACGACCTTGGTGAAGGCCTCGAGCGAGTGGGCCGACTCGACCAGGCCGTCTCGGCCGATCGTGCGCTGGGCCCAGCCGATGCCGGCGGAGTTGACGACGGCGCGCAGCGGCGCGATGTCGGAGGCGACCTTGACCGCGTCGGCGATCTGCTCGGTGTTGGTCACGTCGACCTGGACGAAGACGCCCTTGATCTCCTCGGCCAGGGCCTCGCCCTTGTCGGCCTGGAGGTCGGCGACCACGACGGTGGCGCCCTTGGCGGCGAGCGCGCGAGCAGCGGCCGCGCCGATGCCCGAGGCCGCGCCGGTGACGATGGCAGAAGATCCGGTGAGTTCCATGCAGCGGACTTTAGTGGCGCTCAGAGGGCCGTGGTGCCGCGGGCCACGATGAGAGCCGGGCCCGTCATCAGCACCCGGTCGTCGGTCGTCCAGGTGATCGAGAGCGTGCCGCCCGGCAGGTCGACGGTGTAGGCCGTGCCACGCGGTGCGTCGTCGGCCAGCGCCGCCGCGACCATCACCGCGCAGGCACCCGTGCCGCAGGAACGGGTCTCCCCCGAGCCCCGCTCGTGCACCCGCATCGCGACGTGCTGAGGCCCTCGTCGTACGACGAACTCGACGTTGACGCCCGCGGAGTAGACCCCCACGTCGTGGGCCGGTGCCTCGAGCAGCGGACCGGCGTGCTCGAGCGCGTCGACGAACGCGACGGCGTGCGGGTTGCCCAGGTCGATGTGCCGCGCGCGCCAGGTGTGGCCCGGCACGGACACCTCGGTGTCGCCCAGGACCTTCGGCGTCCCCAGGTCGGCGGTGACGAGCCCGTCGGCGCCCAGGGTGAGCACCTTGACCCCGTCGCGGGTGCCGACCGGGATCGGCTGGGAGGGGTCAGCCAGGCCTTCCTCGACGAGGTGCCGCGCGAAGACCCGGATGCCGTTGCCGCACATCTCCGAGAGCGAGCCGTCGTGGTTGCGGTAGTCCATGAACCACTCGGCGTCCTGCCCCCGCCCGGCCTCGAGCGCGGCAGTGCGGATGACGCGCAGCACCCCGTCGCCGCCGATGCCGGCGCGCCGGTCGCAGAGCGCGCGCACCCGCTCGATCGACAGGTCGCCGTGCAGGCTGCCGTCGTGGTCGGGCAGGAGCACGAAGTCGTTCTCGGTGCCGTGGCCCTTGAGGAAGGGGTAGTTCATCGGTAGAGGCCTTCCGCGTAGGAGGGTCCGTAGTAGGCGTCGAGCTGCTCGAGACTCATCCCGCTCGGCTCGACGTCGTGGGCGATGACGGCGCGCCGCGGGACGCTCCCGGTGGGGTCCCAGGTCTCGGGCTGCCACAGCTGCGAGCGCAGGAAGGCCTTCGAGCAGTGGAAGTAGATCTCCTCGATGTCGACGACCACCGCGAGCAGCGGGCGATGGCCCTTGACCACCATCTCGTCGAAGAACGGCGCATCGCTGACCAGCCGCGCCCGCCCGTTGACCCGCAGGGTGTCGCCGCGGCCAGGGATCAGGAAGTGCAGCCCGACGTGCGGGTTGGCCAGGATGTTGCGGTAGCCGTCGGCTCGCCGGTTGCCCGGCCGCTCCGCCAGCGCGATCGTCACCTCGTCGATGACGTGGACCAGCCGACCAGCCGGGTCACCCTTCGGCGAGGCGTCGCAGGCACCGGTGCCGGAGGCCGTGGCCATGACGCAGTAGGGCGACGCGGCGAGCCAGTCGCGGTCGACGTCGAGCAGCGCGGCGCGCCCCTTGCCCGCGGCGCGGGCGTTGGGCTCGCCGAGCAGATCGACGAGCTCGTCGACGGTGGCGATCTCGGTCCAGGCGGCGCTGCTCACGATGCTCACGCTACTCGCGGGCTAGTCGCGCAGGCCGGGATGGCTCCGGGCCAGGACCGGCAGCAGCAGGCTGCGCGGTGTCACCTGGGAGACCGCCGCGGCGAGCCGGTTGGCGGTGCCGGGGATCACGACCAGGCGGCCCTTGGCCATCCCGTCGACAGCGGCCTTCGCAACGTCGGCGGCACCGACCCACATGATCGCCGGCAAGGCCTCCTCGGCGTCCTCCTTCGAGAAGCCCGCGGCCGCGCCGAACCCCGTGTCGACCGGGCCGGGGCAGAGCGTGGTCGCGGTGACGCCGGTGCCCCGCAGCTCACCGGCCAGCGACTGCGTGTAGGAGAGGACGAAGGCCTTGCCGGCGCCGTAGCCCGCCTGGCCCGGCAGTGGCTGGAAGGCAGCCGTCGACGCGACGTTGAGCACGGCGCCCCTGCCCCGGTCGACCATGCCGGGCAGGAAGCGGGTGCACAGGTCGGCGACCGCGACGACGTCGACCTCGATCATGTTCATCTCGGCCGCGGGATCTGCCTTGCTCACCGGGCCGAGCGTGGACAGACCGGCGTTGTTGACCAGGATGTCGGGGACCAGCGCGAGGTCGGTCAGCCGGTCGAGGAGCTGCGCCCGAGCGGCCCGGTCGGACAGGTCGGCGCCGATCACGTCCGCCCGTCCGCCCGCCGCGGTGATCTCGGCCGCCAGGTCCTGGAGCTTGCTGACCGTGCGGGCCACCAGGGTCACCTGGTGGCCGCGCCTGGCCAGCTCGCGGGCGATCTCGGCGCCGATCCCCGACGAGGCACCGGTGACGACGGCGGTGCGGTCCGGTGCGGGCTTCGGAAGGCTCATGCGGCTGAGCCTAGGGCTGCGCGTCCCGCGCGCCGACCACGTCATAGCGGGCGCAGGCGAACGCACCGTTCTGCGCGAGCTCGGTGAGTCGCAGGTCGTAGCGGCGCGGGAAGAGCGGACGCCCCGCGCCGAGCGTGACCGGCGCGATCGAGACGACCACCTCGTCGAGCAGGCCGACGTCGGCGAGCTGCCCGGCCAGGTCTCCCCCGCCCACGACCCAGACGTCCCGGTCGCCTGCGGCGGCGACCATCGCCGCGTGGACGTCGGCGATCGGGGCGTCGGTGAAGGCGATCTGCTCGCCGATCGGCTCGAACGTGCGGTGGGTGAGCACCCAGGTCGGCACGTCATAGGCCCAGGCCTCGCCTGTCTCCGCCTGGTGGTCGGCGATCCACTGGTAGGTCGTGGCACCCATCACGAGCGCACCGATGCCGGTGATGAAGGCGGTGTAGCCCATCGGCCCGTCGGCGTCGACGTCCTGGGTGAAGAGCCAGTCGAGCGAGTCGTGCTCGTCGGCGATGAAGCCGTCGAGGGTCGTGGCGGTGTAGTAGACGGTGCGGGTCATGTCGTCATGGTGTGCTGAGCGCCGCGACGGCGTCCAGCGCCCGTTGCGCCCGGTCGGGGGCGTCGAAGCGCACCCAGACGATCCGCGGGTCCTTCTTGAACCACGCGTCCTGGCGCCGGGAGAACTGCCGGGTCGCGATGACCGTGCGCTGGCGGGCCACGTCGAGGCTCAGGTCGCCGGCGAGGTGAGCGCGCACCTCGCGGTAGCCGATCGCCCGCGACGCCGTGACCCCGACGGCCAGGCCCTCGGAGAGGAGGCGCTCGACCTCGGCGACGAAGCCGGACTCGAACATCGCGGACACCCGCTGCTCGATACGCCGGTCGAGGCTCGGGCGGTCGATCTCCAGGCCCAGCTGGAGAGTGCGGGGGTCGGCATAGGTGAGCTCGGGCAGCGATGACGCGTAGGGCGCCCCGGTGATCTCGATGACCTCGAGGGCGCGCACGACCCGGCGGCCGTTCTCGCGCTCGATCTTGGCGGCCGCGGCGGGGTCGATCTGCGCGAGGCGGGCGTGCAGGGCGAACGAGCCGACCTCCGCTAGCTCGGCCTCCCAGCGGGCCCGGACCTCAGGATCCGTGGCGGGGAACTCGAAGCGGTCGAGGATCGCGCGGGTGTAGAGGGCGCTGCCGCCGACGAGCACCGGCGTGGTCCCGCTGCCCCGCAGCTCGGCCGTCAGGTCACGCGCCTGCTCCTGGAAGCGGGCGACGGTGAGGGGCTCACGGACGGTGAGCAGGTCGAGCAGGTGGTGGGTGATGCCACGGCGCTCGGTGAGCGGCACCTTCGCCGTACCGACGTCCATGCCGGCATAGACCTGCATCGCGTCGGTGTTGACGATCTCGCCGCCCAGGGCCTCCGCGAGATCGAGCGACAACCCCGTCTTGCCGGACGCCGTGGCGCCGACGAGCGCGACGATCGGCGGTGTGGACATGTGGCTAGTGTGGCAAGCACCGATCCCCGACCTGACGGAGGAGCCATGGGCTTCCTGGACGACGCGAAGAAGAAGCTGACCAAGGCCGTTGACCAGCACGGCGACAAGATCGCCTCTGGCATCGACAAGGCCGCCGCGGCCGCCGACAAGAAGACCGGCGGCAAGCACACCGCCAAGATCGCCAAGGCCACCACCAAGGCCAAGGACGGTCTGGACAAGCTCGACAAGAAGAACGACGACCTGACGTGAGCGAGCTGCCCGCCACCGACGACGACCTCACCGGTGAGCCGTTCGAGAAGCCCCCGGGTGAGCACTCCAGCGAGCTGCCCAGCGACAACGACGCGACCGACCCGTCCGGCAAGCAGGCCGAGAACGCCCAGGAAGAGAATGCACAGACCTCCGGGGACCAGCCGTCCCAGTGACGGTGCTCGAGCCCGCCGAGGCGAGGGCGCCCCACGGCCGCTTCGTGGTCGTCCCGGCCTCCTACGTCTACCTGCTGCGCGACGGCGTCGCCGGGCCGGAGGTGCTGCTGCAGCTGCGCCAGGGCACCGACTACATGGACGGCCACTGGGCTGCCGCCGCGGCCGGTCACGTCGAGCGCGGCGAGACGGCCCTCGACGCGGCCAGGCGCGAGGCGCTCGAGGAGATCGGGGTCGCCGGCCTGGCCCTGGAGTTCGTGACGTCGATGCACCGCACGATGCACGCCGACCCGATCGACGAGCGCGTCGACTTCTTCTTCACCGCCCGCTCGTGGACCGGCGAGCCGCGCATCGTGGAGCCGGAGAAGTGCGCCGAGCTGCGCTGGTGCGCTCTCGACGCCCTGCCCGAGCCCGTCGTGCCGCACGAGCGCTTCGTGTTGGACGCGCTGCGGACGGGTACCACCACTTCCTACACCCCCTTCGGCTTCTAGGAGCACGCATGTCCGAGCACGAGAACGAGTCCGATCTCGGCCCCAAGCCCGACGCGCAGATCGAGCCCGGCGAGCCCAACCCCGGCGGCGTCGACGCGACGCCCAACAGCGACGGCGTCGACGGCGAGGCCGCGGACGGCCAGCCGCTGGGCCGCGACGCGGAACCCGAGGACAACCCGGCTGTCGAGGACGCACTGCCCGACGAGGTCAAGGAGGGCGAGGACACCTCCACCGAGGCGACCGAGGCGACCGAGTCGCCCGACGAGGAGAACACCGGTGCTGCCGACGACGCCGACCGGGAGAACCCGGCATGAGCGACGAGCGCCCCATCATCGCTGATGACGACCACGACATCACCGAGTCCGACCAGGACACCACCGGCGACATGGGCGTGAGCAGCGAGCGCGAGGGCCCCACCGGCCCCGGCCAGCACGGCACCACCGGCGTCCGCGACACCAGCCCGGTCGTGGCCGACCCCGACGCCGACCCCGACGCCGAGGTCGCACCCGAGCAGTCTGCCGCCGGCACCGCAGCGGACATCAACCCCGATCCGCCGATCCCGCCCGTCAGCGGCTACAGCAGGTCGGACCCGCGCTCCGAGTGAGCCTCGGCTGACGGCATGCTGAACGGCTGCCTGGTCGCCGGTGAGTCGTGTGGCGCTGGCTCCGACACACGACTGGGGCCCGGCGATCGGCGCCTCGCCGTCCCAGCACGGTCATGTGCCTGACGCAGCACTGGACCGCGCTCTGCGGCACACGACCCGACCGGCGGCCGCCAGCCACGACCAGCCCTCAGCGACAGGCAGTCGCTTCGGGCAGAGGCGCGGGGACGCCGACCGACGGCATGCCGAGGGTGACGCCGGAACCGGCGGGGGCGCCCTGGCGGGCCTCCCACGCGTCACCGGAGCGCGTGCGGCGCACGACGGCGACACTGTCGGCGACCAGGTGGTGGGGCGCGGCGTAGGTGATCTCGACGGTGACGTGGTCGCCCGGCCGCACCGGCTCCGCGGGCGCCGCGAAGTGCACGAGGCGGTTGTCGGGGCCACGGCCGGAGAGCCGCAGGGTGGCGGCGTCCTTGCGGCCCTCGCCCTCGGAGACCATCAGCTCGACCTGGCGACCGACGAGCTTCTGGCTCTCCGACCATGCGATCTCGTTGACCAGCGCGACCAGGCGCTCGTAGCGGTCCTTGACCACGGCGGGTGACACCTGGTCCTCGAGCGTGGCGGCCGGCGTGCCGGGGCGCTTGGAGTACTGGAAGGTGAAGGCCCCCGCGAAGCGGGCCTCGCGCACGACGTCGAGCGTCGCCTGGAAGTCCTCCTCGGTCTCGCCGGGGAAGCCCACGATGATGTCGGTGGTGATCGCGGCGTCGGGCATCGCGGCGCGCACCCGCTCGATGATGCCGAGGTATTTCGTCGACCGGTAGGACCGACGCATGTCCTTGAGCACCTTGTCGGAGCCGGACTGCAGCGGCATGTGCAGCGACGGCATCACGTTGGGCGTCTCGGCCATCGCCTCGATGACGTCGTCGGTGAACTCGGCGGGGTGCGGCGAGGTGAAGCGCACGCGCTCCAGCCCTTCGATCGAGCCGCACGAGCGCAGCAGCCGGGAGAACGCCTGGCGGTCGCCGAACTCCACGCCGTAGGCGTTGACGTTCTGCCCCAGCAGGGTGATCTCGGAGACGCCGTCGGCGACCAGCGCCTCGATCTCGGCGAGGATCTCGCCGGGTCGGCGATCCTTCTCCTTGCCGCGCAGCGCGGGAACGATGCAGAACGTGCAGGTGTTGTTGCAGCCGACCGAGATCGACACCCAGGCCGCGTAGGCCGAGTCGCGCTTGGTCGGCAGCGTCGAGGGGAAGACGTCGAGCGACTCCAGGATCTCGACCTGGGCCTCCTGCTGCACCCGCGCGCGCTCGAGCAGCACGGGCAGCGAGCCGATGTTGTGGGTGCCGAAGACGACGTCGACGTAGGGCGCCTTGGCCGTGATCGTCGCGCGGTCCTTCTGCGCCAGGCAGCCTCCGACGGCGATCTGCATGTCGGGGTTGGCGGCCTTGATGGGCGCCAGGTGCGAGAGGTTGCCGTAGAGCTTGTTGTCGGCGTTCTCCCGGACCGCGCAGGTGTTGAACACCACCACGTCGGCCTGCACGTCGGACGGCGCCGGCACGTAGCCCGCGGTCTCGAGCAGCCCGGTGAGCCGCTCGGAGTCGTGGACGTTCATCTGGCACCCGTAGGTCTTGACCTCGTAGGTGCGTGCGGGACTCTCAGCGGGGGTCTCGGGCAGGGCAGTCATGACTCGGTCAGCGTACGGCGACCGCCGCTGCGGGCCAGCATCCGGTCACCGTGCGCTGGCTAGGCTGCCGAGCATGCGCCTGCTCCTCACCGGTCACGACCTGGCCCGTCTCTCGAGCGAGAACGAGGCCGGTGAGGGGGGCGGCGACATCGACCTGGCGCAGGCCTATCCGTGGCCGGCCGAGGGCCCGTGGACACGCGTCACCATGCTTCGCGCGCTCGATGGCGGCGTCGCCGGCCCGGACGGCCGCAGCCGCTCGATCTCCTCGGACATCGACCGCGAGGTCCTGGGTGAGGTGCGCCGGCTCGCCGACGCCATCGTCGTCGGCGCGACGACGGTCCGCCAGGAGCCCTACGGCCCGCTGAAGGCCGACCCCGAGGCCGCCGAGGAGCGCCGGGCCCTCGGGCTGAGCGAGGCGCCGGTGATGGTGATCGTCAGCGGCAGCCTCGACCTGCCGTGGTCGGAGGACATGTTCGGCCAGTCCTTCCACACCCCCATCGTCGCGACCACCGAGGCGGCGCCCGACGAGGCGATGGAGGAGGCCCGCAAGCACGCGGAGCTCCTCGTCCTGCCCGGCGAGGACCTCAAGGCCGCCGACCTGGTCGCCGCGCTCCACGAACGTGGCCTCCGACGCCTGGTCTGCGAGGGCGGACCGGGTCTCCTCACGGCCTTCGCGGCCGATGACGTCATCGACGAGGTCGACCTGACGGTCGCCCCGCTGATGCCCACGACCGTCATCGAGTCCTCGCCCGGGGGCCTCGACGCGGTTCCCGGCTTCTCGCTGGCCGGGCTGCTGCTGCACGACTCCTTCCTCTTCGCCCGCTACACCCGCGACCACACCCACGACGTCGCAGCCCCGGACGAGGACGGGGAGCCATGGTGATCAGCCTCGCAGCCCTGGCCGAGCTGGCCGAGGCACACCGCGACACCCTCGACCTCCCCGTCGCGCCGGTCGTCCTGGGCGAGAAGGTGATCGACAGCGACTCCACCCCCGTTGTGATGGCCGCGCTGAACCTGTCGCGCGACTCGACCTACCGCGACTCGATCGCGACGACGACCGAGTCGGCTATCCGGCGCGGGCGGATCTTCGCCGCGCAGGGTGCCGACCTGGTCGACATCGGCGCGGAGTCGACCAACGCCACCGCCACCCGCGTCGAGCGCCAGGGCCAGATCGACACCCTGGTGCCGGTGATCAAGGCGCTGGCCGACAGCGGCGTCGTCGTCTCGGCCGAGACTTACCACCCCGACGTCGCTGAGGCCTGCCTCCAGGCCGGCGCCCAGGTCCTCAACTTCACCGGCGCCGCGCACCAGGAGGAGTTCTTCGATCTCGCGGTCGCCTACGACGCCACGGTGATCCTCTGCTCGGTGCTGGGCTCCAACGTGCGCGACGTCGCCGACGTCGAGAGCGAGGCCGACCCCTTCCCCGGCCTCGTCGCCCACTTCACCGACCGCGTCGCCCAGGCCCGCTCGCAGGGCCTCGAGCGGATCATCCTCGACCCCGGCCTCGGCTTCTTCTACGCCAACCTGACCGTGCCGTCCGTGCGCGTCGACTTCCAGACCCGGGTGATCCTCCAGACCTTCCGGCTGCGCTCGCTGGGGCTCCCGGTCTGCCATGCGCTGCCCCACGCGTTCGACCTGTTCCAGGAGCAGTTCCGCGAGGCGGAGCCGATGTTCGCGGTGCTCGCCAAGCTCGGCGGCACCGGCGTCTTCCGCACCCACGAGGTCCCACAGGTGCGTGCCGTCCTGGACGCGCTGCAGTTCCTCCAGGTGCGCTGAGGCAGACCGGCGTACGACGACCCGGGAGGTCACGGCTCGGCATCACCCCAGTCGCGACATAGCCCATTCGGACTATCTACGGCTAGTGTCACCGGCCATGACCATGGTGGAGGGCGAGTCACGCCCAGCGGAGACCGGTGAGCCCCTCGTCGTGCTCGAGGGCGTCAACAAGTGGTTCGGCAAGCTCCACGTCCTCCAGGACATCAACCTCACGATCAAGCGCGGCGAGGTCGTCGTCGTCATCGGCCCGTCGGGCTCGGGCAAGTCGACGCTGTGCAGGGCGATCAACCGCCTGGAGACCATCGACGAGGGTTCCATCACCCTCGACGGCCAGCCGCTGCCCCAGGAGGGCAAGGCGCTGGCCCACCTGCGCGCCGAGGTCGGCATGGTGTTCCAGAGCTTCAACCTCTTCGCGCACAAGTCGATCCTGGAGAACGTCACGCTAGGCCCCATCAAGGTCCGCAAGAAGTCCAGGGCCGAGGCTGAGACCCGCGGCAAGGAGCTCCTCGACCGGGTCGGCATCGGCCACCAGGCCGACAAATATCCCGCCCAGCTCTCCGGCGGCCAGCAGCAGCGGGTCGCGATCGCCCGCGCGCTGGCGATGGACCCCAAGGTGATGCTCTTCGACGAGCCGACCTCCGCGCTGGACCCCGAGATGATCAAGGAGGTCCTCGACGTCATGGTCGACCTCGCCGAGCGCGGGATGACCATGGTCGTCGTGACCCACGAGATGGGCTTCGCCCGCACCGCCGCCGACCGGGTGCTCTTCATGGCCGACGGTCAGGTCGTCGAGGAGAACACCCCCGAGCAGTTCTTCACCAACCCCCAGAGTGATCGGGCCAAGGACTTCCTCGGCAAGATCCTCAAGCACTAAGGAGACATGGATGCGACACATGAGGATCAAGGCTGCCGTGGCCGCTCTCGGGCTGAGCCTCAGCCTGGCCGCCTGCGGTGACGCCGGCAGCGACACCGGGGGTGTCGACGTCGAGGCAGCAGACGTCACCGCCGAGGACTTCGAGTCCGGCTCCGCGATGGCCGAGATCGCCGAGGCCGGCGCGATCACCGTCGGCGTGAAGTACGACCAGCCCGGGCTGGGCTTCCAGGACGCGTCGTCCGACATCCCCACCGGCTTCGACGTCGAGATCGCCAAGCTCCTCGTGGCCGCGCTCGGCATCGACCCCGAGTCCGACTCGGTGACGTGGGAGGAGACCATCTCCGACAACCGCGAGCCCTACCTCGAGGAGGGGCGCGTCGACCTCGTCCTCGCGTCGTACTCGATCACCGACGAGCGCCGCCAGATCGTCGGCCAGACCGGCCCCTACTTCCTCACCGGTCAGCAGGTCCTCGTCGCGGCCGACAGCGACATCACCGGCATCGAGGACCTCGAGGGCGAGACGGTCTGCTCCGTGACCGGCTCGACCTCGCTCGAGAACGTCGAGGCCGCCGGCGCTGTCGGCGCCCCGGCGGAGGCCTACTCGCAGTGCGCAGAGGACGTCCTCAACGGCACCGTCGAGGCGATGTCGACCGACGGCTCGATCCTGCTGGGCCTCGCGGCTCAGAACGAGGGCGAGCTCAAGGTCGTCGGCGAGGAGTTCTCCGAGGAGCGCATCGGCGTCGGCTACAGCCTGGAGTCCCCCGAGATGTGCGAGTTCATCAACGGCGTCCTGCAGGACGCCTACGACGACGGTTCGTGGGCCGAGGCGTTCGAGGCGACCCTCGGGGGAGACGGCGTCGAGACGCCGGAGCCCCCGGCGCTCGACGCCTGCGCCGCCTGATCCGCCGCACCTGACGACGCGAGGGCGGCCGGTCTCCACCGGCCGCCCTCCGCTCGCTCCTGACGAACCCGACTGAGAGGTCCCTGGTGGAAACGGTCCTGGACAACCTGGACGACGTGGGTCTGGCGTTTGCCTACACCGTCCTGCTCTTCGTGATCGCGGGAGTGCTGTCCCTCGTCTTCGGCACGCTGCTCGCGGCCGCACGTGTCGGCCCCATCGCGGTCCTGAGCAAGGCGGCGGCCCTCTACGTCTCCGTGGTCCGCAACACCCCGCTGATCATCGTGTTGATCTTCTTCCGGATCGCCGGGCCCAAGATCGGCCTGAAGTTCAACTTCGTCGACATCACCATCGGTGACGTGCGGCTCAACAACCTGTTCACCGCGTGCGTCATCGGTCTGACCGTCTACACCTCGACCTTCGTGTGCGAGGCTTTGCGCTCCGGCGTCAACGCCGTGCCCCTGGGCCAGGCCGAGGCCGCGCGGGCGATCGGCCTGCCGTTCTCCGGCGTCATGCGTGAGGTGATCCTGCCGCAGGCCTTCCGCGCATCGGTGCCACCGCTGGCCAGTGTCCAGATCGCCCTGCTGAAGAACACCACCGTCGCCGGAGCCCTGGGCGTCTTCGAGGCCTTCGCCCGCATGCGCACCCTGACCAACAAGAACGCCGGCGACCGCATCGAGATCTTCCTGACCTTCGCGCTGCTCTTCGTGATCCTGGTCGAGATCGTCTCCTTCGCCGCCAACCGTCTCGAGCGCCGCTGGAGGGTCGCCTCATGAGCTCTGCCGTCCTGTTCGACGCCCCCGGCCCCAAGACCGTCGCACGCCACCGGATCTACACGGCGGTCGCTGCGCTCGGACTGCTCGCACTGCTCGCCTTCGTGATCTGGAAGCTCTACAGCGAGGAGCAGTTCGCCTACGACAAGTGGGAGCCGTTCATCACGCCCCGCTACCTCACCGCCCTCCTCGAGGGGCTGCTCACGACGCTCCAGATGGCCTTCACGTCCGTCCTGGGGGCCGTTGGTCTCGGTGTCGTCCTGGGCGTGGGCAAGCTCTCGGAGCACGGCTGGGTGCGCTGGCCGGCCTGGGCCGTGGTGGAGTTCTTCCGGGCCGTGCCCGTGCTCCTGCTGATGATCTTCGTCTTCTACTCTTACGGCATCAGCCGTGGTGACAGCGGCGCCTACTGGAGCGTCGTCATCGCGCTCACCCTCTACAACGGCTCCGTGCTCGCCGAGATCTTCCGCGCCGGCGTGCTCGCCGTGCCGAGGGGTCAGGCCGAGGCGGCCTACGCGATCGGCATGCGCAAGACCCAGGTCATGCAGATCGTGCTCCTGCCGCAGGCCGTCAAGATCATGCTGCCCGCCATCATCAGCCAGTGCGTGGTCGCCCTCAAGGACACCAGCCTCGGCTACGCGATCGCTGCTCCCGGCCTGACAGTCGTGGGCACCAGGATCTACACCAACTTCCAGAACCAGGTGCCGACCGTCTTCGTCATCGCGGCGATGTACATCGCAGTCAACTTCCTGCTGACACTGCTGGCGACCTACATCCAGCACCGGCTGGTCGGCGAGAAGAGCCCCCTCGACCTCACTCGTGTCGGCAACATGCAGGGCGGGGAGAACACCGGCGGCGCCGGCGGCCTGGTCTAGGACCTCGGGGTCACCCAGAGCTTGATGACTCCCTCGATGACGACCGTGCCGTCGTCTCGGACGCCCTTGACCCGGACCGGCAGGTCGGGGTCGCCGGAGGTCCACTGCTCGGGGTCGGTCTCGGCGGTGCACGTGATGTCGCTGGTGGCTTTCGCGGTGTAGGCGATGTCCATGCCCTTGGGGATCCAGCGCTTGTCCGCCGGGATCGTGGCCTCGGCCAGCGCCCCCATCGCGGCCTCGAGGCCGTTGCACAGCGCAATCGCGTGGACCGTCTTGAGGTGGTTGTGGACGCCGCGGCGCTTGGGGATGACCAGCTCGGCGTAGTCGGGGCGGATCTCGACGAAGCGCGGCCGGATGGTGGCGAAGTAGGGCGCCATCTGGCTGAACGCGAAGGAGAACACGCGCTTGCCGACCAACGGGCCGACGACGGGCAGGGTGGTGGACTTCTGCCACAGGGTGAGGACCTGACTCATGGCCAGCACGTTACCAGTCAGTAACTTCGATCCGGTCAGGACGCTTGCTGACACGCGTCAAATCCCCTGCTAGCGTCCGCCCACGTGACGACCATCACCCAGGAGTTCCCCGAGCTCGCGTGCTACGGCCTGGCCGGGCACAGCGCCAGCCCCGCCGACCTGCTCGACGAGGTGCGACTCGCCGAGCGGCTCGGCCTCGGGTCGGTCTTCCTCTCCGAGCGCTTCAACGTCAAGGACGCGGCCGTCCTCGCGGGCGCTGCCGTGGCGGTGTCGACCTCGATCGGGATCGCGACCGCCGCCACCAACCACAACACCCGCCACCCGCTGGTCACCGCCACCATGGCCACGACGCTGCACCGGATGAGCGGCGGTCGCTACGCGCTCGGGCTGGGCCGAGGCTTCAGCCTGCTCTTCGACGTGATGGGCGTCCCCCGGATCACCGGAGCGCAGATGGAGGACGCGATCGGGATCTACCGACGCCTCTGGCACGGCGAGGCGTTCGGGCACGACGGCCCCGCCGGTAGCTATCCGTTCCTCAGCCAGGACAGCAGCTTCGACGAGGACATCCCGGTGCTGATGATGGCGATCGGCGAGAAGTCACTCGAGCTCGCCGGGCAGGTCGCCGACGGCGTCGTCCTCCACACCTTCCTCAGCGACGAGACCCTCGCGCGCTCGGTCCGCACCATCCGCGACGCCGCGGCCGCTGCCGGCCGTGACCCTGCCGCCGTACGGATCTGGGCGGTGCTCGCCGTCGTCGAGGAGTCCGTCCCCGAGGAGCTCGCCCTGCGCAAGCTGGTCGGGCGGCTCGCGACCTACCTGCAGGGCTACGGCGAGGTGCTGGTGCGGGCCAACGGCTGGGACCTCGCCGACCTGAAGCGCTTCAAGGAGGACCCGCTCGTGCAGGGGTACGCCGGCGCGTTCGACGCCGTGGGCACGACCGAGCAGCTCACCTACCTCCGCGACGAGGTGCTGCCCGGCGCCTGGACCGCAGCTTCGGCCACCGGGTCCGCGGCCGACTGCGCGCAGCGGATCGTCGACCAGCTGAACGCGGGAGCCGACAGCGTGGTGCTGCACGGCGCGACGCCGACCGAGCTGGCTCCGGTCCTGGAGGCCTACCGCACCGTCCGACCGGACCTGCCGAACCTGCCGGTCAACCCGGGACACGTGCGATGAGCGCGCCGATCGTCACCGACGTCTCGGGCCTCACCGCCGCCTGGGTCTCCGAAGCCCTCGGAGCAGAGGTGACCGAGGTGGTCGCCGAGCAGGTCGGGACCGGACAGATCGGCACCTGCTACCGCCTGCGCCTGACGGGCCAGGGTGTCCCCACCTCCGTGCTGGTGAAGCTGCCCGCCGCCGAACAGGGCTCGCGCGACCTGCTCGCCGGCGCCTACCGCGGCGAGCTGATCTTCTACGCCGACATCGCCCCGACCGTCCGGGTGCGGGTCCCGACGTGCCACTTCGCCGCGATCGCGCCCGACTCCGGCGACTTCACCCTCGTCATGGAGGATCTCGCCCCGGCCGAGCAGGGCGACCAGATCGCCGGCTGCACCGTCGACCAGGCGCGCGAAGCCGTGGTCAACCTCGCCGGGCTGCACGGCCCCCGCTGGAGCGACCCGACGCTGGAGGACTTCGACCACCTGGCCCTGAGCGGGCCCGAGGACGCCGCGATGCTGGCCGAGCTCGCCGGCCCCACGACCGAGCTGTTCATCGACGGGCTCGCCGACCTGCTCGCGGCCGAGGACGTCGAGACGCTGCGCGCGTGCGTGCCGGTCATCGAGGCCTGGACCCTGGCCCGGCCGGAGCGGTTCGCGCTGGTGCACGGCGACTACCGGCTCGACAACCTGATGTTCGCGCCCGCGGAGGTTTCCCCGGGGGCACGCGACGTCCCCGCCGTCGTGGCGGTCGACTGGCAGACCCTGTCGCTCGGGCTGCCGGCCCGCGACCTGGCCTACTTCGTCGGCACCTCGCTCGACCCCGCGGTGCGGGCCTCGAGCGAGCGCGACCTGGTGGCGGCCTACCACGCCGCCCTCACGTCGTACGGCGTGAGCGGGCACAGCCTCGAGGAGTGCTGGGACGACTACCGCTTCGCGATGGTCCAGGGGCCGCTGGTCGCAACGTTCGGCTGCGCCTACGGCACCCGCAGCGAGCGGGGCGACCGGATGTTCGCGACGATGGTGGCGCGCTCCTGCGCCGCGATCAGGGAGCTGGGGACGCTCGACCTGGTCTGACGCACGCAGTCACGCCAACGACAAGAAGAGCTTCTCCAGCTGGTCCATGCGCTCGGCCGGCAGCTGCTCGCCGAGCTCGCTCGCGCGGCGCCACTCGGAGGCGATCATCGCGAAGCCGGCCCGGTCGAGCGCGTTGGACACCGCCTTGAGCTGGTGGAGGACCGCGTCGACGTCACGCGCTTCGTCGATCATGCGCAGCACCCCGCCCAGCTGTCCTTGAGCGCGCTTGATCCGGTTGACGACGGCGACGAGCTCGGCCGACTGAGTCTCCACTGCACTCCTGCTCGACGTGCGGCCTCCGCGGACCCGGATGAGGGCTGCGGAGGTCCCCATGCGGACCCCCTGGCACACCGGACGGGTGCGCCAGGGTGGACAACCGAGCAGGTCAGGCGCTGGTTATGCAGGTCTAGACACGCGGCCCCAAAATCTCGATTCGGTTCCCGTGGCCGTCGCGGGTGTGCAGCCGGTCGTGGCCCGGGAAGGTGTCGCGCTGGCTCAGGTCGAGCTCGAATCCAGCCAGCGTGAGGCGCGAGGCGACCGCCCGGAAGTGCGCCGGGCTGTCGAGCACCAACGCCGGGTGCGCCTTGCCGGCGGGGACGAAGGGGTCTTCGACACCGACGTGGATCTCCGCGGTGACGGCTCCGTGCTCGTCGTGGGCGCGGAACCACGCGCCGCCACGGGCGCGCAGGTCGTCGGGCTTGTCGACCTCGGTCATCTCCAGGACCTCGCCGTAGAACGTCCGGGCCACCTCCTCGCCCCCCGGCGGGCAGGCGACCTGGACGTGATGGAGCCTCATGCCGGCGCCTGCGCGACCACGAAGACGCGTCGGAAGGGCAGCACGACCCGGCCGGCTCGCGTCGGGTAGGCCGCGCGGAGCCGCTGCTTGAAGTCCCGCTCGAAGTCGGTGCGCAGGTCGGGGGGCAGCGCCTCGAGGGTCGGTCGCGCCCCGGTGCCGGAGACCCAGGTGAAGACCGGGTCGTCGCCGGTGAGGACATGGAGATAGGTCGTCTCCCACGCATCGACGTCACAGCCGAGCACGCTGAGCGCCCCGAGGTAGACGGCCGCGTCGTGGCTCGCGGGAGAGGCGATGCCGCGCGTGTGCTCGTCGTACGGCGGCAGGTCGGCGAGCTCGGCCCGCAGCGTGTGGCTGGGCTGGTCGAAGTTGGCGGGGACCTGGAAGGCGAGCCAGCCGCCGGGGCGCACGGCGCGCAGCAGCGTCGGCAGCAGCTCCAGGTGCCCGGGGACCCACTGGAGCGTGGCGTTGGAGACCAGGACGTCGACGCTGCCGGGCTCCGGAGTCCACTCGCGCAGGTCCGCGACCTCGAAGGCTGCCCGCGGCTCGGTCGACCGCGCCGCTGCGATCATCTCGGGGCTGGAGTCCAGGCCGCTGACGACGGCCCGCGGCCAGCGCTCGACCAGCAGACGCGTCAGGTTGCCCGGCCCGCAGCCGAGGTCGACGACCACCGCGGGGGCTGCGGCGGCGACGCGCGAGAGGAGGTCGACGAACGGCCGGCCACGCTCGTCGGCGTAGGTGAGGTAGCGCTGCGGATCCCAGCTGTGCGGCATGGTCACTCTCCCGAATTGTCTTGACATCAAGATAACTTCACCATCGAAATCTCTCGATGTCAAGATTCTCGATCAAGTCCGCTACGCTGCTGTCATGCGGGACGAGGTGGATGAGCTGGTGGAGGCGTGGGCGCGCGAGCGTGCCGACCTGGACCTCGAGCCCGTGGCCGTCTTCAGCCGGATCACCCGCCTCGCCCGCCACCTCGACCTGGCCCGCCGCGCGGCCTTCACCGCCCACGGCATCGAGTCCTGGGAGTTCGACGTGCTGGCCGCTCTGCGCCGCGCCGGCGCGCCCTACGAGCTCTCGCCGGGACGGCTGCTGCGCGAGACCCTCGTGACCAGCGGCACCATGACCAACCGCGTCGACCGGTTGGCAGCCCGCGGCTTCGTCGAGCGCTACCCCGACCCCGAGGACCGCCGCGGGGTCATCGTCCGACTCACCCGCGAGGGCAAGACCGCCGTCGACGCGGCGTTCGAGGCGCTGCTGGTCGCCGAGCAGGCGCTGCTCGCCGACCTGCCCGCGCGCGAGCAGAAGAAGCTGGCCGCGCTGCTGCGCACGCTGCTGGCCCCCTACGCGTGAGGCCTCAGCTCAGCACCTCGGCCGCTTGGAGCCACTCGACCTCGACCGCGTCACGCTCGGCGCTGACGGTGGTCAGCTCCGCGCTCAGCCCGGCCAGCAAGTCGTAGTCGTGGGCGTGCTCGGCGATCTGCTGGGTCAGCTCCGTCTCCCGCTTGGTGAGGCGGGCCAGCTGCTTGTCCAGGCGCGCCATCGTCTTGCGCGCCGTGCGCTCCTCGGCGCTCCCGCTCTTGGGCCGTGAGCCCTCGTCAGCCGCCGGAGCGGCAGCAGGTGCAGCCGGCACAGCAGCGGCAGCTGAGGCGGCCGCGAGGGACGCCGTACGACGCTCGAGGTATTCGTCCACGCCGCGCGGCAGCATGGAGATCTGCCCGTCGCCGAGGAGCGCCCACACGGAGTCGGTGACCCGCTCGAGGAAGTAGCGGTCGTGGGAGACCACGATCAGCGTGCCCGGCCAGCTGTCGAGGAAGTCCTCGAGGACGTTGAGAGTGTCGATGTCGAGGTCGTTGGTGGGCTCGTCGAGCAGCAGCACGTTGGGCTCCTCGAGCAGCAGCATCAGCAGCTGGAAGCGGCGGCGCTCCCCACCCGAGAGCTCGCCGATCCGAGCGGTCAGCTTGTCGCCGGTGAAGCCGAAGCGCTCCAGCATCGAGGTGGCGCTGATCTCGCCGCTGTCGGTCTTCACGACCCGGCGGAACGACTCGACCATCGGCAGCACCCGACCGTCGGGATCGAGGTCGTCGAGCTGCTGGGTCAGGTGCCTCATCGCGATCGTCCGACCGTGCTTCACCGTGCCCGCTGAGGGCTCGAGGTCACCCGCGAGCAGGGAGAGCACCGAGGTCTTGCCGGCGCCGTTCACGCCGACCAGGCCGACCCGGTCGCCCGGGCCGAGCCGCCAGGTGGCGTGGGTGAGCAGGGAGCGTTCGCCGCGCTTGAGATCCACGTCCTCGACGTCGATCACCTGCTTGCCGAGCCGCTGGGTGGCGAATTTCTGCAGCTCCAGGCGGTCGCGGGGCGGAGGGACGTCCTCGATCAGGGCGTTGGCCGCCTCGATGCGGAACTTCGGCTTGGCGGTCCGGGCGGGTGCGCCGCGGCGCAGCCAGGCGAGCTCCTTCGTGGCGAGGTTCTGCCGCCGGGCCTCGGAGGCCGAGGCCTGGCGGGTGCGCTCGGCCTTGGCGAGCACGAACGCGGCGTACCCGCCCTCGTAGGCGTCCACCACACCGTCGTGGACCTCCCAGGTCCACTGGCAGACCTCGTCGAGGAACCACCGGTCGTGGGTCACGACCACCATCGCGGAGGCCCGCTTCACCAGGTGGTCGGCCAGCCAGGCGACCGCCTCGACGTCGAGGTGGTTGGTCGGCTCGTCGAGCACGATCAGGTCGTGGTCGCCGAGCAGCAGCGCGGCCAGCGAGCAGCGACGGCGCTCACCACCGGAGAGCCCGACCACGGGACGGTCGAGGGAGACACCGGCGAGCAGCACCTCCACGACCTCACGCGTGCGGTAGTCCGCAGCCCACTCGTGGTCGTCCATGCCGCCCAGCACGGCCTCGCGGACGCTGTGGGTGTCGACCAGCTCGTCACCCTGGTGCAGGTAGCCGACGTGCAGGCCACGGGTCATCGAGACCCGACCGGAGTCCGGCTCCTCCAACCCGGTCATGACCTCGAGCAGCGTGGTCTTGCCGTCGCCGTTGCGGCCGACGATGCCGATCCGCTCGCCGACGGCGATCCCGAGGGACACGTCGGTGAGCAGCGGACGGACCCCGTAGGACTTGGAGACGCGTTCGAGGTTGAGCAGGTTAGCCATGAAGGTTCTCCACGAGGTGGGCGCCGGCGACGGCACCGTTGGCGACCAGGACGACGGTGCGCCCGTGGCGCATCAGCGCCCCGGCCAGGTCGCGTGCATGGTCGGAGGACTCGCACAGGAAAGCGCACGTCGGTCCCGAGCCACTGATGATCCCGCGCAGGGCGCCCTCGGACTCTCCCCGCTCGAGCAGCACCCCGAGGTCGGGACGCAGGTCGAGGGCAGGCTCCTGGAGGTCGTTGCGCAGCAACCGCGCCAGGCGCACCGGGTCACCCGATGCGACGGCGTCGAGCAGCTCGTCGGCCGGGGGCGGCACGGCCGGGGCATCGGGGAAGAGCTTGTCGAAGTGCCGGTAGACGTCCGGCGTCGCGAGCCCGTCACGGCTGGGCACGAGCACCCACCACCAGGTGCCGCCGTCGGGCAGCGGTGTGACGAGCTCGCCGCGTCCGGTCCCGAGGGCAGTGCCGCCGATGAGCGCGAACGGCACGTCGCTCCCGAGCTCGGCGGCCAGGGTCAGGAGGTCGTCGTCCGAGGTGCGCGCGTCCCAGAGCCGGTCGAGCGCCACCAGCGCCGCGGCCGCGTCGGCCGAACCACCGGCAAGTCCCCCGGCGACCGGGATGGCCTTGTCGACGTCGATGTGCCCGCGCACGGGAACGCCGTGGTGGGCCGCCAGGAGCGTGGCTGCCCTGGCGACGATGTTGTCGTCGTCGACGGGGACGGCGCCCGGGTCGATGTAGTCGGCGACCCTCAGCCGCAGGTCCCAGGGGGCGTCCTGCTCGCCCGGCAGGGTCGCGGTGAGGTCATCGCACAGGCCGACGGCCTGGTAGACGGTCGTCAGGGGGTGGAAGCCGTCGTCACGTGGGGCCCCCACCCCGAGGTGGAGGTTGATCTTCGCTGCAGATCGGACGGTGATGTTGACCGAGGTCCGGACGGGGATGCTCACGCGTGCAGGACCTCCGCGATCCGGGCGAACTGCTCGATGGTGAGGCTCTCGCCCCGGGCCAGGGGGTCGATGCCCGCGTGTTCCAGCGCGGCAGCGGCAGCCTCGGCCGATCCGGCCAGGTCGCGCAGGGCACCGCGCAGGACCTTGCGCCGGTGTGCGAAGGCCAGGTCGACGACGGCGAAGACCTGCTCGCGGGTGGCCGCGGTGACCGGCCGCTCGCGCCGGGTCCAGGCGACCAGCCCCGAGTCGACGTTGGGCGCCGGCCAGAAGACGTTGCGTCCGACGGCACCCGCGCGACGTACGTCGGCGTACCAGGCGGCCTTGACGGACGGGACGCCGTAGACCTTGGAGCCGGGCGAGGCGGCGAGCCGGTCGGCGACCTCGGCCTGCACCATCACCAGGCCGCGCTCCAGCGAGGGCAGCAGCATCAGCAGGTGGAGCAGGACCGGGACCGAGACGTTGTAGGGCAGGTTGGCCACCAGGGCCGTCGGTGCGGGTCCGGGCAGCACGGTGATGCGCATGGCGTCACCGAGCACGACCTCGAAGCGGTCCGCCTGCTCGGGGGCGTGGGACGCCACCGTCTCGGGCAGCAGACCGGCGAGCTTGTCGTCGATCTCGATGGCGATGACGCGCTGGGCGACCTCGAGGAGGGCCAGGGTCAGCGACCCCAGCCCGGGGCCGACCTCGACGACGACGTCGTCACCGGTGATCGCCGACTCACGCACGATACGGCGGCAGGTGTTGGCGTCGATCACGAAGTTCTGTCCGCGCTGCTTGGTCGGTCGCAGGTCGAGCCTGGCCGCCAGCTGACGCACGTCCGCCGCCCCGAGGAGTCTCGGGGCGGCGGAGGAGGTCATGCAGGAGAGGTTAGTGCTCAGGTCGGCAGACCCAACGAGGCGGCACAGCCCGGCCATGATCCGTAGCCCCCGGTGGCGTCACGCAGGCGCGTCGCCACGGCGATCTGGGTCTCGCGGCTGTTCTCGCTCGGGAGTCCCGTCCCGCCGTAGGCCTGCCACGTGCCGAGGTTGAACTGCAGGCCGCCGTAGTAGCCGTTGCCGGTGTTGATGGCCCAGTTGCCGCCGGACTCGCAGCCAGCGAGGGAGTCCCAGACGGTGGTGCCGGTGGCGTAGGCCTCCACGACCGGCGCGGTGCCGATCTCGACGACCTCGTCGACGGGTGCCCTGAGGACCTCCTGGCGCACGACCTTGCGCACGGTCAGCTCGCCGTTGCGGAAGACCAGGCGGTAGGTGACGTTGCGCAGACCGTCGCGGCCGCTGCGCACGACGCTTGTCTCGCCCTCGGTCATGGAGTCGTCCTCGCGCTCGACCGTGCCGAAGCCGATCCGCTCGCCCTGGATGGTCTTGCGGACCACGCGGACGTTGGTGAAGACGATCCGGTCACCGTCCTCGACGACCGACGCCGGACCCGGCACGGTCTCGTCGGTGCGGTGCAGGACGACGCCCATCTCGGCCAGCGCCTCCTCGACGGTCAGCGCGACCACCGTCTTCTTGACGGACTTCTCCGGCCCGAGCTTGAAGGTGAGGTTCTTGGGGGTGACGACCTCGAGCTCGAGGCCGTCCCGACTGATCGGTGCGCCACGGCTCGTGGACAGGTCGGCGTCACGGAGCGTGAGGCCGATCTGACCGAGCGCGGAGGCGACGTCGGTCGCGGTCACCCAGTGCGTCGTCTCGACACCGTCGACGCTCAGGTCGACCGGTCGGGCGTACTTGATGGTGATCTTCGAGCCGTCGGTGACGACCTCGTCGAGGTCGGGGGCGACGACGTCGCGCTCGCCGACCTCGATGCCCTCCTCCGCGAGGAGCTCACCGACGGTGTCCGCCGTGGAAGTGACCTCCTGCGTGCGGCCGTCGACCGACATGGTCACGGTGGTCCCCATCGCTGCGTAGCCGTAGGTGGTGCCGGCGACGGCGATGGCGGCCACGCCCACGAGGGCGGCCAGGGCCCGCTTGCTGCGGACCAGTCTTGCTAGCTTCGAGTGCTCATTGCTGGGCACGATTCTCCGAACGTCGTCCTACCCGGTCCTCGGGTGCCAGCGTGCCGCGCGGTGAAGCTGTCGCGGGGTGCGCGACGGGTGCACGGAGGGTGGTGAGCGCTGGTCAGAATGATCCCGATCCCGGCTGTCTGTCATCCAGGACAACAGTGGGACGGTGGATTGTGCAAACCCTCGACCCACTCCCAGGCGGGCCGGAGTGAGCCACGTCTCCTCGCCCTACCTGCTCGAGCGGGCTACCAGGACCCGCCGAAGGCGGCCTCGGAGTTGGCGTCGACGGCGACGCACAGCTCCTCCAGGTCGTCGCCGCGGACCTCCGCCATCAGCCGCATCGTGTGGGGCACCAGGTAGGACGCGTTGGGCCGCCCGCGGTAGGGCACCGGGGTGAGGTAGGGAGCGTCGGTCTCGACCAGGACCCGGTCCAGGGGGGCGATGGCGAGCGCGTCACGGAGGGGCTGGGCGTTCTTGAAGGTGACTGTGCCGGCGAAGGACAGGTAGGCACCACGATCGAGGCAGCGGCGGGCGAAGTCTGCGTCGCCGGAGAAGCAGTGCATGACCCAGCGCTCGGGCGCCCCCTCGTCGTCGAGGACCGCGAGGACCTCCTCGTGGGCGTCGCGGTCGTGGATCACCAGGGTCTTGTCAAGGCGCTTCGCGAGATCGATGTGGCGGCGGAACGACGTCACCTGGGCGGCGCGGCCCTCCTCGCCGGTGCGGAAGTGGTCGAGACCCGTCTCGCCCACGGCGCGGACCTTGTCGTGCGCCTGGGCGAGCCGCTCGATCTCGTCGAGTGCCTCGTCCAACGTGCCTGCACCCGCCAGCCGGGGCGCCTCGTTGGGGTGCAGGGCGACGCCGGCCACCAGCGCGTCGTGGCGCGCGGCTGCCTCGACCGCCCACCGGGCTCCCTGCAGGTCGCACCCGATCTGGACGATGCGCGGCACCCCGACGGCGGCAGCGGAAGCGATCGCCTCCTCGGTCGCCAGCCAGTCGCCGTCGGCGATGTCGAGGTGGCAGTGGTTGTCGACCACCGGGTGCGGCAGGGGCTCGGGGGCCGGCGGTCGCTCACGGTCGCGACGGCTGCCGCTCTTCTCCTCGGTCGCCGCCCGCGAGCGGGTGGGCTCACGCGTCGTGTCGTTGCTCATCAGGCCCCGATCCGGTCGAGGATCGCCTCCGCGCAGGCCTCGGGCTCCTGCGTGGGGATCCAGTGACTGACGCCGCGCAGCGCGACGAAGCGGTAGGGGCCGTCGACGTACCTCTCGGTCAGCTCGGCGCCCTTGCGGCCCAGCGCGACGTCGCCGTCGCTCCACAGCAGCGTGGTCGGGACGGTGACGTGCTTCCCGATGAGGGTCCGGTCGAGGAAGGGCAGCGCGCGGTACCAGTTCATCCCGCCCGTCAGGGCGCCGGCCTCGATCACCTCCGCGCGACAGCGCGCGACCTCCTCGGGCCGCATGCCGGCGTGGGCGAGCGACCGGTCGAAGACCGATCCGCGGCGGCGCGCACTCAGCTCGGGGACCCAGGGCAGCTGGAAGAGCAGCATGTACCAGGAGCGCAGCACCTGGTCGGAGCTGAGCATGGACCTCAGGAACGCCGTGGGGTGGGGCACCGAGACCGCCGTCAGGGTGCGCACCAGCTCCGGCTGCCGCAGGGCGAGGGCCCAGGCGACGATGGCCCCCCAGTCGTGGCCGACCACGTGCACCGGGGCCCCCGCGCCGGCCGCGGTGACGAGCGCGGCCACGTCGTCGGAGAGCTCGGTGAGCCGGTAGTCGCGGCGGCGGGGCGGTCGGGCGCGCGGCGCGTAGCCGCGCTGGTCCATCGCCAGCGTGCGGAAGCCGCGCTCGTGGAGCAGCGGCGCCACCGAGCGCCAGCAGGTCGCCCGCTCGGGGAAACCGTGCAGCAGCACGACGACGTCCCCCTCGATCGGTCCCTCGTCCAGCACGTCGAAGGTCAGCCCGGAGCGGTGGACCTCCGCGATCCGGCCGCTCACGCGCCGTGCACCAGGTTGTAGACCTCGCGCTTGGGCACACCGGCCAGCTTGGCGACCTCGACGATCGACTCCTTGCGACTCATGCCCCGATCCTCCCGCTCCTGTACGGCGGCCCGCAGGCTGGTCTCGTCCGTGGACACGACCGGCCCGCTGGTGCCCTCGACGACGATCGTCACCTCGCCGCGGATCCCCTCCGCGGCCCAGGTGACGAGGTCGGCCAGCGGACCACGGCGTACCTCCTCGTGGGTCTTGGTCAGCTCGCGGCACACGGCCGCGGCCCGGTCCCCTCCCCAGGCCTCGGCCATGGCCCGCAGCGCGACCTCGGTGCGGTGCGGCGCCTCGAAGAACACCATCGTCCGCTCCTCGGCGGCCAGCGCGGCCAGGCGACGGGCCCGCTCCCCCTGCTTGCGTGGCAGGAAGCCCTCGAAGCAGAAGCGGTCGACCGGCAGACCGGAGACCGCGAGTGCGGTGAGCACCGCGGACGGTCCGGGGACCGCGGTGACCAGCACGTCGGCCGCGACGGCCGCGACGACCAGGCGGTAGCCGGGGTCGGAGACGCAGGGCATGCCGGCGTCGGTGACCAGCAGCACCCGCTCCCCCGCGAGCAGCGCCTCGAGCAGCACCGGGGTGCGCGCCGACTCGTTGCCCTCGAAGTAGGAGACGACGCGTCCGGTGATCGTGACACCCAGGTCGCCGGTCAGCCGCTTGAGGCGCCGCGTGTCCTCGGCCGCGACCACGTCGGCGGTCGCGAGCTCGTCGGCCAGGCGCGGCGGGGCATCGGCCACCCGGCCGATCGGGGTGGCGGCGAGCACGAGCACACCGGCGCCGCCTGCTCCGTCGGTGGTCTTGTCAGTCACGGTGCCGATCATGGCAGCCCCGTCACGAGGGCCCTGTCGAGAGCGGCCCGTATCGTTCAGCAGCGTGACGACCCCGACCCGGCTGCGCGGCACCCTCGAGGAGCCGCTGGCCAGCTGGGGCGCCTCGATCGGCGTCGCGCTCCTCGCCCTGGTGCTGCGGCTGTGGCACCTGGGCTCGCCGAAGGTCTTCGAGTTCGACGAGACGTACTACGCCAAGGACGCGTGGTCGATGCTCAACCACGGCTACGTCCGCACCTACGTCGACGACGCCAACGAACGCATCCTCGACGGCCAGACCGCCGGCATCTGGAACGCAGACCCCTCGATGGTCGTGCACCCCGAGGTCGGCAAGTGGCTGATCGCCCTGGGCGAGAAGGCCTTCGGGATGGACCCCTTCGGCTGGCGCATCTCCGCCGCGGTCGTCGGGGCGCTGATGGTGCTCGTCATGTGCCGGCTGGCCAAGCGGGTCACAGGATCGACCGCCCTCGGCCTGGTCGCCGGTCTGCTGCTGACCTTCGACGGCCTGCACTTCGTCCTGTCGCGCCTGGCCCTGCTCGACATCTTCCTGGCCTTCTTCGTGCTCAGCGCCGTCACCTGCCTGGTGGTCGACCGCGACTGGTACCGCGCCCGCCTGGCGCGCGAGATCGACGACGCGGACCTCGACGGTCGCGTCCCCGCGCGATCGTGGGGGCCGGTGCGCCCGCTGCTGGTGCGCCCCTGGCTGCTGCTCGGTGGCGTCTGCTTCGGGCTCGCCATCGGCACGAAGTGGACCGCGGCGTTCCCGCTCGCGGCGTTCGGCATCCTGGTCTGGCTGTGGAGCGCGGGTGCCCGGCGCTCGGTCGGCGTGCGGTGGCCGCTGCTGCGCTCGGCGGTCGTCGACGGAGTCCCCGCGTTCGTGCAGCTGGTCCTGGTCGCCTTCCTCGTCTACGTCGCCACGTGGACCGGCTGGCTGCTCAACGCCAGCGTCTACGAGGACGCCCTCTCCTCCACGCAATACACCCGCTTCGTCGCGGAGGGCGCCACCTGCGACGACGAACCGACGCTGGACGACGACCGGTGGCCCACCGCGACCGAGGCCGACGCCACCGGGGTCGCCGAGGCCTGGCAGTCGCTGCGCTCCCTGGCCAGCTATCACCAGGACCTCTACACCTTCCACGCACACTTCTTGAACTGCAGCGAGCACACCTACCAGTCCCAGCCCACGGGGTGGCTCCTCCTCAACCGCCCCGTGGGGGTGGCCGCCGACACCGGCATCGAGCCCGGCACCCGCGGCTGCGACGCCCCCGCAGGCAGCAGCTGCCTGCGGCAGGTGCTGCTGCTCGGCACGCCCGTGCTGTGGTGGGGCGGCATCGTGGCGCTGCTCTTCGCCGCGGTCATGTGGGTCGGTGCGCGCGACTGGCGCTTCGGGCTGACCATCGTCGGGGCCTCGTCGACCTGGTTGCCGTGGCTGCAGTACGACGACCGGCCGATCTTCCTGTTCTACGCGATGCCGATCCTGCCGTTCCTGATCCTCGCGATCACCCTGGCCATGGGCAAGCTCGTCGGTCCCTCGCCCCACCCCTCGCCCCGTCGGACGACGGGCGTGGTGCTGGCCGGCTCGTTCTTCGTCCTGGTGCTGATCAACTTCGCGTGGTTCTGGCCGATCTACACCAACGAGCTGCTCACCCGGGCGGAGTGGCTCGACCGGATCTGGTTCACCCGCTGGATCTAGGGACCCACCCGGCCCGCCGCTAGTCTCGGGAGCATGACCTCGTGGCACCCCGGGTGGGGAGACTTCCCCCAGCCCCTGCTGGACTTCTGGACCGAGCGCCACCTGTGCACGCTGACGACCCTGCGGCCGGACGGCCGTCTGCACGTGGTGCCCGTGGGCGTCGCCCTCGACCACGAGGAGCAGTGCGCCTGGGTCATCACCAGCGCCACGTCACGCAAGGCGCGCAACCTGCTCGAGCGCGGCCAGGTCGCCGCGTGCGCGGTCGACGGCGCCCGGTGGTCGACGCTGGAGGGCCACGGGATCGTCGTGGACGATGCGGCCTCGGTCGCGCGGGCGTGCGAGCGCTACGCCTCGCGCTACCGGACCCCGCGGGAGAACCCGACGCGGGTCGCGATCCGCATCGAGGTGGACCGCTTCGTGAGCTCAGCCGGCCTGGGCTGAGTCTTCCTGAGGCGCCTCGTCGAGGCAGGAGTCGGCGTAGGCGACCAGGTCGCGGGCGTTGAAGTGGGACGGGTCGTCGTGGAAGCCCTCGACGATCAGCTGGGTCACGTCGGCGCCGCGCTCACGCAGCCCCGAGGACAGCGGGCCGGCGTTCTCCTTGAAGATCACCCACTGGTCGCCACGCGACGCCACGATCCGGTAGCGGACGCTGACCGGCAGGGAGGCGACGTTGGCCACGGGGTTGCGGTCGGGCGGCACCTGGCCGGCGAAGGCCTTGAAGATGAACCCCGGTCCGCCGGGGACCTCGTCCATCTCGGTGAGCGCGATGGCCGGCTTCACGCCGTACCAGCAGTTGGGGGCCTTGACGCCGTGGATGAGGGCGTTGAGCGAGACCGAGCCACCCATCGAGCCCGAGACCCAGAGGGTCACCGGCAGACCGGTCTTCTCCTCGGCCCAGTCGACCAGGAGGTCGGCGTCGCGGGTGGAGGCCGGGTTGCCCCAGGACTGGGCGTGGAAGTTGGACGAGGCGATGGCATAGCCCTCGCGGCGCAGCGCGTCGAGCCACGGGCCGTCGATGCGGTCGTTGACGTTGCCGCCCTGACCGTGGAACCAGATCACGAGGCCCTTGGGCTCGATGCCCTCCCCGGGCGTGGTGAGGCGGACCTCCTCGCCGGCGAGGCTGCCGCGCAGGGTCTCACTCGGGGGCTGCCCCGTGGACCCGGTGGTCAGCAGGACCGCCACCAGGGCCAGCGCGATCACGAATGCACTGCGCATCGGCCATCACCCCCACTCGTGCCAGGCCACTGTCGCGGCCAGAATATCCGGCCGGCCCGACAGCGCGGCAATCCTGACCCCATCACGGACGACGAACGCGGTCCGGACCGGTCATCGAGACCGGTGGCAACGAGCACTGCCGGTCCGACCCGTCGGCTCGCCTCAGGCTGCCGGCAGGTCGAAGGCGAAGGTCGTGCCCATGGCCCCCGGCCGCCCCGTGGTGGCGGACCTGCACGCGATCTCGCCACCGTGGCGTTCCACGATGGTGCGGCAGATGGCCAGCCCGAGGCCCGTCCCGACGTAGCTCGTGTCCTCGGCGTGAGCCCGGTGGAAACGGTCGAAGATGGCCTCGCGCTGCAGGGCCGGGACCCCGATGCCGTTGTCCGTCATCTCGATCAGGACACGGTCCCCGGAGCGGACGCCGGTCAGCACCACCACCGGCACCGTGCCGTGTGCGACGTACTTGAGCGCGTTGCCCACCAGGTTCGACACGAGCTGGCGGACCATGTCGACGTCGACGAGCACCGCCGGGATCGGGCCGACCCGCACCGACTCGGACGCCCCAGCCTCACCCGCGACCTCGGCGACGAGGCCGTCCTCGCCGTCCAGCTCGCAGCGCACCGGCTCCATCAGACCGCTCGCTGCCGTCGCCTGGATGAGGAGGTCGGAGATCAGCTCCTCCATCCGGGTCGTCGAGACCAGCGCCCTCTCCATCGCGCGCCGCACCAGGGGTGTGGCTCCCGGTGCGGTCCCCACGGTGACGGCGTCCCCGTCGGGGCCTGGTCCTAACCCGGCGAGGGCCACGTCCAGCCACCCGTGCATCACGGTCAGGGGGCCGCGCAGGTCGTGGGCGACGACCTCGGCGAACTCCGTGAGTCGGTTGCTGTGGCCCCGCTCGTCCGTCACGTCGCGATAGACCACCATCGCGCCCTGTGCCTCGCCCCCTGAACCACCTGCCGTGAGCGCGGACGCGGTCACCGACAGGACGCGCTCGGAGCCGTCCGCCCGGCGCAGCACCAGGTCGTAGGCCGGCACCACGCCGTCGCGGAGGGCCCGCCGCGAGGGGTGGTCCTCGACCGAGATCTCGGTCCCGTCTTGACGGAGGACCCGGTAGCCCTGGGTCGTCTCCTGGTAGCCCGTGGCCGACGAGGCCAGGAGCGTCCGGGCTGCGGCGTTGGTCCTGACGATGACGCCGTCGATGTCACAGACCACCAGCCCCTCGCTCATCGACTCGGTCATCGCGTCGAGCAGCTCCGCGCGCCCCGCTGTCTCCCGTTGGGAGGCACGCAGCCGACCCATGAGCGCATCTCGCTCGTCCCTCCCCGTCGCCAGCGCGAGGACCGTCAGCAGGAGGGTCAGGAGGTAGGCCTGGGTCACCAGGACTTGGGCCTCCGGGCCGCCGAGGGTCCCGAAGGAACCCCGTCCCAGGAACGTCGCGGTCAGGACGATCGCGCCGAAGGAGGCGGTGTGGAGGACAGCGAGGAACGTCGAGAAACGCGTCGCGCACCACACGCTCACGGTCAGCGGCAGGAACGCCAGCGGCAGCGCGGACTCGAAGAAGATGACGCCGTAGGTGACACCGGAGACCGCCACGAGGGCGGCCAGCTCCGGGAGCCGGGCTCGCTCCACCAACACCCATCGCCCCTCGGAGCGGGAGTCGCGCACCCACTCCCATGCCAGGTGACCGGTCGCCCCGACCAGGACGACCCCGGTGAGGTTGCGGGCCCACCAGTCCACGAACACGTGGCCCTGGACATCGGCACCCAGCACCCCGACCAGGCCCGATCCGACGACCGCTCCCGTGCCGGTGGCGAGCACGACGGCCAGGCTGACCCACACCAGGACCCCCGAGTCGTGGAAGCTGCGGGCGCCCCCTGTGCCCAGGATGCCCGGGCACCAGCGGCGCACGAGGACCACGCACGACGACGTCTGCACGAACGCAGCAACCACCACCGCCAGCGTCACCTCCCAGGCAGCACCCGTGGCCGCCAGGAGCACGACACGGGTGCCCGCCATCGTGGCGAGGCAGAGCACGACCGCAGGCATCGAGCCTTGCGTCAGCAGCCACAGGAGTGCCGCCCCGGCCGCCGGGGCCACGAGGCCGACCGATGCCTCGTCGACAGCGCTGACACGTCCGACCAGCACGAGAGCCGCGAAAAGAGCCCACCACGCCATGAAGGCGAGGACCCGGGGTCGGCGACCGGAGGCGGACATCACACCGGCCCCTCGGGGATCGAGCCGGCCCACTGGGCCTCCTTCACGAGCTGCCCCGCCCGACGCGCCAGGTCAGCCGCCCGCCCCAGGGCGGCGTCACGGTCGGTGCCCGCGTCGGACGCCGTGTGGATCGCCACCTGGAGGGCGGCGATGGCCTCCGCCAGTGCCACCAGGGAGGAGTGTCCTGCGCGGACGGGCACCGAGGTCGGCTCGTCGGGCGCGGTGGCGTGGGCGATCCAGCGATAGCCGATGCCACTCTCGGTCCTCACGAAGTCCGGCTCCCTGACTGCGTCACCGAGCTTGCTGCGCAAGGAGCGCATGTGGGCCCGCAGCGAGGTCTGGGTCTCGGCGCCGTGCGTGGGGTCCCACACCTGCGTCACCAGCCAGCGGTGCGTCAGCAACCGACCGGGATGTCGGGTGAGCGCCTCCAGCAACCGCCACTCCATCGAGGTGAGCCTCACCTCGCGCCCCTCGAGCAGCAGCCGCTGGGTCTGCACGTCGACACAGACCTGACCGAAGCATCGGCGCAGCCCGCCGTCGTCCATCGAGGTTGCCGCCCTCCTCGTCACGGCGCGCAGGCGCGCTGCGAGCTCACGGGAGTCGAAGGGCTTCTGGAGGAAGTCGTCGGCTCCGACGTCCAACGCGTCGGCGCGGCTCCCGCGGCGACTCGTCCCACTCAGGACCAGCAGCGGCGCTGCGCTCCAGCTGCGGAGCTCCTTGATGACCTCGATGCCGGACATGTCGGGCAGACCGAGGTCCAGCATGATCAGGTCAGGCTTGTGACGCGTGGCGAGCTCCAGGCCCGCGGCTCCGGTGAGCGCGACGATGATGCCGTAGCCGAAGTGGTCGAGCAGGACGCGCAGGAGATCGTTGACCTCCGGCTCGTCCTCGATCACCAGCACCGTGGGCATGTGGCCCACGCTAGGGCACGGAAGCGCGAGCGAAATATTTACGAGCCGTTTCACAAGTCCTTTACAGGTGCGACCCCACTCGTCCCGCGCGGACGGGCCCCCCGGTCCAGGCTGGATCCGTGACCCACATCCTCGTCGCCGACGACGACCCCG
Source organism: Nocardioides psychrotolerans (assembly GCF_900113685.1). Lineage (GTDB taxonomy): Bacteria > Actinomycetota > Actinomycetes > Propionibacteriales > Nocardioidaceae > Nocardioides > Nocardioides psychrotolerans. Next base: position 194,407 of record NZ_FOQG01000007.1, read on the forward strand.
ACATCCGCGAGATCGTCGCCCTCCTCCTCGAGGTGGCCGGCCACGAGGTGAGCACCGTCGCGGACGGTGCGGCTGCCTTGGCAGCGATCAAGCACCAGACGTACGCCCTGGCCGTCCTGGACAACGCGATGCCGGTGATGTCGGGCCTCCAGGTGCTCTGTGCCAGCCAGGACCTGGGTCGTGAGTCCCGCCCGATCTTCTTGATGCTCTCGGCGCTCAACAGCCGTCGCGACGTGCGGGCGGCGATGGATGCGGGAGCCGACTACTACCTGCCGAAGCCGTTCGAGAGCACCCGACTCGTCTCGTGCGTCCGCGAGCTCCTCGACACCGGCACCCTCGCGCCCGCAGCGGACGGATGAGTCTCAGGACGGCTCCTCGGGAGGGTGAATCGGCGCGAGGGCGAGCGGTGTGCGCGGTGACCCGGCCTCGTTGAGCCGGGCTGCCTGCCGCGTCAGGTGGTCGCGCTCGGCCAGGTGGGGCGCGTGCAGGGCGGCCTCTGCGTAGAGCCGTGCCGCCAGTGCCGGGTCGCCGTCGCGCTCGTGGAGGTACGCCGCCACGGCGGTGTGGCGGGGCACCGACCCGTCCACGGCGGCGAGGGCCGCGAGCCCGGCGCGTGGGCCGTCGACCTCACCGACCGCGACCGCGCGGTTGAGCCGGACGACCGGGCTGTCGGTGAGGAGCACGAGCTCGTCGTACCACTCGACGACCTGCACCCAGTCGGTCTCCTCGGTGGTGGGTGCGTCGGCGTGCAGGGCCGCGATCGCGGCCTGCGCCTGGAACTCCCCGAGCCGGTCCCGGGTCAACGCCGCCTGCAGGATCGCGACTCCCTCAGCGATCGAGGTCGTGTCCCACCGGGCGCGGTCCTGATCGGCGAGCGGCACGAGGCTCCCGTCGGGCGCTGTCCTGGCAGCGCGGCGCGCGTGGTGGAGCATCATCAGCGCCAACAACCCGGCCACCTCGGGGTGGTCGATGATCGCCGCGAGCTGTCGGGTGAGCCGGATCGCCTCGACGGCGAGGTCGACGTCGCCGGAGTAGCCCTCGTTGAAGACCAGGTAGAGCACGCGCAGCACGGTGGCGACGTCGCCAGGCCGGTCGAGACGCACGCCGGAGACGGTGCGCTTGGCGCGACTGATGCGCTGCGCCATGGTCGCCTCGGGCACGAGGTAGGCACGCGCGACCTGACGCGTCGTCAGCCCGCCCACCGCGCGCAGCGTGAGGGCGACGGCGGACGACGGGGTCAGGGACGGGTGGGCGCACAGGAAGTAGAGCCGGAGCGTGTCGTCGAGCTCCCGCGTCGGCCCGGGCGGTGGCTCCTCCTCCACCCGCTCCTCGCGCCGGCGCCGGGCCGTCTCGGACCTGGTGGCGTCCAGGAAGCGGCGCCAGGCCGCGGTGACCAGCCAGCCCTTCGGGTCCCGTGGGGGGTCGTCCGGCCAGGCCCGGAACGCCTCGAGCAGCGCCTCCTGGACGGCGTCCTCGGCCGCCGCGAAGTCGGCGCCGCGACGCACGAGGATCCCGAGCACACCGGGCGTGAGGCTCCTGAGCAGGACCTCGTCGACCTCGCGTGTCACCCGCTGCTCACTCCGTGATGGTCGGCGGCTCGGTGAGGAACGGGCGCAGCTCGAGCCACTCGTGGATCGGCCTGCCGCCGGCTCCCGGTGCGGCCGACAGCTCTGCGGCCAGCTCGAGCGCCCGGTCGTAGGTGTCGACGTCGATCGCCATCCACCCCGCGATGAGGTCCTTCGTCTCCGCGAAGGGTCCGTCGGTCAGGGGAGGTCGCCCCTCGCCGTCGAAGCGGACGAACGTGCCCTCGGGCGAGAGCGCCTGCCCGTCGACGTACTCGCCGGTGGCCTCGAGCCGGGTGGCGAAGTCGTTCATGTACTGGATGTGGTCCGAGATCTCGTCCTGGGTCCACTGGTCCATGGGGACGTCGTTGACCCCGGCCGGGGCGCCTCGGTAGTGCTTGAGCATCAGGTACTTGGCCATCGTGGTTCCTCTCGCTGGTGCGACCCATCCTGGTCGCTTCACACCGGGGACGGAACCGGTCAGCCGCTCTCGACATCGGCGCGGTGACCGAGGGCAGGAATTGCGAGTACTCGTAGCGACGGTTGTCGCACGAGAGCTAGGCGCCGGGGAGGTCGACCGGTGGGAACCAGGGGCCATCAGCTCCGATGTCAGTGACCGTCATCGTGATCTGGTACGCGTGTGGTGTGCCCGCGCCTACACGCGAATCCTCAGTCGGGGGGCTCCCCGAGCACTGCGTACAACGACGCGAGGTGGGTCACGAGGCGCGGGCCTCCCAGCAGGGCCCCCGGCACGGGGAGCTGGCGCAGCAGCAGATCTGTCGGCAGCTCCGCCTGTACAGGCAGGGCAGGGATGGGCGCCCCGGTCCAGAAGTCGCCATCGGCCGTGGCCAGATCAGTCAGCGCCATCATCGCTCCCACCCGAGGACCTTCAAACGGCAGCGCCGCCGGCTCCTCCGCAGGACGTGCAGCATCACCGCCACGCAGCTCGCGGAGCCGGTGCAGGAGTGCCTCGCGGCTGCGCCCGCGCCACAGCAGGATGGCGAAGGGGTCGTTGTCGAAGCTCTCCGCGAGTAGGTAGAACGTGGCCGCGAGGTGCTTGCATGGGACTTCCCGGTCCGGGCAGGAACAGCTCAGAGTCAGATCCTTGGCACGCTGCGGGAAGAGGGGCGCGCCCGCTGCCAGAAAGACCTCCTCGAGGTCGTGGGGCATCTCGCCAGCGAGCAGCCGGGCACTGTGGATGGCCTGCTCGGCAAGGGTCACCTCGACCTTGGCCCACACCAGCTCGCTGAAGGCCGGCAAGGCGATTGACACCCTGTACGGCGTCCTGCGGGAACCCTGCACTGACGCCGTGACCACGCCCGTGGCCACCTCCAGGGAAAGCACCTGACCCCGTCGGGCGTAGTTCTTGCCACGGGTGAGCCGGGAGCCGAGTGCGAAGGACTCCAGCACCTCGAGGAAGCGTCGCGACCACCAGTGCTCCCCGATGGCGCCTCGTGCGCTGCGGGCAACGAGCCCTCCGTCCACCGCGCGGGGCCTGGATGGAGGCGGGAAGCCGCCTCTGCGGCTGCGACCGGGCGGGCTCACTCCACCACCGACCCGGCCTCGAGGGTGAACAAGTCGCGAAGGGCAGAGGTGGAGAGCTCGGTGAGCCAGCCCTCACCGGTGCCCACGACGCTGGCAGCCAGGCCCCGCTTCTCCTTGATCATCAGTGCGATCTTCTCCTCCAGGGTGCCCGCGCATACCAGCTTGCGCACCTGGACCGAGCGGGTCTGCCCGATGCGGAACGCACGGTCTGTGGCTTGATCCTCCACGGCAGGGTTCCACCAGCGATCGACGTGGATGACGTGGTTGGCTGCGGTAAGGGTGAGCCCGGTACCCCCCGCCTTCAACGACAGGACGAACAGAGAAGGCCCACCCCCAGCAGGGTCCTGGAACCGGGCCACGGTGGCGTCCCGCTGCCCCTTGCTCAGCCCCCCGTGCAGGTAGGCGACCTCACGACCGAACCGGGCACCGAGGTGGGTGCGCAGCAGGTCGCCGAACTCGGCGTACTGGGTGAACAGCAGCGCCTTCTCCCCTGAGGCGAGCACTTCGTCGAGGGTCTCCTCCACGCGCGCCAGCTTGCCTGAGCGCCCAGCGAGTCTGCTGCCGTCCCTCAGGAACTGCGCCGGGTGGTTGCAGACCTGTTTGAGCTTGGTCATGGTCGCCAGGACCAGTCCGCGGCGCTCAATGCCGTCAGTGCTCTCGATGCGGTCCATCATGTCCGTGACGACCGCCTGGTAGAGCGAGGCCTGCTCGCGAGTCAGCGAGCACACCACCTCCATCTCGATCTTGGCCGGCAGGTCAGTGATGATCGAGGTGTCGGTCTTCAGCCGACGCAGCACGAACGGTTGCGTCAACGATCTCAGCCGGGTCGCCGCTTCCACATCGCCGCGGCGCTCGATGGGCGTCGCGAAGCGCTGCTTGAACGTCGAGGGCTGACCGAGCAGTCCGGGGTTGGCAAACTCCATCAGCGACCAGAGGTCGCCCAACCGGTTCTCCACGGGGGTCCCGGTCACCGCGAACCGGTGCGACGACGGCAGTGACCGCACCGCAATCGCCGCCCGAGTCGCCGCGTTCTTCACCGCCTGGGCTTCGTCGAGGACGACGCGGTGCCAGCTCATCTCACGCAGCGCGTCAACGTCTCGGACTACGAGGCCGTACGTCGTCACGACCAGGTCGCAGGACGCCACCACCCTCTGGAACGCCTTGCCCTTGGGTCGCTCAGCCCCATGGTGGACGTGCACCCGCAGCCCGGGAGCGAAACGAGCGGCCTCACGCTGCCAGTTGCCGACCAGCGACATCGGGCAGACCAGCAGGGTCGGACCAACCTCCTGAGGGAGCTGGCCGCACATCAGGGCGAGCAACTGCACGGTCTTGCCCAGACCCATGTCGTCTGCGAGGACGCCGCCCAGACCGACCGACTCCAGGAACGACAACCACGCCAAACCACGTTCCTGGTAGGGGCGCAGCTCACCCCTGAAACCCTCCGGCGCGACCATCGGCGCGATCCGGTGGTCAACCTGGCCGGACAGGAGGTCCGCGAGCCAGCCCTGCCCCTCGACGTCCACGACGGGCAGGCCACCTGGTCCGTCGTCCAGCGCCCCGATGATCGCGAGCACCGCCCCGACGCTCATCCGCCCCGTGCCGTGCGACCGCGTAGCAAGGAACGCCCGGGCTCTTGCCAGGCGGTCGGCGTCCACGTACATCCACTGACCCCGCACCCGCACCAGCGGCTGTTGGGCCTCGACGAGGTCGGCGACATCCTGCTCGCTCAGGGTGTGCTCCCCGACAGCCAGATCCCAGCGGAAGTCCACGAGCCCATCACGGCCGATGACCGCCTCGGTCCCGGCCGAGCCCGGCTGCGCTGGGGTCGAGACGGAGAGCTTGGCGCCCAGCCGCATGGCGGGGTTGGTCCACCACCCCGGGAGCAGTACGCCGAAGCCGGCAGCCAGCAGGATCGGTGCCGCCTCCGACAGGAACAGGTGTGCGCCCTCGACGTCTAGGGTCAGCGACGACGGCCTCGCGGTGCGCAGCGCGCCCTCGATGTCCGGGTACAGGCGCACGGCCCGGCCGAGCTCACCGAGCAGAGTCTCCTGCGGATTAGCGACGTGACGCGCCAGCGCGCGCAACGCCCCCTTGGCGCGCCACACCTGCGCGGCGTCGACGACCAGGCTCGGCTCCTCCGTCGACTGCAACGCGAAGTCCAGTCGCCACGGCACGCTCTCGCCCACCGTCACATCGGCGACTGTCACGTGGGTCGTTGCCTCGCCCGCTCCCGGTGGTTCGACCAGCCGGAAGCAGGCCCGGACCGCACCGACCTCGGTGACCTCCCGCTGCCAGTCAGCCAGCGCCTCTTCGAGGGAGGCCAGCGCCGCTGGGGTGGTGGTGAAGTATGAGTCGGAGCCCGTCAGCGCCGATCGGAACGACGCCGCTGCGCGTCGGCGCGGGCCGGGGCCGAGGCGGGAACGCACCGCTGCGTCCACCAGGGCATCGGTCGCAGCTGCCAGCGACCGCACCGCGGCCGCAACTCGGTCGACGGCAACCGGGCACGCAGCTGTGAAGGACCCGGGCAGTCCCCCGGCCAATGCGCGCAACCACACGGCGTCGACTCCGGTCACCACCGCAGACCACATCGCCATCGCCCGACCGTCGCCCACGTCCCGCACGCCGGGCAGTACGCGGCCGCGTCCGACGAGATCCACGGCAAACCGTGCGAGTGCCTGAAGCGCTCGCAGGTCTCCACCGACAATCGGTCGTTCGAGGTCGATCTCGGCGTCGCCCGCTGCCAACAGGTAGCCCAGAGCGGCCTGGGAGTCCAACGCCAGGGTCGGGACCTCCCACAGTCCGTCGACCAGGGACTCCGGAGTCTGCGACTCCTCGCGGGTCCGGCACACCTCTGCTGAGGCAGCCGGACCCCGGCCCTGGGTCGGCAAGACGAGAACTGCCGTGCCCGGGCTGCCTGCGAGCGCCGTCGCGGATGCCAACGCCTGCGCAGAGACGGCGAAGGGGTGAGCCTGCTTGGCGGGGCGTCGACCTCGGCGCACGGCTGGCTGCGCCGGCGCCTTCGAGTCCTCAGCCCACAAGATCAGCTCGCCCATGGCATTGCTCTGGATCGACCACCAGCCGTGAAGGACGATCAATGCTTGCTCAACTCCCGGGACCCGCCTGCCAGATCGCAAAACTTACCCGACGGAAAGCCCGGCTTATCAGGCGCAACGGTACTTGCGCTACGGCACGCGCAGTTGCGATGGAGTTCGACACCAGGAGCATGCCGAACCCGATCCCAGGTCTATGCGTCGCAGCGTCGTCGCGTGCGGCCGGGGACTGCCCCCACAGCGTGCACTAGCCGCTCGGATCAGAAGCGACGCACCGATGCCACGGTGCGCTGCGCTTGAGCAGGGCCCTCAGTCTGGTGTCGCCGCCTTGGTGGGCCGCTTCTGCTTGCTCTTCTGGTAGTCGGCTACCCACCTCTTCGAGCTCTGCCACTTGCCGTTCTCGGACTGCTGCGCCCGCAGTCGGCCTCGTTCTGCGGCAGCGCGAAGTGCAGTTGCGGTGAGGCCGGCCTTCTCGTGGACCAGGCTCGCGAGCGGCACGAGGCGGGCCGGCCCGTTGACTGCTGGCACGATGAACTTGTAGAGGTTGTTGGTGACCGGGCGGGCGATGACCCCGCCGAGCGGGCCGTAGTCGCCCTTGTCTGCCGTGCGCATCGCCTTGAGGTACTTCGTCCGCTGGTTCTTGAACACGATCGCTGGCGGGTATCCCAGACGGACCAGGAGCAGGTTGAGAAGCAGCCGGCTCGAGCGGCCGTTCCCGTCGAGGTAAGGGTGGATCTTCTCGAAGTCGATGTGAGCCTTGGCGAGGCGCTCGGGGAACGCGACGTCGCTGTCCCCTCGGAGCTTGTTCACGGTTGCGACCCAGTCAGTCATCCGGTGGTCGACGTCCGGGACAGGCCGGTGACGTATCAGCGAGGTGCGCGGAGGGCCACCGGTTGCTGACGGCGGCCACGAGAGACTGCCCGCTGGCGGCCATGAAGACTGCCCGGTGGCGGGCTGGCCACGCTCGGGGGCGCGCATGCGGCCGGACTGGTTTGGCCGAGGTGGAACGGGCCCGCCACGACCAGGATGCGACGAGCCGCGACCATCGCGGACGAGCTGACGGTGGCGCAGGCTGCCCCGCAACGAGGAGAGTGATGAGATGACGAGCCGAACCGTAGCCATGAAGATGGGGATCAAGCCCGCGTGGCGGACCCACGTAGTGGGCGCCCCCGACGGGGTCCTCGAGACCCTCGGCCTCCCACCGCTTGAGATGGTGCCTGAGCTCACGGGGGACTTTGACTACCTGCACCTGTTCGTCACGGCGCAGGCCGCGATGCGCGTCGAGTTCCCCCGCCTCGTGCCGCACCTCGCCTCACAGGGCAAGCTGTGGCTCTCGTGGCCGAAGGCGCGCAAGCTGGGGTCTGACCTGAACGTGCCGAAAGTCATCGAGATTGGCTACGACTGCGGCCTGGTCGAGAGCACGTGCCTGCGCATCGACGAGACCTGGACCGCTCTTCGCTTCACCCACCCAAAGATCGGCAAGGTCTACGAGAACAGCTACGGCACGCTGCCGACGCAGCGCGCCTGACCGGTCGCCACCACCGCGAGGCCGACAACACTGCCACCGGGGCCGCCCAACACCCACCACCGCGGGCCTCCGGGCCCGGCGATCCTGAGGTGTCTGCCGCGGCGGGCCGCCATAGCCGGCATCGAGATTGCCCGGATACACCCGCACATGCTTCGCCACACTTCGTCACCACGATGCTCGACGCCGGCGTGGACCTCCGCGACGTACAGGTCGCGGCCCCGCACGCCGACCCCCGCACAACCATGCGCTACGACCGCGCACGCAAGACCTCGACCGCCATCCCCATGACATCCTGGCCGCCTTCATGGCGTCGGGAACCTGACGCTCAGCACCAGATCTGGGACGTAGGGCGAGTGCCGGCTCTCATCGAGCGCAATATCCACCAGCGCCCGCAAGACGAGTGGGGCTCAACACCATCTGAGCGTGACCTCATTGTCCGACTCCACCGGACCAAGGAAGACATCCCGGGTCTCGGCGTGGTGATCGACGCGACTCGACCGCTCACGGACGTGATCGGCGAGATCCTTCGTCAGGTGGGGTTGTCCGACGCTGGCCGGGACGACGCCTGACAACGACGCGCTGCCCCCAACTCGTCCGCGGTCTCGACCTCAGACAGGTCACACCGATGGGGGCCATCCGTCGCTAGGACAGCGGGTCCGTGTGGTGGCCGATCATGGCCCACCGGTCACCCTCGAGGCGGTATATGCTCGTGGCCCGGATGTTGACAGGTTGCGTGACGCCTCCGACCTTCACGCTGCCGCGTTCGAAGCCGACCACGAAACCGAGGTCGGACGAGCTGAAGCACCGGAGCTCCTCAGCGGCGACCTGACCGCCGAGTCGGGCAGCGGCCTGTTTTTCCCACGACTCTCGGACGGTCTCCCAACCCACGAGAAGCTCGCCGAACGGGCTCATGTAAGTCACGTCGTCCGCGTGCGACCAGACCTCCAGCATCGGTCCCACATCTCCGGTCAGCATCGTGTTCAGTGCCCGGTAGAACGTGTCGGAAGCCTGCTCGAGGGTGCTCATCGCCAGAGCGTCCCACCGCGCTGAGAGCACGTCAAGGAAGGTCCGGAAGCACGATGACTATTGCCGACTTGAGCCCTCACAGGTCGTCCCCGACCGAGCCGGGCGGCGTGCCGACAGGCACTACGCCGATAACTTGCGCTGCCGCTCATCATCCGGCCGGGCCTCTCAGCACAGATCCCGGTCTGTTCGGGGAGAGGGTCACAACCGAGTGTCGCTGTCATCGGCCATAGTGGTAACGACACGCCGCAATGCGAACGTCACTCTCGGTCACCTTGTACACCAGCCGGTGCTCATCAGTAATCCGTCGCGACCAATATCCGGCAAAGTCGTGCTTGAGTGGCTCCGGCTTGCCGATTCCCTCGTTGCCGTTTCGCACCACGTCCTGAATCAGCAAGTTGATGCGCTTCAACACCTTGCGGTCCTGGGTCTGCCACCACAGATAGTCCTCCCAAGCATTGGCGTCCCAGACCAAGCGCATTCTCAGTCGACGTCCACGAGGTCGTGACTATCCCCTGCGCCAGCCTCCAAGCGCTCCATGGCATCGAGAAGGCGACGGGCGTTAGTCGGGGAACGCATGAGGTAGGCCGTCTCGCGCAGAGACTCAAAGTCCTCAAGCGATACGATCACAACCGACTCATGGCCGGCTCGAGTGATGACGACCTCTTCCCGGTCGTTGACAACGTCATCGAGGACCTGTGCGTAGCGCGCACGAGACTCGGTGTAGCTCATCGTCTTCATAGTGCCTCCTGTACAGAAAACCGTACAGGGCGTGAGCAAGCTTGTCGACTCCATGCGCCAAGGGGTCTGGGCGAGGAGTTCATTGACACTGTCAGCTGCGGTTGCTGTCCCCGGCTGACCCAGCCGCCGAACCGTCCACCACGACCTGAGGACGCACAGGGGCCGGCCGGAACCGGAGCCCGAGCACACGCCGGGACCACTGTCAGCCCCGAGTTTCGGCATCACCGACTGAACCGCTTCTGCAACCTCGTCTAGATCCATGCCGTCCAGCGTGTAGCGACTGAGGAACAACGGCTAAGTCGAGGCATCTAAGGGTCGAGCTTGAGAAGATTTTCGATCATTGTGGCGACGGAAGCCTAACGGCGGCGAGTGTCCGTGATGAGGCTGCAGAGACAGGGGGCGGGTGAACCTCGTCCACAGGAACCTGCCAAACGTTGCGGAAGTCTTACTGACTAGCCCACATCCGCGGACGGCTGCGCCGATGAGGGCGCTAGGGCTAACGTCGCCTCACTGCTTTCGTCGGGTGCTCCGAATGACGTCCGAGCTCGAGGTCGGACACCGTCGCCGTCGCGTGGAGCGTCTCATCCCAAGTCGACGGAAGGCCAACGCATGTCCCCCACGGAGCCCCTGACCTGCCTTCGACGCAGGGCGGTCGTCATGGCGATGGCCGTCCTCCTCAACGGCTCGCTCCTCCTCCCGGCCCACGCGGAGGCACACGCAACGAGCCGGCAGCCCACGACTGTCTCGTCGGACCCGCACGGACCCGCCTCGACGCTGACCGACCCGGGACGAATTCGCTCGCTGGCCGCCAAGGCCTACCGCTGGGGCCTGCCGGCCGAGTTCGTCTACCGCTTCTCGCGCTACAACTACTTGGCGACCGCGCCGCGCAACAAGCTCGGCGGTGGGAGGGTTGCGGCCGCCTGGAACAACAACGCGACCAACGCAGGCGACGCCTCGGTCGTCTACCTCAACGCGATGCTCGACCTGAGCGGTGACCCGAGCCGTGGCCGCACGCGCGAGCTCGTCCTGACGGTGCCCCCGTCGCAGGACGACTACTACGTGGCCAACCTCCTCGACAGCTTCGTCAACACGGTAGGCAGCATCGGCACCCGGACCACGCCGTCCACGACCGCGCAGACGTACCTGGTCGCCGGCCCGACGTCGGAGTACGCACATCGGCGGAAGGTCACCATCAACGGCTTCACCTACCGGGTGATGACGATGGACACGAACCTCAACTGGCTGCTGATTCGCATCCGGGCCGACACCCTCGTGGACCCGGCGTCCCCCGCGTCGGCTCGGTCGGTCATCGACCACGTCGTCGCGGGCTTCGGGCTCCAGAGCCTGCGTAGCTTCGAGCGGAGTCATCATGAACCCCGCTACTTCGAACCCGGGTACACACCCACTGCCGAGCAGAAGGCGGCAGCCCAGAAGTGGCACAACACGCCCACGCGGGCGACGACGTTCTTCAAGCAGATGGGGCGCTCGCTGCGCATCAGCCCCCTGCCTACCCGACACACCGGGCTCAACGGGACGCCCCTGAAGGCGCTACCGGCGTGGGTGATCGCGCAACCCGGCGCGAAGAAGATCTACCGGTACCCGTCGTACGGCCAGCGGAAGTCCCTGGAGCGGTTCGCGCGACTCGGCCTGACCGAGCGCGGCTTCCGCGTCCCCAGCAACTGGGGCGAAGCCCAGCTGGAGGCCCTGCAGGACGGCTTCGAGCTCGGTCAGCAGCGGGTCGCCCGAGCTGCGACCTCGGTCGGCGTCAGCAGCAGCACCCACTACTGGAGCTACCTCAACGACGACATCGGCAGCTACCCGAACTCCGCGGCGGGCTACCTCATGCGCGCCATCGTGGTCCTCGCGGGCGGGTCGGCGAACCTCCCGGAGGACGCTGTGTACGCCCAGCTGAACGAGTACGTCGACCCCGACGGCGTCGCGGAGGGCCTCGACGGCAACAACACCTACACGCTGACCTTCACGCCCCCGGTCGACGGCGCACCCGTGCCCGCCGACGGGATCCTGCCGCCGATGGTCACCGGCCCCGACGGCAACCCGAAGGGCTTCTGGTCGATCCACGCCTACGCGACGGACGCCTCCCAGGCGGCTGCGCCGTTCATTCCCCAGGCCAGCGTGCTCAACACGGCCTACTCGGACGCCGACCTCGCCGTCACCGCGGTGGACCCCGTCGCCGACACGGTGACGGTCACGCCCTCCGACTGGGGCCCGCTGGTGCAGAGCTCACCCGTGCTGTTCGGGTCGACGGCCGGGGCGTACGGGCTGCAGCCCAACACGCCGTACTACGTAGCCAGCGTGCCGACCGAGACCACCGCCGACGGGATCGTCACGAGCTACACATTCCAGGTCAGTACGACGTGGCAGCAGGAATGGGAGGCGACAGAGGCACACCCCGTGCCGATCCAGGGGACGGGCGGCGAGCCCGGAGACGTGGTGCCGATCGACGACCCGGGCGATGCGTTGGACCTCACGTGGGGGCCGGTCCAACCGGTGTCCCAGCTCGGCTCGCAACAGATCACGTCGGGCCGGTTGGCGACGAACTCCGACGGCTCGGTGACGATCTGGATCGCACCCACGCTGCCGGACGGCGCGCCGATGACCAACTGGCTCCCGACGCCCTCGACGGCGTACAACGAGTCGGTGTACGGCGCCGCCGGCACGTCGATGGCGACGAGCATCCGGCCGATGATGCGGATGTACTACCCGTCGCCCGGCAGCGACACCCAGCCGTCGATCCTGCCCCCGCCGAGCGGCGCGTCGACGACCACCTACGTGCTGCCCCAGCTGGCGAAGGTGGGCTAGTTCACGGTCAGGTCCTGAGCGTGGGGGTGAAGAGCTCGTGCCGGTGTGCCACTCGGCCGCTTACGAAGACGTGGATGGGGCCGACGTCGACTCCCCCATCTTCAATTGCAGGATCTTGCCCACTCATCGCAGTTCGTCTGCCCGCCCCTTGAAGAACGTCTCGGCGAGCGGGAGGTCGCTTGCCGCAAGCGGGATCTCGTCGGCGGCGAACCGCTTGAGGGTGCCCATCATCTGCGCGAGGACCTGGGGGTCGAACCCTGCGTCAAGCACCTGGGCCTGTTCCAGCAGATCGTCCTTGCCGAATCGTTGCGCGAGAACGTAGACATCGGCGAAGTCGCGAGCCTCGGCTCGACCAAAGAGGGCGAGAAGCTTTCGGCCAGCCAGCTCCAACGGCGCGAGCGTGGGGCCGAGCATGGTCACGATCGGCGCCGTGCGCGGGGGTGAGTCGATCGCAAGGTCGACAAGAACCTCCTGCGCCGAGCGATTGCGACCATGCGACAGAACGAGTTGAGGTTCTCGGTTGGACGCGCGATCAGGTCGCTGGCCAGGAGTGCGGCACCCCCGGCGACGAGATAGCCGATGGAGGCATCGAGACCTAAGAAGATGCGAACGACCTCGACCTGATGGTCGTGAGGTGTTCCGACTCCACTACGCGATCCGTACGTCGATCGCGCCGTTGACGACGCAGCTCCATGCTGCCCGAATGCCAGGTGGCAGCACGAGTTCGTCCCACAGGTCGATGAGCAGCGCTCCGTCGACGTAGGTGACGACGTCACCGGGGCCGCCCTCCCGCAGGACCATCTCGTAGACGTGCGCCCGCTGCCTGCGGTCGCGGAGGTCGAAGTGTCGCCCTCGATCCGACCAGCTCAGATGTAGCGGCAGTGCCACCGTCGCGAACGCTCGATCGCACGGCAGTCGTGGCAAGGCGGTGGGAACCTGGATCGGGCGTCCGCGTTCAACAGCAACGTCGCGGAACTCGATCCTGGGTGTGATCGTGAGATCGAACCCTGCCTCCGCCAAGATCCGCGCAGCCGTGTCGAGCGTCGGCGACTTCCTGCCGCGCTCGTAGGCCGACAAGGTCGGACGCGAGGTTCCAGCCCGCTCAGCGAGGGCGGCCTGCGAGAGACCCGCGGCCACGCGAGCCTGCTCGAGAAGACTCTGAGAAGCCATCTGGCCATAGTATCCGAACGGATACCGCCAGGCCGCAACGTTCATGGCCCGTCACGGAGGTCGATGGTCTGATCCGGCTCGACGTGGAGGCCCTCGGTGCCGTTGACGTCCACCACCATCCCGTGGCGCCCGGCGATGATGTCGCGGCGCCGCGACGCCAGCACCTCTCCGGTTCGCACGGCGGTCTCGAGCAACACCTCGATGATGTCGCGCACCTGGCATCACTCTTAGGCCCGGGAACCTTCCGGTCGGCTACCGCGGGATTGCGAAGAACCGCGACCACCTGCACGTGCTGTTCGCCTCGGCGAACTGGCCCCTTGATCAGCGCATCCCTAGCCAGCCCAGGCGCTCGTCACCGCCCCAGGACGGCCGTGCGCTCGAACATAGGGTCGGTGAATTCGGTCAACCCCGAGTAGACATCCAGGATCCTTTCGTACTGGCGCTGGGCCTCCGGGTCAGGCTCGAAGACCTGACCACCACGGACCATGGCCTCCAGCGCGTCCTCGAAGGTCGCGTAGGTGCCGCTGCCGACCGCGGCGCAGATCGCGGACCCGAGCCCGGCAGCGTCGCTGACCCCGGCTCGTTCCACGGGTCGCCCGAACACGTCGGCGAGGATCTGCATCATCAGGTCGGATTGCGAGCCACCGCCCGAGGCCAGCATCCGCCGTGGTGAGCGACCCAGGGCGGACTCCATGGTCTCGGTGTGAACCCGCATGCTGAGGGCGATCCCCTCGAGGACCGAGCGGTAGAGGTGGTGCGCCCCGTGCGAGCCGTCCAGCCCGATGATCGCGCCCCGCCGGTGCGGGGCGTGACCGGGCGCCAGCCAGTCTGGGATCGTCATCAGCCCACCGCAGCCCGGCGGCACCGCACGAGCCCCGGCGTTGAGCCAGTCGCGCGCAGCACTCTGGTCGACGGGAGCGAGCTCTGCGCCGCTGACCAGGTTCGTCAGCCACGTCACGGTCCACATGCCGCGGCGGATGCCTCCGCTCTCGTAGAGGTGACGTCCCGGGATCGCCGCAGCGTTGACCCAGTAGCCGTCGTTCTCGCAGGTCAGCTCGTCACCGACCGTCATCGAGGCGATGTAGGTGCCGAGGGACAACAGCACCGTCCCTGGATCGACCAGACCGCAGCCGAGCGCCTCGACCGCCTTGTCGTTCGCCGTGGCGTAGACGGGCACTCCCGCTGGGATGTTCGTCTCCTCCGACGCCTCGGCACTCACCAAGCCCAGCAACTCGCCAGGGTCGACCAGGTCCGGGAGCAGCTCCAGCGGCATGCCCGTCCGCTCCGCCTCTGCCGGTTCGGTCGACCACTGGCGCGTCTCGGGATCGATCGGCCACATCCCCAGATAGCTGGCAGCACTGTCGCGTCTGTTGCCGGTCAGGCGGATCGTCAGGTAGCCACCAGCGCTGGCCAGCGTCGCCACCTCCGGGTCGAGACCGGTCACCGGCAGGGAGACCCGCGCATCCATCCAGCTCAGGACCGGCTCGGTCAGGTGGCCGGACGCATCCACCATGGCTCGACAGAACCTGATCCCACACAACCCCACGGCGACGATGTCGCCCGGGTCGCCGGCGAACGACGCGAGCGCCTGCCGGGAGGCCTCGGCGAGGGTGTCCCACAGATCGTCCCCAGGGTGTACGGCGCGCCCGTCCGGACCGAGCTCGTAGGGCTGGAGCGCCGCCTGTCCGGAGGCGTGGACCGTGCCGACAGCGTCGATGACGGAGACCTTGGCGCTCTGGGAGCCGCCGTCGACGGCGAGGAAGTACGCGGTCACGACACAGGTGACTCGGTGAGGACGGCTCGACCGTCCTCGTCCATCGGGTAGACCGATCCCGGGTTCATGATGTTGTGGGGATCGAAGACCCGCTTGAGCCCGGACAGCACGTAGTAGGCGCTGCCGTGCTCCTCCTGAACCCACGGCGTGCGGTACTTTCCCACGCCGTGGTGGTGCACCATGGAACCACCCACCCGAAGCGCCTCCTCGACGATGATCGCGTTCAGCGGCAGGTGGTAGAGGTCGATCTCCTCACGCGGCTCGCAGGTGATGGCGTAGTCGTAGACGAAGTACAGGTTCGTGCCAGTCTGGTAGGAGTGCGAGGAGTGCGCCCCCAGCATCGTCAGGTCTGCGAGCCGCGGGAAGGTCGTGCGGATCCGCGTCATGACGGCGTCGTAGAGCTCGGCGGTGCGCGACCAGTCCACCGACACCTCCGTGGTGTACCCCAGGTGCGCCGTCTCGAGCATCACCGATTTCTCGGCCGCGATCTTGTCCACCCCCCAGTTCAGCGACTCGAACCAGGCGCGGATCACGGTCTCCGAGATGCTCTGGTGCTCGACGGCTGCGGCCATGGCCTCGATCGCAGTGGCGGTGGCCTCCACGAGGGGCGTGGGACCCTCGGCCGTGAGCACGACGAGGTTCTGGTCCATCGGGTGGTCTGGGAAGTGCTGGCGCGCATCCTCCGGTGAGTAGAGCCGGGCGACCGAGGGTCGGTAGCCGGCAGTGACGACCTCCCGCAGCAGCGCCACCCCCGCGGCGAAGTCCGGGAGCAGGAAGCCGAAGTAGCGGGTGTTGTCGGGATACCAACGGAACAGCTTGACCGTCACCTCGGTGATGAAGGCGAGCGCTCCCTCGTTGCCGATGACCACATGGCGGATGTCGGGTCCGGCCGCGCGGCGGGGCACGTTCTTGATCCGGGTGACCTGTCCGCGCGGGAACACGGCCTCGAGTCCGACCACCATGTCCTCGATCGCGCCGTAGAGCGTGGAGAACTGGCCGATCGACCGGGTGGCGACCAGGCCGCCCATCTGGGCGATGGGCTTCGACTGGGGCGAGTGGCCCGTGGTCAGTCCTTGCGCTCTCAGCAGATCCTCGAGGTCCTGGAGGGGGACGCCGCACTGCGTGGTGGCCATCATGTTCTCCGCGTCGACGTGGAGGACCTGGTCCATCCGCGACCCGTCGATCACGAGCGCGTCCTCGACGACCGTCTCGAGGCCACCCTCGGTGCTCGTGCCACCGGTGCGGGGCACGACGGCCACCCGCTCGCGGTGGGCGAAGTCAAGCAACTGGGCGACCTGGTCGGTCGAGGTGGGGTAGACGACGGCAGCGGGGATCGGTCCGTCGTAGATCCCGTGCACCGAGGTGTACTTGCGGAACCTGTCCACGCTGCTCTCACGTAGGCGGGTGGCGTCGGTGTCCACCTGGTCGGCACCGAGCAGGTCGGTGACGGCACGGACGATGTCCGCACGACTCATCGTCGATCGGGAGTTGACCATCGGGAAGGGGCCTTTCTCGGGATGGGGAGGCATGTGCGAGGGGCGGTGCAGGAGCGGACGACTAGCGGACGAGGTAGCCACCGTCGACGGCGAGCACATGCCCGTTGACGTAATCGGAGGCACGGGACGCGAGGAACACCGTGGCGCCCATCAGGTCGGCGGGGTCACCCCACCGGCCGGCGGGGATGTGCTCGACGATGCGTCGGTTCGTCTCGGGCTCTGCGCGGGTCGCGATGGTGATGGCGGTAGTGAAGTAGCCCGGGGCGATGGCATTGACCTGGACGTTGTGCTCGGCGAGCTCATCGCAGTAGGCCTTGGTGAAGCCGACGATCCCCGCCTTCGAGGCGGCGTAGGCCGGCGACTGCCGCCCGCCGAGGAAGGAGAAGAGCGACGCGACGTTGATGATCTTGCCGGCGCCTTGCCGGACCATCTCGAGGCTGGCGTGACGGGCCATCTCGAAGGCAGCGGTCATGTTCACCGCGATCATGGGGTCCCAGTGGGAGCGGTCGAAGTCGGCCACGTCGGCGAGCACGCAGATGCCGGCGGAGTTCACCAGAATGTCGACGCCGCCCAGGTCTGCCACGCACTGGCTGACCACCGCGGCCGGCACCCCCTCCTGGGTGATGTCGGCCTCGACGAAGACGTAGGCGCGACCGCAGTCGGTGACGAGCTTCTCGGTCTCGCCCTCGTCCGGGGCGAGGCTGGGGACGAAGACGTCGGCCCCGGCCCGGGCCAGGGCCAGGGTGAAGGCGCGACCGAGCCCGGTGTTGCCCCCCGTGACCAGCGCACGCTTGCCCGCCAGCGAAAAGGTGTCCAGCGTGAAGTCGGTGATCTCCATCAGCTGGGCTCCTCAGTGGCGAACGGGTCGCGGATGCCGATGTAGACGGTTTCGAGGTACTCCTCGATGCCCTCCGCTCCACCTTCGCGTCCCATACCCGAGGCCTTGACGCCACCGAAGGGCGCGGCCGGGTTGGACACGACACCGGTGTTGATGCCGAGCATCCCGGCCTCGAGTCGCTCGGTGAGGCGCAGCGCCCGATCGAGGTCGCGCGTGTAGACGAAGGCGACGAGCCCGTACTGCGTGCTGTTGGCCAGGCGGACCGCTTCGGCGTCGTCGTCGAAGACCATGATCGGCGCCACGGGTCCGAAGATCTCGTCCTGCACGATCGCCATGTCAGCCGTGACGCCGGTGACGACGGTCGCCGGGTAGAAGTAGCCCTCACCAACAGGGACCGCCCCGCCGACGACGAGCGTCCCGCCGGCCGCGACGGCCTCGTCGACCAGCGTGGCCACCTTCTGGCGTGACCGCTCGTCGATGAGGGGTCCCAGGGTGGTGCCCGGCTCGCTGCCGGGGCCGACGACGAAGCCCGCCATCCGCTCGGCGAAGGTCGCGGTGAACTTCTCGGCGACCGAGCGGTGCACGAGGATCCGGTTGGCTGCGACACAGGCCTCGCCACCGTTGCGCATCTTGGCGACGATCGCACCGTCGACCGCCGCGTCCACGTCGGCGTCGTCGCAGACGATGAAGGGGGCGTTGCCGCCCAGCTCCATCGACACCCGCAGCACCTGGTCGGCAGCCTGGGAGATCAACCGACGGCCCACCTGGGTGGAGCCGGTGAACGAGAGCTTGCGCAGGCGCGGGTCGGCGATGACCGGTCCACTGACCTCGGCGGCGCTGGTGGTCGTGACGACGTTCAGCACTCCCGCAGGGACGCCGGCCTCGACGAGCACCTGGGTCAGGAGCAGCGAGGTCAAAGGGGTGAGCTCGGCCGGCTTCAGCACCATCGTGCACCCGGCGGCCAGGGCCGGGGCGATCTTCCGCGTGGCCATTGCGATCGGGAAGTTCCACGGGGTGATGAGCAGGCAGGGCCCCACCGGGCGCTTGCGCACAAGCAGCCGGTTCACTCCGTCCGGAGCGGTCATGTACCTCCCCGAGATGCGGGGTGCCTCCTCGCTGAACCAGCGCAGGAACTCCGCTCCATAAGCCACCTCGGCGCGGGACTCGGCCAGAGGCTTGCCCATCTCCCAGGTGATCAGCCTGGCGAAGTCCTCGGCACGCTCGGTCACCAGGGTGAACGCGCGCCGCAGGATCTCTGCGCGCACGCGGGCTCCGGTGCGGCCCCACGACTCCTGGGCGTCGTGGGCGGCGGCGAGGGCGGCCATCCCGTCCTCCGCAGAGGCATCCGCGACCTTCAGCAGGACCGACCCGCGCGCCGGGTCGACCACGTCGAAGGTACGTCCCCCGGCGGCCTCCACCCAGGAGCCGGCGATGAAAAGACCGGTGGGCACCGAGGCCAGGAGCGCCTCGTCGGTGAGCGCACTCATGCGGGGACCGCCTGAGTGCCGACTGGGCCGTCGACAGGACCGTCGAGCCGCAGGCTTTGCCCGATCAGGTCCTCGTAGAGCTTGAAGGGGGTCATCTCGCCGGCCTGGTCCCCGTAGGAGGCCCTGGCCCGGCGATAGACCTGCTCCACCAGCGACGAGACCTCGACCGGGACGCCGACCGACCGGGCCAGGTCGATCGACAGGCCCAGGTCCTTGCAGGCCAGCGCGATCGCGAAGCCCTCGTCGTAGTCGCCGTCGTTCAGGATCGACAAGACGTCGCGCTCCAGGAAGGTGCTGTTCGCCGGGCTGGCGATCAGGGAGTCGCGCAGGACATCGAGGCGCACCCCCGCTCGTACGCCGACCGCCAGCACCTCCGCCGTCGCCACCAGGTGGGAGAACCACAGCTGGTTGATCATCAGCTTGGTGGCGTAGCCGGCCCCGTGCGGACCCACGTGCAGGATGCGCTCGGGGTCACCCATCGCCTCGAACACCGGCCGCCAGCGCTCGACGTGGTCGGCGTCGCCCCCGATGAAGATCTGCAGCCGCCCCATGGCCGCACCCACGGACATTCCACTGACCGGGGCGTCGATGACCACGATGCCCCGGTTGGCCCCGCGTCGCCGCACGTCATCAGCCACGGCGGGCACCGACGTGGACATGTCGATCCACGTGCCCCCGTCAGGCAGCCCCTCGAGGATCCCGTCGGCCCCGTTGAGGACCTCGCTCACGATCGCCGGCGTCGGGAGCATGGTGATGACCACGTCCGTGATGGCTGCGACGGCCGCCGGAGATGCGCCGACCTCCGCGCCCAGGCTGACGAACTCCTCGAGGACCTCGAGTCGGGTGTCGTGGACGACCACGGGGAACCCGGCCTTGAGAAGGTTCCTCGTCATTCCGGACCCCATACTTCCCAGGCCGATGAAGCCGATCCGGGGGGGTTGGGTGTGCTGCATGGCGTGCTTGTCCTCACTGGGGTGCGGGCGGTGGCCCGGCGGATGGTCAGGCTGGCGGGGTGTAGAAGGGGTTGTGCAGGTCCTGCCGGGCGGCGAGCACCTCATCGGTGCTCGGGAGGCGCTGGGCCCCGTTCGTCAACGCCGTCATGGTGGCCTCGCGGTTGTTCCGGTAGACCTCGTCGGCATCGTCGGCGGCCGGGTTGACCCAGACGGCGACCACGAGGGCGCCGGCGTCCACGGCGTCCCCGGTGATGACGCCGGAGGCGACCGCGTCCGCGACCCCGCCGGCGACACCGGCCTGGGCGGGACCCCAGATCATCACCCCGTGCTCGTCACTCGCGGGTGCGGCCTTGGTGACGAACAAGGTCACCGGCTTGACGGGGACCCCCGGCTTCAGCACGGCCATGAACGGCACGTGGCCACTGCTCGGCGTGGCCAGGGCCGTCGCCCAGGCCGTGCCGACTGGACCGTTCCGGTCACCGAACACGGTGTTGATGTGCGCGGCGTTGGCGCCCGTTCCGATGAACGACTCACCGATCTCGACGGTGGACTCAGCCATCGATGAGACCCTGCTCGGTCAGCCAGTCGATGGCGATGTCCTCGGGGTCCTCGCCATCGACGTCGGCCTTGGCGTTGAGCTCCTGCATCTGCTCGGTGGTCAGCAGGCTCGAGACCTCCGCCATCACGTCGGCGATCTCCGGGTACTCCTTCAGCACGTCGGCGTCCATGGTGAGGGCTCCCTGGTAGACGGGGAAGAACTTCTTGTCGTCCTCGAGGACGAGCAGGTCCATCGCCTTGATGCGACCGTCGGTGGCGAAGACCTCGCCGAAGTTGCAGTCCTTGCCATCCTGCGTAGCCGTGTAGATCACGCCGGTGTCGAGCATCACCAGGTCGTCGTCGGAGACGCCGAACCCGTAGGCCCCCTTCAGACCCGGCCAGCCGTCGTCACGGGTGCTGAACTCGCTCTCGATGCAGAAGGTCTGCTCGGACGGGTCGAGGGCGGCGACATCGCTGAGCGTCGTGACACCCAGCTCCTCCGCCTTGTCCTGCCGGATGGCGAAGGCGTAGGTGTTGTTCAACGGCGCGGGGTCGAGCCAGGCGATCCCGTTGGCGGCGTCGGCCTCCTTGACGGCATCGAACTGCTCCTGCGGGTCGGTGATCGGGGTGGTCTCCTGGTTGTAGGTGATCCACGAGGTGCCGGTGTACTCCCAGTAACCGATGAAGTCACCGTTCTCGAGAGCCTGGCGCACGTTGGCCGAGCCCACCAGCTGGGTGTTCACCTCGACATCCGCGCCGTTCGCGTTGAGTAGCTCGCCGGTGATGTGGGCCAGGATGTACTGCTCGGAGAAGTCCTTCGAGCCGATGGTGCCGGTCAGACCTTCGAGCCCACCACCGCTGGAGCTGGAGTCGGAACCGCCACCGCAAGCGGAGGCCAGCGCCACAGCGCCGAGGGCGAGGGTGAGCGGGACGATCTTCTTCATCTGCGTCTTCTTTCGTCGTTGAATGAGAGGGCGTGCGTGAGGTGGGGGCTAGAGGCCGCGTGGGCGGGCGAAGTCCTCGACGAGTCCGGCGAGCCAGTCGATGAGGATGGCGATGCCGGCGACGAGCGCAGCACCGACGATGAGCACGGGGTAGCGCTGGAGCTTCAGACCGTTGACGATCATGTCGCCGAGACCGCCGGCGTTGATGAAGGTGGCGATGGTGGCCACGCCGACGGCGAAGACGAGCGAGGTCCGCAGACCAGCGAGGATGACCGGCGAGGCGAGGGGCAGCTCGACTCGACGCAGCACCTGCCAGCCGGTCATGCCCATGCCCAACGCCGACTCACGGATGGCACTGTCGACCTCCGCGAGGCCCGTGAGCGTGTTGCGCAGGACCGGGAGGAACGCGTAGGCCACCAAGGCGATGAGCGCGGTCGAGAAACCGGTCTTCCACACGATCGCGAGGAGGATGACGACGCCCACCGCAGGAGTCGCCTGGCCGATGTTGGCCAACGTCAGCACGACGGCTCGCAGGATCCGCGACTGGGACCGGTGGATGAGGACTCCGGCCGGGATGGCGAGCAGCGCGACCAGTGCGGCGGCGGAGAGTGACAGCACGAGGTGCTCACGGACCCGGTCGACGATGTAGTTGGCGTTGAGGGTGCGCTTCTCGATGGAGTCGAGCTCGAGGGACGCGAGCCAGAGCGTCGTGCCGAGGGCGAGGAGGGCCACGACCACGGGCGCCGCGAGGACGCGGGCGATCAGGGCGCCCCGAGAGCGCTGGCCCAACGGCGCAGCCGTGGCAGTGGCGGGCGCGGTCATCGCGCGGCGCTCCCGCTCAGGCCCGCCTGCGTCAGCGCGGCCGAGATGTCGGCGTGGGTGAGCTGGCCGAGCCGGTTGCCGGTGGGGTCGATGACGTCGACCGCCTCGGCTCCCGTGACCACGAGCAGGTTGAGGGCGTCGCGCAACGTGCTCGCCGGGTCGATGCTGGGTCGACCACCGAGATCTCCGGTGGCCCCGCTCAGCCGCGCGGTCCCCACCGGCATCAGCGCGAGGCGCTTCAGGGCCGCACCGGAGCCGATGAAGGAGGCGACGTACTCGTTGGCGGGCGCCGCCAGGATCGCGGCAGGGGTGTCGAACTGCTCGACCTGGCTGCGTTCGCTCAGCACCGCGATGCGGTCGCCGAGGCGCACGGCCTCGTCGAAGTCGTGGGTGACGAAGATGATCGTCTTGCCGATCTCGGCCTGGAGCCGGAGGAACTCCGACTGGAGCTTCTCCCGGGTGATCGGATCGGTCGCACCGAACGGTTCGTCCATGAGCATGACCGGCGGGTCCGCTGCCAGTGCCCGGGCGACGCCGGCGCGCTGCTGCTGACCGCCGGACAGCTGGCGGGGATAGCGGTCGGCGAACTCTGCGGGGTCGAGCTGGACGGTCTCGAGCAGCTCCTCGACGCGCGCCGCGATCTGCTGCTTGGACCAGCCGAGCAACCGGGGCACGGTGGCGACGTTCTCGGCGATCGTCATGTGCGGGAAGAGCCCGATCTGCTGGATGACGTAGCCGATGTGGCGGCGCAGCTCGTGCGGCGACAGGCCAAGGACGTCCTGGCCATCGATCCGGATCGACCCGGAGGTCGGCTCGATGATCCGGTTGACCATCTTCATCGTGGTGGTCTTGCCGCAGCCGCTGGGACCCACGAACATCACCAGCTCGCCTGGCTCGATCCGCATCGAGAACGCCTCGACGGCGCTGACCTTCTGACCGGGATAGGTCTTGGTGACGCTGTCCAGCTCGATGCTGACGCCTCCAGGACTGGTCGCGGAGGACGGGAACAAGGCGTTGCTGTGATCAGGCACGAAGACCCCTCGGAGTGGTGTAACGGGTGATCAGGATGAAGACGGCGTCGGCCACGAGGGCGAGGACGACCACCCCGACGGTTCCGCTGAGTGCGTAGTTGAGTGCGTTCTTGGAGCCCAGCGAGGACAGGCCCCTGAAGATGAACTGGCCCAGCCCGGGCCCGGCGACGTAGGCACCGATGGCGGCGATGCCGATGGCGAGCTGGGTGGCGACGCGGATGCCGGTCAGGATGATCGGCCAGGCCATCGGCAGCTGGATCCGGATCAGGACGGTGCTGGGCTTCATGCCCATGCCGCGCGCCGACTCCAGGACGGGGGCCGGCACCTCGCGCAGCCCGACCACGGTGTTGCGGATGATCGGCAGCAGGGAGTACATGACCAGGGCGACCACCGTCGGACCCCACCCAAGACCGAAGAGCGGGCTCAGGATCGCGAGCAGTGCCAGGGACGGGATGGTCAGGATGATCGCTGCGGTGGTGATGGCCACGGAGCGGCCGATGTTGCGGTCCCACACGAGCAGGCCGATGCCCACGCCAAGCACGGTGGCGATGCCGACCGACAGCGCGACGACGATGAGGTGCTCGGTCGTCATCTGGACCAGGTCGTCGGACCTCCGGTCGAGAAACGTTCCGAGGCCATCGAGGGCCATGGGCACTGAGTTGGCCACGCTGAACTCCCATCGTGTGACGACGCTCACAGGTCGTGAGCAGTGAACATCCCACCGTCGATTCCACTTACACAACACGCCTTGCGTATATGGCAACGCCTGACTACTTTGCTGCCATGACGCGTACCTCCGGAAGCCGGCCTCCAGCACGTCGCAACACCTCGGGACTGGCTCGGGACCTGGAGATCCTCGACCTCCTGGCCAGCCCGGAGGCGCAGCGTGAGGGTGGGCTACGCGTGCTGCGCATCGCCGAGCTCGTGGGCCGTGACAAGGCCGCGGTGTCTCGCGCCCTGGCCACGTTGGCCGACGCCGAGCTGTTGGCCCGCGACCCGGAGCGACTCACCTACCACCTCGGGTCCAGGCTCTATGCGCTGGCCGCGAGGACCGGGGAGGCGGCGCTCACGCAGCGCGCCCGTCCCTTGCTGCGACAGATCGTGCAGTCCGCCCGTGAGACGACCCACCTGTGCGTCCTGCGGGGCGGCAACGTGCTGACCCTGGTGAGCGAGCTCAGCCCGCACGAGGTCGGCACGGCGGGATGGGCGGGGACGACCTCTGCTGCCTGGCGGACACCCTCGGGCCGCGTCCTCATCAGCGACTGGGACCGCGCTTCGGTCGACTCCTGGTATGCCGCGCACGGTCGAGACCGGGCACTGGTCAACCCCCAGGAGTCCCGGGCCCCGGGAGCCTTCTCGGTCCTCGTCGAGCCGCCCCCGGACACGCTCGCCGTCCGCGACCTCGCCACGCTGCACACCGAGCTCGAGCAGATCAGGCAGCGTGGCTACGCCACTTCCGACGAGGAGCTCGAGCAAGGCGTCGTAGCCGCGTCGGCGCCGGTGTGGGACGCTACCGGCTCTATCGTGGCGGCGCTCAACGTGAGCGCCCCCAAGTCCCGGTTGGGCCAACGGCTAGAGGATCTCGGCGCCTACGTGGCCAGGTGCGGCGCCACGCTCTCAGCAGAGCTGGGAGGCCCGGCGCGCTCGACCGCGGCGGTCAGAACAACGGGCGCCCGACGCTGAAGCGCTGATCTCACCCCGCTGGAGGTCGTCTGCGACGCTAGGCGTCACTCCCGCGTGGCCTGTGCGGTGATCCGTGTCCCAAGGTCGTCCAGCTCGTCCGCCAGCGACGAGGTGACCCACACCTGGTTCCGCGTCCGGTTGGTCAGTGGACGGATGACGCCCGCTTCGTGCAGTCGGTGGATAGCCGAATACCCGATAGCGGTGGCCCCGCCGACTCGTCGCTCGGCCTCCTCGACGGAGAAGACCGGGTGGTCCAGGAGGCTGTCGAGAATCTTGGCGGAGGCGCTTCCCCTGCGCGGCTTCCCTGCGCCCTCCCGCCACACGGTAGGCATCTGTGAAGGTCGATCGGCGGTAGTCCACGACTTCTGTGCCGCGATCATCGAACCCCGCGAGAAGGACGCGATGATGGGTCCTGCGTCGCCGGTGCGGCAGGCCTCGAGGGAGTCGAACTAGGAGTCGCGTCGGGCAACGATCACCGACGCCAGGGGCACAGCGACGCGCCGAGTCGTCCCCCGCCTGCGCAGGATCGTGTGGATCAGGGGTCGGCCGATGCGTCCGTTGCCGCCGGTGAACGGGCAGATCGACTCGAACTGCGCGTGGGCGTGTCAATGGCTGGGCCAGAACTCCAGTGTCGGTCCTGTTTGAGAAACGGAGCAGGTCATCCAGGTAGGCGTCGACAGCGCGCGGCGGCGGGACGTACGACGCATTGCGTGGCGAATGGTCAGAGCTCTCAATCCAGTTCTGCATGTCTCGCGCTCGGCCCGAGTAGACACGTCCATGGGGATCGTCTGCCATAAGGATCCCCTGGGCGCGGTAGATCTTGTCGAGGTCGATGGCGTGACCGTCTTGCACAGATCGAATGAGGTCGTTGAGTGCTGTTGTCGAGGCCACCATCGACACCGCAGACACGTTCGGCTTGGGATCGTGCAGGGCTCGGGCATAGCGCTGCACTCTCACGCAGGGCAGCGTCCATCTCGGCGCCGACGCGCGATGGCATGAGCACGTCCAGGTCGGCAATATTCGGAGGCAGCCAGACGGTCACCTCCCGCAGTCTCGACCGGACGGGCGGAAGAGCCCGACGACGTCAATAGGAGGCGCTCTCGGGAGGTACGGCGGCCCCGCGCTTGATTGTGCATTCTCGTGGGTGGAGCTGAGGGGATTCGAACCCCTGACCTTCTCGTTGAGAACCGAGGCTCTCCACCTCTCGTCGAATCTACGCGATTCTCTGAGAAAACATGCTCTGAGCTGCACTGATGCCGAAGTCGCTGTGGCTGGCAGCCTTGACTGTACCCGAGTGTCTCGGACGTTCTCTGGCCTCTTCGGGCCCGAAAGTGCTGACTTTCCGCTGACACCTCGCGGATCCGCACCTGATGGAAAAACCCGAGGACCGGACCCCTCTGCGGCGTACGCTGGGGTCTGCTGCACGATCAGGTGGCCTGCCGCAGACCCCTGCTTCTGTTGATGACCAGCCCGGATCAGAGCGATCGCTCGGGCACGGAACGCGCCAGGGCAGGCCGGGGCACGCCTGGAGATAGCTCGGTTGAACCCGACTCCACCGGCCCTCCCCACCTGAGATCGCGCAATCTCTGGTCGAGCTGCGCGTATCAGCACGTGTGCCGGGGTTACCTGACGGGCACAAGCGTGAGGGAGTCATCCCGCGACCCCTCATGCCCCGTCAGTGGGTCGAGGAGGCGACCGAGATGGGAGGCCACGACCGCGGCGGCTTGGTCGAGCGTTATCCCGGGCACCCACTGATCCACGGAGCCGACGGTCACCGGGTCAAGCGGCAGACCGAGGGCGGCGTAGGCCGCGGTCAACATATGGCGCACCGGCTCGGGGTGGGCAACCGAGAGGACGGCGCAGAAGAGGTACCCGTCGCGGAACAGCCGCTGTCCGGTTCCGGCCAGCTTTGCCCGGCCACCGACGTTGACGCTCCATGCACCGTCGCAGTACTCGCCCGGGACCGCACCGATCCGCAGTTCCGGTACGCCGAGCACCGTCAGCGCGCCAGAGAGCGCCTGGGAGACCAGCGAAAACCGGTCGCGCAGGCCCAGTCGCGGGTGCGGGTGTGACCCCCACAGGTGCAGGACCAGACACCCTTCGTCGTAGCCGGCGAGGTGACCGCCGACCGGCCGCACCACCGGCTCGAATCCCCTGGCGGCGACGACCTCGGCGGCAGCTGGGTACCCCGGCAGCAAGGTGTCACGACGGCTGAAGGCAGCCGTGGGGGCACAGCGCGACACCAGCAGCACGGGCCTGGCCGTGCCGGGTTGCTGAGAGGCGGAGGCGAGCACACCGCGCAGGTCCTCGGACCCGGTGACCGGGGCCGGCCGGCGCAGCACGGTCAAGGGTCCGTCGCCGAACGGCCCGGTCACGAGTCGGACCGCCGATCGCAGGCTTGCTGGTATAGGCGCCCGGCGCGGTACGACGAACGCACCAGCGGTCCGGACATGACCCCGGAGAAGCCGATCTCGTCGGCCTCGTCCTTCATCTCCACGAACTCCTCGGGCTTGACCCACCGCTCCACGGGGTGGTGCCGGGCCGAGGGGCGCAGGTACTGCGTGATGGTGATCAGCTCGCACCCGGCCTCGTGCAGGTCACGCAGGGCCTGCGAGATCTCCTCGCGGGTCTCACCCATGCCCAGGATCAGGTTGGACTTGGTGACCAGGCCGAAGTCGCGCGCCTGGGTGATGACATCGAGGGAGCGGTCGTAGCGGAACGCCGGGCGGATCCGCTTGAAGATCCGCGGGACCGTCTCCACGTTGTGGGCCAGCACCTCGGGACGCGACTCGAAGACCTCGGCGAGCAGGTCGGGCTTGCCGTTGAAGTCGGGGATGAGGTTCTCGACACCGGTGCCGGGGTTGAGCTCGTGGATGGCGCGCACGGTCTCGGCGTAGAGCCAGGCGCCGCCGTCGGGGAGGTCGTCGCGGGCGACGCCGGTGATCGTGGCGTAGCGCAGCTGCATCTTCTGCACCGATTCCGCGACGCGGCGGGGCTCGTCGCGGTCGAGCGGCTGGGGCTTGCCCGTGTCGATCTGGCAGAAGTCGCAGCGGCGGGTGCACTGGTCGCCACCGATGAGGAACGTCGCCTCGCGGTCCTCCCAGCACTCGAAGATGTTGGGACAGCCGGCCTCCTGGCACACGGTGTGCAGCCCTTCGGACTTCACCAGGCTCTGGAGCGCCTTGTATTCCGGGCCCATCTTGGCCCGGGTCTTGATCCAGTCGGGCTTCTTCTCGATGGGGGTCTCGGCGTTGCGGACCTCGAGACGGAGGAGCTTGCGGCCTTCGGGGACAGGAGCGGTGGTCACGAGACACCACCCGTCACCGTGCGGACGGCGGCCTGCCAGCCGGCGTACAGGCCCTCACGCTGGTCCTCGGACATGGTCGGCTCGAAGACGCGGTCGACCTCCCACCGGGCGGCCAGGTCGTCCAGCTTCCACAGGCCACCGGCGACGCCGGCGACGTGGGCGATGCCCATGGCGGTCTGCTCTAGCTGACGCGGCCGGACCACGGGCACCCCGAGGATGTCGGCCTGGAACTGGCACAACAGCTCGTTGGTGGTGGCCCCGCCGTCGACGCGCAGCTCCCGGACGTCGTAGCCACCCGTGCGGAAGGCCTCGACGTTGTCACGGGTCTGGTAGGCCATCGCCTCCAGTCCGGCCCTGACCACGTGGGCCCTCGTGCTCTCCAGGGTGAGCCCGACGATGCTGGCCGAGGCGTCCCGCGCCCAGTGCGGAGCGCAGAGGCCGGCGAACGCCGGGACGACGTAGACACCGCAGCTGTCCGTCACCCGGGAGGCGACCTCCTCGCTGCGCTCGTCCGGACCGAGGAGCTCGAGCTTCTCCCGCATCCAGTGCAGGGTCTGACCGCTGTGGAAGACGACCCCCTCCGCCTCGTAGTGGGTGGTGCCCTCGAGGGTCCACGCCACGCTGGCGGTCAGCCCCTCGAGAACGGCGGGGCGATCACCGGTGTTGGCGGTCAGGACCCCAGCCGTCCCGAAGGTGTTCTTGACCGAACCACTGGCCAGGCAGCCCTGCCCGAACATGCCGGCCATCTGGTCGCCCATGACGGCCGTGATCGGGAAGGGCGACGAGCCGGGCAGCCCGGTCTCGGACGGATGGGCCTCTCCGAAGACACCGTCGGAGGGGAGGACCTCGGGCAGCACCGACAGGGGCACACCCGCCGCACTGCACAGCACCTCGTCCCACGCCAGGTCGGTGAGTGAGAAGAGCGCGGTGCGTGACGCCTCGCTGGGATCGGTGGCGTGGCTGCGCCGGCCGGTGAGGTTCCAGACCAGCCAGGAGTCCAGCGTGCCCGCAGCGAGCTCGCCGGCCTCCGCGCGCGCCCGGGCACCGGGCACCTTCTCGAGGATCCAGGCCAGCTTGGCGGCACTGAAGAACGAGTCGTTGAACAGCCCAGTCCTGGAGCGGAACTCGTCGTCGAGCCCCTCGTTGCGCCAGCGCTCCACGATCTCGTCGGTCTGCTTCGACATCCACATGATCGCCGGGTAGACGGGCTCACCGGTCGCGCGGTCCCAGAGCAGACAGGTCTCGCGCGAGGTCGTGACCCCAGCACCGGCGATGTCGTCGGTCGTGGCCCCCGCCGCCGTCAGCGCCTCGCCGAGCGAGTCGCGCAGGCCGCGCCAGAGGTGCCACGGGTCCAGCTCGACCCAGCCCCGCTGCGGGAACAGCGGCTCCGTGGGACGGCTGGCCTGGGCGACGACTCCGCCACCCGCCTCGACCAGCACCGCCCGCGCGCTCGTGGAGCCCAGGTCGAGCGCCACCGCGAGGTGGCGGCTCACCGCTCGACCACCACCGCGACGCCCTTGGGCACCGCGAGCCGGGTCAGCCACTGCTGGTACTCGGCGATCTCGGCGGCGCGGTCCCCGCCGGACCAGCCGAGGAGCTCACCGAGCAGTTCCGCCGCCGCGTCTACCACATCGAGGCCGTGGCCGGGCTCGAAGGCCAGCAGCACGCGGCGCGCCAGCACGTCGGTGAGGCTGCGCGCGAGCTCGTGGCGGACTGCGAAGACCAGCTCCGCGGCGATCGCGCCGGTCGGCTCGTGGAGCACCGCGATGAGCCGCTCGTCCCCCTCCGCCTCGGCCAGCACGTCGACGCAGCGTCCGCCGTAGAGGGCGACGAGGCGCTCGACGGTGCGCGGCGCCAGACCGCGAGCGAGCAGGAATCGGCGGCTCTCGTCGAGGTCGCCGACCGCGCCGGGCAACGGCAGGCTGGCGGTGACGCACTTCGGGCTCTTGCGGCCGAGCCGCTTGAAGACGTCGTCGACGGCGTCCTCCGCCAGTTGGCGATAGGTCGTGAGCTTGCCGCCGACCACGCTGACCAAGCCCGGCAGGTCGGGCGCGTGGTCGTGGAGCACGTGGGAGCGCGGGACCTTGGACTCCTCGACACCGGGCGCGTAGGGCAGCGGGCGCACCCCCGAGTAGGTGAACAACACCTCGGCCGGGGTCAGCCCCGCCCCGGGCACCAGCGTGTTGACCTCCGAGAGCAGGTAGGTCATCTCGTCGACGTCGCACCGCGCGAGGTCGGGGTCATCGTCGAAGCGCAGGTCGGTGGTGCCGATGAGGTAGCGGCCCATCCACGGGATCACCAGGACCAGCCGGCCGTCGGTCTTGGACTCGTAGTAGACGACGTCGTCGGGAGCGCCGGGGAACGGGTCGACCACGAGGTGGCTTCCCTTGGTGCCACCATTGAGCCGCGGCTGCGGCGGCGCGCCGCGCTGAAAGATCCGGTCGATCCACGGACCCGCCACGTTGAGGACCACGTGACCACGGACCTCGTGGCTCTCCCCCGTGGTCGTGTCGACGTAGCGCACACCGACCACGCGGCCGGCCTCGAGCACGGGCTCCTCGACGCGCGACTTGGTCTTGATGACCGCCCCGACGCCGGCGGCGGCCAGCGCCACCTCGACGCAGAGCCGCTCGGCATACTCGACCTGGCCGTCGGTGAAGACCGCGGCGCCCCCGAGACCGTCGCGTCCGATGCCGGAGAAGCGGCGCAACGTCGCGCGGGTGTCGAGGATCTCGTGGCGGTCGGTGCGCTTGTCGAAGGAGAGGGCGTCGTAGACGAACATCCCGAGCCGGATGAGCCGGGCGGGTCGCCGGTTGTGCGAGTAGAACGGCATCAGCAGACGACGCGGCTTGACCAGGTGGGGCGCCAGTCGGAAGAGAAGCTCGCGCTCGCGCAAGGATTCGCGCACCAGGGCGAAGTCGCGGTGCTCGAGGTAGCGCAGCCCGCCGTGCACCAGCCGCCCCGACCAGGCCGAGACCCCGCTGCAGACGTCGTCCTGCTCCAGCAGCACCACGCGCAACCCGCGCAGCGCAGCGTCGCGCGCGACCCCGAGCCCGTTGATGCCTGCCCCGACGACGATCACGTCATACGGGATGCTGTCGTCTTCCATGGGAGTCCTCGTCCTTGAATATCTATGCTGATGGTGCATGTAGAATCAGTGTCGGGGTTCACACCTCCGGTGTCAAGGGATCCCACCCCTACACTCAGGTCGCGATACGCGCCCCGCGACCACGAGCACACCCCCGACCACGCACGACAAGGACCCGATGTGAACGACGTCGATCAGCAGCGCCTGATGATCAAGGTGGCGCGGCTCTACCACACCCACGGCGTGCGCCAGACCGACATCGCCCAGCGGCTGCAGATCTCGCAGTCCCGCGTCTCGCGGCTCCTCACCCAGGCCGAGGAAGCTGCGGTCGTGCGCACCGTGGTGGCCGTTCCGCTGCACATCCACGCCGACCTCGAGGACGCGATCGAGGGGCGGTACCCGGTCAGCGAGGTGCACGTCGTCGACGCCGTCAGCGCCGCCGAGGACGAGCTCGGGCGCGACCTGGCGCACGCGATGGCCGCACTGCTGCAGGACGTCACGTTTGCGGCCCCCGTCATCGGCTTCACGTCCTGGAGCCGAACGCTGCGGATGGTGGTCGAGGCCCTGCAGACGCTGCGCACGCAGACCGAGCAGGTGGTGGAGATGCTCGGCGACCTCGGCCCCCCGGAGCTGCAGCACGACGCCGCCCGGTCCACGCAACGACTGGCGTCGCTCGTCGGCGGGCAGCCGGTCTTCCTGCGCACCCCGGGCGTGGTGCCCGATTCCAGCCTGCGGGAGCTGGTCATCGAGCGCGATCTCTACGTGCGCCAGGCGTTGGAGCAGCTGGACCAGCTCGACCTCGCTCTCGTGGGCATCGGCGCGTGCGAGGTCGACCCCGCGCTGCGCTCGGGCGACAACTTCTTCACCAACGAGCAGTTCGAGCAGATGCGCAGCCGCGGTGCGGTGGGCGAGGTCTGCCTGCACTTCCTCGACGCCGAGGGCGGGGCCGTCGAGGGTGGGCTCGACGACCTGGTCGTCGGGGTGACTCGCGAGCAGCTGCGCTCGGCCGGCCGCCGATGGGCCGTGGCCGGCGGCGCACGCAAGCACGAGGCCGTGAAAGCGGCACTCCTCGGCGGGTACGTCGACACCCTGGTCACCGACTCCGAGACTGCGGCCTACCTGGTCAGCTGACCCGACCCTCCGGCGCCTTCCGCGCGAGACGTACGCCGGACCGTCGTGGCCGCCCGCCGCGACGCGGCGGCCCGGGTGTCCTCGAGCTCCTCCTGCGAAGCGAGCTCGGCGGCCACCCGCGCGAGGTAGAGCGCGACCTCACGCTCGGCGGCACCGTCGTCCCACCCCAGCAGCGGCCCCACGAGGGCGGCCACGGAGCGCGCCGACTCGCTGCCGCGGTGCGGGGTCTCCACAGAGATGCGGGTGCGCCTGGTCAGGAGGTCGTCCAGATGGAGCGCAGCCTCGTGGGTGACGGCGTAGCGGATCTCGGCACGCAGGTAGTCGGGGGCGCCGGCCACCGGCTCCAGCAGGCTCGGGTCATCGTCCGCGGCGGCGAGCACCTCGCTCACCAGCGTCCCGTAGCGGCCCAGCAGCCGGCGCATCCGAGGCTCGGACACACCCAGCTCGGCGGCCAGGACCCCGCGCCGGTTGTCGGTGGCGACATAGCCCTCCGCACCGAGGAGCGGCAGCCGGTCGGTCACCGAGCCGGACACCCTCACGTCGAGCTCGCCCACGGCGACGTCGACCGCGTCGCGAGCCATCACGCGGTAGGTCGTGTACTTGCCACCCGCCACCGACACGAGCCCGGGGGCGGTCCGGGCGACGGCGTGCTCCCGCGACAGCTTGCTGGTCTTGCTCGAGGCGCCGGCAAGCAGCGGCCGCAGACCGGCGTAGACCCCGATCACGTCGTCGCGGGTCAGCGGGTCGGCGAGGACGTCGTTGACGCGGGCGAGGATGTAGTCGATGTCGGCGCGACTGGCCGCCGGGTGCTCGCGGTCGAGCGCCCAGTCGGTGTCGGTGGTCCCCACGATCCAGTGGTTGCCCCAGGGGATCACGAACAGCACCGAGGTGGGGGTGCGCAGGATCAGCCCGGTGTCGAGCCCGATTCGCTCCCGCGCGACGAGGAGATGGACGCCCTTGGAGGCGCGCACCTCGAACGGGCGATCGTTGCCCGACAGTGCGTGCAGGTCGTCGGTCCAGACGCCGGTGCAGCTGACCACGACCCCGGCGGTGACGTGGCACTCCGCACCGGTGTCGGTGTCGCGGAGCACCGCGCCGCACACCCGATCGCCGTCGCGCACGAGCTCGACGACCTCGGTCGAGGTGCGCACCACCGCTCCGTGCGCGGCCGCCGTACGAGCCAACATCATCGTGTGACGGGCGTCGTCGACCTGGGCGTCGTAGTACTGCACCGCACCCACCAGCGCCGTGTGCTTGAGTCCAGGCGCGAGGGCCCGTGCTCCGCGGCGGCTGAGGTGGCGGGCCCGGGGCAGCGAGCTACGTCCGCCCAGCCGGTCATAGATCGCGAGCCCAGCGCCGACGTACCAGCGCTCCCAGGCCCGACGGGTCAAGGGATAGAGGAAGGCGACCGGCGAGACCAGGTGCGGGGCGAGCAGGGTCAGCATCAGCTCACGCTCGCGCAGCGCCTCGCGCACCAGGGCGAGATCGAGCTGCTCGAGGTAGCGCAGCCCGCCGTGGAAGAGCTTGCTCGACCGCGACGAGGTGCCGCTGGCCAGGTCGCGCGCCTCGACCAGGGCGACGGACAGCCCGCGCGAGGCGGCGTCGAGGGCAGCTCCGGCGCCGGTGACCCCGCCGCCCACGACGAGCACGTCCACGTGTCCACCGTCCAGGAGCTCCCAGGCAACTCGGTGCTCGTCGGGTCCCAACCGACCTGGCTGCGGGCGAGAAGGATGATCAGCGCTGGTCACGGGGCCACCCCGGCGATCCCGGAGGGTGCGACGGCGTCGAGCACCCGGCTGGCCAGCCGGGGCCAGGCCTCGGCAGCCCAGGGTCCGAATGGCTCGGCTCCCGCCGCGACACAGGCCACGCCGGCGACCGGGTCGACCCAGAGGAAGGCCCCGCTCTGCCCGAAGTGGCCGAAGGTCGTCGGCGACGCTTCGGGTGCGGTCCAGTGAGGGTGCTTGTGGCCGCGCAGCTCGATCCCGAGACCCCAGTCGTTGGGCCGCTGCCCGCCGAAGCCCGGCAGCACGCCGCCGAGAGCGGGCAGGGTCGGGCTGGTCACCGCCGCGACGAGACCAGGGTCCAGGACTCGCGGAGCGAGCAGCTCACTCGCGA
Organism: Nocardioides psychrotolerans; assembly: GCF_900113685.1. GTDB lineage: Bacteria > Actinomycetota > Actinomycetes > Propionibacteriales > Nocardioidaceae > Nocardioides > Nocardioides psychrotolerans. The sequence goes on from NZ_FOQG01000007.1 coordinate 229,052, forward strand.
GGCGGGCCAGGTCGCCCACCGGGCCGACCATCCCGTGGGCGGGCGAACCCTCCAAATGACACCCACCCATGCCGAGCGGGTCGAGGACGGTAGCGGACAGCACGGTGGCGAAGGGCTGGCCCGCGCGTGCTTCGAGGAGCTCAGCCGCCAGCTCGATGCCGCGGTTGGAGTAGATCCTCCGGGTGCCCGGCGGAGCCAGGACCCGGTCTTCGTCCATCGACAGCCCCGACGCGTGCGCGAGGAGTATCCGCAACGTCGAGCCTTTGGGTCCGGCGGGTTCATCGAGGTCGAGCATGCCGGTGCGGGCGGCGTGCACGACGGTGAGCGCGGTGAGCACCTTGGTGACCGAGGCCCACCGATAGGCCTCGTCGACACCGGCCCGGCCCACTACGCCCCCGGGTGCCACCACGGCGATCGCGGCCCGGCCTGGCCACGTGGCCAGCTCAGCGGCCAGCACGCTGCTCAGGTGTGTGTCCACGACCGTGGTCAGACGCTCTCGAGGTGGGTGCGCAGGGTGCCGAGGAAGGCAGCCCCCGTGGCCCCGTCGACGGCGCGGTGGTCACAGGTCAAGGTGAGCTGGGCGGTCGGTCGCCAGACCGGGCCGTCGTCCTGCCACACCTGGCGCTGCCGCGTGCTGCCCACGGCGAGGATCGCCACCTGCGGCACGTTCAGGATCGCGTCGAAACGGTCGATGCCCATCATGCCCAGGTTGGAGACCGTGAAGGTCCCGCCGGTGACGTCGCTCATCTGGAGTCGTGACTCGCGGGCCCGGGTGGTGAGGTCACGGCGCGCAGAAGCGATGCCGACCAGGTCGAGCCGGTCGACCTGGGCCACCACCGGCACCATGAGCCCGGCATCGGTGGCGACCGCGAGGCCGAGGTTGACGCTCTCGAAGGTCGTCACCGCCTCGTCGCCGTAGTGGGCGTTGAGCGCCGGGTGTGCCACCAGGGCGCGGGCACAGGCCTGCAGGAGCGCGTCGGTGACGGTCGCTCCCTGCACCCGGTCACGCACGCCCAGGGAGGCGGTCATGTCGACCTCGACCTCGAGGTGGAAGACCGGCGCCTCCCAGGCGGTGATCATTCGGCGCGCGGCCGTTCGCCGGATCCCCTTGAGCGGGGTCGTGACCGAACCCGCCTCGGTCTGCTCGGTCACGGTCACGCCAAGACCGTTCGTCGGGCCCGGCCCGCACAACCGTAGAGGCGCATCTTCTCGACCGTCGCCGCGACCATCCGGTCGCGCCCCTCGGCCATCGCCTCCTCGAGCTGGCGATCGCCCTGCCGCCACACGTCCTCCATACCCGCGCGGAACGCGTGGCGCAGGTCGGTGTCGGCGTTGAACTTGTGAACACCGGCGGCCATGGCCTCGCGGACCTCGTGCTCGGGCAGCCCCGACGCACCGTGCAGGACCAGCGGGATGCCGGTCGCTGCCTTGATCTCCTTGATCCGCGCGATGTCGAGGGGCTGCGGATCGGCCAGCGGTACGCCGTGCACGATCCCGACCGAGATGGCCAGGAAGTCGACCCCGGTCTCGGCCACGAAGCGCTCGGCCTCCGCGACATCGGTGTAGTACGACGCCCAGTCGACCTTCTCGTCCGCGTCCGGGATCTTGCCGAGCTCGGCCTCCACCGGGATACCGAACTCGTGAGCCACTTCGACCACCTTGCGCGTGGTGCGGATGTTCTCCTCGAACGGCAGGTGTGCGCCGTCGTACATGATCGAGGTGAAGCCGAGCTTGATCGCCTCGAACACCTCGTCCCACGGCCCGTGGTCGAGGTGGATGACGTACTCCGCCTCCGACTCCTCAGCGATCCGCCGCGTCATCTCGTAGGCAGCGTGGATGCCGAGGTGCGGCACGATCGCGCGACCCACCTGGAGGAACACCGGTGATTCCGCCTGCTCGGCGGCACGCACGAGCGCCTCGGTCGTCTCCGGGTTGTGCATGTTGAACGCGCCGACGGCGTAGCCACCGTCGCTCGCCGCTGCCACGATGTGGCGGGGGTCTACCTGTCCCATGACGGACTCCTCTCTCCGGTCCGCGACTCAGTCGGACTCGATGACGGCCACGACGGTTCGGACCTCGACGGTCTCGCCCTCGGGCACGCTGATCTCGATGATCCGGCCGGTGGCGGGAGACTCCAGGGTCTCCTCGACCTTCTCGGCCTCGACCTCCGCCAACGGCTCGTCCTCGGTGACGCTGTCGCCGACACCCTTCAGCCAGCTGGTGATGGTGCCTTCGCTCATGCCCATGCCCCACTGCGGGAGCAGAACCTCGACCTTCGCCATGTCGTTCTCCTTCTCGATCGTTGTGCCGTTGTGGTCAGGGGGGTCAGGCCTGAGTCATGACCCGCTCGCCCACGACCGTGCGAACGGCGTCGGCGATGGTGGTGCGGCTCGGGTAGAGCTGCTTCTCCAGCGCAGGGCTGAAGGGGATCTGCGTGTCGGGAGTAGTCACCCGGATGATGGGGGCGCGCAGCGACTCGAAGGCCTCCTCGGCCACGATCGCCGAGATTTCTGCAGCGGCCGAGCAGGTGCGGTGCGCGGGGTCGGCCACGACCAGACGGCCGGTGCGTTGCACCGAGCTGATGATGGTCTCCTTGTCGAGCGGGACCAGCGTACGAGGGTCGATGACCTCAGCGGAGATGCCGCTCAGGGCCAGCTCTTCGGCCGCGGCCACAGCCTCGGGCACCGCGCTCGAGATCGCCACGATAGTGACGTCAGTGCCCGGGCGGAGGATGTTGGCGACCCCGAACGGGATGCTGTACTCCTCCTCGGGCACCTCGCCCTTGGTGCCCCACAGCGTGCACGCCTCGAAGATCAGCACCGGGTCGTCACTGTCGACCGCCGCCCGCAGCAGCCCCTTGGCGTCGTAAGGCGTGGAGGGGACCACGATCTTGAGGCCCGGCACGTTCATGAACATGGGGTAGGGCCGGTCGGAGTGGTGGGCGCCGGTGTTGAGCCCGTAGAACATCGCGGACCGGAAGACCACGGGCAGCGACGCCTGGCCGCCGAACATGTAGCGGTTCTTGGCGACCTGGTTCACGAACTGGTCCATGGCCATGTAGAGGAAGCTGGAGTAGGACAGGTCGACGATCGGGCGCAGTCCGGTCATCGCCGCACCGGCAGCAGCACCGACGATGACCTCCTCCGAGATGGGGGTGTTGCGGATCCGGTTTCTCCCGAACATCTGGAGGAAGTCACCTTCTTCGGCACGCGACTTGCCCGCGCCGCCGGTGGTTCCGTAGACGTTGGCCTCCACGTCCTCACCGATGATGACGACGCGCTCGTCGGCCTCCATGGCCTCGCGCTGGGCGGCGCCGATGGCTCCGAGGTAGCTCATGATGGTCATGCGAGCGCTCCGATCGGGTCGGTGTAGAGGTCGGCGAACGCGACACTGGGGTGGGGGTAGGGGCTGGCATCGGTGAAGGCGACGGCGTCGTCGACCTCGGTCAGCACGGACGCCTCGAGCTCGTCGAGCTCGTCGTCCAGGGCGATGCCGTCGGCCACGAGCCGACGGCGGAACAACACGATCGGGTCCCGCTCGAGCCAGCTGCTGCGCTCGTCCGCGTCTCGATAGTCGGTGCCCAGTCGCAGGCCCTCGGAGTGCTCGTTGAAGCGGTAGGTGACCACTTCGACCAGGCTCGGGCCGTCACCGCGGCGAGCACGTTCGACGGCGCTGTTGACGGCCTCGTACACCGCCAGGACGTCTTGGCCGTCCTCGACGCGGACGCCCGGCATGCCGAACCCGGCAGCGCGGTCGGCGATGACACCGGAGGTCACGGTGTGCGCCGGCGTGGACAGCGCGTACTGGTTGTTCTCGCACAGGAAGATCACCGGGAGGTCCCAGACGCCGGCCAGATTCATCGCCTCGTAGAGACAGCCCTGGTTGGCGGCACCGTCACCGAAGAAGGCGAGCGACACCTTGCCGTTGCCGAGCACCTTGCTCGACAGCGCGGCGCCGGTGGCGATGGGGATCGAGGAGCCGACGATCCCGGACTCCCCCAGGCTGCCTACCTTGAAGTCAGCCAGGTGCAGCGAGCCGCCCTTCCCGCCGCACACGCCGGTGGCCTTGCCGACCAGCTCCGCCATCAGCGGCCCCAGGGGCGAGCCCTTGCCGATGGGGTGCCCGTGGCTGCGGTGGTTGCCGGTCATGTAGTCGCGGTCGCCCAGCGCCATGCACGCACCCACGACCTGGGCCTCCTGGCCGATGCTCGTGTGCACCGTGCCTGGGATGTGCCCACGCTTGACCATCTTCGAGGCTCGCTCGTCGAAGCGGCGGATGCGCAGCATCCTGCGCTGCATCTCGAGCAGTATCTCTGGGGAAAGGTTCATCATTCCTCGTTCCGCATGAATATTCGTTGTTTGCATGATCATGCTACGGCGCGAGTGCCGTTGCTGGCAAGGGCTCTGCGAGCTCGAGTAGGAAACGCGCGGTCGACGTGTCCACGACCAGTACGTCGACCCAGCGGCCCCTCAGCGCGGCGGCCAGCGCCTGCTGCTTGTCGAGCCCTCCGGCCACCACCACGCGACGCCGCGCGGCCCGCACCTGGGCGAGCGTGGCGCCGATGACCAGATCGTCGAGAGGCGTCTCGACGGGGCGGCCGTCGGCGTCGATGAACCGCTGGACCAGCTGGCCCACCGCTCCCGCCTCTCGGGCGGCGGCGAGCTGGGCGGCGCTGAAGTAGTTGTCCTCTGCTTCGAGGAGGCTGTGCAGGTCAGCCGGGCCGACCCCGACGAACGCGACCTCGAGGTGGTCGAGGCGGGCAAGGGCACGGCCTACGTGCGGATCCGCCAGGAGCGTGGCGCGCAGCTCGCTGCTGCCGACCACACCGGGCGTGCGAAGGAAGACCGCCTCAGCTCCCAGCGCCCTCGCCAGGTCCTGGGTGGAGCGGGTGGCGGCGTGCTGGAGCACCGGGGCGCCGAGGTCGCCCAGCATCTCGACCACGCGACGTGCGCCCGTGCGCGGGAGCTCGGGCATCGCCCTCGCCATCTCCTGGAACGTACGGCTCCACGAGGTGAACCCGATGGTCTCTCCCGTGAAGGTGGCCTCCGCCAGGTAGCGGGCAGCGGCTCTGCCCAGGACCGTGGCCAGGTCCGGCGCGCCCTCCGGCACGTCGACGACGTGCGCCTCCTGCAGGTCGTAGGCCGCCTCCAGCGACTCCTCCAGCTCGGAGTGGATGCCCTCGGGGACCGCCACCACTGTCTGGACGATGCCGGCCTCACCGGCCTGGCGCAACAGCCGCGACACCCGCGCCTGCGATGTTCCCAGCCGCTCCGCGATGTCACGCTGACGAACTCCGTGGACGTGGTAGAGCCGGGCCGCGACCACCATGTGACGCACCTGGTCGACCGACGTGGATCGCGAGGACGCAGCCTCACCGCGGCTCATAGAACGACCCGCGTCGTGAGCAGTGCGTCGATGCGGTCGAGCACCAGGGTGGGGTGCCTCTCGACGGGGAGGTCTGCGAGCATCGCGCGTGTGCTCTCGCCGCTGAGGACGAGGGCAGAGTCGATGCCGGCGTCCACCGCCATGGCGATGTCGGTGTAGAGGCGGTCCCCCACCATCAGGCAGTCGGTGGCCGGGATACCCACCACGCTCAGCGCCGTGGTCAGCATCAACGGTGACGGCTTGCCGACGTTCACCTCGCAGCGGACACCCGTGCTCGCCTCGATCGCGGCGATCACCGCGGCCGCGTCCGGTTCCCCCCGGCCCCCCGGCATGGGGCAGTAGGCGTCGGGGTTGGTCGTGACCAGGCGGGCGCGCCCGTGCTGCCAGAGAGCGTCGAAGGCGATCTGCAGCTTGGCGTAGTCGAAGGTGCGGTCGAAGCTCGCCACCACGATGTCGATGAGCGCCGGGTCGTTGCTGGTCCGCACCCCCGCCTCCTGCAGTGCCCGCACCAGGGGGTCCTCACCGATCACGAACACCGTGGCATCGGGTGCCTCCTGGCGCAGCCAGGCCGTCAAGGTCACCACCGGGTTCACGATGTGGCTGGTCGGCGTCGGCAGTCCCAGACGGGTCAGCTTCTCGGCGTACATCTGCGGGTCTCGCGTGGGGTTGTTGGACAGGAAGAGCGTCTCGCAGCCCTGGTCCCGCAGCCCCGTGACGAGATCGAAGGCTCCTGGGAGCAGCTCGTCGCCCAGGTAGATCGTGCCGTCGAGGTCGAAGAGGTAGGCGTCGTAGAGACGCGAGGGCGCCTCGGGCAGGCTTTGGACGGTGCTGCTCATCGGGTGGCCTCCGCGAGCCGGGCGAAGACGCCACGGGTGGATGGGTAGAGGTCGCGGTAGACGTCGTAGAGGCGGTCGTAGGCCGCAGCTGCCTTGGGGTCCGGCTCGAAGCTGGACGAGGTGCCACTCATCGCCTCCGACGCCGCCTGCAACGAGTCATGGATGCCGATGGCGTGCGCGGCGAGCATGCCGGCGCCCAGGCAGGTGCTCTCAGGCTCCCGCACGACCGTGACCCGGCGCTGCATGACGTCGGCGATGATCTGGCACCAGATCCGGCTGCGGGAGCCGCCGCCGAGCGCGATCACGTCCGACACCGGAGTGCCGACCGCCTCCTCGGCGCCGGTCGTCAGGAACCGCTGCTCGAACGCGACGCCCTCGAGCAGGGCGCGGTAGACGTGGGACTTGCCGTGGCGCCCAGTGATCCCGAGCAGCACGCCGCGCGCGTCGTGGTCCCAGTACGGCGTCAGCGCACCCGTCCAGTAGGGCAGCGCGAGCAGGCCCTCCGCTCCAGGGGGCAGCTGCGCTGCGGCGGTCTCGAGGACCTGCTCCGGCGTGACGTCGAGTCCCAGCGCGCGAGTGTCGAGCCCGGAGAACTTCTCGACGAACCAGGCCAGGTTGACGGTGCCGCCCCCCATGAAGGTCTCGAGCGTGTAGGCGCCGGGGACAGCAGCGGCGAGCGTGCGGTACTCGCGTCCGTAGGAGTACTCGTTGCTGAACGTGCCCGAGACGACCCCCGAGCCCAGGTTGAGGTAGGCCCGACCAGGGGCCGTGATGCCGGTACCGAGCTGGGCCGCCTGGCCGTCGCCGACACCTGCCACCACGGGTAGGTCCGCCGGCAGGCCCAGCTGGGCTGCGACATCGTCGCGCACCGTACCGACGACACTGCCCGGCGGAGCCAACGTCGGCAGCTGGCTGCGGTCGAGGCCGACAGCCTTGAGCAGCCCCTCGTCGTAGTCGAAGGTGGTGAGGTCGACAACCCCCAGCGGATCGGCGCTGCCCCATGAGGTGACGAACTCGCCGGTGAGCCGCTCCAGCAGGAAGCCGCCGACGTCGACGACGTGGCCGATCCGTTCCACGACGTCGGGCTCGTGGGTGGCCAGCCAGAGCAGCTTGTACCAAGCGGGGGTGGGGTTCGCCGGCTTGCCGGTGATCCGGTGCACCTCCTCGCTGCCGTGCTTCTCCACCTCCTCCGTCGCCCGGGTGTCCAGCCACAGCATCGCCGGCCGCAGGGGCTTGCCGGTGCGGTCGAGGCAGACGAAGGACTCGCGCTGGTGGGTGATGCAGATGGCCCCGATTCGTGAGGTGTCGACGGTCTGCACCGCACGCTGCACCGCGGTAGTGGTGGCACTCCACCAGTCCTCGGCGTTCTGTTCTCCCCAACCCGGCCGGGGCTGGCTGAGGGGGAAGGCGCGGCGCTCCTGCGAGAGCGCCTCGCCGGCGGCGTTCCACACCACGGCCTTGGCTGCGGTCGTGGAGCAGTCGATGGCGATCACGTAGTCGCGCACGTCAGGCCTCCACCTCTGCTGCTCGGGCAGATCCGGCCGCGCTCCGTGCACGATCGAGGACCTCGGCGACGTCGGCGGGCTCCCACCAGCCAAGGAGCGTGAGCAGATCGGCGACGGTGAATCGGTTGCGCATCAGTCCACAGTTGGCAACCGCCCAGGCTGCGAGGTCGTCTGACACGGCCGGGTCGAGCTCGGCGAACATGGCGGACGCCCGGGCGGCTCGGAGGCTCGCGGCGAGCTCGCTGGACGGGCGCACGAGCGACCGCAGCCGGGGTGCGTGGTCGGACCACGTCGTGAGCATCGCCTCGACCCGGCCCCGGTTCGCGGCGACCGACGCCAGCTTGACCTCGTAGTCGGCCCAGCACTCCTTGGCGATCCGGCCTTCGGGGTCGAGCGAACCGAACGCCTCGGTCACCGCGACCCTGGCCCGAGACGCGTCGAACGCCTCCTCGCACAGGCGCGGCGGAACAGTCGAGGCAGCGATCCGCTCGTGCAGCATCTCCCAGGCAGAAGCGGCGACAAGACCGGCGACGCCCACCTGGGCGCCATGCAGTCCGGTCGGCAGGCCGTGGGCGGCGTGGTGCAGATCGAGCATGTGACTGACGAGGTGCTCCAGGCCGGAGAGGGTGGCGGTGGTGCCGGCGACGCCGGTGACGATGCCGCGCACGGCCAACGCCCGCGTCAGTTGCTCGATCGCCTCGGGCTCGCCCCGCCCGACACCGGGCGACCACGTCTCGATGCCCTCGCCGACCGCCTCGAGCAGGCGCAGCGGAGCCTCGTGGAACTTCTGCTCGGTCCCGACCAGTGCGGCCAGCGCCCAGTCTGCAGGGGCAGTGAGCATCGACGTCATCTCGCCGAAGCCCGCCCGGTTCATCACCGGTGGCGCGTCGGCGATGGTGCCGGCATCGGCAACGACCGCGTCGGGCCAGCGCGAGGGGACGGTCCGCTTGACCCCGTCGCGGAGCAGCACTGAGACGTCGTCGGTGTAGCCGTCCACCGAGGCGGCGGTCTGCACCGACACCAGGACAGGCGGGCGTCCGGCAAGGTTAGCCCGCTGTGCCGCGACCTTGCCGATGTCGCTAATGGTGCCGCCGCCGAGGGCGACCACGGCATCCGCAGCACGACAGGCCGCGGTCGCCTGGTCCAGCACGTCGTCGACCACGTGAAGCTCGGAGTGGCCGTCGTCGAGCACTTCCCGGCGGACGTCGAACTTCTCAGCCAGGCTGCGCTCCACCAGATCCTTCACATCGTCGGCGCCACGCCGGATGGTGACTCGGTCGACGAGCAGCGTGACGCGCGGCCGGGCGCCGCCGACCGGCGTACCAGGCTCTGCGCGCAGCTCCAGGAGCTCGGCCACCGTGCCTGTCACATCGTCCAGGACGTCGTGGCCGAGCACCAGGCGGCGCAGACCGCACGGCGCCAGCTCCCGCTCCGGGTCGTGGCGCGCGATGAGCGCATGGACGGTGTCCATCGCCTCGGAGGAAGCACTCACGTCCGGGCCTGTCACGACTGGAGGATGCGGGCGCGGCTGCCGCGGTCGGTGAGGACAGCGACGATGATCGCCGCGCCGATGACGACGGGCTGGAGGTTCGGCGACACGTTCAGCAGCGACATGCCGTTGTTGAGGACGCCGATGATCATGAGTCCGATGAACGTGTTGAGCATGTTCCCTGAGCCACCGGAGAGGCTGGCCCCACCGATGACGACCACAGCGATCACATTGAGCAGGTCGGCGGTGCCGGCGGTCGGTTGCGCCGAGTCGAGGCGCGAGCCAACGATCGTGCCAGCCACGGCCGCGAGCACTCCTGCGACCATGTAGACGCCGATCTTGATCCGGGTGACGTTCAGGCCGGACAGCCGGGCGACCTCGGCGTTCCCGCCCACGGCGTACAAGGCACGGCCGCTGGGCCGGAACCGCAGCCAGAACGCAGCGAGCAGGTAGGTGCCGACCAGGATGAAGGCCTGGAGCGGGATGCCGGCGATCTTGTTTCCGGCCAGTGCGAGGTACCAGCCGGGAAAGCCGTTGATCGGGTTACCGTCGGTGAGCCAGAGGGCGAGACCTGCACCCGCGGACATGGTCGCCAGCGTCGCCACGAACGGCTGGATCCGCCCGTACGTCGACAGCACACCGTTCACGAGGCCGACCAGCGCCCCGACCAGCAGTCCAGCGACGACGCACAGGGTGAAGGGCAGGCCCTGCTGGCGGAAGAGCCAGGCGCTGGTCATCAGGGACAGGGCCAGCGTCGAGCCCACCGAGAGGTCGATGCCGCCGATCAGGATGACCAGGCAGGCACCCACCGCCATGATCCCGATGTCGGAGTTCTGGCTGACGATGTTGGTGAGGTTCTGCTGCGTCAGGAAGAACGGTGACATGAAGGACAGCGCCACCATCACCGCGACCAGCCCGATCAGAGGACCGGGGATGGCCCGGAAGACGGTGAGGGCGGCGCCCTGGAGGCTTCGGCCCTCGGGGCGGTGGGGGCGGTGGGCTCGGTCGGCGCCATCGGAGGAGGCGTCGGTCACGGGGGTCGTCTCCCGACCGGTCGGGTTGGTGATTGACATGATTCAGACTCCACTGGTTGCGTCGGCGGATTGGAGCAAAGGAGCAGAGGGCTGCTCGGAGGGGAGCGGACCGTCCCCGGAGCCGGCGAACGCCAGCTCCATCACGCGTTGCGGGGTCGCTTCCTCTCGGGTGAGGACCCCCTGCTGCTGACCTCGGGCCAGCACGACCACGCGGTGCGAGAGACCGAGAACCTCCTCGAGCTCGGAGGAGACGACGATGACTGCGAGCCCTTGGGCGGCCAGCCCGCGGATGATCTCGTAGATCGCCATCTTGGCGCCGACGTCGACGCCCCGCGTGGGCTCGTCGACGATCAGCACGCGGGGGTCGCGGACCAGCCATTTGCCGATCAGGACCTTCTGCTGGTTCCCCCCGGACATCGACTTCACCGGCAGGTGCATGTCACCGCGGATGTCGAGACGCTCGCGTTGCTCGGCTGCCAACCGGGCAATCGTGCGCCGGGTGACCATGCCAAGCTTCGACAGGCTCTTCTCCCAGGGCAGTGCCAGGTTCTCGGCCGCCGTCCGGTTCAGATTGAGGCCCTGTCCCTTGCGGTCCTCGGGGACCATCACGACTCCGGCCTTGATCGCGCACTGCGGGCTGCCTGGACGCAACCGCTGGCCGTCGACGAGGACCTCGCCGGTATCAGGACGATCGACTCCGGCGATGGCGCGGACGACCTCGGTGCGCCCGGCACCGACCAGGCCGGCGATGCCGAGGACCTCGCCCGCGGCGACGGTGAAGTCGATGTCGGTGAACTTGCCACGGCTGCTGAGCCCGCGTACTTCCAGAACCGTGTCGGCCCGACTGGGCTGCGGCGCCACGTGCTCATAGGTGAACTCGCGACCGACCATGGCATTGACCAGCTCGGTGCGAGCGACGTCGCCACTGGGCCAGTGCGCCACACGGGCCCCGTCACGCAGGCAGACGATCTCGTCCGAGACCTCGAGGACCTCGTCGAGCCGGTGCGAGATGTAGACGACGCCGGTGTTGAGGGAGCGGAGGTTCTGGATCCGCTCGAGAACATGCTCGGTCTCGGTCTCGCCGAGCGAGGCCGACGGCTCGTCGAAGATGACGTACGCCGGATTGCGGCTGAGCGCCTTCGCAATCTCGATCTCCTGCTGGCGGGCCATCGAGAGGCCGCGCACGGGTCGGCGCGGGTCGAGATCAACCCCGAGCAGGCCCAACACCTCCGCAGCGTCGCGGTGCATGCGACTGCGGTCGATCCGACCGCCGCGACTCGGCAGCCGGCCGAGGTAGATGTTCTCGGCCACCGACAGGTCGGGCAACAGCCGGATCTCCTGATGGATCAGCACGACTCCGGCGTGCAGCGCCTCCGAGGGAGAGCCCGGCTCGTAGGGCCGCCCGTCGAGCAGCATCTCCCCACCGTCACGCTGGACGACGCCGGTGATCACCGAGCTGAGGGTGGACTTGCCGGCACCGTTCTCGCCGATCAGGCCGACGACCGTGCCGGGACGGACGTGGAAGTCGACCGACTTCAGGACGCTGACCCCGCTGTAGGTCTTGACCAGGCCACGACAGACCAGGCCTTCATCGGTTGGATGCTCTACCACGGCGACCTCCTGGTGCCTGGACTGAAGAACGAAAGCGCAGCTTGGGAAACGGGACTGGGCCAACCGCCGGGCCGGTGTCGAGGACGACCGACCCGGCGGAGGGCTTCAGCCGTGGGTCACTTGAACGACTGGGCGTCCGGGCCGTAGAAGTCCTCGACCTTGTGGTCCCCGACCGTCTCAGCATTGATGAGCACCGTGTCCTGGTACTGCTCGGCAGGGATGTCGTCACCGTTGCCCTCCAAAAGGGCAATGGCGTTCTGCACGGCGAGTTGGCCCATCATGTAGGGCTGCTGGGCCATCGTGGCCTGGGTCAGACCGGCCGTGACGGCGTCGAACATCGTGGGGAAGCCGTCGATGCCGACCGAGAAGATCTCCTTGCCGGCGTCCTTGGCTGCCTTGGAGGCGCCCATCGCCATGGCGTCGCTCTCACCGAACACTGCGGCGAGGTTGGGGTTAGCGGTCAGGATGTTCTGGGTCGCCTTGAAGGCCTCGGTCTCGTCCCAGTTAGCGGTCTCCTCAGCCACGACCTCGATGTCGGGGTTCTCGGCAAGGGCCTTCTCGCAGCCCTCGGTGCGCTGGATCTCGGCGGTCGAGCCGAGCACACCGTGCAGGATCGCGATCTCGCCCTCGCCGCCGATCTGCTCGAACATCCACGTGCACAGCTCGTAGGCGGCCTTCACGCTGTCGGTCGCGATGTAGGTCGCGAGGTCGCCCGCCCCCTCTTCGGGACGCTGGTCGACCGCGATCACGGGAACGCCGGCCTGGTTGGCGGCCCGGACCCCAGCGGCCGCGGCGGTCGAGTCCTGCGAGGTGAAGATCAGGGCGCCGATCTGCTGGGTGAGCAGATCGTTGACCTGCTTCACCTGGGCCGAGGAGTCGTTGTTCGCCGAGACGATCTTGACCTCGTAGCCCTGCTTCGCGGCCTCGTCCTTGATCCCCGCGACCTCGGCCACGTAGAAAAGGGACTTCTGGTCGGCGACGGACACGCCGATCACCTTCTTGCCATCGCTGCTCGCCCCCGCGTCCTCGCCGCAAGCGGCCAAGGACACGGCACCGAGAGCCAGGACGGCTGCCAGGGAAGTGTTGCGGAGGATCGTCTTGTGTCGGGTCATCGTGCTTTCTCCTTGAGTGGATGACTACCGCGAGGCTTTCCGAGGACGCTTCGTGGATATATATTCGGGGTGGCAATCTGGATGCAACCCAGCATGTGGGCAGTGTCACACCCACGTCAAGGGCTGCCGCCGAACTTTTTGTTCTGCAGATGGGCGAAGTCGAGACGCGGCGCCGCCCGGCGCCGGGGACCGTCATCACCGTCCGACCGGATCGCGGGGACAAACACACCACTCAGGACCGGACAGAACCGCTTGAAATCAGGCGTAGAGAGCACGATCGCTGGCTAGGCGGCCGGCGCCGGCTCGATGACAGTTCCAAGTCCCGCTACTCACCCCAATGCGATCGAGCCCCTGACGCGAAGATTCACCTGGCTTTGACCCCGTCTGGTGGACACCTCGTAAGCGAGGATCTCCACCATGGGCAGAGAACGTCGGGAGTACACACCCGAGTACAAGGACGAGGCCGTGAAGCTGGTGATCAACACCGGTCGTGCGGTCGCTGTGGTCGCCCGCGAGCTCGGCATCAAGGAGCAGACGCTGGGCCGGTGGGTGAATCTGTACAAGTCACGCCAGGACGCTGGTGATGGTGCCCTGAGCGAGACCGAGCGGGTCGAGCTCGCTCGGCTCCGTAAGGAGAACTCTGAGTTGAAGATGGATCGGGCGTTCCTGAAAAAAGCGTCTCTCTTCTTCGCCCAGGAAGCATCGGATACGAACGACAAGCGTTCGCACTGATGCACGCGGAAGAGCAACCACACGGTCTCGCGGATGGCACGACTCCTGGAGGTGTCCCGGTCCGGGTACTACGCCTGGGCCAAGCGACTGCCCTCGAAGAGGGCTGTGCGTGCGGAGCAGATCGAGGCCAAGATCGCCTGGTTCCACAGCGATTCCGACGAGGTCTCCGGGGCACCCAGGATCCTCGCCGACCTCCGCGAGGACGGCGAGGTCATCAGCCGCAAGACCGTCGCCAAGACCATGCGCAAACTCGGGTTGCGCGGGATCTGCCCACGGCCGTGGCGCACCACCACCCAACGCGAGACCGGCGACACCTATCCGCCCGACGCCGTGCAGCGCCAATGGGACACCGGGGTCATCAATGCTGTCTGGGTCGGCGACATCACGTATTTGAGGACCTGGGAAGGGTGGCTGTACCTGGCCACCGTGATCGACGCCTGCTCGCGTCGGGTCATCGGGTGGGCGATCGCTGATCACATGCGCACCGACCTCGTCGAGGACGCCCTGAAGATGGCGATCACCCTGCGCGGTGAACTGCCCGCCCAGGTTGTATTTCACACCGACCGCGGCACGCAGTACGCCTCGGCGCAGATCACCGAGTTCGCAGCCAAGAACGGCATCACCAGGTCGATGGGCTACACCGGGATCTGCTGGGATAACGCGATGGCCGAGTCGTTCTTCGCGACGCTGAAGACCGAGTTCTACCACCGCCGCGTGTGGCCCACCCGGGCCGGCGCTAGCCAGGCTGTTGGGGCCTGGATCGAGGACC
>NZ_FOQG01000014.1 GCF_900113685.1 Nocardioides psychrotolerans
AAAGAAGTCCAGGTCCTGCGACCTCGACCACCTCACCGCCCACACCAGAACCGGTGTGACCTGCGAATGCAACCTCGCACCCCTATGCAGACATCACCACCAGCTCAAGACCCACGCCGGCTGGACCTACCAACAACTCACCCCCGGCACCTTCCTCTGGCAAGAACCCCACGGCCAGACCATGCTCGTCACCCCCACCGGCACAAGAGACCTCACCGACCCCTGAGGTGCGCGCGAGCGTGTCAGCGGCGCAGGTGGGAGCGTTCGCCGTCGGGATCGAGGATGGCGATGATCTCGGCGGGGCCACCGTCGACGCCGAAGGCGTGCGGGACCATCGTCGAGAACTCCGCCGCCTGGCCCGCCTCCACCCTGATGGTGCGCTCACCCAGGAGCAACACCACGGTGCCGGACAGGACGGCGAACCAGTCATGGCCGGGGTGCACGGGCAGCTCGCCGTCGCCGCGGCGCGGAGGCGGTTGGGTGAGGCGAATCTTCACGACCTTCAGACCGTGCGGCCCGTGGTCGCGTGACAGGAGCCAGGTCGTCGTCCCTCGCACCTCGTCCTGGTGTGGCCGGATCACCACGTCCTGGTCGTCCTCGGCCTCGACGAGCTGGTCGATCGAGGTCCCCAACGCCCGAGCGATCGCGGTCAGCTGGTCGAGGCCGATGCGACGATGACCAGTCTCGATGCGACTCAGGGTCGACGCGCTGAGGAAGCAGCGTCCGGCGAGATCGTCGAGGGACCATCCGCGGGACGCCCGGAGACCCCGGATGCGCTGTCGCACGAGGAGGTCGAGCTCACCGTCTTGCGTCATACGCAAGATAGTATGCCAATCGCGCAAGTCGTGCCTACGCTGGACCCATGAACCCTGGCGGCCATCCCCATCCCCACTCCGCACGGCGCTCTCACCCGCACGGCGACGACCGGCCGAGCGGTCTCCCGACACTGCTCGACCTCGATGCGCAGGTCCTCGCGGCATCACTCGCGGACGCTCGCGCCGACGTCCGCACGCTGGTCGAGGGTCGGGTGCGCACCATCCTCGATCTCGGGGCGGGGACCGGAAGCGGGACGTTCGGTCTCCTGCAGTGCTTCCCCGGCGCCCACGCCCTGGTGCTGGACCAGTCCGACGACATGCTGCAGCACGTGCGAGACCGCGCTCGACACCTCGGGGTCTCCTCCCGCGTGTCGACGCTCCGAGCGGACCTCGACCAGGGCCTGCCCGACCTGCCCCCCGTCGACGTGGCCTGGGCGTCGGGCTCGCTGCACCACCTGGCCGAGCCGGACGTCACCTTGGCCGACATTGCATCGGTGATCCGACCAGGCGGCCTGCTGGCGGTGATCGAGCTGACCGGCCATCCTCGCTTCCTTCCCGATGACACAGCGGGGGGTGTCGCGGAGTCCAATGCCCACGCCCTGCTTGCCGGGGACCGAGCGGTCGACATGCCGACCATGGGAGGTGACTGGCGCTCGAGGCTGAGCCGCGCCGGACTCGCCGCGGAGACCGAACGCACCATCGAGGTCGACCTCGCGCCACCACTTCCTCCGGTGGCCGGCGACTACGCCTTCGCCCTGCTGACGCGCATCCGTGATGCGGTCGCTGGTCGACTCGGGCTGGTCGACGACGAACAGCTCGGTCTGCTGCTCGACGGCGGCACGGCCGACGTACGTCGTCGAGGCGACCTCCACGTCAGGGCCGAGCGCCAGCTGCTGATCGCGCGCAGGTGACGCACCGACTGCCCGATGGCGAGGGCTATCCTTGCGCGCGGATCGGTCCTTGACCGATCCCCCGCCCCCGTAGCTCAGTGGATAGAGCAGCGGCCTTCTAATCCGCCGGTCACAGGTTCGAATCCTGTCGGGGGCACCAACCTGACCTGCACGAACACCCCAATGTCACCCAACCCGCCCCCGCACCTGGGGCAAACCTGGGGCACCCAACGCCGCCAACACGCTCTCGTCGTCCCCCGGCTGCAGGTGCGCATACTTCTGGGTCGTCATCGGAGACACGTGCCCCAACAGCTTCCCCACACGCGCCAACGGCACCCCGTCCTGCAGCAACCACGACGCGTACGTGTGCCGCAGATCATGCGGACGACAGTGCCCGATCCCCGCCCGCTCCACAGCCGGCCGCCACACCCGCCCCGACCAGTTCGAATCCCGCAACACCGTCCCGCTGCCCGTGGTCAACACCAGCCCTGACCGGCACACCCCCACCCGGTGCTCGAGCCCACACGACCCCGGGTCGTCCTCGAGCGCCTCCCCCAGCATATTCACCAACCAGGCCGGGACCGGCACGTCTCGCACCCTGCGCCCCTTCGGGTACGCCTTCACCAGCCCCGACTTCTCCTCGAAGGTCTCCACCACCCTCGCGACCCCACGCTCCGGCACGAACCGTGCCCGGTGCCACCCAGCCATCTCGCCCCACCGCATCCCCGTGAACGCCAGCGTGTGCACGATCAGGTGATCCCGCGTCGTCGGCAGCTGAGCGACGACCGCGTCGTACTCCTCCCGGGTCAGGAACCGCTCGACCTCCTGCGCCCCCGGCGGCAGCTTGATCCCGGATGCGGGGTTGACGGTGATGATCTCAGCATCGACCGCGGCCGCCAACGACACGGACAGGAGCCGCACGCAGTGCTGCACCGTGCCCGGCCCGGTCCCGCTCTTCGCCAGGGCCGCGGCCCACTCCTTCACGTCATGCCGGCGGATCGACCCGATCGGAATCTTCGCCCACCTGGGGTCCAGGTGATTGGCTCGACGCCCGGCGTCCGTACGACGGGTCGAGTCCTCCACACCTCGGGTGGGCCACCACTCGTCGCACCACTCCCCCCACGGCCTACGACCGGCGTCCGGGTCGGCGGCCATCGACCTGCGCGCCTTCTCCTCGGCCGCCCCCGCGGCCCGCTCGGCCCGCGCCTTGTGGGTGTAGGTCTGGTCGAGCGACCGGCGCCGTCCGTGGCCGTCACGGTAGACACCGCGGTAACGCCCTGAGTCAAGCCGCTCAGCCCACGCCATGACTGCTCACTTCACCGTGAGCTCGCGAAGGACCCAGTCATCCCCGTCGAGCTCGACGACGCAGAAGTACCGTCCTCCGTCGAAATCAGCTTCGAGCTTCCATCGGTCGCCGATCTGGTTGGCGAGGTCCGGCGCTGAGAAGCCCCCGGCCCCGTACTGCTGCTTCGCGAAGCGCTCGCACGCTACTCGCGCGCCCCCCTCGCCCTTGACGTCGTCGCTGCTGTCGTCACCGTCGAGGAGCTGCCACCCGACCGCTAGGACGATCAGCGCGGTGACGATACCTACGCAACCCAGGCGGCCTCGCGGTTGCTTCTCGGGGGTGGGCACTTCTCCTGCGGTGTCTTCCTGGCTCATTGGTTCCTCGTCTCGCTCGTCGTGTCCTGCTCGTCTGTGCCTTCATCCGCGAGCCGCCGTCGCAGGTAAGCCCGCTCGGCGGGGTGCAGGTGCTGTAACCGGACCCGCAGGAGCGGGACGTCGACCCACAGCTCCTCGGCCGCCTCCTCGAGGTCCCTCGCCCACGCGAGCGCTTCGCCGAGCTCACGGATCCCGATCAACTTCTGTGCCGCGGCCCGCTCGATCTGGCATTCCTCCCGGGTGGTGCACGGCGACCAGCCGCGGTCAATGTGCTCGACCTCGTGCGCGATCGTCGACCGCCTCTCGGCCTGGTCGAGCCCGTGGGCCAGCGTCACCGTCTTCCCGTCGAAGTCGGTGACACCGAGCACCCCCTCGGGCAGGTGCGCCCAGCGGAGCGTGAAGTGAGCGAGATCCCGGAATCGTCCCCATGGGTGATACATGCGACCGAAGGTAAAGGCCTCCGCCGACACCGCCCCGTCCCCACATGAGGGACGGGCGTCAGGCACCGCCGTCAGGAGCGTCGCCCTGGTGTTCCTCGCCGAGCTCGTCGAGCGCAGCTCTCTTGCGCTGCCCTCTCGACGGCTCCCCGATGTCTCGTGCTGCTACCCGCAGATGCGGGGGTGCCGGCTCTCGGGCCGGCACTGTGGTGGCGGTGGTGTCTCCACCAGGCTCACCTCGCTCTCGTTGCTCGGCACGCGCGAACCTGCGTGCGATCTCTGCCAGGAGCTGGTCATCGCTGACGACTGTCAACGAGGGCGGAACCGGCGACCCGGGCTGTTCGCCCTCGAGGTACGCGTAGACCTTGTCGAGCTTCCAATCGAGCACCTTCGCTACAGCGGCGTAGGTGTCCGGCCCGACCCCGGTCTCGCCGTTCTCGAGGGCCTGCACCTGTCGGGCAGATCGCCCTACTTGGGCGGCGAAGTCCTCGCGGTTGGCGTAGCCGGCGTCTTGCCGGGCTGCTCGTACTGCCCGCCCCAGTCGCTTGCGGGCGGATCGGTCGTGTTCCACGGGGCACAGCCTCACAGGAAGAGATCGGAAGAGTCTAGGAGGACTCTGAAGAGGTCAGAAGGACGATAGCCGGAAGAACAACGATGTAGTGCCACCCCCAATAGTGGCTCTGACCTGCGTCTTTCCACTTTCTTCCGGCTTTCTCTAGACACCGCCGATTTCCTCTTCTAGTCTCTTCCGTATGGCAGTGAAGACCAGCAAGCTGAAGCGGCACAATGGGGCCGCGATCCGTGCGCTACGGGTCAAGGACGGCAAGAAGCCGGGCCCGTTCGCGACCGAGACTCTGATCTCGTACTCGACGCTCGACAACATCGAGAACGAGCGCAAGGAGGCCTCTGTTGAGGTCCTCTACCGCATCGCCAACGCGCTGAACGTCCCGGTCGAGGCGATCGTCCGGGACCCCGTGACGTTGGTCGTGCAGCAGGCCCGGGTGCCGGCATGACCGAGCTCTACGACGTGATCTCACACGTTCACTGCAACGCACCTCGGCCCGCCGGCGCCATGCGCACGAAGATCAAGACCACCTACGTGGTGTCCGAGCGGTCTCACAAGAGGTCTCGCGCGCACCGGCCCACCTACGCCGTCCTCGCAACCATCGACGGCCGCACGATCCTCGGAGCACGGTTCGCCTGCGGTTCCGCCAACAGCATCGTGCGGCCCATCGCCGAGCTACCCCAGCATGTGCTGGCCTGTGAGGCGTGCGAGGCCGCCGCCGCGAACCCTGGCGGCTTCGCGGTCTACGCCTACTACGACGCCACGGGACGTGTGCTGTACGTCGGCCAGAGCAACAACCTGTTCAACCGCCACAAGGCGCACCGATCCACCGCGCCGTGGTTCGCCACCGCAATGCACCGAGGGACGCTCAGCCGTCACGAGACGCGCTCGGCGGCACTGGCGGCCGAGGCACTGGCGATCGCTGAGATGCGCCCCCTCCACAACGTCCGGGGGGTGCCGTCATGAAGTCCACGACGATCTGGCTCTCGACCCGCGAGGTCGCCACCGAGACGGGCCGTCACCCCGTGACCGTGCGTCGGGCCCTCGAGTCCGGGGTGCTGCACGGCGGGCAGTCGAAGGCGGGCGCCTCGTGGCGTGTGCACCGCGACTGCATGAGCGCCTGGGTCCTCGGCGTCGAGTGCCCCCACGCCGCCGCGAAGGCGTCCTGAACCACCACCCGAAATAGCCGGCGCCCCGGCCAGAGCTTGTCGGCATGACCAGGGCGCACGAACTGGAAGGAGTCTCCCATGACGGAGACCAGCACCACCAACACCAACCTCGACCTCACCACGGACCAGATCGAGGACATCGCGCTCGACCTCCTCGAGACCCTGGTCGACAACGACCGCGGCTCGACCGTCGACCTCGGCCACATCCTTGGCGACGACACACCGAAGCGCTCCCTGTCGCTCGTCGTGGACCGGAACAGCGGCGAGTGGCTCGCCGTGACGCTCTGGGACGACGAGTCCGAGCCCGACCCCGTCGAGATCGCCGTCGTGCACATCCGTGTCGAGCGGGTGATCTGACGATGAGCACCGCGACCGTCACCCTCCAGGCGCCCACGGCGCTCCTCGCCCTGGTCCAGCACATCCACGACCACGGCCTCGGCGCCCCCCTCACCATCCACTCTCCCTCGACCGCCTCCCCGTGCTTCACGGTCAGCGTCGTCGCCGCGTCGTACGACGCCTGGGTCGCCTCCGGCTTCACCGCCACCGACACGACCTCACACCCGGTCGGGCAGCGGATCAGCGGGAAGCGGTGGGAGCAGGTCGCCACTACCGGGCTCCTGCAGCCCTACGGCATCCGCCTGGTCCTTAAGTTCACCCGCCCCCGCCCTACCGGCCGCCCGCTGGTTGCCGTCACCACCGGGTGCACGGCATGAGCGCCGCGATGCAGCCCGGTTGGGACGACGACCTCATGGCCATCGCTGACGCCGCCGGCGTCATCGCCTCGGCCCACCCCGACTTCGACGGACTGTTCCTCCTCGACCCCCTGGTCGCCGAGGGCCTCACCAACATGGCGATCGAGCTCGGGATCCGTACCTGGGCCACCACCGACCCCGCCGTCATCGAGGACACGATCTACGACCTCGACACACCCATCGACCTCCGCCCCACCGGCTACCTCCACGAGCCGACCGGGATGTGGGTCGAGGACGACCAGCACCACGGCTGTGTCGGCACCGACTGCGACCGCCTGATCTGTGTCTGCCCCGACGCCCTGTGCGCCGGGCACACCGAACGGGCGTGCCCGCACTACGAGTTGCTCTGTGACGAGTGCCGTGGCGAGTGCCGCGACTGCGTCATCGACGGCCAGGACGACGCCGGGGTGCTCGGATGAGTGCCCCGCAGTGGGAGGTCACGGCCGTTCTCGTGCAGTCCGATCCATGGCTCCGCCCACCCAGCGACGCCGACCGGGTTCTGGTGGAGGCCTGCGGCGGCACCGTCAACGAGACCGTGGCAGGTGCGGCATGAGCACCGAGCAGACCCCCGAGCCCACCGACCTCGGCCACCTCGAGCGGACCACCCGCTGGCCTCGCCACGAGTGGGAGAAAGCCCGGAGCTGGTCTTCGGACTTCGAGCAGCTGCTGCCCCAGCTCCTCGAGATCGACGGCCCGCCCGAACTCGTCGCGAAGTCTCTCCGGGCCAGCGCACGCGAGTCCGGCCTGCCGGTCACCTCGCCGGCCGCCCGACGCTACGCCGACGCTCTCGCCCGTGCAGCAGTGGCAGACGCCCGGGTCGACGCCCTGGTCGACCTCCTAGGTGTGGCCGAGTTCTTCCGCGAACAGGCCGAGTCCGAGATGTACGCCGTCCAGTCCCGCGTCGATCTCGGCGGGCGCCAGATCATCAACGGCACCGGTGAGGCGCCGCCCGACGACGTGCACGGGCTTCTCGATCTGGCGGACGGCCGGTGCTGGGTCTTCGATGGCACTGACCACGACGGCATCGCGTACTGGATCCGGGCCGACTCCGACCCTCGCGGTCAGACCCGCTACGCGTGGCCGATCCCGGACACGGGCCCGTTCATCGCCCTGATGGACAACTGGCACCTGGGCCGGGTCAACGACGCGGCCAAGGCATGGGACGTCACGCAGAACGCGCTGCACAACATCCTGCGGAACCTCCCGGGCTACTACGAGGAGGACAAGAGCACCTACATCCGGCCCGACCTGTCGTCGGCCGTCGCTCGCGTCATCCAGGCGAAAGACCGAGCCCGCTTCGACGCCGTGACAGAGCTGCGAACCGCGCTTGATGCTGCGCGGGGTCGCACCCCGTCGGGGTTCTGGTCTCAGCGTCGCTGGGAGGACTGGTCCTCCGAGCTCGCAGGGTTGATCCCTGAGGGAGACGAGTCGAAGTACTCCAACCCGGAGGGCGCTCAGGAGCAGATCGTCCTCGATGTCCTGAAGGCCTACATCGCCGAGCGCGCCGAGGGTGGTGGGCGGGCATGACGGCCCCAAAGCACGCCCGCGACATCAAGGGCAAGGGCCGCTACTACGGAGACTGCGGCACCGAGGGCTGCCCGCTGGCCGACCTGCCCGACCCCGGGTTCATGTCGGTCACCAACGCCCAGGGCGTCGTCGCCAAGCCCGCCCTCGTCCCGGCCGCTGCCAAGGCCACCGCGGCCGCGGCCTGGGACCGGCTCCCCCAGATGGTCGCCACCAGCCGCCAGCCCGCCGAGGGCCCATGCGCCCGCAAGCGGGTCGCCGAGCGGTGCGGAGCCTGCCGGTTTTGCATCACCTCCGCGATCAAGGCCGAGCACAAGAACACGTGGGAGAAGGCCGCCGACTTCGGCACCCTCGTCCACGCTCACGCCCACGCCGTGGTCCTCGGCGGCGCGCTCCCCTACGACGAAGAGGTCGCCCCATTCGTCGAGGGTCACGTCCGGTTTCTCGAGGCGTGGCGCGTTGACCTCGACCGCCACGTCGAGGCCGCCGAGCTCACCGTCATCAGCAGGAAGCACGGCTACGCCGGCACGGGCGACCTGTGGGTGCACCTGCCGCTGGCCTACGACCAGGCGACCGGGCGCACGTCGTTCACCGCATGGGACCGCCGCAAGCTGTGGCTCCTCGACGGGAAGTCGTCGATGACGAAGCCCGTCGACGTGGTCTACGCCGACCAGCCGCTGCAGCTAGCCGCTCTTCGGTACGCCGAGGAGGCGGTGCTGCCGGACGAGTCGGTGGTGTCGGTCCCGAAGTTTGAGGGGGCGGCGATCTTGAACTGGCGGCGTGACTCGCACGCGCTGATCCCGCAGCCGGCGGGGCGTGACGTGTTCAAGGCGTTCCTCGGTGCGGTGGAGCTTCAGCGGCTCTTCCACTCCCAGGAGGTCAAGGCGTGGGAGCGGATCGACGCCCCGGTCGTGGCCGAGCCAAAGGCGGTCGCCTGATGCCCACGACCTACGCCGTCGCCTTCCACGCACGCCGCGGCACCGGCTCGGTGGAGATCACCGTGCCCGACAACGCCGAGCCCCTCGACTACCTCGCGCACCAGATCGCACGCGAGCTCGACCTTATGCGGTTCGAGATCCAGATCGGATCCGACAGCGGCCACATCCGCCTCGTCGGCGACGACGGACCCGGGACCGCCTTCTCGTTCACCCCGCTCCAGACGAAGGACTCCTGATCATGCCCATCTCACCTCTCACCCTGCAGCGCCGCTTCGCCGAGCTCGGCCGCATCCGCCTCGGCGCCAAGGAAGGCGGCAACGGCCGCCCCCTGAAGCTCGCCGCGTTCCGCTTCACCTCGGCGAACAAGCGCTACATCGACGACCTCGCCGTCCTCTACGGCGGCCAGCCCCGAGCCTGGGACAACGGCGGCAAGCCCGAGTTCGAGGTCTTCACCGACACCACCAGCATCCCCGTGATCGCCATGAAGGGCGGCCTGTCGCAGTGGATGGAGTTCTGGGCCGCAGGCGGCTGCATTCACCGGTGCGACGGCGAGCGCACCGCAGACGGCGAGCCCTGCAACACCACCGAGCTCGTCGACGTCGGCCGCAAGCGCCTCAACCCGCACACCGAGGCCAAGCCCACCACCCGGCTCTCGCTCATGCTCCCCGAGCTCGAGGCGATCGGCGCGTGGCGCATGGAGTCCCACGGCTGGAACGCCGCGGCCGAGATTCCGGCCGTGGCCGAGCTCGCCCAGTTCGTCGGAGACCTTGTCCCCGCGCACCTCAACATGATCGAGCGCCGTAGCGTGAAGGACGGCAAGACGTCCCGCTTCGTGGTGCCCGTGCTCGACCTACAGATCGGCGCCGCGCGGCTGCGCGAGATTGTGGCCGAGAAGTCCGGCACCACGACCGAGCTCGAGGGACCCACGCAGGGCCGTGCCGCACTGCCCGCTGGCTCCTCGAAGACGACGGCCGAGCCGGACCCGTACGACGCTTTCTTCGCCCGCGTCGCCGCCGCGGCAAGCACCGACGACCTGATCGTGATCTGGGACCAGGGCAAGGCCGCGCATCTCCTCGGCCCGGCTGCTCCCCAGAACCAGCGGCACGTCGACCTGGTCGCCGCGTGGAAGGCCCGCGCGCACGACCTCAAGGACGCCGCCACCCAGCCGGCACCCGCGCAGCCCGCTGCTGCGGTGCCGGACGAGGACGGTGTCGTCGACGCCGAGATCGTTCCCGACACGGCCGCGGGCCCGTCGGAGGACGAGGTCTGGCAGCAGATCCTCAAGGCCGGCGGCGAGCAGGGCATGTCGCTGCCCGACGTCGAGGACGGCTACAACGCGTTCTCCGGTGGGTTGATGTCCGCTGAGGCATCCGCCGGCGAGCTGCAGGCCTACCTACAGCACCTGGTCGCCCGCCAAGACCAGGCGGTGCCGGCATGAGCGCCCCGAAGTGGCACGACCTGCCCCTGGTCGCCTTCGACACCGAGACCACCGGGATCGACCTCGCCGAGGCCCGCATCGTCACCGCTGCCATCGTCCACATGACCCCCGGCCAGCGACCCCGCGCCATGCGGTGGCTCATCGACCCCGGCGTCGAGATTCCTGACGAAGCCGCCGCGATCCACGGGTGGACCACCGACCGCATCGCCCAAACCATCGGGCGCCCCGGGTGGGCGCACCGCACCATGGTCGACTCCACCGGCAAGACCGTCACCTCCCTGATCCCGGCGCACGCCGCGGTCTTCGAGATCACCGCCCAGCTCGGCGCCGCCATGGGTCGTGAAGCCGGCGTGGTCATCCAGAACGCTGCCTACGACTTGACCCTGCTCGAGGCGGAGAACGGCCGTTACGACGTCCCCACCTTGTCGTCGCGGCCGGCTGGGGTCACTGGTGTCGTCGACCCGATGGTCATCGAGAAGCAGTTCGATCCCTACCGGAAGGCCTGCTACAAGGCGGCCGGCTGCAACCCCGAGGAGTCCCACCACGAGTGCGGGGGGTGCCGGGGCGGGAAGGTGAAGTGCGGGGGCTGCGGGTCGACCGACCGGAAGCTCGAGTCGCTGTGTGGCCACTACGGGGTCCGTCACGGTGGCGCCCACGACGCTGCCGACGACGCGGTCGCCGCTGCCCGGCTGCTGCGGAAGCTGCTTGAGGCGTGGCCGCAGGTCGCGGCGTGGAAGCTGGCGACGCTGCACCACCACGAGGTCGCGTGGCGCCGCGAGCAGATGGACGGCCTGCGGTCGTTCTTCGACCGTGTGGGCAAGGACCACGACGGGTGCTGCGGCGCCTGGCCCCTGCACGACGACGCCTGCGCCGGAGCCCACCGCCAGGCGGTGGCGGCATGAGCAGCCAGCCGCTCCACCTCGTCGGCCGCGTCGTCCCCGCCGCCGAGTTCCAACCTGACCCGGTCGAGGTCGCGATCGCGGCCGAGCGCGCCGACGGGATCGCCCGGTCCCACGCGCACCGGGTGGCCGGGAACCACGGGCGGGCGCACTACGAGATCCAGCGGTCCTTCCAGCGTCAGCTGCGGATCGCTGGGCTCGGCACCCAGGACACGGTCGTCGACTGCGTCTGCGGCGGCCGCTGCAAGGGGGCCCACCGGTGAGGTACGTCGTCCGTCCCATCAGCGACCGCACCGTCTTCTCAGGCAAGCACCGACCCTCACAGTTCGGCTCTTCGCTCCGAAACACTCAGACTCTGCTCTTCAGCGAGGTCGGACACCTCAAGGGCCGCGACTTGGTGCTCGAGGTGGACGTAGCCGAACGCCACATCCGCAACGACGGGATGCTCCGCGCCGACGCCCGCCCAGTCAGCCCGGCCGTGCGGATCGCATTCGAATCCGCGCACGGCCCGCTCACCTACGGCACGGACACCTTCTCCACCTGGCAGGACAACCTCCGCGCGATCGCCCTCGCCCTCGAGGCCCTACGCAAGGTCGACCGGTACGGCATCACGAAGCGCGGCGAGCAATACGCCGGATTCAAGGCGCTCCCGGCCGGCCGAGAGATGCCCGCCTCCCACATGACCCGCGAACGAGCGGTCGCCATCCTCGCGTGCTACGTCAACGTGCCGCCCGAGCACCTCAACCTCGAGCACGACTCGCTGAGGTCGACCTGGCGGAGCGCCCGCCGTCACGCCCACCCGGACCGCCATGCCGGCGACCAGACCAAGTGGGACCAGGTCGAGCAGGCCGCTGTTGTGCTGGGGGTGGACCGGTGATCGGCGTCTTCCTCGACTGGCTCCTCGGCCCCCGCTGCCACGCCTGCCGCACCCGCGTCTTCCCCGCCGACACCAACACCCACTACACCGCCTGCCCCGGGGTGGTCCGCCGATGAACCCCTCCTGCACCGACGACCGCGGCCCCGGCCCCTGCCACAACCCCACACCCCACGACGCCCCCAAAGGGTGCGTCCACCACTCCACCAGCGGCGTCCCCGACCGCCACGACCGACCGGGACGAGGGGACTCAGAGTGAAGATCATCGGCCTCGACCTCTCCCTCACCTCCACCGGCGTCGCCGTCATCGAGACAGGCGACGGCCGCGAGTCCTGGACCGTGCAACGGGTCAAGTCAAACGGCAAGAAGGACGCCACCCTCGCCGACCGCACCGACCGCCTGCGCCGACTCGCAGTCAAGATCCTCGTCCCGGTCAACGGCGCCGACCTCGTCGTCATCGAGGGGCCGGCCTACCACCAGTCCAACCCCGGGATGCACGACCGCTCCGGGCTCTGGTGGCTCGTCACCGAACGCCTCCACGCCTACGGCTGGCCCACCGTCGAAGTCCCTCCCTCGGTCCTCAAGAAGTACGCCACCGGCAAAGGCAACGCTTCCAAGGACCAGGTCCTTGCCGCCGTCGTACGCCGCTACCCCGACGTCGAGGTCGGCGGCAACGACGAAGCCGACGCCCTCGTCCTCGCAGCCATGGGCGCCCGCCACCTCGGCCACCCCATCGAGGCATCCCTGCCCGCCACCCACGCCGCCGTCACCGCATCCGTGCGGTGGCCCTTCGAAGAGGTCCCGTTCTGATGGTCACCCAGCTCGCACACATCCGCGTGTCCCGCGTCGAAGCCGGCGGCGGCTTCACCGCCACCTGCTCCACCTGCAGCTGGCGGACGCTGCGCCCCAGCCGCCTCGGCGCCGACGTCGCCGGCCAAGCCCACCAGCGCGAGCACGTCACCCGCGACCCAACGGACCAGATCACGGCTCTCTGATGGCCATCCATCGCCAAGACCACGCCCCAGCCGTTCTGTCCATCAACCGACCTGGCCACGAGCTGTCCAGCATCGTCGCCCCGCCACCCTGGACCGCCGACGCCCTGTGCGCCCAGGTCGACCCCGAGCTCTTCTTCCCCAACAAGGGCGGATCCACCCGCGAAGCCAAAGCGATCTGCCAGTCCTGCGACGTCCGCGAGCAGTGCCTCGAAGCCGCGCTCGACCGCGACGAACGGTTCGGGATCTGGGGTGGCCTCTCCGAACGCGAACGCCGCGGGCTCAAGAAGAACCGCCAACCCACCACGACACCGGACCCGGTGCCCACACCAGCTGTACCGCTGCACCTCATCACGAAGGACCCGATCACCATGGCCGAAACCCAGCCGTCGTACGCCGACCAGATCATCACCGTCCTGGCAGCCACCGAAGGACACCCAGACCCAACGGTCCGCGCCGCCCGCAAGGTCGTGGCCAACGCCCTGGTCGCACTGAACAAGACGCTGCAGCACCCCGACGCCCCGCCCTCGCCCGTGGCCCCCATGGCACCCATCGCACCCATCGCACCCATCGCACCCAAGGCAACCCGTCAGGGACGGCACCGCAACCACTACAACCCAGCCCAGCGAATCGCCGCCCTCGGCGTCACCTCGAAGAGCATCCGCGAGTGGGCAACAGACCAAGACCTCGACGCCCCCACACGCGGCGTGCTGCCCGCGCACCTGCTCGACGCCTACGAAGCCGCACACCAGCAGACGGCGGCCGCGTCATGACCCTCCCCGACAGCATCGTCGCCTCCCCCGCAACCCGGGCCATCGCCCGCCAGATCATCACCGACACCCAATGGGACGGCGCCGAAGCCACCCTCCGCCACCTCCCCGACCTCCACCCCACCCAGATCCCCGCCCTCATCCACCTCCTCGCCGCCGCAGCAGCCACCGGCGACATCCCAACCAGCCCCGCCGCCACCACCCGCAAGCCCCTGCTCCTCACCGAAGACGAACGCCGCCGAGCACACGCCCGCTTCGTCGCCGGCGCCACCGACCCCGCCACCCGCCGCGGCGAGCAGGAATACCAACGCGCCCGCCGCCGCATCCAACGCACCCAGGACGGTGCCGCATGATCACCGCCCACGACCTCACCATCGTCGCCGACCTCACCTACCGCCAGGTCGACTACTGGACCCGCGCCGGCTACCTCACCCCCACCGGCAACCCGGCACCAGGCAGCGGCATCCCCCGCAAATACCCCGACGACCAAATCGACCTCGCCGTCCAGATGTCACGCCTCACCAAAGCCGGCATCCCAATGCCCCAAGCCCGCGACATCGCCCACGAGCTCCTCGAGCACGGCCGCGCCCGACTCCGCGGCTACCTCCTCTTCCCCATCGCCGACGTCGACCTCGCAGGAGACCCCCTCCCCGACGTCATACGACCCATCAGCCGAACAGGAGACACCGCCGCATGACCCGCCAGTCCAAGACCCCGCACCAGCGCGCAGAGGAAGCCCTCGGAGTCGCGCAACGCCGGGTCGAACGCATCGACCAGGCACTCGCCCACCAGCGCAGCCTCCTCGCAACGTACGAAGCCGACCTCGCCGACGCCCAGGCCCGCCTCGACTACGCCCGCCAAGACCCCGCACTGCCCACCACCTCGACAGGAGCCACCGCATGACCACCACCGCCAAAATCGCCACCAAGGGCACCAGCTCCACCGGCATCACCGAAGAACTCGCCAAGCGCTGCCACGACAACCTCGGCAAGAAAGTCCTCGCCGTCGTCGAGCTCGTCGCCGAAGCCCGCGCCGAGAAGCGCAACGGCGACGAGTCCGTCGTACTCAACATCCTCACCATCGAGCCCGCCCCCAACACCATGACCGAGGACCACCTCCGCGAGCTCGCCCGCTCCTTCCACTACGAGCGCCAACTCGCCGACGGCCAGCTCCGCATCGAGACCGGCGACGACCTCGAGCCCAAGGTCACCGACGTCCTCGCCGCCGGCGCGAAGCACCGCCCCCACACCTACGTCCAGGACCCCGAGGCCATCGACGGCACCACCTGCAACCTCTGCGGCGCCGACGACCAGGCCCCGCTGCACTCCGCCGAGGCCGCGGCCGCCGACCCGTTCGCCAGCACCGACGAGGACCCGGACGACGACGAGGACCTGGACGACCTCGACATCGACGAGGACCCCGACCTCGGCGGCGACGACGACGGCGACGACATCCCGGGCGACGAAGAGATCGACGACGACCGACCAGCAACAAACCCCTTCGCCGTGGCCTAACACCACGCCCGGGGAGTCAACGCCACCGACAGCCCACCAGCGCCGCAGACCAGGGCCCATCGGACCGAAGGACGCCCACCCAGGCCGGACACCTTCCAAGCCGGCCGGCGCACCTGCTCCCCGGGCGAGCACCACCACCCACCATCCGCTTCCCCACGGACCGAGGGACAACCACCCAGTGACACACACCGACGACCGACCACCACTCGTCGACGAACCACCAGCCTGGGAAGACCCACCCGAGCCAGCCACCCCACGCAGCAACGGCACCACCCGACCACCCACGGGTGACCGCACCCCACCCTCAGACCACGCAGCCGAATCCGCCGTCATCGGCGCCATCATGGCCCACCCCGACACCTTCCCCACCGTCGCGAAAATCGTCACCGGCACCGACTTCTACTGGCCCCACCACGAAACCCTCTGGCGCACCGTCTCCCACCTCCACGGCGCCGGCCAACCCACCGAAGCGCCCGCCGTGATCGCCCGCCTCGTCGACACCGGCCAACTCCGACCACCCCTCGACGGCCCCCTGATCTACGACCTCTGGTCCTCCGCCTACGACCGCCCCGGCATCGCCGAGCACTACGCCCACCGCGTCGACCAACTCGCCCGCCGCCGCGCCGCCATCACCCTCCACGAACGCAACCTCCAGAAGCTCCGCAACCCCGGCCCCGACACCGACGTCGACGAAATCCTCAACACCACCGCAGCCGCGTTCATCCAAGCCCGCGACGACCTCGCCAACCCCCCAACCACCACCACCTGGTCACCCGTCGACCTCGAACCCGTCCTCGCCGGCGAACACCTCGACCCACCCCCCACCATGCTCCGCCGCACCGACGGCATCGCACTCCTCTACGACGGCGCCGTCCACACCATCAGCGGCGAATCCGAATCCGGAAAAACCTGGCTCACCCTCATCGCCGCCCACCAACTCCTCGAAGACGGCAAGAACGTCGTCTTCCTCGACTTCGAAGACCGCGCCGACCGCGTCATCGGACGACTCATGGCCCTCGGCGCCACCCCCACCCAAATCCGCGCCCACTTCGCCTACATCCGCCCCGACCGCCCCCTCGACGACGACGGCCGCGCACAACTCGCACCCGCCCTCGCAGGCGTCGCCCTCGTCATCCTCGACGGCGTCACCGAAGCCATGACCACCCACGGCTTCGACCTCAACTCCAACGCCGACTCCGCACTCTTCCAAGCCATGCTCCCCCGCTGGCTCGCCGACCACGGCCCCTCCGTCGTCATGATCGACCACGTCGTCAAGGACAAGGAAAAGCAAGACAGGTTCGCCCTCGGCGCCCAACACAAACTCGCCGGCATCGACGGCGTCGCCTACATCGTGAAGATGATCCAACCCTTCGCCCGCGGCAAACGCGGCCTCGCGAAAGTCGAGATCGCCAAAGACCGCCCCGGCCACGTCCGCGAACACGCCTTCGGCCGCACCATCGCCGAATTCACCCTCGACGCCACCATCTCCGACGTCATCCTCACCGCCCACCTCATGCCCCCCGGAGAGAACTCCGGCCGCACCGGCGACACCTTCGAACCCACCCACCTCATGGAGAAGATCAGCCGCACCGTCCAACTCACCCCCGGCCTCTCCCGCAGCGCCCTCATCGAGATGGTCGGCGGCAACAAGAAAGCCCTCGCCGCCGCCTTCGAGCTCCTCATCGCACGCCAATACATCCTCGCCAAGACCGAGTCCCGCGGCCGCATCAGCCACCACCACATCAAGGCCTACTACCAGGCCGAAGACACCACCCACCCCGCCAAAGACGGCGCCCTCGACGACCCCGAACAGGAAGCCTCATGAACACCATCCACACCCCCAACAACCCACCCCGCCCCACCTCGCCCCACCTCGCCCCGACCAGCAGGGGCGACCTCAAAATCGACCTCGCCCCCCCGTCCCCCTCCCTACGGGGGCGAGGTCGAACTGGAGCCCAACCAGACACCACCAACAACCCCCCACCTCGCCCACCCAAAAAGGGCGACCTCAACACCACCCACGACCACCCCACCCAGCACCTCATCCAGGCAGCCCACGTCGCACGCATCACCGGAGACCCCGACGCCACCCTCGCCCTCCTCCTCAGCTGCTCGAGGTGCTTTCCGTGACCGGCCGGGCCATGCGGCAGGACGACCCCATGCGGCGCTCGGGGGCTGTGTGGTGTGAGGAGCACGACCGGTGGGAGTGCGCCCGGAACGCCAAGCGCACCGGCGATCGCTGCCACGGCTCGGCGATCCGGGGGCGTGATCGGTGCCGGATGCACGCCGGCCGGTCGTCGACGCTCGAGAAGGTCATCGGTGAGGGCAACCTCGCTGCCTGGTCCACGGAGCACGTGTCCGCCGACGCCTCACCGCTCGATCCGGGGACGGTGGTGCTGAACCAGATGCGGATCGCGGTGCTGCGCTCGGACGGGTACGGCGAGCTGCTGCGGATCCAGATCGAGATGGACACGGAGCCGGGTCACGAGCTCGCCGGCCTGGTCGGGACGACGTTCGCGGCTGGTCGTGATGGGACTCGGGTGGAGACGGGTGAGAGGGCCCGGGCGTTGGCGACGGAGGAGCGGTTGTGGCGTGATCGTGCGGTGTCGTACGCGAAGGCGGCGCATGACATGGGGATCGCTGAGCGGCATGTGGAGCTGGAGCAGGAGCGGGCGCAGCTGGTGACCACGGCGTTCTTGGCGGCGCTCGAGGTGGGTGGCCTGTTGCCGGAGGTCCGCAGCCTGATGATCGAGCGGTTCCTGGAGCGGCTTGGTGGGTCGACGGTGGCCGGCGAAGTGGTCGCATGAAGGTCATCCACAAGTACGTCCTGACCGAGGCGGCAAGCCGGGTTACGACCCACGAGGGCGCCCGGTTCATCCACGCCGCGAACCAGTACGAGCAGATCACCGTCTGGGCAGAGGTCAACACCCTCGAGCGCGAGTGCACCGCCGAGCTGCACGTCGTCGGCACCGGCGGTGGTGTGCCTCCCCGGACGCGGCATGTCGGCTCCGTGCTCATGGCTGACGGTGCCTACGTCTTCCACGTCTACGCCCCTGAGGAGACCAGATGAGCACGTGTCGTCCGTCCTGTAACTGCCAGTGCCAGCAGCAGGGGTGCGGGTGCAACGAGCGCCCCAAGCCCTACGTCCCGAACCGCCCCACGAAGGACACCCGATGAGCGACCAGATCACCCGGCCCGACCAGACCGCACCGACCATGCGCCTCGGCCGAATCCGAGGACCTGCTGTCAAGACCGACCAGACCATCCTGGCCAGCGACCCGAACCGCAAGGGCAACTGCGTCGCGGCGTGCATCGCCACGATCTGCGGCGTACCTCTCGCCGAGGTGCCGCACTTCATCGAGTTCGGCATCGCCTACGGCGATTCTGACGACGTCGCCGAGGTCAGCCACGGCAACAACTGGTGGGCGATGGTCCTCGGCTTCCTCGCTGGCCACGGGCTGTGGGTCGTCGAGCACGAGCACGTGACCGACGTCGACCGGTTCGACTTCGCCCTGGTCGCCGGGATGAGCCCCCGCGGCGTCATGCACCAGGTCATCTACCGCGAGGGACGGCTCTGGCACGACCCCCACCCGAGCCGCGACGGCGTGCTCGAGATCCGCGAAGTGCTTGCCGTTCAGGCCCTGCCCGGTTTCGACCACACCCCCACCACCGAGGAGACCCGATGAGGCCCACACCCATCCCCGACGCCGAGGTCTGGGAAGGCGCGACCCGTCTGGTCATCGCTGCTCCGGACGGCGACCTGACCAACCCCGACATCGCGCCAGTCGAGGCTCTGGTCGACCGCGGACCGTCGGGCGCACGCAACCTCTCGGTGCGCTGCGAGCTCGAGGACGACGACCTAGCCAAGCTCGCCGCGGGCGGCACGATCTGGATCACGTTCTGGGGCGGCATGGTGCCC
This sequence comes from Nocardioides psychrotolerans, assembly GCF_900113685.1. GTDB lineage: Bacteria > Actinomycetota > Actinomycetes > Propionibacteriales > Nocardioidaceae > Nocardioides > Nocardioides psychrotolerans. The sequence goes on from NZ_FOQG01000014.1 coordinate 19,156, forward strand.
TGGTCGGCGAGCGTGGTGGACGCCCGATGAGGTGCGAAGCGTGCGAGGCCCAGCGGGAGTACGACCACCACGTGCACCCCGAGGGCTGCCTCTGCGAGTGGGACGGCCAGCGCCGCGGGTTCACCGGTGGCATGGTCCGCATCGAGTACTCACGGTGTCCGCTCCACGGGTCGTGTGCCTGGGTCGAGTGCTCGACGCCGGGCTGGCACGAGCACCCCGACCAGTTCGTTTGGGTCAACCCGGGCGACCCGACCGCCGGTGAGGTCCGCGTCCTGGTGAAGGCCGACGGCACGGTCACGATCAGCGAGGCTGCGCTGGCGCAGCTGCTGGTTGACGCCGGCTGGGAGCGGGCCCGATGAGTGCCATCCGCGCAGTCCGTGCCTTCGGCTGGCAACTCGACTGGCGGCCCGATCGCTGGCTCCCGCTCGGTGTGCGGGAGGGATGGCCTGGCGCTCCCCGCTGGTGGATCCTCGACCTCGGCCGCCTGGGGATGGCCACCCTCGGCAAGGTGGTGCCCCTCGGTGAGGTCGCGCCACCCGCACGGCTGGTGTTCCCCGAGCCGACCGACACCCAACGCCGAGCGCAGGCCCGGCTCGCGGCCTTCCTCGGCATCGACCTCGCCCACGTGCACGGCTGGATCCGCGTCAACACCGAGGACTTGCGCCGAGACCGCTACGGGATGCCACTCAACGAGCCGGTCTCGCGCATCACCTACACCGGCACCGTGCACGCTCGACCCCGGCTGGGCCACCTCGTCGCCACCACGGTCGACGAGGGTCTGTTCAGCTGGTCGGTCCAGGTCCTCGCGAAGGACCTGGCGGAGGCGCTCCGATGATCGATCTCACCTGCCCCCGCCGGCAACGCCTACTTCTCGATGACGCTGCTGCCCGGCTGCGCCCCGCCCTTGACGGCGCGGTAGGCAACCGCGGCATCGCGGACCATCTCTGCTCGGGTGTTGCCCGAGTAGTCCTCTGCGTCCTTGAGCAGGCCGAGGATCGCGTCGTAGAGCGCTGCCTGGGCTTCTGGAAATTCCGCCATGTCTGGCCCCTTTCGTCGGGGCGTCCCGTGTGGACGCCCAGTCCGATGACCGTAACTCCGACCGCCGACACCACCCAGGAGCACGCGTGACCGACACCCGCCGCCCACCCGCCTGCCACCACGACCAAGAGGCCGGCCACAGGGTCACCCGCGAGCACCGCGACGACTGCCCTGACCCGTCCACCCACAACGGATGCGTCCCCTGCACCGCACCCCATTGCGTCCTCTGCGGACGTGCGCACGCCGACAACGACCACCCCCTCACCTGCCCCGAATGCATCGGCAAAGTCAGGGTCGACCTCGACGACATCCGCCACCTCTGCCGCCACCTCCGCTGGCAAGCCGCAAGGGGTGGCCGCGACGGCCGCCTGATCGCAGCCGCCCCCATCCCCGGCGGCGACGCCATGGTCCTCATCGCCAGGGCCGGCGCCGACGCCGATGACCTCATCACCAGCTTCGGCCCCATCAAGGGCAACCCCAAGGCCAACCTCCTCGACGAGGACCACCACCCCCACGACGTCGTCCCACCCCTGCTCCCGCTCATCGGGTGGGACTACCAGTGGCGCCACCACTTCGACCACCACCCACCCGCGAAGCCATCGGTCACCGGGATCACTCACTACCTGGCCGACCACCTCACCCGCATGGCCCAGGCCGTCGACGGCCCCGACTGGGTGCGGTTCGCCGACGACATCGCCGCCCTGCGCCGCCAGCTCGAGGGCGTGCTCCACGACGAGCGGGAGCCCGAGCGTGGGATCGGGTGCTTCGAGTGCGGCCGCCAGCTGGTCCGGAAGTTCGGTGACCCGAAGCCGTGCCGGCACCGCACCCCCGGCCGGGTCCACCTCGACCAGGTCAAGGCCGACGCCACGGCCGCTCGCCGGCGGCTGCAGGTGCTGGCCACGTACCCCGAGCTCGGGCCGCCGACGTACGCCGAGGAGCGCGCCGCCCGCCGCGTCCCCACCGCGGCCGAGGAGTCGCGGGCCCGGATCCCCTGCTCGGAGTGCACCAACCAGGGCGGGATCGTCGACCCTTCGATCGGGCAGTCGTGGGAGTGCACCGGCTGCCGGAAGGCCTACACCCCGGGCGAGTACGCCAACGCCGTCCGGTCCCACCTCCTCAAGGGCGGCCCCGACGGCGACGGGTGGACCCACATCACAATGGCGGCCGAGGCCGCGACCACCCAGACGGGGCTGCCGATTCCGGCGTCGACGGTGCGGAAGTGGATGGACCGCGGGAAGGTCGCCGGGGTGTGCCGGTGGACGTCGTCGATCGACGGCCGCACCGCCGTCGTGCCCCAGGCTGCCCCGGGCCGCGCGCACTCCGTGATCGTGGCGGAGTATGCCGGGCGGGTGGTGCCGGCGGCGTGGGGCAGCCGGCTGGTGTTTTGGCCAGACGTCGCCGACCAGGCCGCGAAGATGGTCGTGCGGTCCCACGATGCGGAGGTCGCGCGGCGGCTGCGCGCGGAGAAGGCGGCGCTCGAGGCGACCGGCAAGGCATCATGACCCGCGTGAAGCCATCACCCAGGAAGCGCAGCAGAGCGGCGGACACCCGCGCCCGGGGTGTCCTCGTCCTGTCTTGCGTCGCTGCAGCTCTCCTTGTGCTCAGTCTGGCCATGCTCGCGACCTGGCGATCAGGCGGAGCATGGGCGGACGTCGCCGGGTGGATAGAAGCACTCGCCACTCTCGCCGCGTTCTCGGCTGCCGTGGTCGCCGCGGTGGTCGTGTCACGCACCTTCGAGGTCGAGCGCGCCCGCGACGATCGGGCGCAGGCCTCGCTCATCGCAGCCTGGACAACGGGCGAAACGGAAGGGGACTACGCGATCGACCCAGTCACCGAACTCGAAGTGGATCGTGGGATCACCTTCGTTCAGGTAGCTGTCCGCAACGCTTCCCCAGTCCCAGTTCGCAACGTTCAAGTGCGGCTCGACCTGCAAGCCGTGCCCGTCCGCCCCACGTCTCGCGAGGACAGCGGCACCACGCACGCAAGCCGCTACTTCGGTACGGCCGACATTGAAACCCTGCCTCCGGAGGATGAACGGGAGATTCACTGGGTGACCGCTCGCATGCCGGTCGACCCACTCGCTCCGGAGTTCCCCCGCGAGCACACCGTGCGATTTCACCTGTCGATGCGCTTCACAGACGCTGCTGGCTACACGTGGGAGCGCGACCACATCGGTCGCCTGACCCGTATTGCAGCGCCGCGACCGACCGCGGTTCCGATGGGCCGGCCGGACTACTAGTTGACACGACACCCAGATCGGGTGTCTCATCTCCTCAAGACCTCGCGACCCCGAAACACGGACCCGCGGGGTTTTCGTGCGTCCAGGGGGTGATGGGCCATGACCGCCACCGGCCACGACCTCATGGTCGACATGATCCGCACCCAACTCGCCCCCGAGCTCCGCGAACGCCCCTGGGACACCCCCGGCGCCATGGCCGCGGCCCTCGACCGCACCACCATCCAGACCCCCGCGCTCGACCTCATCGACGCCCACCTCGTCAAGGTCGCGAACGGCGAGATCGAACGGCTTATCATCTCGATGCCACCTCAGGAGGGGAAGTCCGAGCGGGCCTCGCGCAGGTTCCCGCTGTGGATGCTGCACCGCGACCCCAACCTCCGCATCGCGATCGTGTCGTTCGGCCACGACGTCGCCCGCCGGTGGGGTCGCAAGATCCGTGACGACCTCAAGGCCAACCCCCGCCTCGGCCTCACCCTGTCCGAGTCCACCCGGGCCCAGCACGAGTTCGAGCTCGTCGGCTACTCCGGCGGCGTGATCTGCGTCGGCGTCGAGGGCGGCCTCACCTCCCGACCGGTGGACCTGCTGATCATCGACGACCCCTACAAGGACGCGAAGCAAGCCGACTCCGCAGCCTGGGCCGCCACCGTCCGCAACTTCTGGACCGAGGTCGCCCTCCCCCGCCTTGCCCCTGGCGCACCCGTGGTGATCATCCAGACCCGGTGGCGCGAGGATGACCTCGCCGGGTGGCTCGCCACCGAGGGCGACGACTGGACCGTCCTCAACATCCCCGCCCAGGCCGACCACAACCCCGAGAGGGGCGAGACCGACGTCCTCGGCCGGCAGCCCGGCGAGTTCATGGAGTCCGCCCGCCGCCGCTCCACCGCCGACTGGGCCAAGAAGATCCGCGAGGTCGGATCCCGGGCTTGGAACGCGCTCTACCAGGGCCGCCCATCACCGGCCGAAGGGTCGATGTTCAAGCGCGACATGTGGGCCGAGTACGACGTTGCCCAGCACCTCGTCCGCGACGACGGCACCTGTATCGTCACGAGCTTCGACGACATGCTCATCTCCTGGGACCTGACCTTCAAGGGCACCGAGGGCACCGACTTCGTGTGCGGCCAGGTCTGGATGCGCCGCGGTGCCGACGCCTTCCTCCTCGACCAGGTCCACGCCCGCATGGACTTCCCCGAGACCTGCAGGCAGGTCCGGCAGCTCGCCGCCAAGTGGCCGCAAGCGCTGCTGAAGATCGTCGAGGACAAGGCCAACGGTCCAGCCGTCATTGCGGCACTCTCCCGCACGGTCCCCGGGATCGTGCCCGAGGAGCCGCAGGGTGGGAAGGAAGCCCGTGCCGCCGCGGTGTCCCCGCTGGTGGAGGCCCGCAACGTGTGGCTCCCTTCACCCGAGCTCGCCCCTTGGGTCGGCGGCCTGATCGACGAGGCAGCCGGCTTCCCGACGGCCGCTCATGACGACCGCGTGGATTGCCTGACCCAGGCGCTCAACCGGTTGATCCTGCAGCCGCTGATGCACGGTGAGGGCGGGCTGCAGGACCTCCGGCATGGTCTCGGTGCTGACTTCGAGCAGGCCGAGGCGCGAGGGTTCTGGTCCAGTCCCGTCTAGGCCGCCGGATACGTAGACGTCGTGGGCGAATAGTGGGAGAATGAGAGCGGCTCCCGAGGTGCTGGAAACACCGCCGGGAGCCTGACCCACTCACTCGACTACAACGAGGAAAGGGCTGCCGTGAAGGCTACCCACTGCTCGGTCCCAGAATGCGACCGCCCGATCAACGCTCGGGAACTCTGCAAGGCCCACTACTACCGGTGGTCGCGCTACGGCGACCCGCTCGGTACGCCACCACCGCGTGCACCACGACCCTTGAAGGCAAAGAACCCGTGCACTATCGACGGGTGCGACCTGGTCCAGTACGGGCGTGGCTGGTGCGAGAACCACTACGCCCGGTGGCGGCGGCACGGCTCGACCCACGACAAGCGCGCAGAGAGCCGCGACGCCCGTGTTCGCTTCGAGGAGCGAGTCGACCGGACGACCACCCCACTCGGGTGCCACCTCTGGCAGGGACCACCCAACGGGTCGGGTTACGGCTACTTCAACCTGAACGGCCGAAGCGTCGGCGCTCACGTCGCGGCCTGCCTCCTGGCGGGTGTCGACGTGCCTTCGGGCTACGAGCCCGACCACCTGTGCCGCGTCCCACTGTGCGTCCGCATGGACCACCTCGAAGTCGTCACCGCGGCCGAGAACAAGCGCCGAGCGGCGTCGGTGCGTTGGGGCAAGGTGTCGGCATGACCGCCGACCTACGTCATGTCGTCTACGCCAATCTGCGCAAGAACCTCCGCTTCCTGCGCCGCACGACCCGCAGCGGCGACCACTGGATGAAGCAACGCGACCTCGTCGACGCCCTCGCCCTGCAGGGCATCAGCGGCTGGCACCCGCAGACAGTCAGCCAGGTGGAGAACGGCAGTCGAGGCGTCGACGCGGCAGAGCTGGTTGCGCTCTCACGGATCTTCCGGGTGACTGTCGATGAGCTTCTGAACGCGGACGCCGGGCACGACCCGAGGCCCAGCATCGGGATCTACGAGCAGCTGACATGGCCGTGAATCCTGGGGTGCTGCAGCAGTTTGCCGACACGTACAGGGCGGCGTACAACACCAAGCCGCACCACGCCACGTCGATCACTGCCGCCGCGCTGGGGATCTCGCGCGCCACCGCGATTCGTCGCCTTGCCGCTGTCCGTGCGGCCGGGCTCTTCGTCGAGAGCAAGCACGGCCCGAAGCACGCCCGCTGGACTAGCGACGGGCCGTCGTGGCTTGCCTGCCGCCACTGTCGCGAGCCCTGGCCGTGCACATCTGCCCGCGACGGAGAGACCGCCGTCGACGGCCCTCATCTTTGCCCGGAGTTGACGGAGAGCTGCTCTCGCTGCCGCCCCATGCTTGGCTTATCGCCCGATACCCCCGCCCCCGTCGCACCCGGACCGTTGTGTGACGACGCCACCGCGCAGGACATCGCGGCCCACGCCGCCGCTGTCGTCGCCTACACCGTCGCGACCGCTGCTGCGAACCCCGTCTGACCCACCCCACGCCCGAGGAGGTCCACATGCCCGACTGGACCCTCACCGAGGCAGACGAGACCGCCGCCCTGGCGCCCCTGCAGGAGCAGCTGGCCGCCGAGCAGCAGATGGTGTGGCTCCTCAAGGAGTCCTACGCCGACCTAGAGAACCTCTACCGCGACGACCTCGGGTGGAAGAAGCTCGGCGGCGAGTCCACCGCCTTCACAGCCGAGGGCCGCAACCGCATGGCCGCCCTCGCCGACCTCTCCGCCACCGGCAACGCGCTGATCAAGCGCGGCCTGAACCTCCGCATCGCCTACGTGTGGGGCCAAGGCGTCACAGTCGCCGTGCGCGACGACGGCTCCACCGGCCAGGACGTCAACGCCGTGTGGCAGGCGTTCTGGGACGAGGCCACCAACCGCCGCGAGTTCACCTCCTCGGAGGCCCAGACCCGCTACGAGCGGCGCCTCGGCACCCGCGGTGAGGCGTTCTGGGCGTTCCCCACCGACCCGCTCACTGGTCGTGTCCGGGTCCGGCACATCCCGGCGAAGGAGATCGTCGACCGGGTCTGCAACCCCGAGGATGTCGCCGACGTGTGGCTCTACAAGCGGTTGTGGACCGCCGTCACCCTCGACCGTGCCACCGGCCGCAAGGGCACCGAGCAGCGCATCACGTACTACCCGGCGCTCGGGTTCTACCCCCGCCAGCGCGCGCAGTCGTGGGACGGCACCGAGATCCGGTGGGACGCACCCATGCGCCCGGTCACTGTGAACTGCCCCGACGAGGACTGGCGCGGTGTTGGCGACGTCCTCGCCGCGATGCCCTGGGCGAAGATGGACAAGGAGTTCTTGGAGGACCTGGCCGTCTACATGCGGGCCCTGACCCGGATCCTGGGCCAGATCACTGCGAAGTCCGGCCGCGCGGCCTCTGCCGCAGCCGCGGCCGTGAACGCCGCCAACGTCGCCGGTGGCACCCCGGCCGGCGCCTGGGCCGCGACCGACGCTGGGACCACGATGTCGATGGTCTCCAAGTCCGGCGCCCAGATCGACGGCGAGACCCACCGGCCGTTCGCGACCATGGTCGCCGCCGCCCTCGAGGTCCCCCTGACCATGCTGCTCGGCGACCCGGGCGTCTCCGGCTCGAGGGCGACCGCCGAGACCCTGGACCAGCCGACCGAGCTCATGGCCCGGCTGCGCCAGGAGGTCCACGCGGAGTTCTTCCGCGACGTCGCCGGCTACGTCATCGACATGGCCGTCGTCGCACCCCGGGGCTCGCTGCGTGGCAGCGTCGTGCGCGACGGTGACCGCCTAGTCGTGACGCTGCCTGAGGGCGACGACCGCACGGTCGACATCGACTGGCCCGAGTTCGACTCCACCCCGCTCAAGGACCTGGTCGCCGCGATCGCCGAGGCCGACGCCACCGAGAAGGTCCCGCCGGTCGAGATCTTCAAGCTGTTCGCCCGGGCGTTCGGGCTCGACGACATCGACGACCTGATCGACGCGATGACCGACGAGGACGGCAACTGGATCGACCCGGCTGCTAGCGCCGGCGACGTGGCCGCCCAGAGGTTCCGCCGCGGCGGCGACCCGGCCGGCGTGACCGACCCCGAGGCCTGACCGTGGCCGTCACCCGCCGCACCCTGCGCCTCCAGGAGCAGCTCCGCCGCGAGCTGCTGGCCATCACCGACACCCAAACCCGCACCCTGGTCAGCGCCTGGGTCGACGCCTGGAACGAGGTCGAGGCCGACCTCACCGCCGTCCTCCTCGACATGCTCACCGCCGGCGACCAGGTCACCCGCGCCCAGCTGCTCCGATCCACCCGCCTCCGCAAGGCCCTCGGCGTCATCGCCGACCACCTCGAGCGGCTCATCGAGGACGCCGGAATCACCATCACCGGCGACCTGCGCACGGTCATCGACACCGCAGGCGGCGCCCAAGCCTCCGTCATCGACTCCCAGCTCCCGCCCCGCTCCAACCTCCTCGACGACCTCGACTCCTGGTCGCGCGTCAGCGAACGCCAGATCGAGGCGATCGTGACCCGGTCCACGCAGCAGATCACCTCGCTCCTCGACCCCCTCTCCGGTGAGGCGTACGACGCCGTACGCCGCGAGCTCATCCGCGGCGTCGCCTCCGGCTCCAACCCCCGCGCCACCGCGGCGCGGATGGTGCGCCGCGCCGAGAAGGGCTTCAACGGCGGCCTCAACCGGGCACTCACCATCGCCCGCACCGAGACCCTCGACGCGCACCGCACCGCCGCCGCTCTCGGCCAGGCGCAGCACGGCGACGTGCTCGCCGGGTGGACGTGGCTCGCGAAGCTCGACACCCTCACCTGCCCCTCGTGCTGGTCCCAGCACGGCACCCTCCACGACCTCACCGACCCGGGCCCGTTTGACCACCAGTCCGGCCGGTGCGGACGGATGCCCACCGTGAAGCCCTGGTCGGACCTCGGCCTCGACATCGACGAGCCCCCGTCGTTGATCCCCGACGCCGGGGACCTCTTCGACGGGCTCACCTCAGCCGAGCAGCTCGCGATCCTCGGCCCGGCCCGGTACGACGCCTGGGCTCGCGGGGAGTTCCCGCTCACCGCCTGGTCGGTGCGGCGTACGACGCCCGGGTGGCGCGACTCGTTCGGTGTCGCGCCGGTGCCTCAGAGCGGTGGCCGGGTCCGGTCCGTGGCCTGAGCCGGTTCGTACCTGACCGACCCGCAGCGGACGCACGACGACGTGACGTCCAACCGGGTCCTGCGCAGCCCCACCTCGACCAGCCGCCACACGTGCTCGACGCAGTCCGCGTCGTCGTCAGCACCCATCCGCCGAACGCTACCCGTGACCGGGAGGTCTGACCATGCCCAAGCCGCTCACCGAGAGCGTCAACCTCGCCGAGGCTTCCACCTCGACGACCGACGACGCAGGCCTACTCGAGGTCGAGTTCATCACCCCCGGCTGGGGCTCCTCGGGCTACTACTCCCCGAAGGTCATCGAGGCCGCCGCCCCGCTCTTCGCCGTCGGCACCCACATGTACTTCGACCACCCCACCGAGACCGAGCACCACGAGCGCCCCGGTCGTTCCGTGCGGGACCTCGCTGCCGTCATCATCGAGGCCGGCGTCGTCAACAAGGCCACCGGTGGCATCCGCGGCAAGGTCAAGCCCCTCGCTCCCTACCGCGAGCTCCTGACCGATGAGGCATTCGCCTCCAACGTCGGGGTCTCCATCCGCGCCTCCGCCTCCGACATCGTCGTGGGCGAGGCCGAGGGACGCCGCGGACCCATCATCGAGGGCCTGGTCGAGGTCGACTCTGTCGACTTCGTCACCCGCGCCGGCCGCGGCGGGAAGGTCCTCGCGGTCCTCGAGTCCGCCCGGCACGCCGACGTCCATGAGGCCACAGCCTCTGACCGCCACCAGCAGCTGCAGCGCGCCGTCCGCGCCGAGCACGACGGAACGAACGGGTGGGTCTACGTCCGCGACCACGACGCCGACGAGCGCGTCGTGTGGTTCGAGATCTCCGGCGAGGGCCCCACCGAGACCTGGCAGCAGACCTACGACGTCGGCGCCAACGACGTCGACATCACCCTGACCGGCGAGCCCACCCGGGTCTCGGCGCTCACCACCTACGTCCCGGTCACCCGGCCGGACAGCACCATCCCAACCACGGAGTCCCAGGAGGACACCATGCCCAAGATCCAGATCGAGGAGGCCGAGCACGCTCGCCTCACCGAGACGGCCGGTCGGGTGGACGCGCTCGAGTCCGAGAACGTCACCCTGAAGGCCGAGCGCGACCAGCTCCGCGAGGCCGACGCCACCCGCGTCCGCACCGACCGTGCCCGCGAGATCGTCGCCGACCGCGCCAAGGAGGCCGGCGTCGAGTTCACCGCTCTCGAGGCCCGCGGCCTGATCGCTGACCTCCCCATCAAGGACGGCGCCCTCGACGAGGACGCGTTCACCACCACCGTCGACGAGAACGCCACCGCCAAGAAGAGCCCCGGCACCGGCGTCAAGGGCTTCGGCGCCTCCGCCCAGACCACCGAGGAGTCCGCCACCGAGCGGCCCACGACCACCCCGTGGGGCCGCCCCCTCACGGTGAAGGGAGCCTGACATGGCCACCAACGAGAAGTTCCGCCCCGGCGACAAGGTCTCCCTGCCCGTCGCGGCCGGCAAGAAGTCTGGCGACCCGGTCCGCGTGGGCAGCCTCAACGGTGTCTGCGCCACCGACCGCGCCAAGGTCGACGTCTCCCCGACGAACACCGACGGCACCGTCAACGCCACCTACAACTACGGCGGCGGCAACATCACCGGCAACGCGTCGGTGTGGCTCGACGGCGGTCACGAGTTCACGGTCGCGTTCGCGGTCGCGAACATCGGCGACCCCGTCTACATCCTCGCCGACGGCTCCGCCCTCACCGGCACCGTGACCGCGAACAACCTGTACGGCCACGCCCTCACCACGAAGGGCGCGCCCAGCGGGCCCCTGACCGTTCGCATCGCGAACTGATCGGAGCACGACCATGACGATCGAGCTGCTCACCGGAGACGCCGCGGTCAACGCCGCCTCGGACTCCGACTTCTCCGGCACCTTCAACCCCCGCGCCCTGCGCGTCGGGGAGTCGCTCGCCGAGCGTGCCACGACCATGTTGGGCGAGGCCTTCGCCAACAAGTGGGGCGCCGACGTGCGCCTCGCCGAGGCGTTCTCGACCAGCGACTTCAAGCTCGCCGCCTCGGTCGAGCTCGACAAGGAGATGCTCACCCAGTACGACGAGCTCCCCTCCACGTGGGACCAGTACTCCGACACCACCACCGTGCGGGACTTCCGTCCCAAGCGGCTGCAGTCGCGCTGGCGCTCCACGATCGGGATGTCCCGGGTCCCCGAGCTCACCGAGTACCCGGCCGACGACCGCCGCGGTGCCACCGAGTACGCGATCCAGGTCGCCAAGTACGGCCGCCGGTTCGCGATCTCGTGGGAGGCCTGGATGAACAACGAGGCCATCGGTGAGATCGAGGACCTCCCCGGCGAGCTGGCCCGCCAGGCCCGCGAGACCGAGATGATCGCCGCGGTCTCCAACCTGCTGCTCGTCGACCCGGCGACCAACACCGCCACCGACGTCAACACCGGCTTCTTCAAGGCCGGCAACGGCAACACCCCCACGGCACTGCCGCTGAACCGCGCCAACCTCAAGTCGGTGTGGGACGGCATGGCGACCAAGAAGGACCCGAACAGCAAGCGGGTCATCGCCCGGCCTGACATGACCCTGGTCATCCCGAAGTCGCTCGAGGCCACCGTGCTCTCGATCGTGCGACCGACGGTCGTCCGGACCACGGTCAACGGTGTCGAGGTCGAGGAAACCAACGAGTTCTCGTCCTTGTCCTACGTCGTCGAGCCGATGCTCGACTTCGTCAACGCGCACGCGAACGCCGCGACCACGTGGTTCCTCGTTCCCAAGCCGCGCAGCACGCGCCCTGCCCTGTGGGTCGCGAAGCTGGCCGGCCACGAGCAGCCCGACCTGCGCGTCAGGGCCGACACCGGCCAGCGCGTCGGTGGCGGTGACATCTCGGCGCTCGAGGGGTCCTTCGAGATCGACGACATCCAGTACCGCGGTCGTCACATCGTCGGCAACCAGCAGGGCGACCCGCTGTTCACCTACGTCTCGCGCGGCGCCTGAGCCGAGACCTGCACCGCCGGTGGGCGGGGCGGCGATCCCGCCCCGTCCACCGGATCAGCACCACCTGAGGAGGACCCATGGCCACGCCCAACGAGCTCGTCCGGTTCCTCGTCAACGACGTACGTCTCGGGGACGTCACCGGCAACGCCTTCTCTGACCTCGAGATCGACGGCTACCTCGCGCTCGAGGGCGGCAATGTCAAGCGTGCCGCCGCGCAGGCCATCGACACGATCGCCGACAACGAGGCCCTCGCCTCGAAGGTCTACCGCTCCCAGGACGTCGGTACCGACGGCGCGAAGATCGCCGACGCGCTCCGCAAGCGCGCGACCGCCCTGCGCGCCCAGGCTGACCGTGAGGACGACCAGGCTGACGAGAGCACCCACTTCTCGCTGGTGAACTTCGACGGACCCACCCGTTGCGGGCCCGAGCTCACCGAGCGGCCCTGGTGATGCAGCGCCAGCACACCGGCCGCCCCGGCACCCGCGTCCTCCCCAACGAGACCGCCGGCCGCGCCGTGCTCGGCCGCACCATGACCGCCCCTGTCATCCTCCGCGCCCCGGGCACCGTCCAGGCCTGGTCGGACGCCGAGCAGCAGATGGTCGCCACCCCGAACGCCCCCTACTTCGACGGCCTGGCCCGCATCCAGGCCATGACCAACGACGCCCGCGAGACCAACGCCGCCGAGGACACCATCACCGTGTCCGGCTACCTCGTCACCGTGCCCGCGACCGTGGCTGCCTCCGTCGACGACGAGGTCGTGCCCACCAACACCGGCGACACCACCCTCGACGGCCGCGTCCTCCGTGTCCGCGACGTCGTGCGCGGCACCGCCGTGCGGTTCGAGCGCGACCTGATCTGCACTCTCGGGACCTAGGAGACACACCATGGGCGCCAACCTCGACATCACCCAGGCCGTCGCCCACGGGTCCCGCCTCGCCCAAGCAGGCGTACGGATCGGCGCGCCCGCCTCGGCGGTGCTGCGTCGTACGGCGTTCGCGATCGAGGCCGACGCCAAGGCCCTCATCGTCGCGATGGACGCCGTCGACACCGGCGACATGCTCAACAGCGTCACGACCGAGATCACCGGCGACGGCCGCTCCGGGTCGATGTCGGCCGAGGTCGGCCCCACCGTCGACTACGGCATCTACGTCCACGAGGGCACCTCCGTCATGGCTGGCCGCCCCTACCTGGCCAACGCTTTCGACCGCCAGGTCCCCGGCTTCCAGGCTGCCCTCGCCCAGCTCGCCGCGGCCGGGACCTGAGCGCCGTGCCCGAGATCTCGCGCCGTCTCGTCGCGGTCGCGGTCGCGACCCGCCTGGTCGGGGTCACCAACGCGACCGGGTACGTCGGCAAGGTCTCCGCCCTAAGCGGCCTCCCCGGTGTCACCGGCACCCCCGACTCCCCGCCCGTGAAGTCCGCGTCTGACGCCCGCGTGAAGCCCTACTTCGTGCTCTTCCCCGGCGCCGGCACCCCCGGCCCCGAGACCGATCTCGGAGACAGCGTCGTCGACCTGGACCTCCCCTTCCAGCTCACCGTCGCCGGCGGCGACCTCTACGACGTCCTCGCCCTCGCTGACCGCGTCCACGCAGCCCTCCACCGGTGGGCCCCTGTCGTCGACGGACACCAGTGCGGGCCCCTGCGCGTCCCGCCCGGCTACGCCCCCGGGGTGGTCCTCACCGACCGCGACTTCACCCCCCACCGCCTCTACACGCCGCTGCAGTACCAGCTCACCGCGCACACCTGACCCTGGCGCTCGTCCGGGGACCCGCCACCCAAGGAGAACGCTCATGGCAACCATCCCCTACCAGCAGGTCGCGATCCCGGGCACCGTCCCGGCCCTCGCGGCCGCGTCTGTCGGCGGCGACAACGTCGTTCCCAACAACCGCGGCGCCCTCATGGTCCGCAACGGCAGCGCCGCCTCGATCAACGTCACCGTCGCCGTGCCCGGCAACAGCCGGTACGGCCCCGCCAACCCCGACCCCGTCATCGCGGTCGCCGCCGGCGCCACGACCCTCATCGGCCCCTTCCCCTTCGACCTCGCCGACCCCATCGACGGCCTGGTCGCCATCACCTACAGCGCGGTCGCGACGGTCACCGTCGCCGCCGTCCAGATCTGAGAGGCGCACCCATGGACGGCTTCACCGAGGTCTACGACACCCGCACCGGCTTCAAGCAGCGGGTCCCGCAGGGCTGGCTCGCCGACCCTGTCCTGGGCCGACTCATCAAGAAGAGCCCCTCCCAGCGCGCCCTTGACGGCGAGATCGGTCCCGCCCCCACCGCGGACTCCACCGTCCCGGAGATCCGCGAGTTCGCGAAGTCCGCCGAGATCGACCTCGGCGGAGCGACCAAGAAGGACGAGCTGCTCGCCGCCGTCCAGGCCGTGATCGGTACGGACCCCCTGCCCGTCGACACCGCAGCCGCCACCGACGTCGCCGTCGTGACACTGCCCGTCGGCCAGGCCGTCGACAGCCCCGTCGGCGCCCCCACCAGCACGGACCCCGCCCCGGGATCCGGAGAGACCCCGGCCACCGGGGACGAGGAGAACTGACATGCCCAAGAGCCTCGCCGACGGCCACATCAAGCTGGCCATCCTGACGACTGCACCCGCCAACCTCGCCGCGCCCACCGTGGCCGAGCTCAACGCCGGCATCAACGCTGCCTGCCGGATCCTGGCTTCCGACTTCACCTTCGGGCCCACCGACTCCGACAAGGTCGCCGAGAAGGCGCTCTGCGACATCAACAACGTCAACGCCATCGGTGCCTCGAACTACCAGGCGGGTCTCACGATCTTCCGGTACTTCAACGCCGCCACCGGTGTCGCCGACCCCACCGAGGACTCGCTCTTCACGGCCACGAAGGTGAAGGGCACGACCCTCTACATCTACGCCCGCGAGACCGGGAAGCTCGAGACCTCGCCGTGGGCCACGAGTGACGAGATCTTCCTCGGCGGCGCTGTCCTGACCGACACCCCGCAGCGCCCGTCGGACGCGGGTGGCTACATCAAGCGCCGCGTCCCGATGGAGCCGCAGTCGATGTTCCCCTACATCGCCGTCGCCTGACCCGCAGGCCCCTGAACGGGGTGGTGGGCGTTCGTCGAGGGCCGCCCGCCACCCCACTACCTCGACATCCCCTCGACACACCTCGACAGGAGCCCCACCATGACCCAGCACACCGACGACACTGCCCTCGGCGACACCACCCCAGCGCCGGCCGCTCACCCCTTCGGCAACCCCGACGCCCCCCTCGACCTCCCAGATGTGGTGCGCTCCCGCACCGTCGAGGAGATCCTCGCCATGGCCCGCCGCCCGGAGAAGCACGCCCGCGTCTGCCTCCGCGCCGACTTCGAGGCCCGCCTCGACCGCATCCTGGGCGAGCTCGTGACCCTGGTTACCCCGCAGGGCGAGCTCATCGAGGACCCCGAGGCATCCATGGGCGAGGAGAGCACCGCCTCCCGCGCCCGGGCCCTCAACGACGACGCGACCGCGATCCGCCGGGAGATGAACGACGCCATGTGGTTCCCCCTGTTCCGCGGCATGTCCTCCGAAGACATCGCGGTCTTCAACAAGAAGCACTTCCCGAAGAACGCCGACAAGGACGGCAACGTCGACCTGTCCGAGTACAACATCCTGCTCACCGCAGAGTGCTCGGTCGAGCCGAAGATGACGTCCGACGAGGTCCGCGCCCTCAAGTCGACGCTGGGGTCGAAGGCCTACAAGGCGCTCGTCAAGACCGCCCAGGACGTGTGCACCGAGGGCGGGGTGGATGTCCCAAAATCACCGCTCTCATTGCGCAACCTGACGCTGCAGTAGCGCGTCAGGTCATCGCCGCTGCCAGGGCGTCGATGGTCGCTCCGACGATCTTCCTCGGCCTGCGGATGCGGTCCACGACCTACCTGTACGACGACCCCGGCCACCCTGACCGGCCCACCGGGACCATCGCGTCCCCGGACTATGTGGCCGAGGACCGGGCGCTCCTCGTGGCGCTGCAGGCCTACGAGGCAGACCTGTGCCGGTGCGGGCAGCCGCGGTCTGTGGCGTGGCACACCGACATGGACGGGTTCTACGGCGAGGGCGGCGAGGCGCTGCAGGTCGTGTGCTTCGCGTGCACGGCCATTCAGGGCGGCGAGAAGAAGGTCACCTACCCCGTCGTGTGGAACACCCGCCCCGCCTCGAAGGGCCCGCTACCGCCCTTCGTTCTCGGCGTGACCACCACCGACAGCTGACCCCCCTTGTGCTTCACGACGACGGAACGGAGGTGGATGACCGGTGAGTGCTGAGGTCCGCTCCGTCGTCGTGAAGCTCTCCATGGAGAACGCGCAGTACATCGCTGCCGCGATCGCCTCCGGGGACGCCCAGGTCAAGGCCATGGGCAAGGCCAAGGCCGCGACCATGTCGCAGGGCCAGGCCATCGACAGCCTCGGAGGCAAGGCCGGGAAGATCGGCCTCGTCGCCGCGGCGGGGCTGGGCCTCATGGCCAAGGCCGCCATGGACTGGGAGTCGCAGTGGGCCGGGGTCACCAAGACCGTCGATGGCACCGGAGCCCAGCTCAACGAGCTCGAGGGCGACCTCCGCGACCTCGCCACCAGCCTCCCCGCCACCCACGAGGAGATCGCCGGCGTCGCGGAGGCTGCCGGCCAGCTCGGTGTGGCTCGCGAGGACATCACCGCGTTCACCAAGACGATGATCGACCTGAGTGAGACCACCAACCTCACCGCCGACCAGGCTGCGACCGACATCGCACAGATCTCCAACGTCATGGGCACCGGCGTCGACGACGTCGACAACTTCGGTGCCGCCCTCGTTGCGCTCGGCAACGACGGCGCCTCCACCGAGGCGCAGATCCTCGGGATGGCACAGCGCATCGCCGGTGCTGGTGCGCAGATCGGGCTCGCGGAGTCCGACATCCTCGCGATCGCGAACGCCGCGGCGTCCATGGGCATCGAGGTCGAGGCCGGCGGGTCGGCGATCTCGCGGGTCTTCACCGACATGGCGAAGGCGACCGCTCAGGGCGGTGCCGAGCTCGACAAGTTCGCCGCCGTCGCCGGTATGACCGCCGCCGAGTTCGCAACAGCGTTCGAGAGCGACCCGGCCCAGGCGTTCGCGTCGTTCACCACGGGGCTCGACCGGATCAACCAGGCCGGCGGCGACGTCTTCACCACCCTCGACGGCCTCGGTCTGTCCGACGTCCGCGTCTCCCAGGCCCTCCTCGGCATGGCTGCCTCTGGCGACCTCTTGACCGACTCTTTGGCCCTTGGGGCTTCGGCGTGGGAGGAGAACACCGCTCTCGCCGATGAGGCCGCGAAGCGGTACGACACGACCGCGGCGAAGACCCAGGTGGCGTGGAACAAGATCAAGGACGCCGGCATCGAGGCCGGCGGCGCGCTGCTGCCCGTGGTCGCCGAGATCGCCGATGGCGTCGGGATGATCGCGGACGCCTTCGGGTCCCTGCCCGCCCCCGTGCAGGGTGCGCTGACGAAGCTGCTCGCCATCACTGCGGTGGTGGGTGGGGCTGCTTGGTTCGGGTCGAAGGTCATCAGCGGTGTCACCGAGACCCGTGAGGCGATTCGTGGCCTCGGGACCGATTCGGGGACGGCCGGCGGGAAGCTGCGCGGCCTGGGGATCGCCGCGTCGATCGCGGTTGGGCTCTACGCCCTCGACGAAGCCCTAGACGCGATCGCGGAGTCCACCGACCGGGCGGTACCCGGCGTGGAAGGCCTCACGAACAACCTCCTCAACATGGGCAAGGCCGAGGCCATGAAGGCCCTCGCCCAGGACTTTGGTGACCTCGGCGCCGCGATCAGCGCCCTCGACGACCCGGGGATCATGGCGGACATCGCCGGGTTCTACGACTCGATCCCCCTCGGCCTCGGTGGCCTGGCTGACAACGTGATCCCTGGTCTGCAGTCGACCAAGCAGGAGTCCCGTGAGGCGGCCGCGTCTATCAAGGCCCTCGACGACGCGCTGGCCGGGATCGTCGCAGCTGGGGCGCCGGACCAGGCCGCTGCTGCACTCGAGGGCCTGGCGGGTGCCTACCAGCTCACCGAGGCCGAGCAGGCGAACCTGCTGGCGTTGCTCCCGACCTACCGTGAGTCCCTTGACGCCACCGCGAATGCCGCCATCCTCAGCGGGGAAGCCACCGAGGGGGCAACCGGGGCGACCGACTCGTACGTGAGGGCCGCTCAGGCGGCGGCCAAGGCGTCCCAGGAGGAGGCCCAGGCGCTCGCCGACGCTACGGACGCGATGCACGAGAAGCGCGACGCGACCCTGGCCGCGTTTGACGCCGAGACCGCCTACCGCCAGGCTCTCAAGGCCGCCCGCGAGCAGGGTGACAAGAACCAGGCGGGTATCAAGGGCAACTCCGCCGCCGCCTTGGAGAACCGCGCCGTCATCTCCGGTCTCGCGTCTGCGTGGAACAGCCAGTCGGCCGCGGTGAAGAACAACAACGCCAAGTTCCGCGAGGCCCGCTCCGCGTTCATCGAGACCGCGACCGCGATGGGTGTCCCCATCGGCAAGGCCCGCGACCTCGCCCGCCAACTCCTCGAGATCCCCCGCTCCCGTCTCATCGAGATCCAGGCCAAGACGGAGGCCGCGGCCGCACGGTTGGCTGACATCAAGCGCGGCATCGACGTCATCCAGTCGAAGACCGTCACGGTCACCGTGCGGCACCAGGAGTCGGGCACCGCCGACAACGCCCCCTTCGTGTCCGGCGGCTCCACCGTCCCCCGCCGCGCCCGTGGCGGCCCCGTGTTCGGGCCCGGGACCAGCACCTCGGACTCCGTCCCGATCCTTGCCTCCACCGGCGAGTACGTCGTCAGGGCCGCCGCCGTCGACCACTACGGCGTCGACACCTTCGAGCGCATGAACGCCCTCCGTCTCGCCGGCGGCGGCCTCGTGTCGTCGACGTACGCCCGCACACGCGGCACCTCCGGCCCTGGCGACGACGCTCTGGGCCAGCTCCGCGACGACGCCCTCATGCTGGCCGGCGCATTCGCCGAGGCTGCCTCCACCACGCAGGACGCCACGAAGGGGATCCGCCGCAACGTCGAGGAGCGCCTTGAGATCGCCCAGGCCATCTCCGGGATCCGCGACCTCAAGCGGTCCCTCAACGCCGACGGCAAGGACCGCCTCAACGGCCTCGACCGGAAGATCGCCCAGCTCGAGCTGCAGGCCGCCGAGCGGGCCTTGAAGCTCCTCAAGACCCAGGAGCAGCGCGAGGCCCGACAGGAAGCGCGCGACGCACGCCGCGAGGCCCGCGAGGAGCTCGCAAGCCGCCGCGACGCGCTGCGTGGAATCGGCGACAACCTGTCCTTCGACAACATCACCCCCGACAACACCCCCCGCACCGTCCTGATGGACATCAACGCCGAGATCGCACAATTCCGCGCCGACATCATCGAGGCCGGTGGCACCTGGACCGGTGCGCTCAAGGACTGGGCAGCCGAGATGCGCGCCACCGCCAAGGCCTTCGACACCGTCCAGGCCGCACTGGTCGAGGAGACCCGCAAGCGCGACGAACTGATCGAGTCCCTGAACTCCCAGCAGCAGGCCCTCGACCAGCTGATGCAGACGATGTCGTCGTACGCCTCGTCGGTGTCCGGGAACTTCCTCTCCGACCCCTTCAACGGCGGCTACACGACCAGCACACCCGGCACCGGCACGACCCCCGAGCTCGAAGGGCAGCGGTCCGCCCTGGCCGCGGCTGAGGCGCAGCTCATCGCGATCCGCTCTGGCCCCGGGGCGGACTCCGTCGCAGCTGCCGCCGAGGCCTCGCGCCTCATGGTCCAGATCCAGGCCATGCGCGCCTCCGTCGAGGCGGCCGCTGCGCAGGCCTCGGAGCCCGTCGAGACCACCGTCACGGGGCTACAGGCCCTCGAGCAGGTCCTCCTCGCCGACACCGCGGCCGCCGAGCGCATGGCCGCTGCCCTGGCGCTGCTCGAGGAGAAGGGCCTCGACACCGAAGGAGCACTCGGTGGGCTCTACGAGCAGCTCGCCGCATCCGGGGACTTCGCCACGGCCGAGGAGCTCGCGGCCCTGTCCGAAGAGCAGATCGCCTACTACGAGCAGCTCTTCACGACCCGGGAGAACGCCGCGGCGACCGTAGGGGCGCTCGCCACGCAGGCCGTCTACGGGGAGCAGCAGGCCGTCCTGGTCGCGACCATCGCCGCCACCACCGCAGCGATCGCCGCCCAGGACCTCACCATTGCGGCCCTTAACGCTGAGCTCGCGACCCTCGGGGCCGAGGTCCGCGCCGGCGCTGCAGCCGGGGTCCAGGCGCTGCAGCCGATGATCAGCGGTCTCCGCGCCGACGTGCGGCAGATCCCCCGCGAGACCGCCCAGCTCGTCCGCCAGCAGGGAGGCCGCTGACATGCCGATCGTGATCGGCGACGGAGTCGGCGAGCCCGGCGGAACCCTCGCGTTCTGCGCGATCTGGTTCAACCTGGCAGCCAACCCCGCCGACCTCTGCTCCTTCCGCAAGGCCGACGAGAAGATCGGCATCACGATCGACACCCGCACCGAGGTCCGCCAGCTCGCCAACCGGCGACGCATCGTCCGCCGCGGCGTCGCGGCCTACACCAGCATCGACCTGTCGCTGCCCCACTGCGAGCCCGCGCAGATCGAGTGGCTCCGCGACCACGCCGGGCAGCTCGTCTGCGTCCGTGACCATGTAGGGACCAAGGTTTACGTCGTCTACGCCCAGCTCCCCCGCGAAGTCCTCACCCGCGTCCGGGACTGGGCCGACGTGAAGCTCAGCCTCGACGAGATCACCCACACCGAGGCGGTCTGACGATGCAGCCGCTGACCGCCGCGCCGCGCGAGGACCTTACCGACGACCAGGTTCGGGCCCTGCTGACCGGCGACGACATCACCGTCACCGCCGGCCTCGAGCTCCTCGACACCCAGAACCGGGTCGTGGCCGACATCAGCGACGACCTCGCTGCGGGCGGGGTCGTCGAGCACGACGGTCGCGCGGTCGTGCACGGCGTGTGTCGGCTCTCGATCAGCCGGTGGTTGGCGTGGGGCCGCGACCGGGTCCGCCCCTACGTGACCCTGTCCAACGACGCAGTGACGGCGCGGTTCAACTGCGGCGTCTACGTCCTCACCACCCCGCAGTCGCGGCGCAGCGACGACACGCCCATGTACGACGTGCAGGGCTACGACCTGCTGCAGCTGCTCCTCGACCCAGTCGGCGACACCTACCTCGTGGTGCCGTACCCGGGCGCCGACCTGGTCGTGAACGGGTCGGTCGAGACCGACACGACGGGCATCGACTCGAACTCGGGGTTCGGGACCTACACCCCGGCGACCTTCGCGAGGACGACGTCGAAGCACTCCGGTGCCGGGGTGGCCTCGCTCGAGGTGACGTGGCCGACCGCGGCGAACTCGTGGGTGAACTGGGGCCTCTCGGGCCTCATCGTCGGGAAGACGTACCTCTTGACCTGCGACGTGTGGGTCCCCGCCGGTGGCCCCGACGTACGCCTCGACATCCTCTTCGTCGCGTCCTCCCCGTGGCAGACCACAGCGAAGGACCAGTGGGTGACGCTCGACTTCCTGTGGACCGCCACCACCTCGAACGTGTTCTTCGGTCCTGCGGTCCGCATCACCACCGCGGGCATGAAGACGTGGGTCGACCGGATGACGTTCACGCCGCTGTCCACGACGTACCTCGACGCGGTGAAGGCCGCCATCTCTGCTGCTGGTGCCGGTGCACCGGTGCGGCTCGACGGGACCGAGCACGTCGCGGTCCTGCCCTCGACGATGGTGTGGGCGCTCACGGACTCCAACCCCGCGACGTGGCTGCAGATCATCAACGACCTCCTCGCCTCGATCAACTACCGCGAGCTGTGGTGCGACGAGGACGGCACCTACCGGTCCGAGCCCTACCAGGACCCGAAGACCCGACCGGTGGAGTGGACCTTCGACACCGCCGACGAGCGGACCAACCTCGTCGGTGAGGAGTCGACCGTCGACGAGGACGTGTGGTCGGCGCCGAACCACTGGCGGTTCGTGCGCCGCGGCATGGACGTCACCCCGATCGAGGGCGACGGGATCTACACGGTGCAGAACCTCAACCGTGGGGCGTCGTCGCAGGCCTCGATCAAGCGGGTCCGGCGGCGGGTCGTGTTCCTCGACGCGGCGAACCAGGCGGCCCTGGTCGCGCAGGGCGACCGCATCGTCATCGAGGACACCGCCGCGACCAGGACGCTGACGTACGAGATCGACCCGCTCCCGATCGTGGGGCACCTCGACGTGGTCCGGATGATCGACGGCGACTCGAACGACAAGGTTGAGGTCATCAACTCGACGACGAGTCTCGACGGCGCCCCGGGGCGTTGGGTCATGGAGGTCGTGGGCTGATGGCCACTCGTCCGATCACCGAGGTCCAGACGGCCGCGACGGTCACCATCAGCGTCCCGCTCACGATCCTCGTCGACGGCGCGACCACACCGTGCCCCGCGAACGTTCTCGACGCCGGTGTCTACGGCGTCGGGCAGAGGGTCACCGTCACCGTCCGCAACCCCCTGCTGCCGCTAGTCCAAGGAGTCGAGTCATGACCGTGCCCCTGACCCTGCGTGAGATCGCGATCCAGGCCGCTCAGGACGCGAGCGCAGCCCGGACGGCCATCGCCCGGGGTGTGCTCGCGGACGTGCTGCAGCCGGCGGATGTGGCCGGGCTGGACGTGGTCGATGACACCGTCGAGGTTGTGGTGTTCGGTGACACCGACGGGACCCGCCTCTCGGTGCGCGGCGACGCAGTCGCCCTCGTCGACGGTGAGACCGGTGGGGCGTGGACCAACCTCGGTGCGGTGGGGTCGCTCGTCGAGCTCGGCGCGATGCTGGGCGCCGGCTGATGGGCGCCTGGCAGCAGATCGCGCCACTGCCGGTCGCAGTTGCGACGGGCGCGGGTTTGTTCCACGACGGCAAGGTCTACGTCTTCGGTGGCGCTAACAACAGCGGGCTCACGTCCTCGACGTTTATCTACACCCCCGAAACGAATACCTGGGCGAGCGGTGCCCCGGTCCCCGCGGCGCTCTTCGGCTACGCGTTCTCGGTCGGCACCAAGATCCACTTTCTCGGTTTCAGCACGACCAGTGGAGCCGTGAAGCACCACTACCGCTACGACCCGGCGACCAACACCTGGGAGAACCGCGCGACCCCGCCCACGTTCCGCGGCCAGCCCCTCGGCTTCCAGGACGCGGCCGGCCGCATCTACCTGGCTATGGGGCGCGAGGGTCTCGGCGGCAGCAGCGGCTACTCGCCCTCCTACATCGTGGAGCGTTACACCCCGGGATCAAACACCTGGGAGACTCTGACGCCCGCCCCGTACTCTGATGAGCAATACAGCATCACTGGTGTCATGGGTGACGACGGCAAGCTCTACTGCGGCCACCAGACATTCGCCAGCAGGTTGTACGTCTACGATCCGGCAACCGGAGTGTGGTCCCTCACCCCCGAGACCGCATCCCTTCCCGACTGGGGCTCCGGCGCCTACAACCAGCCCGTGTCACGGCTTGCGAGCGGAACGATTCTTGCGCTCCCAGGCAATCACGGAGGCGAACGGCGGAAGCGCGTCGACGGCTACACCCCCGGCGCAAGTGCGTGGGCGCTTGGCGTGATCCCGGACTACCCAGGTGCCGTGCTCGACTATCCGGCTGTCGCGACGGATCCCTCCGGGTTCGTCTACCTCATCGGCGGCGAGGACAACTACGGCGGGGGCTCGTCATCCGCCCAGGCCTACGTCTACCTCGAGAACCGCACCCCCAACGCACCCGTCCTGACAACTATGGTCGGTGGCGCGCTGATCTCGACCGCGTCACCGAACCGTGCCGCGCACACCTTCAACGACCCCGACACCGGCGACTCCCAGTCGAAGTTCGAGCTCCGGCACCGCATTGTCGGCACCGTCACCTGGACCACCGTCGTCGTCAACAGCCCCAACCCGTTCTACGACTTCCCGCCCGGGACCTTCACTCCCGGCAACTACGAGCGCCAGGTCCGCACCTGGGACGCCGGAGGCCTCGTCGGGCCCTGGTGCGCGTCCGGGTTCTTCACCGCGGCCAACCCGCCCGCTGGTCCGTCGATCACGTACCCGATCAACGGTCAATCCGTCGAGCAGACCGAGACCCTCGTCTGGTCCACGGCCGAGCAGGACGCCTACCAGGTCCGCCGGGTCGGCAACACCGCCGGCGCACCGAACACCGCGGTCATCTACTACGACACCGGCGAAGTCGTCGCACCCCTACCGCGATCGATCCCGCTGACCTTCGAGACCAACAACCGCCCCGAGCACCTGCAGGTCCGGGTCAAGTTCGCCGGTCTCTGGTCGGTGTGGATCAGCGTGATGGTGAACGTCGACTACACCGAGCCGATGGTGCCGTCGTTCGTGATCTACCCCGACCCCGACACCGCGTCGCTGCAGATCATGCTCACCAACCCAGCCCCCACCGGTGGCGCCCCGGTGACGGTCTACAACGACGTCTACGTCACCGAGGGCGGGGTCGAGGAGCGCAAGGCCACCGAGCTACCCACCAACGAGGGCTGGCGCTACTGGACGCCCGTGTCCGGCCGGGACTACTCGACCGCGATCCGGGTCGTGGCCGTCGCCGCGAACGGCACGACCGCGAGCACCCCATGACCACGACCCCCGAAGGAGTCCTCTGATGGCCCGCTCACTGTTCGGTGGCCGCGTCGGCGACTCCGTCGTCTCGCTGTTCGCGCTCGGTCGACGCCAGCTCCTCACCCTCCCCATCGACGCCAACGGCGACCCGACGTCGGTCACCCTGCAGGTGTGGTCCGGGCCAGCGGCCAACGGCGGGGTTCGCTACCTCAACCTCATGCAGGCGGACGGCACCACCGCCACCAGCGTCGTGGTCGTCCCCTCGACGGGGCAGGTGCCTGCGTTCTACGGCCCCGACGGCATCAACGTCGAGGTGTGGGTCCGCGACCCCGACGGCGACTTCTTCCGCATGGACGCCCGCGCGGACTCAGCTGCAGCAGCCGCCGCTGCAGCTCAGGCGGCGGCCGAGGTTGCAGCGGCCGCGGCGGTGGCCGCGAAGGTCGCTGTCGAGGGTGTTGTGGCAACGACCGGGGGCCTGATGACGGCCGTCGATGCCGACGCCGGCAGCCTCTTCCGTCAGCAGCAGGACGCGAGACATACGGCCACGATTGCAGCGGAGGCTGTCGTCCCGCTCCCCGCAATCAGGGCGCCCCGACCCGTGGTGTGCTTCACCTTCGACGACTGCCCCGCTGCCGACTGGACGGCCATGAAGCCGATCCTCGACACGGCCGGGATTAAGGGCGGGTTCGTCATGCCGTCCGGCTACCCCAATGCGGGCGGCAACATGACGTGGGCGCAGGTCAAGTCGCTCTACGACGCGGGCCACGAGATCGTCGCCCACTCGATCGACCACTCCGACCAGATCCCTCAGGACACCGCGACCCGCACCACTCAGATCAACAATCGCGCCGCCTATGAGGCGCAGGGCGTCAAGGTGCGCGGGTACGCCTACACGTTCGGCAACCATGACGCCGGGGTCCGCAAGATCGTCCGCGACTACTACGACTACGGCCTCGCCACCACACAGGCGGGCACCTCGGGGTCGCAGCAGCCGCTCTCGACGTTCGCGATCCGGCGCATCGCGATCAA
This sequence comes from Nocardioides psychrotolerans, assembly GCF_900113685.1. Taxonomy (GTDB): domain Bacteria; phylum Actinomycetota; class Actinomycetes; order Propionibacteriales; family Nocardioidaceae; genus Nocardioides; species Nocardioides psychrotolerans. The sequence goes on from NZ_FOQG01000014.1 coordinate 44,787, forward strand.
GGACTCGACCGTCACCGCGACGCACTACGCCCAGATCGACACCGCGATCGCCAATGGCGAGATCCTGGTTTTCATCCTCCACTCGTCGGCCACCGTCGCGGAACTCACCAGCGCGGGCGGTGGCTACACGCGCCTGGCTAACGTGATCGCCTACGCGCAGTCTCTCAGCGTCCCGATCCTGACGCCCTCCCAGGCGTTCGACCTCGTCAAGAACACCCTCGACTCGGGCGACTTCCCGGGCGGCGCTGACTACACCGTCGTCACTGGCGGCGGGCGACTCGTCGCCCCGCCCGTCGTTCGGCAACTCACCGACTCGTCGGCCGCGATTGGCACCGTACCGTCTGCCTACGCCGTGGGCGAGACGTTGCAGAACGTCCTCTCCCCGTCGCCCGCTGGCCCGCGCGCCGACAACGGTCCCGGCGTCCTCAAGACGTTCATCACAGTCCCCGGCGTCGTGGCCGCCAACGGGCAGTTCAACTATCAGGAGTTCCACGGCACCAGTGGCAACGGTGTCTGGGTGCGCTCGGCGTCCTCCACTAACGCAGCTTGGAGCGCGTGGTCGGAGCTCGTTCTTAACTTCACCCTGAGTGCATGGACGGCGAACCTCTTCATCTCTGCCCACCAGCGGGTGCGTCTCCCCAGCGGTGGCCTCGGCTACCTCACGACGGGCCGGACCACGCGCGCCACGTGGGACGCCACCGAGCGCGACTTCTGGACCTTCCTGCCTGGTGGGCACGTCGAGCAGGTCGCAGCGGGCACCACGACGTGGAAGTCCCCGACCGGGATCAACCGCCTGATTGCGCTCGACCTTCTCGCGGCCGGATCGGGCGGCAATGGCGGCGGGTCCGCAACGGCAGCCCTTGACCAGCGCGGCGGTGTTGGTGGCGGACCGGGCGAGCGGTCGGTGCGGCGCAACCTCGCCGTCACTGCCGCCACCTCCTATGTCGGCGCGGTCGGCACGGGCGGGGCTGGCGGGGCTGGCGGCGCAGCGGGCGGCAACAATGCGGGCGTGGTCGGCACGAGGGGTGGCGACACGACGCTGACCATCGGTGCGACCACCTACCGGGCGAGCGGCGGGAACATTGGCTCGGCTACCCCAGGCAACAGCACCGCGACAGTCCACGGCGCATCTCAGGGTGCAACCGGCAATGTCGTTACCACGACCGGCATCCCCGGCACGGGCGGCGCTGCTGGCGGCGTGGGAGTGTCCCCGGTCCCCACGGGCGGCGTCATCGGCGGCTCTGGTGGCGGTCCAGCATCAAGCGCCACATCCAAGGGTGGACTGGGCGGCAATGCCCGCACCGCTCCCAATACCAGCATCGGCAGCGTCGCGGGCGGCGGCTCGGCAACCGCAGACGGTGCCACCGGACAGACCGCAACTGACCTCGGTTGTGGTGGTGGCGGCGGCGGCGGCGGCTGCGCTGGCGGTGCCGGTGGCACTGGTGGCGGAGGTGCTGACGGCCTGATCGTCGTGGAGTTCTAGGCGTAGCACTTTGCTCGTTATGCACGGCTGACCCCTCACCGTCTCGGTCTCGCAGCAGCGCGCCCAGACCCCCTGCCACGACCACCAGCGATGGAGGCCCCCATGCCCGAGCTCGACCACGTCCTACGAGCAGTCCTGACCTTCGAGGCGATGCTCGCGCTCCTCTTCGCCGGACACTGGGTCGGCTCAACCTGGCACGAACGGACGTGGCCGATCAGGGTGATCCTGATCGGGATCGGGCTGGTCATGACCTACCTACTCGCGGGCCAATTCAAGGCCTTCAACCTCGGCATCCCCTTCGACGCGTTCTCGTGGCTCGGGCTCATCGCCTACGCCGTCCTGCTGTCCGGCTTCACCTGGCAACGCCACCGGGAGCGACGCACTCGAAGGGGTCGGTGACGGTGTGGACCCCGTTCTCGGCACCGTCGTCGCGTCGTTCATCGCCGCATCGGCCTCCATCACGATCGCCATCATCACCTCGCGAAACTCCGCGGCGATGCTCGAGAAGGAAGACAAGATCCGCCGCCAGGCCAAGAAGATCACCGAACTCGGAGGAGATCCGGATGACGTCTGAGAAGCGTCGCCTCATCCTGGGGATGCAGCCCATGGGCATCGCCCTGGTCGCACTGATCGCCCTCGCCGCCCTCACATCGGGCATCGCGATCGCGCTCCTGCTCGACGGCCGCGACACCGCACGCACTGAGCGTGACGTCGTGGCCGGTCAGTCACAGGAGCTCGTCGACTGCGTCAAGGACCCCGACACCCCCGACTGTGACGCTGAGGCCGACCAGGTCGAGGAGACCATCGACGAGGTCGCCCAGGGCGATCCAGGTCCTGCGGGCGCCCAGGGACCCGCGGGTCCACCAGGTGTCCAGGGTCTGACCGGCTCGGCCGGCGCGCAGGGTCCGCGCGGATTCATCGGACCCGTCGGACCAGCCGGTCCCCCCGGCGATGTCGGCAACACCGGCCCGGCCGGCGCGCTCGGCCAGCAGGGGCCGCAGGGCGACACGGGACCTGTAGGCCCACCCGGTGACCCCGGCCCGCAGGGGCCTCCCGGTCCGGCTGGTGAACCTGGCCAGGACGGTCGTGACGGCACCGCCCAACCCGGCACCTACACCTGCCCCGAGGGCCAGTACCTCGCCGGCTTCACCGTCGGTGACGCCGGCGCCGTGTTCCTCGACTGCCGCCCGCTACCCGCCCCAGCCCCCGCCACGACCTGATCCACCGACTCCGCACCCGCCTCGCCCACCTCGTGGCCGGCGGCGATCAAGCACGCCCACAGGAGGCACCCGTGAGCACAATCCGTACCGGCACATGCGCTGACCCTGGACCCTCCGAGGCCCACTGCACCGACGATCCCGGTCATCGCTACTCGTGCTACGACGCTGGCGAGGACGTCTCGTTCAACGACCGGCACGACTTCACGCACGAGTGCACCGACCCAGCCTGTCCGCAGCAGAGCTTCGTCAACGAGGGCGACTGATGTCCTGGCGCACCGCGTACTCCCTCGACGAGCTCCTCGACGCGATCAACGCTGCCGCCCCCGACCGGTCCAAGGCCGCCGACGGATCTATCGGCGACACCGCCCACTCCTCCCGGACCTCCGACCACAACCCCAACCCCGCCGGGGTGGTCCGCGCGCGCGACTTCACCCACGACCCCGCCGGCGGCTTCGACGCCCACGCCTTCGCCGAGGACATCCGCCAACTCGGCATCGCCGGACACCCCGCCCTTGGGCCCGGCGCCTACGTCATCAGCCGTGGCCGGATCGCCTCAGCCACCTACGGGTGGGACTGGCGCGACTACGACGGCTCCAACCCCCACGACCACCACACCCACGTCTCCGTCGCAACCGCGGCGGCCGGCTACGACTCGAACGCCCTCTGGGGCGTGATGCAGGAGGACACCATGCAGGACGCCGACTTCGACAAGATCCGCACCATCGCCCGCGAGGAGGCCGAGCGCGCCGTAGCGAAGGCCGGCGACATCGTGAAGATCGACGTGGGCACCAAGGCCAAGAGGTCTCTGGCCACGGTCCTCAAGGAGATCCGCAACGGGACGCGTCCGCAGTGACGGTCTACAGGGTCGCGAACCTCACCTACCAGTGGGGCAACGACGCACGCCTGATCCGCCAGCTCGCGGACGGCGCCAACGGTGACGCACCCGCAGACGTACTGCTCCTCGTCGAGGCCCGCGACGCCGACAACGACCCAGTCGACGTGGCGAAGATCCTTCCCGGGTGGGACGTGTCCCAGGACCGCGCCAACGGAGCCCGCGCAGGGTCCGTGATCGCCGTGCGACGCGGCGCGGGCGTGCGGCGCCGCTGGACTCTGTCGCGGCTCCTGTCCCGTCGAGGCCGGAAGGTCCAAGACAGGTACCGCCGCGTTGCCGCCCTGCGCGACCACGGCATCACCACCAGGGTCGCTGTCATTCACAACCCCCTGCCCTCGACTGGTCGTCAAGCCGACGCGGTCGAGTCCACCCGCCGCTGGGTTGACCGCCAGCGCGCCCGCCTCCGAATCCAGCCCCGGATGCGGTGGGGCGTGACCGGGGACTTCAACCTCCACCACGCCGCGATGCGCACCGACCTCGACGCCCCGAATTCGTACGGCGCTGACGTCATGGGCTTCGTCTACGGCCATGGCTGGGGCGACGTCAAGCGCACCCACCAGGAGTACGACGGCACCGACCACGCGGTGCTGACCCTCACCACCAAGGAGAACCGATGAAGCCTTACCTGCTCGCCACGCTCGAGCGTGCCATCAAGACCGCCGCACAGGTCTTCCTCGCCCTGGTCGGCACGAACGCCACGGGCATCACCGACATCGACTGGGCCGGCGTCGGATCCGCTGTCGCGCTGGCCACCCTCGTGTCGCTCGTGACGTCGCTGGCGGGCATCAAGCTCGCGCCCGGCGACGGCCCGGCCGCGTTCGGCCCCGAGACCGTCGACTAGGCCATGCGCACGCGACTCCCGTGGGTCGCACTCGGGGCGCTCGCCTACCCAGCCGGGGTCATCCTCGGCCACCTACTCGCTCGCCGCGCGCTGCTCTGACCGCGTAGGCTGGCCACTTCCAGTGGCGCCCCGCTGCACCGTCGGTGCGGCAACTGACCGCCCCACCTGGCCAATGGCCGGGTGGGGCGATTCGTCGCTTGATGGGCGATATCCGCGACCTGACCCGCATAGACCCTGCAGGACCTACTGGACCTGACGAACGGCAGCCGACTCCGGCAGGTAGTCGACGCCAAACGTGGCAGTCACGGTGAACGACGGGACTGGGACGTTGCCGTCATTGTTACTGCAGCTGACGTGTGCACGGAAGCGTCCGTCCTCGTTCCTCGCGACGAGGTCGCTTGTGCCGGTCACCTCTCGGCCTGGCGGGTTGACGAACCCGTTGCCCACGAACTCAGCGTAGTAGTAAAACAGCGCCGTCGACTCTCCAAGACCGATGGAGTATCCGGCGTCTTGGCAGTTGTTCTTGAACCAATCCTCGACCTCGGCGGGCACTGTGATGTCGATGGCGTAGACCGCGGCAGGTCCGCTGATCGAGTCGCTGGAGTACACGGTGTTGTACTGGCCAGGGCGACCAGCAAAAACGGGGTCATTCTCGTTGTGGGTCCACGTCCAGGAGACGTACTCGTCGACACCTCCGTCGCCAGCCGGGCCGGGGACGCCATGGGAGCCCTGCGGCCCGGTCTCCCCCCTGGGCCCGGCCGGGCCGGTTGCTCCAGCCTGCCCGGCCGGGCCGGCCGGGCCGGTCGCTCCAGTCGCCCCCTCGGGACCAGCCGGACCAGCCGGACCAGCCGGACCTGCGGGTCCCGCCGGACCACGGACACCCCTGATGTCACCACGGAACTTCGCCGCCGACAGCGACCCATCCTTGATGTCGATGCCGCGGATGGAACCGTTCTTGATGTCCTGCGAGGTGACCAGCGGGCCGGCGACGGCGAAGGTGGTGCCGCCGAGCACGAACGCTCCGGCGATAGCGGTGGCAGCGAGGATCGAGTTCTTCATGTGGTCTCCGAGTTCGGTGATGTTGAACTGCACCGTAAAGCATCATGCGGCTGACCGCCGGGGACCTTGTGCAGCACAACCGGGCCGACGCAGACGCTTCACTTCGTCAAAGTTCAGCGCCACGCTGGGCCGATGGACGCCTTTCTGCTGCTGACCCACCTTGCCGCGGCCACCGGCGGCGGCCTCATCGGGTGGTCGATGTGTCGACGCCGCCTGACACCCTGACCCCGTGACCTACGTACGCGCCGACCCCAACGACCCACCCATGGTCCAAGTCCTCGTCGACGGCGTCTGGCACCACGGCCACGTCATCGCCCAAGAGCTCGTCGACGGCGCCTGGCAGGCCCACGTCCAGTACCGCACCCCCAGAGGCTCGAGCACCCTCGGAACCTTCACCGGCGACGACATCCGCCCCGACGACACCGACCACTCCAAGGGACGCACTGTCGGCGGGCCCGCCTAACGTCACCCGCATGACCACCGAGCAGCTGACCAACCAGGACCACGCGATCCTCACCTTCGAGCGGCAGTGGTGGAAGTTCGCCGGCGCGAAAGAGACCGCGGTGCTCGACCGGTTCGGGGTCACCAGCACCCGCTACTACCAGCGGCTCAACTGGATCATCGACCACCCCGACGCGCTCGCCACTGAGCCGCTCGTCGTACGCCGGCTGCTGCGCCTCCGAGACGCGCGCACGTCTGCCCGCACCAGACGATAGGGCGACGAACCCACGCGGCGGCGCTACCGCCGTTCCACTCAGGTCGGCTTTGGGGTCTCAGGGCGCCCCGGACGCCGCCCTGCATGCTCACGACCCCACTGCTCAACCTCGACGAGAAGCCACACCCTCCCCGCCACCAGGTTGGCCACCGGGGCAGGGAAGTCCTCGCGACTGGCCAGACGGTGAACCTGCTGACGACTGACCCCGAGCAACTCAGCAACCTCGGCGACACCAGCGAGCCGGAGGGGATTCACGCGCGAAGGCTAGGGACGCACTGGCCGCAACCGCACAGAATAGGTAACGTCCGTCACTCATATTCGAATACCCCACGGAGGACTATCACCATGTCTGCCGCACTCTCGGGATCCGCTTCTCCAACCGCAGCAGCCTCCTCGGAACATGCTGTCGAGCTCCACTGGATGCTCGGGATCGACGTGGCCATGAATACCGGGTACGGCATCCCTGTCCCAGCCCTATGTGGGGCCTGGATTGACCCTGACGAGCAGCTCGCCGCGAACCTCACCAGCGGCCGAACTGGCACCACCTACTCCAGCTGCTGGCTTTGCGACGCACTCCACGCCCTCCGCGACCTGGACGGCCCAACCGACTAGGCGCGCTGGCGTGGGGCAGAACCTGGGGCACCCACCCGTTTCACCCCACCCCACCCCGCTACACCCCGACGCCCCCGAAACCGCCCCTGACCAGGCCACATAATCAACTGGCTACACCCCACTCCCACCGGCTTCAGACCCCGGATCGGACTTCTAATCCGCCGGTCACAGGTTCGAATCCTGTCGGGGGCACCCACCCACGACCGTCACCGAAACTCGCAGGCACGGGGGCTCGCGGGCAGGGTCGAGGGTTTCCCCGCTACCGGCGCCCGACCTCCGCGGGCGAGAGTCCTCCTCAGCGACAACCAGGTCGCTCGCTGTCCGTTCTCGGGACGGTGTCGGACTCAGGACCCACAAGGTCCGAGGAGGAACACGTAGATGTTGAGCAAGACCAAGATCGGTGTGGCCGCTTTCGTCGTCACCCTCGGCGGCGCGGCCGCTCTCCCCGGAGTGTCGGCCACCGCCGCACCCGCCGCCGGAGACCGTGCTTCTGACACCCAGGCCCACGACACGCAAGCCCCGCTCGTGCAGGCAGCGAAGGCCATCGACGGCCGCTACATCGTGGTCTTCGACCACGACACCACGCGGGCCGAGGCCACCGACTCACGTGCGGACGCCCGTCAGGACGGCGCCGAGATCAAGCGGGTCTACGCCAACATCGGCGGCTATGCCGCAGCACTGTCCGACGCCGAGCTGGCCGAGGTCCGCAGCGACCCCGAGGTCTCGTTCGTCCAGGAGGACGGCCGCGTCAGCATCGAGGCGACGCAGACAGGCGCCACGTGGGGTCTGGACCGCAGCGACCAGCGCGCCCGCCCCGTCAACGGCAGCTACACCTACACCCGCACGGGAGCCGGCGTCCGGGTCTTCGTCATCGACACCGGCATCAACGGCTCGCACACCGAGTTCAGCGGCCGGGTCGCCGCCGGCGCCACCGCGATCAACGACGGCCGCGGCACGACCGACTGCAACGGCCACGGCACCCACGTCGCCGGCACCGTGGGCGGCACCCGTTACGGCATCGCCAAGGGCGCGACGCTCGTCCCCGTGCGGGTCCTCGACTGCCAGGGCAGCGGCTCCAACTCCGGTGTCATCGCCGGCATGGACTGGGTGGCCGGCCAGACCGGCGGCGCCCGCGTCGCCAACATGAGCCTCGGCGGCCCCGCCGACGCCGCCACGGACGCGGCCGTCCAGCGCATGGTGTCCTCCGGAGTCACCGTGGTCGTCGCGGCCGGCAACGAGAACCAGAACGCCTGCAACGTCTCGCCGTCGCGCGCCACCAACGCGATCACGGTCGGCGCCACCACCAGCACCGACGCGCGCTCGAGCTTCAGCAACTACGGCTCCTGCGTCGACATCTTCGCGCCCGGCAGCTCCATCACGTCGGCATGGATCGGCTCCACGACGGCCACCAACACCATCTCGGGCACGTCGATGGCATCCCCGCACGTCGCGGGCGCCGCTGCGCTGATCCTCGAGGCCTCACCGTCGGCCTCGCCCGCCACGGTCGCCAGCACCCTGATCGCCAACAGCACCACCGGCGTCGTCACCGGCGCCAACGGCTCGCCGAACCGGCTGCTCTTCACCAACCCCTGAAGAGTGACCTGATCCATCCCCCGCACCGCCCGCCCCTCCCCCGGGGCGGGCGGTGCCGCGTCCGGCCGTGATGTACCCCGGCCCTCACCCGCCGGGCGGGTCCTACTGACCGGTCGGGTCCAGGATCCTCACCCGGTCGGGCGAGAATCCATGCGTCATGCCCCAGACCACGGCCTGCGAACGACGCGTGACGTCGATCTTGCGGTAGGCCGTGCGCACGTAGGTCTTGACCGAGTTGATGCTCAGGTAGGACCGGTCGGCGATCTCCTGGTTGGACAGCCCCTGCGTGATCAGCGCGATCACCTCGGCCTCACGAGCGCTCAGCCCGTGCTCACGGCCCGGCCAAGGCCCGGCGTCGGCAGAGGTATCGGCCGGCGGTCCCGGCCGCACCACGTCGCCGCCATGGACGGACTCGACGGCAGCGACGACCTCCTCGGCGGTGAAGGCCTTCGAGACGTAGCCGCGAGCACCCTTGGCGATCGAGCGGTCGACCAGCTCGGGCTGCACGTTCCAGCTGTAGATCACGACCTTGGCCCGGCCACCGTGCACCAGGTCCTCGAGGTCGACGCCGTCACCCTGCACCTGCCCGAACGTGTCGTAGAGGATGACGTCGACGTCCTGGGAGACCGACATCCCGGCATCGAGCTCGACGACCAGGACCCGCTCGGCGTACGGCTCGAGCATCGCCGCCACCCCGGCCACCACGACCTCGTAGTCGTTGACGATCGCCACTCTGATGGGTCCAGCTCGCTCTGCCATGGGGACATGATATTTCACCCAGGCGGAGGATGCGCCGCCCCACCCTCATTCATCGGTGGAAATCGTGCGGGAACCCCAGATGACGGCGGCCGGACCCCGGCGAGCCTCCCCGTCCCACGGCGGGGCAGCGGATAGAACAGCAGTGGCCCCGCGCTGTATGAGAGCGCGGGGCCTTTGGTGTCCCTACGAGCTCGCGGCCGCCACGTAGGCGTCGATCTCGCCGCGCACCGCGGCCTTCACCTCGTCGGGAGCGAACGACACGTCGATCGCCGTGCGAGCCAGGTCCGCCACCCCGTGCTCGTCCAGCCCGAGCAGGTCGGCGGCGATGGCGTACTCACGATTGAGGTCCGTGGCGAACATCGGCGGGTCGTCGGAGTTGATCGTGACCACCACGCCGGCGTCGACGAAGGCCTTGAGCGGGTGCTCGGCCAGCGTCGCGACCGCCCGGGTCGCGATGTTCGAGGAGGGACAGACCTCGAGCGGGATCCGGTGCTCGGCCAGGTGGGCGAGCAGGGCCGGGTCGGCCGCCGCGGACGTGCCGTGGCCGATCCGCTCGGCCCCCAGGAGGCGGATCGCGTCCCAGATCGTCTCGGGACCGGTCGTCTCGCCCGCGTGCGGCACCGAGCGCAGCCCCGCTGCGCGCGCGGCGTCGAAGTGCGGTTGGAACTGGGGGCGCGGCACCCCGATCTCGGGCCCGCCCAGGCCGAAGCCGACGAGCCCCTCGACCCGGTGGTCCAGCGCGTAGCGCAGCGTGTCCTCAGCGGCGGGCAGCCCGGACTCACCGGGGATGTCGTAGATCCAGCGCAGGACCAGCCCGAAGTCACGCTCAGCGGCGTGGCGGGCGTCCTCGAGGACCTCGGAGTAGGCCTCGATGGGGATGCCTGCGGCGACCGACGTGTACGGCGTACACGTCAGCTCGGCGTAGCGCAGCGACTGCCCCTGCGCCATCTCCCGGGCGATCTCGTAGGTGAGGTAGCGCAGGTCCTCCGGCGTGCGGATCAGGTCGACGACCGCGAGGTAGACCTCGACGAAGTGGGAGAAGTCGCGGAACTCGTAGAACGAGCGCAGCTCGTCGATGTCGGACGGCACCCGGCCGGGGTGGCGAGCGGCCAGCTCGCTGACGATCCGCGGTGACGCGGACCCGACATGGTGGACGTGGAGCTCGGCCTTGGGCAGGCCGGCGATGAAGTCGTTCAGGCTCATCCCCAGCATGCTGCCAGGCCCTCACTCGAGCGCAGCCACCAGGTTGTCCGCGATCTCCTGCATGGTGCGCCCGTCCTGGTAGAACTGGCCGTCCAGCAGGAGGGTCGGGGTGCTGCTGACACCGGCATCGGCCGCTGCGCTCGTGGCGTCGGCGACCCACTGCTCCTGGGCACCGTCTTCGATGCCGGGGCGTACGTCGGCCTCGGCCGCACCGGCCTCCACGGCCTTGGCGACGAGCCAGTCGGCGTCCGGGTAGGGACCGCCCTCGGCGGGCTGGTCGGCGAAGAGCTCGTCATGGAAGGTTTTGGCAACCTTTGGACCGGCGGCGTCGAGCACCACCGCGAACGCGTTGGCGGCGTCGACGGAGTAGTCGCTGCGCAGCAGGTTGAACGGGCGGTAGTCGACGTAGACCTTGCCCTCGTCGGCCAGCCGGGTCAGCTCCTCGCTGGAGGCCTGCTCGAGCTGGCCGCAGTAGGGGCAGAGGAAGTCCTCGTAGATCACGACCTGGTGCGGCGCGTCGGGATCGCCGATCGCGACGCCGTGGTCTGTGGCGCCGGCCGGCGAGGCGCTGATGTCCTGCGAGGAGTCGCGCAGGCTGTTGACCAGGAAGCCGGCCCCGATGACCAGGATCATCGCCAGCACCACCCCACCCACGACGAGCGCGTTGCGGCGCCTTTCCTGGGCGCGTTGACGACGCAGGTGCTCGGCTGCGCGCTCGGCTCTGTCGGCGCGGTTCTGGGCCTTGGCGCTCATGGACATCACGATCCTTCGGTGATCACGGTCGTGCGACGGAACAACAGGTTGTCGAGCGCCAGGCGGGAGGTGCGCAGCCAGACGAGGTAGCCGGACAAGGCGAGCAGAGCGAGGTCGCGCGCGATCTCCCACGGGTAGTTGGAGGTGGCGTCGGGGTCGTAGCCCCCACCGCCGAAGCAGCCGCAGTCGATCTCCAACCCGCGCGCCCAGACCGACGCGATGCCGGCGATGAACACGACGAAGAGCAGCCCCGACGCGACCGCTGCTCCGCGGGTGAGCAGCCCGAGCATCAGGGCGACGCCGATGACGATCTCGACGACCGGCAGGAGGTAGCCAGCAGTCTCGGCGGCCGAGGCCGGGAGGATCTCGTAGGCACGCACCGCCTGCACGCTCGCGTAAGGGTCGGGCAGCTTCACCGCACCAGCGGCGATCCACACGCCTCCGGTCACCAGGCGCGCCAGCAGTCCGAGCCATTCCTTCACGTCTCCAACGCTAGGCCCACCCCCTGGGGAGGGGCTGAGAGGCGAAGGTCCTTCTCAGGCAGGTCTAAGGTGACCTCTCGTGACTGACCGACTGGTGTGGATCGACTGCGAGATGACCGGACTCGACCTGGGAGCGGACGCCCTGATCGAGGTGGCGGCGCTCGTCACGGACTTCGACCTCAACGTGCTCGGCGACGGCATCGACCTGATCATCAAGCCCCCTGCCGAGTCGCTGGAGCAGATGATCGACTTCGTCCGGGACATGCACGAGAAGTCCGGGCTGCTCGAGGAGCTCGACAGCGGCATCACCCTGGCCGAGGCCGAGGAGCAGGTGCTGGCCTACGTCAAGGAGTACTGTCCCGACGGCTCCCGACCGCCGCTCGCCGGCAACACCGTAGGCACGGACCGGCTCTTCATCTCCCGCGACATGTTCGACCTCGACGCGTTCCTGCACTACCGGATCGTCGACGTGTCCTCCATCAAGGAGCTCTCCCGCCGCTGGTTCCCCAAGGCTTACTTCGCCGCCCCGGCCAAGCGCGGCAACCACCGGGCCCTCGCGGACATCCAGGAGAGCATCGAGGAGCTGCGCTACTACCGCGAGGCGGTCTTCGTGCCCTCGCCCGGACCCGACTCCACCTCTGCCCGCGCCATCGCCGAGGTACACGGTGGAGCGCTCACCGGCATCCCGGACCCCGATTCGAAGACCGACGCCTGATCCGACTACACTCCTCATCGATCCCGGGCTGTGCCCGGATCGACCTGGTGGGTATAGCTCAGCTGGTAGAGCGCCGCCTTGTGGTGGCGGATGTCGCGGGTTCAAGTCCCGTTACTCACCCCAGCGTGATCGAGCCCCTGACCTGCGTAGTCGCAGGTCAGGGGCTCGACGTGATCGTGGACCCAGGTCAGTTGCGGCGCCGGCCCTCGAGGTCCGTCGTGCCGGTCGTGGCGTCGGTCGTGGCGCCCGGCGCGTAGCCCTTCGTCCTCGTGTTGACGTCCGGGTCGATGCGGTCGGCCTCGCGCAGGTGGTTCTCGCGCTGCGCCTCCTCGGCGGCGAGCGCGCGCTTGAGCCCGACGACCTCCTCGTCGGCCTTGCGGGCCTCGACGTGGGCGAGCTCGGCGCGCGCCTCGGCGTGGTGCAGCCGCTCGGTGGCGGTGCGGACGTCGGGGGTCGCGGCCACGGCCTCGTAGCGCAGCTGACCGGCCTGCTCTCGCCGCAGCTCGCGGTCGCGCTGGCGCTTCTTCTGCATCGCCATCACCAGTGCCACGACGGCCAGCACCACGACGACGGCGACGATGATCCAGACCAGGGTGTCGGTCTCCATGAAGTCCTCCTCAGGTTCGGCGACGCGGTACCCGCTTTGCCTGGCCACCACGCATTGACTCCGGTGCGAGCCGCTCTCGGTGGGTCACGATCGGGACCAACTTCCTGACGTCCCGACCGGAACCACCTTCTCGCGTAGAATTTGGTCATGAGCGATGGTCGTTGGACATTCTTGTCGAATCACGGCCACGTCCTGGTCTCGCTGGCCCGCGATCCCGATGCCCGCATGAGGGATGTGGCCGAGTCCGTGGGGATCACCGAGCGTGCCGTTCAGCAGATCGTCCGCGACCTCGTGGAGCAGGGATATCTCCGCAAGGCCAAGGTGGGCCGACGCAATCGCTACGAGGTGGCGCGGGAGGCGCACTTCCGGCACGCGCAGGAGGCGAGCGTGACCTTGGGTGAGTTCCTGGACCTGGTGGTCAATCGGACCGGAGCGCACACGTTCTGACCCCGTTTCGCAACGTGCGCTAAGTCACTCGCGCATTCAAATTAACGAATCTAAATTCGTGTATCTTCTTTCTTATGACGACACTTCGGCTGTCCCGTCGAGCCGCCACCGTTCTCCTGGTGCTGGCGGCCGCTTCCGGCGTTCACCTGGCCACGGGCCGAGGCCCGCTCAACGTCGGACCGGAGGTCGCGGGAATCTCCCTCGGCCTGCATCTCGACCTCACTGCCACCCTGCTGTACGGCTTTGTCGGCGCCCTCGGATGGGTGGTGACGACCTACTCCCTCACCAACCTGTCCGGGCAGCACCGGGTGCCCCGGTTGGGCTACGCCTTCACCGTCGCCCTTCTGGCACTCGCCCTCCTCATCGGCGGCGCCAGCCTTCCGGTGATGGCGCTGGGATGGACGCTGAGTGGACTGGCCGCCTCGTGGCTGGTGGGTCACCCTGCCAACGCCGGCGCCCGCCGCGCCGCCTCCGGGATGCGCCGCTCGCTCGCCGTCGGTGACGCCGCCGTGTGGACGCTCGTCGTGGTCGCCGCGTACACCCTCCCGTCCCTCGACCGCGCCGACCTGACCTCGTCAGCAGCGGAGGTCGACCACGGCACCGGGTTCGTGCTGGCTGCGCTTCTGGTGATCGCCTTCGTCACCCGCTCCGCACTCCCTCCGACCCAGCGCTGGCTCCTCGAGACGACCGAGGCCCCCTCCCCGGTCTCTGCGTTCCTGCATGCCGGTGTCGTCAACGGCGGCGGCGTCCTGCTCCTGCTCCTGTGGCCTCTCCTGGCCACCCAACGCCCGGCTCTGGGCGCCTTGGTCCTGCTCGGTGCGACCGCGTTGGTGATCGGCACGTGGTCGATGAACGCTCGCGATGACGTCAAGGGCCGGCTCGCCTGCTCCACCACGACCCAGATGGGTTTCGTCGCGATCCAGCTGGGCCTGGCCCTCCCTGCGGCGGCACTGCTCCACGTCATCGGCCACGGGGCGTGGAAGTCGTGGCTCTTCCTTCGCGCGGGTGGTGCAGTGCAGCGCTCTTCCACGTCGACCTTCGTACGAGGAGATCGACGGTCCACGCTCCTCGTGGGCCTGCCGCTCGCGGTCGGCCTGGCGGTAGGGACTCCTCCCGCCGTGGATCTGGTTGAGGCGTCAGGTCCGGCCGGGCTGCTCCCCGTCGGGTTGGCAGTGCTCTTCGCCCTCACAGGCGGCTTCCAGCTCGCCGCCGTTGACCGTGCGGGCCAGGTCAAGCGGGCCGGCGCTGGGGTCGTGATCGGCGCCGCTGCAGCCGGAGCGCTGTGGATCGTGGCGCTCTGGAAGCAGTCCGTCTCGGGCGGCCTGGTCGTGGCGGGTCAAGGGTGGCCCGACCTGCCGGCAGCGCTGTTGCTCGCCCTGGTTGCTGCGGCACTGATCACCGCCTGGGCCGGGGCGATCGACCTGCAGCGCCGTCCCACCGGACCGATCGCCGTGGCGCTGCTGCTGTGCGCGGTCTCCCCCGGTCTCACCCGACGCCAGGACGCCCGCTGGCCCGATGTCAGCGCCCCATCCGAAGCTCCGGGAAAGCGCGCCCTCACAGACGCCGACGTCGCGCTCGCCGTCCAGGTCGCCCGCCGTGTCGTCGGCGCCGCGTGGCCACTCGGTTCCTCGGTGGCGGTCAACCCCGTCGCGCCCTTGGAGTCGATCCCCTTTGCCGACGCGGTCGGAGTCGCCCGCCGCCACCACGGCGCCGAGTTGCTGCCCCAGCTTGACTGGTTCCTACGCCAATGGGCCGAGGGTGGCATCACCTCCGCGGCACTCCTGGAGGCACTGAACGAGGCGGGCCACCCCGGCTGCTTCCCCACCCCCGTCAACCTGGCCGACTTCATCACCTCCAGCGAGGCCCTGCGAGACCAACCGTCCTCGTCGACGACGGCGCTCCGGTCCGGCGTGGTCCCCCGGCTCTGCGAAGCCTTGCCCGATCGAGTCTGCGCAGAGCGTGCCGCACGCCGCGTCGACCAGGAAGCGAGCTGGTGGTGCCAACGGGCGTGGGCCCAGTCGAGCGCGACCGGGCCAGGGCCGTGGCAGCTCTGGCGCGCCGCGGCCGCAGGTCACGTCTACCCGATCTCGGCGGGACTACGCGGTGTCGACCGCCTCGTGAAGGCCCTGCCCAGCGCCCCGCTGGCCGCGATCGCGGCGATGACGAGTGCCGCCTCGATCCCGGGACCCAGCCTCGTGGGCTACGTCATTCGCCTGCTCGTCACCGCGCCGGGTTGGGCAGCACACGCGCGATGGCGCAGCGAGCAAGGTCAGACGGAGGCGTTGCTGGAGCTGGTGGCGCTCCGGATGGCGCTTGACCTGCTGCACGCGGGGTCGGCCGGCGGGACTGCGCTCGATGTTCGCCCGCAGCTCGAGCCCGCCGGCGGCGCCGAGTTCGGTGATGACCACCGGCTGGTGTGGCAGCGTGCCCTGGAGCTCACGGTGCAGCAGTCGCTGCTGCCGGCCCTGGTCCATGCCGAGGGGCGACGATCACCCGCACCCGGGCAGGGACAAGCGGCTCAGACCCAGTCCCTCTGGTGCATCGACGTCCGGTCCGAGCGGGTCCGTCGGCACGTCGAGGCTCTGGGCAGACACCACACGTTCGGCGTCGCCGGATTTTTCGGCGTTGCGACGCGCCACCGGCACGACGGACACTCCACTGACCAGTGCCCGGTCCTCCTGGTCCCTTCGTCGGAGTCGCGGAGTGACATCCAGCAACGGAGCCTGCGACAGATCCTGCATCGGGCCGTCAGCGGGACCAGCTCCACTCCCGCTGTCCCCTTGCTGAGCGCAGAGGCCTACGGTGGGGCAGCGGCAGTGGTCTCCGCGGTCTCCTCGATCTGGCCGACCAGTGCCCAACGGACATGGTCCGCCTGGGTGCATGGCTCCGACCTCATGGCGCCCCCGCTCTGGTCGACCGACACCGAAACCAAGGTCGCCGCCATCGAGGGAACCCTGCGCGCGGTCGGACTGGTCGATGACTTCGCGCCGCTGGTCCTCGTCGTGGGTCATGCTGCCAGCGCCGAGAACAACGCTCACCGCTCCACCTACCAGTGCGGCGCCTGCGGGGCGAACTCTGGCTTCGTCAACGCGAGGCTGTTCGCCGAAGCCATGAACGACCCGGACGTGCGTCAGCGTCTGCGTGGTCGTGGGATCGACGTGCCTGCCACCACTCTGGCCATGGCCGCCGTCCACGACACCACGACAGACCTGATCGAGCTCGCCCCGGAAGGAGCTGACGGTCAGCACCGGCATCCGCTCCACGTGGGGGCCCTGGACGAGGCACGTGGAGCTCTCGCCGAAGCGGGTCGACGCGCAGCTCAGGAGCGAGTGCCGCGGCTGCCCCGGGTCCGCCGAGCCGCGTCCGGTGGGGCCGCGCGCAGAGCTGCGACCCGACGCTCCACCGACTGGTCCGAGCCCACCCCCGAGTGGGGCTTGGCCGGGAACCGAGCGATCATCCTCGCCCCGCGCTGGATGACCACCGGGCTCAATCTGGGCGGCCAGGTCTTTCTGCACTCCTATGAACGGTCCCAGGACATCGACCACCAGGTCCTCGACCAGCTGATGGCTGCGCCGGTCGTCGTGAGCCAGTGGATCAGCGCCCAGTACCAGTTCTCCACCACGGCGCACGAGGTGTTCGGCGCCGGTGACAAGACCACCCTCAACGTCGTCGGCGATGTGGGTGTCCTGGCCGGAGCCCACGGGGACCTTCGGCTCGGCCTGCCCTGGCAATCACTCTTCGAGCACTCGCCGACCGACTTCCCGAGCCCCCATGGTGCGCACGACCCGGTGCGGCACCTGGTGATCGTCGCTGCGGACAAGGACGCGATCCTCACCAGCATCCGCAACCACGTCGGCCTCCGACAGCTCGCCGAGCACCAGTGGGCCACCTTCGTCGCCATCGACCAGGGTGCCCACGAGCTGGGCCCCGACCTCGAGTGGCGGACGCTACTGCCGCAAGCACGCCTGCCGCAGGTGATCAGCACCTCTCCGTTCGCCCTCAGGAGGGGATGACGTGCAGCACATTCTTGACGCGATCAGTGCCGAAGCCACGAGCGAGGACTTCGCCGCGCTCGACCTGCCCCCGTCATACCGGGCCGTCACGCTCCACAAGGACGAGGTCGACATGTTCGAGGGCCTCGCAGCGCGTGACAAGGACCCCCGCAAGTCGCTGCACCTCGACGACGTCGCTCTGCCCGAGCTGGGCCCGGGCGAGGCCTACGTCGCCGTCATGGCCTCGGCGATCAACTACAACACCGTGTGGAGCTCGATCTTCGAGCCCGTCTCCACGTTCGGCTTCCTCGAGCGCTACGGCCGGATCTCCGAGCTCACCAAGCGCCACGACCTGCCTTACCACGTCGTCGGCTCCGACCTGTCCGGCGTCGTGCTCAAGACCGGCCCCGGCGTGACGAAGTGGAAGCCCGGCACCGAGGTCGTCGCGCACTGCCTCTCGGTCGAGCTCGAGGACTCCGACGGCCACGACGACTCGATGATGGACCCCCAGCAGCGGACGTGGGGGTTCGAGACCAACTTCGGTGGCCTCGCGACCATCGCGCTGGTCAAGTCCAACCAGCTGATGCCCAAACCGGCGCACCTGACCTGGGAGGAGGCGGCCTCGCCCGGCCTCGTCAACTCCACCGCCTACCGCCAGCTGGTCTCCAAGAACGGCGGCAACATGAAACAGGGCGACAACGTCCTGGTCTGGGGTGCCTCCGGCGGCCTCGGCGGCTTCGCCACCCAATACGCCCTCAACGGTGGCGCCGTCCCGATCTGCGTGGTCTCCAACGAGGAGAAGGCCGCCATCGCCCGCTCGATGGGTGCGGAGCTGATCATCAACCGCTCCGAAGAGGGCTACCAGTTCTGGAAGGACGAGCACACCCAGGACCCGAAGGAGTGGAAGCGCCTCGGCGCCAAGATCCGCGAGCTCACCGGCGGCGAAGACATCGACATCGTCTTCGAGCACCCCGGCCGCGAGACCTTCGGCGCCTCGGTCTACGTCACCCGCAAGGGCGGCATCATCACCACCTGCGCGTCGACCTCGGGCTACATGCACGAGTACGACAACCGCTACCTGTGGATGAACCTCAAGCGGATCATCTCCTCACACTTCGCCAACTACCGCGAGTCCTGGGAGGCCAACCGCCTCATCGCCAAGGGCATGATCCACCCCACCCTCTCGCGCACCTACACCCTCGAGGAGGTCGGTCAGGCCGCGCTCGACGTGCACCACAACCTCCACCAGGGCAAGATCGGCGTGCTCTGCCTCGCACCCGAAGAAGGCCTCGGCGTCCGCGACCACGAGATGCGCGCCCAGCACCTCGACGCGATCAACCGCTTCCGCGGCGTCTGAACGGTGGCCCCCTGACCGGCTCCCCAGGGACTCTCGCAACACCGGTGCAAGTGGTTCGACACACAGACCTGCGGGTTGGCGAGATGGAGTCACTGATGACCGGTCCAGGGAGAACGCCGCTGACACCGTTGGTCGGACACACCCGCTCCCCACGACGCCGGCGAACATGAACAAGTTCTTCACACTACTTTCGTCCTGATCTCGTTCGGTGAGGACTAGATTTTTGGGGATGTAGTCAGCGGATTCGCGAACTTCGGAGCGTGCTACCGCGGCCGAAGAGATGAGGGAAGACCATCGTGAAGATCGCACCCGAGAGCCTGCTCTCCCAGCTCGCCGATGGATGCGTTCATCCGCCGGACGTCGCCACACTCCTGACCCGCTCGCTTCCGCTGGTCCTCGAGGTGACCGGCGCCGGCTCGGCGTACGTCCTGCGCGGTCAGGTCGAGGACGTGCAGGTGGTTGCCCACGCGGGTGCGCAGCTTCCCAGCGACGCCCTCTCCAGCAACATGGCGGACGAGCACCCGGGGTGGCGCGACCTCCCGGTTCCCAGCAGCTGGCGCGAGGGTGGCGTCAGCACAGCATTGGCGCACAGGCTCTCAGGACAACCCGGGCCGCTCGTGCTCGTGCTCACCTACCACCGTGACGCGACGCGCAGCGACCTTCTCGACCTGGTGGGCGCACTGCTCGAGACGGCTGTGAGAGGGGCGCAGTCGGCTGCCGATCTCGCGGACCTCACGCAACGCGTCGACAACGCCCAGCACCTCGCCGGCATGGGCGACTACGACTGGCACATCGCCAGCGACACGAACCGGTGGTCCGACCAGCTCTACCGCATCTATGGTCACGAACCGCAGTCCTTCAACGCCAGCTATGAGCGCTTCATCTCCCACCTCCATCCCGACGACCGCGAGCGGATCATGGCGATCCACCAGCAGGCCTACGCTTCCGGGGAGCCTTACCAGATGATCGAGCGGGTGCAGCGTCCCACCGGGGAGACGCGCTACCTCTCCTCCAACGGGCAGGTGCTGATGGACGCGACGGGGACGCCGGTCCGGATGCGTGGGACCTGCATCGACATCACCGACCTGGTCCTCTCCGAGCAGGAGGTCGCGCGGGTCAGCGCCCGGTTCGAGGCCCTGGTGGAATCGAGCAGAGACGCGATCATGGTGCTCCAGGGTCGCCTGGTCGTGCAGACCAACGACCGAGGGCGTGCCCTTCTGGGCGGCGACCCGGTCGGTCTGCCCCTCGACAGGTTCGTGCACGTCGAAGGCGCCGAGAGTCTCGGTGTCCCAGGGCAGGGGCTCGAGGGTCAGGAGCTCACGCTGGATGTCTTCACCACCGAGCTGAATCCAGGAGTCGACGACGACCTCGTCGCGGTCTTCGTGCGCGACGCCACACCCCGGCTCGCCAGCGAGGCGCTGGCTGTCAGCCTGGGAGAGGCGCAGGTGCGCCGCCGACAGGCAGTGGAGATCAACGACAACATCATCCAGGGCCTGACCGCGTCCGTGTACTGCCTCGAAGACTCCAACGTGAGCACCGCCGCGGAGTACGTCCAGCTCACCCTCGCCTCGGCCCGGGCCATGATGAACGACCTCCTCGAGCCCCTGGACGGTGAAGATCTCAAGCCCGGGGACCTCGTGCGCCAGAGCGCCACCACCCTGCGCGGCAGGACTGAAGCCGCCGCCGGGCCCGATCCAACGCCGGTCGTGGTCGCGCCGGTGACGAGCGATCGGAGGGTCCTGATCGTCGATGACTCCGAGGACATGCGCATGCTGGTCCGGCTCTTCCTCGATCGCAAGGAAGGAGTCCAGGTCGTCGGTGAGGCAGCCACGGGACGCGAAGGGATCCGGCTGGCCCTCGAGATGCAGCCCGACCTCGTCCTCCTCGACCTCGCCATGCCCGAGATGGACGGGCTCGAGGCACTGCCACACATCCTCACCGACGCCCCGAGGGCCAAGGTGATCGTGCTGTCCGGCTTCGACCACCGCCTGGGCGACCAGGCACTGGCCCTCGGCGCGTCCCGCTTCGTGCAGAAAGGTGGAGGGTTGGAGGAGTTGATGCGCGCCATCGACAAGACCCTGCCGTTCGGGGTGCCACCGCAGCGCGCGGCGGGCTAATCAGTCCTCCACCGACGTTGAATCCGAGGTGCTGATCCTCCGGCTCGCGTGCGCAGCGTTGCGCGATCGCACCGCCCTTAGTCAGCTTTGACTACGCGCCCAGCGATCGGGTCGGCGTCCTGGTCCTTTCGGACCACAGACAAGGCGAGTAAATCCCACCAGAATTTGGCGCTACGCGCACCCGTGCCCTTGGGAGGGAGCCACATGCACGCGAGATCCGTCATCCGTCAGTTCCGATCGGCTGTTGGAGCGGTGTCTGCTGTTGTCGTCGCTTCCTTGCTGACCGTCGCCACGACGGCGGGCCCGGCGCGCGCTGACCTCGTCCCCTACGTTCCGTGGTCCTCCCACCTCGCAGGATGGACCGACGAGTACATCCCCAGCAGCGACAACGACTGCGTCGCTGGGAGATCCAACTGCCTGAACGCGACGTTGAAGGAACAGAGCCGGATCGCCGACGACACTGCGAGCACCTGCAGCCACAACGCGATCTTCGCTCGCGCCTATGTGCGGATGACCCAGCTCTATGGATACACACGGGCGATGCCGGGCTACTACCAGGACGTGTCGTACTTCAACCACGTCGACGCTGTGTTCGCCCGCTACTACACCGACTCCTACTACAACTGGCAGTCCGGCAACCGCTCAGCCGTCCCGCAGTCCTGGCTGACCGCGCTGGACGCCGCGAAGAACAAGTTGGTCAGCGGCACCGGCGATCTGCTCCTGGGAATGAACGCCCACATCAACCGCGACCTGCCGTACGTCATGGCCGCTGTGGGCCTCGTGGCCCCCGACGGCTCGTCTCGAAAGGTCGACTACACCGCAGTCGAGGCGTGGCTGTACCAGGCGACCGCCCCGCTCATCGCCGAGTTCGCCGCCCGATTCGACCCATCGATCGATGACACCGCTGACCCGCACGGAATCAGCAACGCAGCGCTGTTCCAGATGGTCTCCGGTTGGCGGGAAAATGCCTGGCGCAACGCCGAAGCATTGGTCTCGGCCCCGAGCCCACAGGCTCGCGCACTCGTCGCAGCGAACATCGAGGCGCAGGCCAACACGGTGGCACAGGGCATCCTGGCCACGCAGTCCTACGTCCCCTTGCTCACCTCGACCGTGCCACGAGACACCTACTGCGCGGCACACAAAGCAGACGCACCACCCGTCGCGTACGCCTTCGGCTACGCAACCGCGTGGGGCTACGCCTACTGAGGAACGGCGAAAGGCAGTCGATCGGGGTGCCACCGCAGCGCGCGGCGGGCTGATCAGTCCTCCTCGAGACGCTCCCAGTCCGTGACCACAAGCACCAGCGTGCCCTCCGCCCACCGCGTCAGCTGGTCGTGGTGGCGAGGGTCGCGGGGGTCTCCGGAGGCACCCAGCGGCACGATCCAGGCACTCGCGGCACGGTCGGCGAGGTCCCACACATAGCGGGCCACAGCGCCGCGGTAGACCTCGTCGGAGACGCCGGGCAGCGAACCGGTGCAGCGCACGCAGTCCTGGTCGCCGCTCATGCCCACACGCGGCACCGGCGGCGCCTCGAGCCGACCCGGCGCGAGGTCGAAGGCGTGCAGCGGCGCGAAGACGTGGGTGTCGCCCCAGGTCCTCCCCGGGTCGGCCGCGATCTCGGCATCGGCCTCCGCGAGCGCAGCGCGGGCGAGCCCCGCCAGGTCGATCTCGTACGGCGACCCGTGGGCAGCGAGGTGGGCCAGCGCGAGCCCGATGCGGGTCGTCACGTCGAGTGACGAGCGGAAGGCCGGATCGTGCCGCGGCTCGTGCAGGGGCGCGAGGACCGGCTCGGCCGCGACGCGTCGTACGAGTGCGGAGCGGTAGGCCGCGAAGCGGGCGGCCTGAGTGGACACGGCGTCCATCACACCGTCCCAGCCGTCGAAGGCTCCGGGCACGAGGGCCACCAGGGGCGCGACGGTCGCCAGGTAGGAGTCGTCGTGGATCGCGGCGAAGTCCTCACCGGTCAGGCCGGTGCGCGAGCCGAGCAGGGCGGCGATGCGGTCGGCGCGGTAGGGCGGGGCGAACGCCGAGCCCACGAGGTCGCTCTCGGGCCCGCGGCGCTCGTTGGCGGTCACCACCTGCCCATCCGGTCCGGCATCGACCCGGTGGACGTCCCCCAGCCAGCCCGTCCACGCGGTCGCTGGGTCGCGGGCGTCGACGACGCCGCGACGGTTGGCCTCCGCCCGCAAGGGAACCCGCCCGGCGAGCCGGTAGCGCACGTCTCCGTGCACGTCGGCGACCACCACGTTGTTGACCGGCTCCACCCACGCGTCGAGCGCCCGGTCGACGTCGTCGACGGTGCGCGCACGCAGCAGCGGCAGGAGCGCGTCGAAGCCGAGGTCACCGAGCACCGTGGAGGCGGCCCGCAGGCTCAGCCCGTCCTCGAAGACCGGCCCCCGCGGGGTCACGACGACCTCGACGTCGACGGGGTCACCGTCGCGGACGGCGACGGTCTCGACCCACCGCTCCACCACGTCGTACGGCGTGGGCTCGGCGTAGATGTCCTGGTAGTCGGCGCTGGCGTTGGTGATCGCCCAGGCCACGTCGCCCGCATGGGCGAAGTGCGGCACGCCGGGCACACCGGGGAACGCGAACCCGACGACGTCGAACGGGTCCTCGGGGTCCTCGCAAGCCAGCCGGACCTGCTGATAGACACCGGGCGACTCGAGCACCCGGTGCGGGTCTCCGCCGATCAGCGGCAGACCGGAGGCCGTGCGGTCGCCCCCGACGGCCCAGGCGTTGCTCCCGCTCGAGGCAGGTCCCTCGTAGGACAGCAGCGCCGCGTCGGGCCCCAGCACCTCCCGGGCACGCTGGGCCCAGAGCTTGGCGCCGAGGTTGGCGAAGAGCAGGTGCTGCACGAGGAAGACCGCGAGCGGCGTCCACTCCTCCCACGGCTGCGGCTCGACGCCGAGGGCCCGCAGCTCCGGGGCCCCCGACCCGACTGCGTCCAGGCCGGCGTTGACCCCGTCGACGTACGACGACACGAAGGCTCGTGCCTCGGCGCCCAGGTGGTCGTGGGCCCGGCGCGCGGTGTGGGCGATCAGGGTGCGCCGGGCGAGGACGTCCCAGCCGAGCGCGCTCGCCCCCATGATCTCGGCGCTGGTGCCGGTCGCCCGGCGCCGCTGCCACTCCAGCTGCCAGGCGCGATCGCGTGCGGTGACCTCACCCTGTCCATGGGCGACGTCGAGCGCGGTGGTGCCGCGCACGTGAGGGACGCCCCAGGCGTCACGGTAGATCCTGGCCATGGGCCACGACCGTAGTCGCAGTGTCAGCCGGGCACGTGCCCGAAGGACCCCTTCTGGAAGTCCTGGTAGGCCTGGAGCACCTCGGCCTTGGTGTTCATGACGAACGGACCCGCCCACGCGAGCGGCTCGCGGATCGGCCGGCCACCCACGACGATCACGTCGAGCCTCGACGAGCGGCGCTCCTGGCCCGGGTCGGCGGTGAGGGTGAGGTAGTCACCCGCGCCGAGCACGGCCGACTGTCCGGTGTGGATCGGCTGCGCGTCGACGCCGACGCCGCCGGAGCCGTTGAGCACGTAGACGAGCGCGTTGAAGTCGACGTCCCACGGCAGGTCGAGCCGGGCGCCGGGCTCGATGCTCGCGTGCACGAGCGACATCGGGGTGAACGTCGCGCCGGGGCCGTCGTGGCCATCGACGCTGCCGGCGATGACGCGCACGAGCGAGCCCGCGTCGGCCGAGGTCAGGAGCTGCACCTCAGCGGAGCGGATGTCCTGGTATTTCGGAGTGTTCATCTTGGCGTCGCGCGGCAGGTTGACCCACAGCTGGATGCCGTGGAACAGCCCGCCGGACTGGACGAGCCACTCGGGCGGCGCCTCGATGTGCAGCAGCCCGGACCCTGCGGTCATCCACTGGGTGTCGCCGTTGGTGATCGTGCCGCCACCGCCGTGGGAGTCCTGGTGGTCGAAGGTCCCGTCGATGATGTAGGTGACGGTCTCGAAGCCGCGGTGAGGGTGCCACGAGGTGCCCTTGGGCTCGCCCGGCGCGTACTCCACCTCGCCCATCTGGTCCATCATGATGAACGGGTCGAGGTGCTTGAGGTCGATGCCGGCGAAGGCCCGGCGCACCGGGAAGCCCTCGCCCTCGAAGCCCTGCGGGGCGGTGCTGACCTGCCACACCGGTCGGGGCTGGTCGCCCAGCCCGGGCGGGCGGAGGCGATCGAGGGCGGTCAGGTCGTCAACGGTGATTGCGGGCACGGTGCCCACCTCCTTCACGAAGTCACTTGCTGCAACGGTAGTTGAATCTTTGATATTCCTGGCCGCCCGGTCAGGTGACGACCGGGAGCCGCACCCGGAACGTCGTACCGCCGTCGGGCTGGCTGCTGGTGAAGTCGATGCGCCCACCGTGCTGCTCGACGATCGCGCGGGTGATCGAGAGCCCCAGGCCGCTGCCGGGGATGGCCTGCTTCTGGGCCAGCGTGGAGCGGAAGAACCGGGTGAAGAGGCGGTCCTGCTCCTGCGCCGGCACCCCGATGCCGTTGTCGCTCACCACGATCTCGGCCTCGTCGCCGTCGACGCCGAGCGAGAGCCGGATCGCCCCACCGTCGGGGGTGAACTTCACCGCGTTGCTCAGCAGGTTGAGCACGACCCGCTCGATCATGTCCCGCTCCCCCAGCAGCGGGACCGGTTCGTCGGGCAGCGTCAGGCGCACGTCGAGGTCACGGGCGCTCCACCCCGGGGCCACGACCTCGTAGGACTCACGCACCGCCTCGGTGAGGTCGAAGATCCGGTCGGAGTGCACGAAGCCGTCGCTGTCGACCCGCGACAGCGTCAGCAGGTCGTCGATCAGCCCGAGCAGGCGGGTGGTGTTCTCCGAGACCCGGCGCACAGCGTTGACCTGGCCGTCGCTGAGCTCACCGTAGGCACCTTCCCCCAGCATCTCGAGGTAGCCCAGGATGCTCGTCATCGGGGTGCGCAGCTCGTGGCTGACGCTGGAGACGAAGGCGTCCTTGACCGCGTCGACCTCGCGAAGGCGGTCGACTGCCTCCCGCTCGGCTGCCAGTGCCTCCTCGAGCGCCCGTCGTGCCGTCAGCTGGTCCGTGACGTCCTCGGAGGTGCTGACGTAGCCGGTCGTGCGCCCCCGGTCGTCGATGATCTGCGACAGCGTGATCGTGTGCGTGCGCTCGACGCCGTCCTTGCGCAGGAAGCGCATGTGCGTGCCGGCGCGCCCCGGTCGGACCAGCTCACGCACCACGGCCATGAAGTCGTCCTCGACCCCGAGCTCGACGGCCTTGTCGCGGATCGCGGTCCGGGCGTGGAACATCCGGGTTGAGCGTCCCACCACGTCGTCCACGTCGTAGCCGAGCAAAAGCCGCGCACCGGGGTTGAAGAGCGTCACGCGACCGTCGCGGTCGGCGCCGATGATCGCGACGCCAGTGGCTCCGTCGACGATCCGCTGCACCTTGTCCCGCTCGGCGGCGGCCTCGCGTGCGGTGGCGATCTGCTCGCCCACCCGGATCATCAGCGGCACCACGATGCTCACGCAGGTGATCGCGTAGGACGCCAGCAGCACGCCGCGCGAGTCGACCGGAAGGCCGTAGCGTGCGGGCACGTCGGCGAAGGGACCCAGCCCGGCGGTAGTCATGATGATCGCGAAGCCCAGCACGGCGACCAGCTGGCCCAGCGACTCCCGCG
Source organism: Nocardioides psychrotolerans (assembly GCF_900113685.1). GTDB lineage: Bacteria > Actinomycetota > Actinomycetes > Propionibacteriales > Nocardioidaceae > Nocardioides > Nocardioides psychrotolerans. The sequence goes on from NZ_FOQG01000014.1 coordinate 71,287, forward strand.
GGCTGATCCGCAGCGCGCCCCACGCCAGCACCGGGATCGCCGCGAAGACGACCGACGGGAAGTCCTGCGGCAGGAACACCGCCGGGGTCACGACCAGGATCGTGAGCCACTGCAGCACGCGCTCGCCGGGCGAGGCCACGGACTCCTGGTTGGGGAGCCGGCAGAAGAACGGGATCAACGAGAGGTTGGAGGCGATGTGGGCGGTGCCGATCGAGGCCGCGACCAGGCCGGGCGTGCCCCACCCCGTGGCAGCCGAGGTGACGAACCCGGCGCCAGCGGCGAGCAGGCCGCCGGCGGCCACGGAGCCGAAGTAGGACCGGAGGTCGTCGTCGGAGCGCAGCGACGGCTTCTCGTCGACGCCGTCGGTGAAGAGGCGCGACACCACCAGCGCCTCGACTGCGCTACCGAGCGCGAAGCCCATCGCGACCTCGGCCGGTCGTCCGCCGAGCCAGATCGTCAGGAAGGCCACCGCGAGGATGCCCGCGATGATCGCCCGCGTGTGCCGGCGACGGGCCAGGAGCAGGCAGCCGGTGGCCAGCCCGGCCGGCCACATGCCGGTCACCCGACCACCTTCGGGCGCGCCCCAGACGGTGATGAAGCCGAAGACCGCCATCAGCGCGGCCACCAGCCACAGACGCGTTACCCAGGACGTGGGCACCGGCGACATCCCTCCCCAGGTAGATTCCCACGAGCATCAAACCGCACACCGCCGGCTTCCGCGGGCGAACGCGACTGCGTCACACCGGTGCCGTAGGTTCGCTCGCGTGAGCTCAGCACGCAAGCACTACGACGCCGTCATCGTCGGGGGCGGCCACAACGGCCTGGTCTCGGCCGCCTACCTCGCCCGCGCCGGCCTGTCGGTCCTGGTCCTCGAACGCCTCGCACACACCGGCGGTGCGGCGGTCTCGGCCGCCGCCTTCGCGGGCCGTGAGACCCGTCTCTCGCGCTACTCCTATCTCGTCTCGCTGCTCCCGACCCGGGTCATCGACGACCTCGGCCTCAACCTCGCGCTGGCCTCGCGGGCGACCGCGTCCTACACCCCCGTCGTGCGCGAGGGCCGCGCCAGCGGGCTCTTCATCGAACACCAGGAGGGTGAGGCCACTCAGCGCTCCTTCCGCGAGCTCACCGGCTCCGACGACGAGTACGACGCGTGGCGCGAGTTCTACGCCGACGTCTCCGAGCTGGCCCACGTCGTCTCCCCCACGCTGACCGAGCCCCTGCCCGCCGAGCGCGCCGTGCGCGACCGCGTCGATCCCGGGATCTGGCGCGATCTCGTCGTCAACCCGTTGGGCGCCACCATCCAGGAGCGCTTCCGCGACGACACCGTCCGCGGCGTCGTCGGCACCGACGGCCTGATCGGCACCTTCGCCTCGCTGCACGACCCGTCGCTGATCCAGAACCGCTGCTTCCTCTACCACCTGATCGGCAACGGCACCGGTGAGTGGCGCGTGCCGATCGGTGGCATGGGGGCGGTCACCACCGAGCTGCACCGCGCCGCCGTCGACGCCGGGGCCGAGATCCTCGTCGACGCCGGCGTGAGCCGGATCCAGCCCGTCGCCCAGGGTGGCTACGTCACCTGGCACGACGCAGGCGGCGCCCACACCGTGATGGGACGCACGGTCCTGGCCAACGTCGCACCCTGGGTGCTCCAGATCCTGCTCGGCGAGCAGGAGGATCTTGCCACCAAGCCCGAGGGCGCCCAGCTCAAGATCAACTTCCTGCTCGACCGGTTGCCCGCGCTGAGGTCGGGCATCGACCCCGCCCTCGCCTTCGCCGGGACCCTCCACCTCGGGGAGGACTTCACGCAGCTCGAGGCGGCGTACGACGACGCGGCCGCCGGGCGGGTGCCCACGACGATGCCGGGCGAGGTCTACTGCCACTCGCTGACCGATCCCTCGATCCTCGGCGACGTGCCGGCCGGCACCCACACGCTGACCTACTTCGGGCTGCACACCCCTGCGTCGCTCTTCGTGCAGGACCCCGAGGGCGCCAAGGCGCTGGCCGTGCAGCGGGCCATCGCCGCGCTCGACGAGCACCTAGTCGAGCCGATCATGGGGTGTGTCTCCCGCGACGCCCACGGTGAGCCGTGCATCGAGGCCAAGATCCCCCAGGACGTCGAGCGCGACCTCGCGATGCCCGGCGGCCACATCTTCCACGGCGACCTCGAGTGGCCCTGGGCCGCCAACCGCGCCCGCCTCGACACCCCCGCCCAGCAGTGGGGCGTCCAGACCGAGCACCCCCACGTCCTGCTGTGCGGCTCCGGCGCCCGCCGCGGCGGCGCCGTCTCCGGCCTCGGCGGTCACAATGCCGCCCAGGCCGTGCTCGCGTCACGGTGAGCCCTGCGACATTGCGCCGACTCGGCCCTCGATTTTTCCCGACCGCCGTGCGCTGGTAATGTCTGCGTCGCTTCACCGCGCGGCATTAGCTCAATTGGCAGAGCAGCTGACTCTTAATCAGCGGGTTCGGGGTTCGAGTCCCTGATGCCGTACCACCCACCCAGCCCCTGGACAGCCTTCGTGCTGGACAGGGGCTTCGTGCATCCGTGCACGGTTCAGGTCCTTGCCGCCCTGCGGTCCCCTCCAGGACACCCCACGATGTCCGTCCCGGCGCCCGGGCAGGGCATGGTGAGAGGATGCGACGTCTTCTTCTCACCCTGGGCATCGTCGCCGGCGCGGTCGCGACCTTGGTCTTCGCGCTGCGTGAGGGCTTCCGGCACCAGGCCCGGATCGCGCGTCGGGTGATCGGCAAGCCGCTCGGTGAGGACCCGCACTCGGCGGACCGCACCTACAAGAAGTCGTACGGCGACCCGATCGAGCTGCTGCTGCTGGGCGACTCGATCGCGGCCGGTCTCGGGGCCGAGACCGCCAAGCAGACGCTCGGCGCCCAGCTGGCCCGGAGGCTGGCGAAGAGCACGCACCGGGCCGTCCGGCTGCACACGGCCGCTTTCGTGGGGGCCGAGAGCTCGATGCTGCGCGCCCAGCTCACCTCGTTGCCGCGGCACTACCGCCCGGACGTGGCGGTGATCGTGGTCGGCGGCAACGACATCACGCACCGGGTCAAGACCTCCGAGTCACGCCGCCACCTGGCCGAGGTGGTGGGGGCGCTGCGCGAGCGCGGCACCCCGGTCGTGGTGGGCACCTGTCCGGACCTGGGGATGCTCACCGCGGTGCCGCAGCCGCTGCGCTCCCTGGGCAGTCGCGCCTCACGACAGCTGGCGACGGCGCAGCGAGAGGTGACCACCGAGCTGGGCGGCATCGCGGTCAGCCTCGCCGACGTGGTCGGCCCGTTCTTCATCGCCCAGCCCGACGAGATGTTCGCGGTCGACCGCTTCCACCCGTCGAGCGCGGGCTACCGACGCACCGCGAAGGCGCTGCTGCCCAGCGTGCTCGCCGCCCTGGGCTGGACCCACGAGCTCCCCTGGGGACACCACGGCCCGGCTGCCTGAGTCACTGCGGCGCCCGCACCACCAGCAGCGCGATGTCGTCGTCGGTGCGCTCCCCGAGCTGACCGATGACATGGTCGGCGAGCTCCGCGGCCGTCAGGTCCTGGCGCCCGGCGACCGTGGCCTGCAGCCAGGCGTGCCCTTCGTCGAAGCTGGCGTCGCGGCGCTCGACCAGGCCGTCGGTGTAGAGCAGCAGGCTGGCGCCCGGCTCCAGCGAGCACCGGAGGTCGCGGCGCGGCGTGCTCGGCTCGGCCCCGAGCAGCACGTCGTGCTGCGAGTCGTGCGTGCGGACGCGGCCGTCGGGCTCGAGCACCAGCGGCGGCGGGTGGCCGGCGTTGGACCAGGTCAGCTGCAGCGGGTGCACCCCCTCCTCCGGTGAGCGATCGACCCGCACGAGGAGCGCCGTTGCGACCGCGTCGACCTCGAGACGGTCGATGGCCTGGTCCAGGCAGGTGAGCACGGCGGCGGGTGAGGCGTTGGCCAGGGTGTGGGCGACCCCGCGCACGAGGTTGCGCAGCTGCGCCATCGCGGCCGCCGCACGCTGGTCGTGGCCGGCGACGTCGCCGATGGCGAGCATCTGGCTGCCGTCGGGCAGCAGGAACGCGTCGTACCAGTCGCCCCCGACCTGGGCGAGGTCGGAGGCCGGGACGTAGCGCACCGCCAGGTCGAGCCCGAGCGAGCCCGCGGGTCGGGTCAGCAGCGCTCGCTGGAGCGCCGCTGAGAGTTCGCGCTCGGCGCCGAGGCTGCGCACCCGGGTCAGGGTCTGGCCGAGGTTGGCCGCGATCAGGCGCAGGAAGTCGAGGTAGAGACCGCCCGGCTCCAGCTGCTCGCTCAACCGGACCACCAGCATCCCGCCGGTGGCGAGCGGGAGCCACGCCACCGGGGACGGACCGTCGGTCCCCAGGTGCAGGTCGGTCCCGGCGGTCACGCCGGGCGCCGCGCCGAAGGGGGACGCCGGCGGGACCGGGGCACCCGGCAGGCGCAGCTCCACCTCGGGCAGGTCGGCGGGGTCCGTCGCCAGCACCTCCAGGGCCCGGGCCACAAGGGTGTCGTCGTCCTCTGCCGAGGACAGGGCGTCGGAGAGCTGCGCGAGAACGGTCAGCCGGCGACGGGCGATGACGTAGCCGGTCGTCTCGACCGCGATGTCGAGGACGCCCTCGATCCGGCCGTCGTCACCGCGCACGGGCGAGTAGGAGAAGGTGAAGAAGCACTCCTCGAGGAACGCCGAGCGCTGGAGCGGCAGGTGGGCATCAGCCACATAGGTCGGCACGCCCGTCTCCAGCACCGAGTGGAGCATCGGTCCGATGACCTCCCACGCCTCGGGGAAGACGTCCTCGCAACGCCGACCGAGCGCGTCGGGGTGCTTGGCGTCGATCAGCTCGGTGTAGCCCTCGTTGTAGACCAGCACCAGCTCGGGTCCCCACAGCAGCGTCACCGGGAACCGGGTGCTCAGGCTCAGGTCGACCGCGCTGCGAAGCGCCGGGCTCCAACCGTCCACCGGACCGAGCGGGGTGCTCGCCCAGTCGACCGCGTCGTACGCCGGCCTCAGGGCGCCTGCCTGGGCGAAGGGATGCGGTCTCACTGGCGCAATGTAGCCGAGGGGGAGGGCTCCGATACGCCGTTCTGCCCGGCCGCGGGAACGCCTCGGCGTTGCAGCACCGCCGCAACCAGGCTGGCGGTCGCACAGGTCCTGTCGAAGACCAGGCCGTAGGAGAACCGGACGGTCTCGCTGCCGTCCGCCGCGGCCTCGAGGTCGCGGTCCATGTCGACCTCGCGTGCTCGTAGCGGACGCGAGGTGGTCTGAGGTTCCACTGCACCCGGCTCGCGAAGCCGGCCGAGCGGTGGACCCGCACGCCGGCCGGTGCGACGAGGTGTCGGTCCCGCTCGACCACGACGTGGATGAGGGCATCCCGGTGCCCGCACCGCTCCCCCTCTGCTGCCCGGATCGCGGAGTCGAGCGTGAGAGCGGCCGGCCACGAGAACAGGACGGCTGCCCATGCGCGCTGCCGCCAGGTCAGGTCGCCCGTGTGATCGACGTGGTGAGCCCCGCGGCCAGCGCCTGGCGTCGCGAGACGACGCCGTCCTGTTCCTTCAGGAGCACCTCGATCGTGGTCATTCCGGGACTCTGCGAGCTCACCGGCCCCGCGCCAAGGCCCGTTCGGCGCGCTGTGGACGGGAGCGTGGTGGATCCAACGCTCCCCGTCGCTCGGATGAACCACGCTCCACTACACTCGGTGATTGGTTGCACTCGGCAACTATCCGAAGGAGCGCCCACTGTGTCCAGGCCCGGCCGCGGAAGCGCCACCTTCGCCGTGCTCGCGGTGTCGGTGTCGTCGTTCTCCCTGCTCCAGTCGATGATCGTCCCGGTCCTCGCCACCATCCAGGCCGAGTTCGAGACCGACCAGACGACCGTCACCTGGGTCCTGACCGGCTACCTCCTCAGCGCCTCGATCGCGACGCCGCTGCTGGGCCGCATCGGTGACGTGGTCGGGAAGACCCGGATGCTCGTCCTCACTCTGTGCGCCCTGGTCCTCGGTTCGTTGCTCGCCGCGCTCGCACCGAGTATCGGCTGGCTGATCTTCGCGCGCGTGGTGCAGGGAGCCGGTGGCGGCGTGCTCCCACTGGCCTTCGGCATCGCCCGGGACGAGTTCAAGGACAACGTCGCCACGGCCCTGAGCGTGCTCGCCTCGCTCACCGCGGTCGGGTTCGGTGTCGGCATCGTCATCGCCGGCCCGATCGTCGAGGTGTTCGGCTTCCGCGGGCTGTTCTGGATCCCGATGGTGGTCACGGCGATGGCCGCCGTCGCCGCCCGGCTGTTCGTGCCGGAGTCCCCCGTGCGCACGCCGGCGCGGCTGCCGATCCTGCCCGCCGTGCTCCTCTCGGTGTGGCTGGTCGCCCTGCTGCTCGCGCTCTCCGAGGGCAACGTCTGGGGCTGGTCGTCGCCGCGGATCCTGAGTCTCTTCGCCCTCGCCGTGATCGGCCTGGCCACCTGGGTCACCGTCGAGAGCCGCGTCCCGGTGCCGATGATCGACATGCGCATGATGCGGCTTCGGGGCGTGTGGACGACCAACCTGGTCGCGATGTTCGTGGGCTTCGGGATCTTCGCTGCGTTCGGCTTCCTGCCACAGTTCCTCCAGACGCCCTCCTCGGCGGGCTACGGCTTCGGCGCCTCCATCTCGGAGTCCGGCTTCCTGCTCGTGCCCTCCGCGATCGCCAGCTTCCTGGTGGGCTTCTTCACCGCCCGACTGATCCACGCGGTCGGCGCGCGCGTGGTCATCGTGACCGGCACCCTGATGACGGCCGCGTCGTTCGTCTCGATCGCGTTGTGGCACGACGTCACGTGGCAGCTCTATGCCGCCACCACGCTCCAGGGCCTGGGCTCGGGCCTCATCTTCTCCAGCCTCGCCGGCGTCGTGATCGCCTCGGTGCCCCAGGAGCAGACCGGGGTGGCGAGCGGCATGAACGCCAACATCCGCACCATCGGCGGCTCGGTCGGCGCCGCGGTGATGGCCGGCATCGTCACCGCCCAGGTGGGGCCGACCGGGATCCCCGACGAGAGCGGCTACACGATCGGCTTCTTCGTCCTGGGCGCCGGCATGCTCGTCGCCGCCGCTGCCGCACTCTTCATCCCCGACCTGCGCGACCAGCCCACCGCGGGGCCGCTGCAGGACGCCGTCGACGCCGAGCTCGCCTTCCTCCCCGGAGCACCCAGCCTCCCCGGAGCACCCGGCGTCAGCTCCGGATCACGAACGACCGCACCAGGTCCTTCCTGATCTGAGCATCGGTCCACGCGAAACGGACCCAGCGGCCCTGCGAGAAGAGCGCGGTCTGGTCGCTGGACCAGCGCGAGCGCGGGTTCTCGTCCTGGCTGTAGGTCAGGATCGTGCGCGCGTCGACCCGACCGCCGTCCAGGAACGAGATCGCCTGGATGTGCGAGGAGCCGTAGGTGATCGCGCGGTATTTCTGCTTGTTCTGCATGGGGTTGCGCGAGGCCAGCGCGTTGGCGTTGCCCACCGAGTCGCCGGTGCCACCACCCAGCGGCAGGGCGGGAGCACCCCGGTCGCCGGCCACCTGGAGCGAGCCCCAGGTCGCGTCGAACGGGATCTTGCGCGCACGCAGCGAGGCGATCGCGTCACTCATCGCCTGCACGACCTGCGGGTTGTCGGTGGCGAGCCCGCGCGGGGTGTTGAGCGGGTCGGCGGGTGAGAACGGCACGGTCCACACGGTGTCGGCCAGGCCGAGCGGCACCGTCGGCAGCCGCGAGACGAACTCCTCGAAGACGTGCGTGCCCACCGAGGTGATCTCGGAGCGGCCGTCCCACTCGGCCAGCACGGCGCACGCTCGGGTCTCGCCGGTCTGCGCACAGACGTCGTCGAGTGCCCCGCCGGCCCGCATGACCTCGGCGGCCCGGAGGCGGTTCTCGTGCTGGTGCCCACGGAAGCTCAACGGGGTCTCCTTGCGGTTGCCCCGCAGCCGGTCGATGACGTATTGGGACACCATGCGCGTGCGCATGGTCCGCTCACAGCGCTCGCAGCCGATGATCTGGTCGTAACCCTCGAGGCGGGACTTCGGGTTGGGCAGCCAGTAGGAGTCGTTGGCGTTCATCACCCAGTCGCGACGGATCACCGACGGTAGGTTCGCGGGCCCGAAGATACCGGGGCGCTGGGCGTCGGCGTCGGCGCCCCAGGCGCAGGAGGAGTCGGCGAAGGTGCCGTCGAGGCCCGGCAGCCCGGCGACCTCGTTGAGCACCCGTCCGACCGGCGTCATGCAGCGCTGGGCCATCTCGTTCGTCACGTGCGGGACCACGGAGTGGTCGGCATAGAGCACGTCGCCGTTGCGGTCGGCGGCGGTCGTGTTGACCCACGGCATGCCGCCTCCGGCGTCCTGGCGACGCAGCAGGTCGCGCACGTTGCGCGCCTTCCCCATGTTCAGGAACGTGTCGATCGTGCGCAGCTGCTCGCCGTTGGCGTCGCGGAACGCCCACACGCTCGTCGGGCTCCAGGGCATCAGCAACGCCGGGGCGTCGAGCACGTAGCCCTGGGGCGTGCGGTAGAGGTCCTCCGTCACGGTCCCGATCGAGCCGTCGGCCCGCTTCACCCGGACCTTGACCGTGCGCCGCTGCAGCTCCTGCGGACCGGCGTCGGTGAGGTAGGTCGTGGGGCCGAGCGTCTTGTACTCGTAAGGCGTGAAGCGGTAGGCCGTGGAGACGGTGTGGCTCCAGGCGACGTCCTTGTTCCACCCGATGTTGACCGCCGGCGAGCCGATCAGCGACGCCCCCGCCACGTCGTACTTCCCCGGGATCGTGAGGTGCTGCTGGGTGAAGTGGTAGCGACCGCGCCAGGGGAAGTGCGGGTTGCCGAGCAGCATCCCGCGCTTCGTCGAGGTCTCGGCGCCACCGACGGCGGTCGCGTTGGAGCCGAACGGAGCCTCGGGGTCGCGCCCCAGTCCCTTGAGCAGCGCGTCGCGGTCGACCGCCGACGCGCGGACCGGCAGCTCGGGCAGGCCCGGGTCGTCGGCCGAGGGCGGGTCGGCGTCGACGATCTCCTTGACGAAGACCCCCGCAGAGGCGAGCAGGTTGGCGAGGTAGACGCCGTACCAGAGGTCGACCGCGGTGGCGTCGGGCTTCAGGTAGGCCGCCTTGCGGCACGCCGGGTCGGTGACGGTGTTGGTGCGGAGGTATTTGTTGATGCCCGCGACGTAGCCGTTGACCAGCTGGCGCGCCTCACGCCCGGGCCCGGCCTGGGAGGCCAGGAGCTTCTCGACGACGCGGCGGTTGCGCAGGTCGGTCACGAACGCGTCGACCTGGAGGTTGGACGCCTCCAGCGTCACCTGGTCGTCGTAGCGCGCCTGCGGTCCGAAGAAGAGCGAGCGCTGGCCCCGCCCGGTCACCAGCGTGTCGGCCAGCGTGCAGATCGACGCCGACGCCGCTGCATAGCCGCTCCCGAAGCCGAGCGAGCCGAAGCTCTTCGCGGTGATGTGCGGGATGCCGTGCTCGGTGATCTTGATCGTCGCGGCATATGCCGGCGCCTTCGGCTGCACCACGGCAGCAGCCACCGCGGACGGGGCCGACGGGGACGCGCCGGCGCTCGTGGCGACGACGGCACCTCCCGGCACCAGCGTGAGGGCAGCGAACAGAGCGGTGACGCGGTGTCGGAGCATGACGGCTCAACGCCGTGGTGTGACCAGGGTTACGGACCGGACTGCAACGTGTTGCAGCGTTTAGTTGACGACCTTGCGGATCACGACGAAGAGCACGATGACCCCGATGACACCGCCGACGGTCTTGAGGATGTTGTCGGTGCGGGGCTCGCCCGTCGCCGCGTCGACGTAGTGCCCCTTGATCTGGGCCACCTCGCGGCTCGCGATCGTCTTGGGGCTAGAGCGGTAGAGGAGCTGGTCGATGGTGACCGCCAGCCGCTCACGGGTGGATTCGATCTCGGCCTCGAGGTCAGACTGCGCTTTGGTCACTGCGGAAGGCTATCAATGCCGCGGGGGTCGAAGCCGAACGGGAGCTCGAGACGGTGGGCGCGCATGAGCGCGTCGTCGGTGAGCACGTCGTACGTCGAGTCGTCGGCCACCACGTGCCCGTCGCTGAGGACGACGGCCCGGGGGCAGAGCTCGAGGGCGTAGGGCAGGTCGTGGGTGACCATCAGGACCGTCACGTCGAGCGAGCGGATGATGTCCGCGAGCTCGCGCCGCGAGGCCGGGTCGAGGTTGGACGACGGCTCGTCGAGGACCAGGATCTCCGGCTCCATCGCCAGCACCGTGGCGACCGCGACCCGACGCCGCTGGCCGAAGGAGAGGTGGTGCGGTGGGCGGGCGGCGAAGTCGGCCATGCCGACCAGGTCGAGTGCCGTCATGACCCGCTCCTCCAGCGCGGCCCCCTTGAGGCCGAGGTTGGCCGGCCCGAACGCGACGTCGGCGCGGACCGAGCCCATGAACAGCTGGTCGTCGGGGTCCTGGAAGACCACACCGACGCGACGCCGGATCTCCTGGAGGTTCTCCTTGGCGACCGGCAGGCCGCTGACCCTGACCGAGCCCGCACCGGCGGCGAGGATGCCGTTGAGGTGCAGCACGAGCGTCGTCTTGCCGGCCCCGTTGGGGCCGAGCAGGGCGACCCGCTCGCCCTGGTGCACGTGGAGGTCGACGCCGAAGAGCGCCTGGTGGCCGTCGGGGTAGGCGTAGGCCAGGCCCTGGACGTCGAGGACGGGCACACTCATCTGGGCACACTCATTTGGGCAACTCCCCGGTGTAGCCCCGCGAGAGCATCGCGAGGTGGACCCGCTCGCCGCGCTCGTAGGAGCGGATGAACAACGAGCCGAGCGTGCGGGCCAGCGTCGGCCAGCTCCGCGGGGACCTCGGGTCCATCCCGCGCGACCGCATCGAGACCATCATCCGGCCCAGGTCGGAGGTGACGACGTCGAGGTAGCGGATCATGAAGCCCATGATCTGCACGATCAGGTCGGGCATGCGCAGCCGGCGCAGCCCCACCAGCACGTCGGCCGGCTCGGTCGTCGCGGCCAGCGTCAGCGACGCCATCACCCCCAGCGATCCCTTGACGGCCAGGCCCCAGGCGGCGAGCAGCCCGGGCTCGGAGACGCTCACCCCGAGCACCTCGACCTGGGGGCCGGTCGCGATGAAGGGGATCAGCGCCGCGAAGACCAGGAACGGCACCTCGATGACCATCCGGCGCACGATGTAGAGCAGTGGCACGCGCGCGGCGGTGATGACGGCGACCACCACGAGCACGTAGACCCCAAACACGGGGAACCAGTCGCGGGGCGTGGCCACGACGGTGAGCATGAAGCCGACCAGCAGCAGGACCTTCAGGTGGGCCGGCGCCCGGTGGACCGGGCTGTGGCCGTGGAAGTGCAGCCGGTGGCCGTGACCGGCACCCACGTCAGTGCTCGGCTTCTGCAGGCGTGCGGCGGCGTACGGCGTAGGCGACCCCGCCCGCGATGACCAACGTGAGCAGCACGCCGATCACCCCGGCCAGTCCCCCGCCCAGGCGCTCGTCGTCGACCCCGGCAGTGTCGTAGTTGGCAAACGGGCTGTCGGAGGTCGGCGAGTCCTTCGCGGAGTCGCCGAACCCCGTCCTGTCAGCGACGTATTGCAACCCGTCGGGGTGGCTGCTGGCGTAGTAGCTGCCGAAGCCGGCGACGAGCAGCGCGACCAGCAGGCCGGTGATGACGAAGGTGCGGGTCCTCATGCCTGTCCTCATGACTGGCCTCCGGCCGGGACGGTCCGGATCTCGAGCTCGGCCGCGGGCACCAGCGTCCGCGCGCCGTGGACGAGGTCGGGCCGCACGGCCACGACCGAGGCGACGACCAGCCCGGTCACGACAGCCTCGCCGATGCCGATGACGGTGTGCCAGCCCAGCATCGCCACCAGGACGTCGCTGGCATCGACCGGGGCGGTGCCGCCGACGGCGAAGAGGAGCGTGAAGACCGCGGCTGCGACCGGGACCGACAGCAGGGCACCGATGGCGGCCGCGGGGGCGATGGAGGAGAGCCTCTTGGGCAGGACCGCGGCGACCAGACGGAAGACGAGGTAGCCGGTGAAGCAGCCGACCAGGGCCATGAGCACGATGTTGGTGCCGAGCGCGGTGATCCCGCCGTCGGCCATGAAGAGCGCCTGGACCAGCAGCACCACGCTGATGCAGAGCGCCCCGGTCCAGGGTCCGACGAGCACGGCGGCGAGCGCGCCACCGAGCAGGTGGCCGCTGGTGCCGGCACCGACGGGGAAGTTGATCATCTGGCCGGCGAAGATGAACGCCGCCACGAGACCGGCCATCGGTGCCGTGCGGTCGTCGAGCTCGGTGCGGGCCTTGCGCAGGGCGAACGCGACCCCACCCGCCGCGACCACAGCGGTCGCGACCGAGGTCGGTGCGTCGAGGAAGCCGTCGGGCACGTGCATCGCACTTCTCCGGACTCGGTAGGTTGGCGGACGAAGCCCACAGTACGTTATTGCACATAACTCGCAACAAGGAGCACGTCGTGTCCGATGCCCGCCTCGTCCCCGGCGACGCCGCCCCCGACTTCACCCTCACCGACGACACCGGCGCCGAGGTCACGCTCTCGGGCCTGCGCGACCGCCGGGTGATCGTCTACTTCTACCCCGCCGCTATGACCCCCGGTTGCACCAAGCAGGCCTGCGACTTCACCGAGTCGCTGGGCTCCCTGCGGGCCGCGGGCTACGAGGTCGTCGGCATCTCCCCCGACAAACCTGAGAAGCTCGCGAAGTTCCGCGAGAAGGACGGGCTGAGCATCACGCTGCTCTCGGACCCCGACAAGGCGGTCATGAAGAGCTATGGCGCTTTCGGACCCAAGTCGCTCTACGGCAAGGTCGTGGAGGGCGTGATCCGCTCGACGTTCGTGGTGGCCGAGGGCGGCGCGATCGAGCTGGCTCAGTACAACGTGAAGGCCACCGGGCACGTGGCCAAGCTGCGGCGGGACCTCGGCCTAGACTGAGCCCTCGCTCGCCGGAGTGGTGGAATTGGTAGACACGCAGGTTTTAGGTACCTGTGCCTTCGGGCATGGGGGTTCGAGTCCCCCCTTCGGCACTGCTGTGACCGACTCTCCCGGAAGGCGCCATGGAGCTGCACGAGAACCTCTACGAGCTCGGTCTCAGCTCGGGCCGCGGCGTCTTCGACGACGCCGACCTTCTGCGCGCGGCGCTCGACGACTACCTCGACGAGTCGGCCGCGTCGACCGGTGACATCAACCTGCTCGTCGACGCGGTGCGGCTCGGCGCCTTCCGGATGATGCAGCGGACGATCGACAGCGGGGCCGAGCCGACGCGGGCCGTCGAGTCGGCCGGTGACCTGCTGGCGCGCGACCGAGGCACCTCCGACGTCGCCGCCGCCCGGTGGGCCTGCGCGGTGCTCGGTTTCGCGGTCGGCAAGGTCGGCGCCACCGACGTGCGCCGCTTCGACAGGACCATCACCCAGCCGCGGCCACCGGCCTTCCCGCCCGCAGCGACACAGCAGCCGACCCCGCCCGCGCCCCCGAACCAGGGGGTCTGGGGCGTCCAGTCGCCCACGGGTCCCCCGCCGTCCTCGCCCCCGCCCACCTCATCGCCGCCCACCTCACCACCGGCCTCGTGGCCGCCGGCGCAGCCGTACGCCGGGGGCTACCCGCCGTCGTACCCCTCGGGGCCAACCGGCCCGACGACCCCGGGGAGGAGCCGGACACCCTGGATCCTGCTCGCCCTGGCATCCGTGGTCCTCATCGCCGTCATCGGCGGACTCGTCGCGGTGCTCGCCGGTGGCAACGACGACACCGTCGACTCCGCGACCGACGACCCGTCGACCTCGGCCCCCACGGACCCGGCCTCGGGCCCCACCCCGCTCCCGACGATCCCGCCGAACCCGGTCAGCGGCAGCGGCTACGCCTTCTCGTTGCCCGAGGCCTGGACCGACATCACCGAGGAGATCCTCTCCGGCGGCCAGTCCGGCGCGACCGACAAGGCGATCGCCTGGGGCCAGAGCTTCGAGGGGGCGCGGGCCAACCTCATCATCGAGACCGGCTTCGCCGGCGGCGAGACCGACCCCGAGGTCATCCGACCGACCTGGGAGAACAACATGGTCGGCGCCACGGGCGCCACGCCGGTGGACAACGGCGACACCACGATCGACGGCGAGAAGGCCGTGTCGGTGCTGATCTCACGGGTCAACGAGAACGGCGTCGCGATCGAGCAGTACGGCTACCTCACGATCCACGACGGCGACCTCTACTCGATCATCCTGTCCACCCAGGAGGGCGACCAGCTGGCGCAGGACACCTACGCCGACATCGTCGAGAGCTGGACCTGGCAGTAGGTCAAGAGCGATCTTCCTCGCGCAGGCGCGGGGTCGTGGCGAGCTCGGGGTGGATGCCGTGCTTGTCGGCGTAGAACGCGCGGACCTTGTCCATGTCGGCGCCGACGTCCCCGGTGACGGGGAACGTCGGGCCCCAACCGACCGTGCGCGACGGGCCGTCGACGAAGGCCAAGGTGATCGGCAGGCCGGTCTGCTGGGAGATCCGGTAGAAGCCGGACTTCCAGTAGTCCACCTTGCTGCGCGTGCCCTCGGCGGCCAGGCCCAGGAGGAACGTCTCGTCGGTCTCGGCATCGGCGAGCAGCGCCCGGATCGTGCCGCCCGGGTTGGCGCGGTCCAGCGGGACCGCGCCCGTGGCGCGCATGAAGATGCCCACGGGGCCCTTGAAGAACGACTCCTTGACCAGCAGCCGGATCTGCACGTTGCTGTCCCAGGCGAGAAGGATCGTCAGGACCCAGTCCCAGTTGGAGGTGTGGGGCGCCCCCACGAGGATGCCCTTCTGGGGCACCTCGCCGGTGGTGCGCCAGCGCGCGAGCCGCAGGGCAACGCGCGCGAAGGTCCTGCGGACGAGGAAGTGTCGGGCCATCGCGAGAACCTATCGCGAGCGTCGTGGTGTGACCGCGGTCACCCATGCCCTAAGGTCCGCCCATGGACTCCGCGCTGACCGAGATCGGGCTGCCCATCGCGCTCGCCATCATCATGTTCGGCCTCGGGCTGGACCTGACCATCGCCGACTTCCGTCGCGTCGGCACCCAGCCCAAGGCCGTCGTCGTGGCGCTGGTCTGCCAGCTGGTGCTGCTGCCTGCGGTCTGCTTCGGCCTGGTCGTGCTCTTCGACCTGCCGCCCCTGTTGGGCATCGGCATGCTGCTGCTGGCCGCGTCTCCCGGAGGCACGACCGCCAATCTCTTCAGCCACCTGTTCCGCGGCGACGTGGCGCTCAACATCACGCTGACCGCGATCAACTCCATCATCGCGATCGCCACGCTGCCGCTGATCACGAACCTGGCCATCGACTACTTCGACAAGTCCGAGTCGGTCTCGATGCCACTGGCCGAGGTCGTCAAGGTGTTCGCGCTGATCTTGATCCCCGTCGGCATCGGGATGTTGGTGAGGGCCAAGAAGGCGTCGTTCGCCGCGGCCATGGACAAGCCGGTGCGGATCGCCTCGGCGATCATCCTGGCCATCTTGGTGCTCGGCATCCTGCTGGGCGAGAAGGACCGGGTGGGCGACTACCTCGCCGACGTGGGCATCGTGGCCGCCCTGTTCTGCGCGATCAGCCTGGTCGTCGGCTATGCCGTGCCGCGCGCGTTCGGCGTGCGCGAGGGGCAGGCCATCGCCTCGTCGTTCGAGATCGGCGTCCACAACGGGACGCTGGCGATCTTCGTCGCCGAGAACATCCTGGAGGTCAACGAGATCGCGGTTCCCGCCGCGGTCTACTCGCTGCTGATGTTCTTCATGGCGGCCGGTTGGGGCGCGATCATCAGCAGGCGCGTGGGTCAGCGGGAGTCGAGCAACGCCGCGACCTGAGGCGCGATCTCGCGCAACGCCTTGCCCCGGTGGGAGATCGCGTCCTTGTCCGCACGGCTCAGCTCGGCCGTCGTGAGGCCG
This sequence comes from Nocardioides psychrotolerans, assembly GCF_900113685.1. GTDB lineage: Bacteria > Actinomycetota > Actinomycetes > Propionibacteriales > Nocardioidaceae > Nocardioides > Nocardioides psychrotolerans. The sequence continues at coordinate 87,153 of NZ_FOQG01000014.1, forward strand.
GGGCGGTCGTCGGCAACGAACAGCACGTCGTAGCCGAAGCCGCCGTGACCGCGCTCCTCGTGCAGCACCACACCGTCCATCCGGCCCTCCACCACGATCTCGCGACCATCGGGGTGGCAGAACGCCACGGCGCACGCGAAGTGACCGGTGCGGCGCTCCTCGGGCACGTCGGAGAGCTGCGAGAGCAGCAGCCTGTTGTTGCGGTCGTCGTCCTTGGGCGGTCCCGACCAACGCGCGGAGATGACCCCGGGCATGCCGTTGAGCGCATCGACGCACAGCCCGCTGTCGTCGGCCAGCGTCGGCAGACCCGTCACCTCGGCACCGGCTCGCGCCTTGAGCAGCGCGTTGCCGACGAAGGTCGGCGCGTCCTCGACCGGCTCGTCGTACGACGGCACGTCGTCGAGGCCGACCAGCTCGACGTCGGGCACCTGCTCGCGCAGGATCCGGTCCATCTCGGCGAGCTTCTTGGCGTTGCGCGATGCCAGGAAGACGCGGGTCAACGGGCCAGGGCCTCGTGCTGCATGAGGGTCAGGTCCGCGCAGCCCTTCTCGGCCAGGGCCAGCAGGGCGTCGAGCTCGGCGCGGTCGAAGGCCGCACCCTCGGCCGTGCCCTGGACCTCGACGAACTTGCCGTCGCCGGTCATCACGACGTTCATGTCCGTCTCGGCGCGCACGTCCTCGACATAGGGCAGGTCGAGGCGTGGGACGCCGTCGATGATCCCGACGCTGATCGCGGCCACGGAGCCGGTGAGCGCCTTCGGCACGCCGAGGTGGGCGCAGGCGTCGGCCAGCGCGATGTAGGCGCCCGTGATCGCCGCGGTGCGGGTGCCACCGTCTGCCTGGAGCACGTCGCAGTCGAGCTGGATCGTGTGCTCCCCCAGCGCCTGGTAGTCGATGACCGCGCGCAGCGAGCGACCGATCAGGCGGCTGATCTCGTGGGTGCGCCCACCGATGCGGCCCTTGACCGACTCCCGGTCGGAGCGGGTGTTGGTGGAGGCGGGGAGCATCGCGTACTCCGCCGTCACCCAGCCCAGGCCCGAGCCCTTGCGCCAGCGCGGCACCCCGGTCGAGGCCGACGCCGCGCAGAGCACCTTGGTCCTCCCGAACTCGATCAGCACCGACCCGGCCGCGTGGTCGAGCCAGTTGCGGGTGATCGTGACCGACCGCAGCTCGTCGTCGGATCGGCCGTCCTCACGGGGGGTTCGCTCAAGAGACGTCATGCGCCCGACCCTAGTGGGGGTCGGGCGCATGACGGTGATCGGCTGCTGAGAGGTGGGACCTACTTCACCTCGGCCCGCATCACGCGGGCCCAGCCGGCCATGAACGGCAGCACGATCCAGATCAGCGCGGTGGTGCCGAGCTGGGCGTAATGCTCTCCGGTCAGGTTCTCCTCGCCGCCGAAGGAGGTGAACAGCGGCTGCTGGGCAGTCCCGAGGTCGAACCACGGGGCGACGTCGGAGAGGAACGGCACCAGGGCGAAGACGATCGACGAGGCGATCGGCAGCACGAAGAACGTCACGATCGCCGCCGGGGTGTTGAGCAGGATCAGGCCGTAGGCCAGACCCTGGAGCACGGTCAGGAGCTGGAGGGCCAGGAAGAGCACGAACACCGTCGCTGTCAGGCCCTCGAAGCCCTCGCTGGCACCGCCGAGGACGGTGGCGAGCGCGGCGATCAGGACCGCGGCGGCGAAGGCGGCCACGCCCAGGATCAGGGCGGCGACCGTCTTGGCGGCGATCACCTTGGTGCGCGAGGGCGCCAGGGCGAAGGTGACCATGGCGGTGCGCTGGCTCCACTCGCTGGTCACCAGCAGGATCCCGAGCACCGGGAGCAGGAAGCCCTGGGGCGTCGAGGCGATGCCGATGAAGTTGCCGAAGATTCGCTCCTCGGAGTCGGCCACCAGGAAGAAGATGATCATGAAGAGCGCGGTGATGCCGACGATCGCACCGAGCAGCCAGCGACCGGCGCGGGTGTCGGCGGTCTTGCGCAGCTCGACGGAGACGAGGCGGGTGAAGGGGATCTGCGCGGTCCCGGAGACGTCCAGGGTCATGCTCATGCCGAGGCTCCTTCGATGTGGCCTTCACGTTGGGTGTCAGAGGTCAGCTCGAGGAACAGTTCCTCGAGCCCGGCGCCGCCGAAGCGCAGGTCGGTCAGGACGATCCCGGCCTCGAGGGCGGTGCGGCCGACCTCGACCGCGGGTGCTTCGACCTTGAGTCCCTCGCCTGCGGCGACGAGCGGGATCCCCTTGCCCTGCAGGGCGGCGGCGAGCGCGCCGTTGTCGAGCGAGGTCACGAGGGTGGACGGCGCCCCGCCCCTGTCGAGCAGCGTCTTCTTGTCACCCTGGGCCACGATCTTGCCGCGCCCGATGAGGATCATCTCGTCGGCGATCATCTCGACCTCGTGGAGCAGGTGGCTCGAGAGCAGCACCGTGCCGCCGCGGTCGGCGTAACCCTTGAGCAGGCCGCGCATCCAACGGATGCCGGCGGGGTCGAGCCCGTTGGCCGGCTCGTCGAGGATGAGCACCGACGGGTCGCCGAGCAGCGCGTGGGCGATGCCGAGGCGCTGCTTCATGCCGAGGGAGTAGTTGCGCAGCCGGCGCTTGGACTCCTCGGGGCTCAGCGAGACCAGCGCGAGCATCTCGTCGACGCGCGCATCGGGCAGTCCCATGGTGCGGGCACCGATGGTGAGGATCTCGCGGCCGCTGCGACCGGCGTGCTGCGCCGAGGCGTCCAGCAGCACACCGACGTGACGGCCGGGGTTGGGGATGTCGTGGTAGACGTGACCACCGATCGTCACCCGACCCCGCGATGGCGGGGTGAGCCCGACCATGACACGCATGGTGGTCGTCTTGCCAGCCCCGTTGGGGCCGAGGAAGCCGGTCACGCGGCCGGGCTGGGCCACGAAGCTGATGTCGTCGACGGCGGTGAACCCGCCGTACGTCCTGGTGAGTCCTTCGACTTGGATCATGGCTCCAGCCTGCCTCACGCTGCCCGCCGCGCTCATCCGGCCACGCGGAAGGCATCCGCCGGACGTGGCCTCAGAGCTCGTAGACCGCCCCGGCCGCTGCCAGCTCGAGGGGACCGTCGTAGACCGCCCGGGCCTCCTCCAGCGCCGTCTGCTTGTCGAACCACGGCGGGACGTGGGTCAGCACCAGACGTCGCGCCCCACCTCGGGTGGCGGCCTGTCCGCAGTCGGTGCCGGTGAGGTGCAGGTGCGGCGGGTTGGTGTCCTGGGAGCGGAACGACGCCTCGGCCAGCAGCAGGTCGGCGTCGGCCGCCAGCGCGTCGAGGCCCTCGCAGGGGCCGGTGTCACCGCTGTAGCCGATCACGCGGCCGTCAGCCTCCACCCGCAGCCCGAAGGCGTCGACGGGGTGGTCGACGGGCACCGGGGTGATCAGGAAGGGACCGATCCGGAACGGCCCGTCGTAGACCCGGAAGTCGAACTCCTCGTGCATCCCCGGGTCGAGCGGCAGGCCGTAGGCGAGCGCCATGCGGTCGGCGGTGCCGGCCGGCCCCCAGACGGGGATCCGCGGCTGGGCGCCGGTCGGGTGGTATTTGCGCATCACGTAGTAGCCGCAGAGGTCGAGGCAGTGGTCGGCGTGGAGGTGGCTGACCAGGACCGCGTCGACGGTCAGCGGATCGACGTAGCGGTGGAGCTGGCCGAGGGCGCCGTTGCCGAGCTCGAGGAGGATCCGCCAGGTGCGCCCACCGTCCTCGGCCTCGAGCAGGTAGCAGCTGGCCGCCGAGTCGGGGCCGGGGTAGGACCCGGAGCAGCCCACGACGGTGAGCCTCATGCCAGGCCGCCGGCGAACTGGCTGGCGCTCACCATCTCGGGACCCAGGAAGCGGCGCCCGATCGTCTCGAACTCGTCGGGCGACCCGGTCGTCACGAAGGTGTAGGCAGGCTCGCCAGTGGATCGCATGAGCTCGGTGCGCACGAGCATCTTGTAGACGTCCTTGGCGCACTCCTCGGCGCTGCTCACCAGCGTCACGTCGTCGCCCATCACGTAGGAGATGACGCCGGTCAGGAGCGGGTAGTGCGTGCAGCCGAGGATCAGCGTGTCCACGCCGGCGGCGGTGAGGGGGTCGAGGTAGTCGTGGGCGACGGCGAGCAGCTCGGCGCCACCGGTCACGCCGGCCTCGACGAAGTCGACGAAGCGCGGGCAGGCCCGGGTCGTCAGCTCGACCTGGGGGGCCGCGGCGAACGCGTCGTCGTAGGCCATGGACTCGGCGGTCGCCGCGGTGCAGATGACCCCGATCCGACCCGAGCGGGTGGCGGCCACGGCTCGGCGGGTGGCGGGGTAGATGACCTCGACCACCGGTACGTCGTACCTCTCGCGGGCGTCGCGGAGCATGGCTGCGCTCGCGGAGTTGCAGGCGATGACCAACGCCTTCACGCCCTCCCTGACGAGGTGGTCGAGGCACTCGAGGGCATATTCACGGACCTCGCCGATGGGCTTGGGGCCGTAGGGCTGGCGGGCGGTGTCGCCGACGTAGCGGATGGACTCGTGCGGCAGCTGGTCGATGACCGAGCGGGCGACGGTCAGTCCACCGAAGCCCGAGTCGAAGATGCCGATCGGGGCATCGAGGTCGACATCGCGGAGAGGCGGCACGACGACGGAGCCTATCGGTAGGCTCCGAGCATGTACTGGACCCGCACGCTGCGTGCCCGCACCGCCGTCCTCTGTCTGGCACCGCTCCTGTCGGTCACGGGCTGCGGAGCCGTGTCGTCCGCCAGCACCGTGTCGTCCGCCAGCACCGCGTCGTCGGCCACCCAGGGGCCACCTGCGGCAACGGAGGCCCGCGCCTTCCCGGCCCAGGTGCTCGCCATCTCGATCGACGCCCTCAACCCTCGTGCCCTGACCAAGCTCGGACGCGACGACGTGCCTCACCTGTGGCGCCTCCTCGACGAGGGCGCGGGCACGCTCAACGCCCGCAGCGAGCTCGAGATGACGCTCACGCTGCCCAACCACACCGGCATGGTGACGGGACGCCGGATCACCGCCAGCAAGGGCGGCCACGGCGTGACGTGGAACGACGACCGAGCCGGCACCACCGTCCAGAGGGCCGCCGGCCACCCGGTGTCGTCGGTCTTCACCGTGGTCCACGAGGCCGGCGGCTCGACCGCGCTCTTCTCGACGAAGACCAAGTTCAGCCTGTTCGAGCGGTCGTGGCCCGTGGGTGTCGACCGCAGCCTCATCAAGGAGGAGCAGGACGCCGCCCTGGTCAAGGCCGCGCGGGCCGACCTCGTACAGCGTGACCGGGCGTTCACCTTCCTCCACCTGGGGATCGCTGACCAGACCGGTCACGCCTCGGGGTTCATGTCGCCCGCCTACCTCCGCGCCGTCGAGACCGCCGACACCCTGGTCGGCAAGATGCTCGCCGCCATCGACAACCACCCCGACCTCAGCGACGTCGTCGTTGTCCTCACCGCCGACCACGGCGGGGCCGGCGAGAGCCACTCCGACCCGAAGAAGCTGGCCAACTACCGCGTCCCGTTCGTGGTATGGGGGCCGGGCGTCGACCACGGCAACCTCTACGCGATGAACGCGTCCTACACCGACCCCGGCACCTCGAGGCCCGGCCTCAGCGGCCCCCAGCCGATCCGCAACGGCGACCTGGCCAACCTCGCGCTGGACCTCCTGGGGCTGGGCCCGGTGCCGGGCAGCCGCTTCGACGTGCGCCAACAACTGGCCGTCGCCGCGGACTGATCGTGCCGTCTGGGCCCACGAACCCCTCTTCCGGGCCACACTGAGATGCATGAGCGAGGCCTAGGACGAGCTGAGGGCGCTGCGCGACGAGCTGGCGCATCCCCACCGACACCGCGGATGCGCGGCACCTGCATCGACATCACCGACCGGGTCCTGGCCGAGACCGAGCGCGAGCACGCCGCTGTTCGACTCGGCGAGGCGCACGAGCGGCGCCGACAGGCCTCCGAGCTCAACGACAACGTCGTGCAGGGACTGACGACGGCGATCTATGCCCTCGAGCTTGAGGACACCGCGCGGGCCTGGCAGCTCCTCCAGAACACCCTGGAGGCCGCCCGCGGACTGATGTCCGGCCTCGGAGGCGGCGAGGCGGGCAAGGAGATCCCCGACAGCGACCTGCTGCGGACGTCCGCAGCCCGGGTCAGCCCAGCTCCCGGGGCGTCGGCCACGGATTGAAGCGGCAACCGTCGAGGCCCTTGCTCTGCTGCATCATCACGGGGGCGAGCTTGCCGCGGCCCGAGCACCCGGCGTGGCCGTAGCCGAGCCAGTGCCCGGTCTCGTGGTTGACGACCATGTGGCGGTAGTCGCGCAGCGACCCCCCTGCCGCGTTCCACGGCGGTGTCGCCCGGTTCCACCGGGTCTGGTTGATGATCACGTAGCGGCCGACCCGGCAGCTGTAGGTGCTGCTGCAGCCCGAGGAGAAGCTCGGCACCGTGGAGGCCTCGGCCAGGACGAGGGTGAACGAGCCGCGGCGCTCGACCCGGACGAACCGGACGCCCTTGCCGCGCCAGCCGCGGGGATCGTCGTACGACTGCTGCGCGAGGCGCTTGAAGTCCCTCATGCTGGTGGTGATCCGCCCACGCGTCTCGACGTGATAGGTCACGGTGCGGCGCAGGTCGACCCGATGACCGACCGGAGCGGTGCGCGGGGACGTCGCCGTCGCGAGCCGGTAGCCCGGCACCTTGACGCCGACGCGGACCCGCACGTGGCGGCCGACGTCGTCGGGGGCGAGCGCATAGCGCCGACCGGTGGCCCCGTCGATGGGGCGGGGGCCGCGGAACCACTGGTAGGTCGTGCGTTGCGGCGTGCGCGACCAACGGCCGGGATCGGCCTGCACGGTGCGTCCGAAACGGCTGGTGCCCACGACGTGGGGCGACTGCCGGAGGGTGAGCGTGCCGCGCACGACTGGGCCCGTCTGCTCGGACGTCGCGGCCGAGCCGGCGCCCTGCGCGTCGGTCGCGGTCGCGGTCACCGAGAGCCGGTGGCGCAGGTCGTCGAGGACGACGCGGTAGGAGCGCGCGGTCGCCCCGGCGATCGGACGCTCGTCGCGCAGCCACCGGAAGGCCACCTCCACCTCCGCCGGGTCCCATCCCCCACGCCCCGCCTTCAGCGCCTCCCCGACGGCCGCGGTGCCCGTCACCTGGGGCTGTGACGTGCTCACCGGCTCCCCCTCCGCCCGCGCCGGAGCGGCCAACCAGAGCACGGCGCACAGGGCGAGGACGAGACCGCGAGTCAGCACCGCGCCACGATAGCCCGCCGGGCGGTGACCCTTGCCCGGCCCGACCACCGCCGGGCTAGGCCCAGAGCTGGCCCTCGAGCCGGTCCTCGGCCTCGTCGATGGTGCCCTCGTAGGCGCCGGTGGAGAGGTATTTCCAGCCGCCGTCGCAGACGATGAAGGCAATGTCGGCGGACTCGCCGGCCTTGACGGCCTTGGCGGCCTGGCCGAGGGCCGCGTGCAGGATCGCGCCGGTGGAGATGCCGGCGAAGATGCCCTCGAGCTCGAGCAGCTCGCGGACGCGGCGGACGGCGTCGCGGGGGCCGACGGAGAAGCGGGAGTCGATGAGCGAGGCGTCGTAGAGCTCGGGCACGAAGCCCTCGTCGAGGTTGCGCAGGCCGTAGACGAGCTCGCCGTAGCGCGGCTCGGCGGCGACGATGCGGACCTCGGGCTTGGCCTCGCGGAAGTAGCGGCTGACGCCCATGAGGGTGCCGGTGGTGCCGAGCCCGGCGACGAAGTGGGTGATCGAGGGCAGGTCGGCGAGCAGCTCGGGACCGGTGCCCTGCTCGTGGGAGAGCGCGTTGGCGGCGTTGCCGTACTGGTAGAGCATCACCCAGTCGGGGTGCTCGGCGGCGACCTGCTTGGCCACCCGCACGGCCTCGTTGGAGCCGCCGGCGGCGGGCGAGGAGATGATCTCCGCGCCCCACATCCTCAACAGCTGGCGCCGTTCCCCGGAGGTGTTCTCCGGCATGACGCAGACGATGCGGTAGCCCTTGAGCTTGGCGGCCATCGCCAGCGAGATGCCGGTGTTGCCCGACGTCGGCTCGAGGATCGTGCAGCCGGGGCGCAGCGTGCCGTCCTTCTCCGCCTCCTCGATCATCTTCAGCGCGGGGCGGTCCTTGATCGAGCCGGTGGGGTTGCGGTCCTCGAGCTTGGCCCAGAGGCGCACGTCGGGGCTCGGCGACAGCCGCGGGAGGCCGATGAGCGGCGTGTTGCCGACCGAGGCCAGCAGGTTGTCGTAGCGCATGGATATCAGGATGCCATTCGGTGGGGAGGGGCCGGCCGGAGCCGGCTCAGCGCAGGTAGCGCTCGGGGTCGAAGTCGTCCAGGTCGATGATCCGGACGCGCGGGAGCGGGACGTTGAAGGCCCGGACGTCGTCCTCGAGGTCGTGGATCTTGATGTCCAGGTCGCTGAACTGGATGCTGACGTATTCGTGGAGACCCACGATGCCGATGCGGCGCTCGGTGCCGAGGAGCCGCTGCATGTGGGGCGCGAAGTCGGCGTCGTGGCTGACCAGCATCACGTCGTCGTCGTGGCCGAGCAGCGCGTCGAGGGTGCGCTGGATGCCGACGTCGACGACCTTCTCGTCACTGCGTCCGGCGAGCGGGATCGGCCGGTAGTCCATGGCCAGGAGGGCCTGGATGAAGCTGCTGGGCAGCTGGCCGTTGGAGGCGTTGAGGAAGAACAGCCCGACGACGGGCTGCCCCCAGATCGCCTCGGCGTACTGCGTCACGCGCTCCCAGCGCGGGCGCTCCTCGGGCAGTGGACGGCGCCCGAGGAGGGAGTTGCCGAGCGTGGCGTCGATGTTCTCGCCGTCAACGAGGACGAACGTACGCCGGCCCGACATGGCGCTCAGCCCCCGGCGACCGCGGGGAGGACGACGACCTCGTCGCCGTCGGCGAGCGTGGCCTCGAGACCGCCGATGAAGCGGACGTCCTCGTCGTTGATGTAGACGTTGACGAACCGACGCAGGTCGCTCCCGTTGCTGTCGGGGTCGATCAGGCGCTCCTTGATGCCGGGGTGGCTGGCCTCGAGGTCGTCGATCAGGGCGCTCAGGCTCGCGCCGTCACCGCGGACGGCCTTCTCGCCGCCGGTGTAGGTGCGCAGGATGGTCGGGATCCGGACCTCGATGGCCATGGGTTGAACTCCTCGATCGGTGCCTAGACAGTGGGAAGCTGGGTGACGACGGAGACCTCTTCCTCGGTCACCGCGCCGTCGGTGATTCTGTAAGACCTGAACTCCACAGGGCCCTCGTTATTCCCGTGCTCGCGTGTGCTGACCAGCACGTAGTGCGCATTCGGCTCCTGCGCCAGGCCGATGTCGGTGCGGCTCGGGTAGGCCTCGGTGGCCGTGTGGGAGTGGTAGATCACGACGGGTTCCTCGTCGTTGACATCCATCTGCTTGTAGAGCTGGAGCAGGTCGGTGGAGTCGAACTCGTAGAACGTCGGGCTGCTCGCCGCGTTGAGCATCGCGACCAGCCGCTCCGGGCGGTCGCTGCCCTCGGGCCCCGCGACGATGCCGCAGGCCTCGTCGGGGTGGTCGCGCTTGGCATGCGCGACGATGCCGTCGTAGGTCGCCTGGTCGATGGTCAGCACCGCTCCAGCCTAGGGCGTCGGCCGCAGCGGCTCCGAGCGGTCTCAGCCCTTCTTCTTCTTCGCACAGTCGAAGGAGGCGACGACCTGGACGGTCTTGCCCCCGACGTTGAACGCCTCCGCGTCGATCTCGGCGATCTTGCCGTTGGGGCGGATGTCGAGACCGGTCGCGGTGCCCGGCTGGGTGGCGAAGACCTGCGTGCCGTCGTAGAAGTTGACCGAGGGCGGGAAGTCCTCACCCTTGGCATAGGCAGTCACGGTCTGCTTGCCGTCGGCCGTGAGGTAGACCGCGCTCGGGCCGGCCTCCTCGCCCCGCACGGTCGCCTTGCCCTCCCACGTCGCCTCGACGGTCCCGGTCACCGACACCGTGGCGCGGCAGCCGCGCTCCTCGCCGGGGACCTGCGACTCCTCCTCCGAGGGGGCGTCGGTCGCCTGCGAGGCGGCGTCGCCGGCCGGCGCGTCGCTCTCGGAGGAGTCGTCACCGCTGCAGGCGGTGAGGGCGGCGGTCAGGGCCAGAGCGGTGAGCAGCAGTCGTGGGGAGCGCATGGCGCCGAGTCAATCATCCGCCCGAGCGCTCAGCGGCTGAGGGCCCCGACGATCGTCTCCTGGAGGTAGCCGACCCACTCGTAGATGTCGTGGGCCTGGGAGCGGGGGTCCTCGTCGGGCAGGGAGGCCCAGTAGTCCTCGTCGCCGTCCTCGATCTCGAGACGGGTCGCGAGCGCGAGCCTCAGGTCGGTGAAGGAGCGCATCCAGCTCACGGCGGTGGGCTCGTCGAGCTCGACGTCGATCATCAGCCCGTCCTCGCTGAGCTGATCTGGCAGGCCGGCCTCCTCGAGGGTGTCGATGATCGTGACGGCCGCGGCGGCCTTGCCGTCACGCAGGCCGCCCTCGGTGAAACGACGGAACTCCGAGGCGGCCTCGTCGTCGTTGGGGTAGGCGGTCGGGAACAACCGGGCGAGGACGGGGTCCTCGGGCTCGGCCGTGGGCCCGGAGAAGTCCATCATCGCCTCGAACGGGTCCTGGTCGTCGCGTGGGACGGCCGCCTCGTTGCGCAGGAGCTCGACCAGCTGGGAGGCCAGTGACCGCAGCAGGTCTGCCTCGAAGCCGGTGAAGTTGGCGATGATGCGCTTGCTGCGCCGGTGTCGTGCGAAGCCGCTCAACCTGCTCAGTCCGCCTTCTGGAGCGTCGCCCACAGGCCGTACTCGTGCATGGCCTGCACGTCGCGCTCCATCTCCTCGCGCGACCCGGTGCTGACCACGGAACGGCCGTCCTCGTGGACCTCCATCATGAGCTTCTCGGCCTTCTTCTTGGCGTAGCCGAAGTGCGTCTGGAAGACGTAGGTGACGTAGGACATCAGGTTGACCGGGTCGTTCCAGACGATGGTCACCCAGGGCGTGGCCACGAGCGCGACCTCGTCAGGGACGAGGTCCTTCTCGGTGTCTGGCTCGACCTCGACAGGACTAGGAGCGGACACGGCTCCATGGTGGCACATCGCGACCCGCGTCCCACCACTCTCCCCGGGCACGCCGGTAGCCTGCCCGCATGACCGACCCGGAGCTCGACGTACGGCTCGAGGGTGGTGCCCTGTGGCTCACCCTCGACCGGCCCGAGGTGTTCAACGCCCTCAGTCCGCAGATGGCCGTCGACATCGCCCGGCTCACCGAGGAAGCGGTCGCGCGCGACGACGTGCGCGTGGTGGTGCTGACCGGGACGGGCGCGGCGTTCAGCACCGGCGCCGACATCTCCGGCGCCGACGCCCACGAGAACTTCGACGTGCGCGCGTTGGACGCGGCCAACCGGATCATCCGCGCGATCGTGGCGCTCGACAAGCCGGTCGTCGCGGCGGTCAACGGCGTCGCCGCCGGCGTCGGGTGCTCGGCGGCGCTCGCGGCCGACATCATCGTGGCGGCCGAGTCGGCCAGCTTCCTGCTGGCCTTCGCCCGGATCGGGCTGATGCCCGACGGCGGCGCCTCCACGACCGTCGCCGCCTCCATCGGGCGCGCGCGGGCGATGCGCATGGGCCTGCTCGCAGAGCCCCTCACCGCTCAGGAGGCGTACGACGCCGGCCTGGTCACCCACGTGGTCCCGGACGCCGACTTCCCGGCCACGGTCGACAAGGTCGTGGGCCGGCTCGCGTCCGGGCCGCCGCTCGCGCTCGCCGCGACCAAGCGGGCGATCAACGCCGCGACCCTGCACCAGCTCGAGGACGCCCTGGAGCGCGAGCGCGCCGGCCAGAGCCTGCTGCTGAGGACCGCCGACGTCGCCGAGGGCATGCGTGCCTTCGGCGAGCGCCGGCGGCCCGTCTTCACGGGCGAGTGACGCCGGTGAGATCAGCTCAGGCGATCAGGAGACCGTGATCGGCTGACCCCCCGAGACCAGGCGCCAGTCGACCGATGCGTACTGCGCGGGGTCGATGGTGCCGTTGGCGATCACCCAGTCGATGAGCAGCTGGCGGATCTCGTTCTGTCGGTTGTAGACGACCGTGGCCGTCGACACGGCCGGGAACCCGCCGCCGCCGGACTGGCGGTAGTTGTTGACCGCCAGCACGAACTGCTGCGCGTCGGTCACCGCGATGCCGTCGTAGGCGAGGGCCGTGATCCGCGATCCCGCCGGCTGCGAAACGTCGATGTCGTAGGTCAGCGGGGCGTCGAGGCCGGCGATCGAGTCGAAGTTGTAGTCGGGCGTGCCACTGGGAGCCGTCGGCGTCACCGCGTTGGTCACGTCGGCGATCGCGAACGGACCGGTGCCGCTGACCTGCTTGAAGTAGCGCGCGGAGAACTCCAGGTAGCTCCGGACGTCGGCCCCGCTCACGCGCACCCCGAGCAGGGTGTTGTCGTAGATGTAGAGCCCCGCGACGTCGCGGATGGTCACCTCCCCGGCCGGGAAGGAGGCCTGCCGGTTGAACGGTGCCGCGATCGAGAGCACGGGCAGCGCGGCGTCGATGCCGGTGAGGTCTGCCTTGACCGCGTCGGCCTGGACGTAGTTGACGAAGTCGATGATCGGGACGTCCTCGACGACCGCCCGGGCAGCCGACAGCGCGACCGCGGAGGCGCCGACGACCGAGTTGACGTAGGAGACGACCGTGTCGTGCTGGTCGCGCACCGCCGCTGCCACCTGGGGGTCCTCGGCGACGGTGTTGGAGTTGAGGCTCTGGCCGGTCGCGCTGACCAGCGTCCAACGGCTCGTGCGGCCGCCACCCTCGCCGCCACCCTTGCCGCGTCGCTCCTCGACGACGAGGTCCATGACCGCCAACCGGTTGCCCCAGAAGTAGGGCTCCACGAGGAGCACGTCCTGGCCGGTCTTCTCGTTGCGCACGTAGCGCTGGGCGATCTCCTTGTGGGCGTGGCCGACCAGGATCGCGTCGACGCCGGGCACCTGGGCCGCCACGAGCGACGCGGCGTTCTCCGGGAACGGCAGCGCGTCGCCGTACGACGAGGAGGTGTCGGCACCCGAGTGGGCCGCGACCACGACGAGGTCACAGCCGCGCTGCCTCATCTCCGGCACGAACTTCTGCGCCTGCTCGACCAGGCCGGGGAACTCCATGCGCCCCTCGACGTTGGCCTTGTCCCAGATCGCGATGCCGGGGTTGGTCAGGCCCAGGACACCGACGGTGAGCGTGCGCCCGCGGCCGACCCGGTAGGTCGTGACGATGTAGGGCGGGAAGACGGGGCGCTTGGTCGACGGGTCCACGGCATTAGCGCCCAGCAGCGGGAATTCCAGCTGCGACTCGAAGGTGCGCAGCGTGTCGATGCCGTAGTTGAACTCGTGGTTGCCGAGCGCGGCCGCGTCGTAGCCGACCAGGTTCATCGCGGTCGCCATCGGGTGGGTCGCGCCCTGTGTGATCGGGTCGATCTTGGCGTAGTAGTAGGCGAGCGGGGTGCCCTGGATCGTGTCGCCCGCGTCGATCACGAGGACCGGTTGGCCGGCGCGCTCGTGACGTAGCGCCTTGACGAGCGTCTGGATCTTCGCGATCCCGATGTCGTCGTGGGCTGCGTTGTCGAACTCCGCGTTCTTGAAGTAGTCCCAGTTGTAGACGTTGCCGTGCAGGTCGGTGGTGCCGAGCACGGTGAGGGTGACCCGCCGGGCGCCGGGCCCGCCACCTCCCCTCCCGGCGTACGACGGGGCAGCGACGTAGCCGGCAGCGGCGAGCGCCGCGGTTCCGGTGAGGACGGTGCGGCGTGTGGGGGCAGGGGTGGGTGAGGTCATCGAACATCCCGAGTAGTCGACGTGGAGGTGGGCGGGTGCGCCCGGTTCAGTTCTATCCCCCCGCGCGCTCCCGGGTCGAGGGGGGGACACGCGAATTTCACGTAGCAACTCCCCAAGAACTGTTTGACAGTCCAGGAACGCCGACCCATACTCCCCAGAACCCTGGGGAGGTCCCGTGTCCGACGCCGACGACATCACCGCACTGCGCTCGACCGCGCACCCGCTCCGGCTGCGCATCCTCTCGCTGCTGACCGGGGCCGAGCTCAGTGCCGCCGAGGTGGCGCGCGAGCTGGGGGTCGCGCACGCCAACGCGTCCTACCACCTGCGCGTGCTGCTCGACGCCGGCGAGGTCGTCGTGGCCGGCGAGGAGCGGATCCGCGGCGGGGTGGCGAAGCGCTACCGGCACCCGTGGCGCGAGGAGGACCACGCAGGTCGCCGCCGTGGCGTCGACGTCCGCACGATGGCCCACGAGATGGTCCGCCGCACGGAGCTGCGCGACCCCACCGCGAAAGCCAACTTCACCGACGCCGAGCTGTGGGTCGAGCCCGAGGTCTGGCAGCGGGCCCTGAGCCTGCTGGTCGAGGCCTCCGAGCTGGTCCACGCCGAGGCCCGCCCGCCCCGCACCGAGGGCACCCGGTTGGTCAGCGTCACGGTCGCGGCCTTCGGCATGACGGCAACGACGTCGTGAACCGGAGCGAGGCCTTCGCGCCCCTGCGCGAGCCCAACTTCCGCTACTACTTCTACGCGCGCCTGGTGAACCTGCTCGGCAGCACGATGAGCGGGGTCGCCCTCGTCTTCGCCGTGCTCGAGGTCAGCGACTCCCCCAGCGCGGTCGGCGTCGTGCTGGCCGCGCACAGCATCCCGATGGTCGTCTTCCTGCTCGTCGGCGGCGCCATCGCCGACCGGTTCGGCCGCACCCTGGTGATCCAGGTGTCCAACGTCGCCGCGGGCATCAGCCAGCTGGCCATCGCGGCGCTGGTCGTCAGCGGCTCGGCGCAGCTGTGGCAGCTGGTCGTCCTCACCGCCGTCAACGGCGTCGTCGCCGCGGTCAGCTTCCCCGCGCTCGCCGGCGTGCTGCCCCAGCTGGTCCCCCGCGACCAGCTGCAGCCGGCCAACGTGCTGGTGTCGGTGACGCGCAGCGGCCTCACCATCCTCGGGCCGAGCGCCGCCGGCATCCTGGTCGTCACCGTCGGCGCTGGCTGGGCGCTCGCCGTCGACGGCCTCACCTACCTGCTCTCGGCGGCGCTGCTGCTGCGCGTGAGGCTGCCGCGGCCGCAGCGCGACGCCCGGGGAGCCTCGGTCGTCACCGACCTCCGCGAAGGCTGGACGTTCTTCCGGCAGACGACGTGGCTGTGGGTCGTCGTGCTCGCCTTCTGCCTCATCTGCGCGATCCACCAGGGCGGCATGTTCACCCTGGGGCCGGTCCTCGCCAAGGACAGCTCGATCGGCGAGCAGGGCTGGGGCCTGATCCTGTCCGCCGAGGCGGCGGGCCTGCTCCTCACCGGCCTGGTGATGCTCAAGGTCCGCCTGGAGCGGCCGCTCTTCTGGGGGATGATCGGCACGGCTGCCTACGGCCTGCCCATGATCGTGTTGGGCCTGGACACGCACCTGGTCCCGGTCATGATCGCGGCGTTCGTGGCCGGCGTGGGCATCGAGGTCTTCGGACTCGGGTGGAACCTCGCGATGCAGGAGAGCATCCCCGAGGACATGCTCTCGCGCGCCTTCTCCTACGACGCGTTCGGCTCGTTCGTGGCGATCCCGATCGGTCAGCTGGTGGCGGGGCCACTCGCGCTGGTCTTCGGGATCGAGCGCGTCATCCTGGTCGCGGGCATCCTGCTGGTCGTCGTCGCGGTCGTGACGCTGACGTCGCGCTCGGTGCGCACCCTGGCGCGCGTCAGCACCACTTCTGCACCAGCGCCCGCAGCACCGTGAGGTTGCGGTTGGTGGCGACCCCGAGGTGCTTCTCGACGACGGCGTTGCTCAGCGCCGCCAGGTGATAGCTCTCCCCCAGCACCAGGTGCACGCCGCGGCCCGCGACGTGGACGCGCTCGTCCGGGGTCGAGCGCGCCTCGAGCGCGGCGACGACCGCGGCCCCCGGCTCGACCTTGAGCAGGGAGACGTAGTGCCGTCCGGCGTGGTCGGGGGCCAGCCGTGCGGCCTCCTCGACGACCGCCCGCAGCTCGGCCGGTGTGAGCACGATCGTCGGGACCTCGAAGCCCTGGGCGGCGAGGTAGGACTCCTCGAGCGCCGCCTCGATCCGCGCCCGTGAGCGCATTGCGGTCTCCAGGCGCACGTTGCCGGTGTTGATGTGTGTCGCGACCCCGGAGAAACCCGCCGCCTCGGTCGCGGAGACGATCGCGTCCTTGGGAAACTTGCGCGTGGCGCCGAGGTTGATCGCCCGCAGGAAGGCCAGGTAGGTCGCCATGCGCTGATGATGCCAGCGACGCCCCGGCCCGGCCCGGCCCGGCCCCGCCCCGTCTAGTCTCGACACATGTCGATCCAGCCCGACGGCCGCTCCTCCCGCTGGGACGCCCACCGCGAGGAGCGACGCGCCGACCTGATCGCGGCCGCCGTGCGCGCGATCGACGATCAGGGCCCCGAGGTCAACATGACCGACATCGCTGCTGAGGCCGGGGTGAGCAAGCCGGTGCTCTACCGCTACTTCGCCGACAAGGACGAGCTGCACGCCGCGGTCGGGCAGTGGGGTGCCGACGAGGTGCTCGCCGGCGTCGTGCCTGCCCTCCTGGTCGACGCCCCCGTGCGTGCCCGCATCGAGGCGGCCGTCGACGCCTACCTGCGCGTCATCGAGGAGCACCCGCAGGTCTTCTTCCTGCTGGTGCGCCACCGGGCGAGCGGCGCTGGCGGCGCGGGCGACCCCCTGGCCGACGGCAAGGCACGGATCGCCGCGATGCTGACCCGCTTCCTCGCCGAGACCATGCGCGGCCTGGGGGTCGACCCCGGTGGCGCCGAGCCCTGGTCGCAGGGCATCGTCGGCCTCGGCCTGGCCACCGGCGAGTGGTGGCTGGAGAAGCGCACGATGCCGCGCGCCCAGATCAGCGCCTACCTCAGCTCCTTCATCTGGCACTCCCTCGAAGGGCCGGCCGGCGAGCTCGGGGTGCCGCTGTCCGCGCTCGACGGCTCCTGACCGGACCTCAGCTGCCGCCGCGCACCCGCGCCTCGTAGGCCGCGCGGGCGCCCTGGTCGGCCTCCGCCAGGGCGGAGTCCGCCTTGAACGCGTGGGCCACCGCGTCCTGGACCCCGCGGGGCAGCAGCTGGCTGACCTTGGTCAGGCCCTGCGACCAGCGCGGCACCCAGAGCTCGGGCTTGGGCCTGCGCACGGCCTGCTCGATGACCTTCGCGACGTCGTCGGCGGTGACGGGGCGGACCCCCCGCGTGGCCGGGACGCCCGCCGAGAGCTCGGTGAGCACGACGGTCGGCAGCACCACGGTCACCTCGATCCCGTGCGGACGGAGCTCGGCGCGCGTGGCCTCGCTGAAGCCCACGGCGGCGAACTTCGAGGCCGAGTAGGTCGCGCCGTCGGCGAGCGCGATCCGACCCACGGCCGAGGCGACGTTGACGACGTGGCCGCTGCCGCGCTCGATCATCCCCGGCACGACGGCCTTGGTGCCGTTGATGACCCCGTGCAGGTTGATGTCGACGATGCGCCGCGTCACCGCGTCGGGCTCCTTCAGGACCGAGCCGAGCGGCATGATGCCGGCGTTGTTGACGAGCACGTCGATCGGCCCGGCCTCCGCGGTCTCAGCGAGGAACTCCTGCCACGACGCCGGGTCGGTGACGTCGAGCCGGGCTGCGGTGACGCGGGTGTCATAGGTGTCGGCGACCGAGCGTGCGAGATCGACGTCGAGGTCGCCGATGACGACCGTCGCACCCTGCCGGGCGAAGCGGTCGACGGTCGCCTGGCCGATGCCGCGAGCACCGCCGGTGACGACGAGCGTGAGGGCGGAGAGGTCGCGGCCCTGAGGATTCCTGGAGGTGCGCTTCATGCGGGGGTCCTTGCCTGGTAGGGGTGCAGCTCGATCGGGAGCCCGTCCGCGGGGAACGGCAGCGAGTGGTAGTCGAGCGGAGCGACGTAGTCGGCGTCGATGCGCCACTCGAAGCGGCGCAGCACCTGGTGCAGGATCAAGGAGACCTCGGCACCGGCGAAGGCCATGCCGAGGCACTTGTGCACCCCGCCGCCGAACGGCTCCCACGCGTAGCGGTGCGACTTGTCCTCGCGTCGCTCGTCAGAGAAGCGGTCGGGGTCGAAGCGCTCCGGGTCGGTCCACAGCTCGGGCAGGTGGTGGGAGAGGTGCACCATCACCGCCGTGAAGCGGCCCTTCGGGACGGGGACGCCCAGCACCTCGGTGGCTTTGACCGTACGCCGCGCGAGGAGGGGCACCGGCGGCACCAGCCGCAAGCTCTCCTTGATGACCAGGTCCAACGAGGTGAGCGTCTCCAGCTCGGCCAAGCTCGGGTGCTCCGGCAGGGCCAGCGACTCCTCCCGGCAGCGTTGCTGCCACTCCGGGTGCTGGCCCAGGTGCTGCAACGCCGTCGTCACCGTGATCGTCGAGGTGTCGTGAGCGGCCATCAGCAGGAAGATCATGTGGTTGACGACGTCCTCGTCGCTGAAGGTCTCGCCGTCGTCGGTGCGCAGGTGGCACAGCACCGAGAACAGGTCGTTGCCCTCGGTGGCGCGCTTGGCCGGCAGGTGCCGCAGCAGGAAACCTTCGAGGAGCCGGCGACCGCGGTGGGCACGACGCCAGCGGGTCCCGGGGAGGTCGAGGCGCACCAGTGCCCCACCGGCCTGGACGCAGGCGATGAACGCGTCGTTGAGCGCGTCGAGCTCGGCGTCGTCGGCCAGGTCGGCGCCGCCCATGAAGATCTGGGTGGCGAGGTCGAGGGTCAGCTCCTTGAGCGCCGGGTAGGCCAGGAAGGCTCCCCCGTCGACGGTCGCACCCTGCGCCACCCAGGCGTCCAGCCCGCGGCTGATCGCCGGCACCAGCTGCTCGACGTAGCCCTCGATGCGCGGGCGGGTGAAAGCCTGCTGGAGGAGCAGTCGGTGGCGGTGGTGCTCGGCGAAGTCGAGCAGCATCAGGCCGCGGTCGAAGAACGGACCGACCAGGAACCCCCAGCCGGGGCCGTTGGCGAAGGCCTTGTCGGCGTTGCGCAGGGCGGCCTCGCACGCGTCGGGCCCGCTGAGCAACGTCCACCGCAGGCCCATCATCCGCCGCTCGGTGACCGGCCCGAGCGCGTGCTGGCGGCGCATGAAGGCGAGGGGGTCGGACATGTAGTCGAGCGTGTGCCCGATCAGGGGGATCTTGGCGAGCGGTGGTCGGAGCACGACCTTCACCTCGGATGGCTGGACATCTGACAGGGACGTCTGTCAGTTTTGTCCTGGACGAGAAGGAGTGTCAAGTGGTCCAGCCAGATCAGCAGGACCAACTAGGTCGTTCCTACGGCGGGCGCAGCAAGGCCGAGCGCGCCGCCGAGCGCCGCGAGCGCCTGGTCGCCGCCACGATCACGCTGTTGGGCACGCAGGGCGAGGACCGGACCACGATGACCGCCATCTGCGCGGAGGCCGGCCTGACCGAGCGCTACTTCTACGAGAGCTTCCGTGCGCGCGACGAGGCGCTCACGGCCGCCCTCGACGCGGTGTCCACGGAGATCGCGGACGCGGCGCTGGCCGCCGTCCGGGCCAGCGACGGCTCACCGCAGGCCCGGGTGCGCGCGGCGCTCGGCGCGGTCGTCGACGTGTTGTCGACGACTCCGGCCAAGGGGCGCGTGCTCACCCGGGAGTCCAGCGCCAATGCGGCGCTGCGCGAGCGCCGACAGTCGCTGATCGGCTGGTTCGCCGACTTCGTGGCGACCCAGTCCTCGAGCCTGTTCGGCGACCAGGCGTGGGGCGGTGCCAGGGCGGGCCACCACGCGATCGTGTTCGTGGCCGGCTACGCCGAGCTGGTCGGCTCCTGGCTGGACGGCGACGTCGCGCTCGACCGGGACCAGGTCGTCGACCTCGGCGCCGACCTGTTGGCGGCCGTCGTACGCCGTCCGACCTGAGGCGCCCAGGACGCAGACGCGGAACGACGCCGCCCTGGAGGAGCAGGACGGCGTCGTTCGCGCAGGGATTCGTGCAGGGATTCGTGCAGGGAGAGCGGTCAGGTCAGCTGGGGACCTTGACGGTGATCTTCGCGACGCCGACGAGGAGCTGGTCGGTGACGGCGTCGGTCTTGAACGTGTCGTTGAGCAGGCCAGCGGCCACGTCGGAGATGAAGACCTTGGTGCCCTCGAGGATGGCGGTGTCGCCCTCGGTCTGCAGGTCCTTCAGCGTGCTGCCGTTGAGGCGGAACAGGTAGGCGGACGTGACGGCCACCTCACCGTTGACGACGACGTCGCCGTAGACGCGGGAGACGCCCGGGTCGACGTTGAGGTTGCGCAGCTCGACGGTGGTGCCGCCGGCCTCGAGCGAGAGGCCGGAGGACTCGTGAGCGATCTGACCGATCACATAGGGCGAGACCTCGCCCGGGGTGAAGATCGTGACGTTGCCGCCGGTGATCGGGAAGATCAGCGAGCCGTCGGTCAGCTTGGCGCTGCCGAGGACGCCCGGGGTGAGCTTGAGGGAGGCGAGCGCGTCGGTGAAGCCCTTGTCGAGCTTGATCGCGGTGGTCTCGCCGCCGCTGAGGTCGTCGATCGCGGCGACCGGGGTCGGCGCCTTGCCACTGCCGGCGTCGTCGTCGTTGCCGCAGGCGGCAAGGGGAGCGGCGAGGAGCAGGAGACCGGCGATACCGGCGATGGACTTGCGGCTGGGCTTGATACGCATGGGGTTCCAATCGATGGGGAGAATGTGCCTGGTCTTCGACACCAGGGGCTACCCGGATTGGATCGACGGTGTGGTCCGGGCCACTCAGAGGTTGCCCCGGGCGTCCTGCTCACGCTCGATCGCCTCGAAGAGTGCCTTGAAGTTTCCCTTGCCGAAGCCGAGCGATCCGTGCCGCTCGATGAACTCGAAGAAGACGGTGGGACGGTCACCCATGGGCTTGGTGAAGATCTGCAGGAGGTAGCCGTCCTCGTCGCGGTCGACCAGGATCTTGCGCTTCTTGAGCTCCTCGATCGGCACCCGGACCGCCCCGATGCGCGCGCGCAGCTCGGGGTCGTCGTAGTAGGAATCGGGGGTGTCGAGGAACTCGATGCCGTTGTCGCGCAGGATGTCGACCGAGCGCAGGATGTCGTTGGTCGCCAGCGCGATGTGCTGGCAGCCGGCGCCGGCGTAGAACTCGAGGTATTCGTCGATCTGCGACTTCTTCTTCGCGACCGCCGGCTCGTTGAGGGGGAACTTCACCCGGTGGTTGCCGCTGGCCACGACCTTGGACATCAGTGCGGAGTAGTCGGTGGCGATGTCGTCGCCGATGAACTCCGCCATGTTCGTGAAGCCCATCACCTTGTTGTAGAAGGTGACCCACTCGTCCATGTGGCCGAGCTCGACGTTGCCGACGCAGTGGTCGACGGCCTGGAAGAGCCGCTTGGGCCGGGTGGGATCCAGGGCAGCTTCACGCCGCGCGACGGTGGTGGCGCGGGCGACGTAGCCGGGCAGGTAGGGCCCCGCGTAGCGGCTCCGGTCGACCAGGGTGTGCCGCGTCTCACCATAGGTAGCGATGGCGGCGGTGCGCACGGTGCCGTGCTCGTCGGTGACGTCGTGGGGCTCCTCGAGGATCCGCGCGCCGGCCGAGCGGGCGTGGTCGATGCAGCGGTCGACGTCGGGCACCTCGAGGGGCAGGTCGACGACGCCGTCACCGTGGCGTCGGTGGTGCTCGAGGACGGGGCTGTCGGGCGTCACGCCCCCGGTGAAGACGAAGCGGGCGCTGCCCGAGCGGAGCACGTAGGACTTCGAGTCGCGGGTGCCGGTCTCCGGGCCGCGGTAGGCCTCGAGCTCCATCCCGAGCGCGAGCTGGTAGAAGGTCGCGGTCTGGGTGGCGTTGCCGACCACGAAGCAGACCGCGTCCATCGCGGTGACGGGGAAGACGTCGGCACTGGCGTCGTAGTCCACGAGGCCCACGAGCTCCTTGAGCTGCTCGAGGGTCAGGTCGGCCTTGAGCTCGTCGGCGGTCAGGGCGCCGCCGGTCGATTGCGTCGTCGTCATGGCTTCAGCGTGTCGTCGGACGACACTCTGTGCAACACTGCCGCAAAACCTTGCACAACCTGTCCAGCAGCGGAGGGCCACGTGGACGATCTCGATCGCAGAGTGATCGACCTCTTCGCTGACGAGCCGCGCGTCGGTGTCCTCGAGGCGTCGCGCCGGCTCGGCGTCGCGCGCGGCACGGTGCAGGCGCGCCTGGACAAGCTCGGCTCGTCGGGCGTCATCACCGGTTGGGGCCCGGACCTGTCGCCCGAGGCCCTGGGCTACCCCGTGACGGCGTTCCTGACCCTCGAGATCCGCCAGGGCGCCGGCGACGCCGTCACCCACGAGGGCGCGCACGACGCGGTCGGGCGTCACCTCGCCGGGATCGCCGAGGTGCTGGAGGCGCACACCATCACCGGCTCCGGCGACATGTGGGTGCGCGTCGTCGCGCGCTCCAACGCCGACCTCCAACGGGTGATCGACCGCGCGCTCGACGACGAGCGGGTCGAGCGCTGCTCGACGGTGATCGCGTTGGCCGAGCAGGTGCCGTTCCGCACGCTGCCGCTGGCACGGACCTGATCGCCCTCGCGGGCTCGGCCCGCCGCGGCGCGACTACCTCAAGCGGTCGGCGATCGCCGTCGCGGCGGCCGCGACGCGCGGTCCCAGCACGTCGGCGTCCAGGTCACCCAGCGTCACCACGCCGACGCTCGCCTCGAGCCCGGCGACCCCGAGCACCGGAGCCGCCAGCCCCTGCGCTCCCGCCTGCAGCTCCCCCGACGTCAGGACGTACGGCGCCGGGTCGGTCTCGCGCCCCAGCAGGATCGCCTTGCCGGCGGCACCGCGGGTGAGCGGGTGGCGGGACCCCACCCGGTAGCTCACGTGGAAGTCGGTCCATGACGGCTCGACCACCGCGAGCGCCAGCGCCTCCTCGCCCTCGGTGACCGTCAGGTGTGCCGTGCAGCCGACGCCCTCGGCGAGCTCACGCAGCACCGGCACGGCGACGTCACGCACGAGCGGGTGGACGGCCGAGGCGAGGTGCAACAGGCCCAGGCCGACGTGGAGGCGACCGCGGGCGTCACGGCGTACGAACGCGTGCTGCTCGAGGGTGCTCACGAGCCGGTAGACCACGGTGCGGTTGACCTCGAGCCGACCCGAGAGCTCGGTGATCGTCAGCCCACCCGGCGACGCCGCCAGCGCCTCGAGCACGCGCAGGCCCCGGTCGAGGGTCTGCGAGGTCTCGGTGGGCATGGCCGCGAGTCTAGGAGGACTTGCGGGCAGCCCACTCGCGGATGCGGTCGATGCGCAGGTGCAGCTGCTCGGCGTTGGCGACCGCGGCTGCGGGACCACCGCACTCCTTGCGCAGGGCGGCGTGGGTGATGCCGTGGGCCTTGCCGGTGCGGTGGTGCCAGGCGGCGACCAGGCCGTTGAGCTCGCGCCGCAGCACCGCCAGCTGCTCGTGGGTGGAGACCTCGGCGATCGTGTCCGGCTCCGGGGTCGCACGCTTCTGCAACTTGGCGCGGTCGCTCTGGCGCTGCTGGAGCAGCTCGCGCATCTGGCCGGGCTCGAGCAGGCCGGGGATGCCGAGGAAGTCCATCTCCTCGTCGGAACCGACGTGCACCTCGCCGGCGTGGCCGAACTCGCCGCCGTCGTAGAGCACCCGGTCGAAGCGGGCCTCGGAGCCGATCGCCTCGAAGGGCAGGCCTTCGTCCTCGCCCTCGGTGCCGGTGGCCTCGGCCGCGGCCATCAGCTCCTTCTCGGCGGCGAAGATGTCACCCTCGTCGCTGACCTTGCGGCCCAGCACGTGGTCGCGCTCGACCTCCATCTCGGAGGCGAAGCCGAGCAGGGCCGGCACCGACGGCACGAACACCGAGGCGCTCTCTCCACGGGACCGCGCCCGCACGAAACGACCGACGGCCTGGGCGAAGAAGAGCGGGGTCGAGGTGGTCGTGGCGTAGACGCCGACGGCGAGCCGTGGCACGTCGACCCCCTCGGAGACCATCCGGACCGCGACCATCCAACGCGCCTCGCTCGTGGCGAAGCCCGTGATCTTCTTCGAGGCGGCCTTCTCGTCGGAGAGCACCACGACCGGGGCCTCGCCGCTGATGCGGCGCAGCACCTTGGCATAGGCACGTGCGGACTCCTGGTCGGTGCAGATCACCAGCCCGCCGGCGTCCGGCACGTGGCGTCGTACCTCCGAGAGGCGACGGTCCGCCGCCTCGAGCACCGAGGGGATCCAGGAGCCGGCCGGGTCGAGCGCGGTGCGCAGCGCCTGGGAGGTCAGGTCCTTGGTGAGCGGCTCGCCGAGACGGGCGACGATCTCGTCACCGGCGCGGGTGCGCCACTGCATCTCCCCCGAGTAGGCCAGGAAGAGCACGGGGCGGACGACATGGTCGGCCAGCGCCTGGGCGTAGCCGTAGGTGTAGTCGGCGACCGAGCGCGGGACGCCGTCGTCGCCGGGCGCGTAGGTGACGAACGGGATCGGGTTGATGTCGGAGCGGAACGGCGTGCCGGTCAGCGCGACGCGGCGGGCTGCGGGCTGGAACGCCTCGCGCACGCCCTCGCCCCACGACAGCGCGTCACCGGCGTGGTGCACCTCGTCGAGGATCACGAGGGTCTTGAAGCGCTCGCTGCGGATGCGCATCGCGAGCGGGTTGACCGCGACGCCGGCATAGGTGACGGCGACGCCGAGGAAGTCGCTGGAGATCTTGCCCTTGCCGGCGGAGTACGTCGGGTCGATGGGGATGCCCGCCTTGGCCGCAGCCTCCGCCCACTGGAGCTTGAGGTGCTCGGTGGGGGCGACGACGATGATCCGGTCGACGATGCGGCGACCGATCAGCTCCGCGGCGAGCGAGAGCGCGAAGGTCGTCTTGCCAGCGCCCGGGGTCGCCACCGCCAGGTAGTCGCGAGGCATCCGGGCGAGGTAGTCGCGCAGGGCGGCGGTCTGCCACGCACGCAGCGAGGGCGCCGTGCCCCAGGCCGCGCGATCCGGCCAGGCAGGCGTGAGCCCCGGGGCGAGGCCGGTGGAGGGCGAGGAGGCGGCTGGCTGGTCGCCGCCGGTCACTCCTTCTCGTCCTTGAGGTTCTCCCAGACGTCCTTGCAGTCAGGACACACGGGGAACTTCTCCGGCGCGCGATTGGGCACCCAGACCTTGCCGCACAGCGCGACGACGGGCGTGCCCATCACCATCGCCTCGGTGAGCTTCTCCTTCTCGACGTAGTGCGAGAAGCGCTCGTGGTCACCCTCGTCGGTCGGGACGGTGCGACGGTCCTGCTCGACGCCCGCATCCGTCGTGGTCGAGAAGCCGATGGTGGTCACGGCGCCAACTCTACGACGACTCGGGGCCTCAGGTCAGATCGGGCGGTCGTCAGTTGAGGTCGGGGTCGACCGGCCGCGTGGAGTGCCACGCCAGGTCGCCGGGCTGGCGGCGCAGCACGTCGCGCCAGAGGTCGCTGGGGTCCTCGCGGAAGATGTCGTCGGCCTGCGCGGACACGACGTACCAGCTGCCCTCCTCGATCTCTGCGTCGAGCTGGTCCGCACCCCACCCGGCATAGCCCGCGAAGATCCGCATCTCCGCGACGCTGCCCTCCAGGAGCTCGACCGGGGTGTCGAGGTCGACCAGGCCGAGCTGACCGGTCACCTCACGAAACCCCACGGGCGAGGGCGTCGAGGCACGCAGCAGCGCGACGGCCAGGGCACCCTCGATGCCGACCGGTCCGCCCTGGAAGAGCACCTCGGGCTCGGCCACGACGTCGCGCCATGGCTCGAGCACCTCGGCCACCGGCAGCCCGGAGGGGCGGTTGAGCACCACGCCCAGGGCACCGGTGTCGTCGACGTCGAGGATCAGCACGACGGTCGCAGCGAAGTTGGGGTCCAGCAGCGCATGCGTGGCCACGAGCAGCATCCCTGCCTGCACGTCGGTCACCTCGCCATCATGCACCAGTCCCGGCCGCGCCGGGGGTCGGTCGTCAGGCTGCGACGACCGCCTTGAGTCGCTCGAGCAGGCTGGGTCGGGCCGGGTGCAGCACCACGGCGGGCGCGCCATGGTGGCGCAGCCGGGCCGCCTCCTCGAGACGGGCGCCGACACCGGCGGACGTGGCGTCGCCGACGCTGGAGCGTCCGGCCATCACGGCCAACATCACGTGCTCCTTGCGCGTCGCCTTCGTCATGGCCTCGGCCATGGCGTCGTCGAGGGGCTCGACCCGGTAGTGGTCGAGGATCATGCGGATCCCGGGCAGCGTGTCGGCGGTCTCGCCCCAGGCACGCTCGATGGCCTCGTCCAGGTCCATCGGTTGGTCGACGAGAGCACGCTCGATGCTGCCCGCGAGGCGGGTGTGCCACTTCAGCTGCAGGGCGGCGAGCAGGGTCAGCTCGTCACCGAACGTCGCGGCGACGCCGTCGAGGTCCATCGGGAGGGTGCCGTTGCGGCGATCGTCGGCGGCGGTGGTGACGAGGCGGAGGAGCTCGCCCCGGTTGCGAAAGGTCGTCCAGGTCATGGTCAGGCCTCTACTTTCTCGGGCACTCACATACTGAAGGTACGTACTCAGAGTATGGAACCGACCCTCGGGATACCAACCCCACGAGGGGTGATCCTGACCACCAGTGCCAGGCGTCACACCTATGCTTCGTCGAATGAGCAAGTCCTCGGTCTCCAGGCTCGTCCCCAAGGTGCCCAGCGTCCCCGGCGCCAGCAGGCGCGCGGCATACTCCGCCTCGACGAAGCGCGCCCTCATCGACGTCGCCGAGCAGCTCTTCACCGACCACGGCTACGCCGCCGCGTCCCTGGACCAGATCGTCGCGGGCGCCCAGGTCACCAAGGGCGCGCTCTACCACCACTTCAGCGGCAAGCAGGCGCTCTTCGAGGCCGTCTTCGAGCGGGTCGAGAGCGATGCCTCGAAGGCGGTCAAGAAAGCACTCAAGGGCCATCGCGACGACCCCTGGGAGAAGGCGCTGGCCGGCCTGCGCGCGTTCCTCGAGGTCGTGCAGGAGCCGCGTTACCGACGGATCGTGATCCAGGAGGGACCTGCGGTCCTCGGTTACGAGCGCTACCGCGAGCAGGAGGAGCGCTCGACGTTCGCCAATGTCCTCGACATCGTCAAGTCAGTACTCACGGCCGGCGACTGGGAGCTCGACGAGGCGATGCAGCAGACCTTCGCCCGGATCTTCTTCGGGGCGATGTCATCGGCCGGCGAGGCCGTCTCGAGCTCCGACGACCCGATCGCGGCCGCCGTGCGCGTGGAGACCGCGATCGGCTTCATCCTCTCGGGCTTCCAGGTCCTCGTCGAGAACGACGTGACCCTGCCCAACGCGTTCCACGAGGACGACTCCGCGACCTCGTGACGGGGCCGCTCCGCGGCTACTTGCTGAACTGCACGTCCCCGCCGGACCGGGGCACCAGCTCGATCCAGACCCGACCCGCGGGCACGGTGAGCGGACCGGCCTGCGTCCGCAGCTGGATCGGAGCCTTCAGCGAGCTCTTCGACCACGTGCCACGCACGAGGCGACCGTCGTGGAAGAGCATCGCGTCGCCCGCACCCTCGAAGATCGTCTCGGGCACCGGGTTGCCGGCCGGGTCGCGGTAGCCGGCGTCGCCGACCTCGACCCGCAGCGCCAGCACGGTGTCGGCCGGGAAGCGGTCGCCCTCGGCGGCAAAGGAGTTGTCGTTGACGTAGCCGCCGTCGCGGAACGACCAGGTGGTCGTGTGCCCACCGGAGAAGCTGGCCGAGATCTCGGTCGCGGGCTGGCCCGAGGGCAGGTCCTCCGCGTCACCCCAGGGCAGGTAGTCCTGGGGTCGTTCGGCGCCCTGCTCGATCAAGGAGGCGGTGTCGGCGAGGTTGGTGAAGAGGTTGTACGGCGCCGAGCGGCTGCTCTCGCGGTAGAACCCCTTGGCACCCTCGGCGAAGAACGTGATGCCGGCGTCCTTGATGCGGCTGATCGTGATCGGCGCAGCGCCGCTGGTGACCATCGCGGCCCCGACCGGGCTGACGATGCCGATGTCGCTCGCGCGCATCGAGCGCACGGGGCCGACCTCACTGGGGACCTGCGAGTAGTAGAAGGCAGCCAAGCGGGTCACCCCGCCCTCGACGAGCTCCTCCACGACCAGGTCGGCCTCACCGAGCCCGACCTGGGGTGCGCTCGAGGGGGTGTTGTCCATCTTGAGCACCAGCACCGGGTGCTTCTGCTCGGCGTTCTTGCCGTCGGCGACGTCGAGGCCGGTCAGGGGCCAGGTCTGGGGCGTCTCGGCAGCGGCCGCACTGGCCTGCGCCTCGGGGCTGTCGCTCGCGGGACTCTTCTCGTCGCCTCCGCAGCCGGCGAGGACGAGGCTTCCGGCGATGATGACGGTGGCGAGCAGGCGGGTTGAGCGCACGGTGGAACTCCCTACGTGTAGCAATTCACTCGACTTCAAGTGTGCGGGCGCCGAGGTCCGTGAAGAGGGACCTCGGCGCCCGGCGTGGCGTGGCGTCGTGTGGCGGCTGGTCAGCCGAGCTTGGCACCGCCGTCGACGTAGAGCGTCTGACCGGTGATGTAGGACGCCTCGTCGCTGCAGAGGAACGCGGCCGCAGCAGCGATGTCCTCGGGGAAGCCGACACGGCGTACGGGGTTGGCCTCGGCGTTGAGCCTGCGGAACTCCTCGACGTCCATCTTGAGCCGCGCGGCCGTGGCGTCGGTCATCTCGGTGGCGATGAAGCCGGGAGCGATGGCGTTGGCGTTGATGCCGAACGGGCCGAGCTCGATGCCGAGGGTGCGGGTGAAGCCCTGGACACCCATCTTGGCGGCCGAGTAGTTGGCCTGGCCGCGGTTGCCGAGCGCGGAGACGCTCGAGAGGTTGAGGATCTTGCCGTACTTCTGCTCGACGAAGTGCTTCTGGGCGGCCTTCGTCATGAGGAACGCACCCTTGAGGTGGACGTTCATGACCAGGTCCCAGTCGTCCTCGGTCATCTTGAAGAGCAGGTTGTCGCGGGTGATGCCGGCGTTGTTGACCAGCACGTGGATGCCGCCCAGCTCAGCGACGGTGCGGGTGATGGCCGCCTCGGCCGACTCCCCGTTGCTCACGTCGCAGCCGATGCCGAGGGCCTTGGCGCCCTCGACGAGCGGCAGCTTGGCCGCCGCCTCGGCGGCAGCGGACTCGTCGAGGTCGATGATCGCGACCGACGCGCCCTCCTCGGCGAACCGCGTGGCGGTCCCGAACCCGATGCCGCGCGCGGCTCCGGTGACGACGACGATGCGTCCGTCATAACGACCCATGGTGCTGACTCCCTAGTCTCGGTGGCGGAACGCCCGACACTCTAGAGGCGCCTCAGACCTCCGTGCCGGGGGGCTCGGTCTGCGTCGGCGCGACGGGGTCGCACTGACCCAGGGTGATCGCCTTGTAGGTCGCGAACTCGGGCGAGGAGATAGCGGCCTCGGGGTAGTCCTCGGCCGGCAGCTCGGCATACCAGCGCACGGCCTCGAGCAGCTCGTCGGCCGCCGGCGACCCGTCGAGCTGGTCCTCGGCCAGCGGCACGGCGGCGACGAAGCGCTCGATGGTCTCCTCGTAGTCACCCTCGTTGAACGCCGCGATGCCGGCGCGCACCTCGGCACACACGGCAGTGTCGGTCGTGGCCGGCTCGAGCGCCGGGGCCGAGCGCTGGGCCCGGTCGGTCGTGGCCGTGCACGCGGTCGTCGCCGCGACCAGGAGTGTGGCGAGCAAGAGCCTCATGCCTCCGAGGCTAGGTCAGGCTAGGTGAGAACAGCGCGCAGCCGGGCGGCGTACGACGCGGGCTCGCCGTCGGCGTAGGTCGTGCGCGGCCAGAAGAACCCGCGCAGCCCGTCGCCCTTGGTGCGGGGCACGACGTGCAGGTGCAGGTGCGGCACCGACTGGCTCACGGTGTTGTTGATCGCGACGAAGCTGCCCTGCGCACCGAACTCGTCGACGACGGCCGTGGCGATCCGCTGGGCAGCGGCGAGGAAGCCGTCACGGAGCCCGGCCGGGAGGTCGGGCAGGGTCACGACGTGCTGCCGCGGGACGAGCAGCACGTGGCCCTTGAAGACCGGGCGGACGTCGAGGAACGCGACGAAGTCGGCCTCGTCGAGGACCAGGTGCCCCTCGGTCTCCCCGGAGACGATCGCGCAGAAGACGCAGGTGGCCATGTGCCCGAGTATCCTTCAGGCGCAGAGGGTTTTGCGCGTCTTGGAGGTGGGTTCGGCGCGCTGTCGTTGCCTACCCTGAAGGACCCACGTGTCACCGCTCGCCTCCTACCGGCGTCTCTTCGACCTCGCCGGTCCCCTCTACGTCGCCGTCGCGTTCCTGGGCCGTCTCCCGCTCAGCATGAGCCAGATCGGCACGATGCTGCTGGTCTCCTCCGCCACCGGCTCCTACGGCATCGGCGGCCTCGCCGCTGGCGCGCTCGCCGTCGCCAACGCGATCGGCTCGCCCGTCGCCGGTGAGCTCGCCGACCGCGTCGGGCAGCGCCCTGTCGTCCTGGTGCAGTCGATCGTGGGCGCCGTCGGACTCGTGGCCCTGGTCTCCCTGACCGGCACCGACGCCGCCGACGGGTCCCTGATCGCCACGGCCGGGCTGGTCGGACTGGTGCTGCCGCAGGTCGGGCCGCTGGCCCGGGTGCGCTGGCGCCCGATCACCCGTGACACCGGCCATCGTCAGCCGCGGCTCATGGACGCCGCGTTCTCCTACGAGGGCGCCGCCGACGAGGCGTCGTTCGTCCTCGGGCCGGCGCTCGTGGGCGTCGTGGTCGTCCTGGTCTCCCCGTCCGGCGCGATGCTGCTGGCGGCCGCGCTCCTCGCCGTCTTCGGCTGCGCGTTCGCCGCCCACCCGACGGCCCGCCTCACCGGCGGCTCCACCGGCGCGCTCGGTGGTGACGGTCGCATCCTCACCGCGGTCTTCGTCGGGCTGCTGCTCGCCCAGGGCTGCCTCGGCCTCTTCTTCGGCTCGATCCAGACCGGCACGACCGCGCTGGCGACCGAGGTCGGGCGCCCCGGCCTCGCCGGGATCATCCACTCCTGCCTCGGCGTCGGCAGCGTGCTCGCCGGGCTCGCGACCGTCGCGATCTCCGAGCGGGTCGGCCAGGAGCGCCGGGTCCTGGTGTCGGCATCGGCGCTCGTGGTCCTGTCGCTGCCGCTGCTGCTCGTCGACTCGGTCGCCGGGCTCATCGTGACCGTGCTGTTCCTCGGCTTCGGCGTGGCGCCCTACATGATCGGTGTCTTCAGCATCGGCGAGCGCGCGGTTCCCGCTGGTCGCGTGGGCCTCGCGATGACGCTGCTGGCCGGCGCGACCGGGATCGGCTACGCCGTCGGCTCAACCCTCGCCGGTCGTCTCGCCGACCTCCACGGCCACCCGGCTGCCTTCGCCGTCACCGTGTCGGCCACGGTGCTGGCCGTGGCGCTGGCCACCCTCGGCCAGCGGCCGGTGCGCCGGATGCTGGCCCAGGTCACGCTCGCGCGGGCTGACGCACCGCTCACCGGCTGACCCGGCCCGTCAGCGCGCGACCGCGTCCCCGGTCTGCACCCGCCACAGCGCGGCGTAGGAGCCGTCAGCGGAGATGAGCTCGTCGTGCGTCCCACTCTCGACGATCCGGCCCGCCTCGAGCACCCAGATCCGGTCGGCGTGGCGCACGGTCGAGAGCCGGTGGGCGACGACGAGCGCAGTCGTGCGGGCCGCGACGTCGGCCAGGGAGCGCTGGATGGCGGCCTCGGTCTCGTTGTCGACGGCGCTGGTGGCCTCGTCGAGGACCAGCAGCGCGGGGTCGCGCAGCAGCGCACGGGCCAGCGCGAGTCGCTGACGCTGGCCACCCGAGAGCGTGACGCCACGCTCGCCGACGTGGGTGTCCAGGCCCTCGGGGAGTGCATTGATGACGTCGAGGGCGGCGGCCCGCGCCGCTGCTCGTCGTACGTCGTCCCGGGTCGCGCCGGGCGCGCCGTAGGCGATGTTGTCGGCCAGTGTCCCGGCGAAGAGGAACACGTCCTGGGCGACGTAGCCCATGGAGCCGCGCAGGGAGTCCCAGTCGAGGTCGCGGACGTCCTGGCCGTCGAGGAGCACCGTGCCCTCACGCGGGTCGTCGAAGCGCAGCACCAGCCGCAGCAGCGAGGACTTCCCCGACCCGGTCGGGCCGACGATCGCGTGGGTCTCCCCCGCCGGGACGACCAGGTCGATGCCGTGGAGCACGTCGGGCCCGTCGGCGTAGCCGGAGCGCACCCCGCGCAGCTCGACCCTGCCGCTGACCGGCTTGGCGAGAACGGTGTGGCCGGCCGGCACCGTGACCGGCACGGCCAGCAGGGCGAGGATGCGACCCGCCGAGGCCCGGCCGCGCTGGTAGAGGTCGAGGACGGTCGCGACATCGGTGAGCGGCCAGAGCAGTCGCTGGGTCATGAAGACGAGCACGGAGTAGAGGCCGACCTCGAGGTCGCCGCGCAGCGTGGCCCAGCCCCCCAGGAGCAGGGTGCAGGTGAAGCCCGCGAGGATCGCCATCCGCACCAGCGGCACGAAGGCCGCCGACGAGCGGATGGCGGCGGCGTTGGCGTCGCGGTAGGCCGCAGAGGCGCCCTCGATGCGGGTCCGCTCGCGGTCCTCGGCGGTGAAGGCCTTGATCGTCGCGATGCCGCCGAGGTTGGCGCCGAGCGCGCTGGAGAGGTCGGCGACGGCGCTGCGCACGCGGTCGTAGAGCGGCTCGAGGCGGCGCTGGAAGACCAGGGAGCCAACGACGATCAGCGGGATCGGCAGGAAGGCGAGGACCAGCAGCTGCAAGGAGGACGCCGCGAAGACCGCACCGACCAGGATCACGTTGAGCGTGGTCTGCAGGATCGCCGGGAAGCCGATGTCGAGGAAGCGCTCGAGCTGGTTGACGTCGTCGTTGAGGGTGGCCAGCGTCGAGCCCTGCGGCCGCGACTCGTGCCACCCCAGGTCGAGGTGCTGCACGTGGTCGTAGGCCTCGACGCGCAGGTCGTGCTCGACGCCCTGGGCGAGGCCACGCCACAGGACGGCCGCGACGTACTCGCTCGCGGACTCGACCACCCAGATCACCGCGTTGATGCCCGCGAGCCAGGCGAGCTGGGTGTAGCGAGAGTCGACGCCGAGGAGGTCGGCCACGATCGAGTCATTGCCGCGCACCACGACGTCGACGGCCGCGCCGATGAGGAGCTCGGGCGCCACGTCGGCGACCTTGTTGAGCACCGACATGACGACGGCCCAGGTGAAACGTGTGCGGTAGCGCCCGTAGCGGTCCCAGAGGGCGCGCAGGGGTGCGGCGGGTGCTGCAGGGGTGGTCACGGATCTCCTCGGGCGCGGACGGACGAACGGGTTAGGTTAACCTAAGTCGATCGTCCGGCCGCTGCCGCGCCCGCGGGAGCCTCAGTCGAGCCAGGCCTCGCGGGCCTCGACCGCGGAGTCGGGGAAGTCGGCGAAGATCCCGTCGACACCGGCGTCGAGGAACGCCGTCACCTCGGCGAGGATGTCGCCCTTGGCGTTGGGGTCGACGCCCCGACGGAAGTTGGTGGCCATGAACTGGTTCTCGTCACGCAGGGTGAAGACCACGACGCGCAGGCCGGCGGCGTGCGCGTCGTCGACCAGGTCGCTAGGAGCACCGGTCGCGCCGGCGGCGTCGCGCGGCAGCACCAGGTCCTTGGTGGGGCCGACCCACTCGGCGTACGAGCTGATCCGGCGCAGGCCGGCGGCCGTCACGAGGTCGCGGTAGGTCGTGCCGGTGCCGGCGACCACCTGGTCGTAAGGCGCACCGCTGCCGTCCACGAGCTGCTCGAGCGGTAGGTCGGTGCGGCGGTCGAGCTCACGCAGGTTGGTGA
Organism: Nocardioides psychrotolerans; assembly: GCF_900113685.1. Lineage (GTDB taxonomy): Bacteria > Actinomycetota > Actinomycetes > Propionibacteriales > Nocardioidaceae > Nocardioides > Nocardioides psychrotolerans. Next base: position 120,829 of record NZ_FOQG01000014.1, read on the forward strand.
CCTCGAAGGACTGGATCAGCACCTTCGACCTCTTCTTGTCCAGCCCGGCCAGCTTCAGCTCGCGGAGCATCGGCTCCTCCAGGGAGAGACCGATCGAGTCGAAGTAGGTCGGGTGCTTGGTCTCGGGCGCGACCCCGACCGGGCGGCCGGCCTTGCGCGACTGCTCCTTCACCAGGGCCAGCACCTCGGCGAACGTCGGCACCTCGAAGCGACCGTCGTAGCGGGTGTTGTCGGGGCGCACCTGCGGCAGACGCTCCTGGGCGCGCAGCGTCTTGAGCTCGGCGAGCGTGAAGTCCTCGGTGAACCAGCCGGTCACCGGGCGGCCGTCGATCGTCTTCGTCGTACGACGAACAGCGAACTCGGGGTGGTCGGCCACGTCGGTGGTGCCGCTGATCTCGTTCTCGTGGCGGGCCACCAGCACGCCGTCCTTGGTCGAGACGAGGTCGGGCTCGATGTAGTCGGCACCCAGCTGGATGGCCAGCCGGTAGGAGGCCAGCGTGTGCTCGGGGCGGTAGCCCGACGCGCCCCGGTGGCCGAAGACCTGCGGCTCGGCGAGCTGGTGCACCGCCGACCGCTCGGGTGCGACGGGAGAGGCAGCGGCAGAGGCAGGGGCGGGGCCGGCCACCAGGACCGGGGTGGCGGCGAGGGCCGCGAGCAGGAGGACGGAGCGGGACAGGGGGTTCCGAGATGTCATGGCGACACCCGACCGGAACGAGATGACGGCGCGGCGATCCCCGGGTGAACCGCGCGTGACCCCGGGTGGTCTGCCCCACCCTGCCCGGCACCGGCCGATCCGCACGATCCCCGGTCACGTCGCCCCGATCCGTGGTCTCCTGAGCCATGTCCTCCCCTCGGAGCACAGCGGACCCGCTCTTCGACGGCGGCGGCGACATGGCGCGCCTGATCGCCGGGCACGACTGGGCGTCGACGGAGCTCGGCGTGATCCCGACCTGGTCGCCCTCCCTGTGGACGGCGACGGCCATCCTGCTGCGCAGCCGCTACCCGATGCTGCTGACGTGGGGTCCGGAGCTGGTGATGCTCTACAACGACGACTTCGTGCCCACCCTCGGCGACAAGCACCCGGCCGCGCTCGGTCGCCCCCTGCGGGAGCAGTACGCCGAGGTGTGGGACGTCGTGGGCCCGATGCAGACCGCGATCCTCGCGGGTGGGCCGGCGGTCTGGGACGAGGACCTCGCGCTCGTCGTCGAGCGCGGCGACGAACCCGAGGAGGCCTTCTTCACCTTCTCCTACTCCCACGTCCCTTGCGAGCACGGCGACGGTCCCGGAGGCGTCCTGACCGTGGTCGCGTTCACTACCGAGAAGGTCGTGGCCGCACGGCGTCTCGACCTGCTCAACCGGCTCGCCGGCCGCACCGACCTGACGGACGTCTCGGCCGCCGTCGCGACCTGCGTCGAGACCCTTGACTCGGTGGACACCGAGCTGCACCACGGAGCCCTCTACCTGCCCGGCGGACCGGACCTCGCGCCCGCGCTCGCCCGGGCCGGCTCCTTCGGCGACGTGCCCCCCGGCACGCTGCCGGACCAGACCGACGGCTCCGACGGTTCCGACGGCTCGATCGTGCGCGCCTGGCAGGACCAGGTCGTCGTGGTCGAGGAGCTCGAGACCACCCCGGGCGACGGTCGTCCACGGCGGCGACTCTCGCTCCCCGTGCGCGGACGGGACGGCGTGAGCGCCGTGCTGGTCGTCGCGCCGAACCCGCTGCGCCCGGCGGACGACGAGCAGCAGCGCTTCCTCGGGCTCGTCGCCGACCAGGTCGGCCAGATGCTCGGGCTCGCCACCGCGCGCGCCGAGGAACAGGCCCGGGTCGAGGCGCTGGCCGCGATCGACGCGGCCAAGTCGTCGTTCCTCTCCAGCGTCAGCCACGAGCTGCGCACACCGCTCACGCTGATCCTGGGACCGCTCGAGGACGCCCTCAATGGACGCGTCGCAACGATCGAGCGCGACGACCTCGAGGTGATGCACGCCAGCGCCCACCGGCTGCTCCGCCTGGTCGGCGGGCTGCTCGACGTCGCCCGGGTCGAGAGCGACACCCTGGTCGCCGTCCGCGAGCCCACCGACGTCGCCGAGCTCACCGCCGACCTGCTCGGGCCGTTCCTGGCCGCGGCGAGCCGGGCCGGGATGCACCTGGACCGTGACCTCGACCCCGACATCGGCGTCATCGACCTCGACCCGGAGCTGTGGGAGAAGATCCTGCTCAACCTGGTCGGCAACGCGCTCAAGTACACCCACGAGGGCTCCGTGACCGTGTCGCTGACCGTCGCAGACTCCGACCTTGTGCTGACCGTCGCCGACACCGGTCTCGGGATCCCCGAGCCGGAGGTCGACCGGGTCTTCGACCGCTTCCACCGGGTCCGGACCCCGGAGTCCGGCTACGCGGAGGGCACCGGGCTCGGGCTCGCACTGGTGGCCGACGCGGCCGCCGCCCTGGGTGGCTGGGTCCAGCTGGTCACCCAGCTCGGCGCCGGCTCGAGCTTCACGGTCGTGGTCCCGCTGCGTCCCAGCACCGGGGCGCCGCACCAGCTCCCGCCGACACGACTCGACGCGGCCCGCGCCCCCGCGCTCGACCTAGCACCGACCGCCGACGCCCCCGACCCGTCGTACGACGGAGCACGCGAGGGCGCCGCCGGCCCGCTCGTGCTGGTCGTGGAGGACAACCCGGCGATGCGGGACCGGTTGGCGCGCGTGCTGGCGCCGCTCGGCACGATCCGACGCGCCGCCGACGGCGTCGCCGCCTGGGAGGTCCTGGGTGCGGAGCCGGTCGACCTGGTCGTGACCGACGTGATGATGCCGCGGATGGGTGGCATCGGGCTGCTGAAGGCGATCCGGTCGGAGCCGAGCCTCGCGCACCTGCCGGTCGTCGTCCTCTCCGCGCGCGCCGGCGCCGAGGCCGCGACGGGGGCCCTCGAGGCCCGGGCCGACGACTACGTCGTCAAGCCCTTCACCTCCGAGGAGCTGCTCGCGCGGTGCCGCGCGAGCCTGGAGATGGCCACCCTCCGGGCCGAGGTAGCGGCCACCGGGGTGCGGGCCACGGTGCTGGCCGGCGTCAGCCACGACATGCAGACACCGCTCGCCGTCATCAACGGGGCGCTGGAGATGCTGGATCTGGACGGGCTCACCGACGAGCAGCGCGAGCGCGTGACCGGACGCGCCCGCGCCGGGGCCCAGCGGCTGAGTCGACTCGTCACCCAGTTCCTCGACTGGTCCCGGCTCACCGCCGGGGTGGCCCTCGACCCGCTCGCCGAGCCCACCGACCTGCGGGGGCTCGCCGAGCGGGTGGCCCAGCAGCACGACCGGGTCGTGGTGCTCATCGAGGAGGATCTGGTCGTCACCTGCGACCCGGGGCGCACGGAGCAGATCCTGCACAACCTCGTGGAGAACGCCTTGCGCGTGGCGCGGACCCAGGTCGTCCTGCAGGTCACGCGGGTCGGCCAGGAGGCAGCGGTGCACGTCGACGACGACGGCGTCGGCGTCGAGGCCCGTGTGCTCCCCCACCTCTTCGAGGCCTTCGGACCGAGCTCCCACCGCCACGGCAACGGGCTCGGCCTGCACGTGTCCCGACAGGCCGCCCGCGCCCAGGGCGGCGAGCTGGCGCTCGCGCATACCGGGGAGCGAGGTTCTGTCTTCGTTCTCACGATGCCGCTGGCGGGCATAGGTTGAGTGACATGAAGGTGCTGGTGGCGGACGACAACGAGGACGTCCGTTTCATGATGTCGACGCTCCTGGAGTTTCGCGGGTGGGTGGTCCACACCGCCACCAGTGGCCAGGAGGCCCTCACCCTGCTCGGGGCCGACCACTACGACGCCGCGGTGCTCGACCAGACCATGCCGCCGCTGTCGGGCCTCGAGGTGGCGAGCATCCGCCGCGACGCCGGCGACCAGACACCGTTCGTGCTGTGGACCGGGTGGACCAGCGAACTCGACCGCGACGAGATCACCCGTTGTCGCGTGGTCGTCATGGACAAGTCCGACGTCAACCGGCTGCCGGCGATGCTGGAGTCGCTCGCAGCCGGCAACGCGTCGCGCTAGACGTCGGGGCAGCCGCCCTCGCCGGTCTCGCGCACCGACATCGGGGCGGTGTCGTAGGTCGCCCAGGCACCACCCGGCGCTTCCACGCACAGCCGGAACTCCACCGCGTCCTCGTCGTAGACGTAGGTGCCGATCTGGTTGCCCTCGCTCAGCTCCTGACCGGCCGGCCCGAGCGACGCCAGCGCGCCGGCGAGGTCGCGTGGATAGGCGTCCTCGGAGCGGTAGAAGCCCTCCAGCCGCACGGCGAGCCGCTCGACGTCGGCGGCGACCGAGGCCAGCGCGGGGTCGATGCCGGACGCGGTCGGCGCTCCGACGTCGAAGACCGGCTCCGCGGTGCCCTCCTCCGCGCCACAACCCACGAGACCGATCAGGCTGGTGAGGAGGAGAGCCGCTGCCGTCGCCACGGCAGCGCGCCTCACAGGCTGACCCGGACCGGCTCGTAGCCGTGCGAGCGGTCCAGGGCGGAGCGCAGCACGGTGTGTGCGTAGAGGTCGCTGCGCGTCTCGAGCGCGTGGACGATCGCCTGCTGCAGGTCACGCACCTCCGAGCGCTCGGCCAGCGCGGCCTCGCGCCAGACCGCGGCGGAGGGCTCGTCGTACGGAGTCGGGCGCGGAGCGCCGGCGCGGACCAGGAGCCCGCAGGCCGCGGCGAGCACGACCAGCGCGAACGCGGCGAGCAACATGGCGGTCCCTCTCGTCGGTTGCCGCGCCCCCTCAGGTGCGGTCAGAGCAGACAACGAGCGGCTGCGCCGATGGTGACGGCGGACCTCAGCGGGCAGGCGAGCGGTCCAGACCGAGCCAGTCGGCCAGGTCACGGATCTCGCGCGCGACGGCCGCGGTCATCGCCTTCGTGAACGGCGCGTCCTCGTGGATCGCCACGACCTCGAGCACGCCGGCGTCCCGGTCGGCGCGCGCGTCAACCTTGCCGACCAGCCGGTCGTCATGGAGCACCGGCAACGCGTAGTAGCCCCAGATCCGATGCGCCGCCGGCTTGAACATCTCCAGCACGTAGTCGAACTCGAAGACCTCGTCCATCCGCCTGCGGTCGTAGACGAGCCGGTCGAACGGCGAGAGGAGCGCCGTACGCCCCACGAACGGTTGCCCGAGCAGGGCAGGGTCCACCCGCCACTGCCCCTTGACGCCCTCGACCACGGCCGCCTCGCCCGCCTCCCCGACACTGTGGGGCTCTCCGGGCACCTTCGCGGAGCGGGCCCGCGCGATGCCGAGGCCCCGCAGCCGCGCCTCGTCACGCACCTGCAGGGCCTCCTCGGCGGGCACCGCGGGGTCGTCGGGGTAGATCCGCTCCGCGAGGTCCCACAACCGCTCGCGCCCCCCGCGCCCGGCCACCGCAACCTCGCCGCGCTGCACCAGCTGCTCGAGCATCATCCGCACGTTGCGGTTGTTGTTCCACCCCGTCGAGGGCCACGGCACCACGCACGAGTCGGGCAGCTCGCTGGCCGGCAGCGGCCCGTCGCCGCGCAGGCGCTCGAGGATGTCGCGGCGGCACTCCTCGTTGGCCTCGATCCAGCCGAGCAGGCGCCGCTGCCAGTCCTTCAGCTCGCCGGCGCCCGGCCACTGCTCCATCTCGGCCCGGAAGAGCCGCATGTCCCTCGCAGCCCGGGCCGCACCACCGAAGTCGACGAGTCGTTGCTCGTCCAGTGCGTCGACCAGGTCCTGGGGGTCGTACGCCGAGCCGAGCCTGCTCCACAGCACCAGGTCGGCGCTCGGCGCGATCGCGTTGGTCGGGTCGAGCTGCACCAGCGTCAGGTGACGCACCGTCTCGACGACGTCCGTGGGTCGCTCGGCGTCCAGCAGCTGCGCGCGGATCGCGATGCGGCGCGCCTCGGTGCGGCTGAGCTGGTGCACGTCAGCCATGGTCGGCCCCCGGCATCCTGGGCACCAACAGGCGCGCCGCGGCTTCGTTGTCCGTCGATGGCAGCGGCTGTCCACAGATGCGTCTTCGTCGCTTCCGGATGTCGGCGGGTTGTCATATAATCGTAGGTATGTTCGACCTCGGGATCGCTCACCTCAGCCAGACCGCCACCGCCCTGGCCGTGGTCCCGCGCGACCTGGACGACGCCGAGCGGATCGACCTGATCGCGACCCTCGAGCAGCTGAAGAACACCGCATGTGCGATCCAGGCGATCGCGGCGGTCGACTTCGACCGCTCCCAACGATCCGCCCAGGTCGAGGCGGGGGCGCCGGCCCGACGCGTCGGCGAAGGAGTCGCCGCGCAGCTCGGCCTCGCCCGGCACGAGTCCCCCTTCCGTGGC
>NZ_FOQG01000017.1 GCF_900113685.1 Nocardioides psychrotolerans
ACTGACCCCGATCGAGTTTGAGACCATCTACTCAGCAGCAGACGCTGCCTGAGAACCACCCACCCCGAGTGTCAACCAGAGCCTGGGCAGTCCCGGACGCACCGCTCAACATGCTCGTTAGTACGGCAGGTGACGATCCTCGAAGTCCTCTGAATCGTCGCCCCCGACCCGCTGTTCCACGCGGCGACCTTCCTCGCTGGCTACTCCGGCAACACCCGCGAGGTCTACGGCTTCCGTCTCCGGCTCTACTTCCAGTGGTGCGAGGACCAGGGCCTCGACCCGCTCCGGGACGTCACCAGGCCGCACCTCGAGCTCTACGCCCGCCACCTCGAAGAGGTCCGGAACAACGCTCCGGCCTCCGTGCACGGCGCGCTGTGCATGCTGCGGATGTTCTACCGGAACCTGGTAATCGACCAGCACATCCCGTTTAGCCCTGCGGAGTACGTGAGGATGCCGAAGGTCTACTTCGACGAGGTGTCGGTGGTCGGGATGACCCGGGCCGAGGCGACCCGGTTCCTTCAGACCGCGGTGACGATGACGCCCGGATCACCACCCGCTACGACCGGGCACGGCACAACCTCGACCGTCACGCCGTGCACACCGTGCACACCGTCGCGGCGTACCTGGCCGGGGGCGCCTGACGGCCAGGTCCTCCTCGCTGGTGGTCGAGCACCCCACTCACGACCACCAGCGATGGAGGCTCCATGCCCGAGCTCGACCACGTACTACGAGCAGTCCTGACCTTCGAGACAATGCTGGCGCTCCTGTTCGCCGGACACTGGGTCGGCGCGACCTGGCACGAGCGGACGTGGCCGATCAGGGTGATCTTGATCGGCCTCGGCGGGGTCATGACCTACGTGCTCGCCGGCCAATTCAAGGCCTTCAACCTCGGCATCCCCTTCGACTCGTTCTCGTGGGTCGAGCTCATCGCCTACGCCGTCCTGCTGTCCGGCTTCGCCTGGCAGCGTCACCGGGAGCGACGCAGCCGGAGGGGTCGGTGACGGTGTGGACCCCGTTCTCGGCACTGTCGTCGCGTCGTTCATCGCCGCGACGGCCTCCATCACGATTGCCATCACCACCTCGCGGAAATCCGCGGCGATGCTCGAGAAGGAAGACAAGATCCGCCGCCAGGCCAAGAAGTTCACCGAACTCGGAGAAGATCCCGATGACGCCTGAGAAGCGTCGCCTCATCCTGGGGATGCAGCCCATGGGCATCGTCCTGGTCGCACTGATCGCCCTCACGTCCGGGATCGCGATCGCGCTCCTGCTCGACGGCCGCGACACCGCCCACACTGAGCGTGACGTCGTGGCTGGGCAGTCGCAGGAGCTCGTCGACTGTGTGAAGGACCCCGACACCCCCGACTGTGATCCTGAGGCCGACCAGGTCGAGGAGACCATCGACGAGGTCGCCTAGGGCGATCCAGGTCCGGCGGGCGCCCAGGGCCCCGCGGGGCCACCAGGTGTCCAGGGTCCGACCGGCTCGGCCTGCGCGCAGGGTCCACGCGGCAATCCGCGCGCTCGAGGCCAAATACGGGGACCTCTCCCGCCGCCAGGTCCGCACGATCATCCGCGCGGTCGGGACCGAGACCACCATCCGCAAGATCGACGGTGTCTGTGGGACGTCAACGACGACGCCATCATCTTCACCGAGTCGGGCGCAGGCGTGAACTACGTCATCAGCGACATCGCCGACTTCTCGGTCCAGCAGGACCTCGACAACACCAGCGGCAACGGGATCAACTACCGCAACGCCGCCGGAACCGCCTTGCAATGGTCGGACGGCAACCGCGCAGAGAACGTCGCCGTCTACGGGTTCGCCGGGAACTGTTGGCACCTGCCGGGAGGCATGGTGCCCGGTCCTATCGTCAACTGCAGAGGCATGTACGGCTCCGGCGCCGGCCTCTTCATGCAGATGGCACCCAACGGTTCCATCAGCGACATCGACAACTTCTCCTCTGACGCACAGGGGAACGGCGCGATCTGGATCAAGGGCGCGGGCGGGCTCAACGTCGGTGTCGTCAAGATCCAGTCCCTGAAGTACGAGTGCAACGCCAACCCGTACCGCACCGGCACTGGCGCTGGCGCTGGCGAGTACGCGATCACCCTCGAGAGCATGGGCGGTGCCCGTGTCGACGTGGACGGCGCAGACGTCATCGCCGCTGGCTCCGAGACCACCCTGCCCGCAGGCGTCATCCAGATCCCCGCTGGCTCGCAGACCCCGGTCCTGACGGGCCGCAATGCCGTGGTCCGCCTCAAGGCCGGCCAGACCGGCACGCCGGTTCTACTGCGTGATTTCAACTGGAACTCAGCCAAGCCCATCGCCAACGGTGTGAACGAGTTCTGCCACACCTCGGGTGGTGTCGCCTACGGCACCTGGGTCACGAACACCACGTCTGGCAACCTTCGCGAGATCATGGGCTACAACGAATGGGTCGGTGGCGGGCTCGGCAGCGAGAACCCCGGCCGACTGCTCGTTGGCGACCTGCCCACCTACGCCATGCACAACTTCCTGCCCGCTGCCGACCGGCGGCACGTCGCATGGGAGTTGCGGCCAGACGGTCGGGTGGTGTGGCGCAACTACAAGGACAACGGAACCGCGCGCGACATCCTGTCCATGCGCCCTGGCGCGACCCTGCCTGACGACCGGATGTCCTTCGATGTGCCCGTGGGCATCGCTGACCGGCAGGCCCCAATTGGCCCCCGCATGACGGTCGGGACCTACTACACGCAGCCATTCGTCAACAACAGTGCCTCGTTCGGGCCGGTCCTCGATCAGGTCTACTTCGTGCCGTTTCCCATCGCTCGCGACTGCACGATGGACCGGATCGGCATCTACATCACTGCAGCCGCTGGGGCGAGCGGCGTGGTCTGCCTCGGCCTGTACGCCGACGACGGACTCGGCAAACCTGGCGCACTCCTCGCTGACGGGGGCACTGTGGTTGCGACCTCAGCCACCACTGCACGGTCAGTGACCATCGGCCAGGTGGTCACGAAGGGCGTCTACCATGTGGCCGTCGTGGGGCAGGTCAATGTCGGGCTCACCCTCCCCACCGGGCAGCGGGCGAACCCGCTGATCGGCTCCACCGATCTCGCCATCGCTGCCCAGGGCAACGCCCGGGCCTTCGTGCAGGCAGGAGTTTCGGGCGCCCTGCCTTCGACGGCCACACCCGGCGACCCGAGCAGTGCCAGCTTCGGCAACCGCGAGTACATCGTGGTGCTGCGCGCCAGCGCCTAACCGACGCCTAACCGGCCTTGAATACTCCGGCCGTCCTCAGGGTCTCTGCGATCACCGGCTGGATGAGCCGGTCATGTACGCGGGCAGCACGTGGTTGCTGTCTGGTCGGACCGGTACTCCGCCGATGTAGGGCGGGCAAAGGGTGCGGTAGCAGAACCAGTCAGTCGTGTTGACCTGCAACCCACCCACGTCCTCGACGACGACCTGTTGCGCCTCGTACATGGCCTGCCAGGTCTCGGCTGGGCCACCGGTGCAGTCGGCGGGGGAACTAGCCGGGGTGTAGCACTCCGCTGGGTCCGGTGTCGGAGGAGGTCCGGCGATGACCACGACGCGTCCAACAGCGTCACCGGTCTTGGCCAGCTCGCGCTTGCTGGCATCGACCCACTCGTCGGGGTAGAAGTCAGGGGCGGACCACCGGTGATTGGCGACGAACAGCACATCCGGCTTTAGGGCCTTGATGTCGCGAACTGTTGCTGCCTTGATGGCTTCGCAGTTGGGATTGAAGGTGGCCTCTCCGACGTTCACAGCCTGGTCAACGAAGGGGCACGCCGTGGCGGGCCGGGATAGAAATCTCCAGCCTCGAGCGAGGGTGGCGGCGCGCAACGCGTCCGCGTAGGCGATGGCCACCGAGTCCCCCACCAGGACCGCCGTGTGACGGGCGTTCTCGGGCCCCCAGGCGCAGTCGGCCGGACCAGCCGGGCCGTCTGGCAGGTCTGCACAGGCACTGATCTCGGCCGGCGCGATTGGTGCGCCGATTGAGTCGTCCATGCTGGGGCTCAGATTGTCGGGCCATGAGGTGTCACTCAGTGCGCTACTGATCTCCAGTTGGAGCGCCGCGAGTTTCGGCGTCGGCTGCGCTGGGTCCACGTTGCTACTAGGCGAAGCTTCTGCTGGGGGCAGCGCGCCCAGCGCCGAGGTGGGTGGGTCCACAGGACGCAGGGCGAAGCCGACAAGAGTGGCGACGACCAAGAATAGGAAGCCCATCCCGACGACGGTGAAGCGGCCTGAAGGAGCCTGCCAGCCACGCGATCCCGACTTCTTCTTCTTCCGGGAGGACCCGCCCCGGCCCGGCGGTGCCGGCGTGAGCCACTCGGACTTGCGGATCGGGTCCTCGACGAGCTCGTAGGACGCGACGCTGATCACGAGCATCGCGATCAGGAGAGCCACGGTGACTGCAGTTGAGTCGCCCCACAGCGTCGTGCCGATGACGATGATCGGGAAGTGCCACAGGTACAGCGAGTAGGACATGTCCCCGACGTAGTTGCTGACCCGATTCGTCAGCGGAAACAGCAGCCGCTGTTGCTGGCGGTGGTTGCGATGGGTGCCAGCCGCGATCACCAGGGCCGTTGCGATAACCGGCAACGCGGCCCACGGCGCGGGGAACCCCTGGTCGGCCGAGACCAGCCACAGTGACGCTGTCATCGCGGCCAGGCCGACCCACGCCAGGACGGGCCGGAGGGCGTCGGGGATCTTGAAGAGCAGCGGGACGCAGACCGCGAGCAGTGCACCGACGCCGAGTTCCCACACGCGGGCGAAGGTGTCGAAGTACGCGCGGGTCGGGTTGTCGCCGGTCTCCATCACGGCCCACGCGAACGAGGCACCCACGATCACCGCCATCGCCGTGCCGACCACGACCCGTGATCCGCGCCGCGCGATGAGGTAGAGCGCCACCATCAGGGCCGGCCACACGAAGTAGAACTGCTCCTCGATCGACAGCGACCAGTAGTGCTGCACCGGAGAGACCGCACCGTCGGCGTTGAAGTAGTCGGTGGCAAGACTCATCATCCGCCAGTTGGCGCCGAAGAGGGCGGCCCACAGAGAATCCGTGGCGGTCTGTGCTGCCCTAGTGCTGTTGAACGTGAGGTAGCCAGCGATCGTCGTAGCCGCCAGCACCAGCAGCGCGGCCGGGATGATGCGCTTGACGCGTCGACGGTAGAAGCCCGAGAACGAGATCCGTCCGTCCTTCTCGTGCTCGCGCAGCAGGAGCCCGGTGATGAGGAAGCCGGAGATCACGAAGAAGACGTCGACACCGACGAAGCCGCCACTGGGCCACCCGGTCAGGTGGTCGGCCACGACAGCCAGAACCGCGAAGGCGCGGAGCCCCTGGATGTCCCAGCGGCCTGAGCCCTTGCGGTTACCGAGTAGTTCGCTGGGATGCAGCACGAGATGTTCTCCGTAAATCGGACGGTCGGTGCCCGGCAGAGTATGTCAGCCGATCGCCACGTCCTTGGCTTCTAGCCCGTGACAGAGCCGTACCAACTGCTCGGTTTGTCCGGCTTCGTAACTCAGGGGTGCAGCAGCGCCTTGGTCCGAGCCGTCAGGTCCACCAGCGCCGCCTCGACAGCAGGGCTGACGGCCGCCATGTCGAGGAACCCGTGGATCAATCCGTCATAGCGAGCCCGGTCCACCGCGACACCAGCCGCAAGAAGCGCATCCGCGTAGGCCTCGCCCTCGTCGCGCAGCGGGTCGAACTCAGCGGTGACCAGCACCGCCGGCGCCACGCCGGCGAGGTCGCCGAGCAGCGGCGACACCTCAGGAGTGTCCACCTCCTCGATCGAGGGTCCGTAGTGCGCGAAGAACCACTCCATCGTCGACATCTCGAGCAGGTAGCCCGACGCGTTCTCGGTCCGTGACGGATAGTCGCCCAGCACGTGCGTGGCCGGATAGATCAGCACCTGCGCGCCCACGAGGTCGCGGTGCTTCTGCGCCACGATCGCCGCGAGGTTGCCGCCCGCCGAGTCGCCGCCCACGGCCAGCAGGTCTCCCCCACCCAGCTCAGCGAGGTGCTCCGCCGCCCAGACCACGGCGGCCGAGGCGTCCTCGACAGCAGCGGGATAGGGCGCCTCAGGCGCCAGTCGGTAGTCCACCGACACGACCACGGTCTCGGCGCCCGCGCACAGTCGACGGCAGATCTGGTCGTGGGTGTCGAGGTCGCCGATGACGAACCCACCACCGTGCAGGAAGACCAGCGTCGGCCACGGCCCGCTTCCCTCGGGCCGGTAGACCCGCGCCGGCAGGTAGATCGCGACCGAGGTCGCCTCCACCGACCCCACGGGGATGACGTCCTCGGGCTTCACCATGTCCACGGACATGGCGCGCATGGCTCGGCGGGCGGCCTCGGGCGTCCCCTCGTGCAGGGGCGGATAACCAGCGGCGGCGATGAAGTCGAGGAGGGACTTGGTCCCAAGATCCAGAGGCATGCCGAGAACCTATCGCTGGAGGAAACCCCGGACGCCGCGTTCCAGGGCCGACGCGTACGCCGCCTGCCCGGTGTCGCTCGTCATCCGCCGGGCATCGCGCCGGTCGCGCATGTTGCCGAGCTCGACCACCACGCTCGGCACGTCGGACAGGTTGAGCGTGGCGAGGTCGGAGCGGAAGTCGAGCCCGTCCCCGCCTGCGACGTAGTTGGCCACCCGGAAACCGTCGGCGAGCATCGCGCGGCGGAGGTCGACGGCCAGCGCCCGCGACGGGCGATAGATGTCGTGGGTCCATCTGCGACGGTCGGTGGGGGCGATGACGTGGAATCCTCGTGCACCGCGGGCGAAGGAGCCGTCGCCGTGGATGCTGATCTTCAGGTCGGCACCGATCCGGTTCCCGGCCCTCCCCCGCTCGTCGACGCACGGCCCCCACCGGTCCTGCCGGTTGCTGTGCCGGGTCATCACGACCTTCGCCCCGAGGGCCACCAGCCGCGCCCGCAGCTTGCTGGCGACCCGCCACGTGAACGTGGCCTCCGGGAAGCCACCGTTCGTCGCGGTCCCGGTGGTGTTGCACGGCTTGGTGAACCCGCCCGCCGGCACCTGCCGGTTGATCTGGCGCGGGAAGTGGTAGTTGCCGAGCTGGTGCCCCGCATCGATCACCACCACCTGCCCAGTCAACGGCGGTTGGGGCGTGCGGGCCGCCAAGGCGCGAGCCTCGGAACCACCCGCCGGAGGCAGAGCGCCGAAGGACAGGACCGCGACGACCACCAGCAGGACCTGACGCATCACTCGTAGCCCAGGATCTCCTGACGCTTCTCGCCCCACGCGAGCGCGGAGGCGATGGCGTCGTCGAGCGACAGCTCGGTGCGCCAGCCGAGAAGCTCGGCGGACTTGTCGACATTCGCGAAGGCCCCCACGGCGTCACCGGGGCGCGGCGGTGCCTCCGAGAGCGGCACCTCGCTGCCGAAGACCCGTTGGAACGACGCCACGAGCTCGCGCACGGTCACCCCTGAGCCGGTGCCGATGTTGATGATCGTGCTCGGCGCGTCCACGGCCGCGAGCACCTCGTCGAACTTCTCGATCGCCCTCACGTGCGCCCGGGCCAGGTCCCAGACGTGGATGTAGTCGCGGATGCCCGTGCCGTCTCGCGTCGGGTGGTCGACGCCGGTGATCGTGAAGCTGTCCTTCAATCCCCGCGCAGCCATCACGAGCTGCCCGATGACGTGGGACGGCTCCTTCGCATAGATGCCGGACTGGAGGTCCGGGTCGGAGCCCATCGGGTTGAAGTAGCGCAGGATGACGGCGCGCAGGTCGGTGGCCACCGCCATGTCCTGGAGGACCTGCTCCATCATCCGTTTCGTCCAGGCGTACGGCGACTGCGGGTCGAGCGCGTCCTCCTCGGTCACCTCGAAGTCGTCCTTGGTCGCATAGAGCGACGCCGACGACGAGAAGACGATGCGTGGCTTGCCCAGGGCGACCAGCTCGTCGAAGAGCTCCAGCGACTTGGCGACGTTGTCGCGGTAGTACTCATAGGGCTTCTCCACCGACTCCGGCACCACGATGCGGGCAGCCATGTGGATCGTCGCGTCGAGGTCAGGGTGCTCGGCCACGATCCGGCGCAGCAGCTCACGATCGGCGATGTCGCCCTCGTAGAATGCGCGGTCGCGCACGAAAACGAGTGGCCCGTTGAGCAGGGAGTCGAGGATGACCGGGGTGTGCCCGGCCTCTTCGAGGGCTTTGGCCGTGATCGACCCGAGGTAGCCGGCACCGCCGGTGACGAGAACCTTCATGTCAGGAACCTTAACGGCCCTGGGAGGAGTGCTCAGGCGGCGAGCATGAAGCCGGGGGCTGCCTCGGGCGCGCCACCGCCAGGAGTCCCGGACGTCCGCAGCGCTCGTCCGACGACGACGGCGAGCGGGAGGGCCAACGCACTCCAGGCGAGGAGACCCATCACGGCCCACAGCAACACGATCATCTTCCCAGTGTGCCCCTCGTGTGGTGATCTACACGTCGACTTACCGCGCACGCCTGCGTGACCCGAATTGACTAGGTCCGCGGGGGATCGGTGGTCTGGACCGCCACGGATACCCAGCTCAAGTGATAACGAAGGCAGGCCTGGCGCGTTGGACCAGCGAGACAGCGAGCCCGAGAAGTGCAATGTTTACGGATCGGAAACCTCACCAACGTGCAGCCTGGAATTAAAACGCCTAGATTGACATCACGGATTGGAGCCAACACCTGCTCTCTCGGCGGTTCGACCCCCTTGTGGCAGTGTGGCCACCTCGGAACAACCCCGTGTTTGGACTAGCCATGACGATCATCTCCGAACGCCGCCCCCGGCTGCACCTGGACGCCCCGTCTCGCGCGCTTCAGTACCTGCCCGTGACGGCCTTCGTCCTGGACGCCGCTGTGATCACCGGCTCGGCGATCCTGGCCGCCATGGGACGCGAGGGCCTGCACATCTTCGAGACGCCCGCCGATGTGTCCACGAGCTTGTGGATGGTCGGTCCCCTGATCGTCCTCGGCTGGATCGCCAGCATCGCGCTGGTTGGTGGCTACGCCAAGAGCGTCTTCGACGCCGGCCCCGACGAATACAAACGGGTGGTCCGCGCGAGCTTCATCGCCGCCGGTCTCATCGGCGTCGGCTGCTTCATGGCGAAGTACCAACTTTCCCGCGGGTTCTTCCTTCTCATCTTCACCATCGGCCTCCCGGCGCTGGTCCTGAGCAGATTCATTGTGCGAAGAGCCGTTCACGCCGCCCGCCGCCGCGGCGCCCTGCTGCACCGGGTCGTGATCGCAGGCTCGTCCGGACACATCGACGAGATCGTCCATGTCTTGCGCCGCGAGTCCTGGCTCGGTTACCACGTCATTGGTGCCCTGACCCCGGCGCACGAGGTCGCCTCAGAGACCGGCGCCGGCATCCCGGTCCTCGGCAACTGCGACGACGCCACCTCGGTGGTCCTGACGACCGAAGCTGACATCGTGTTCTTCGCCAGCGGCGCTCTCACCTCCTCGCGACAGTTGCGCCGCATCGCCTGGGATCTCGAGGGCAAGGACGTCCAGGTCGTCGTCGCCCCGTCGGTCTCAGACGTCTCCGGCGAGCGTCTCCGCATGCGTCCGGTGGGCGGTCTTCCTCTGGTCCACATCGACTCACCCCGGGCCACCGATGCGGCCCGCTGGGGCAAGCGTCTCTTCGACCTCGCGGGCTCAGCGGCTCTCATCGCCGCACTGAGCCCGGTCTTCGTCATGGCCGCGCTCTCCATCAAGCTCCATGACCGCGGGCCTGTTATGTTCCGTCAGAGCCGCGTGGGCAAGGGCGGCGAACGCTTCTCCTGCCTCAAGTTCCGCAGCATGGTGACCGACGCCGAGGCCCAGCTGGCCCGACTCGCGGCCGATGGCGGCGCCGACTCGGTGCTGTTCAAGATGCGCGAGGACCCGCGGGTCACCCGCCCCGGAAGGTGGCTGCGCCGCTTGTCGATCGACGAGCTCCCCCAGCTCCTCAACGTCTTCCGTGGCGAGATGAGCCTCGTCGGCCCGCGCCCCCCGCTGCCGAGCGAGGTCGCAAAATACGATGGCGACACCGGGCGGAGGCTCCATGTGCGTCCCGGGATCACGGGGCTCTGGCAGGTGTCGGGCCGCTCGGACCTGTCGTGGGACGAGACGGTGCGGCTCGACCTCTACTACGTCGACAACTGGTCCATGCTCCAGGACCTGTCGATCCTGGCCAAGACCACGGGCGCAGTCTTCCGCTCCCGTGGCGCCTACTGACGCTCGTCGCGCAGCAGGTCCATGAGATAGGCGCCGTAGCCACTCTTCATGAGCCCCTCGGCGAGCGCAGCCAGACCGGCGTCGTCGATGAAGCCCATCCGCCAGGCGACCTCCTCGGGCGCGCCCACCTTGACGTCCTGACGCTTCTCGATCGCCCGCACGAAGTTGCTGGCGTCGTTCATGTCGTCGAACGTGCCGGTGTCCAACCAGGCTGAGCCACGGGGCAGCACCTCCACCATCAGTCGCCCTCGCTCGAGGTAGAGCCGGTTGAGGTCGGTGATCTCGAGCTCGCCGCGCGCCGACGGCTGTAGGTCTTTGGCCATGGCCACGACCTCGTTGTCGTAGAAGTAAAGGCCCGGGACCGCGTAGTTGCTCCGCGGCTGCTCGGGCTTCTCCTCCAGCGACAGGGCCCGGCCGCCGGCGTCGAACTCCACGACGCCGTATGCCGACGGGTCGGCCACCCGGTAGCCGAAGACCGCCGCGCCGTCGATGTCGGTGAACCGGCGCAGCCGGGTGCCGAGGCCGGCGCCATGGAAGATATTGTCGCCCAGGATGAGGCCGACCTTTTCGGCCCCGATGTGCTCCTCACCGATCACGAAGGCCTGGGCCAGTCCGTCAGGTGAGGGCTGGACGGCGTAGGTGATCTCGATGCCGAACTGGGAGCCGTCACCCAGCAGCCGGCGGAACTGCTCGGCCTCGTGCGACGTCGTGATCACCAGGACCTCACGGATGCCCGCCAGCATCAGCGTCGAGAGCGGGTAGTGGATCATCGGCTTGTCATAGATCGGCATCAGCTGCTTGCTGATGGCGTGGGTGATGGGATGAAGTCTGGAGCCAGTACCGCCGGCCAGGATGATTCCGCGCATGAGCAGACCTTAGGGTGATCGCGTGGAAAAAATTCTCGTGACCGGCGGCGCCGGCTTCATCGGCTCCAACTTCGTCCACCACCTCATCCGGACCACGGATACAGAAGTAACGGTGCTGGACAAGCTCACCTACGCCGCGTCCCGAGAGTCCCTGGCCGACCTGCCGACCGACCGGGTCGACCTGGTCGTCGGCGACATCGTCGACGGGACCCTCGTCGACAAGCTCGTCAGCGAGCACGACGCGGTCGTGCACTTCGCCGCGGAGTCCCACAACGACAACTCACTGACCGAGCCGGGCCCCTTCATCCAGACCAACATCGTGGGGACGTTCCAGATCCTCGAGGCCTGCCGTCGCCACGACACCCGCCTGCACCACATCTCGACCGACGAGGTCTACGGCGACCTCGAGCTCGACGACCCGCAGCGTTTCACCGAGGCCACGTCCTACAACCCGAGCAGTCCCTACTCCGCGGCCAAGGCCGGCTCCGACCACCTGGTCCGGGCGTGGGTGCGCAGTTTCGGCGTGCCGGCGACGATCAGCAACTGCTCCAACAACTACGGCCCCTGGCAGCACGTCGAGAAGTTCATCCCCCGCCAGATCACCAACGTCATCGACGGCGACCGCCCCAAGGTCTACGGCACCGGTGCCAACGTGCGCGATTGGATCCACGCCGAGGACCACTCGTCGGCTGTGTGGCTGATCCTCCAGGAGGGGCGGATCGGCGAGACCTACCTGATCGGCGCCGACGGCGAGCGCAACAACCTGGAGGTCGTGGGCCGCATCCTGGAGCACTTCGGCCGCGGTGCGGACGACTTCGACCTGGTCACGGACCGGGCCGGGCACGACCTGCGCTACGCCATCGACTCCACCAAGCTGCGCACCGAGCTCGGCTGGGCGCCGACCTTCGACCGCTTCGAGGAGGGCCTCGCCCGGACCATCGAGTGGTACCAGGCCCATGAGCAATGGTGGCGCCCTCACAAGGAGGCCACCGAGGCCTTCTACGCCGCCAAGGGCCAGTGATGGGCGAGCCGGTCGTCGAGACGACCCCGATCCCCGGCCTGCTCGTCGTCCGCCTCGACGTCCGCGAGGACGCGCGTGGGTGGTTCAAGGAGAACTGGCAGCGCGAGAAGATGCTCGCCCTCGGCCTCCCCGACTTCGGCCCCGTGCAGAACAACGTGTCCTTCAACGCCGATCGTGGCGCCACCCGTGGCATCCACACCGAGCCGTGGGACAAGTTCGTCTCCGTGGCCACCGGGCGCATCTTCGGCGCATGGGTGGACCTGCGTGAGGGAGCGACCTTCGGAACGACCTTCCACCTCGAGCTCGACCCAGCGGTGGCGGTCTTCGTCCCCCGCGGCGTCGGCAACAGCTATCAGACCCTCGAGGACGGCGTCGCCTACACCTACCTCGTCAACGACTACTGGCGTCCCGGCACGTCCTACCCTGCCCTGGACCTCGCGGACCCGACGGTGGCCATCCCCTGGCCCATCCCGCTCGAGGAGTGCGAGATCTCCGAGAAGGACCGTCACAACCCGGCCCTGGACCAGGTCACGCCGATGGCGCCCAAGAAGACGCTGATCATCGGCTCCCAGGGCCAGCTCGGTCGCGCGCTCCAGGTCGACTACCCCGACGCCGACTGCGTCGACCTCGCCGAGCTGGACGTCACCGACCCGGCAGCCGTGGCCGCCTGGCCGTGGCACGACTACGCCCTGGTCCTCAACGCCGCCGCCTACACCGCGGTCGACGCAGCAGAAACGCCCGAGGGGCGCCGTACGGCGTGGGCGGCCAACGCCGCCGCGCCCGCGACCCTGGCCCGACTGAGCGACGAGCACGGCTTCACCCTCGTGCACTACTCGTCGGAGTATGTCTTCGACGGCACGCGGCCCGAGCACGTCGAGGACGAGCCACTTTCACCACTGGGCGTCTACGCACAGACCAAGGCCGCCGGCGACCTCGGCGTCGGCACCGCGACGCGGCACTACCTGGTCCGCACCTCGTGGGTGATCGGCGAGGGCAACAACTTCGTGCGCACCATGCAGCGCCTGGCCGAGCAGGGCGTCTCCCCCGACGTCGTGTCCGACCAGGTCGGCCGGCTCACCTTCACCAACGAGCTCGTCCGCGCGACCCGTCACCTCGTCGACAGCAGGGCCGAGCACGGGACCTACCACGTCAGCAACGCCGGCCCCGCGATGTCGTGGGCCGACATCGCCGGCACGGTCTTCGAGCTGTGCGGCCGTTCACCCGACGACGTGCGCCCGATCACGACCGAACAATATGCCGCCGGCAGGGCCACCGCACCGCGTCCGGCCAGCAGCACGATGGCGATGGCCAAGATCGCCGCAAGCGGCTTCGTGGCCCGCGACCAGCTGGACGCGTTGCGGGACTACCTTCAGGCCGGGATGCGGCCGTAGTCGTCCTCGAGGCGACAGATGTCGTCCTCGCCGGTGTAGGCACCCATCTGCACCTCGATGAGGACGAGCGTCTCGTCCTCCATGTTGGTGATCCGGTGCGGCTGACCGATCTCGACGTCGATCGACTGGCCGGGCCCGGCCAGGATCAGCTCGCCGTCGACGACGCAGGTCGCCTTGCCGCTCACGATGGCCCAGTGCTCGGCCCGGTGCTCGTGCGTCTGATAGCTCAGTCGCTGGTGCGGAGCGACGACGAGGCGCTTGACCTTGAAGCCGTCGCCCTCGTCGAGGACCTGCCACGAACCCCACGGACGTGTGTCGCAATCGCCGATCATTGAAATACCCCCCAGTATTCGGATCTCCGAGCAACGCCCGGACCCTATGAGGGTACTCACATCAGTGGTGTCCTCGGGGGCGAAAAGGGCAAAGTTAGCGTCGGCGCAACCCGGAGAGCGCCGGGCGGACATCCACGATGAACACCAGGGCCGCCACGGTGAAGGCGAGGTTGAGGATCGTGCTGACCAACAACAGCTGCAGGACCGCCCCGAGGCCGAGGATGATCGTCCACGCCGGCTTGGTGAGCTTGCCGGCCGCCTCGTAGGTGTCGCCGGAGAACGTCAGCGAGCTGACGAACGCAAAGATCTTCACCGCCAGCATCGCGAGGGCGATGAGCAGCGAGACTTGTCCTTCGAGCGATCCCATGGGGCCAGATCCTATCCAGTGAGGTGGCAAGACCCCCGGAGCTCATACCTCCGGGGGCCTCGCATGACGTCAGAACAGCGCGAGCTGTCCGTCGTCAGGTTCTCTTCAGTCGCCGACCTTGGCCGCGGCCTCGGTGGTCGCCTCGGCGGCCTTGGTGGCGGTCTTCTTGACGGCCGTGGTGGTCGCCTTCGCGCTGCTCGTGGCGGGTGCCGCCGACTTCTTGGCGGCGGTCGCGGTCTTCTTCGCAGCCGTCGTCGCCTTCTTGGCGGTGGTGCTGGTCGCCTTCTTGGCCTGCGTGGTGGTCGTCTTGGCCTTGGCGGTGGTGGTCTTCGCCGCGGTCGTGGTGGCCTTGGTGGACTCCTGCTTGCGCACGCGGGTCACGAGGGCCTCGCCACGCTTGGCGAGGTCGGCGTAGGTGTCGGTGACGGTCGCGACGTTCTCGGTGACCGTGGCCTGGACCTTAGTCGGGATCGCGAGGGCCTCGGCCTGGAGCTCGGCGACGCGGGAGTTGACCACGGATACGGCCTGGTCGCGCAGCGCCTTGGGCTCGAAGTTCGTGACGGTCTTCTGAGCGTCGTTGATCTTCTTCTGGAAGTCCGCGACGTAGTCACGGACGATCTCAACCGCGAGGTCGGTGACGCCGACGCCGGCGTAGAGCGGCTTGGCCGCGACGGGGGGAAGCTCCAGGGTCTTGATGTCGAACTTGGCCTTGACCATGTCGATTTTCTCCTTGTGTTGGTGGTGCGGTGTGGGTGAGGCGGGTCGTGCTGGTCAGTCGTCGTCCGCTGGCGACGCGCCATTGAGCGCGAGGAACGACGAGTAGACGTCGAGCAGCGACTGCTTCTGCCGCTCGGTGAGACCCGGGTCGTTGAGGACGGCGAGCTCGACGGAGCCGCCGACGCCGTCCTGGGGGCTGAGGATGCCGGCGCGGATGTAGAGCTGCTCCGCGGAGATCCGCAGGGCCTTCGCGATCTGCTGGAGCACCTCGGCGGAAGGCTTGCGCAGACCACGCTCGATCTGGCTCAGGTAGGGGTTGGACACCCCGGCCTGCTCCGCGAGCTGACGAAGCGACAGCCGCGACGCGACCCGCTGCTCCTTGAGATAGTCGCCGAGGGACTCGACCGCACTACCGACCTTGCTTTTCGCCATGCCTCCATAGTGCTAACTCTAGTTAGCAAAATGCAAACTCAGGCAGCGTGACGTCTCCCACAACCGAGACCAAAGCCTCAGAAGGTCGCCCGGATCTCCCCCACCGGCACTCCCCCACCGAGCAGCTCGAACACCCCGGTGGCCCGCACAGCAGCCCCGTCGACCCATGCCTCGACGTCGACCCCGCTGCGCTTGAGAGCAGCCGCCATCAGCACCGGTCGCACCCGCGGCGCACCGTCGTCGGTCTTGAGGGCGAATGCCCGCCCGTCGGGGAGAGCCACGACGTAGCAGGACTCAGCACCGGCCTTGCCGATCGACCCCGGCATTGCGGTGAGCAGCGCGAGCTCGTCACGGCGCGTCCCGGAGACGAACTCCGGGTGCCGGCGGATCGCGTTGGCAACGCGAGCCTCCGGCCCGTCCGTCGCGACGGCCAGCGTCCGGAAGGCCCGCCCCAACCCGATCAGCGACGTCGACAACAGCGGCGCACCACACCCGTCGACAGCGACCACGGTCACCGGCTCGCCGGTGAGGTCGGCGAACGTCTCGAGGATCGCCCGCTGCAGCGGGTGGTCCGGGTCGCAGTAGGTGGCGAGGTCCCACCCGTTGATCGCGCAGGTGACAAGCATCCCGCTGTGCTTGCCCGAGCAGTTCATCGCGATCGGCGTCTTCGCCTCACCGGCCCGGATCACCTCGATGCGCGCCTCGTCGTCGAGGGGATAGTCCGGCGGAGTCTGGAGCAGTGACTCGTCCAGGCCGGCTGTGGCGAGGATCCGACGGGCACCATCGATGTGGAAGGGCTCGCCCGAGTGGGATGCGCACACCAGGGCCAGGAGGTCATCGGGCAGGTCCAGGCCGAGGCGGACCATCGCGAGAGCCTGGAGCGGCTTGTTGCAGGACCGGGGGAGCATCGGCTCGTCGACGACCCCGAGCCGCCAGTCAACCTCGCCTCCGCGGTCCAGGGCGACGACCGAGCCGTAGTGGTGTCCCTCGACGAACCCCGAGCGGACGATCTCGGCGACGACCACCGGGGACGTCACGCCTGTGTGTCCTGCTGGCTCGCGCGGCCGAAGTCGTCCTCGAGCCGGTGGATGTCGTCCTCACCGGTGTAGGCGCCCTGCTGGACCTCGATGATCTGCAGGTCCTCGGAGTGACGGTTTTCTAGCCGATGCGCGGCTCCCATCGGGACGTCGATGCACTGACCGGGCGATGCCTGGACCTCGACCCCGTCCACCACGCAGGTGGCGATGCCGAAGATGACCACCCAGTGCTCCGAGCGGTGCTGGTGGGTCTGGTAAGACAGCCGCTTGCCGGGGTGGACGACGATGCGCTTCACCTTGTAGCCCTGGCCATCCTCGATCACGTGCCAGGACCCCCACGGACGATCCTGCGACAGCTCACTCAACGGGGGTCCTCCACGGGTCATCGACGTCTGGCAGTCAGACGCTACCAACGGTGGGGCACGCGGTTCGCCCAGGCTCGCCCCGGTGAGAGGATGGCGCCCGTGTCGAACCCCCGCGTCCCACAACACTGCCCGTCACAGCGCGAGCTCGACGACCTCGAGCTGCTCATGAGTGGAGCGCTCGCACCGATCTCCGCCTTCAACGAGCAGGGCAGCCCCGTCACCCTCACCCTGCCGGCGAGCGTCGCCGAGGAGGCTGCGGCCGCCGGGGCCGTGGAGCTCGTCGACCCCGAGGGCCTGCCACTGGCTCGTGTCACGCTCGGCGATGCTGGCTGGACCGCAGCTGCCCTGACCCACGCTCAGTACGGTCCGTTCCGGCGCTACTACCTCTCCCCTGCGCAGGTGCGCGAACGCTACGCCGGTCGCACGTTCGTCCCCGTGGTCGACGCGTTGACCGACGCTCAGCTCCAGGAGCTCAGAACGCTCGGTCCCGTCGTCCTCGTGGTCCTGGTCGGCCACGGCACCCCTGAGCTCTCACCGGTCGCCCTGATCCGCGCGACCCTCGCAGCCACCGGGGGCATTGATGCTGCTGTGGTCGCCGTCCCGCTCGCCTCGCACGACGACGCGGATGTCGACCACCGCCTCGGTGTCAAGGTGGTCGATACCTACGCCGGACCCGACCCCGTGCACGGTCTGACCGACGGCGGGGAGTTCTCGATCGACGTCGCCGCGATCGTTGCGTCCGACCGGCCCCGGCCCGAGGACCAGGGCCTGGTGCTCTTCTTCACCGGACTCTCCGGCAGCGGCAAGTCCACCCTGGCGCGAGCCCTGATGGACAAGGTCCTCGAACAGGGTGGGCGCTCCCTCACCAGCCTCGACGGCGACGTCGTCCGGCGAAACCTGTCGGCAGGCCTCTCCTTCTCGAAGGCCGATCGGGAGACCAACATCCGCCGCATCGGCTGGGTGGCTGCCGAGATCGCACGTCACGGCGGCGTCACCGTCTGCAGCCCGATCGCGCCGTTCGACGAGACCCGTCAGCAGGTGCGTCAGATGGTGGACGAGGCCGGCGGTGCGTTCTTCCTGGTCCATGTCGCCACCCCGCTTGAGGAGTGCGAGCGACGCGACCGCAAGGGCCTCTACGCCAAGGCACGCGCGGGCGAGATCCCCGAGTTCACCGGCATCTCGTCGCCCTATGAGGAGCCCGAGGACGCCGACATCCGCGTCGACACCACCGGCCGCACCATCGAGGACGCCCTCGACGACGTCATCTTGGCCCTCCGCGACGCCGGCTACCTCGACCTCACGGACGAATCGGTGGTCGAGCAGCCGATCAAGGTCCTCTTCGTCTGCACGGCCAACATCTGCCGCTCCCCTTACATGGAGCTCACCGCCCGCTCCCTGGCCGGACCAGACAGCAACGTCGCGTTCTCGAGCGCCGGCACGCACGGCTTCCGGGACCACGCGATGGACGCGGCGATGTCTCACTCGCTCGCCGGACGCACCACCAGCAGTGAAGGCTTCCGGAGCCGCAGAGTGACGACGGAGCTCCTCGAGGAAGCCGACGTGGTTCTCACCGCCGAGGCGACGCACCGCACGTTCATCCTCGACGACCACCCGCGCCAGTTCCGGAAGGTCTTTACCCTCGGCCAGTTCGCAGAGGCGGCCAGCAACGTCGAGCTCACCGGCCGGGAGCTCTTGGCCGCGGTCGGTGAGCGGCGCGGCACCGCGGAGAAGCGGCTCGACGTCGGCGACCCCTACGGTCGAGGCCCCGAAGCGGCCGAGGCGTGCGGCCAGCACATCGACTCCCTGCTGCGCGTCGTCGTCCCTGCGCTGACGGCATCCGAGAGGATCACCCCATGGACGACCTGATCACCACCGCCTTCTTCTCGATCCTCGCCGCCGGCTTCATCGTCGGCATCGTGGTCGGGCTGACCGGCATGGGCGGTGGGGCGCTGATGACACCGGCCCTGATCTTCCTCGGTGTAGGCGATGCCGCCACCGTCGTCACGGCCGACCTCACCGCGGCAGCCGTCTATAAGACCGGCGGCGCGATCGTGCACTCGCGCGAGGGGTCGCCCAACTTCGACCTGGCGAAGTGGCTCGTCATCGGCTCAGTGCCGATGGCGCTCCTGGGCCCGCACCTGGTCGCAGGCTTCACGACCGACGAGGACCAGCTCGACTACGTCCTCAAGATGTCGATCGGCTTCGCGCTGCTCCTCGCGGCGGCCACCTATGCGCTCCGCCTCTACATCAACCTGCGCCGCGTCCGCTCCGGCGCTCAGGCCGAGGACCCCAATCCCCAGATCCGCCCGTTGCCCACGCTCCTGGTCGGCGCCCTGGGCGGGCTCCTCGTCGGCATCACCAGCGTCGGCTCCGGCTCGGTCATCATGGTCGCGCTGCTGATGCTCTACCCCGGTCTCTCCGCGGTGAAGCTGGTGGGCACGGACCTGGTGCAGGCCGTCCCGCTCGTGATGGCCGCCGCGATCTCCAACATCGTCCTCAACGGTCTCGACTGGGGCCTGCTCATCCCCTTGGTGCTCGGCTCGGTCCCCGGCACTCTCCTCGGCAGCAAGCTCGCCCCTCGGGTCCCGCAGTCGTTCATCCGCCGCGGCATCGTGGTCGTGCTGACCATGTCCGGCGTCGCCCTGCTCGACAAGGCAGGCTGGGCTCCACTCGGCGTCGAGGAGACCCACCCGATCCTGATCGCCGGCATCGGCCTGGCGATGATCGTCTTGGTCCCCTTGGTCTGGGGGGTGCTGCGCAAGGAGCAGGGGCTTCCCATGTTCGGGGCCCCCACCGTGGCCGAACTGGAAGGCATCGACCAGGGACGCCGCTCCGCGTCGCCTGGAACAAGCCCTGATAAGTGACGCAACCCACTCGACATTCGGCGCGTTGTCGCCGCGCCCCTGAGACGTGGCTACGATGTGGGCTGCTGTCCACCGAGAGGTCCCTGTAACCCCATGACGCAAACGCATGCCGACTACCAGCTGAGCCAGCTCGACCAGCTGGAGGCGGAGTCGATCCACATCATCCGTGAGGTCGCCGCCGAGTTCGAGAAGCCCGTCCTGATGTTCTCCGGGGGCAAGGACTCCATCGTGATGCTCCGCCTGGCGGAGAAGGCGTTCTACCCGGCCAAGATCCCCTTTCCCCTGCTCCAGGTCGACACGGGTTACGACTTCCCCGAGGTCCTCGACTGCCGCGACAGGTGGGTCGACCGGACCGGCGTGCGCCTGATCGTCGCCAGCGTCGAGGAGGCGATCGCCAACGGCATCGTCATCGAGGACGGCAAGACCAGCCGCAACCGGCACCAGACCGGCACCCTGCTCAACGCCCTCGAGGAGGGTGGCTTCACCGCCGCCTTCGGCGGCGGGCGCAGGGATGAGGAGAAGGCCCGCGCCAAGGAGCGCGTTTACTCCCACCGCGACGAGTTCGGCCAGTGGGACCCCAAGATGCAGCGCCCTGAGCTGTGGAGCCTCTACAACGGGCGCCTCCACGCGGGCGAGCACATGCGGATCTTCCCGATCTCCAACTGGACCGAGCTCGACATCTGGGACTACCTCGGCCGCGAGGGCATCGAGATCCCCACCATTTATTTCTCCCACCAGCGCCGTGTCTTCGAGCGCGACGGGATGCTGTTGAGCGAGAGCGACTTCAACCCCACCAAGGCAGGCGAGAGCGTCGAGGAGCGCACCGTCCGCTTCCGCACCGTCGGCGACCTGACCCTCACCGGATGCGTCGAGAGCACCGCCAGCACCATTCCCGAGATCATCGACGAGGTCGCCATCGCCCGCGTCACCGAACGAGGCGCCACCCGTGGCGACGACCGATTCTCCGAAGCAGCCATGGAGGACCGCAAGAAGGAAGGCTACTTCTGATGGATCTGCTCCGTTTCGCCACCGCCGGCTCCGTCGATGACGGCAAGTCGACGCTCATCGGGCGACTGCTGCTCGACTCCAAGTCGATCTTCGAGGACCAGCTCGAAGCCGTCGAGGCCACCAGCGCCTCGAAGGGCTACGACTACACCGACCTGGCCCTGCTGACCGACGGTCTACGCTCCGAGCGCGAGCAGGGCATCACGATCGATGTCGCCTACCGCTACTTCGCCACCCCGGCGCGCAAGTTCATCATCGCCGACACCCCGGGCCACGTTCAATACACCCGCAACATGGTCACCGGTGCCTCGACCGCCGACCTCGGCCTGGTGCTCGTCGACGCCCGACAGGGCCTCACCGAGCAGTCGCGCCGCCACGCGGTGATCCTCTCCCTGCTCCGGGTCCCCCACCTGGTGCTCTGCGTCAACAAGATGGACCTCGTCGACTTCTCCCAGGAGGTCTACGACAAGATCCACGCCGAGTTCCGCGCGTTCGCCACCAAGCTCAACATCCCCGACCTCGAGGTCATCCCGATCTCCGCGCTCGCCGGTGACAACGTGGTCAACCGCTCCGAGAACATGGACTGGTATTCCGGCCCCACGCTCATGCACCACCTCGAGCACATCCACGTCGCCTCCGACCGCGATCTCGTCGACGTCCGCTTCCCGGTCCAGTTCGTCGTGCGCCCCAAGTCCGACGAGCACCACGACTACCGCGGCTACGGCGGCATGGTCGCTGGCGGCGTTATGAAGCCGGGCGACGAGGTCGTCGTCCTGCCGAGCGGCATGACGTCCAAGATTGCCGGCATCGACCTCTTTGACAAGGAGATCGCCGAGGCCTTCCCGCCGATGTCGGTGACCGTCCGCCTCGAGGACGACGTCGACGTCTCCCGCGGCGACATGATCGCCCGCCCTGCCAACGCTCCCAAGCCGAGCCAGGACATCGACGCGATGATCTGCTGGATGACCAACGAGCCACTCAAGCCCCGACAGAAGCTGGCCATCAAGCACACCACCCGGACCGCTCGTGCCCTCGTCAAGGACATCCAATACCGCCTGGACATCAACACCCTGCACCGCGACCAGGAGACCAAGGAGCTCGGTCTCAACGAGATCGGCCGCGTCCAGTTGCGCACCACGGTGCCGCTGCTGTGCGACCCCTACTCCAAGAACCGCACCACCGGCTCCTTCATCCTCATCGACGAGGCCACCGGCATCACCGTCGGCGCTGGCATGATCAACAACGCCAGCTGACCATCGACTCCGCGAGCAGCGTTATCGTCTTCGGCGCATTCGTTACCTGCACGACACGAAGGCTGGCGAGGTCAGTCGCGGGTCTCGCGTAGCGTCATGTCCATCGGGCACACACGTCCTGAAGTGATCACAAGGAGTCGACTCGCATGAAGGTCTACGTCGCGGGCAGCGGTGGCATGCTTGGACACGCAGTCCACAAAGTCTTCAGTGAGAAGCACGACGTCGAATGCTCCGACATCGACGTCAACGACGAGTGGCTCTCCTACCTCGACTTCCGGGACTTCCAGGCCTACGACAGCGCGGTGACTGCCTTCCAGCCGGATCTCCTGATCCACCTGGGCGCCCACACCAGTCTGGAGTACTGCGAGGAGAACAAGGAGGACGCCTACCTCACCAACACCGTGAGCGTCGAGCACGCGGCGACCCTCGCCAACAAGTACGACGTCCCGCTGGTCTACATCTCCACTGCGGGCATCTTCGACGGCCAGCAGCTGACCTACGACGACTGGGACAAGCCGAACCCCCTCGGTGTCTACGCGCGTTCAAAATACCTCGGTGAGGTCCTCGTGCAGCAGCGGGTCTCGCGACACTTCATCTGCCGTGCCGGCTGGATGATGGGCGGCGGTCCTGCGAAGGACAAGAAGTTCATCATGAAGATCATGAAGCAGCTCAAGGCTGGCGCCACCGAGCTGTCCGTGGTCGACGACAAGCTGGGCACCCCCACCTACACGATCGACTTCGCCACCAACCTGGAGGCCTTGGCCACCAGCGAGCACTACGGGCTCTACAACATGGTGTGCGGCGGCGAGACCGGCCGCTTCGAGGTGGCCGTCGAGCTGGTCAAGGCGCTCGGCCTGGCGGACAGTGTCAAGGTGGTGCCGGTGAACTCCGACCACTTCAAGGAGGAGTACTTCGCGCCACGTCCTCCGTCCGAACGTCTCATCAACTACAAGCTCGATCTCCTGGACATGAACCTCATGCGGGACTGGCGAGTCTCGCTCGCCGAGTATGTCGAGGACTACTTCGACGGATACCTCGACTAGGCATGGCGCCACCGTCCCGCCCTTCCCTGCGCATCGCATCCTTCGGCTTCCGCAGCCTGCCCCCGCGAGAGGGTAGTGCCGGCGCCGACAAGTTCGCAGTTGAGCTACTTCCTCGCTTGGCCGCTCGCGGCCATCGGGTCGTCGCCTACAACCGCGGCTACTTCGGTGAAGCCCGGATCGCCCCGCATGACTTCCGGGGCGTCACCGTGCGCACGATCCGTACCTTCCGGCGTTCCGGTCTCGAGGCGCTCTGGCACTCCTTGCGCGTCGCCGTCGACATCATCGCCTTCAACAGGGCCGACGTCGTGCACATGCAGAACGGCGGGAACAGCCCGTTCGGACTCCTCCTGCGGGTCTTCGGCAAGCGCACGGTCCTCACAGAGGACGGATTGGAGTGGGAGCGCGACAAGTGGTCCGCGCTCGGCAAGCTCTACCTGCGCGCCACCACGGCCCTCACCGGACGGGTTCACAGCGCCGTAGCCTTCGACAACGTCTTTGCGAAAGAGTACTTCGAGGAACGGTTCGGCAAGCAGTACGACCTCATCGCCTACGGCTCTGACGTCGACTACGACGCCAGTGGACTGGAGGTGCTGGATCGCCTCGGCCTGGAGCCTGGCGGGTATTTCCTCTTCGTCGGGCGCTTCATTCCGGACAAGGGCCTGCACTACCTGGTGCCGGCCTTCGAACGACTGGACACCAAGAAGCAGCTGGTCATGGTGGGGGGCTCCAAGCCGCGTTCGGAGTACGAGGACGGTCTGCGCGAGACGACAGACCCACGCATCCTGATGCCCGGCTACCTCTACGGGCCGGAGGTGCACGCCCTGATGAGCAACTGCTACGCCTACGTCCAGCCGTCAGACCTCGAAGGCCTCTCACCCGTGATCCTCGAGAGCTCGTTCCTCGGCGCGCCCATCATCTGTTCCGACATCGAGACCAACCGCTTCATCCTGGGCGACCTGGGGATCTACTTCCGTCAGGGGGACGCGGCAGATCTCGAGCGGACCCTCGGCATCGCCGTGGAGGACCGACGCGCGCTGCGTGACCAGGCAGCAGCTCAGCGAGCCCACATCGTCGCGAACTTCTCCTGGGAGAGTGTCGTCGACGCCTACGAGGGCCTCCTCCGGGGTGTCTAGCAAGGCACAGTGGGCCTGCAGTCACTCGGCCAGCAAGAAGGTGGCCATCTGAGGGACGATCGTCCGCCACGCGAGCCTGTCATCGAGGATCTGGGGCGTCGTTTGGTGCTGCATGTCAGCGATCCCCTCCAAGAGCGATCGTGCGGAGAGGGTGCCGGTGAGCAGCCGACCTTCCGGGGGCAGTTCGGTGCGGATGTCGCCCACGTCGGTCGCAAGGACAGGCACCTCGAATGCGATGGCGAGCTTGAGCACTCCGCTGGTCGATCCCTCGAGATAGGGCAACACCACGACGTCTGCTGCTCGGAAGTACTTCTGGACGTCACGATGAGGCACTCGACCCAAGTCGACCCGCAGCCTCGGCAGCACCTCGTCACCCCGCACCACAGCACGCAGTTGGGGAGACTGGGCCGAGACGAAGTCCTGACCTGCGGCCAGGAACAGCAGGGCCGGGTCGGTGCTCTCGCGTGCAGCCTCGACGAAGAACTCGAGCCCCTTGCGCTCCTCCAGGTTGCCGAAGAAGAGCGCCACCCGGTGAGCTGGGTCGATGCCCAACGCGGCTCGCGCCTCAGCGCGCGTCAGGTGATCGACGTCGAAGATGTCGTAGCGACCATGAGGCACGACCAGCACCGCACCATCGACTCCCACCTCCCTCAACCGTGACTCCGCGTCCTCCGAGTGCACGATGAGCTTGGGGAAGGAACGGTAGTAGAAGTGCAGGGAGGCCGTTGCCAGCCTCCCGCCAGCATGCGGGACAACGTCGTGAACCACCACCGCCACAACAACGCCACGTCGTCTGAGGTATCGCACCGCAAGC
The DNA here is from genome assembly GCF_900113685.1 of Nocardioides psychrotolerans. Lineage (GTDB taxonomy): Bacteria > Actinomycetota > Actinomycetes > Propionibacteriales > Nocardioidaceae > Nocardioides > Nocardioides psychrotolerans. Next base: position 24,841 of record NZ_FOQG01000017.1, read on the forward strand.
GCGTCGAGAAAGGAAAGCTTAAGCGGACCTTGAAACACGACCGAGCAGGCGTTCAAACGGGGGACGCGCCGCAAGAACCGCAACAGGTCTTGGAGGTAGTGGCGCGACCGACGGAACGCGGTCTCGACTGGGACGCCCAGGTCGCGGTAGAAGGGCTCGATCGAATCCGCCGTCATGAGCAACACGTCGTGCGCGGGTGTGAGCTCACGGCACATCGACACGGAGTAGTCAGTCAAGCCAGAGTTGCCGGTGAAGCACACGACCACCACAGGGGTGCCTGAGCCGGCGCCCGGCGTCATCTGCTCGCTGCGCACAGGTCCTGCGCTTCGCCATAGAGTTCTTCCAGTCGCGACAGGTGCTGAGCGTCGGTGACGAAACGACGAGCCACGGCGTCGAGGAGGTCCGGCTGTCCGGCCCTCCCGGAGTCGATCTCTCTCGTGATCGCCTGAGCGAGACCATCGACGTCGCCGGCCGGAAAGACCGCCCCGGTCGCTGCCTCCACCATCTCGGGGAGCCCGCCCTGGTCGCTCACGATGGCCGGCACTCCGTGCTGCAGGCTCTCGCGCACGGTGTAGGGGCTGTTCTCCGCCCATTTGGACGGATGCACCGTAACGATCGACGAGGCGAGGATCTCTGTCAGGGACTCGCGTTCGTATCGCCCACAGAACTCGACGCGCTCGACGCCCAGCGCCGCTTCCCGCAGGCGGGGTTCGTCCGCCCCACTGCCGTAGAGCTTGAGCCGCGCATCCGGTCGGTGACGGGAGACATGCGGCCAGGCGTGGATCAGGGTGTCCACCCCCTTCTCCACCGACAAGCGGCCGATGTACGTCACATCCTGGCGGTCTGGCCGATGCGATCCTGGCAGATGGGCCGTGTCCCCCCACGACAGGTCGAGGTAACGCACCCTGCCGCGGACCGGGCTACCTCGTCCCTCGAGGAGGTCGGCCATGAAGTGTGACGGCGCGTGCACGATCCCGGAGTTGCGTCGCCAGACCCCGTTCGAGACAGGGAGCTCCGCTGCAGCGACGATGGAACTGGCCAGGGAGCCCTTCACGCACTGGGTCTCGATGATGCTCCTCACCCTCTGGCTCGTGGTGGCATCGACGCACTTGACGCACGGCTGCCCGCGCCCGTCGTCCCAGAGCCGCTGGTTGGAGCAGACGAACTTGTACTCGTGCGCTGTGGTCAGTGTGGGAACAGCGCGACGGGTCGCCGCGCGCACGACGCTGGGAGTGAGCTGGTAGCAGGTGCTCTGAAAGTGGACAACATCTGGTCGGAAGGCGTCGAGCGCCTCCTCCATCACACGAGCGGCAGAGAATGAGTAGATGGAGGTTGCTGCGCTCCTGACCTTGGTCGCCACGGACCCGTAGTAGTCTCGGCTCGGCGACAGGAACAGGGGCCCTTGCAGGTCTGGCATCACGCGGTCACCGTCAGGAGGGTTCATGCCGAAGAACGCCAACTCGTGGCCTTCGCGCTCGAGGTGCCGTCCTAACCACGAGATATAGGTCTCGACTCCGCCGACGTGGTGAAGGAACTTGCTTGCGACCAGGACTCTCACCGCTGAGCACCCTTGGCGGGGTCAGGGGAACTGCCTTTGAGCCGTGCACGTTCCAGGGCGTCACCATTGTCAGTCACGCGCGCCATTATGCAGACCACCGAGGCGCCGGCGAAGTCGCACTGCTGACAATCGGGGCACCAGCTGCAGGCAAGTGAGGCCTCGGTCATCATCCATGGAACCTGTCTCCCGATTCGAGGCACAGAATCGACCCCGCGCGGGGTCCAGGCCGCCTGGGTTCGAGATGATGTCGTCACACTCGTGCAATCGGACAGGACGAACGCGCTCGATGATGGGACCCAGGTGATGAAGCGATCGCGCGGAGCATCTGTCTCCAAGAGTCACCCTGATGTTTCATCCAGCGACGGAGGACCCGGCACTCGTACGACATGGACGGCAGCGAGCTACACCCTCGTGGCCGCCGCGCAGAAGGCCAGCGGCTTCATCCTGCTCGTCGCCTTCACGCGGGTCCTGTCCCCCTCCGACTACGGCCAGGTGGCCCTCTTGACGGCGGTTGGGTCGCTGTTGGTCATGTTCCTGACTCTCGGTCTCGAGCCGCGGATCACCTATGCCTACTTCCGAGCAGGGGATGAGCTGGCCGACTACCTCCGGGTAGCGAGGAGGGTCACGTTCTATGTCCCGCTCGTCCTCGCGGCGAGCTTGGCCGCCGTTCTCGCCCTCGTCCCCATTCCGTTGCAAGGCGCCTGGATCCTGCAGTGTGTGGGCTCGTGCCTTCTGGCGGCGGGCACGACGTACGCCTATGCAGTGCTGCGTGCGTCGAGACAGGTCGTCCCCTATGCCACCTTGGCCTTGACGATCCTGGCCACCCAGGTGGGGACGCGTGTGCTGATGGTCGCCGTGCTGCAATGGGGCCCTACGGGCTGGGCGGCCGGGGACCTGGTCGCGGGACTTGTTGCCATCGCCGTCAGCCAGTTGGCGCTTCGACGCCTCCACACCCCGGGCTCCCGCAACCCGAAGTACACGGCGTGGTCAGTCACCAGGGAGGGCCTTCCACTGGTCCCGCACTACCTGGCCCAGTGGGGCCTCTCGCTCAGCGACCGACTCATCCTCGCCATGTTCGTGTCGAGCGCACTTGTCGGTGTCTACTCAGCCATTTACCAGATCGCCGCTGTCACGAGCCTGGTGCTCAACGAGGTGAGCCGGGCCTTCATGCCCCTTTATGCCAAGAATCCACCTGGCTCGGCCCACATACCTCGCATCGTCAGGAGCCACCTCAAGGTGTCGTTCGTCGTGCACGGTGTCTTCCTCGTTGCGGGCTTCGCTGCGATCGAGGTGATCCTGCCTCCAGCCTTTCGTTCTCACGACGAGATCTTCCCCCTGCTCTCCCTGGGCGCTCTGGCCTACGGTCTCTACTTCATCCCCATGAACGGCCTGACTCTGATCTCTGGCATCACTTCGCGGGCTCCGGTGATCTCCCTGACGGCCCTCACCCTCAATGTCGGCCTCAACCTCACTCTCAACAGCATCTGGGGCCTGTGGGGGGCGGTTGTCGGGACCGCTCTCGGATACTCCACCCTGGCCGGCACGGCACTGTGGTTCGAGGCCAGGACCCGCGCAATCCCGTGGCAGGACCTCCTGCGGAGGCAGCCCTGGACCAACAGTGCCTATCTACTACTGGTGTCGGCCACCCTGGCCGCAACCTGGCCCGGCACGATCCGAGTCGTTGCGCTCAGCACCGTGTCATGTGTCGTGGTCGCCTTGGCCGTCAGCACACTTCGGGACGAACGGCGCCGCTTGCGGTTTGCTCGGTGAGCCACACGCGGGTCAGCGCCGGGCGTCCTCACGATAGGCTCCTGCCTGGCAGTTGGCGGTCGCCGAACGCATGTGCGAGCGCCACCTCCCAGGGTCCTCGCGACCCGGAGACTGCGCGGCTCACAGGGCAGTGAGTGTCATCCCGGACAAGGGGACTACGAGCACCAGGTCATGGAAAGGTCATGGACACGCCGATGACATCGCCAAGCACTCCTTCAAATCAGAACGCCGATGCCTACGGTCGACGGCACCGAATCCGGGCGGCAGTGCGACACACGTTGCGGCGCATGACTCGGCGACTCATGTGGACGTTCTCGCCTCCGCTGAGCGAGGGAACATGCTTCCTGCCCATGCCGGCGGTGGGCGAGCACAACGCCGGAGACTTCGCCACGCGATCGACGTGGTATCTGGGACGATGGTCCGCGCATGCCGCCCATCCTGGCCATGTCCCGGAGATTCCGGCATACCTGGACTCCTCCATCGACGTAGCAGGCGCTGAGCGAGTCCTAGCTCCTGGCCAACCAGTGCACCACCTGGTCTGGAAAGTCACGCCACGCACCTATGTCCGTGCTCTCTTGAGCCCTACCCGCGTGACGGTCGTCGACCCGGCGTTCGCGAAGGACGTGGACAGCGAGGGCTATCTCAACGTCGCGAAGCGACTGGGAGTCACCTTCCCCCGAGAGTTCCTGCCGGGTTCCTTGGCCTCCGCGTCAAGCGAGTGGGCGACGTCCGCCGCACTAGCGCTCGGGACCGGCCCCAGCGCAGGCTCGCTGGTGGGGGACCACACCATGTGGACCCATCGCATCGTCTGCAACTCAGCCATCCGCGACGGCGAACTCATGGAGCGCCTGCGTCCAACCCACATTTGCTTCGGCGATCCGGTTTTTCACTTCGGCCCAAGCGCATATGCGGGTGAGTTCCGACGCGACCTTCGACTCGTTGCCGAGAAGTACGACAGCCTCCTGGTGGTCCCTGGATATTGCGCCGGGCTCCTTGCGGCCAACCTGCCGTGGGCCCACGGGCGGATGATTCCCTTGGAGCTGTCGAGCAAGGAGTGGCACGCGCCGACCCTCGAGACCCTGGAGGTTAGGGTCACGGGCAACGTGCTAACTCAGCAGATGGTCCCGCTTGCCATCACTCTCGCAAAGCGCATCGACATAGGTGGCGCAGATGGCCGCAAGCCCGACGAGAAGTACTTCTGGTCCCACTCGCGGGCTCATCAGTACAGCGACGATCTGATGAACAGCGTCTTTGACGCCCATCCGGCGTTCTTCCGCGACACCGACTACGCCGACTACTACGCAGAGCACTGCACCGCGGTCGAGGAACTGTTGGCCTACGGCGAGGAACGAGGCCGCACCTTCCGCACAGTCACCAACTCCTACATCCCAGCACTCGCTCGACGCTTGGCGACGCCGCAGCAGTAGCCGGCGGTGTTCGGCTAGCGGTTGCTGGTGGAGGTCCCGTGCGCGCTCCCTGCTGACGTAACGACCCGTTCAGGAGCCGCGGTGAGACCATCGGCGCCCGCCGCCAACTCATCCTTGGTGACGGCGCCTCGGCTCGGTTGCGTCGCTGCAGCCAGCGCAAGACACGCGAAAACCCAGAACGTCTCGACCGCGTAACCGGGAGCCTGCGTGACTTCCGTCCCACCGCCGAGGAGCGCCGCAACTCCAGCGCACAGTGCAATCAGATGTACGCGGCTCGGCAGCAATGCCCCCCGCCGCAACGTGATGACAGCCGCGAGACCTAGGAAGGCCAGGCTGGCAACTCCGACCAGTCCCCCATCGAAAAGTTGCTGCAAGGTGGAATTGTGGGACGAGAAGCCAAGAAGCAACGGGTCACCATTCGCGTATGCGGCTGAGGCTCCTGAACTGCGCTGTCCAAACTCGCCGAACCCCACCAACCGGTGTATGAAGTCAACCTGCTCCTGCCAGAAGCTTATGGCCATGCTCCAGATGCGATCTCTTCCCTCTAGCGCTACGTCCGCCTCCGTATCGCCTCGGCTGAGGAAGGGGAACAGGGAAGCAGCAACATGGATCACTGGCTGCAGCACGACGACCGCGAGCAAGGGATAGACAAACGGAAGGACCATCGGGAAAGCAGCGAGGTAAACGGACGCCCGGGCGAAAATCAAAGGCGCCACGACGGACGCCACCAGGACCACGGCGGACACCACCAGAGCTACCCGCGTGTTCGCCGCCACCATAATGAAGATGCCTGCCAAGAGAGCAACTGCTCTGTAGACACGAACGGCCCGACCACCTTCGAGGCAGATCAGGCCAGCGGCGACAAAGATGGCAGCCATCAGCGGCGGGACAGCCAGGCTGCTGGTCAAAGGGAAGAAGACACGAATGCCACCCGTGCTGGAGTCCAGCGAGAAGGTCCTTCCCGCGGCCGCCGGAGATTCAACGCCCGCGAGGTAGCCCAGGACGTTCGCGATCAGAAAGAGCCCGACGCCATCGAGTAAGGACTTCACAACACTCGGGAACGGATATCGGCGGGCGCAGACAAGAATCAGGATCAGGGTTTCTGCGTGCCAGACCTGCACGTAGAGCGTCGTCAAGTAACGCGAGGCCGGCAACAGCAAGCTCAGCACGAGGGCCGCGACGATGAGAGGCTGACGGAACGTGTGTTCGCGTCGACGGCTCTGGGTCAGAGCCAAGATGATCAGGCCGGCGAGGACGAACGTGATGCGCCGCTCTGCAAAGGCCGTCAATCCAAGGACGGTCGGCATGAGCAGCAGGGGCAGTACGACCGTGTAGCCATCTCGCGCCGGGGGGGCAAAGCGCCTGCTCGTGCGGATGGCTGCTGCCAGAATGCCCAGACCCAAGCACACGAAGATGGCTGCGACCCCGACCCTGGTCGCTACGACGCCCGTGACGATCGCCAGCCCTACGGCCACGAAGGCGAAGCGGTCAAGCCTCAAGTTAGTCACGAGCCGGACACCAGCTCGGCGGCGTCACCGACGAACACGCGCGCCTTACGGTCGGTTGCCGCGGACTGCCCTGCGGTGGTGACCAGGACAAGTTCATCATCAACACCGCCAAAGGCAACCGAGGTTGGATAGGCGTCAGGAACCGTAGCGGTCACGAATTTGCGGGGCGACGTCGCTCCCACAACCAAACATCCGCGTCCCCAGAGCGCTGCCACCACGTGGCCGGACGGAGCAACCGCCAAGCCGTCCGGTTCGTCATCCTCGTCCAAGCGCAGCCATGGCTCGCGAGTGAGCCCGTGTTCCGTTTTGTTCACACGGTCGATCTGTGGCACCAGTGAGTCAACGTAGAACGCGGAGGTGTCCGTATCCCAGGACAAGCCGTTGGAGATGCCTACCCCTGTGAAAACCGGCTCAAGCACGGACGCCGCAAGGTCGAACTTGTAGAGAGATGCCCCAAGCGGTCTTCTGTCCATCGACATCGTCCCCACGTAGATGTCCCCGCAGGGCGTGAGCGCTCCGTCGTTGAAGCGGACATCGTGCGGAAACTTCCACTCACCGACCGTGATCATGGTGCTCTCGGACCAGGAGTAGACGTGCAGGCTGCTCCGAGACGCGACCAAAATGCGGTCATGGTCCAACGGCAGGGCCACCGTGGCAAACTCAAGTCCGGTCTCGCGGGTCTCTGCCGCCTCGTTGTTGTAGGGGTCCCAGCGGTGAAGCGTCGCTGCCAAAATGTCGACCCACTGGAACACGCGTGCCTCAGGGATCCAGTGAGGCCCCTCGAAGAGCCGTCCGTGCGGACCCGGCACGGTATGCCACTTCATTCGGTCCCCAGGCATGCTGAAGCTCCGCCGTCTACCACGAGTGTCGATCCCGTGATGAAGCTAGCGCCTGGGCCAGCGAGGAACGCCACAGCGGAGGCGATCTCGTCGGGCTGGCCGATGCGGCGAAGAGGCGTACGCGTCTCCAGCACGTGCCGTCGCTGCTTCGCATCCTCGGCACCCCAACGAGCAAAACCCTCACGTAGCTTGGCCGTATCGATCGCGCCCGGACGGACGGCATTGACGCGGATCTGAGGGCCCAGGTCGATGGCTGCCGACCTGACCCATCCCTCCAGAGCCGCCTTGGAGGTGGCGTAGGCGTTGATGCCTGACGTCGTCGCACTCGCATGCACCGAGCTCACGACCACTACCGAGCCTTGCTCGCGGCTGAGGTTCTCTCGAGTCGCGTGCACGAGGCTGTCGGCCGCAAGCACGTTGACCCGCATGGTCTCGACGAAGATCTCGTAGGGAGTGTCACCCGCAGCGGCCAACGGCTGCACTGCAGCGTTGTGGACGATCGCCGCCAGAGCGAACTGGTCGCTCAGTTGAATGGCAGCTGCTCGCAGGGAGGCGAGGTCCCCGATATCGATGCCTAGCCAGACATCCACGTCATGACACTCGTGCTGGTCGATCCCGACGACGATGAACCCGTCTCGCTTGAATTGTGCACAGATCGAAGTTCCGATACCGCCAGCCGCCCCCGTCACCACCACTGCACGCTTCATCGTGAACCCAGCTCTTCAAGCAGGATATCCACGGCCCGTGCACTCGCCCGCGCTACTCCCTCGCGGGTGTTTGAGCCGTTGTGAGCACCCAGGATTACGTTGTCCATCCTTCGAAGCCGACTCGTCTCGGGCAAGGGCTCGACCTCGAAGACGTCGAGGCCAGCGCCCGCGATCCCCCCTCGCTCGAGGGCTGCGACTAGAGCCACCTCGTCCACGACGGGACCACGCGCGACGTTGACGAGCAGGCCATCAGACCGCATAGAACGGAGGGCTCCGTCATCGATCAGGTGGAAGGTCTCACGGGTCAACGGGCAGGTCAGCACCACGAACCGGCTCTCTTGGAGCAGCACATGCAGGTCCAGGTCGATCGTCACGCCATGCGGTGCGCGCTCAGGCGGAAGGTACGGGTCGAAGCCGCGCACGTCCATGCCGAATCCGTGTGCTCGGTCCACCATGGCCTGGCCGATGACGCCCAGGCCCACGACTCCCAGGGTCGATCCACGGAGCGACGTGCCTTCGACCTTGGGCCAGTGCCCCTCGCGCACGGCCACGTCCACTTGGTGATGACGCCGGGCGAGCATCAGCAGATAGGCGAAGGCACTGTCAGCAACCTCTCCCCCGAAAACGCCCGGGGTGTTGCGGACAACCACGCCGTGCGCTTCAGCTGCGTCGTGGTCCACAGAGTCCATCCCGATGCCCCACCGGATCAGGACTCGCAAGTCTGGGCTGGACTCGAAGAACGAGCGATCCAGCTGGTCGTCACCCGCGATCACTCCCTGCACCCCTGACATCATCGGTGCGAGCTCCGAGGACAAGAACTGCTGTCCGGTCAAGGGCGGAGCCATCACCTCGAAACCGGCATCGAGCAGTCGCGGCAGGTGCACCGGAAGCTCGGCCTGCATCTGCGCGCATGTCACCAACACACGGTCCGTCATCGTACGCCGAACAGCTGGGACGCCTCGATGATCTCGGCAAGCCTGAACTCAGTCTCGACATCGATATCGGTCGCCTCCAGGGCATCCACCTCGACGATGGCGGGACTCTTCCCCAGCCGGTTGCCGCCGTCGCGCAAGGTCGCCTTGCTGAAGACGTAGAAGCAGGAGTTCTCCAGGTAGATGGGAGCGAGGTCCTGAGTCCTCGCCAACACCGCTGGGTCATGGTTGACAGCAGTCAGGTCCTCAGTCCACAGACGCCCCTGAATGCGGGTGGCGCCGAAGACCGAGTCGATCCCCTCGCTGTCGAAGAACCGTCGAATGGCCGCCTCGAACGTCTCGGCTCGCACGAACGGGTTGGTCGAGTGCGTCTGAAGGATGGCTTCGTAGTGAGCATGACCGATTGAGTGCTCAAGGACCGCGTTCATCGGCGTGTGCCCATCTCGCAGGTGCGCAGGCCGCTCCACAAGCGTCACAGAGGGGAAGACACGTGCAGCCTCCTCGAGGATCGTCTCGCTGTCCGTGTCGATGACGACCTCCCCCACCCCAGGAGTGGCGAGCAGCGTCGTGACGACATGCTGGTAGAGCGGGAGGCCGCCGAGCGGTCGGTAGTTCTTCCCAGGCACTCTTTCGCTCGAGTGCCGCATCGGGACGATGGCGGTCACGAGGTCCATGCTGTGGCCTTCCTGGCTGAGGCGTGCATCAGTCGTCGTAGTCGATGCGATTGCCGATAGCGTCATTGGGGGACAGACGAGCCAGGTCAGGGTAGTAGAACCGCCGGCGGAGCCCCTGGCTCATGCCTGGGTCGGTGCGGAACCCCTCCGCAGCACCAAGGAACTGGGCAGCCCTGAACTTGGGGATCTCAACGAGGTTGGTCTTCAACTGACGGTCCCGCATCGCGTGCCAGTAGTCGCTCGCAATGTTGATGCCGGCCAGCGCGACGGCCTCCCAGGCAGAGAACTGTTCTTCATCCATGATGGCCTTGTAGGCAATAGCCTCGCGGCGGTAACGGTTGCGGATCGTCGACCAGGTCTCCTCGTGAACGTGCACCACCGGAGCCTCAGCGACGTAATCCAGGCGCATGCCGAGCGCCAGCGCACGCTTGGCCATGTCGAGATCCTCCAAACCCGTGAGTCGCTCGTCGTAGCGCATCTGGGCCCAGACGTCCTTGCGGATGATGGCGTTGGCGTTGTTGCTGAACGGGTGCGGCTGGTTGCGGATGCTCTCGGTCGGGAACCACTGCTGCATGATCCGGGCCTCGGCGTACTTGGTGCGACCGTCGCCGACCTGCCGGCCGTAAGCAAGGGCTGTCGCAGGATCGGAGAATGGCTTGAGCATGTGGTCGACGAACGTGTCGTAAAGCGGATAGACGTGCGCAGACAAGATCAGGAGCAGTTCGCCCTTGGCAGCGTTACACCCGTAGTTAAGGGACCGACCAAACGTGAATTCCTCTTTAGAGATGTGGACCACCCGGCACCCGCCCTCGGTCGCGATCTTGACGGTGTCGTCCGCCGACCCCGAGTCGACGACGACGATTTCCTCCACGGGAGTCGTCTGGCTCCGCAGGCCCTGGAGAAGCCGCCCAAGGTGGGCCGCCTCGTTGTAGGCACGAACGACAGCAGTTACGCGCACGCCGCTACTCCTTTCTACGTGACCGACAGGGGCCACGCGCTGGCGACCAGTTTGACCGTTGACTCAATGTTGGTCCTGCTCGAGGCTCCGAACACAATGGCTTCCAGGTTGGGCAGGCTGGTCACCCACTCGATTGCCTCATCAGGGCGAATCGCACCCGACGCGTACACAGACATGGCGATCGGGCGGAAGGGACGATTCGCGAGCACGTCGACGTAGGCGTCCAAACCGCCACACATGCGGAATCCGATCTTGTTGATGTTGGCGCAAACGATTGGGTTATCGACCCCCACCTTGTCCAACGCATCGAGCAGCTTGGGGAGGTTCATGGTAATGAAGCCGGGCTCAGCGCCGTAGCGTGCCTTCACGTGGTCGGCGAAGATGCGAAAGGCGTCCACGAAACCCAGCCCGAGCAGAAGGTCAACCACCACGTTCTGAAGGAAGATGACGGGGGTCTTGAGTCCTTCGAACATCTTCATCTCGGCGTCGATAAGGAGGGTAGTCACTCCTTCGATGTCCTTCTTGGCCAACGACTTGCCTCCACGCATTGCCGCGTCGAAGAAGCCCTCGTCCGGCAGGAACTGACGGATCGCACCGATCACGCCAGCATCCGCCATGGCGTTGGCGTACTTGTGTGCGTAGGGCATGCAAGGGTAGAAAACTTGGTCCGCGTAGCGCTCGGGCTGCTCGCGCATGCGCTGAGTGACCTCCGCGATCCGGTCATGGGTGGTGCACATGAATGTGGTGACCCCACAGTCATAGGCAGAGTCGAGCACCGACATCACGGCGTCGACGGACTGAAAACGCATAGCCTGTGCCCGAGCCTTTTCCTCTGACATGTGGTTGACGCCAAAGAACTGGTTGTCGCCGAAAAGTAGTCGATCCATCGTCAGGCCCTTCTCATCGTGCGAGCAGATCGTCGACTCTTGAGTCTCAACTTCATGCGCCGCCACCAACCACTCGGCACCGGCGGGACGTCGACCGATGCGCCACTCACGATGTGCTGCACCTCGCCGGAGCCACCGCGAGCGATCGCAGCAAGCAGCTCGTCAGTGACCGTCGCGTCGTCGAAGTTGCCCACTCCGTCGACCTCCACCTTCTCGATTCGCTTGATCCAGGCGTCCAGCTGAGCGGAGTACTCCTCTCCGCGGAGATAGAAGTCGACCTCCTGGGTCAGCCCGGTCGTGTAGTGGACGTTCCAGCCCTTCTCGTAGCCGGCGGGGACAGCGGCGTCGTCGCGGAGGTAGACCTGGCACTCCTGCCGGTCGACATTGATCCGCCCGTGCGTTCCCCAGATCGTGATCTTGGTCGTCATCTTGCGCTGGGACTCGTCGGACCAACTCACCGAGAGTTGCCCACTCATGCCGTGGCCCCAGTCAATGGTCGTGTAGACCTCGTCCTCTGTCTCGCTCGAGAAGACGTGCCCGAGGACCGTGCCAGAGACCGACTCGGGCCTGCCGAAGTACCACGTCAAGAGATCGAGCGGGTGGGCGGCGTAGTCATAGAGTGCGCCACCGCCCTCGTCCTTCTTGCTGCGCCAGGTCGACCCTTTCGGCTTGAGCACGACGGGGCCGTAGGCTTCGGCCAGCACATGAGTAACCCGTCCGAGCGTACCGAGATCGAGCAGTCGCTTAGCCTCGCCGAACGCGCCCACGAATCGGTTGTGATAGCCGACCTGTGTGACGAGTGACTTGCTACGGGCTAGGTCAGCCAACGCGGCTGAATCCTCCGGCTTCAGGCAGAATGGCTTCTCGCAGAAGACGTGGATGCCGCGCTCAAGGCAGGCGCGCACCATCGGAGCGTGCAACTTCGAGGGCGTGGAAATGACAGCCGCCTCGACCCCTTGCACGTCGAGCATCTTCTCGAAGTCCGAAAACGTGTCCACACCGGTGTACTTGTTGAGGACATCGAGGACATAGCCACTCGAGTCGCAGACTCCTACGACCTCCACGTCCTCGTGGGCGTTGATGATCGAGTAATGGGACAAACCCATCTTGCCCAATCCGATGATTCCGACCTTGACCACTGCTCAAACCCTTCTCATGGTTGTGTGCGCTCACGACAACCATCGCGTCTTCGGCCCCGATGCGGCCGCTAGGTGCAGCGACTCCTCAACGGCTTACGGTTTCACACTTACGCCGCACGCGCGGCATGCGCGGTGCTGTCAGATGTCCATGGCAACGGGTGGACGTCATTGTCCCGATTTTGACCATTGTCCGCCACCACAGGCAGCAACAAGGACCCCATCTCAGAACTACTAGATGCAGGGTGATGGCGGTCACGAGGACGCCCACCAGGAGTCACAACCACGCCAGCATGGGTCCTGGCTCGCGGTGACGACGATCGCTGGCTTCCTGTCTGCCTAGACTAGAGTTGGCGCAATGGCAAACCTACGCAGGAGCGATTGTGGACCTTCGTGACTACCTGCGGATGCTCAGGCGCCGGTGGGTCCTGATCTCCGTCACGGCCGCCATCGTGCTCGGCGTCTCAGCAGCGCTGACTTTCACGGCTATCCCAATCTACTCCTCGTCGGCACGCATCTTCGTGTCCACGACGCCCACCACCGAGTCCGACGCCTACCAGGGCGGCCTCTTCTCCGTTCAGCGAGTGACGTCCTACGCGGACCTGATCGGAAACAGCCGCGATCTGGCTCAGACCGTGATCACCGAACTCAATCTCGACCTGACCCCGGATGAGCTGATCGGGAAGGTGACCTCGGAGGTCGTCCCAGAGACGGTCATCATCAGCCTCACCGTCACCGACCCCGACCCCGCCGAAGCGCAGCGCCTGGCTCAGGCCTACGCAGACGCCCTCTCCGACATGGTGCGCGAGCTCGAGACACCTGAGGGGTCCACCACGGCCCTGCTGAAGGCCACTACCGTCGACCCTGCGACACGGTCGGACACCCCGATCTCTCCCGACCCCGTCCGCAACCTCGGTCTCGGGGTCGTGCTCGGTCTGCTCCTGGGCTTAGGGCTCGCCCTGGCCCGAGAGTTCCTCGACACGACGATCAAGTCCGTCGACGATGTCACCAGCGCCATCGACGCCCCCCTCCTCGGTGCCATCGCCTACGACGGGTCTGCCAGCAAGCGGCCCCTGGTCACCGAGCTGGCCTCGCACGCCCCGCGGGTGGAAGCCTTCCGCGTGCTCCGCACCAACCTCCAGTTCGTGGAAGTCGACTCGCCTGACAAGGTCTTCGTCGTCACCTCAGCCGTCCCCGGAGAGGGCAAGACCACGACCGCGGTGAACCTCGCGATCACCATGGCCCAGGCGGGGCACCGCACGCTGCTGATCGAATGCGACCTGCGGCGCCCACGCGCCGCCCGCGCCCTCGGCATGGACGAGGCCGTCGGCGTCACCACCATCCTTGTCGGCAAGGTGACACTGGACGACGCCATCCAGAAGCACGAGGACAGCGACCTGCACATGCTGGGGAGCGGCGCCATCCCGCCCAACCCGGCCGAGCTCATCCAGTCACGCGCGATGATCGAGATGCTCGACGCGGTCCGTGAGCGCTACGACATGGTGATCATCGACGCGCCTCCGTTGCTGCCGGTCACCGACGCTGCGCTGCTCGCATCCCTCGCCGACGGCGCCCTGCTGATCGTGCGCCATGGCAAGACCACCCGCGACCAGCTGCACCTCGCGGCGGAGCGACTCCGCCAGGTGGGTGCCAACCCGATCGGGGTGGTCATGAACTGGACTCCCACCAAGGGCGCTCGCGGGGGTTATGGCTACGGCTACGGCTACGGCTACGGCTACGGCTACGGCTACGCCCCGCTCGAGGTTCCTGCGGCGACGAGCACGGTCAAGCGCAAAGGCAGTCGCACGAAGCTCGAGGAGTAGACCGCATCGGTGGACTCACGAACAGGCGGAAAGCGCTGTGCTCGACGTCTGCACCGGTAGTACGCTCGGAGTCGACTCCACCTCGACATCCTCAGTCTGACCCGTCCCGGTCAACATGCGCCACGTCACGTCCAGCGTGAAGCCGGGGGTGAGCTCAGCGACCGTCGAGACTACGGGACGGCCGTCCTGGACTACAGGCACGGCCTCCACCGGCTTGCTGTTGAAGGCGACCGCAGAAATCGAGCCGCCCACTGGCCCGACAAGTCGGACGACCACCAGCTGGGATCCCGGCATGGTGCCGAAGGCGCCGGCGCCGGTGATGTAGTCCGGCAACGAAGCCGCGTCCTCGGGGGCGTCCGACAGGAGGTGCAACTTGCCCGTCAGACCTTGAACGCCGTCCTTGCAGAACGTGGTGGTGACCTTGACGTCGTGACGCAGGAAGTAGGACATCTTGGCGCCGGTCGCGTCGTTGAGATAGACGCCCACCTGGGGCGACTCGGTGTCGTCCGTGACGAGCTCACCGGCGATCGTCGAGCCCGCGATCTCATCCTGCACAACGGGCTCGAAGGAGTGCAACCGGATCCGTCGCTCGCGGACACCGCGGGCGAGGGCGGTGAAGAGGTTCTCGGGCGAGTCCACCCCGTCCGTCAGGGCTCCGAAGATGGCCGCCGCAGCTGCTTGGAAGAATGCATCCTGCTTCTCGGGCTCCTCGAAGCGGAGGTAGACCTCATGGAGGAGCTCTTCCACCACGTTGTCGGATGTCAAGGTCCGCCCACCCACTGTCACGGGACCCGTCGAGGTCAGGGCATAGGAGAGCGACACAGGGTCAACGGTGATCACGCCGTCGATGGCCTCTGGGTAGACCTGCTCCCACCTGGCCTTCATCAGGGCAGCGACCCTCGGGAAGTCCGGCGTGAAATTGGCGTCGACGAACCATAGGCCCAGCTCCTCGCCGTAAATGTCGCGCTCAGCCTGAGTCAGCGGGAGCACCGGGGCGTTCGTCCGCCCGAACGAGATGCCCGGCACCTGCCTGGTCAGCTGAGCACGGCCGTCCTCTGTGTGCATCAGCGAGACGGCGCCCGGGAGGCCACCCGTCGCGCGGATCTCCGCATTGTTCTGGAACGCGAGCAGGTAGTCACGCGGGCCATCCGCGCCCAGGATCGTCGGCATAATCTTGGTAGCGACGGTGGCAGCGGACAGGCTTTCGGAGGCTGAGGTGATCTCATCCAGCAACTCGCGGTAGCGGCTGCGCAGGGCAGGCTCCAGGCTGAGCGGATTAATGCCCTCGAGTCGACCCGCTGCGCGCTCGAAGGACTGGCTCCCCGCCAACACCTTGGGGGTGAGCGCTTCCAGGGCTGCGAGGTCGATGGCGCCGTCAGACGGCGCCAGTGCGTCGAGATCACTGGTGATGTCAGTCAGGGGCTCTAGGCCGTCTGATGCCAGGTCATCGAGGACCTGGGCGATCGTCCGAATGGCTTCGGCGTCGTCTCCATACTTGGGGAGGATCGTCAGCGCGTCCCAGGTCGCTCCGTCGGTGCGCTCGGCGGCAGCGGAGGTGTGCACCCGAAGGCTCGACAGGGACGCGTCGATCCCAGCCTCATCAGCCTGCTCGAGTGACTCGCGAAGCTCCCGAGCGTCGGCTACCGCCGCACTGAGCGACTGATTGACCTTCCAGGCGGTCCAACCCGCCCACGCCACGAATCCAACCGCGACGACTGCCAACAGGATGACGGCAAGGCGCCATCCACGGAGAAACCTCATGCATCCAGCCTTACTGCGCGTCTATCTCGACGGAGCTCTGTGACATGGCAAAGGGCCCCACGGTGACGTGGGGCCCTTTGCCATGCTGCAAGAGGGGCAGATCAGTCCTGACGGACGAAGACTGTGAAGGTCGTGCTCGACCTCTCGTAGACCGAGTTGTCAGCAGGCACGTAAGTGACCGTGATCTCCCACTCGCCGGCGAGCTGGAGCTTCAACTTGACGCCGTCATCAGCGTTGTTGACGCTGGCGCCGCGGGTCTTGAAGCCCTTGGGGCCGACGCGGTCGGCCGTAATCTTGAACGTGCCGCGCGGGCTGGCGTTGCCAGCCGCCGAGACTTCAGCAGTCACCGTCAGGAACTTGCCGTCGATGCTGCCGGACGCGGACGTGGAGGTCGGGATGCAGCCGGTGTAGGGACAAGCAGCCGTGGCGGTGCCGGTGGTGACGCCCACCAGACCGAGGGACATGAGCACAGCAGCGAAGAGAGCCGCGATCAGTTTCTTCATGGTGGGAGCCTTCCAATGACAGAACGGGAAAACGTGGCTTCTGCGCCTCGATGGTCCCTATCAGATCACACATCCACCCGTTCGTGAACATCGCGTTCGAAAGAAGGAGGCACAATTTACGTGGCTGACATGGAGCCCCGCTCAGCGGGGCGCGGTACTAGGACCATCGTCGGATACGGGCTGGGGTATCTGCAGACGACGTTCCCGGTCCGGACCTGGATATCGCGTCCTCATCCGATCTGGAGCAGCGACCGGGCTTCCGCTGTCGACATCGGTCTCCGCTGCACCATCTCGCCCAGGGCAACTGCACGTTCGACGAGCTGAGCATTGCTCTCCACGGGGACCCCGCGGCTGATCGTCAGGACATCCTCCATGCCCACGCGCAGGTGGCCGCCCTTGGACAGGGCTGCCAGGGCTACGGGGAGCGTCGTGCGGCCGATGCCGGTCGCAGACCAGGAGGTCACCTCCGACGGCAGCGTCGCGAGGCCGGCGACCAGGGCGTCGGCGGTGCCCGGCATGCCGCCTGGCACGCCCATGACGAAGTCGCAATGCACGCGACCGCCAAAGGGCAGGCCGAACTTGTCGATGAGGCGGACGAGCGCGTGCGCCTGGCCGAGGTCGAAGAGCTCGAACTCCGGAACGATCTGGCGCTCCTGGCTGAGCTGGTAGAGCTCGCAGACAAAGGGCCAAGGATTGAGGAAGACGTCGTCCCCAAAGTTGGTGGTCCCCATCGTGAGGCTGCAGGAGTCGGGCTGGGCGTCGAGGACCTTGAGGCGCGCTTCCAGGGGGTCGTGCACCGATCCGCCTGTCGAAAGCTGGACGATCAGGTCGGTGGACTCGTGAAGTGCCTCAACCGTGGCAGTCAGGAGCCCGAGGTCGAGGGTCGGCTTGTGGTCGGCGTCGCGGACGTGGACGTGGATCATCGCTGCGCCGGTGGCCTCGCAATCCTTGGCCGTCTGAACGAGCTCCTCGAGGGTCGTCGGGAGCTGCGGGCAGCCGGCCTTCGACGTCTCGGCGCCTGTCGGCGCGACGGTGATGAGAAGGGCTTCCGGCGGCACAACTGACATGGGGCCAGGATGGCAGATCCTGGAGGATCGATCGAGTTGGACGAAATCTTGCGGAAATCGTTCGGCCCGAGAGGGTCTCGACGGAGCGACACTGTGTCTATGCGAGCAGTGGTGCAACGGGTCTTGTCCGCCTCGGTGACGGTCGACGGAGTAGTCGTGGGCGAGATCCATGAACCCGGGTTGCTGGTCTACCTGGGAATCACGCATGGTGATGGGTTGGACGAGGTCGAGTGGATGGCGCGGAAGATCTGGGACGTCCGGATCCTGCGGGACGAGCAGTCTGCGTCCGACTTATCCGCGCCGATCCTGGTCGTCAGCCAGTTCACGCTCTACGGCGATGCCCGGAAGGGACGGAGGCCGACGTGGCAGGCGGCGCTGCCGGGGCCGGTGAGCGAGCCGGCGTACGAAGCGTTCTGCCTCGAGCTCGAGACGTTGGGCGCGACCGTGGCCCGCGGGGTCTTCGGGGCCGACATGCAGGTGGCGTCGATCAACGACGGTCCGGTCACGCTGCTGCTGGAGCGCTAAGGCGTCACCCGGCTGGAGAACGACGAAGCCCCGAGCCTCCACACGATGGTGGCAACTCGGGGCTCGTCGCGATGCTGGGTCAGATGGTGACGGTGACCTCGGCGACGGAGCCGATGGCGGCGACCACCACGTTGTCGACCGGGTCGGCCTTGGGGGCGAGGGTGCGCAGCGTCCACTCCCCCTCGCCGGCGAAGAACCGGAAGTGGCCGGTCGCGGAGGTCGGGACCTCGGCGGTGAACTCGCCGGTGCGATCGAGGAGACGCACGTAGGCGTTGCCGACCGGGTCGGTGCCGCCGCGCAGGACCTGGCCCTGGATCACGGCCTCCTTGGCGACGTTGACGCCGTCGAGGGACAGTCCACCTTCAGTTGCGCCGCACATCAGGAGGTCTGCCCTTCAGGAGAGCCGGGCTCGTCGCCGAGGGCGATCGGGACGCCGACGAGAGAGCCGTATTCGGTCCACGAGCCGTCGTAGTTCTTCACGTTGGCGTGGCCGAGGAGCTCCTTGAGGACGAACCAGGTGAGCGAGGAGCGCTCACCGATGCGGCACAGGGCGATGGTGTCCAAGGAGTCGTCGATGCCGACCTCGGCGTAGAGCGCCTTGAGGTCGTCGTCGGACTTGAAGGTGCCGTCGTCGTTGCAGTTCTTGCTCCACGGCACGTTGAGCGACGTCGGGACGTGGCCGGCGCGCTGGGACTGCTCCTGCGGGAGGTGGGCGGGGGCGAGCAGGCGGCCGGCGTACTCGTCGGGGCTGCGGACATCGATGAGGTTCTGCACGCCGATGGCAGCGACGGCGTCGTCACGGAAGGCACGGATCGAAAGGTCCTGCTCGGTGGCGGTGTAGGACGTCGTGTCGCGTGTGGGCAGCTCGTCGGTGAGCTCGCGGGAGTCGAGCTCCCACTTCTTGCGACCGCCGTCCATGAGCTTGACGTCCTGGTGGCCGTAGAGCTTGAAGTACCAGTAAGCATAGGCGGCGAACCAGTTGTTGTTGCCGCCGTAGAGGACAACGGTGTGGTCGTTGGAGACGCCGCGGTCGCTCAGGAGCGCCTCGAACTGCGACTTGCTGACGAAGTCGCGGCGGACCTGGTCCTGGAGGTCGGTGGTCCAGTCGAGCTTGATGGCATTCTTGATGTGGCCCTTGTCGTAGGCCGTGGTGTCCTCGTCGACCTCGACGATGACGATGTCGGCGTTGTCGATGTTGTCCTCCACCCACTGGGCGGTGACGAGCGAGCTCTCGCGAGTCATGGAGTTCTCCTTCTGTTGGGTGGTGCGGAAGTCAGGAAGTGGCGGGGGTCTCGAGGCGGTCGCTGCGCGAGCCCTTGAGGATCCGCAGGGACAGCAGGTAGAACTCGCAGCCGAGGCAGAACTTGAAGACGGCGTTGAGCAGGGCGGCCGCCAGGGCGAAGCCGGTGGCGACGAGGCCCACGACGCCGGCGCCACTGGCGAAGCCGATGACGCCCACGAGGGCGAAGCCGAGACCGACGGCCTGGGCGAAGCGCGGCGGGGCAGCGTCCTCCCACTCGGGAGACCTGGTCAGCCGGGGACGCACGACGGTGCGGAACACCCAGGCCAACGGGGTGTGCTGGATGCCGCGGCCGGCGCCCACGGCGAACAGCGCTGCCTGCGCGGCGAGGAGCACCGTGGCGAAGGTGCTCGGCGCCGTTAGCAGCACGACGGCCAGCACGATGCTGGTGACGGCTGCGGTGAACTGCGGGCCGCGTGAATCGATCTGGGTGGTCATGGCTCTCCTGGGGTCCTGTCGTGGGCGACGGCAAGGGACCCGGGGGCGCTCGTGTGAACGCGGCAACTCGGCTTAACTGGAGCGATCCAGTCGACTTAGCGGAGTCGGAGACGGGGTCCCGTCAGGACATTCGACACAGGGACGAGCGCACGCGGCAGTGGTCCACTGCGCGTCGCTTGGTCAACCAGGTCGTGGACATGCGTCCAGAGTAGGGACGCCTGCTCGTGGACACACATCGACGTCTCACCTATCGGACAGGCGGTCCATTATGTGGACGTCGTAAGCAGGGGCCACGAGGTAACCGACGAGCGCGACGGCTAGCACCCGGCGTACTCCTGGCTTGTCCACGGGGCCCACCGTCCCAGAAGCCTGCGCACTATCCTCGCGTGACCCACTCTTCGACCAGGACAGGATCGACGTGCCCAAGCGCGCATTCATCACCGGGATCACCGGCCAGGACGGCTCCTACCTCGCCGAGCTGCTCCTGGAGAAGGGCTACGAGGTCCACGGCCTGGTGCGGCGGTCGTCGAGCTTCAACCGGGGACGCATCGACCCGATCTATCTCGACGCCTCCGCCGGTGAGCGTCTCTTCCTGCACTACGGCGACATGACCGACGGCGTCAGCCTGGTCAACCTCGTGCACGAGATCAAGCCCGACGAGGTCTACAACCTCGCGGCCCAGAGCCACGTGCGGGTGTCTTTCGAGATCCCGGAATACACCGCGTCGGCCGACGGCATCGGGACCGTGCGGCTCCTGGAGGCGCTGCGCGCGGCCAAGCTCGACTGCCGGTTCTACCAGGCGTCGACCTCGGAGATGTTCGGCGCGACGCCTCCCCCGCAGGACGAGCACACCCTCTTCTACCCGCGCTCCCCCTACGCCGCCGCCAAGCTCTATGCGCACTGGATGACCATCAACTACCGCGAGGCCTACGACATGTATGCCGTCTCCGGGATCCTCTTCAACCATGAGTCACCGCGGCGCGGCGAGTCGTTCGTGACCCGCAAGATCACCATGGCCGTCGCGGCGATCCAGGCCGGGCACCAGGACGTCCTGCTGCTCGGCAACATCGACGCCGTGCGCGACTGGGGCTACGCCAAGGAGTACGTCGAGGGCATGTGGCGGATGCTGCAGCAGGACGAGCCAGGCGACTACGTGCTCGCCACCGGCGTCGGCACCACCGTGCGCGACTTCTGCGAGCAGGCCTTCGCCCACGTCGGCATGGACTGGCGCGACTACGTGATCTTCAACGAGGCGAAGTACGAGCGACCGACCGAGGTGGACGCGCTCATCGGCGACCCGGCCAAGGCCCACGAGGTCCTCGGCTGGAAGGCGCAGACCGACATCGGCGCGCTGGCCCGGCTGATGGTCGACGCCGACGTCGCGGCATTGTCCGGAGGGCCGTTCGGAGGGCCGGCCGCCGGCCTCGCCTGATGGGCGCATCTCGGGTTGCGCTGGTGACCGGGGTCGCCGGCCAGGACGGGGTCTACCTCGCCCGCGAGCTGCTCTCCCGGGGCTGGCGGGTGGTGGGGACGACGCGTCCTGGGGACTCTGCGGTTGCCGCCATGTCGGTCTACCTGTCCGGGGTCGAGGTGGTGTCGCACGACCTGCGCGACGCCTCAGGTTTTGAGGCGTTGGTCGGCGAGGTTCGGCCGTCGCGGGTCTTCAACCTCGCCGGCTTCTCGTCCGTGGGCGCGAGCTGGGACCACGCGTCCCTGGTCGAGGAGGTCAACGGGCTGGCGGTGGAGCGGATGCTGACGTCGCTCGTGGAGCTGCGCGACCGGCACGGCGACGACGTGCGGTTCTTCCAGGCCGGCTCGGCCGAGGAAACCGGCGCGGGGGCCAGCAGCCCGTATGCCGCATCGAAGACACGAGCCCGGGCAGCCGTCACGGTCGCCCGTGAGGCCTTCGGGCTGCATGCCGTCACCGCGACGCTGCACAACCACGAGAGCCCGCTGCGGCCTCAGCGGTTCGTGACAAGGAAGATCACCCGGGCTGCGGCGTCGATCGCGTGCGGTCTCGCGGACTCGGTGTCGTTGGGCAACCTGGAGGTGTCGCGCGACTGGGGCGCGGCCGAGGACTACGTGCAGGCGATGGTCGCGATGCTCGAGCTGGACGCACCGCAGGACCTCGTCATCGCGACCGGCGTCAGCCACACGCTGCGCGACCTGCTGGACGTGGCCTTCGAGGCGGCCGGCCTCGGCGACCCTGCGTCGTACGTCGTGCAGGACCGGGCGCTGCTGCGACCCGCTGATGCGCCGTCGTTAGTGGCGGACACCGAGCCCGCCCGGCGGGTGCTGGGGTGGTCCCCCTCGCTGAGCTTCGAGCAGGTGGTCGGGCACATGGTGCGCACCGACCTGGAGCGGCTGCGCTCCGGCGTGGAGGAGTCCCCCGCCTACCTGTCGCCCAGCTGAGCGAGGGCGTTGAGCACCTGCTCCTTGCGAGGAGCGCCGGCGGCGCGGGTGACCTCGGCGCCGTGCGCGTCGAGGATCAGCGTGGTGGGGGTGCGCAGGACCCCGACGCGTCGTACGAGCTCGAGGTGTTGCTCGGCGTCGACCTCGAGGTGGGTGACGCCCGGCACGACCTCGGCCACCTCGGTGAGGATCCGGCGGGTGGCGCGGCAGGGGGCGCAGAAGGCGCTGGAGAACTGCAGGAGCGTCGCCTTGTCGCCGAGCTGACCGGACCACTGGGTGTCAGCGAGGACGGAGGCAGGGGTCTCGGTGGGTGCTGTTGCCTGGTCTGGCTGGGGCGTCGGTGACGATTCAGCTGCACGGACCCGGTGGGTGCCGCGGAAGCGGCCGTCGGTGAGCGCGCGGTAGCCGCCGAAGGCGAGGGCTGCCACGACGGCGATGAGGAGCACGAGCTGTCCGGGTGTCACGGGGTGGTCAACGATCCTTTGCTGACGCGCATTCCGGTGGGTGTGGTCGGGTGGTCGCCGTCAGCCGCTGTCAGCCGCCTGCGAAGGGGGGGAGGAACTGGAGCTCGGAGCCCGGCGGGACCATCAGCTCGTCGGGGTCCTCGGTAGCGACGGGACGGTCGCCGAGGAGGATCGAGCAGGTGTCGAGGACAGCCATCAGGCGGGTGTCGGGGTGGAGCTTGGCGACCTGCCGAAGAACGTCGGAGAGAGATATCGGAGCGGCAACAGGGATGTCGTCCCCATCGCAACCGGCTGCAGATCGGGCGGCAGCCCAATACCTCACGTGGATCGCCTGTGTTTCATTTAACTCGGATCGATCCGATATGTCGCTCACGTTTCGGTATTCTTCCCTCAGAGTTCGTCAGACCGGAGCCCAGTGTTGCGTTTCGGTCCCCGCCCCATCGGGA
The DNA here is from genome assembly GCF_900113685.1 of Nocardioides psychrotolerans. Lineage (GTDB taxonomy): Bacteria > Actinomycetota > Actinomycetes > Propionibacteriales > Nocardioidaceae > Nocardioides > Nocardioides psychrotolerans. The sequence goes on from NZ_FOQG01000017.1 coordinate 47,976, forward strand.
GGAGACCACTGTGAGCACCCTGCTTCTGTTGACCAGCGCGCTTCAGCCATCAGCCGAGGTCCTGCCGGGCCTGTCGTTGCTGGGCCACCACGTGAAGATCCTCGCAGCCGAGGGAAGCGCCCTCCTCGAGGCCCCCGAGGCCGACCTGTTGCTCGTCGACGCTCGACAGGACCTGGTCGGCGCGCGCGACCTCAGCCGGCTGATCCGCACCACCGGCACCGACGTGCCGGTCCTGCTCATCGTGACCGAGGGCGGCCTGTCGGTCGTCACCCACGACTGGGGCATGGACGACGTCGTGCTGCACACCTGCGGCCCGGCCGAGCTCGAGGCGCGGATCAAGCTGGCCATCGGTCGTCTCAACGCCCGCCGCGAGGCCGCGGACCCCGAGGCCCACGTCATCCGCTCCGGCGAGGTCGTCGTCGATGACGCGACCTACACCGCCAAGGTGGGCGGTCGCACTCTCGACCTGACGTTCAAGGAGTTCGAGCTCCTCAAGTTCCTCGCACAGCACCCGGGTCGCGTGTTCAGCCGCCAGCAGCTGCTGCAGGAGGTGTGGGGCTACGACTACTTCGGCGGCACCCGCACCGTCGACGTCCACGTGCGTCGTCTGCGCGCCAAGCTGGGTGTCGAGAACGAGACGCTGATCGGCACCGTGCGCAACGTCGGCTACCGGTTCGTGCTGCCGTCTAAGGAGAAGGAAGGCGCTGCTGACGTGGCGACCTTGGCCGAGCGGTCGAACGCAGACGCCTGAGGGTTTCCACAGGCACCGACCTGCACTGATTGAGCGGTAGGACGCCCGGGCACGTCCCTGCGTGAAGCAGGAGGACCTGGATCGCACCCTCGCCGCCCAGGACGGCGTCGTCAGCAGACGACAGCTGCTCGCACCCAGGGCGACGAAGCCCGACCTCGACGCGATGGTGCGTCGGCGCGACCTGGCCCGGGTCCACACCGGTGTCTACGTCAATCACACCGGCGCGCTCACCTGGCGGCAACGGGCGTGGGCTGCCGTGCTCTACGCCGCCCCCGCTGCTCTCTACCTGGAGTCGGCTGGCACGAAGCCCAGCCAGGGCGGGATCGTCCATGTCGCCGTCGACAGCGCCCGCCGAGTGCTGGCTCCGGACGGGATGCACGTGCACCGGGTCGTGGCACTGACGGAGCAGGTGCGATGGAACCTGTCGCCGCCGAGCGTCCGCCCCGAGGACAACCTGCTGGCGCTCGTGCGCCGAGCCGGCTCCGAGACAGACGTGGTGCGGCTGATCACCGAGGAGATCTGCGGGCGGCGTACGACGGTCGAGCGGGTGGTCGTGGCCCTCGATCGACGCTCTCGCCTCCGCCGACGTGACTTCGTGCGTCAGGTGCTCGACGACGTGGCGGCAGGCACCGGCTCCGTCCTCGAGCACGGCTACCTGACCCGGGTCGAGCGCGCGCACGGCCTCCCGCCGGCCAGCCGCCAGGTCGTGCGGGAGAGCGAGGGTGGGCGGGAGTACCGCGACATCGAGTACGAGGAGTTCGGCTTGGTCATCGAGCTCGACGGAAGGCTCGCGCACGACTCCTGGGACGCGGCGGGACGCGACGCTGATCGGGACCTCGATGACCACGCGGCGGGGCGGGCGAGCGTGCGGCTGCGCTATGCGCAGGTCTTCGACCACCCCTGCCGGACCGCCGCGCGGGTGGCGGAGGTGCTGCAGCGGCGTGGGTGGACCGGAACCCCGCGCGGCTGCAGTCCTGCGTGTCAGCTCGGAAGGTCTGGCGCACCTGACACGCCGGATCCTCCGCCCTGAGATAGTCGATCTCTAGGGTGGCTCCCGTGACGTCCATGGAGGAGATCGCTGCCGAGGCCGAGGCGTTCGACGATGCGGCAGCCGTGGATGAGGCGACCTGGCGGGCGCTGCGGCACCACCCCGAGCGGGTGCGGACGTGGGCAGGTGACGACGGGTTCGTCGCGCTCGTGGACGGCCAGGACCTGACGCTGGTCGTCGCCCCACGGGCCCGCGGACAGGGCATCGGCCGCGCGCGACTCGTCCAGGCGCTCGAGGCGGTCGGCGAGGTCCGCCTGCTCGCGTGGTCGCACGGTGACCATCCCGCGGCGGCCGCGCTCGCTGCGGCGTACGGCTTCGAGCGGCTGCGGGAGCTGTGGGTGATGCGGCGCCCGTCCTCGCTCGCCCTGCCTGTCCTGATGGTCCCCGACGGGGTGATGGTGCGTGGCTTTGTGGAGAGCGATGCCTCGGAGGTGCTGCGGGTCAACGCCGCTGCCTTTGCGCACCACCCCGAGCAGGGCTCGATGGACGAGGCCGAGCTGGCGGAGCGGATGGCGGAGCCGTGGTTCGACCCCGCGGGCCTGCTCGTCGCGGACGCGGGCGACGGGTCGCTGCTGGGGTTCCACTGGACCAAGCAGCACTCCCCCGCAGTGGGCGAGGTCTACGTCGTGGGGATCGATCCGGCTGCCCAGGGCCGCGGGCTCGGCAAGGTGCTGACACTGGCCGGGCTGCATCACCTCGCGGGGCTGGGCGTGGACGAGGTGCTGCTCTACGTCGAGGCCGACAACGCACCCGCAGTCGCGGTCTACGGCGGGCTGGGGTTCGCACACGCTTCCGCGGACACTCACGTGCAGTATGCGCGGGACAGGCGGCAGGCCAGCTGAGCCTCACATCACCGATCTGACTTGAGGCTCAGTGTCTGATGTGCGGGCAGGCAGAACCGTGCTTGAAGTGACAACGGAAGCGGCGGTTCCAACGTCGGAAAGTTCTCATGTGAGGGAGTATCCCGCCGCGCGCTGCGCTGAAATTCCATGACTAGCCCGGCCCCAGCCGTCCATGTCTTTGGGCTACGGGTTCTTCCAGACCTTGTCAGCGAAAGCTCGGCAGGCGCAGAACCAGCGACCCGACAACGCCCAAGCCTTGCGCTCGCCCCTTTGCAACGTCTGTGGCCTCGGCACCTCGCTCGCTATCCTCATGAAATGCGACGTCTTGGTGCTCTCGTCCTCCTGCTCACTCTCACCGCGTGCAGTGGAGACTCCGACAGCGACCAGCCGAACGGCGGGGCGACTCCTCCGCAGCAGTCTGCTCCGGCGACGGCAGAGGCGCTGACGCTGACCGTCGTGCTGCGCGACATCGACGAGCCGACGGCGCTCTTCCCGCTGGAGGACCAGACCTGCACGAGCATCAACCCGTCGGAGGAGGTCGCCGCCGGGGAGTCGCCGACGCCCATGGACATCACCGTGTCGACGGTGGGCGGTGAGGAGCTCGACATGCAGGCCGTTCCCAAGACCGGCGGCACTTCGTCCGAGGAAGCTGGATGCACGTGGGAGATCACCTTCGAGGGTCTGCCGTCCAACGAGGGCTACAACGTCACCCTGCTGGGCTATGACATCGGCGCCGGCGCGAGCGCGTCACCCGGCGGGACCGTCGAGCTGAGCTTCTGACCTGCGGTTGAGTGCAGGTCGGGTCAGGACCGTCAGGACGGGCACCAGTCCGATGACCACGGCGCGGTGGTCCTGCTTCATCGGCGGCTGCTCAGGTGCGCGGACGGACGTGCAGGCCGACCTCGGGGTCGACGACGACCTCTTGGGCGGCGGGCATGTTGTCCGTGGTCAGCTGGGCGTCGAGCGCGACGTTGCGCTTGACCAGGGCAAGGGCGATCGGGCCGAGCTCGTGGTGGCGTGCGGAGGAGCCGACGACGCCGACGACCTTCTCGCCCAGCAGCAGCTCGCTGCCGCGGGTGGGGAGGCGGTTCTCGGTGCCGTCGAGGTGGAGCAGGACCAGGCGGCGCGGGGGGCGGCCGAGGGTGTGGACGCGGGCGACCGTCTCCTGGCCGCGGTAGCAGCCCTTGTCAAGGTGGACGGCGGGCCCGATCCAACCGACCTCGTTGGGGATCGTGCGGTGGTCGGTGTCGAGGCCGAGGCGGGGCTCGCCGCGGGCGATGCGCAGCGCCTCGAAGGCCCACAGCCCCGCGGGCGGTCCTGCGGCCTCGGCGAACGCGGTGAGCTGGTCGCGGGGGATGAACGCGTAGCCGGCGGTGGGGCGCCAGGTGACGGCGTACGACGACGTCTCGTCGGTGACCTCGACGCGGGTCATGAACTTCATCCGCTCGAGGAAGGCGATCAGCGGGCCGCTGGCGCCGGGCTCGGTGTGGGCGGTGAAGGACTCGCCGTCGTCGACGCCGCGGAACTCGTGCTCGACGTGGCCGGTGGGGCTGAGGACGAGGGCCTGGGTCCAGGTGCCGGGCTGGAGGTCGGTGAAGTGCTGGGTGGTGAGGTTGTGCAGCCAGGTGAGCCGGTCGGGCCCGGAGATCCGGACGACGTCGCGGTGGGAGAGGTCGACGAAGCCCTCGCCGGCCTCGAGGAAGCGCTGCTCGGTGTTGAAGGAGCCGTAGTGGGCGGCTACGGGGGCGTCGATGCCGTCGCCCGACACGGCACCGGGGAGGTGGAGCAGGGCACTCGGCTGGACACTCGGCTGGCTGGTCATGCGTCACAGCCTGAGGCACAGGTGCCGAAGACGGTCAGGTGGCCGACGTCCACGTTGAAGTCGTGGTCGTCGCGCAGGGTCTCGCGCAGGGTGGTCAGCACAGTAGGTCCAACGGAGGTGACGCGCCCACAATTCCGGCAGACGACGTGAAAGTGCTCGTGGTCCTTGACCGAGTGATAGGTCGGGGCGCGGTCGCTGAGGTGGGCATGACGGATCAGGCCGAGCGTCTCGAGCACCTCGAGGGTGCGGTAGATGGTGGAGATGTTGACCGCTTCCGAGGTCTTGCGGACCTGGGCCAGGACCTGGTCGGCGGTGGCGTGACCGAGCTGCTCGACGGCGGCGAGGATCAGCTCGCGCTGCGGCGTGAGGCGGTGCCCGCTCTCGCGCAGGCGCTCGCGCCAGTCGCCGGTGCCGGTGCCGGTGCCGGTCCCCGTCTCGTGGGCGTGCTCGCTCGGCTCAGCCACGGGTCACCGTCGCTGCAGCTTGGCCCAGGTGTGCGGCTGGAGGGCCTCACCCATGGCGGCCATGTCGTAGGCGTAGAGGAGGTCGCCGTCGACGTTGCCGTAGAGGCGGTGGCCGGCGACGTACTCCTTGGCGGTGTGCGTGCGCACCACCGCGTCGGTGCTCAGCTCGAGCTTGCCGGACTCGGCGGTGCCGTAGTAGATCTCCACGAAGCCCGTGTTGTGCGTCAGAAGCAGCTCGACGTGGCCCTCGGGCAGACAGCGCAGGAAGCCGGTCTCGAGCGCACCGTCGCGGACCTTCTCGCCGGCCTCGTCGATGATCCACGCACGCGCCATGTAGTGGAAGAACGGGCGCCCGTCGTGGGTGAAGATCAGCTCCTGGCCGAACTGGTAGGGCTCGATCGTGGGGTAGTCGCCGTGCCCGTTGCCGGCCCACGTGCCGAGCATCCACGCCACGGGGCCGCACTGGGGATGGAGGTTGTCAGGGAACTGGAAAGCCACTCCCCCAGCCTAGTCTGTGCGCATGTCGCGCTCCCCCGCCCGCAAGCTGGTCGTCAAGGTCACCTGCGGCACCGATGACCCCGAGCGCGCCAACCAGGCGTTCACGGTCGCCGCTGCTGCGTGTGCTTCTGGTGTCGCGGTGTCGCTGTGGTTGACCGGTGAGGCCGTCTTCCTGGGGGTGCCGGGTGCTCCCTCGCTGGGCCTCGAGCACGCGACGCCGGTGGCCGACCTGCTCGCGGTGGTGCTGGCGGCTGAAGCGGGTGAGGTGACGGCGTGCTCGCAGTGCGTCGTACGACGGGGGCTCGGGCAGGCCGACCTGCTGCCGGGGGTGCGGGTCGCCGGTGCGGCGGTGTTCGCCGAGGAGATCCTGATGCCTGACGTGCAGGCGATCGTCTACTGAGCTGTGGCTTCTCGGCTGGGTCTCGACGCGGGTGGCCTGGTCCGCCTTCCGCCTGTAGGCCTCCCCTCATCAGGGGAGACGAACCACTAGGCTCGTCTCGATGAGCACGGCCAACCTGCCTCCCCCCGAAGGCGACGGCCCCCGACGGTGGCGGCGCCGTGATCGTGGCGACCCCACCGAGACCCTCGAGCAGGCCCAGGCACGCGCCGCCGAGATGACCGCGTCGGCCGCGCACGCCGCCTCGCTGCGCCACGCCGCCGAGCTGGCCGGGGCCGAGCAGGCCGCCGAACGGCTGGTGGCGGAGGAGTCCGCGGCTGTCGCGATCCTGGCCCGCGAGACCGCTGAGGCCGACGCGGCGGAGCACGCGGAGCTGGCTGCCGAGGCCTACGCCGCCCGTGAGGTCGCCGAATCGGCTGCGGCGCGTCACGGGGCCGCACTGGCGGCGGCCGAGGAAGCGGCCGCGGCTGCCGTCGTGAGACGTCGGGAGGCCGAGGAGGCTGCCCGGCTGACCGCCGAGGCGGCCCAGCGCGCCTCCGCGGGCCGCTCGGAGGCGGAGGAGGCCGCGGCGGCGGCGCTGGTCGACCGATCGGCTGCCGAGGTGGTGGCTGCTGCTGCAACTCGGGCTGCTGCCGAGGCGGCTGAAGCACGGGTGAGTGCCGAGGAGGCTGCTGCGTCGGCCGCGCAGGCTGCTGCTGCCGCGTTGACGGAGCGGGAGCTGGCCGAGGCCGCTGCCGCCGGCTCCGCCACGGCACGCCAGGTCGCGGAGGTCCAGGCCGAGGAGCTGGCGGTCGCCGCCGCCGAGGCGCACGCCGCTCACGAGGCCGCGGAAGTTGCCGCTGCGTCGTCAGCTTCCGCACGGTCGGCGGCGGAGAGCTTCGCGGAGGACCAGGCGACCGCACGTGCGGCGGCCGAGTCGGCCGCTGAAGCGGCGCTGGCGGCTGCCGAGTCCGCACAACGTGACCGGGCCGCGGCCGAGGTGCTCGCGCACGAGGCTGCCGAGCAGGCATCCGGCGCGGCCGAGGCACGCCTGGCGGCCGAGGACGCCGGCCGCCTCCAGGCGGAAGCCGCCTCCTCAGCGACCGCCGATGCCCGTGCTGCCTCCGACATCGCTGCGGAGCAGGCGCGGCTCGCCGCGGCCGCCCACGAGGCGCGGGCACTGGCCGAGGCGGCTGCGGCCGGCTCGGCCGAGGCCAGGTCGGCCGCTGAGGCTGTTGCGGAGTCGCAGGCTGCTGCCCGTGCCACCGCCGAGTCGACCGCCGAGGCCGCGCTGACGACCGCCGAGTCCGCACAACGTGACAGAGCTGCGGCCGAGGTGCTCGCGCAGGAGGCTGCCGAGCAGGCATCCGCCGCCGCCGAGGCACGCCTGGCGGCCGAGGAGGCCGGGCGGTTGCAGGCGGAATCTGCCGCTGCTGCTGCTTCCGGCGCTGCCGCGTCGGCTGATGAGGCCGCGAACCACGCGCGGCTCGCCGCGTCGGCGCACGAGGCGCGAGCTGGGGCCGAGGCTGCTGCTGCCTCCTCTGCCGAGGCGCGATCGGCTGCTGAAACCGTTGCGGAGTCCCAGGCCACTGCGCGCGCCGCCGCAGAGTCGACTGCTGCTGGTGCGCTGGCGTCTGCCGAGTCGGCGCAACGTGACAGGGCCGCGGCCGAGGTGCTCGCGCACGAGGCTGCCGAGCAGGCATCCGCCACGGCCGAGGCGCGCCTGGCCGCCGAGGAGGCCGGCCGGCTGCAGGCCGTCGCCGCCGAGTCGGCCGCTGCCGATGCGGTCGCCGCCGCCGAGGAAGCCGCGTCACAGGCCCGGCAGGCGGCTGCTGCCCACGAGGCCCGGGTCGCTGCCGAGGGCTCTGCCGCCGAGCAGGCGACGGCGCGCGAGGCCGCGGACCTGGCGGCGAGCGAGCACGCGGAGGGTCGTCGCGTGGCGGAGGAGACCGCGGCCGAGCAGGCCCGGCTGGCTGTTGAGGCTCACCAGGGCCGGACTGCTGCGGAGGCTTCTGCTGCTGCCGCCGCGACGTCAGCTGAAGAAGCGCTCGCGGCCCGGTTGACGGCCGAGGAGGCCGCAGGCGCGCAGGGGCTGGCCGCCGAGTCGGCCGCCGCGGCTGCCCTCGCCGCCTCCGAGGCGGCTGCGGAGCAGGCGGAGGCCGCCCGGGTCGCCCACGAGGCACGCGTCGCCGCCGAGAGCGCCGCGCAGGAGTCGTCGCGGCTGGCCAGCGCGGCCCACGAGGCACGGCATCAGGCCGAAGCGGCCGCCGCCGAGGCCATCACCGCCCGCGGCGTCGCCGAGCAGGACGCCCTGGCGCACGCCGAGCTCGCCCTGGAAGCGGCCGCCGAGCGCGCCGCTGCCGAGGAGCGCCTGGCGACGCTCGCCGCCGCGTCACTGGAGGTCGCCACCGCCCACGAGTCCACCGTGGCCACCCTGCGCAGCCAGCTGACCGCCGCGCTCACCGAGGCCGACAAGCAGGCGACGCTGCGCGCCCAGGCCGAGGCCGCCGCGGAGACCCGCGCGATGGAGCGGTCGGCGGTCGAGGCCGCCGTACGCCGGTCGGCCGAGCTGGTCGAGGAGACCATCGCCGAGCGGCTGGTCGCCGAGCAGCGGCTTGCTGAGGTGATGGCGGAGAGGGCCGGGCTCGAGCCTCGCTCCGCTCCCGCCGCTCCCGCCTCGACCACCCAGCCCGAGGCGCCCACCTCGACCACCGAGCCGGAGCCGGAACCGGTGGCCAGGGCCGAGGTCGCGCTCGGGCCGACGCGCTCGCTGGGGCGGGGACTGATCGCACTCCTGCTCGGATCGTGCTCGGTCGTGGCCGCGGTGCTGGTGGGGATGGCGGCGATCAACGACGACCTGGTGTCGGCCTACGGGGTCGGGATGACCGCGCTGACGCTGGTGCTGGCGTTTGCTGCGTGGCAGGTCAGGAGCTCGCCGAGCCACGTGCGCATCGAGGGTGGGGTGGTCGACATCAGGGCCGACGGCAGCCACCACCGCTTCGACCTGACCTCGGACGGGGTGCAGGTGAGCATGGTCGGTGAGCCCGGCCAGCGTGGGTGGCGCGTCGACTTCCACCGGCGCAGCCTGCCGCCGTGCTCGATCACGTCACGGATGGTCGATGCGGAGCAGTTCGTTGCTGCGGTGCGGCGGTATCGGCCCGAGCTGTAGTGCCTAGAGAGACCTCATGCATGAGCGTCAACTCTGCGATGCCCAGCGCTCCCGCGAGCTGTCCGACACACACGTCCTGCGGAGGTTTGCCCACTCCACAGTGATGTAGAGCAGCCGACGCTCGCCATCGATGCGGCTGACGGTTCCCACCCCACTGAGCTCGCTCTCGGGTTCGATCACCTCGACTGTGGCTCCAACTGAGACGGGACCATCTGCGTCCTCGTAGCCGACGAACGTTTGGCTGCCTCGACTCGGACGTTCAAGTCAATCGTGACTCGCATAGTCATCGTTTCCTCTTCTCTGTCCGGTCGAACTGAGCAATGAACCGCTCCGCCGTCGCGATCGTCGGCTTCTCGTCTCCGAGAGTGACACAGTGGTGCTCGGCAAGCTCGCCCGTATATCCATCCTTCACGAAAACGAATGGGTGTGGTGGTCAGGTCCCGATGCCCGCGGGTGGTTCGGCCAGTTGTCGACCGATCTCGTTACATGTAACATTGCCGTATGGCCAGCACACGAGAGCGGGTACGCGAGCACCGAGAGCGCTTGCGCGAGCAGGGCCTGAGGCCTGTTCAGATCTGGGTGCCCGATGTACGGGCTCCAGAGTTCGTCTCGGAAGCTCACCGTCAGTCGGCTGCTATCGCGGCGAGCGAGCATGAGGCCGATGACCAGGGGTTCGTTGATGCCATTTCTGTCGATTGGGACGAGGCGGAGCCCGGCGAGTGAGGCGCGGTGACATCTACATCGCTGCTGCGCGTGGTGCCTACACCGGCAAGCCGAGACCCGTGGTCATCGTCCAAGATGATCGGTTCGACGCAAACGCTTCGGTGACGGTGTGTCCGCTGACGACGAATCCAGTCGAGGCGCCACTTGTCCGGATCAGCGTGGAGCCAACCGAGACCACCGGGATCGAGAAGCCAAGTCAGATCATGGTCGACAAGGTCACGACGATGCCGCGAGCAAATGTGCGCGAGCACCTCGGTCGGCTCGCCGATGCCGATCTTGTTCGGCTCGACCGCGCGCTCGTGGTATTTCTCGGGCTTGCCGATTGAGCCAGCTCGCCGGGCGGTGCCAGTGTCGTACGCGGATCCCTCACAGGGACTCGGTTCTGGCCTGCTTGTCGCAAGCCCGCGGTTGCGGTGGTGGGGACTGCGAGGGTTGTCAGGCGAGGCGAATCTCGCTGCCGAGGAGTTGGCTGGGGCGCAGGCCGAACAGGTCGTGGCAAACAGCACCTCAGCGACGGAGGGCGGCGCCGGTCTTGACGGCGATCACGGCGACGGCCGCGGGTGAGCGGCGCCCGACGCCGACGATGTTGAAGAAGCTGTGGATCTGGTCGGGGAAGCGCTGGAGCTCGACCTCGACGCCGGCGTCGGCGAGCTTGCGGGCATAGGCCTCGCCCTCGTCGCGGAGCGGGTCGAAGCCGGCGGTGACGACGTAGGCGGGCGCGAGGCCCGCGGGGAGGTCGGCGTGGATCGGCGACAACCGGGGGTCACGCAGGTCGTGGCCGGGCGGGACGTAGCACTCGTTGGCGAGGTCCATGAACGCCTTGGAGAGGTAGAACCCCTCCTGGAACAGCTCATAGCTGCGCGTGGGGTGCTCGGCGTCGGTCATCGGGTAGACGAGCAGCTGGAAGGCCAGCGGCAGGCCGCGGCGGGCGGCCTCGATCGCGACCCCGGCGGCGAGGTTGCCACCGGCGGAGTCACCACCCACGGCGAGCCGGTCGGGGTCGGCGCCGATCGACGCCGCGTTGGCGACGACCCACTCGAAGGCCGCCAGCGCGTCGTCGTACGCCGCGGGGAACGGGTCCTCGGGCCCCATCCGGTAGTCGACGGCCAGGACGCGGATGCCCGCGCGCTCGGCCAGGACCCGGCACGGGGCGTCGTGGGAGTCGAGGTCGCCGTACATGAAGCCGCCGCCGTGCAGGAAGAGCAGCAGCGGGCTGGTCGCCCCCGCCGAGGAGCCGGTGTAGAGGCGGCCGGGGAGGCCGGCAACGGGCAGGTCGCGCACGGCGCCGATCGGCTGGTGGCCGCCGGCGAGCGCGGAGTGGTGGAGCACCGCCTCGCGACCCTCGGGGATCGGCATCGTCTCCGCGCCGGGGAGCCGGGCGAGGCGCTGCATCGTCAGCGCCAGCTGGGTCTCGGGCGCGAGGGTCTGCCCGTCAAGGACGACCGGTTTGCCCGCCAGGCGGGCCTGGACCGGCTCCGGGAGGGCCATGGCGGCCTTGAGGACGGACGCTTCCACGAGCGTGCTGACACCGGCGAGACGCTGCTTGATACTCACGGGTAGCAAGGTAGCGCCGATCACCTCACGTTCACCCGCCGGTGCCACACTGCGGGCATGTCTCTCGAGATCGTGAACGAGTCCTCCGACGGCGAACCGCTGACACTGCAGCGTCGCGCCGCTGACGGGGTGCCTGACGAGTCCTACGAGGTAGAGGCCCGCTACGTGCCCGACGAGGCGACGGTGGCCGCGATCGAAGGCTACGACGACCGGTTCCTGGACCGCGAGCTGTCCTGGCTGCGCTTCAACCAGCGCGTGCTCGAGCTCGCGGAGGACACCTCGCTGCCCCTGCTGGAGCGGGTGCGGTTCCTCGCGATCTTCACCAGCAACCTCGACGAGTTCTTCATGGTCCGCGTCGCCGGCCTCAAGCGGCGCATCGCCGCGGGGCTCGCCGTGCGCGCCGCGTCGGGGATGCTGCCGCGCGAGGTGCTGGAGACCATCTGGCGCGTCACCGGTGAGCTGTGCCAGCGCCAGGCGCACCTCTTCCGCGACGAGATCATCCCCGAGCTGCGCGAGCACGAGATCGAGATCGTGCGCTGGGACGAGCTCGACCGCGAGGAGCAGAAGGCCGCCAAGCGGCTCTTCCGTGACCGGATCTTCCCGGTGCTCACCCCGCTGGCCGTCGACCCGGCGCACCCGTTCCCCTACATCTCGGGGCTCTCGCTCAACCTCGCGGTGCTGATCCGCAACCCCAAGACCGACAAGGAGCACTTCGCCCGCGTCAAGGTGCCGCCGATCTTCGACCGGTTCGTGCCGCTGGGCAACGCCCGCTTCGTGCCGCTCGAGGACGTCATCGGCGCTCACCTCAAGCGGCTCTTCCCGGGCATGGACGTGCTCGAGGTCCACACCTTCCGGGTCACCCGCAACGAGGACCTCGAGGTCGAGGAGGACGACGCGGAGAACCTGCTCGCCGCCCTCGAGAAGGAGCTCCTGCGACGCCGCTTCGGCCCGCCGGTGCGCCTCGAGGTCGAGGAGTCGATCTCCTCCTCGGTGCTCGACCTGCTGATCTCCGAGCTCGACGTGACCGCCCAGGAGGTCTACCGGCTGCCCGGCCCGCTCGACCTGCGTGGGCTGCACGGGATCGCGGACCTCTCGCACGAGGAGCTGAAGTACCCCGCGTTCGTCCCCACGACGCACCCGCTCCTGGCCGAGGTCGAGTCCGCGGCACCCGTCGACGTGTTCAAGGCGACCCGTCGCCACGACGTGCTGCTGCACCACCCCTACGACTCCTTCGCCACCTCGGTGCAGCGCTTCATCGAGCAGGCGGCCGCCGACCCGCACGTGCTGGCGATCAAGCAGACGCTCTACCGCACCTCGGGTGACTCCCCGATCATCGACGCCCTCGTCGACGCCGCCGAGGCCGGCAAGCAGGTGCTGGTGATCGTCGAGATCAAGGCCCGCTTCGACGAGCAGGCCAACATCCGCTGGGCGCGCAAGCTCGAGCAGGCCGGCTGCCACGTCGTCTACGGCCTGGTCGGTCTCAAGACCCACTGCAAGCTCGCGCTGGTGGTGCGCGACGAGCCCGATGGGATCCGCCGCTACACCCACATCGGCACCGGCAACTACAACCCGAAGACCTCGCGGCTCTATGAGGACCTCGGCCTCATCACCACCAACGAGCGCATCGGCGAGGACGTCGCCCACCTCTTCAACAACCTGTCCGGCTGGTCACGCAACGCGTCGTACGACGAGCTGCTGGTCGCGCCCGACAACGTGCGCAGCGGGCTGGTCGACCAGATCCACGACGAGATCCAGGACCACCGCGACGGCAAACCCGCGCGGATCCGGATCAAGGCCAACTCGGTCGTCGACGAGGCCGTCATCGACGCGCTCTACCTCGCCTCGCAGGAGGGGGTGCCGGTGCAGCTGCTGGTGCGCGGCATCTGCGCGCTGCGCCCCGGCGTACCCGGCCTGTCGGAGAACATCGAGGTCCGCTCGATCCTGGGCCGCTTCCTCGAGCACAGCCGGGTCTTCGTCTTCGAGAACGCCGGCGACCCGGTCGCCTGGATCGGCTCGGCCGACATGATGCACCGCAACCTCGACCGGCGCATCGAGGTGCTGGTGCGGGTGCCCGGCGAGGAGAGCGTGCGGTCGATCGCGCACCTGCTCGACGTCGCGTTCGCGCCGACCACCAGCGCGTGGGTGCTCCAGAGCGACGGCACCTGGGTGCTCAACGACGGTGACGTCCATCTCCAGGAGAGCCTGATCGAGGGTCAGCGGAAGCGGCGTACGACGGGCTGAGTTGCCGCGGCGAACGGGCCACCCCCTAGCATGATGCCGTTCGTCTCTGCCTCACCAGGAGTTCTCCGTGGGTTTGCGATTCCGCCCAGTCGATGCCACTTTCTATGACCTCTTCACCCAGTCGGCCAACCACCTGGTCCGCGGTGCCGAGCTGCTCGCGCAGATGCTCAGCGAGGGCGCCGACCACGCCGCTGTCGCGACCGAGATGCGCGAGGCCGAGCACGCCGCCGACGAGACGACGCACGAGATCGTCCGTCGCGTGAACTCGACCTTCATCACGCCGTTCGACCGCGAGGACATCTATTCCCTCGCCTCCGGCCTCGACGACGTCATGGACAGGATGGACGAGGTCGTCGACATGATCCTGCTCTACGAGGTGCAGGTCCTCCCGACCGAGCTGTCCGACCAGGTCGAGGTGCTGCAGCGCTGCGCCGAGCTGACCGCGGCCTCGATGCCCAACCTGCGCTCGATGAAGTCGCTCGAGGAGTTCTGGATCGAGATCAACCGGCTCGAGAACGCCGGCGACAAGAACCACCGTCGGATCCTGGCCAACCTCTTCTCCGGTGAGCACAAGACCATCGAGGTCCTCAAGCTGAAAGACATCGTGGAGGGCCTGGAGAACTCGATCGACGCCTTCGAGAAGGTCGCCACCATCGTGGAGCAGATCGCCGTCAAGGAGTCCTGAGCGGCCGTGGAACTCGCGCTGGTCATCGCGGTCGTCGTCGTCGCCCTGACCTTCGACTACACCAACGGCTTCCACGACGCCGCCAACGCGATCGCCACGTCGGTCTCGACGCGGGCGCTCACCCCGCGGGTGGCGCTGATCATGGCGGCCATCATGAACTTCATCGGCGCCTTCCTGGGCCAGGAGGTCGCCAACACGGTCGGGTCGGTGATCTCGCCACCCTCGGGGTCCGACGGCCTGGTGGTCGTGCTGGCCGGGCTGCTCGGCGCGATCGCGTGGAACCTGCTCACCTGGTACTACGGCCTGCCCTCCTCCTCCTCCCACGCCCTCATCGGCGGCCTGGTCGGCGCCGCCCTGGCGTCGGGGACCTTCGTGCAGTGGACGACCGTGCGCGACAAGGTGCTCATCCCGATGATCCTGTCGCCGCTCTTCGCCTTCGCGGCAGCCTTCGCGGTGATGCTCACGATCATGTGGGTCTTCCGTCGCCGCAACCCCCACCGGATGCAGCGCAACTTCCGCGTGCTTCAGACGGTCTCGGCCGCCGCGATGGCGCTCGGTCACGGCCTCCAGGACGCCCAGAAGACGATGGGGGTCATCTTCCTGGCGCTGTTGGCCGGCGGCTTCGTCTCCCCCGGCGACGACCTGCCGCTCTGGGTGATCATCGCCGCCGCTTCGGCGATCTCGGCGGGCACGTACGCCGGAGGGTGGCGCATCATGCGCACCCTCGGCCGCCGCATCATCGCCCTCGACCCGGCGCGTGGCTTCGCGGCCGAGTCGGTCGCCGCGACCGTGCTCTACACGACCGCCTTCGTCTACTCCGCGCCCATCTCCACGACCCACACCATCACGTCCGCGGTCATGGGGGTCGGTGCGACCAAGCGGTTCTCCGCGGTCCGCTGGGGCGTGGCCAAGTCGATCGTGGCCGCCTGGATCCTGACGTTCCCGATGGCGGGGCTCGCTGCTGCTGGTTGTTTCTGGGTGTCGCACCTGCTGATCGAGGCCCTCCCCTGAGGCCTCGCCGACCCTGACCGGCTGCCCTGCCGAGTCGGCGCGATGTCGCAGGGGGTACGCCGGAGGAACGCCGAGTCGGCGCGATGTCGCAGGGGGCTCACGGCTGGTGGGTCGTGTGTCGCTCGCAGCGCTCGCAGGCGTTCGCCGGCACACGACCCGCACCGGTGGCCTCAGCCGTCGACGAGGCCGTCGACGACCGCAGCAGCCTGGTCAGCCGCGTCCTTGGCCGCCCGACCCACGCCGATCAGGGTGGCGGACGCCGGGCCGCACCAGTCGCCGTAGCCGACGAACAGCAGGCGTTCGTCGTCGCTGCTGACCACCCGGTGGTCCTGGAGCGTGGCCGGATGGCCGTTGGTGCGGGGCAGGCCGTGCAGGCCACGGAGGTGGCCGAGTGCGGGGCGGAAGCCGGTGCACCAGATGACCGCGTCGAGGGCGCGTTCGGTGCCGTCGGCCCAGCAGGCTCCGCTCGCGGTGAGCCGAGCAGGCATCGTTGTCGACCGGAGGCCGAGGTGGTCGCGGGCATGGCGGACCGACGGCACCGCGACGATGTCACCGAGGCCCGCCACGCCTCCCCCGTGGCCGGCGACGGCCTGGGTCGCCGCCTCAAAGAGGGCGCGACCGTCGACGTCGTTGGGCAGGTAGCGCGGCGGGCGCTGCGTCGCCCAGGTCAGCTCGCGGGCGACCGGGAGCAGGTCCGCGGCGACCTGGGCCCCGGAGTTGCCGCCGCCGACGACCAGCACCCGCAGTCCGTCGTACGACGAGGGGCCGGCGTAGTCGGCCGTGTGCCGCTGGGTGCCCGCGAAGTCGCGCATCCCCGGCACGGTCGGCCAGAACGGCCGGCGCCAGGAGCCGGTCGCGTTGACGACGACCTGGGCGCGCCGCTCGGTCCTGCCCTGCGGCTGGTCGGCCTGCACCACGAGCGGGCCCGAGGTGTCGCCGACCCCGCAGATGCCGGTGACGGTGACGGGTCGTCGTACGGGTAGGTCGTAGCGCTGCTCGTAGGCGATCAGGTAGTCGCGCACGTGTGCCGCCGACGGGTTGCCGGCGCCGCGCCAGGGCGGCATCGGCCAGCCGGGCAGGGAGGAGTAGGCCGCGGGCGAGAAGAGCTCGAGGCTGGGCCAGCCGTCCTGCCACGCGCCGCCGGGGTGCGCGCGGTCGTCGAGGACCTCGAAGCTCAGTGGCACCTCACGGCGGCGGTTGAGGCGCACCAGGTGCCACGCCGTCGCCAGCCCTGCCTGGCCGCCGCCGACGATGACGACATCGAGGTCGAGGTCGAGGTCGATCTCAGCCCGCCGGAAGCAGCTCGGCCAGCAGCGCCTGGACGCGGCGGTCGATGTCGTCGCGGATGGGGCGTACGGCGTCGGCTCCCTGGCCGGCAGGGTCCTGGAGCGCCCAGTCCTCGTAGCGCTTGCCGGGGAAGATCGGGCACGCGTCGCCGCAGCCCATCGTGATCACGACGTCGGAGGCGGCGACGTCCTCGGTGAGGAGCTTGGCCGGGACGTTGCGCGAGACGTCGATGCCGAGCTCGTTCATCACCTCGACGACGGCGGGGTTGATCGAGTCGGCGGGCGCGGAGCCGGCGCTGCGGACCGTCACGCGTCCGCGCGCGTGGTGCTCGAGCAGCGCGGCAGCCATCTGCGAGCGACCGGCGTTGTGGACGCAGACGAAGAGGACCTCGGGGATGGTGGTCATGACGTTGCTCCTTGCTCGGTGCTGGCCTGGGGTCGGGCGGCGGTGGGCTCCGGCGCCCAGGTGAAGCGGCGCCGGGCCCACAGGGCGACGTACACGAGCCCGACGAGCGCCGGCACCTCGATCATCGGCCCGACCACCCCGGCGAGCGCCTGCCCGCTGGTCACGCCGAAGACCCCGATCGCGACGGCGATGGCGAGCTCGAAGTTGTTGCCGGCGGCGGTGAACGCCAGCGTCGTGGTGCGCTCGTAGGACATCCGCAGCCGGTGCCCGAGGAGCATCGAGAGGCCCCACATCAGGGCGAAGTAGGCCAGGAGCGGCAGCGCGATCCGGGCGACGTCGCCGGGCTGGTTGGTGATCGTGTCGCCCTGCAGCGCGAAGAGGATGACGATCGTGAACAGCAGGCCGTAGAGGGCCCAGGGGCCGATCCGCGGGAGGAACGTGGCTTCGTACCACTCGCGGCCCTTCGCCTTCTCGCCTCCCTTGCGCGTGAGGTAGCCGGCGAGCAGCGGGATGCCGAGGAAGATCAGCACGCTCACCGCGATCTTGCCCACGGAGATGTCCAGGGAGTTCTGCTCGAGGCCGAGCCAGCCGGGCAGGACGTCGAGGTAGAACCAGCCGAGGCCGGCGAAGGCGATGATCTGGAAGACCGAGTTGATCGCGACCAGGATCGCCGCGGCCTCGCGGTCGCCGCAGGCCAGGTCGTTCCAGATCAGCACCATCGCGATGCAGCGGGCGAGGCCGACGATGATCAGGCCGGTGCGGTATTCCGGGAGGTCGGGCAGCATGAGCCAGGCCAGGGCGAACATCAGCGCGGGGCCGACGATCCAGTTGAGCACGATGCTGGCGCTCAGCAGCCTCCTGTCGGCGGTGACGGTGCCGAGCTCGTCGTAGCGGACCTTGGCGAGGACCGGATACATCATCACCAGCAGCCCGATCGCGATCGGCAGGCTGACGTCGCCGACCTCGACCTTGGACAGTGCGTTGTCCAGGCCGTCGACGGTGCGGCCCAGCACCAGCCCGACCGCCATCGCGACCCCGATCCAGATGGGCAGGAAGCGGTCGAGGGTGGAAAGCTGGTGGAGTACGTCGCTCTCGTCGCGGTCGTGGGTGGTCGCGGTCATGCGGTTGCTCCTGCGGTTGCGGGGGTTGTTGCGGTTGCGAGGGCGGGGGCGAGGGCTGTGGCGAACAGGCTGCCCAGCGCGGCCATCGCCTCGGGGCGGGCGCGGAAGTAGACCCACACGCCGCGCTTCTCGCGGTCGAGCAGACCACTCTCGTGCAGGACCTTCAGGTGATGGCTGATCGTGGGCTGGGAGAGGTCGAAGGCCGGGAGCAGCTCACAGGCGCACGCCTCGGCCCCCTCACGCGACATGACCATCGACATCAGGCGCAGCCGCACCGGGTCGGCCAGAGCCTTCAACATCGGCGCGATCTGGGCGGCCTGGTCGGCGCTCATCGGCTCGTGGGCGAGCGGGGTGCAGCACGCGAGCGGGTCAAGTATCGACATGTGTCGATATTGACAGGTGTCGATACGTTGGGGCAAGTCGGCGTGTGACGGGGGGGCAGCGGGGCGCGGGCGGCGGGGCGCTCGTCGTACAGCGGTCGACCTGCCGGCCTTCGTGAACGTCGGCAGTTCGTGCCGTCGTACGGCGATCTCACGCTCAGCTCGCCGCCCGACCCGCCGAACTGCCCGGGGGGATTGGCGGACAAGCGCACGAGTCCCCGGATGTCCGGGTACTCATGCAGATCCGCGCCCGCCGACCGCGCTGCAGCCGCGACCGACCCTCCGCCCGGACTTCGCGGGCGAGTCAGTTGCTTGAGGGGTGTTGCAACACCCCTCAAGCGACAGGGTCCCCGGATGTCCGGGTACTCATGCAGCCCGGCCAGCCAGTAACGAAGCCCTCAGCCGAAACGACCCGAGATGTAGTCCTCGGTGCGCTTGTCGTTGGGGTTGGCGAAGATGTTGCTGGTGCGGTCGAACTCGACCAGCAGGCCGGTGCGGTTGCCGGTGGTCTCGTCGGGGCGCGCGGTGAAGAAGGCGGTGCGGTCCGAGACGCGGGCGGCCTGCTGCATGTTGTGGGTGACGATGATGATCGTGTAGTCGTCACGCAGACCGACCATCAGGTCCTCGATGCGCGAGGTGGCGATCGGGTCGAGGGCCGAGCAGGGCTCGTCCATCAGGATCACGTCGGGCTTGGTCGCGATCGTGCGGGCGATGCACAAGCGCTGCTGCTGGCCGCCGGAGAGGCCGTAGGCGGACTGCTTGAGCTTGTCCTTGACCTCCTCCCACAGGGCGGCGGCGCGCAGCGCCTCCTCGACCAGGTCGTCCATGTTCTCGACCTTCATGCCGGTGACCCGGGGGCCGTAGGCGATGTTGTCGTAGATCGACTTGGGGAACGGGTTGGGCTTCTGGAAGACCATGCCGACCTGGGTGCGTACGGCGATCGGGTCGACGTTGCGGGCGTAGATGTTCTGCCCGTGGTAGGTGACCTCGCCCTCGACGCGGGCGCCCGACACGAGGTCGTTCATCCGGTTGAGGCAGCGCAGCACCGTCGACTTGCCGCAGCCCGAGGGACCGATCAGCGCGGTGATCTCGTTCTTGCCGAACGAGAGGTTGACGTCGTGGACGGCGTGGAAGTCGCCGTAGAACACGTTGAGCTTCAGGGCCTCCATCACCGGATTGGGCGGGATGTCGGGGATCTCGCGCTCGGACTCGGAGCCAATGCCGGTCATGGAGATCTCTCGACTGTCCTCGGAGGCCGGCCGCGTGGACGCGGTGGCGGGGTGGGTGGACACAGTGGTACTCCTACCAGGTCTTCTGGAACTTGTTGCGGATGAAGATGGCCAGTGCGTTGAGGCCCAGGATCATGATCAACAAGACGATGATGGCAGCCGAGGCCGCCGTCTGGAGCTCTTCACGCGACTGCGAGGTCAGCGAGTAGATCTGCATCGGCAGCGCCGTGATCTCGCTGAAAAGACCCGTGGGGTCGAAGCGCACCGAGCCGGCCAACCCGACCACGATCAGCGGCGCTGCCTCGCCGATGGCCCGCGAGAGCCCGAGGATGGTGCCGGTGGCGATGCCGGGGATGGCCGACGGCAGCGTCTGGCGCCAGGTGGTCTGCCACACGGTCGCACCGAGGGCGAGTGAGCCCTGGCGGATGTCCTGGGGCACCGCCCGCACGGCCTCGCGGGTGGTGATGATGATGACCGGGAGGATCAGCAGCGCCAGGGCGACGGCGCCACCGAGGACGATGCCGGTGCGGTTGAAGCCCATCAACGAGATCACCGCGACGGCCAGGAGGCCGTAGACGATGGCCGGCACCGCCGCGAGGTTCTGCAGGTTGACCTCGATCATGCGGTTCCACCAACGCTCCCCGTCGGCGAACTCCTCGAGGTAGAGCGCGGCGGCGATCCCGAGCGGGACGGCCAGCAACGCAGTGAAGAGCATCAGCCACAGCGATCCGAGGATGCCGGCGCGGAAGCCGGTGGTCTCCGGGCTCACGATGGAGCCGTATTCGGTCAGCAACGCGGAGTCGAAGCGCGGCGAGCCCGCGATCGCGACGTCGATGATGAGCACCAGCAGCACCATGACGCCGAAGAACAGCGAGAACCACAACGCGCCCAGGAACACCAGCGACCCGACGCCGCGGTCCTTGGACCGGCCGGTGGAGACCACCCGCGTCATGTCGCGGGCAGTGGTGGCGGCGACACTCATCAGTAGGCCTGCCTGAATCGTCGGACCAGCGCGATGCTGATGATGTTGATGACCAGCGTGATGGCGAAGAGCAGCAGACCCACGGCGAAGAGCGTGTTGTAGGACGTGGAGCCGACCGCGTTCTCACCGCCTGCTGTCTGTGCGATGAACCCGGTCATCGTCTGCATGCCCTCGCGGGGATCGATGGACAGGTTCTTCTGAGCACCGGCGGCCAGCGCGACGATCATCGTCTCGCCGACTGCGCGGGAGAGACCCAGGACGATCGCTGCGGCGACACCTGAGAGGGCCGCCGGAAGCACCACGCGCAGCGTGGTCTGCATCCGGTTGGCACCCATGGCGAGCGAGCCCTGGCGCATGGCGTGCGGGACCGCCGAGAGGGCGTCCTCCGAGAGCGAGGCGATCGTCGGGATGATCATGACGCCCAGGACCAGGCCCGCGGCGAGCGCATTGGTGAAGCCGACCTCGAGGTTGAGGATGTCCTGGAGCAGCGTCGGGGTCACGAAGGTCAGCGCGAAGAAGCCGTAGACCACTGAAGGCACTCCGGCGAGCAGCTCGACGGTCGGCTTGAGGATCTTGCGGGCGCGGGCAGAGGCGTACTCCGAGAGGTACATCGCCGCACCCAGCCCCAGCGGGATCGCCACGATCAGCGCGATGACGGTGGTCATCGCGGTGCCCGCGACCAGCGGCAGCACGGCGTACTCACCCTCGGTGGCGAAGAAGTCACCGAAGGGGACCTCCCGGAAGAACTCGATGACGGGCTGGATCAGGGCGGCGACGATGCCGATGGTGATGGCGACCGAGAGTAACGCCGAGACCATCAGGAACGCGCGGATCACCGACTCGACGGGACGCGCCTTGCGACGCAGGTTGGGGGCAGCGGGCAGGCCCGTCCCACGAGGGGACGGGCCTGCGCCGGTGGTGACGATGCTGCTCATCAGATCTTCTAGGACTCCGGGTCAGCTGGAGATGCCCTCGAGGGCCGTCTGCGTCTCAGAGTAGAGGTCGTCGCTCAGCGGGATGAACTGACCGATCTCGGCGATGTCAGCGAGGTTCTCGATGTAGAAGTCGACGTAGGCCGCGACGGCTGCGTTGTCGGCGTAGTTCGCCTTGTTGACGTAGATGAAGAGCGGACGGGCCAGCGGGGTGTATTCCCCGGCCTGGGCCGTCTCGGCGGACGGTGCGATGCAACCGGCGCCGCTGTCGATAGACAGCGCCTTCAGCGAGTCTGCGTTCTCCTCGTAGTAGGTGTAGCCGAAGTAACCGGTCGCGCCCTCGGTGCCCGCGACGCCCTGGACCAGGACATTGTCGTCCTCGGAGGCCTCGTAGTCGGTGCGGGTGGTCTCGGACTCGGCGCCGATGACGTCGTTGGCCATGTAGTCGTAGGTGCCGGAGTCGGTGCCGGGTCCGAACAACGAGATGTCCTCGTCGGGGAAGCTCGGGTCGATCTCGCTCCAGTTCGTGGCGGTGGCGTCAGGGCCCCAGAGCGCGATGATCTGGTCGACGGTCAGGCAGTCGACGTCGAGGTCGGGGTGCACGACCATGGTGAGCGCGTCGGTGGCGACCTGGAGCTCGGTGTACTCGATGCCCTCGGCCTCGCACGCGGCGATCTCGTCGTCCTCGATTGGGCGCGAGGCATCCGAGATGTCGGTCTTGCCGGCGCAGAACGCCTCGAAGCCGCCACCGGTGCCGGACTCGCCGACCGTCACGTCGACGTCGGGGCTGCCCTCGGAGAGCAGCTCCGACGCTGCGACGCTCATGGGGTAGACGGTGGACGACCCGTCGACAGCGACGCTGCCGCTGACGTCCGATCCGCCTTCGGAACCAGATCCGGCGTCGCCCCCGCCGCAAGCCGAGAGGGTGAGTGCCAGGGCGGCGATGCCGGGCACGATGGCCCGGCGGAGGGAGGTGCTCTTCACGTCAATCTCCTGAGTGGTCTGTGGTGTGACGATCAGGAGTGTTGAGGCGCCAGGTGTCCGGATCCGGGGTCGTCGGTGAACGAGAGGTGAACTCAACTCGCCCATTTGGCCACGAAAAGTTGCTCATGAGACGACAGTCACGTGAACAAGATCCAGGGGGCTTGACTCAGCGCATCCGATGGCGTTCAACCGCGACGACCTCGCCCTTGCGCAGGTGCGCCACCAGCATCTCCCCCAGCGCCAGCCCCGGGTCGTCGATCCCGAGGGCACCGAACACTGCCGGCAGCACCGGTCGGTGCGTGCAGATCACGACCGGGCGGGGGTCCTCGAGCACGCCGTCGAC
This sequence comes from Nocardioides psychrotolerans, assembly GCF_900113685.1. GTDB lineage: Bacteria > Actinomycetota > Actinomycetes > Propionibacteriales > Nocardioidaceae > Nocardioides > Nocardioides psychrotolerans. The sequence goes on from NZ_FOQG01000017.1 coordinate 70,823, forward strand.
GATGCTGCGGACCCGCGTGGCCGACGCGCCCTCCTCGCTCAGGTCCTCCTCGCACTCGAGCGCCCAGCCGGTCGTGTCGGCGTACGGGGCGACCGTCTCGACGCACCGCAGGCTGCCGGAGGTGACGATGCGGGTGACGCCGTAGGCCGCCAGGAGCGGCACGAGTCGCTGGGCGTGGGTGCGACCGGCGGCGAGCAGCGGCCTCTCGACGTCCTCGCCCCGCCAGGCCTTTCGGGAGCGGGCCGCCGCGTGGCGCAGCACGACCACCGGGTGCGTCTTGCGCCGGACCTTGAGCGCCTCGCGGAGGGTGTCGGCGTCGTAGAGGTAGGTCAGCTGCTCGAACGCCTCGGCCGCGTCGACCCACCGCACGTCGTCGATCTCCTCGTTGACGAGGTAGCCACTGACGTCGTCATCACCCACGACGCGACCGGTCCAGTAGAAGACGGCCTTCATCCGCCCGGCGGCGCTGGTCAAGGCGTAGCGCTGGCTGCGCAGCGGCGGACCCAGGCGCACGTGCAGCCCGGTCTCCTCGGCGACCTCGCGTACGGCGGCCGCCGCGGCGTGCTCGCCCGGGTCGAGCTTGCCCTTGGGGAAGGACCAGTCGTCGTACTTGGGCCGATGGACCAGCAGCACCCGCTTGCCGGAACGGAAGACGACAACACCGGCGGACTGCACATCCTGGGGTCCGGACACGGGCATGCGGGCTAGTCTCACACCACCCGAACCACCTGAGGAGACCCGGCACCACCGTGACCCCCCTGCGTCTGCGAAAGATCGGCATCGTCCTCGTCGTGGTCGCCCTGGTGGCGGGGCTGGCGGTGGTCGGCCTGCGGTGGTGGGCCGACCGCGACCGCACCGACCTCCAGCGCGCGATCGACCTCGCGCCGGGCGACGGCGAGCGCTTCTCGTGGACCGACTGGGGCGCCGTGCGCGACGAGCTCGGCTTCGACCTCGACGCCGACTCGCCGTCGGAGGAGGTCACCGACTTCCTCGACGCGTCCTACAGCGCCGACCTCTCCTCGACCTCGGCGCTGCCCGAGTCGGCGCAGGTGCTGCACGTGCAGTTCGGCTTCTCGCCCGCCTCGGCCGACTGGGAGCTCTTCAGCCAGTCGGCCGCCGGGGCCGTCGTGCTGCTGCACCTGCCCGAGGACACCGACTGGGACAGGATCCGCGCGCGCATCACGAACCTCGGCTTCGTCGAGCCGGCCGACGAAGCCGGTGTTTGGGAGGGCGGCTCGGACGTGCTGGGGCGCATCGGCAGCGGGATCACCCCCGAGGTCGGCTACATCGCTCTCGACGAGGAGGACTCGCTGGTCTTCACCAGCGACACCCGCGACTACCTCGCGGAGGCGGTCGACGACGCGATCGGCGACGGCTCGTCGGTCTCCGGGCTGTCAGAGGTCGTCGACGCGTCGGGCTCGCCGCTGTCGGCCGCGATCTACACCGGCCCCCAGGCCTGCGGGGCGCTGGCGATGGGCCAGGCCGACCCCGACGACCAGGCGCAGGGCGAGCAGCTGGTCCGGGAGGCCGGCGAGGTCAACCCCTACACGGGGTTCGCGATGTCGGTGCAGCCCGGCCTCGACCTGCGCGTGGCGCTGTCCTTCGAGACCGACGAGCAAGCCCGCACCAACGCCGACACCCGCGCGGTCCTGGCCGCCGGCCCCGCCCCCGGCCAGGGCGGCGACTTCTCCGACCGCTTCGCCCTCGGCCCCGTCGAGGCCGACGGGCCCGTCGTCACGCTGGCACTCGAGCCCGTCGAGGGCAGCTACGTGCTCTCCGACCTCTCCAACGGGCCGGTGCTGTTCGCGACCTGCTGAGGCTGTGGACGGTTCGTGGCCCGGAAAGTGCGTGACGTTTTCGACCTCCACACCCCCTGGGAAGGTCGAAAACGTCACGTACTTTCCGCCTGGCGGCGACCTCAGACGAACCGGCGCAGCCGGAGGCTGTTGGTGACCACGAACACCGAGGACAGCGCCATGGCGCCGCCGGCGAGCATCGGGTTGAGCAGGCCGGCTGCGGCGAGGGGCAGGGCGGCGACGTTGTAGGCGAACGCCCAGAAGAGGTTGCCCTTGATGGTGCGCAGCGTGCGCCGGGCGAGCCGTACGGCGTCCGCGGCGACCAGGAGGTCCCCGCGCACGAGCGTGAGGTCGCTGGCCTCGATCGCGACGTCGGTGCCCGTGCCCATCGCGATGCCCAGGTCGGCCTGGGCGAGCGCGGCGGCGTCGTTGACCCCGTCGCCGATCATCGCCACGACCCGGCCCTCGGACTGGAGCCGCGACACGACCGCCAGCTTGTCGGCCGGCAGCACCTCCGCGACCACCTCGTCGATCCCCACCTCGGCGGCGACCGCGCGGGCCGCCCGCTCGTTGTCACCGGTCAGGAGGATCGGCGCCAGCCCCAGGCCACGAAGGCGCCGCACGGCCTCGGCGCTGCTCGGCTTGATCGTGTCGGCGACGACCAGCACGCCGTGCGCTCGGCCGTCCCAGCCGACCGCGACGGCGGTGCGCCCGGAGGCCTCGGCCCGGTCGACGGCGTCGGCGAGCTCCGGCGGCACCACCCACCCCTCGTCGATCAGCAGCCGCGGTCGCCCGACGAGCACCGTGCGCCCGTCGACGACACCACGCACGCCGAGCCCCTCCAGGTTGGTGAAGTCGTCAGCGGCGACCGCGCCCGGCACGGCCGCCGCGATCGCCCGGGCGATCGGGTGCTCGCTGGAGGCTTCCAGCGACGCCGCGGTCCGGCGTACGTCGTCGACGGCGTCGCCGTCCGCCGCGACGGTCTCGACCAGCGACATGTGGCCGGTCGTGACGGTGCCGGTCTTGTCGAGCACCACGGTGTCGATGCGCCGCGTCGACTCGAGCACCTCGGGACCGCGGATCAGGATGCCGAGCTGCGCGCCGCGACCCGTGCCGACCATCAGGGCGGTCGGCGTGGCCAGGCCCAACGCGCACGGGCAGGCGATGATCAGCACGGCGACAGCGGCGGTGAACGCCGTCGCCGCGGACGCGCCGGTCACGAGCCACGCCCCCAGCGTCGCCAGGGACAGGACGATCACGATCGGCACGAAGACGCCGGAGACGCGGTCGGCGAGCCGCTGCACCTCGGCCTTGCCGTTCTGCGCCTCCTCGACCAGCCGCGCCATCTGGGCCAGCTGCGTGTCGGCGCCGACGCGCGTGGCGCGCACGACGAGGCGACCGCTGGCGTTGACGGTCGCGCCCGTGACCTCCGAGCCGGGGCCGACCTCGACCGGCACCGGCTCACCGGTGAGCATCGAGGCGTCGACGGCGGAGTGGCCGGACTCGACGACACCGTCGGTGGCGACCTTCTCCCCCGGTCGTACGACGAGCAGGTCGCCGACCGCGAGGGACGCGGCGGGCACGCGGTGCTCGACGTCGCCGCGCAGGACGGTCACGTCCTTGGCGCCGAGGTCCATCAGCGCACGCAGGGCGGAGCCGGCGCGGCGCTTGGAGCGCTTCTCGACGAAGCGCCCCGCGAGGAGGAACGTCGTGACGCCCGCGGCGACCTCGAGGTAGATGTTGTCGAGCCCGGAGGACCGGTCCACGGTCAGCTCAAAGCTGTGGGTCATGCCGGTCATGCCGGCGGTGCCGAAGAACAACGCGACCAGCGACCAGCCGAAGGCGGCCAGCACGCCCACGGAGACCAGGGTGTCCATGGTCGTCGCGCCGTGCCGTGCGTTGACGAAGGCGGCGCGGTGGAAGGGCCAGGCGCCCCACACGGCGACGGGCGCAGCCAGGGTCAGCGACGCCCACTGCCAGTTGTCGAGCTGGAGGGCCGGGACCATCGACAGCAGCACGACCGGCACGCTGAGCACCACCGAGACCAGGAGCCGCTGGCGCAGCGCGTCGAGCTCGGGGTCGGCGTCCGGGTCGGCGTCCGGGTCGGCGCGTCCCGGGGCACCCGCGGGCGCCGGCAGGTCGGCGCCGTAGCCCGCGGCCTCCACGGTCGCCAGGAGGTCGTCGGTGGTGATGCTGCCGGGGTAGGCGACCTTCGCCTTCTCGGTGGCGTAGTTGACGCTCGCGGTGACGCCGTCCAGCTTGTTGAGCTTGCGCTCGATCCGGTTGGCGCACGACGCGCAGGTCATGCCGGTGATGGCCAGCTCGATCTCGGAGGTGCCCACGGTGGTGTGCGACGGGGTGCTCATGGTCGTCAGCGGGTCACGCGAGGGCGTAGCCCGCCTCCTCCACGGCCGCGGCGACCGCGGCCCGCTCGAGGGGTGTCGCGCTCGTGACGACGGCCGTGCCCTCGGTGTGGGAGACCTCGACGCCCTCGACGCCGGGGAGCTCGCTGATCTCCTCGCGCACGGAGGCCTCGCAGTGGCCGCAGGTCATGCCGGTGACGGTCCAGGTGGTGACGTGGCTCATGCCCCTACCATATACCCCCCTTGGGTATAGGTCGAACGGGACACAAAGACCCGCCGGCGCAGGGCCGGCGGGTCAGCGCTCATCAGGCCCCGTGTCGCGGGTGGGGTGGTTGCGGGCTCACGCCGAGGATCTGGTCGATCTCGTCGGGCTCGAGGTGGTCGTCGCACTCACTCGCGGCGATGATGAGGTTGGTGGTGAGCTCAACCTCGCCGAGGAGGTCGACGTCTTCGAGAGTCACGTCGAACTGGTCGTACACGAGGGACCCCTATCTGGTCGGTGGGCGTGTATCCGAGCAAGCCTTCCCCCCTCAGCCTACGCGCAAACGAGCGCGACCCCCCTGGTCACCATGGGCTAGGCATGGGCTAGGCATGCGCTGCCCCGAACGGACCATGGTCAGCGCCCGTGCGTCGTGCATCTCGTGCCCCGCACACGCGGCACGAGGCCCCCATCCCGCAGGATGGAGGCCTCGTGCTGACGACAGTGCGTCTCGTCGGAGATCAGACGGCGTGAACGTTCTCCGCCTGGGGACCCTTGGGGCCCTGGGTGACGTCGAACTCGACCTTCTGGTTCTCGTCCAGGGACTTGTAGCCCTGGGTCTGGATCGCCGAGTAGTGCACGAAGACGTCGTCGCCGCCGTCCTCCTGTGCAATGAAGCCGAAGCCCTTCTCAGCGTTGAACCACTTCACGGTGCCTTGTGCCATGTTGCTTGTACTCCTGTTATCGGAACGAAAGTCGCCGCTTCAGCGACCCGCATCAGATGCGGTGAAACGTCGCCCCGACCCGTGATTGGCAGCACCACAAACCAGAAACGCCGTCGGATCACAAACTCCGCGGCCGTCGACCTGCTGGAACTTGCACCTTCTGCGCTGAAGATCCTATCAAGGGAATGGGCCGTACGAACTGATCGTCCCCGCTGTTTCTCGGGGCCATCCATGAAGGTTCTGCGACAGGCGCGTGTCAGCGCGGGAAACGAGACGACGTGGGAGGGTCGGAGCATGTACGACGACCCGATCGCCGCCGCGTTCGGCGACCTCGCCGCCGACCTCTTCACGACCGACCCCGACCTGGTCGCGGGCTTCGCGCACGACGAGTCCCGCCTCACCGAGCGGGCGCTCCCGGCCGGCGTCCTGTCGCCCCGCTCGACCCATGACGTCGCCGACATGGCCCGCCGGGCGCACGCGCACGGCGTACCCCTGGTGGCGCGGGGCGCCGGCTCCGGCCTGTCCGGCGCTGCGAATGCTCCCGCGGGGTCGGTCGTCCTGCGCACCCACCGGCTGGCCGCGATCCTGGAGGTCGATGCGGCCGAGCGGCTCGCGGTGGTCCAGCCGGGGGTCGTCACGGCCGACCTGCGCGCGGTCGCTCGTGAGGCCGGGCTGTTCTACCCGCCCGACCCCGGCTCCGTGGCGATCTCCACGGTCGGTGGCAACGTCGCCACCGACGCGGGTGGCATGTGCTGCGTGAAGTACGGCGTGACGGGTGACTACGTCCTGGGCCTCGAGGTCGTCCTCGCCGACGGGACCGTCGTGCGCACGGGTCGTCGTACGGCCAAGGGGGTCGCGGGCTATGACCTCACGAGCCTCTTCGTGGGCTCGGAGGGCACGCTGGGCATCATCACCGAGATCACCGTGCGCCTGCTGCCGGCGCCGGCCGCCGCCGCCCAGACGCTGGTCGCGACGTTCCCCGACCTGGCCTCCGCCGGCCGCGTCGTGGCCGCGATCGCCGCGTCGGGGACGGCGGTGTCGATGCTCGAGATCATGGACCGGGTGACGCTTCGCGCAGTCGACGCACGGACCGGGATGGGGTTCGACCCCGACACCGCCGCGATGGTGCTCGCCCAGGCCGACGACCAGGCCGCTGCGACGACCGTCGCTGCCCTCGCCCTCCTGTGTGCAGACGGCGGCGCCACCGACGTCGCGACCTCCGAGGACCCCGACGAGGCCGAGTTGCTGCTCGAGGCCCGCCGCCAGGCCCTGCCGGCCCTCGAGGCCCTCGGCGACTGGCTCCTCGACGACGTCTGCGTCCCCCGCACCCGCATCGTGGACCTGCTCGAGGGGGTCGAGGCGATCGCTGCGGCCGCGTCGTTGACCATCGGCGTCTTCGGCCACGCCGGCGACGGCAACATGCACCCGACCGTGATCTACGACCAGTCCGACCCCGCCAGCCGCGCCGCCGCGAGCCGGGCGTTCGACGCCATCACACGCCTCGCCCTCGACCTCGGCGGCACCATCACCGGCGAGCACGGGGTGGGGCGGCTCAAGACGTCGTGGCTGGCCCACGAGCTGGACCCCGCCGCCCTCGCGCTCCAGCGCCGCATCAAGGACGCGCTGGATCCCACCGGCATCCTCAACCCTGGTGCGGTGCTGGCCGCGGACTGACCGGCCGCTCCAACAGGCCGCTCCGTCAGGGCCGCTCCATCAAGGTATGCAGACGAACCGCCACTCCCCGCGCGGAAGACCCCGTGGTTGGCGGCGTGTCACCGAGGGAAGTGCCCGCTCCCAGCGGCTGACGAGCGGGCTCAGTCGTCCTCGGTCAGCTGGAAGCGATCCGAGGCCGCAGCGCTCCGGTCCGACTTGGAGCCGAGCCGGTCCAGCGCGGCCGAGCGGCGGGCCCGGTGGTCGTGGTCGCCGGCATCGCGGCTGAGGAAGGCCTTCTTGCTGGCCTCCCCGTCCCGCTCCTCGGCCGCCGCATCACGTGCGTCGGCCTCGTCGTCGCGTTCCGCGGCTGCGGCAAGCACCCGCTTCGCCGTCGCTGAGCGCCGGCTGCGCTCGCCAGCATGTGCGGCCGCGTCACGCGGGTCGTTCTCCTCGGAAGCCACCCGCCCATCAGAGCACACCCGCGCGGCGCCACGGGGCCACGGGGCCACGGGCCCGCGACCCTGCTCGCCGCTGCGCAATCGCCCCCAAGCACGGTCAGTCGCGCCGCCCGGCACCGAGGGCGCGACAGCGGCCCGCACCCCGACCAGGACACAGGCGAGCAGCATGCGGATCACCAGGCCCCACGGGATGCCGAGGGGGTGCGGAGCCCCGTTCCCCGGCTAGCGGATCCGCACGATCCGCGCAGCGCTGGGCGTGCCGGAGCCGACCGCGTTGCGCGCGGTCACCCGCAGCTGGTGGGCGCCGGGCCGGAGGTTCTTGAACATCAGCTTGCGGACCCGTCCGGCCACGGTCCGGGTCGCGGGCTTGCCGCCCTTGACGACGTAGGAGGCCCCGCCGACCGGCCCCACCCGTCGGGGGTGACACGCGGGGCAGTGATCAGCGCCCGCTGTCGCAGCCCCGATCACCAGGCTCAACGGGCACCTCGCGGAAGGTCGCGCAGCGGAGGCAGGGGATGGTGCGTGTCCAGCTGACAGACAGGCTCCGCCAACCCGCGCCAACCTTTCGCGGCACTGGGGGCGTTCCTAGCGTGACACCATCCATCGCGAGGAGCAGCGCGTGCAGGAGCAGGAGTTCACCGAGTGGGCAGCCGGGTGCCAGAGAACCCTGCTGCGCTCGGCCTACCTGCTGACCGGTGACCTGCACCGCGCGCAGGACCTGGTCCAGGAGGCTCTGGTCAAGGTGGCGCTGCGCTGGTCGCAGCTGCGCGAGGGCAACCCCACGGCGTACGCCCGCAGGATCATCGTGCGCGACAACGTGAGCTGGTGGCGCCGGCGCCGCGAGACCGCGGTGGCGGAGCCGGAGGGGCCGGCTCCCGACGGGGTGAGCAGCGACCCCGTGACCGCGATGGTCGTACGACGGGCCCTGCTGCGGCTCACCCCCGCCCAGCGGGCGGTGCTGGTGCTGCGGCACTTCGACGACCTCTCGGAGCGCGAGACCGCCGACGTGCTCGGCGTCAGCGTCGGCACCGTCAAGAGCCAGAACGCCGCCGCCCTCGCCCGGCTCCGCACCGGCGCACCCGAGCTGCTCGACCTGATCGGAGACCATCATGAGTGAGCTGCGCGCGCTGTTCGACCACGCGACCGACGGCATCGAGAACCCGCGGCTGGAGCAGGTCGCGCTGTGCACCGCCCAGCGCCGACGCACCCGCCGACGGGGGGCGGCTGCCGCCGCTGTCGCCTCGACGTTGGTCCTGGCCGTGGCGGTCGTCGTCGGCAGCCAGACCGGCGGCGTCCGGAGCGACAGCACCCTGCCGGCGGGACCTCCCGGGCTCACCCCGCCCCCGCCATCCGCGACGTCCATGCCGTCCGCGCCCGCACTGGCGCCTGCTCCCACGTGGGATCCCCGCGACGTCGACGACCTGCCCGCCGCCGCGGCGCAGGTCGTGGCCGCGCTGCCCGAGGTCATCGACCCGCCCCCTTCGTCGCCGCTGCTGGCCGACGACCCGGTCGGGAGCGCGATCGTCGCCGTCGAGGAGCGCGGGACCGCGCAGGTGCTCGGCACCGACGGCGCGTGGCGCACCGTGCCGCTCGACGGCCGCTACCCCCGGATCGCGCTCAGTCCGGGCGGCACGAGGCTCGCGGTCTACTACTACGTCGACACCGAGGACCCGGACCACACCTACGCCGTGACGGTCCACGACCTCGCGACCGGCGGGAGCACGGTGCTCCAGCCGCCATCAGGCTTCGTGCCGTGGGACGACACGGGCTGGTCGTTCCTCGACGAGGACCTGCTGCTGCTCAACAGCGGCCAGGCGTCGTACGCCGTCCCTCTCGCCACGGGAGCCGCGGAGCCGCGTCCCTACCGCGCCGGTCTCTCGCGCACCGTCGATCCGGACGGCGACGTACTGGTGAGCCCGGACTGGAGCGAGCGCAACGTGCTCCTCGACTATGCGGGCGCGACGCCGCGCGAGGTGAGCATGGAGCAGACCGGACGGCTGGCCAGGATCGTCGCCGACGACGACACGGTCGTCGGGACCTCCTACGAGAACGGGCCCTTCGCGGTCTACGTCGCCGACCGCGCGACCCTCACCCCCCAGGCCTCGCTGCCGATCCTCGACCCGGAGGCCAACTACAGCAACTGGGGCCTGGGGCCCCAGGCCCTCCTCGACGACGGCACGGTCCTGCTGCGCGTGGCGGCGCTCGGGGGCGGCCGCGCCACGGGCTTCAGGCTGGTGCTGTGGGACCCGGCGGACGGCGCCCTGTCCGTCGTCAGCTCGACCGACCTGCCCGTCGAGGCGTTGGTCGTCTTCGCCTCCGGGCTGCTCCGCAGCTGAAGCAGAAGCCCGACCCGACTGCGCCTACTCAAGGTTGATGAAGTTTCCCTGAACTCCGGGGCAAGACGTCGATTCCCCTGATGTCGCCCGACTCCGGGCCTAGCGTCGATCCGGGGCGCCGAGGGGTCGGCGTGGGACTGGGAGATTCGACATGCGCTCGTCACGTCGCGGCACGTCGTCAGGAGCTGTCGTACGCCGGGTGGTCGCCGCCCTGGCGCTCATCGCGTCGGCGCTGGTCGCTGCCTCGCTCCCGACCCAGGCTGCTCCCGACTACCGCGCCGGCGGCGTCGGGACCCTCATCGTGACCCCGGCCGCCCATGTGGCAGGCCAGGCGCTCACGTTCGCCGGCAAGCTCAGCAAGCCCGGGCGTCGCGCGATCCACCTGCAGTTCCACATGAACCGTCCTGGCGACCGGTGGACCGACGTCAAAGGCAGCGACCACGTCACGACCGCGTCAGGCGCCTTCGCGTTCCGCTTCCCTGCACCATCGATGTTCGACATCAGCTACCGGGTCGTCGGCGGTGCCCTCGTGACCGCGTCACGTCGGTTCTACGCCAGGCCCCAGGCCGTGACGCTGTCGATCAACGGACAGGACCCACGCAGCGCGGCTGTCGGCGTGGCCTCGCTGCTCCCCTACACGGTCGTGGTCGACTCTGCGGCCGACATCTACACCCACCGCGAGCTCGAGCCGCCGGTCCTGTCCGGCCGCACGATCACCCTGCAGGACCGCACCAGCAACCACCAGTGGCGCACCATCGGCTCCGCCCGCGCCGACGTGGCCGGGCTGGCCGCGTTCACCCTGACCGCGCCGCTGCTCGGCCAGCGCGTGCTCCGGGCCCGCGTCGAGGACGTCACCACCGGTGGGAACCAGATCGGGTGGACGGCCTCCTGGCCGACGTACGTCGGCTTCAGCCTCCTCCCCGACATCCTCGGCGCCGTCACGCCCTGGCGTGCTGCGGCCGGCGGTGAGCCCCCGCCGACGGACTCGACCGGCGCGACCGACGCGAGCGAGCAGTTCGGTTGGTACAAGCCGACCTACGACTTCGCCTGGGAGTACGGCCAGTCGCTCACCTCCCCACCCACGCGCGGCGAGAAGCTGAAGGGACGCTGGCTGGACTACTCGAGCGGCTCGGGTCGCGTGGTCACCTTCAACGGCGCGCTGGCTTTCCAGAGCAAGCTGATCCACCAGGGTCCCGGCGACCGCGGCACCACATCGGCGAGCATGACCGGCAACGCGCAGCGCTACGGGCGCTGGGAGTTCCGCGTCTGGCAGAACGTCTACGAGCAGGACGGCCGCGACTTCCGCATGCGCGTCGAGCTCGTGCCCGAGGGCACGGCGCCCGGCGCCTGCGCGCCGGAGTCGATCCGGGTCGCGGACATGGAGCTGGGCGCGCGGTCTCACTCGGTCGGCGTGCGCTCCGCCCAGGCCCGCAGCGAGTGGCGCTTCACCAAGACCGCCTCGCCGGCGTGGAGCGGGCTGCACAACTTCGCCGTCGAGGTGGCCCCCGACCACGTCACGTGGTTCTTCGACGGCAAGGCCATCGCCACGACCCGCAAGCGCACCGCGATCTCCGGCAAGGTGCTGGTTCCCCGGGTCAGCATGGTCGGACTGGACAACGCGACCGAGCACAACGGAGCCCAGTTCTCCGTCGACTGGGTGCGTGCGTGGACGCTCGAGACCGGGCGACAGGCACGCACGGGCAAGGCGCTGACCACGGCGTCGTACTCGCCCACCTGCTGAGCCGTCGAGCGGGCGGTCAGCGGGAGTAGACCTCGCTGAGGTCCTCAGGGCCGAAGGCGGCGACCCCCTCGACCTCGCACCCCTTCACTCCCCGAGAACGGTGAGGGTGTTCCAGGCCTGCGAGCCGGTCAGCTCGCCCTGCAGCCCGCGTGCCGGGACGAAGGTCGCGCGGTAGCGGTGCTTGCCGGGCGCCACACCGGTGAGCGTCTTGCGGGTGAGGTTCGGGTAGGGCGTGACGCCGCGGACCCTGACCACGGTCTTGCCCGTGGTGAGGTCAGTCACCACCACGGTCCCCGACGCGTTCGCCGGGTGGGCCGCCAGCACGGAGACCAGGATCTTCACGACACCCGCCCGCGGCGAGCTGGTCCGCAGGATCGTGCCGCTGGGGCTCGTCGTCAGGCTCAACCTCGTCGTGGTCTCGGCGGTGACCCCTTCGTAGTTGCTCCCGCCGGGAACGAAGGTGGCGGTGGCGTGATAGCTGCCCTTCTCCTTCAGGCCGGTGATGTCGACGCCCGCAGCGCTCGGCTTGGCATGCGGGGCCCGCACCCGCCCAGGGATGACGAAGTAGCCCATCGGCACCTCGACGGGCGCGTGCCCGTCGACCTCGAAGACCACGACACCCACCCTGTCCGTGAGCTCGGGGACCTCGACCTGGAGCTCGAGCACCCCCGCTCCGACGTTCTCGCCGGTCAGCGTCATCGTCGTGGGCGTCGGGGGCGGCGCCTGCACCACGGTCTCGACCGTCGTCGCAGACCCCAGGTAGGTCGCGACCGGGTTGCTGTAAGGGGAGAACTCCACCCTGATCGTCTGCCGGCCGGCCTCGAGGAGGGTGAGGTCCACCCCGGCGGCGGCGCCCTGGGCGTAGGCGTACTCGTACTCGCCGCGCGGACCGGTCGCCGAGACCACCCCGTAGGGCGCGGAGCCGTCGGCCATGGTCGGGGCGATGTCGAGGTGGACCTGGAGCGGACCCGTCGCGGTCGCCACCGCCGAGACGCTGGTGGCGACGTCGGCGGCTCTCTCCGGAGCCCCGGTCGCGGTGGCTGGGACCAGGCCGGCGGCCAGGAGGCACAGGGTCGAGACAGCGACGGTGAGCAGGCTGCGAGTGCGGGTCACGGTATTCCTAGGTCTCGAGAGAGCGGACGTCCGATCCGCACCCGAGCGGCCAGTAGATCACCGTGGGCTGCCCACCGTGTCAAGGGCCAGTAGGAACTGCCCGGGGGCGGTCATGAAACCTGCCCGGTGACGGTCACGAGAAGTGCCCGGTGGCGGCCATGAGATCTGCCCAAGGGCTGGCCGCCACCGGCCGGTTTGCTCAGCTCAAGGGGCTCACCCCTTGCCCGGCGAGTGCCTGGGTCAGGCGCACGCTCTCACCGGTGGTCTGACAGACGTGGGCGTGGTGCAGGAGCCGGTCGACGGTCGCGGTGGCCAGCGTTTTAGGCATCAGCTCGTCGAACGCGGCCGGGTGCAGATTCGAGCTGATCGCGACCGAGCGTTTCTCATACGCGGCATCGACGAGGCGGTAGAGACCTTCGGC
>NZ_FOQG01000030.1 GCF_900113685.1 Nocardioides psychrotolerans
ACGCGAGAGGTAGGCGACCGCACGTCGCATCACCTCGGCCTCCTGCTCGAGCAGACGGATCCGCTTCTTGGCCTCACGCAGCTCGGCTGACTCGGCCGCGGTCGGGCCTGGCCGGGCACCGTCCTCGATGTCGGCTTTCTTCATCCAGCCGTGAAGGCAGCCCTCGGAGATCCCGAAGTCCTTCGCGATCTGGTTCAACGGAGCTTCGCCCTTGCGGGCAACGGCCACGACATCGTCGCGGAACTCCTTGGGGTACGGCTTCGGCATGACAGACATCCTTCCAGCGAGGAGCGATCCTCACAGGTCAGGTGTCAACCGATCCCTGGGCAGTCCCGACAGGCGTTGGGACACATCGCCTGTCCTTCATGTCCACAGTGCGGCCCTACCGCGCACTTTCATGACCTGCGGCACCCATGGGTCGCTTTCGACGGCGGACCCCGCGGTCACTTAGGTAGGTGTGTTGATGCGGCGACTGCAGCGCCGTGACCAGGTCTGGCCGCTTCGTCAGCGCGGCCTGGATTCGCTTCTTGGCCCGCGCCGTCCGTTGGTCGATGACTGCCCTGCTGACGCCGTATTCGGCGGCCAGGTCTGCGGCGGGCACGGCGTCCATGAAACGGCGTCGCAATACAGCGGCGTCCTGGTCCGACACCAGGGCAAGGGCGTCTTGCCACACTGCGTCCGCCACCACCCCCAGCGACGGGGTCCCGGCGGCCCGAAGCGTCGCCATCAACAACGACAGCGGATCGTCACCATCGGGGGCAAAGTTAACGGCCGGACGCCGTTGGTCCCTTCGCAGGTAGTCGATGACGGCGTTGTTGGCGGCGCGCTGCAGCCATGCGGCCGGGTTACCCGGGGCGTCGGGATGGGGCCATCTGTTCAGGTACTTGAACAGGACGTCTTGGACCAGGTCGTCGATGGCGTCCTGGGGCAGCCCAGCGCGCCGTACGCCACCGCGCACGATCTTCTGGGTCACCATCACCAGTTCGTCATGTTCCATCAGGTTCCATTCTAGGAACGTTGGCAAGGGCTGACATTCGTCCGATCGGTCAGATTCGTCCTGGTGTTCGCGTCGATCCCTGTACCCCCTGAACGGGGTTCGACGAAAGGCACGCATGTGAACCACATTTTCAAGCAGGCAAACGCCGATTTCATTACTGACTACTTGGTCGTCGGCGGGGATCTGGACCAAGACAACAACCAAGCCGTCCATCAAGCCGTCGAACTAGGCGACACAGCAGGGATCACCCATGTGCTGGATGTGCGATTGGAAGCCAACGACAGCGGACTGTGGTCATACATGCCCGACGTCGCCTACCGGTGGGACGGGATGGACGACGCTGGCCAAGTCGTGCCGGACGCATGGTGGGACGGCATCGCCGACTGGGCTGTCAGTGCAATCACCGCTGGCGGGCGCGTCCTGGTCCACTGTCACATGGGGATCAACCGCAGCCCCAGCGCCGCCTACGCCATTCTGCTGACGATGGGTTGGGACCCCGTCGAAGCCTTGGCCGCGATCCGATCGGCACGACCCATCGCCAACGCCTGGTACGCCGAACAGGCCCTGACCTGGCACCTGAAGCGGACCAACACCCCGCCCAGGCAGGCGGCCCAGGCCCATCGACAACTGGCTGCCTGGCGTCGCGAACACCCGCTTGACGTCGTACGCATCATCGCGGACGTCCGCACCCGCACGAACGACTGGTGATCAAGTGCAGTCCGCGGCGAATGGGACGCCGTCACATCCGGATGCGACTGGCCGCCCGGTGACCACCGGTCTGACAACCAACAGGGTTGAAACGTGGGAAACGCCGCGAAGCACCCTGCACCCGCCGCTGCCGCACATAGGGGGTCTGACCTGGGCAAACGCCGATCGCATGGCAACACCGGGGGACACGTGGAACACGGAGGGTGCGGGCTCATAACCCAGAGGTCGCAGGTTCAAATCCTGCCCCCGCTACCAAAAGATCGAGGTCAGACACCGTCTGGCCTCGATCTGTTTGTGGAGGTCGCTATGGCGATCCATCATCAATCCATCACATTCGGAGCGTCCCTTTGGTCGCTGCCGGTTCGTGGCTCACACCTGGTGGGTATGAACACTCACGAACTGGGCCTGGAGCCCTTGATGGGCGTGGAGGAGCTCGCGGAGTACCTCGGCGTCCCGGTGCAGACGATCTACGACTGGCGGGTGGCCGGCACAGCCCCGCGAGCCTTCAAGTGCGGCAAGCGGCTGAAGTTCGCCGTCTCGGACGTACGGAGCTGGCTGGAGACGCGGCACGAGGCCGACCGGTGAGCCGCCAGCGGGTCCCGATCGGGACGCATGGCGCGGTGACGGTGCTGACGCTGCCCGACAGGCGGATGGAGGCGCGCACGCGCTTCCGCGATCTCGATGGGAAGTCGCGGCTGGTGTCGGCTCGGGGACAGTCGCGTTCGGCGGCCGAGATCGCGCTGAAGCGACGGCTGTCCGAGCGGAACGTCTACCAGCCCGTCGACACGTCGCTCACCCTCGACAGCCCGTTCGGCGAGCTCGTCGACTACTGGTTGGCTGACCTCGACCCGGAGGCCCGGATCGCGCCGTCGACCCGGCGGTTCTACGAGGACGCGATTCGCCATGAGGTATTGCCTGCCTTGGAGCACCTGACCCTGCGCGAGATCGGAGTAGCCCGCTGCGACGCGCTGCTCAAGCGACTCGGCCAGCTGTCGTATGCCCGCTCGAAGCGCGCCAAGACCGTGCTGCGGCTCGCGTTTGGGCTGGCGGTGCGGCACGAGGTGATGCCGCGCAATCCCATCGACGGTGTCTCCCGGATGCACAAGCCCAAGCGGTCTCCGACCGCGCTGGCCGCCGTCGCAGTGAACGCGATTCGCGCGGTCATCAAGGCGTGGGAGCACCAGCGGGGGAGCAGCGGTCCCAACCCGGACGGCCAGCTCGGCCAGATCGTCGAGGTCATGCTCGGCACGTCGGCCCGGATCGGGGAGGTGCTCGGCATCCGTCGCTGCGACCTCGATCTAACAACCACACCGGCAACGCTGCGGATCTGCGGCACCGTCATCAGCCAGAAGGGCGTCGGGACCTTCCGCCAGGCCCACCCGAAGACGGATCGCTCCAACCGGGTGGTCGCGCTCCCGACGTTCACGGCCGAGGCGCTGCGCCGCCGACTGGCGGTGTCGGGGGACAGGTCGTTCGACGCGCTGGTCTTCGCGAGCCGTGAAGGCACCCCGCTGACGACGGCGAACGTGCGGCGCCAACTCCGCACCGTCCTGGAGCGAGCCGGGATCACCGGCGTCACGCCGCACATGTTCCGCCGCACTGTCGCCACGGTCATCAACGAGGCGGCGAGCGTGGATCTCGCCGCGCAGCTCCTCGGCCACACCGACCCGAAGGTGACGATCGAGCACTACATCCGCCGCAACGAGCACGTGAACCCGCTGACCGCCGAGCTGCTCGACCAAGCCTTCGCTCAGGAGGACGAAAGCAAGTCCTCGTGACGCCGTTCGGGAACGACGGGGTTCCACCGCCTGCGGAACGGGCTGGTTCCCCGAACGTCAGTAGACCGGATCGTCGGTCAGAGCGACCGCGATGATCGACCGGAGCTTCGAGGAGTCACCGTCCGCGCGCGCGACATGGCACGCGGAGTGGAGGCCGTCCATGTCGACCTTGCTCCAGTCGAGACCGTGGCCCGACTCTGCCAGCAGTTGGGCGAAAAACTCGCGCTGAGTCCGTCCGTTGCCCTCGCGGAACGGGTGGGCAAAATTCATGCAGTCGTACAGGTAGGTCACCTCGTCGACCAGCGCCTCCTGTCCAACGTCGCGGAGCAGGTGGCTCTCGGCGATGCGGGTGGCGACGTGTGCGACCGGGCGTTCGATCTCCAGTGGCGGAATGAACGATGTGTCGTCCCCATCGCCCTTCGCTATGCCTACGGTCCGCAGATCCCCGGGCCACTCGTAGATGTCCTGGAAGAGCTGGAAGTGGAGATGCTGAAGGTGCGCCAGGTCGAACGTCCGCGACACCAGTCGTGGTTGCGAGCGCAATTCGGTCAGCCGGAACTCAAGGAGGTCGTTCTCGGCGGCACGCAACTCGTCACTGGTCGTTGCCCCGACTTTGTTCCGCAGGACCGGTGAACCGGGGGCGAGCAGGTAGCCCGCCCAGCGCGCCTCGTGGTCGCCGATCTCCCACGGGCGAGGTTCGGTCACGACAAGCCGTAGCGGCTGCGGACTCGCCTGCCCAGTTGCTCGATGTCGATCTCACCCCGGACGTATGCGTCCTGGTCCGAGCGGGTCGCCTCCGTGCTGCGGGAACCCTCCAACTCGGAGGAACGCCGGGCATCCTCGATGGCGCGCTTGCGGCGCTCAATCTCGGTGATCTCGACGGTCATCAGTGTTCCTCCTTGGTGTCCAAGTCTACCGGTGACGGCCGACATCGGTCGGTTCCATACGCGGATGGGGGTGGGGGTGGGGGAGAGCTTCGCCGACTACGTCAACGAGACGCTCGGCTTCGGGCTCACCAACACCACGGCCCTGTTCTCGGTGGGGCTGGTGGTCGTTCTGGTCCTGCAGTTCCGGGAACGCCGCTACATCCCCGGCATCTACTGGCTCGCGGTGGTCCTCATCAGCGTGGTCGGCACGCTGCTCACCGACAACCTGACCGACGCCCGCGGTGTCGCCCTGTGGGTCAGCTCCACGGTCTTCGCCGTGCTGCTCGCCGGCGTGTTCGCGGCCTGGTACGCCCGGGAGCGCACGCTGTCGATCCACGCGATCAACACGACGCCCCGCGAGGCGTGGTACTGGCTGGTCGTGCTGGTCACCTTCGCCCTCGGCACCGCGGTGGGCGACTGGACCCTCGAGCTCACCGGCTGGTCGCCGGGCGCCTCGATCCTGCTCCCCGCGAGCCTGATCCTCGCCGTGCTGGCAGCCTGGCGCTTCGGGATGGGCCCGGTGCTCTCGTTCTGGCTCGCCTACATCCTGACTCGCCCGCTGGGTGCCAACATCGGCGACTTCCTGGCGCTGCCCAAGGGCGAGGGTGGGCTCGGTCTCGGCACCCTGGTCACGAGCCTGGTCTTCCTCGGCACCATCCTCGCCACGGTCGTCTACCTGACCCGGTCGCGCGTCGACCGCACCGAGGTCGTCGCCTCGGACATCCCCGAGGGAGAGAGCGCACTGACCTGAACCGTCGTCACACCGAGAGGAGGGACCCCAGGGCCCGGAGCGGTAACACGCGCTCCGGGGCCCCGGTGCGTCCCCGGCGACGCGGGATCAGGAACCCGCGGGAGCGAAGCGGTCAGGTGCCTGGCAGGTGCCCGCTCCTACGGTCACACCATGATCGCCTTCCTGACACCGCTGCTCTACAGCCTGGGCCCCGCAGCCCTGCTGCTCGCCATGGTCATCGTCTTCGCCGAGACGGGCCTGCTCGTCGGGTTCTTCCTCCCTGGCGACTCGCTCCTCTTCACGGTCGGCATCCTGGTCGCCACGGGCGTGATCCACCTTCCTCTGGTGCTGGTCGCAGCGTGCCTGTTCGGTGCCGCAGCGGCCGGCGACCAGGTGGGCTACCTCCTGGGGCGCCGGTTCGGGCCACGAGTCTTCAACCGCAACGAGTCGCGGTTGTTCTCCCGCTCGCACGCGCAGCGCGCCGAGACCTTCTTCGCCAAGCACGGCTCGAAGGCCGTCATACTGGCCCGTTTCGTCCCCGTGGTGCGGACCTTCACGCCGGTCGTCGCCGGGGTGGCGCGGATGCCGCGACGCACCTTCACGGTCTTCAACCTCGCGGGAGCAGCCCTCTGGGCCGTCGGACTCCTCGTCGCCGGCTACTTCCTCGGAGGCGTGCCGATCGTGGCTACGCACGTCGAGCTGTTCGCGATCGGGATGGTTGCCGTCTCGCTCGTCCCCGCAGCCGCCGCGGTCGTGCGACACAAGATCGGTGCGCGACACGAGGCCGACGGGGATAGCGTTTCTGTCGAGCCCCTTGAGGTCCTGAGATGAATGTGCGGCGAGCACTCGCTGCCGTGGCCGCCGGCCTCGCGCTCTCAGCCACCCTCCTCCTCGTGGACGGGCCTGCCGACGCGGAGGATGCGCGGACTATCAGGTCGCTCGCTGCGACTCCGGCGCCGGGACCTGTGCACCACCTCGAAAGCCCAGCCGAGGTCCGTGTCCTCCTGCGGTCCCTGGGCATCCCGGCCACTGCTGCCGGCTCACCTGAATGGACCCCGGCCACCGCATCGGCCATCGACGCCCACGGGGGACCGAAGGCACTCGCTGCTCGGCTCTCGCTGGAGTACAACGGTGCCGTCTCCGGTCGAGAGGTGGAGCAGCTCGTACGCCGCGTGACGCGTGAACTGCGCCGCGGACACGTGTCCACCGGGCGGTTGCTGGACGTGGCCGAGGCTCAGTGCCGACGCGAGCTCACCGACCGGCTGGCACGTGGGGTCCCGACGTCGCGCGCATCGGCGTGACGGGTGGCTCGCCGTGACGATCAGGACCCGGCGGGTGAACCCGGGTCCCTGTGCTCGGCTGATGGCGCGGTCGGCGCCAGCGTTGACTCCAGCGCCTCGATGCGCGAAGCGAGCTCGGTGAGCAGCACCAGTGCGCGAGCCTCGAATGCCTCCTCCGCCTGATCCTCCGGCTCCTGCTCCTCACGGACGAACAGCGACGCGACGGCTGCTGTGACGAGTGCCATGAGGCCGAACCGCGCGATCATCAGGACGGACGCGAGGAGGCGGCCTGTCACGGACTCGGGCACCTCGGCCACGAAGCCCCCGCCGGCCACCAGCGAGAGCGCCCACCACAATCCCTCCCCGACGTTGGAGACCTGACGTGACTCGAAGGCCGCGAAGCCGCCACCCGCCAGGAGGACGAGGAAGGCCGCCACGATCAGGTAGGTGATCATTCAGCGCCGGAAGTGCGTCCCCAGCTTCAGCATGGCCCAGGGTCCTGGGGCGGGTGGGCGGCCAGGCCCGCACACAGGAGCGATAGGCCACCAGCCCCCTCGGGGACGACCAGACCTGCTGTGAGGGGTCGCGTCCTGACCGGGCCCGTCTCCTGGCCGGCGAACACGTAGCGGCGGTAGGAGACGAAGCGGACGACGGCGCCCAGGTCGACGCCGATGACGTTGGCCGAGATGTTGTCCGCGGTCCTAAAGGTCAGCCCCGGTACGTCGTGGGACAGGACGAGGCAGAGCGCCGAGACGCCGAAGCCGACGGCGTTGAACAAGATGAACAGCATGACCTCACGTCGTCTCGTCGCGCTCGTGGTGCCGCGCCAGGTGAGCAGGCTGTGCCGAGGTAGGTCACCGCGGTGGCGACCAGGACAGCGAGCGCACGTGCCGCGACGGGGTGGTGTCCGGCAAGGGGCCCGGCGTCGAGGAGTGCGTTGAAGGTGAGGACGTCGACGACGTAGCCGGCGCCGCCGACGGTCAGGAAGGTACCGACCTCGCGTGGGTCGATGCGACGGGTGCGTGGACACGCGGGCCAGTGAGCTCGGCCCAGCGCCACGCGAGGACCTTGGTGAGCGCTTCGGCCGCGATGGCGCCGGACATCTTGGAGGAGCCGCGTGTCCGGTCGACGAAGGTGATCGGCACCTCGGCGATCCGCAGACCGGCGCGGTGGGCCTTCCAGGTGTTCTCGATCTGGAAGCAGTAGCCGTTGGAGGTGCTGCCGAGGACGTCGATCGCGTGGAGCGCGTCGGCCCGGAACGCCTTGAAGCCGGCCGTGCTGTCGTGCACGGGCACTGCCAGCAGCAACCTGACGTAGAGGTTGCCGAGTCGGGAGATCAGGCGACGAGTCCAGGCCCAGTTCTGCACCGAGCCCTGGGGGACGTAGCGCGATCCGACCGCGACGTCTGCGTGGTTCAGCGCGGCCACGAGGCTGCCGATCCGTTCGGGCGGGTGGGAGAGGTCGGCGTCCATCTGGACGACGACGTCATAGCCGTGGTCGAGCGCCCAGGCGAACCCCGCCCGGTAGGCCGCACCGAGTCCCTGCTTCTGCTCCTTGCTCATCAAGAACACGTGGGGGTCGTGGGCGGCGTGCTCCCTGATGCGCTCTGCGGTCCCGTCGGGGCTCTGGTCGTCGACGAAGAGCACGTCAGCACCCGGTGAGGCGCCCCTGACGCGGTTGAGGAGCTGAGTGACGTTGTCGGCCTCGTCGTAGGTCGGGATCACGATCACGATGCGTCGTGCGGGCATGGCTTCTCCTGGGGGGGCACGGTGTGGGCTCGGTGGCGGGAGAACCGGTGGGGGTGATCTGGTGGAAGACGCGGTAGCCGTCGATGTCGCCGACGTAGTGGTAGTGCTGGTCCAGCGCGACCTGGGCTGTCGTGGGGTCGATGCCCCAGCCGGCCAGGCTGGCGCCGGTGGTGATGACCCAGTCGGGACGTGAGGTGCCGGCGAGGACGGCCGTGAGGGCCAGCAGGCCGGGGTCGCGCACCCTGACGGGCAGGCTCCAGATCTCGGGATAGGGGCTGGCCATCCCACTGGCGCGCAGGATGTCGGGGTGTCCGTAGGCGACGACTGCGGTGTCACCGGGTTGCTGGTGGGTCGAGAGCCACGAGACGAGCGGGTCGGCGTGGGAGGTCACGGACGTCCGGGCGGCCACGACGACCGTCGCGACCAGGGCCGCTGCCACCACGTAGCTGAGGACCGCCAGCAGGTCCCAGGGGGCGAAGCCTGGGGATCGCAGTGCTGGCTGCGGCCCTGGCGTCGCGTCGGGGGTGGCGTACGGCGTGGCACAGATCGAGGCCACGGCGAGGACGAGCCCCGGGACCAGGAGGATCAGGTAGTGCAGCCAGTAGCTGCCGCCGGCGAGCACCGCGATGCACTCCCAGGTGAGCAGGACGAGCGCGGGGACACGGAGATCGACGCCGCTGCCCTCGTGACGCCGACGCAACCTGACGATCAGGAGTCCGATGATGACCGGGGCACCCGTCACTGCCAGGGACAGCAGGAGGCGGTCCAGGCGGATCGACGTCGCGTCGCTGGCGGATCCGCTGATGACCGTGGAGGCGTGGAGGCGGAAGGTGACCACTGCCTCCCACAGCCCGGCGAGCGACGTCCCGCGGCTCGACGCGAACCCGAGGACGAGGGCGGCGCTCAGGAACGCACCTGCCGCCGGGACGGCGATGTCGGTGAGGGCGGCCCGGGGGCCTCGACGGTAGGCGGTCCGGGCGGCCAGGAGAGCGATCAGGAGGAGGGCGTCCACCTCGTTCTGCTTCACCAGGACGGCGGCGGCTGCAGCGATTCCTGCGGTGAGGAGCAGCCGTGTCCTGGCCTCGAGGGTCGTCGCTGCCTGGGCGCGGAGCAACCGTTCGATGCTGAGCAGGATCGCGGGGAGCGCGATGAGCTCGCCGTTGACCTCCAGGGCGTCGACCAGCGAGCTGACGAGGGAGGCTGCGGTCAGGAGAGCGGTCAGCGCGGGCGCCCACCGGGTGCCGCGGCCTCCGGCGACAGCGAGGGCA
Source organism: Nocardioides psychrotolerans (assembly GCF_900113685.1). Classification (GTDB taxonomy): domain Bacteria; phylum Actinomycetota; class Actinomycetes; order Propionibacteriales; family Nocardioidaceae; genus Nocardioides; species Nocardioides psychrotolerans. The sequence continues at coordinate 9,436 of NZ_FOQG01000030.1, forward strand.
CCGATCCGACCGGCCAGCAGCACCGAGATCGCCACCAACACGGCTCCGAGCAGCCTCAGGGCGACGGTGCCCCCGAGGTGGTCGGCGAGGCCGAAGAACCCGATGAGCAGCGGCGGGCGATCGACCCAGTAGTTGCCGTACAGCGACGTGCCTGGACTCCACTGGGAACCCACGAGCAGGAGGCCGCCCTCATCAGGCCCCAGGGGCAGGCTCGCGAAGGGCAACCGGACCAGGAACGCCGAGAGCGCGAGCACCAGCACGGCGCTCGTGGGCGACCAGGTCTGCGCGAGGCGATGACGGCGTCGCCACGGTGAGCGCGACCCGTGAGCGGGCGCTCGAGGGGCCAGGCTTGTCGTCATGGCCACAGCGTGTGGCCGCGAGCCTGCCACCCACCTGACCAGAGCCACACTGCCCCGGGGGTAGGGGACCGGTCAGGCGAGGGGGAGTCGGAGCACGAAGCGGGTGGGTGGTCCCGCGTCGTCGAGCTCGAGGTCGCCACCGACACTGCGTGCCGTGCGGCGACCGATGCTCAGCCCGAGTCCGGCGCCGGATCCTCCGGTCGAGCTCACGCCCGGCTCGAAGATCTCCTCGGAGTCGCCTCCGCTGACGCCGGGTCCGTCGTCCTCCACGACGACGTCGACCATCCCCGTCGTGCTGGCGGTCACGGTGACGGTGACGCGGCTGTCGGCGAAGCGCAGGGCGTTCGCGAGCACGGGGGCCAGGGCGCGGACGGCGACCGAGTGCGGGGCAGCGACCTGGTGGTCGTCGACGTCGACCTCGACCCTGACCTCGACACCGGGTCCGTCGGCGGCCGGGTTGCTCGTGACGTCGTCCACGACCGCTGCGATCGAGCACGTCGCGGCCTGACGCAGGCTGTCGGCGTTGCGGGCGACGTCCAGCAGGGTGGTGATGGTCTCCGACATGCGGTGGCTCGCCGCGGAGATCTCCTCGAGGCTCTCCTGAGCGTGCGGAGGCAGGCCTCCTTGGAGCAGGGCGAGGTCGGCCGCACCTTGGACCGCCGTCAGGGGGGTGCGCAGCTCGTGCGCAAGGTCGGCGGTGAGTCGTTGCTCGGCGTGGATCGCCGCCGATACCTTGTCGAGGAGGGTGTCCAGGGTGGCCGCCAGGGAAGTGATCTCGTTGGAGGGTGCCCCGAGCTCGAAGCGCCGTGACAGGTCGTGCTCGCTCCAGTCCTTCGCAGTCCGCGCCAGGACGCTGACCGGTCTCAGGGCACGTGTGGTGACCCAGGCCGCGATCGCGGCGGCGGCGGCGGTAGCGAGAGCGCCGGTGATGATGCTGACGATCAGGGCATAGCGCTCGGCAGCCTCGTAGGGACTCAGACGTTCGGACAGGACCACGACGCCCTGGTCGCCGGCGTCGCTCAGGAAGGGCAGCGCGAGGACGCGGGCGGTGTCTCCGGCGGTGCGGTAGGTCGTGGTTTCGGTCGTGCTCAGCTCGTCATAGATGTCCTCGAGTGCCGAGGAGGCGACCCCTGCGACGGGGGCTCCCTGAGCGTCGTAGACCACGACGCCGGTGTCGAGCTCGGCCGAGGTCACCGCGAGCCCCTGTCTGTCGGCGTTGCTGACGGTGCTGACCACCGCATCGGCACGATCCTCGAGCACCGTGTCCACGTTGGTCCTGCTGAGGTCGGCGAGGATCAGCTGGAGCACGATGGTGAGGGCGATCATCGCGAAGGCCGTCACGCACGCGGTCAGGATGACGATCTGGCCGCGGAACGAGCTGGTCATGCCGGTGCGGGAGCGACTCACGTCAGGCGGAACCCGACACCGCGGACGGTCTCGATCGTGACGGGCGACCCGATGGTGTCGAGCTTGGCCCGGATGCGCCGGACGAAGGAGTCGATGGTGTTCTCGTTGACCACGGCACCGTCGGGCCAGGCGGCGGCGACGACGGTGCGGCGTCTCACGACCTCTCCCGGGCGGGAGGTGAGGGCTGCGAGCATGCGGTACTCAGTCGGGGTCAGCAGGATCTCGCCCTGCTCGGAACGGACTCCGTGCCGGGCCGGGTCGAGCACGAGGCCCGAGACCTCGGTGGTGACGGCCGGGCGTCCGCGCTTCGCGAGCGCCTCCACGCGGGCGATGAGCTCCTTGACGTCGAACGGCTTGGCGAGGTAGTCGTCGCCACCGGCGCTGAAGCCCGAGAGCTTGTCGTGGACGGTGCCCAGTGCGGTGAGGAACAGCACAGGTGCTGACTGGCCGGCTGAGCGCAGGGCCTGGGTGACGTCGCGACCGTCGGAGTCGGGGAGCCCGATGTCCATGATGAGGACGTCCACGGCGCTGTCGGAACCGAAGCGGCGCAGGGCCTCGCCCCCGTCGTGCGCCGTCAGGACCTCGTGGCCCGCGAAACCCATCGCCTGCGTGACCAGGCGCCGGATGGCGGGGTCGTCCTCACAGATGCCGATCAACATGGCGTTCACCCCTTCCCTCCGAGTCTCTCAGCATGGCGGGCCAGACGGGACGTACATCGCATGATCGACGTTCCCACGCCCCACCTGCACGTCACCTGACCGGTCGATGCGAGCCGACCGGTCCAGCGGCGACGAAGGCGTTCAGGTTGTCGGCACCTTGCGGCGCGCACCATCGGGTCACGCACCAGCTCTCGCCCTCCTCTGACCGGAGAAGTCATGTCCACCACCACCACCGCCACCCGGCGTCCCAGCACCCCGCAGGCAGGCCCCCGCCGCCGGACGATCTCGGAGCGCTCCCTGCTGATGGCGGTGGTCACCGGTGCCGTCGCCACCACCGTCCTGTGGTGGCACGACGCCATGGGGATGGCCGGCCTCGGGGACTGGCTCACCGCTGCCGGGCGACTGACCGGGCTCTACGGCGGCTACACCGTCGCGGTGGTGTTGCTCCTCATGAGCCGAGCCCCGTGGATCGAGCACGGACTCGGCTCGGACCGCCTGGCTCGGTGGCACGCCATGGGCGGGAGGTACCTGATCAGCCTGCTGACGGCGCACGCGCTGCTCCTCACCTGGGGCTACGCGCTCACTTCGCAGACCGGCTTCCTGGCCGAGACGAAGGTGATGATCTTCGTCATCCCCGACGTCCTGCTGGCCACGATCGGCTTCGGCCTGCTCCTGCTCGTCGGGCTCGTCTCGGCACGCAAGGTGCGCGAGCGCGTGTCCTACGAGACCTGGTACCTGCTGCACCTGCTCACCTACGTCGCGGTGGGCCTCAGCTTCCTGCACGTCCTCTCGGCTGGTGCCGACTTCCAGACGGGCTGGGCGAAGGCCGCCTGGATCGCGCTGTACGCCGCGGTTGCCGCTGCTCTGCTGTGGTACCGCTGGCTGGTCCCGGTCCGTGACGCCCTGCGCCACCAGCTGCGGGTCGCCGCCGTGGTCCAGGAGGGCCCCGACGTCGTCTCGATCGTGGTGTCGGGGACCGACCTGGACCTGCTCGGAGCCCAACCCGGCCAGTTCTTCCGCTGGCGCTTCCTCACGGCCCGCGGATGGTGGCAGTCACACCCCTTCTCCCTCTCGGCCATGCCGACCACTGGCGAGATGCGGATCACCGTCAAGGACCTCGGTGACCACAGCCGCGACCTGCAGGGGCTCCGACCCGGCGTGCGCGTCATCGCCGAAGGCCCCTACGGCGCCTTCACCCCCGCGCGTCGCCGCGGTCACGGGGTCCTGCTGCTCGCCGGCGGCATCGGCATCACGCCGCTGCGCACCATGCTCGAGCACCTCGGACCCGAGACCGGACCCGTCACGCTCGTCTACCGCGCCAACCAGCCCGAGGAGCTCATCTTCGCCGCCGAGCTCGAGGAGCTCGCACGATCAGCCCACGTGGAGGTGCACTACGCCCTCGGCCTGCCCGGCGGTGACGGCGACGTCCTCGTGGGTAGCCGACTGGGCGACCTCGTGAACGGACTCGCCGCACGCGACGCCTTCGTCTGCGGGCCCCCGCGCTTCATGGAGGCCGCACGCGACAGCCTGCTGCGCTGCGAGCTCCCGGCACGCCACATCCACTCCGAGCAGTTCACCTTCTAGAGGGAGAGTCACCGATGAACAGACCAGCACTCGCGACCGCAGGCACCGTCCTCGGGGTCCTGCTCCTCCTCGGCGGCAAGGCCGCCACCTCACCCACCCCGTTCGCTCTGGTGCAGGGCTCGAGCTCGCTGTCGGCCACCGCCGCCGGCACGAGCACCGGGCCCGTCATCAACACCCGCTACGGACCCGTCCAGGTCGAGGTGGTGGTCGCGGGTGGGCGCATCACCGACGTCACGGCGCTCCAGCTCCCCACGGGTGGCCAGTCCGGACAGATCGCCGACTACTCCTCGCCTCTGCTGCGGCGTGAGGCGATCGCGGCCCAGAGCGCAGGAATCCACTCGGTGTCGGGCGCGACGTACACGAGCCAGGGCTACGCCAGCTCGTTGCAGTCGGCCCTCGACCAGCTCGCTGCGTCGAGCCAGACCCAGGCATCGTCGGTCGCACCCACCTCGGCGGGGGCGAAGGCATGAGCGCATGTGCAGGAGCGGACCGCAACGAGCTCGACTACGTCCTGGGGCAGCGGCGCATCGTGTCCGTGATGGGCACCGTTTTCACCGTTGACGTCCGCGACCTCGACCCTGCCTCCTCGGCCCTCGACGACGTCGTCGCGTGGTGGCGCTGGGTGGACGCGACGTTCAGCACCTACCGACCCAGCAGCCAGGTCTCTCGCTTGGCAGCGGAGACGCTCGAGCTCGCCGACTGCGCCCCAGAGGTGCGCCACGTCCTTCGCCTGTGTCGAGAGGCAGCTGCGATCAGCGGAGGTCACTTCACCGAGCGCTACGACGGTCGACTCGATCCCTCCGGCATGGTCAAGGGGTGGAGCGTCGAGCTCGCCTCCCAGATGCTGCGCCGCGCAGGGTCGCAGCACCACTGCATCAGCGCCGGTGGAGACGTGCGGTGCGTGGGAGTGCCCGCGGCTGGTGAGCTCTGGCGCGTCGGGGTCGTCGACCCTCGCGACCCTCGTCGACTGCTGGCGGTCGTCGCTGCGCCGCAGGCACCATCACCGGGGCTCGCGGTCGCCACGTCGGGGACTGCCGAGCGAGGCCATCACATCATCGACCCCGTCACGGGACGCCCCCCGCAGGACCTGGCCTCGATCAGTGTCGTCGGCAGTGACCTGACGCTCGTGGACTGGGCAGCGACCGCCGCCTTCGCCATGGGGCACGACGCACGGGCCTGGATCGACGCCATCGACGGCCTCGACGCCTATGCCGTCACTCCCGAGGGCGACTACTGGTACACCGACGGCTTCGAGGCCCGTGCTGAGCTGGTGCAGGTGCCGCTCCCGCCGCTCACGACGTGGTCGGTCCCCGCCACGCGCCGCACCACCGCGGGGTCCTCGTGAATCCCGCCCTGGCCGTGGACGCCCAGGGCGTCACCAAGACCTTCGGGTCGGTGCGCGCCGTCAACGACATCTCCGTGCAGGTCGCAGCGGGCGAGGTTGGGCATCGTTCTGCAGGTCTGTGGTCATGGTTGCTACCTGTTTCTAGAGGGTCGATTCTGTTGAGGGCGGTCGTCGAGTGGTGGTCGTTGAGGTGGGGCTGGCCAAGTCGACCTCGGCTCTCAGGACGAGTCCGAGCCCGATAGGGCTCTGGGTGGGTCGGGTCTGGGTGGGTCGGGTTCCAGGCCGGCGACGAGGTTGAACGCGCCGGTGAGCACGTTGAGGGCGACGATCCCGACAGCGTCGACGATCTCTCGGTCGGTGTAGCCGAACGCGCGCAGTTTCGCGACCTGGTCGTTGGTGATGGTGGTTGGGGTGGAGTAGATCGCCAGACCGAGCGTGATCATGGCGGAGATTGCGGGGTCGGGTGAGGTGCCTTCACATGCGGCCGCAATCTCGGCGTCGGTGACACCGAACGTGCGGGCGGCTGCGATGTGGGCGTCCAGGCACAGCTGGCAGCCCTGCCGCGCCTGAACGGCGATGGAGATGACCTCGCTGATACGGCGCGAGAGCTTGGCGCGCTTCATGGCTTTGCTCAGCTGCAGGTAGCCGCCGAGGACGGCGGGGGAGTGGGCCATGGTGGAGACCATCGATCCGACTTGCCCGTGCCGGGCGACCAGCTCGCTCAGCATGTCTTTGGCGGCGCCCTGGGCAGTGGCCGGGGTGAGGGCTGAGATGCGAGTCATCGGCCCTCACCGCCGACCTGGTTGCCTGCCAGCGGCTTGAACCGGGTCAGGCGAAGGCTGTTGGCGACAACGAAGACAGAGGAGAACGCCATCGCGGCTCCGGCGAGCATCGGGTTCAGTAGCCCGGCGGCAGCCAGGGGCAGGGCAGCGACGTTGTAGGCGAACGCCCAGAACAGGTTGCCCTTGATGGTGCGCAGAGTGCGCCTGGCGAGCCGGATGGCGTCGGCGGCGGCGCGCAGGTCACCGCGGACCAGGGTCAGGTCGCTGGCCTCGATGGCGACGTCGGTTCCCGTGCCCATGGCCAGTCCGAGGTCGGCCTGGGCCAGGGCCGCGGCATCGTTGACTCCGTCGCCGACCATGGCCACGACCCGGCCTTCGGCCTGGAGCCGCTTGACGACGTCGACCTTGTCGGAGGGCAGCACGTCGGCGATGACGTCTGCGGCGTCGATGCCGACCTCGGCCGCGACCGCGGCGGCGACGACTGCGTTGTCGCCGGTCAGCAGCACCGGCCGCAACCCCAGGGCGCGGAGCTGGGCGATCGCAGCAGCGGACGTGTCCTTGATCGCGTCGGCGACCACGATGACTCCGCGGGCCTTGCCGTCCCAGCCCACGGCAACGGCGGTGCCGCCGCGTGCCTGGGCGTCGGCCATGGCGCGTTCGAGCTCGAGGGTGAGGTGCTGGGACCATTCTTCGAGCAGCCGGGGCCGGCCGACGAGAACGGCGTGGCTGACAGCCCGAGCACGGGATGGGGTACCGGCGACGATGCCCTGGACGCCGAGGCCTTCGACGTTGGCGAAGTCCTCGACCGCGGGCAGGGTGCCGACGCGGTTGCGGGCGCCGGTGGCGATGGCCTGCGCGATCGGGTGCTCGGAGGCGTCCTCAAGAGCGCCGGCCATCCGGAGTACTTCGTCCGCGTCCTCGCCGTCGGCGACGATGACGTCGGTCAGGGTCATGCGGCCGGTGGTGACGGTGCCGGTCTTGTCCAGGACGACGGTGTCGACCTTGCGGGTGGATTCGAGGACCTCGGGGCCTTTGATCAGGATGCCGAGCTGGGCGCCGCGGCCGGTGCCGACCATCAGCGCGGTCGGGGTCGCAAGGCCGAGGGCGCAGGGGCAGGCGATGATCAGGACGGCGACGGTGGCGGTGAAGGCGGCGGCGAGGCCGCCGCCGGTGCCGAGCCAGAACCCGAGGGTGGCGATGGCGATGGCGATTACGACGGGGACGAAGATCCCAGAGACCCGGTCGGCGAGGCGCTGGACCTCGGCCTTGCCGTTCTGAGCGTCCTCGACGAGGCGGGCCATCTGGGAGAGCTGGGTGTCGGCGCCGACCCGGGTGGCGCGGACGACCAAGCGCCCGCCGGCGTTGACGGTGGCGCCAACCACGGCGTCGCCCGGTCCGACCTCGACCGGCACGGACTCGCCGGTCAGCATCGAGGCGTCGACAGCCGAGGAGCCCTGCTCGATGACGCCGTCGGTGGCGATCTTCTCCCCGGGCCGGACGACGAACCGGTCACCCACGGTCAGCTGGTCGGTCGGGATGCGCTCTTCGATGGGTCCCTCCGCCGTGTCGCGCAGTACGGCGACGTCACGGGCTCCGAGGTGGAGCAGGGCCCGCAGGGCAGCTCCTGCTCGGCGCTTGGACCGGGCCTCGAAGTAGCGACCGGCCAGGATGAACGTGGTGACACCGGCGGCGGCCTCGAGGTAGATGTTGCCGCTGCCGTCGGTCCGTTCGACGGTGAACTCGAAGGGGTGAGTCATCCCGGGGACGCCGGCGGTACCCCAGAACAGCGCGTACAGCGACCAGCCCAGCGCAGCGATGGTGCCGAGTGAGATCAGAGTGTCCATGGTGGTGGTGCCGTGGCGCAGGTTGGCCCAGGCGGCGCGGTGGAAGGGCCAGGCGGCCCAGACCACGACCGGGGCAGCCAGGGTTAGGGAGAGCCACTGCCAGTAGGTGAACTGGAACGCCGGCACCATCGCCATGGCGATGACCGGAATGGTCAGCAGAGCCGATGCGATTAGCCGCTGACGAAGGGAGCGGGTCGGGTCGACGGCGTCCCCCTCATCTCCTGCGGATGCCTCCCCAGTGCCCTTCGGCTTGGGCAGGGCCGCCTGGTAGCCAGCCGCCTCGACGGCACCGACGAGATCGTCGGTGGAAATCGAGGGGTCGAAGGTGACCTTCGCCTTCTCGGTGGCGTAGTTCACGGTCGCGGTCACGCCGTCGAGCTTGTTGAGCTTGCGCTCGATACGGTTGGCGCAGGAGGCGCAGGTCATCCCGCTGATCTCGAGCTCGATGGCGCTGGTGGAAGATGTCGAACTCTGGGGTTCGGTTACGGAACTCACTGTTCCTCCTTCGGTAGATGGCTTTGCGATGACCTGTTGAGGTTCTCGCCGGGTGTTGAATTAGTGGCCGTGCTCGTTGTCTTCGTGCTCGCTGCCGTCGCCGGTGTTGGTCTCAGGCGCCGGGGACGCGGCGTCGTGGGCCTGGTCGCCGGTGGCGACGTTGAAAGCAGCCGTGTGGACCACTCCGTCGTGCTTGAAGTTCAGGTAGAGGTGGTAGCCGCCGTCGCTAGGCACGGCTGCGTAGAACACGACCTCGGGGCCGGGTTCGGTGCGTCCGTCGCCGGGCGCACCGTCGGGGTGGACGTGGAGGTAGGCCAGGTCGCCTTCTCGCAGCGCGACCAGGTGCCCGTAGGCGCCCAGGTAGGGCTGCAGATTGGTGACCGGCTCACCGTCTTGGGACACACTCAGAGTGAGTTCCGCGTCGCTTCCCGGCGTCAGGGTCCCTGCCAGGGTGACGGTGTAGTCATCGACCCGTGCGGTGCGGGTCTCTGGGGTCTCCGGTGACGTTTCGACGTTGCCTGGGACCTGCAGGTCCGCCCCGAGGGTCAGACCCTCGTTGCGTGCGGGCGTGAAGTCGGCGAAGAGGCGCCATTGTCCGGGGCGCATGTCGAGTGGGACCGACCAGATACCCTGCCGGTCACGGCGGGGGTGGACGTGTTGGAAACCGGTAAAATCGCGTCGTACGGCGATGAGGTGAAGCTCCTTCCCGTGCTCCTCCTCGTATTCGGTGACGGCCTCGCCGTCGGGGCCGGTCACCGTGAACTCGACGAGCCGGCCGTTGCCCGGCTGGGCGGTGTCGGTCTGCAGGTCAAGGGTGTAGCCGCCCTGGGAGACCATGAGGCCGCCGGGGATCTCGCGTGTGTCGGCCGGTTCGGTTGTGTCGCCGTGTGCTGCGTGCGCGTCAGTTTCCGTGCTCTGACCAGTCATGTGTCCTCCGGTGGCGTGGCTAGCGGGCGGCGAGCCGACGGGTCCGACGGCGTTGCCGATCCCGTAGGTGGCGCCGAAGACTCCGGCGAGCCCGACGACGAATGCGCCGACGGTTGTGGGGGTGTTCATGCGATCTGGTAGCCGGCGTCCTCGACCGCGGCCTTGACGGCTTCGGCAGAGACGGGCTGGTTGCTCGTGACGGCGACGGCGCCGCTGGCCAGGTCGACCTGGACGTCCTCGACGCCCGGGATCTCGGACACCTCTTCGGTGACCGAGGCGACGCAGTGGGCGCAGGTCATGCCGGCGACGGTGTAGGTGGTGGTCTCGCTCATGGGAGTTCCCTTTCGAGGTTGGATGGTTGGGAGGGGACTTTCGGGTGCTGACCTGGTGTTGGTAGGGGTTTTGCTGGGCAGGAACCGATCCGGTCCCTGGCCAGCAGCACTTCCCGCGGCCGCGCGGGGGGCCGGTTGGTCAGGAGACCTGGTATCCCGCCGCGGTGACGGCTTCACGGACCTGGTCCTGCTCGACCTCGCCGGTCACGACCAGCGTTCCGGTGGCCAGGTCGACGGCGAGGTGGGTGACGCCGTCGAGGTCGCTGACGGCCTCGGTGACCTTGGTGGCGCAGCTGCCACAGGTCATGCCGGCGACCGTGTAGGTGGTGTTGTTGCTCATGGGGGGGTGCTTCCTTTCGATGTGGCGGGGCCGTAGTGGCTGCCGCCGATGTGGTGCGCTTGCGTCGGGTCTGGCCCCGACTCTCGGCCGGTGGGGTTGCCGGTCCCTGTCCAGCCGCTGTCCGTGCGGGCTTCTTCACAGGCGACAGGTGGGTGGTGGCCCGCGCCACCCGCGATCACTGCTGGCGGACGCCCCTGCGCGTCGGTTCATCGGGCGACAAGTCCTAGCTGCCCCGACACAACGTCGAGTCCCTGCAGGAGGACGAGGTCTGTGCGTGCTGCGCCACGGCCGTGACCGCGCAACTCAGCATGCAGCGGACAGCGTTTCGGACGATCGGGCTTCGGAGGACCGTCGAGTCACGCCGGGTCAATTTCCCCGTTGTTGGTGGGACATCAGCGGCGGCGCGGCCTGTCATCGGTTGCTCCGCCAGACCACGCTCGTCCGTGAGTCACCTGGAAGAAGCGCAAGGGTCCCGATTTCGCCGGGGCGGCTGAGCCGGAACACGAGGGCGCCGTGGGCGCGGTGGGTAGACCTGTGGGACTGGGTGCCCTGTCGTGTCTCGTGCAGGACCAGAGCTGTCTGGATTCCGTGCATGGCTGTGTTGCCTTTCGGATGTGGAGCAGGGCCAGTACCTGCGGGGTTCTGCGAGGGCGGCTCGTGCTCGGGAGAGGTTGCAGGTTCAGTCGTGCCATCCACTGACGGGGCCAGGGTGGAGCAGCGCGGGGGGAACGCTGAGGGAGTCGGCGGCGGCGGGGCGCCGGGCGGCCCTGGGAGTGGAGAAGTCCCCCGCGTAGTAGCCGTTGTGAGAATGGATGCGCCGGGTGTAGGTGCCGGACTCCTGTTCGGTGATGATCGAAGCGGCCATCTCGTGCACGTCCTCAGGTCGGTCCGGGCTTGCGGTCCCGGTGTCGTTGGTTGGTGGCATGACTCTGGGCCGGCGAGGTTGCCGTCTCCTGTCTGGACGCTGTCCGGGCGGCGCCGACGCTGATGGTGGTCAGTGGCGCTCGTGGTGGCGGTGCAGCGGACGGCGTCCCTGTCGGCCAACCGTCTTCTCGCCGCCCGCGGACAGTCGTCGGACAGGGCCTGTGCGCACCCTTTGACGAAGCAACCCCATTCGAAGGAGAGCCCGAGATGCGGACGATAGGCCTGGTGGTCGGTGGCATGCGCTGCCGACGTTGCGTCCGGGAGGTCACCGCCCGGCTCCGCGACGTCTCTGGCGTCGAGACGGTGATGGCCGACACCGGGAGTTCCGTGGTCCGAGTGACCGGCACGATGACCGTGGACGACGTCCTCGGGGCGTTCCGTGGACTCACCTATCCGGTGGAGCTCCTCGGTGAGCTAGGCAACGCCGCAGACAGCTGATCACATCAACGCCGACAGGCACGAGACAGCGAGAGGACAGCCGCCCTCATGAGGCTCCTGATGTCAGCCGATGTCGGCTGACCCGTCACGAGAGAAGGGCACATCATGTCTTCCACATCCTCGCCCGCGGAGACCTCGAGCAGCCGACGCTGGCTTGCTCTCGGCCTCATCGCCGCGGCTCAGTTCATGGTCATCATGGACACCTCGATCATCGGAGTCGCCCTGCCAGAGATGCAGGCCGACCTCGGCTTCACCCCCGAGGGCCTCAGCTGGGTCTTCAACGCTTACGTCGTCGCGTTCGGCGGACTCCTCCTGCTCGGCGGCCGGCTGTCCGACCTGTTCGGCGCTCGCCGGGTCTTCAGCATCGGCTGGGGGCTATTGGCCGTCGGCTCACTGATGGCGGGCTTCGCCGACGGCGTGGCCGTCGAGCTGGCCGGTCGGGCAGTTCAGGGCGCCGGCTCGGCGCTCATCGCCCCCGCCGCGCTGACCCTGCTGTTCACCATCTTCGGTTCCACGCCCAAGGAGCTGACCAAGGCACTCGCGCTGTACGGCGCGGCGGCACCGGCCGGTGGAACCGCTGGAGTGTTCCTCGGAGGCGTCTTGACCGAGTACGCCAGCTGGCCCTGGATCTTCTTCATCAACCTGCCGCTGGCTGCCGTCGTACTCCTGCTCACGCCCTCGGTGATGCCCAAGGGCATGACCCGACCGGGCTCGCTCGACCTCGCTGGAGCCATCACCGTGACAGCGGGCCTGGCGGCGGTGGTCTTCGCCATCGTTCGGTCACCGCAAGTCGGCTGGGTATCCGCGCCCACCCTTGTGACCGGGGTCGTCGGCCTCGCGCTGCTGGCTCTGTTCGTGGTTCTCCAAGCCCGCCGCCGGGAGCCGCTGATGCGGTTGGGCATTTTTCAGGCGCCCAACCTGGCTGCCGCGAACCTCGCGCAGTTCATGCTCGGCGCCGCCTGGATCCCGATGTTCTTCTTCGTCAACCTCTACCTTCAGCAGGTTGTCGGGCTCGGGGCCTTCGCCAGCGGCGCGGCGCTGCTGCCGCTGACCGTCACGATCATGATCGGGATGGTCGGTGTCGCCCCGCGGCTGATCGCACGCTTCGGTCCGAAGGCCATGACGGTCTCCGGGCTCGCGACCCTGTCGGTCGGCCTGGTGTGGCTCTCCTTCATCCAGCCCGACGGCAGCTTCGCCCGCGATGTTCTCCCCGCATCGCTCGTGGCCGCTGCCGGCATGGCGATGGCCTTCATCCCCTCACTCGGACTCGCGCTGACCTCAGCAGCCCCGGAAGAGGGCGGCCTCGCCTCCGGCATCGTCAGCACCAGTTACCAGATCGGCTCGGCGCTGGGCCTGGCCCTGATGACCGCGGTCGCGTCCGCCTTCGGTGCCGACCGGGTGGGCGACGCCGTCTCCCAGACCGATGGCTTCTCGGCCGGACTGCTCGGTGCCGCGGGCATCGCCGCGCTGGGCGCCCTTCTGGCGGCGGCCCGGCTGCGCCCCCAGGTGCCTGACACAGCAACCCAGGAGAAGTCCAAGGCGGTCGCTTGACCCCGGGTCCGACAGACCAGCCCTCGGCGGCCACCCGGTCGCCGAGCAAGAATCGGACCGTTATCTCCGCCCGCAAAAACGAAAGGAACGGACCTCGTGTGCAGCACCGTCGGGACCTACGTGGCAGTTGGGGAGGCCGGCTACTCGGTGGCCGTCTGAGCACACGCTCCGGCGGATCTCACCCCCTCCGCCGGGGCGTGGCTTCACCAGGGACCGGAGTCGACGGGCCATCGGGTCATTGCTCCAGCCCCACCGCTGCGACACCATGACCCGAGGGTGACGAAGGAGAGAGCCATGGACGTGCGCTTCCGGCTGCTGGGTCCGATGGAGATCCTGGTCGAAGGGCACCCTGTGGGGATGCCTGGCGCTGCCGAGCGCGCGGTCCTGGTTCAGCTCCTGCTCTCACCCGGCCGGACGATTCCGGCGACCATGCTGGTCGACCGACTCTGGTCGGAATCGTCACTCCCAGTCGATCCGATGAACGCTCTGCAGGTCCGGGTCTCCAAGCTGCGGCGCAGTCTGAAGACGATAGGTGTGCCGCAGGCAGTCACCCGCGAAGGCGTGGGCTATCGCGCCAACGTCGATCCCGGGTCGGTCGACGCCGTCGACTTCGTCACCCGCGTGCGGGCGGCCAGGGGGCGCACCGCCGCTGATCCGGCCGGGGCCGACGAGGCCTGCCTCGAGGCGTACGACGAGGCTCTGGCCTTGTGGCGCGGCGATGCACTCAGTGACTTCGCAGCCGAGCAGTGGGCCACCGTCGAGGCCGCTCGGTTCGCCGAGCTCAGGCTGGCCGCGCTCACGGAGCGTGCTCAGATCGCGCTGTCGCTCGGCCGCCAGGCGGAGGTCGTCGCCGACCTCGAACCCCTGGTCGCACACGATCCGACCCTCGAGTCGCTCACCGGACTGCTCATGGTGGCCCTGTACCGCAGTGGCCGACAGGCGGAGGCGCTCGAGGCATACCGCCGCACCCGCGAAGTGCTCGACGAGTCCCTGGGCCTGGAGCCCTCCCTCACGTTGCGGTCCTTGCACGAACGCGTGTTGCGCCAGGACGAGGCGCTCGGCTCACAACCCGATCTGGCGCCAGCGCCAGTGGCGGTGTCCGGCACCCGGCGTCGAGCCGCGGAAAGGGCCACCTCGCCCACGAACTTGCCGACGGTAGTGCGTCCGTTGATCGGCCGTGATGACCAGCTCGACTCCCTGGTAGCGCTTGTCCGCGGCGCTCGGCTGCTGTCGTTGATCGGCCCCGGCGGTGCTGGCAAGACATCCCTGGCCCTCGCCGCCGTGGTGCGGAGCTCCGATGCCTTCCCCGACGGGGCCTTCGGGGTCCGCCTTGCCTCTGTCGATACCCCCGACCAGGTGCCACTGGCCGTGGCCGACGCTCTGGGTGTGCCTCTTGACGGGGCAGTGGGGGACCGCGACGTACGTGAGCGAGTGGTCTCCTACCTGGTGCGACGCCGGCTCCTGCTGCTGGTCGACAACTGCGAGCACGTCATCGACGCTGCTGCCGGCTTCATCGACGAGATCTTGGGTCGGTGCCCCGAGGTGACGATCCTGGCGACCACCCGTGAGGCACTCGCGGTCCCCGACGAGGTGCAGATAACCGTGGGCCCCCTGGAAATGCCGCCGGACGGGACTCCCGTCGGCAGCGTGCTGGACTATCCGGCCGCGCAGCTCTTCGTCGAACGGGCCAGGTCGGTGCGGCCAGGGACGGTCTTCGGTGACGAGGACCTCGCCGCGATCGGTCGCATCAGTCGCGCTCTCGACGGCATCCCCCTCGCGCTCGAGCTCGCGGGCGTCCGCGTCGCGACGATGTCACCCGTAGAAATCGCTGGCCGCCTGGACCAGCGGTTCGCGCTCCTGACGACTGGTGCGCGCACCGCCGAGGCTCGGCAGCAGACGCTGCGCGCGACCGTCGACTGGAGCTATGCGTTGCTCACCGAACGTGAGCAGCGGGTGTTCAACCGGCTCGCCGTCTTCCAAGGAGGGTGGACCCTGACCGCAGCCGAAGCCGTCGTCAGCGACGCGAGTCTTGAGGTGGGCGAGGTGCTCGACACCATCGGCCGTCTGGTCGAGCGCTCCATGGTGGGGGTCGAACGTGGGGCCCCGACCCGCTACCGGATGCTCGATACTTTGCGGCAGTACGCCGCCGAGCAGCTGCTCGCTGCCGGTGAGCACGAGACCGTGACCCAACGGCACGCGGAGCACTTTCGCGACGTCGTCCAGGACGCCGAGCCGCAGCTGCGCGGCCCCGCCCAGCGTGAAACCTTCCAGCAGCTGCGCAACGAGCAACCCAACATTAGGGCCGCGCTCGCGTGGCTGGGTCGGCCGGGTGGGGATCTCGACTCGGCGCTCGAGACAGCTGGTGCCCTCGGGCTCTTCTGGCACCTCGGGCGCCACCTGGAGGGCCGGGAGGTCTTGTCCCGCCTGCTGGAATCGGACAACGGCAGCCCGTCTTCGCGGGCCCGTGCCCTCCAGGCGGTCTCCTTGGTGGAGCGTCCACGCGCTTGTCTTGTGCATCCCAGCCCGCGCTGCGCCGAGACCGCCCGGGAGAGCCTGGCGATCTTCGAGGACCTCGGGGACAACTCCCGTGCCGCCCTGTCGCGCGTCCTGCTGGCCGTCGAGGGGGTCACCGGCCAAGGCCGGGACCGGGCTGAGGATCTGCTGCGCGAGGCCGAATCACAGTTCGCAGCCGATGGTGACGCCTGGGGCGATGGTGTCGTCGGCTTCGTGCGCATGGAGACCGCCCTCAAGAACGGGGACGAGACCGCCGCGGTCTCGATCGGGCGTGCGACCGCCGCGACGTTCCGGGGGCTCGACGATCCGTGGGGTCTGTCAGCGATCCTGTACCACCTCGGCTGGGGTCTACGACAGTTCGGCCGCTACGACGAAGGCTCACGTGTACTGGAGGAGGCGATCGACGTGGCGGCCGGGGCCGGGGTGTACAACACTGTGCAGTGGGCGTTGGCCGACCTCGGAGTCGCCCAGCTCCACCTCGGCGATGTAGAGGCCGCCCGGGAGCTCTTCGACCGGGCGAGCGCCGCGTCGGAACACGTCGGTGACGGCGCCGGCGCGGTCCTCGCCTGCTACGGCCACGGGCTAATCGCCCAGGTCGGGCACCAGTGGGACCTGGCACGAGACCGTTTCGCCGAGGCCTACGTCGGGTTCGGTGAGCTCGGCACCCCGGTGCCCCAGGGGCTCGCACTCGCCGGCCTGGCCCGGTGCGACGAAGCTGCGGCTGACGTGACCGCTGCCGGTGAGCGGTACGACGAGCTGCTCGAGCTCGGCCGCCGGGCCGGGGAGCCGGGACTCACCAGCACCGCACTGGAGGGCCTCTGTCGACTGGCCGTCGAGCGGGGGGACCGCGCGCTCGCCTCTACCCTGCTCGCCGAGGCGGCCCAGCTGCGTACCCGCTCGGCCCGACCGGCGCCGCCCCACGAGCGGCGTGACCTCGAGTCCGTCATCGTCGACCTCGCGCCGGATCCCGTCCCGAACGTCTGACCTCCCGCGGTGGCACCGACAAGCGACGGAGCAGAACTACAGCCAACGGCCCGGACAACGTCCACTTCCCGGACCGCGACGACCGCCTCACGCGACTGCGCCACATCCAGGGCAGCCGACGCCGCGAATACGGTGGGCCTGAGAGTGAGCCAACCTGTAGGAAGTCGCCGACGCCGTGGCCCGCCTCTTGCCGATACAACTCACATGCCTGAAGTGAACGGCGGCCAGGGGCACACGGACCTGGCCATGGAGGCGGGTCAGCTCGCGCGGGCCAGCGGGGGTAGGACGACTGCTCGCGCTGTGCCGCAACGTGGGCAATAGCCGCCACGGAGGTACTCATGGTCCTGACCGCACCAGCAGTGCGGCGGGATCAAGATGGACTGGATGACCCGGGTGGAATGGGTGCTGGGTGTCAGGATGATCGTGTTCAATTGGCTCACCGCCGTGGTCGTGGCCGCGTTGGCCATGCAAGAACGGTCGGGCATCCTGCTTGCTCTCGGCTGTCCGGCCGCTGTCCGTCACGGAGGTCCGCCGCTTCGCAAGAGGTGAGATGAATCGTCGCGGCCTGGTCGTGGGGGTTGACGGCAGTGTCTCCGGAGAACTCATCGGGCTCAGCGTGATGCTGTCAGGGGCGACCCTGTCGCGAATTGAGGTGGCATCCGTATGAATGGGATGTTGCGGCGCCGACAGCCGGCAAGAACCAAGGTCATCAAGAACCGAACCGCGCCGCGGCGTCACGCGTCCGGTCAACTCCTAACGCCCCGACTCCCTTGCGCATCCGTTCGCTCGACTCGATAGGTCGCGTGTGATGGCGATCGCCGGCTGGAGCCGTACCGACATGCTCGTTCGTTAGATCAAGGCCCGGGCGGCCGAGCGGGCAGCGCAGGTGGCCTGCAGGTTGAATCCCGGTGACCTCTAGCCCGGCACCCGAGCCGCCCTGCTTGATAAGGTCGACTTATGACCTGTTGACCGAGTACCGCGACGCCCGAAACGACGAGGATCTCGCGCGCCTCCGGCGGGTGCTCGCCCTGCGGGCAATGGTGGCCGTCGGCATGAGCCAACGCCAGATCGTCGACTCCCTCGGCATCACCCAGCCAGCGGTCAGCCGGCAGCTCAAGTTCGCCCCCGAGCTCAACGACGTGCATCCCGCGGCTCTGGTGGAAGCTGCTGCTCCGATCCTCACATCACTGGCCGACGAGCACGGCTTTACCCGATTGGCGGTCTTCGGCTCGGTGGCTCGTCACCAGGCTGGTCAGGACTCCGACATCGACCTGCTCATCGAAGCGCCAGAGGGCACCTCGTCGTTCGGCTTCATCCGCTTCAAGCAGGTGATGGAGCAGGTGCTTGGCCGCGAGATCGACCTGATTTCCTACGGCGGTCTCAAGCCGAAACTGGATGACGACATCAGACGCGAGGCGGTGCTGCTCTAGTGGTTCGCAAGGCTGCCAAGGAGCTGCTCCACATCGAGGGCTGGCTCGACCGGGTTGACGAGATCGTCGAGCGGGGCAAGGGCGCCTACCTCGCCGACGCCCTCCTCCAGGAAGCCGGCGACTCCCTGATGATCGCACTCGGCGAGGTGGCCAACCGGCTCTCAAGGCTCGGGGTGCTGGCACCGAGGGGAGTGGACTGGGCACTGTCTGTCGCGAACGGCAACTTCATCATTCATCAGTACGACGAGATCAACCGCACGTTGACCTGGCTCACCCTGTCGGTCGACCTGCCCGAGTGGAACCAGTCGCTCCAGAAACTGTTCAAGGCTGCTGCGGCGTCGATTGAAGAAGAGTCCCGCTGAGCTCATTCAGTTCTGTCCGCTACAGACCGAGGTGGGCGCGTAGCCGGCCGGCGTCCATGGCGCCGGGGCCGCCGGGGCCGCCGGGGCCGCCGGGGCCGCCGGGGCCGCCGGGGCCGCCGGGGCCGAAGCTGTCGAGTAGGCGGATCAGGTCGGGGCATCGGGTGGGGTCGGCGGCCGCGTCGCGCGGTGTGATGCCGGCGAGTGCCGGGATCGGCTCGTCCAGCCAGGCCCGCTCGTGGGCGCGGACCATCTGCTCGAGTGCTGCGGCGATCTGCGGATCGGTCGGATCCAGGGTCTGGGCTGGCGCACCGGCCGGTGCGCGGCTCATCGCCTCCTGAAGGTCGTCGGGGGCGTGGCGCGTCTGGTTGAGGAGTTGCACTCCCGGCTGCTGGGCCCGCAGGGCTTCGAGGACGCGGTCCATGCGGGGTTCGCTGTTGGTCTCTACGTGCACGATCGAGTCGTCGAGGGTGATGGTGGCTCGGATGCGTTCGAGGCCGTGGGTGGTCACGTGCTCGAACCAGCGCAGCTCGGTCTCGTCACGGTCGAAGGCGGTGTCGAGTGCGGCGGCCAGCGCGCCCGGGTCGCCGGTGTGCAGCGTTGCCTCGCAGAAGGCGAGCGACTCACCCTCGGTGTTCTGCAGCACGGGCGGGGCGAAGCGGCGAGAGAGGAACCAAACGAGGTCATCCGGGTCGGGTTCGCCGTCGAGCAGCTCGAGCAACTCGACGCACTCGTGCAAGGCGATTGGCTCCATGCCACCGAAGCACTGCGTTGTCTCTCCGGCGGCCACGAGCCGCCCGCAGATCAACGACCCGGCGTTCAGGGTGCGGCTGGCGGTTCGCTCTCGAACCTCGACCCGGTCGCCGGTGCGTAGGTCGCGGGCGATGAACCCGGTTCCCGCGGTGACGGTCTCGATCTCGTGGACCGACCGCTCTGCCAACAGCCACTGCTCGGCGAGGAGCCGCTCGTCGTCGGGGAGCAGGACGCCGCGTTCGTCCAGGAACACGTTCACCACGACGCTGGAAGATCTCGGATCCAAGTCGGCCGGACGCGAGGGCTGTGCAGCAATCGGTCAGTCGTCACTGCGGGTCTGGCCTGCGAGGAGAGGGTCAAGCTCCGCGCTCGCAGCGGTGAGACGGTGCATCTCCTCCCCGCCGTCGCAGCTGAACAGGCCCAGCACGACCGAGCTGTCGGATCGGCTCAGCACACGCCAGTGGCCGCCGGATGTCTCCCACCGGCGCACGACATCCACGGGGGCCTCGCGCGCGCCGGTCATGACGGGGGTCCCGGGTGCTCGCCTTGACGTACGGGCGCCGACGCACGACGCGCCTTGACACAGCACCTGCCGGGTTCGGGCTCCAGGCAGGCAGTGATGCCGGAGCCGAGGCTGTCGGCCACTCCCTGCACGAACGACTGGTTGAGTCCGCACACCAGTGCGGTGTGCTTCTGAGCCAAGGCGTCGAACGGGCAGTTGGAGAGCACCACCTCGTCATCTCGGACCTGTGGCTCGAAGCCCTGACTACGCAACACCTGGGCCAAGGCAGGCAGCGACCCGGCCCGATCGAACTTTTCCGCGCCTTGGGCCAGCGAGAGCCCCTCGCGGCGGGCACTCTCGTGCAGCGCCTGGTCCAAAGGCACTCCCTCAGCGGCGCAACTGACGGCGGCCGCCAGGATGTCTCCGACCAGCTCGTAACGCCGTGGCGGCAGTGAGACGGCAAACTCTCGCGAGGCCCGACGATAGAGCTTGCTCGGCCGACCCGCGCCGGGGCCGGTCTTGCCGCTGAGGCGCCGGTACTCCACCTCCAGCAGGCCCTCGGTCACCAGCCGGTCAAGGTGGAAGTTCACGTTGTGCACGGCCACGCCCAGCTCCGTCGCGGCCTGCTCGCGGCCCACCGGCTCGGCCTGAGCGGACACGTACTCATACAGCGCCCGCCGGGTGTCATCGGCCAGCGCCCCGATGCCGGCGGCCTGCGCGCTCAAGTCCATGACCCGAAGTCTAAAACAGAATTCTCTTGACACAAGAAGTTGCGAGGCGTCTAATTCAAAGTATCTTCTGTTTTAGAAAGGACAGGCCATGGCCATCATGACCAACCCGGCCGGAACCCCCGCCGACACGACCCACCCGAACCTCGGCGCCGACCGAGCCTTCATGCTGCTGCGCACAGTCTTCACGATCGCCCCGATCGCGTTCGGGCTGGACAAATTCTTCGACATTCTCACCGACTGGGAGAAGTACCTGGCCCCGTGGATCAATGACATCGTGCCCGGCAGTGCCCGCCAAGCGATGCTGGCCGTCGGAGTCATCGAGATCGTGGCTGGTATCGCAGTCGCCGTCGTGCCCCGCTACGGGGCCCTCGTGGTCGCGGGCTGGCTCGCCGGCATCATCGTGAGCCTGGTGAGCGTGGGCGACTACCACGACGTCGCACTGCGGGACTTCGGGCTCCTCGTCGGCGCACTGGCCCTCGCGGCACTGGCCTTCGACCGCGGCAAGGCCACGGCGTGACCAGCACCACCACGTCCGCACTGTTCGGCCGGCTCCGTGAAGCGCCTGTAAGTGTTCGTGGTGGCTGGCCTGGGGCTGGCTGGCAGGGTTGACGGTGGTCCTCCGGATCGGGCGTGACTCGTGAAGCGCCTGACCTCTTCGGGGTGTCTTGCCTGGGATCTGTCCGTCAGGTCCGGGGGCCGGCGTCGACCCTGGCCCCACCACGATGGCTTGATGAGAAGCATGTCCAACCAGTGCCGCTGAAACGACTCTGGCTGTGACCCGTTACAGGCCTGCCTCGTAGTGACTTCACTCCCGGGCCGACGTCGGCAACGACGCCATCCCCCGGTTGAAGTGAAGGAGACATCGCAGTGCCCAGTGTGACAAACAACAGCGCCACGATCACCCCGGTGACGGTCG